>NZ_JAIQZE010000001.1 GCF_020164595.1 Psychroflexus longus
AAGAACCTTTAATCCATCATTCAGATAGAGGACTACAATACTGCTCAAATGACTATCAAGAAATGTTAGACAAAAACAACATAAAAACAAGTATGACAGAAAAATATGATCCTTATGAAAATGCAATCGCAGAGAGAATCAATGGTATACTTAAACAAGAGTTCAACATTGCTAAAAACATAAAGGATATGACATTAAAGAAAAAGCTTATCGCTGATGCAGTCAGTATTTACAATAATCTCAGACCACATTTATCTAATCATATGTTAACTCCGATGGAAATGCACAAGCAAAACAAACTCAAAAGAAAATCGTATAAATCAAAAAACCTTAACGATGCTAGCATCGTTAAGGTTTAAATTATAAATTTAATGGCTAATAATCTGTATCGGTTATTTAGGACGAGACAAAACTGAAGATTAATTTTGAGCAGGAAACGTTGAATCCAGATAATCTGGAATACCATTACCGTTAGAATCAGGTAATGGTAAGATCAAATTTCCTTGAGCATCAAAATCAATTTCTTCTCTAGTTGGAACACCATCACCATCATCGTCACCATCTGCGTAATTAGGAACTCTATCCTCGTCAGTGTCGTCATCATTGACTCTTCTATTTTCATTTACGTCCTCCATCCATGTAGGTACGCCATCACGATCGTGATCTGACTCTATGGATTTATACAACTGAATATTAAATACAATTGGCTCATACGCACTAATGCCAGAACCAGCTGGTGGAGAAGCAAAATAAGCAATACCGGAAGGAATAAAAACAGATCCAATGCCAAAATTGTCATCAAAAGTTACAGTACCATCAGCATTTTCAACAACTCCTGTAGAACCTCTAAACTCATCCATAACTTCATAAAATCCAACTATATTGTTTGTCAGATCAAACCAAACAGGATTTGGAGAGTTATCAAAAACATCTTTTTCAGTAATTGAAAAACCCTTGTAAGTTACCAAAACTGAATCTGCAAAGGTTGGTTTTCTTACAGACTCTGCTCCTTCTCTTATTTGTAAATAATATAAAGTATAATCTACTTCCCGTTGTGTAACGGTTTTTGACTTAAGGAACTCAGATTCCATGACTGGTTGCTTATCTGTATCTCCTTCTTCTATCTCCCTGAAGACAATATTTTGAAAGTTTGAATTTTGAGAATTTTCTTCAAACACATAATAATGAGTTTCTAAAAAGGTCTCAATCTGCTCCATATTTTCAACCTTTACCTCCTCAACATCTCTTGTAACTACGTCAGCCGGACCATCATCATCATTACTGCATGCAATCACTGTAAAAAAGATAAAAATTAAAACTAGATTTTGTATTTTCATTTAACTGTTATTTTGGTGGCAAGATACGATTTTCTTATATTTTTGTTTGAGATTAAATTTGTTTTTGATGAGGGTAGATAAATATTTGTGGGCGGTAAGGTACTTTAAAACTAGAAGCATCGCCACCAATGCTTGCAAGAAAGGTCATGTGAAAATAGGAGGCGAATCTATAAAGCCTTCTAGGAATGTTTATCCTACAGATAAATTGGAAATAAGAAAAAATCAAATCAATTATCAAATTGAAATTTTGGATCTTCCAAAATCCAGGGTTGGAGCCAAACTGGTAAATATCTATTGTAATGATATTACTCCGAAAGAGAATTTAGAAAAATTAGATTTATTGAAGTATTCTCAAGATTATTACAGAAAGAAAGGAGCCGGCAGACCCACCAAAAAAGATAGAAGGGAACTAGATGATCTCAAAGAGAATGCTAAAGACGATATAGACTTATAAAATGAAAACAGAACCCACCTTAATTTTATCTGAAGAAGATATCGACATAAAGATTAAAAGGATATCGCTTCAGATTCTTGAAGCATGCATAGATGATGAGTCTATGGTGGTTGCAGGTATTGAAAAAAATGGATTCATAATGGCTGAGTCAATATTAAAAAATCTCAATAAATTATCTGAACAGTCTATTATTCTTGCCAAGGTTAAAATCAACAAGAAAAATCCACTTAATAGTGTCGAAGTCTCGCTAACTCCAACGGAGTATAAAAATAAAAGTGTGATTTTGATTGACGACGTTCTCAATACCGGTTCTACCTTAATGTTCGCTGCTAAACATTTTCTCGATGTTCCACTAAAACAATTTAAAACTGCTGTTTTGGTGGATAGAAATCACAAAAAATACCCTATTAAAGTAGACTTCAAAGGGATATCTTTATCGACATCGTTAAATGAAAGTGTGAATGTTGATTTCACTACTCCAGCAAAAGCAGAATTAATTTAGGTATTCTCATTAAGCAGACCAAGTAATTCACTTAGGCTTTCATTGACGTTCTTTCCGGTCAAATCTAAAACATGATCTGCGAGAAAATAAAATTGTTGACGTTCAAATAAATGCTTTCTCACAAATTCTTCGAATTCAGATTCGTCTTGGTAGTGAGCTATTAGAGGACGCTTTAATTTCTGATGATATAACTTAGAAACGAGCTCATTAAGCTGAAGTTTTAAATAAACAGAAATAGTATTACTAGCTCCTACAATTTCTTTCATGTTATTTCCATAAACCGGAGTTCCTCCACCCAATGATAAAACTATATCTACATCTCTTGAAAGAATCTCTTTTAGATAATAAGATTCTTGTTTCCGGAAATAGATTTCACCTTTTGTTTTAAATAATTCTGGGATGCTTAAACCTTCCTTATTCTCAATGTAAGTGTCTAAATCGAAAAAAATAAACTTCAAGGAATCTGCCAAAACCCGCCCAAGAGTTGACTTTCCAACTCCCATATATCCCAACAAAACTACTTTCATAAATTACAACTTTGAACAAATTAAAAATGTTTCAAATTTAATTTATTTTTGCTTGAAATAACGAACTAAGATATTATATTTGCACCCGCAAAAAGACGCAAAAGATCTGGTAGCTCAGTTGGTAGAGCATCTCCCTTTTAAGGAGAGGGTCCTGGGTTCGAGCCCCAGCCAGATCACTCTTATATCCCGTGCTTGGCACGGGTATTTTATTAAAACAAAGTTCTTACAAATATTTTAGATCTGGTAGCTCAGTTGGTAGAGCATCTCCCTTTTAAGGAGAGGGTCCTGGGTTCGAGCCCCAGCCAGATCACTTTACAAAATTTGTTTTGTTAGGTGATTCAAAACTACTAGAGTTATTCTAAATCAAAGAATATCCTTGACAATTCATTTTTAAATCAACTCGTTTCCTTCTAATTTATAACTATTAATAATCTTAATATCGAATCAGAGATTTAAAAGTTATATTTGGTTACTAAATGCCCAGGTGCTGGAACTGGTAGACAGGCATGGTTGAGGGCCATGTGTCCATTAGGGCGTGCGGGTTCGACTCCCGCTCTGGGCACTTTTAAATTTCAGCTTTAATTGAATTTTTCTTTCCAAGTTTTTTAAATCAAAGTCATTTCAAAAATCTTATTTAATCTTCTATTGTTTCATTAATACTGGAATTTAGTAACACAGGATAATTAAAACCGTCGCATCCTTCATTTTTTTATAGGTATTGAAAGAATCAAAAAAATATTATCTCTAACTTTGTTGCTTACATGTGACTTTATAATTAGAAAAATATAGTCCTATCCCCTAAACATATAATCTATGATTGATATAAAAAATAAAACTGCATTTGTAACTGGATCTAGCCGAGGTATAGGTCAACAAATTGTTGTTGGCTTGGCAAATTTGGGTTGTAACATAATTGTGCATGGTAGAAAAAAGGAAAACTGCAATAAAACCTTAGAATTCTTAAAACCTTACAATGTGAAGGTAAATGTAGTTCATGGGGAGTTATCTGAAGAAAAAAGCATTAATGACGTTATTAAACAAGTTAAGAACCTTAATGTAAAAGTAGATATCTTATACAACAACGCAGCGATTATGACGAGCTATAAAGAAGATTTTTGGAGCCATAGTTGGGAGGAATGGATGGAAAGCATGAAGACGAATGTTTTAAGTGTTTACGCTCTGAGTAGTGCCTTTATTCCTGGAATGGTGGAAAATGGCTTTGGCAGAGTTATCAACTTAGTTTCTGGAATTAAAGATCAACCAGAGTTACTCCCGTATAGCGTTTCGAAATGGGCTGCATCCAAAATAACTATTGACCTTGCAGTAAAATTTGAAGGAACAGGTGTTAGGATTAATTCTTTAGATCCCCAATGGATATCTACAAACTTAGGTGGCGAATTTGCCGATCATTCTGTGGAGGAAGTTTTACCAGGTGCGCTTAAGCCGGTTTTAATTGATGATGATGGCCCAAACGGTGAAACCTTTTCGGCAATTGACTAAAAGAATTACTAACCTTAACATTCTTAATCCAATCTCGAGCTGAATTTATTATTGTAAAAATAAACCCTTTTCTAAATCATTTTGAAAAAGCCCTTTCAAGTCATCTTGAATCTGTTTCCTAGACCCTTCCTAATACGATTGAGTCTATTTCTGAAACCATTATTGGTTTTCTTGTATCGTGGAGATAAATTTAAAGATCCAATTGATGGTAAAACATTTTCAAAATTCTTGCCTTATGGGTATGAGAAAAAAAGATCCAATGTCTTGAGTCCATCTACGTTGTCTTTAGAGAGACATCGATTATTATGGCTTTACCTTCAAAAGAAAACAGATTTCTTTAAAAGTGAACATAAAGTTTTACATTTTGCACCAGAACAGGCATTTTACAAACGATTCAGGAATCTCTCCAACTTAGATTATACAACTACAGATTTGAACTCTCCAATTGCTGACGTAAAAGCAGATATATGTAGTTTGCCTTTTGGAGATAACATGTTTGACACCATTATATGCAATCATGTTCTAGAGCATATAAAAAATGACACAAAAGCTATGCAAGAGCTATACAGGGTCCTTAAACCTGGCGGCATGGCTATACTTCAAATTCCACAAGACCTCAGTAGAGAAACAACCTTTGAAGACGATACAATTATAGATCCAAAGAAACGAGCCAAAATTTTTGGTCAATACGATCACCTAAGAATTTATGGTAAAGATTATTTCGATAAATTAAGATCAATAGGTTTTAAAGTTGAGGAGGTCGATCTCACTTCGGAATTAGATGAATCGCAAATTGACTATTATCGCCTTCAAAAGGGAGAAATAATACCAGTCTGCTTTAAACCTATTTAAAATTCTTCTACCGAATCTTGAAGGTCCTCGGAGATAAATGTCTTCTGGTTTCCATCCTTATCAGAGTAGATTAAAATTACCTTCAAGATTTCATTAGTTTTCAGAAATTTTTTGGACTCCACAAATCCCATCGCCATAAAAGCAGTAGCGAATGCATCTGCATCTGTACAAGAATCGGCAATGACTGATGCTGATAAAACATCAGATTTTTGTGACTTGCCAGTTTTGGGATTGATAGTGTGAACATATTTCTGACCAGTCGTTGAATCTATTCGAAATTTTCTGTAATTCCCAGAAGTGGCCAAGGATTGATCAAAAAGATTAACTCCATATTCCAATTCCCTTGATCCATCTTCTAAGGGCAGTTCGATTCCTATTTTCCATGGACTTTGGTTATCCAAATTCTGCCCTTTAACTGAAACTTCACCTCCAATTTCAACAAGGAAATTTTCCACCTCTTTAGACTCAATGAAATCGGCAAAGACGTCTACTGTATAACCCTTGGCAATCGCATTGAAATCTAAGTAGGAAATTGAAGAATCAAAAGTTATTTTAGAGTCGTTTGTTAGATGGATTTTGTCAAAACCAATCAACCGATGAAGAGAGTCAATTTCTTTATCTGTAACTATATCTGAATAGCCTCCAGGCCCAAAACCATAGGCATTGACAAGAACACCTACACTTGGATCAAAAAAACCATCTGTAGCTAAAAAAATGCGTTGAGAAGCTTTAAAAACTTTTTGGAAATGGGTATCAACCACGATTGTGGTGTCTCCTGAATTAATTTTAGAAATGTCGGAATCCTCAATGTAAGTACTCATCGAAGAGTTTATCACCTTTAGTATTGAATCAATTTCTGAAGGTCGAATGGTCGCATCAGAAAAGTATTTTATCGAATAAGTAGTTCCTAAAGCATTTCCTTGTAGCGTTTTGACTTCAGCTAAATCATTACAAGAGATTAAGACTAAAAAGCTTAAAAGTAATAGGATAGACTTCATTTGATTTCAATTAAACCTGAATAGTTCAAAACGTAATCTTCTTCTGAATCTACAGGCAATTCGTAACTAATAGAATTTGCAATTCCTACACCAGCATAAAAAGTTTTGGCCTCAAAGGTAAATGCGTGTTTAGAAACCTTCTGCAAAAGTTCTTCGTCATATAAGACAGGATTATCGGGGTATGTAACAGCTCTTACAACTACAAACACCATTTTTTTTGCTTTTGTAGCTACAAACTGAGGATTTTTGGATTTTTTGCTATTAACAGCTAAGAACTCATATCCCAAATCTTCCAAGTCTTTACCAACAACATTCATGGCAAGATTATGCAGTTGTTGTTCTGTAAGTAATCCCATTTTAAAAGATATAAAAAAACCCAAACAGATTTAATGTTTGGGTTTTGGATAGTAAATTAAAGGTTATCCTCCGAAATCATCAAATCTGATATTTTCATCGGCCATTCCAAAGTCTTCTCCCATTTTCTGAACAGCTTGGTTCATCAATGGAGGTCCACAGAAATATAATTCAATATCTTCTGGTTCTTCATGATGGCTTAAATAGTTATCAATAACACATTGATGAATAAAACCAACAAAACCATCACCTTCTCCATCTAAACCGTCTTTAACTTTCCAGTTATCTTCTTCCTGTGGCTCAGATAAAGCTAAATAAAATTTAAAGTTAGGGAAATCTCTTTCCAAGGCTCTGAAGTGTTCAGTATAAAATAATTCACGCTTGGAACGACCACCGTACCAGAATGTAACTTTTCTTCCCGTCTTTAAAGTTCTGAAAAGGTGATATAAATGAGAACGCATAGGAGCCATTCCGGCACCACCACCAACATACAGCATTTCTGCTTCACTTTCGTTGATGAAGAACTCACCATAAGGACCTGATATAGTTACCTTATCACCTGCTTTACAACCAAATATATATGAGGATGCAACTCCTGGATTCACATCCATCCAGTCACCTTTAGATTTATCAAAAGGTGGAGTTGCTATACGAACATTCAGCATAACACGCTTCCCTTCTGCAGGGTAAGAAGCCATAGAATAAGCTCTTTCAACTGTTTCAGGATTTTTCATCACTAAAGGCCACAGTTTAAATGTATCCCATTCAGTTTTGAATTTATCTTTTTCATCAGGATGTTCTTCTGGGTGAGCGGTGATGTCCATATCCTCGAATTTTACTTCACAGGGAGGTACTTCAATTTGGATGTAACCACCAGCTCTGTAGTCCATATCTTCAGGAATTTCAACAATAAACTCCTTAATGAATGAGGCTACATTATAATTTGAAACTACAGTAGCTTCCCATTTTTTTATACCAAACACCTCTTCTGGTATTTCGATTTTCATGTCTTGTTTTACCTTAACCTGACATCCTAATCTCCATCCTTCAGCAATTTCTTTTCTTGAAAAGTGAGGTTCTTCAGTAGGTAAAATTGAGCCACCACCTTCTGTTACGATACATTTACACTGAATACAAGTTCCACCACCTCCACAAGCTGAAGGCAAGAATAATTTGTTATCACTTAATGTATTTAATAAGGTTGAACCTGATCCAACTTCTAAATCTTCTTCACCATTTACATTAATCTTAACTGGACCCGAAGGCGATAATTTTGATTTTGCTGTAAGTAATATTACAACCAATAATAAAATTAAAGTTA
The DNA here is from genome assembly GCF_020164595.1 of Psychroflexus longus. Taxonomy (GTDB): domain Bacteria; phylum Bacteroidota; class Bacteroidia; order Flavobacteriales; family Flavobacteriaceae; genus Psychroflexus; species Psychroflexus longus. The sequence goes on from NZ_JAIQZE010000001.1 coordinate 7,846, forward strand.
AGAATACTGCAACACTCGCTAATATAACTGTCATAATCCTCTGTGTTTATAATTTAATTCCCATAAAACTCATAAATCCAATCGCCATCAATCCTGTAATGATAAATGTTATTCCAAGACCTTTCAAAGGGGCTGGAACGTTGGAATAAGCTATTTTTTCTCTAATCGCAGCAATAGCAAGAATTGCTAAAAACCAACCTATACCACTACCTAAGCCATAAACCGCTGCGCCTTCAATTCCACTAAAATCTTTTTGCTGCATAAATAATGATCCTCCTAAAATAGCGCAGTTTACTGCAATAAGCGGTAAAAAGATACCAAGTGAACCATAAAGTGCTGGTGCATATTTTTCAACAATCATCTCTACAAGCTGGACCATTGATGCAATTACAGCTATAAACATGATAAAGCTAAGAAAGCTCAAATCTACGTCGGCGAATTCAGGCCCTAACCAAGTTAATGCACCGGATTGCAACAGGTAATTATCTAAAAGATAGTTGACAGGCACTGTAATAAGTAGTACAAATATAACAGCTGCACCAAGTCCAACCGCCGTTTTTACTGTTTTTGAAACAGCTAAGTAAGAGCACATGCCTAAGAAATAGGCAAAAATCATATTTTCTATGAAAATACTTTTAACAAATAAGTTTACTAAATCCATCTATGAGGTTTATTTAATTTTCTTCAATTAATTTTCTATTTCTAGCTCTCTGTATCCAAATAAGGACTCCTACCACTATAAGGGCCATTGGCGATAATAAGAAAAATCCATTATCCTCATACCCTAAAGCATATAAACCGGTTGACTCTGCCATGGTAACACCTTTGTGACCTAAGACTTCATAACCTAGCAACTTACCAGAACCGAATAACTCTCTAAAGAAAGCAACAATTATAAGAATAAGTCCATACCCTGCTGCATTACCGATTCCATCCAAAAAGGATTTATAAACTCCATTACCAAGTGCAAATGCTTCCAGTCTACCCATGATAATACAATTAGTAATAATCAGACCAATGAATATAGAAAGTTGTTTACTAACATCAAATGCATAAGCTTTCAAAATTTGATCAACTAAAATTACCATAGAGGCAACAACTACTAATTGAACTATAATTCGGATTCTGCTTGGGATAGAATTCCTAAGAAGAGATATAATTACATTACTAAATGCCATTACAAAAACAACGGCTAAAGACATAACAATAGCTGGCTTAAGCTGAACTGTAATTGCTAATGCTGAACAAATGCCTAAAACTTGAACTGTTATAGGGTTGTTGTCATCCAAAGGATCCTTTAATATCTTTCGATTAGCCTTTGATAAGAAATGTTCTTTTTCCTCAGAACTTGATAAGAAAAGCAGCATTTCGCTTTTCTTTTTTTCTTCTTCAGTTTGAGGCTTTTGATTTGTTTCTAAGCTCATAATTATCTTGTTACAACTTTAATTTCCTGACGCTTTTTGAAAAAAGGCAAATAATTTTTCAATCTTTTTTCAATCATTTCTGTTACACCATCACCTGTGATAGTAGCACCAGATATAGAATCTACCTTATTGTCATCTTTATTGTTTCCACCACTGTATCCTTTTACAACACTTACACCAACTAAATCTCCGTTTTCATTAAAAATCTTTTCATCTACGAAACGTTGTTGAAACCAGTCAGTAGTAATTTCTGCTCCAAGACCAGCAGTTTCACCTTTATGGTCAAAAATAACGCCCTTTATTGTGTTTGCATCATCCTTTAAGGCTATATAACCCCAAATAGCGTCCCATAATCCATTACCTCTCATGGGAGCAATATAATAATCTGAACCATCATAATTGGCCAAGTATATTGGAAAAGATTGCTCTTCAATTGGTTTTGAAAGTTCTTTCGCTAAATCAACCTCAAAGGCATCTACATCTTCTTTTTCTTCACCTTCATGATCTAAAGTGATCTGCTGAGTAATGTACTTATTGAATAGTGTTTCAGCATTTTCTCTATCTGTTTCGATACCTACAGTAGATAATATATTTTGCATTTTTTCTTTACGAACATTTTCTTTTTGAAGCGGACTTAATGTTGTTGATGTGAATGATAATGTCACGGCAACAATTACAACCATCGCAATGGCAAAAATAAATGTGTATGCGTTACTATTTTTATTCATATTATGCTGTTTTAACTGATTTCATGTCTAACCGTTTCTTTCTTTTCTTGATGTTACCTTCAATTACATAATGGTCGATTGTCGGTGCAAAGACATTCAACAACAAGATCGATAACATAATACCTTCTGGATATGCTGGATTCAATGTTCTAATTAAGATAGCTGTTAAGCCAATTAGAATACCATAAATCCATTTACCTTTCATAGTCTGGGCAGCACTCACCGGATCTGTTGCCATAAAAACAATTCCAAAAGCAAATCCTCCTACAATTAGATGATTGTACCATGGGAAGTTGGTCAAACCATTTCCTTCCACACCCATTGATGGCAAAGCATTTAAAAGTAAGCCCATAGCTGCAGCACCGATTATACCACTTAATATAATTCTCCAGTCTCCGACTTTAGTCAATATCAATATCAAAGCACCAGCAACAATACAAAGTGTCGATGTTTCTGCAATAGAACCCGGTATAACGCCTGTAAACATTTCCGCGGCATTGTAAGTCACTTCTTTATTTGCAGCTAGTGAACCTAAAATGGTTTCACCAGAAATGCCATCCACATTCGAAGCCTCGCTAACCCATATTTTGTTCCCAGACATATAAGTTGGGTAAGCAAAGAAAGCAAAAGCTCTTGCAGTTAAAGCTGGATTCAGGATATTCATCCCAGTTCCTCCAAAAGCTTCCTTACCAATCAAGACAGCGAATATAACTGATAATGCAACCATCCATAATGGAATGTCAACTGGCATAATCATTGGAATAAGCAATCCAGTAACTAAATATCCTTCATTAACCTCATGCCCTCTCATTATCGCAAAAGCAAACTCTAATCCTAAACCTACAGCATAGGATACTACAATCATTGGAACTATTTTATAAGCTCCATGCAAAAATGCTTCAAGAAATGCAGGATTTTCTCCTAGCTGAGTGAAGTGTTGGTAACCTGTATTCCACATCCCAAAAATTAATGCAGGAATTAAAGCTAACACAACTGTTATCATCGTCCTCTTCAAATCTACCGCATCTCTAATGTGTGCACCTTTTTTAGTTGTATGATCAGGTACAAATAAGAAAGTGTCAAGTGCATTTATTGCTGGACGGTACTTTTCTAATTTATTACCTGGCTCAAAAGGCTCTTTAATTTGATCAATTTTCTGTCTAATCCAATTCATAGTTATTATAAATTTATCCTACTTCAGTTATCATTAAATCTAAACCATTGCGTATAATTTCTTGCGCTTCGATTTTAGATGTATTCGTATATTCTACTAGTGCAAAATCTTCTGGTACTACTTCATAAATTCCTAAATTTTCCATTTTCTCAATATCTCCAGCCATGCAAGCTTTTATAAGTTGCATAGGCAAAATATCCATCGGCATCATCTCTTCCATTTCGCCTGTCACTACAAGCGCTCTTTCTTCCCCGTTTAGATTAGTATTTACATCATACTTTTTGTTTGGAAACAACCAAGACAATGAAGTTTTTGATGCGGAGTGAATATCATTGTCTTTAAAAGGCACCCAACCAAACATCCTGTATTCATTACCCTCAGGGATTACAGTAAGCGTGTTGGAAAAGAAATTGATGTAGCCATCGCTTTCTACCTTTTCACCTGTTAATACATTACCACTAATTATTCTAGAGTTTTCTTCAAAATCAGTTAAGAATGATTTTACTTCAGAACCTATAATAGTTTTAAAATATTTTCTGTTATTTTCATTGACTGCAGATCCAGTGACTATGACTGTTCTTTCAGCATTGTATTTTCCAGTCTTAAACTGCTCACCAATAATCGCAACATCTTCAGGATTGATGGTCCAAACACGTTCCCCCCTATTCATAGGTTCAGTTTCGTGAATCAATGTTCCAACATTACCAGCAGGATGAGGTCCTGAAATTGTGATTAGTTCAACATTTTGAACATCTTTCAGGAAACTTGCCGACTGCTTATCTACTCCTAAGTAAACTTTGCCACCAGTCAGTTTTGTAAGTGCATTAATACCGATCTGAAAATGTTCAGCTTTGTCTTTTAAAACCATTTCATAAGATGCTGATAGAGGAGCTGTATCATATGCTGATATATAAATTGCTTTTGGAGTATCATCAGCATTAGCTGGAATATTATATGGTCTTTGGTTTAGAAAAATTCCTAAACCAGTTGAAAAAATTCTTTCTTTAACCAATGAAGACTCAGACTCCAAAGGATTCATTGATCCAAAGTCTTTGTATTCAATATTATCGTCTGCTTCGATTATAACTTCTAAAATTTTCCTCTTTGCCCCACGCTTTATTTCTTTAAGAACACCACTCACAGGAGAAACAACTCTCGTCTTATCGGAGTATTTTGAGAAAAAAACTTCATCGCCTGCTTTAATCTTTGCACCTTCCTTTAAAACCAACTTTGGTACCAAAGAGTGAAAATTTGAAGGCCTTAAAGCAACAGTTTTTGATTTCTGTGCTTGTTCAATTGAATTTTTAGCTTCACCTTTTAGATTCAGCTTCAAACCCTTTTTAATTTTTACGTCTATGGGCATCTTTAAATAAAATTTTATTTGGTTTGCAAATTTAATAATTTAACTTACATTCCTAAAGCAAACAAATCTTATAGTTCTATTATTTATAATTAATCTAAACAACTAAATGAGCTTAATAAATATAAGGCTTAGCAATGTTATTAAAAAGTTTATCCTCCTTATTTTAATAACTTTTACAAGTTCTTCAATAAAAGGTCAGGAGGTTTACGAGACTTTACCTCCAGATTTCATCAAAACCATAGAATTCTTTGGATCGACTGATGAGTTTAGTGGTACACCCATCATATCAATTAATGAGACTCTAAATCTCAAATTTGATGATTTGACTGCAGCTGAAAATGATTATTACTATGAAATCGAACATTACAATTTTGACTGGACCCCTTCCAAGCTTTCCAAAAATGAATATCTGGAGGGGTTCGATAACATCAGATTATTCAATTTTGTAAATTCATTTACCACTTTTCAGCCATACACGCATTATGAACTAAGTTTTCCAAATGAGAACACACGGGGTCTAAAGGTTAGTGGTAATTATATGCTCAAGATCTTCAACTCCAATAAAGAACTATTATTCTCAAGAAAATTTATTGTCTATGAAAATCTGGTTAATGTTGATATCACCATAAGAAGATCAAGAAATCTTACTTACTTAGATAAAAAACAAGTTGTTAATTTTGAAGTAGGAAGAGATGAATTTGTTTTCAGAAATCCTGAACAGACTGTCAACACAATCGTTGTTCAAAACAATGATTTCAATACAGCGATTTACGATTTAAAACCTCAGTTCACTCAGGGAAACAGGCTTATTTATAGATACGATGAAGAATCCTCTTTTTGGGGCGGTAATGAGTATTTGAACTTCGACAACAAAGATATAAGACAAGGAACACTTAGAATAGAGCGTGTAGAACTCGACGATTTATACAACTCATTTTTATATCCAAATTTTGTAAGAGCAGGAAATGCTTACACGTTTTATCCTGATATAAACGGTGCTTTCAGAATTAATGCGATTCAAGGTAATGATGTCGATATTGAATCTGAGTATGCCAAAGTCCATTTTACTTTACAAAACTCAAAAGACCTGGAAGGTGGTGAGATTCACCTTTATGGAAGGTTCAATAACTACGTTTTAGATGATAGTACGTTGATGAAATCTCTTGAGACCCAACCAAATATTTTAACTAACGAACTTTTATTAAAACAAGGTTTCTATAATTATAAGTATGTTTATCTCGATAAGAACGGAAATTTCAAAGAAGGTTTCATTAGCGGAGACCACGACGTCACAGAAAATGATTATCAGGTCATAGTCTACTATCGCGAGATAGGAGCTAGATTTGACAGAATCATTGGTACAGGTTTTGGGAATAGTGAAAGCATCATTAATTAAGGCTTCTTAACAAGTATTAATAAAAGCTTACCACCTCAAATTTTAAAAATGATTTATTAGCTTTATATTTACGTTAATTAAAAATAATATAATAATTATGGGAAAAGGTTATTTTCAAGTGCCAACCGCTATAAACGAACCAATAAAATCTTATGCACCTGGTTCTCCTGAAAGAGAATCTGTTGAAAAGATGTATAATAAGATATATAGTGAAAAGGCAGAAGTTCCTTTATATATAGGTAAGGAAGAAATCAAAACAGGAAACACTAAAAGCATAAGACCTCCGCACGATCATCAACATGAAGTCGGAGTTTATCATAATGCTGAAGAAGAACATGTAGAAAGAGCCATTGACACTGCTTTGGAAGCTAGAAAAGAATGGGCAAAGTTACCATGGGAGCAAAGAGCTGCTGTCTTTCTAAAAGCTGCAGATCTTATCGCTGGACCCTACAGAGACAGAATGAACGCAACGACCATGATTGGTCAATCTAAAACCGTTTTTCAAGCCGAAATTGATTCTGCCTGTGAAATCTGTGATTTCCTAAGATTCAACGTTGAATACATGTCAGAAATTTACAGAGAGCAACCTGAATCTGCTGATAATGAGTGGAATAGATTAGAACACAGACCTCTTGAAGGATTTGTATATGCCATTACCCCTTTCAATTTTACAGCTATTGCTGGTAATTTACCATCAAGTGCTGCTTTAATGGGGAATGTTGCTGTATGGAAACCTAGTGATAGTCAAATGCTTTCAGCTCAGGTGATTATGGAAGTATTTAAAGAAGCAGGTCTACCTGATGGTGTTATTAACATGATTATAGGTGACCCTGTAATGATTACTGACAAAATTCTAGCAAGAAAAGAATTTGCTGGAATCCATTTTACTGGAAGTACAAATGTATTCAAAGGCATTTGGGCTAAAATTGGTGAAAACATTCATAACTATAATACTTATCCAAGAATAGTTGGAGAAACTGGCGGTAAAGACTTTATAGTAGCTCACAAATCAGCTGATGCTCAAGTCGTTGCAACAGCATTACTAAGAGGTGCATTTGAATTTCAAGGTCAAAAATGTAGCGCTGCTTCAAGATCTTATGTTTCAAGTAGTCTTTGGCCAAGTGTAAAAGAACGTTTGGTGAAAGACGTAAAGTCGATTAAAATGGGACCAACTGGAGATTTTAGCAATTTTATGGGAGCCGTCATTCATGAACAGTCTTTTGATAAGTTATCAGAATACATTGAAAGAGCTAAGAAAAGTGATGATGCCGAAATAATTGTCGGTGGAAATTGTGATAAGTCGACAGGTTATTTTGTTGAACCTACAGTAATCGTTACTACAAATCCTAAATATGAAACAATGGTTGAAGAATTATTTGGACCAGTTTTAACGCTTTATGTTTACGATGATGATAAATATGAAGAAACGCTCCATCTAGTTGACAACACAAGTCAATACGGATTGACTGGTTCTATCATTTCTACAGATCGTTATGCTGCTTCAGTTGCAACTGATATTCTGCAAAATTCTGCAGGTAATTTCTATATTAATGACAAGTGTACAGGAGCTGTAGTTGGTCGACAGCCATTTGGAGGTGCTAGAAATAGTGGTACTAACGATAAAGCTGGATCTAAGTTTAATTTATTAAGATGGTCATCACCAAGATTGATCAAAGAAACTTTTGTTCCTGCAACAGATTATACTTATCCACACATGAAATAGTTTAGACTAAGTCATAAATATAAAATCCCTCAAAATTCATAATTTGAGGGATTTTATATTTAGTGTTAATCCTCTCTAATGTGGGAAGATATGATTAATCAACCTCTATATTTCATTGGTAAATAGACTACTTTTTTGGTATCAAAAAAATCTTGCTCAAAGATTTCTGACAATTCAAATATCTCAACAGTTCGATAAGGTTTCAACTCTTCGGTTAAATCTCCTCCTTTAAGGTATAAGATTCCATTTTTACGACCATGCTTGGATTCTTTAGCAATTTTACCTTTTACCCAGTGAACGAAACTTGGCATAACAGCTACTGCCCTACTAACTATAAAATCAAAATCACCAGAAATATTTTCAACACGATCGTTGATGGCCGTTACATTTTTAAGTTCCAATGTATCAACCACTTCTTCTACAACTTTTATTTTCTTTCCTATACTATCCACCAGGGTAAACTGAGTTTCAGGAAACATAATAGCTAAAGGTATACCTGGGAAACCTCCACCAGTACCGACATCCAAAACCTTAGATCCAGGTAAAAAACTTTGAACTTTAGCAATACCAAGACTATGTAGTACATGGCGTATATAAATTTCATCAATATCTTTCCTGGAGACGACATTAATTTTTTGATTCCAATCCTTGTAAACTTCTGCTATTTTTTCAAATTGCTTTAATTGTAGTTCATCAAGATCGGTAAAGTAACGTTTTATTAATTCCACTGTTTTAAATTTTCTAGAGCGAAAATAGCAGTTATTATCATCAAATGAATCAAAATGCATCTTGATTATTTTTAATCAAATTGCGACAACAAAAAAGATTTTAGCAATTAAACTTCCCTAAATCGAAAACAATTAGTGATCATCCAAAGCACCGGTGTATATAAATTTTTATATTTGTTTTATATAACTTTGACGATGACAAATCCAACAATCAAATTCTCGAGAAAAGATCCTCAGAAATTCTTTAAGACACTTAACAAAAGAGTAAATAACTACTTTAACGAAAATGGCGTGAAGAAAACTGGTAACTGGAAATTGCATATTAAGACAATTTTCATGTTCAGTTTATTTTTAACCCCCTATTTCTTGATTCTATTTTTAGACGTTTCCGGTTGGTGGAAATTATTATTTACCATGTTGATGGGAGTTGGCATGGCCGGTGTAGGAATGAATGTTATGCATGATGGAAATCATGGTACTTATTCTAAAAAGAAATGGGTTAATAAATTTATGGGAAGTTCTATTTATATTCTGGCGGGTAATGTTTACAACTGGCAAGTACAACATAATGTGCTTCACCATACTTATACCAACATTCATGGTCATGATGAGGATATAGACGCTGGAGGAATCATCAGGTTTTCAAAACATGCCAAGTGGAAGCGTTTTCACAAGTTTCAACATATTTATTCAGTTTTTCTTTATGGGTTATTGACTTTCAACTGGTCACTTACATCAGATTTTAAACAAACGAGAAGTTACCTGAAGCGCCAACTTTCCTATGGAAAAATGCCTAGCAAATGGAAGCAATGGAGCTTATTGGCTGTGACTAAAGCCTTATACCTGTCCATATGGATTATCATACCTATACTAATAGGAATTGTATGGTGGAAAGTTCTATTAGGTTTTTTCATCATGCATTATACAGCTGGTTTGATTTTGAGCATCATATTTCAATTAGCTCACATGGTTGAAGAAAATGATATGCCAATGCCAAATGAAGTTGGTGAGATGAAAAATACATGGGCAATTCACCAATTGTTTACAACTGCAAATTTTGCGACAAGTAACAAATTAATGAGTTGGTTTAGTGGTGGTTTAAATCATCAAGTCGAACATCACATATTTCCTAATATCAGCCACATTCACTATGGTAAAATAAGCAAGATTGTAAAAGAAACAGCCAAAGAATTCGATCTTCCTTATAATGAGTATGAATCAACAAGAGAAGCTATAAAATCGCACTTTAGACATCTACGCATGCTTGGAAGTGAGCCACAATTATCATAACTTAATAATTACATGATCCAATTATCAGATAAAATTCAAAAACTTGAAACTTCTGCAACCTTGGCTATGGCAGCAAAAGCCAGAGAATTAAAAGCCGAAGGTAAAGATATAATAGGCCTCAGTTTAGGCGAGCCAGATTTCAATACTCCAGATTTCATAAAGGAATCTGCCATTACTGCTATTAATGATAATTATAACTCATACACCCCTGTAGACGGTTATGAAGATCTAAAAAAAGCAATCCAAGGAAAATTCAAAAGGGACAATAATCTTGACTATGGATTGAATCAGATAGTGGTTTCTACAGGAGCTAAACAATCGTTATATAATGTTGCATCTGTATTGTTGAATCCGGGAGATGAAGTTATTCTCCCTTGTCCTTACTGGGTCAGCTACAGTGATATTGTCAAATTAAATGGAGGTATTCCAGTTGAAGTTCAAACAGATATAGATCAAGATTTTAAAATGACTCCTGATCAGCTGAAATCAGCTATTACCTCAAAAACTAAAATGATTTGGTACAGTTCACCCTGTAATCCAAGTGGTTCTGTTTATTCTAAAGATGAATTGAAAGCACTAGCTGAAGTTCTAAAAGATTATCCTGACGTCATCATTGTCAGTGATGAAATCTACGAGCATATCAATTTTGGGAGCGAACGTTTTTCTATGGCTGAAATACCAGAAATGTATGACAGGACTGTGACTGTCAACGGAGTTTCAAAAGCTTTTGCGATGACAGGTTGGAGAATTGGTTACATAGGTGCTCCAGAAAAAATAGCAAATGCTTGTAAGAAATTACAAGGCCAAGTCACAAGTGGTGCAAACTGTATAGCACAGCGCGCTGTGATAACAGCTCTTGAAGCACCATTGGATAAAATTCAATTCATGATCGATAAATTCAAATCAAGGAGAAAGCTGATTCTAGATTTGATTGAAACTATTCCAGGTTTTGAGTGCAATGAACCCAAAGGAGCTTTTTATGTATTTCCTAACGTTTCTTCCTTTTTTGGAAAGACTTATAATGGAAAACTTATTGAAAATGCAACTGATTTCTCGATGTTTTTATTGGAAGTAGCCAATGTAGCTACAGTCACTGGAGAAGCTTTTGGAAATCCAGATTGTATACGGATATCCTACGCAGCTAGCGAATCTGATATAGAAGAAGCTATGGAAAGAATCAAAAAATCAATAAGTTAAACTTATTGATTTTTTTCTTTTATAATGTATTCTCCTCCCTGATATACGACTCTTTGAGGCATTGATATTTCGAGCCCTGCTATATCGAGAGCTTTCTTTACAGACTCCATCTGTTCCCAAAACACGGGCCAGTATAATTGTGAGTCTACCCAGCATCTTGCTACAATGCGCATTTCTGATTCAAGAAATTCTTCCAACCAGACATCTGGCTCTGGATCGGTTTCTATTTGTTTATGAGATTTCAAAGCTTCTAGGACAACCTCTCGTATTTGATCAATATCGGTTTTATAAGTGAATCGCAGTTCTAAATCTATTCGTCTGGTAGGTTCCATAGTTCGATTATCTACGTCGCTATTTGCCACATTGCCATTAGGCATTGTTATAATTCTCCCGTCAAAGGTTTTGATTCTCGTGTAAAGAATATCAATTTTCGCCACATGCCCTTTGTGTTGATTAACTTTGACTAAATCACCAACTTTAAAAGGTTTAAAGACTAAGATCAAAACACCCCCTGCAAAATTAGCTAAGCTTCCTTGAAGAGCAAGACCTATTGCTATTCCTGCTGCTCCAAAGATAGCAAGGAAGGATGTTGCCTTGACTCCTAAAATTGAACCGATCAATGTAAATAATAATCCATAAAGTATGAAAACAGATAAACTTTCTACAAAGGTCTTGAGGGACAATTCAACTTTTGATTTTTTTAAAGTTGCTTTCAAGAGCCTCATAATTAATTTAATAATGAGTATTCCCAGTATAAACACTACAAGCGAATACAAAATCTTAGGCCCTAAACTCACAAGCGTTTCTTTAAAAAAACTCTTAAGTGAGTCAATAAATGATGTATCCATATTCTGAATTGTATTTTTGGATAAGGTAATTATTAATATTTATAATCTGTCAGTTTTTACCGTTCGATTCAAATTGTTAAAAATTGAAACTTATATTCTTAATCTTCATAGATAAAACTTATTCCTTTTTTAAATTCAAAGTAAAAAATGAATACTTTAAAAATTACTCACATCGAAAAAATCACGCCTGACGTTTTACAGATCAGAACTAAAAAACCATCTGATTTAGTATTTAAACCTGGTCAGGCTACAGAACTTTTCATTAATCAAGAAGGCTGGAAAGAAGAAGGCAGACCTTTCACATTCACCAGTCTTCCAGAAAATAATTATTTAGAATTTGTCATCAAAACTTATCCTGATCACAACGGAGTCACGGAAAAGTTGTTGGACTTAAAGGCAGGGGATGAATTACTGCAAACCGATGTCTTTGGTAATATTTATTTTAGAGAAGAAGGGACATTTATAGCTGGTGGTGCAGGCCTAACGCCCCTAATTGCAATCCTAAGAAACAGAAATAAAAATGGTAATAAGAATGAAAATAACAAACTCATCTTCGCCAATAAAACCGAAGCAGATATCATTTTGAAAGATGAATTAGAGGAAATGCTAGGAAATAATTTTATAAATATTCTATCTAGAGAAAAAACGAAGGAGTATGATCACGGTCAAATAGATCAAACTTTCTTGAAAAAGCATATTCTTAATTTACAACAAAAATTCTACATCTGTGGTCCAGAACCAATGATAGAAAGTGTAGTTAACGACTTAAGGGAACTCGGCGTAGAGGATGAAAACATTATTGTGGAAGAATAAATAAATAAAACCTTTCATTACTATCAAAAAAGCCTCGATTATACGAGGCTTTTTATTTGGATTTAATCGAAAGCTGCAATCAAGATCATTTTAAATTTTAGTAAAAGACTAAATTTGATATTTTTTTTCTAAATTTAGTATCAGAATAATTATTATAATGACAGAATTTCTAACTTTTTTTGAAGAAATGCCAATTTGGATGAAGCTAGGTTGGGTAGTTGGCGTTTTAGGAGTCTTTTGGATCTTAGAAGGTTACTACACCTTATCAATCGTAAAATATAAGAAAATAAAGCACGCCGGAGTTAACTTTATATTCCTGTTATTTACAATGATCATCAACGTTGGTTTTGGAGCACTTACGCTTGGAGTTTTTTATTGGATTGAGGTCAACCAATTTGGGTTGTTAAATAGCATTGATCTACCGATTATCGTCGAATTGCTATTAGCTCTAATTGCTTTAGACTTTATAGCACAATACGGGGTGCATTATTTGCTGCACAAAGTCAAATGGATGTGGCGACTCCACATCATCCACCACAGCGATACGAAAGTAGATGTCACCACAGGCACAAGACACCATCCGTTGGACTTTACCATAAGAGAAACATTTGCCCTCATTGCCGTACTGATTATGGGAATGCCCATCGCCTACTATCTGTTCTACAGGGTTTTAAGTGTTTTTTTTACATACTTCACTCACGCCAATATCAACCTTGGCAAAACAGATAAGATTCTCAGTTACCTTTTTGTAACACCTAATCTACACAAGTTTCACCACCACAAAGAAATGCCCTGGACTGACACCAATTTTGGAAATATGTTTTCCATTTGGGATAGAATTTTCGGGACCTACATATACGATGACCCCAACAAAATCGAATATGGATTGGATATCGTTGATGATATCAAAGATGAAGACATTTTATACCAATTAAAAATTCCATTCAACAAAAGCATCAAAACTAAGTAAGCAAATATTGTCTGACTTGTACATTAACTTCTCGATAATCATTTGGCGCATAATCGGGCTATCACTTGAAGTAACCCCAAAGCTTTGGGGTTACGCGCTTTTCGTTATATCCCTATGCCTTGACACATTACACATCAATAGAAAATATTCTATTTTTAGAATAAATCGAAAAAGCTAAGGAAAGTAACTCGCAAAATTAAACTCTGGGGTTTTAATCAATCCACCTAAGTTTGGTTTATAGTAAATTCATCGATAAAGCCTTGCGTAAGGAATGCGAATGGAAATCCCGCAGTCCCAAGGGCGTAAGGGACGAGGAATTGAAAAGGGCACCCCGACCCCGCCCTCCCCAATGCTCTGGGGATTGGGGAGGGGGCACGCCAAAATAATTAGTAATCTAAAAGCTCTTGTATTTTGGCTTTTACCTTTTCGGTACTTGGGATCATGGTTTCTTCCAAAATGGAATTTAGGGGAATGGCCGGCATATTTTCGGAGCCTATCGTAATTACTGGCGCATCCAGGTATTGAAAGCACTTTTCCTGAATCTTCCCGCTCAATGCTCTGGCAAACGAATTATTGGATGGTTCCTCGGTCACAACCAAACATTTCTTGCATTTTTTGACTGACTTCATGATGGTTTCCTCATCCAAAGGATGGAGCGTCCTAAGGTCCACAACTTCAATTTGGTCTTGCAAACCGAGTTCCTGTGAGGCATTCATTGCCCAGTGCACTCCCATTCCATAAGTGATGATGCTTAGTGTTTCCTTGTCGTCCTGAGGCCAGATTTCCTGCAATACCCAGGCTTTGCCAAATGGAAGCACATAATCTTCTGCAGGTTCTATGCTAGTGGCCCCTTTGGTACCGGGGACTTTGCTCCAGTATAAGCCTTTGTGTTCAAAAATAACCACGGGATTTGGATCGTGGTAAGCGGCTTTCATCAGACCTTTTAAATCTGCACCATTGCTGGGGTAAGCTATTTTGAGACCACGTATATTGGTGACTACACTTTCCACTGAAGAGGAATGGTAAGGACCACCGCTACCGTATGCACCAATAGGCACACGCAAAATCATGGATACTGGCCATTTTCCGTTGGACAAATAACAACTGCGACTCACTTCTGTAAACAACTGATTGAGTCCAGGCCAGATGTAATCTGCAAACTGAACCTCAACAATTGGCTTAAGACCAACGGCAGACATTCCCACCGTAGAACCCACGATAAAGGCCTCCTGTATTGGCGTATTGAAAACCCGATGGTCTCCGAATTTTTGAGCCAAAGTGGCTGCCTCTCGGAACACACCTCCTAACCTACCGCCCACATCCTGACCGTAGAGTAAACATTCTTTGTAGTTGGTCATCAACTCTTCAATAGCGAACAAGGCACAATCGACCATGACAACTTTTTCTGCACCTTCTGGGGAGCGTTCGCCTCGTTCCTCTGTGATAGGAGTTGGAGCAAAATCATGCGTAAATAGATCCTCTGGTGTGGGATCTTTAGCTTGTAATGCTTCCTGATATTCTTTTTCTACAACTGCTTTGGCTGCTTTTTCAATAGCTTC
Organism: Psychroflexus longus; assembly: GCF_020164595.1. Lineage (GTDB taxonomy): Bacteria > Bacteroidota > Bacteroidia > Flavobacteriales > Flavobacteriaceae > Psychroflexus > Psychroflexus longus. Next base: position 23,059 of record NZ_JAIQZE010000001.1, read on the forward strand.
CAATTCATCTTCAGTAAAGTCATTATCAAGAAGTTGTTTTTTTAATTTCGGATAGGGATCTCTAATTTTAGACTCCTCGAGATCATCCCTGTAAAATTCCATTCGTACACCCGATGTATGGTGATTGAGAAGCGGACACTTGGCATGCACCAAAAATGGTCTGCGCTCAGTTCTCACCGTCTCCACAACCTTTTTAAATTCTGAGTATGACTCAATAAAATCGGTTCCATCAATACTGATGGCTTCCAGGCCGTGAAAGCCTTTGGCATATTCATACGCATCCTGAGCTCTCGTTTCTTCAGCATTAGCAGATATATCCCATTCGTTGTCCTGTACTACATAAATAATCGGCAATTGCTTAAGAGCGGCCATCTGTAAGGCCTCTGCAATTTCACCTTCAGTCATGGAAGCGTCTCCAAGGGAGCAAACAGTTATTGGTAATTCTGATTTATTAATTTCGAATTGTGAAGTATTTTCTTTGTACTTCATGCCCATCGCCGCACCGGTGGCGGGAATCGCCTGCATACCGGTGGCCGAGCTTTGATGTGGAATTTTTGGTTTGTCGTCATCCTTTAAGCTTGGGTGTGAATAGTAGGTTCGCCCCGCAGAAAATGGATCGTCTTTTTTAGCTAAAAGCTGTAGCATCAAATCTTTAGGCTGCATGCCAATCGCTAGCAAAATCGAATCATCACGGTAGTAAGGATACACATAATCTTGGGGTTTCAATTGCATACCCACCGCCGTTTGGATCACTTCGTGTCCTCGAGATGTGGCATGCACGTATTTCGAAACCACCTTGAAATTATCTTCGTAAAGTTCTGTCATCGCCTTAGCGGTGACTAGGTTGGTAAATGCTTTTTTGAAAATATCTTTAGAAATCATGATCAATTTTAAATTTTAAATTATGAATTTTTAATTCATAATTTGGATTTGATTGTTTTGATAATTGAAGTTAGTAAGCGAATAATCTCTTCACAATCTTTGATGTGAGTATTTACCTCTATATTCACTAATTCACTTTTATCCAAAAGCTGCAGCCAGTAGACTGTTTCTCTTGCCTCTTTAGATGCAATCGATAACTTATGGACAAAATCAATTCGACTTTGAGCTGCTTCTGACTCAGCGATATTGGCTCCTATACTGGTCCCGCTTCTCAATATCTGTTTTGAAATTATAAACTCTTTTTGATCTTGCATCATTTTAAACAACAGTATAATCTTCAACGAAAATTCAAAGCTTTTATCTTTTACTATGTTTGATTTCATTACAGACCAATTAAGTTATTGTCATTTAAAATTTAGAATTCAAAATTCAAAATTTTATTTTTTTTCTTTCTCCAAATAATCCGCTATTCTCCTTAGAAAACTTCCGGCTAAAAAGCCATCTACAATACGGTGATCGAAGGAGAGTGATAAATACATCATTTGTCGGATTTCAATTTTATCACCGTCTTCATATTCAATAACCTCAGCTCTTTTTTTGATGATGCCCGTCGCTAGAATCGCCGCCTCTGGCTGATTGATAATCGGCGTTCCCATCAAGCTCCCAAAGGTGCCTACATTGGAAATGGTAAAGGTGCTGCCTTTGGTTTCTTCGCTGGTAAGCTTATTATCTCTCGCTTTTTGGGCTAGTAAATTCACGTTTTTCGCTAATGCTTTCAAATCTTTTTGATCTGAATTCCGAACTACAGGTACGATCAAATTTCCACTAGGTAGAGCCGTAGCCATGCCGATATGAATATCCTCTTTCACAATGATCTCGTTTCCGTCCAAAGAGGAATTGATCATGGGGTAATCCTGAATCGCCTTGGTCACTGCCTGAATGAAAAGTGGAGTAAAGGTGAGCTTCTCACCGGTCTTTTCCTGAAATGTTTTCTTATTGGCATTTCTCCAGTTGACCAGATTAGTCATGTCTGCCTCCACATAAGCGGTAACGTGTGGAGAGGTATGCTTGGAAAACACCATGTGGTCTGCAATCATCTGTCGCATGCGATCCATTTCCACACGTTTGCCTTTTCCTTTGTCAAATTGTAAATCGGGCACTTGAAAACCAGATGCGTGCTGAGTCGGTTCGGGTTGAGCAAATTGAGCGGGTCTGCCCGCATCAATATAGTTAAATATGTCAGATTTTTGGAGTCGATCGTTTGCCCCCGACGCTGGAATTCTCGCCAGTTCTTCATAGCTGATGTGATGATCTTTTGCTATTTTTTCGACAAGTGGTGAATAAAACTGATCTCCTCTATCACTTGGCTTCCACTCTACCTTAGAAACATATTTTGATGTTTCACTCGATTGTGATTTTGGTTTTTCGGGTCGGGGCTTAGTTGATGAAATTTTATTGGTCTCTTGTTTAATTTGCTTTTCAGTATTTGCTTCTGATATTGATTCTACATCATCCATAGCTTCAATTAGTGCAATTGTTTCACCAATTTTAACTATATCATTGGCTTGATACTTCTTTTCGATAAGTCTCCCTGAAAAAGGTGCCGGCACTTCATTATCCACTTTATCTGTCCCTACTTCTATTAAGATATCACCTTTTTGAAAAGTATCTCCTTCGTTCACCATCCAGTTCAGAATAGTTCCCTCAGTAATACTTTCTCCCATTTTAGGAAGTTTAAACTCTTTAGCTTTTTCACTCATAATTTCTTCAATCTAGCTTTTTCTCTTTTCTAATATCTTACCAAGACGCTAAGTTTTTCTTTGTTTTCTAGCCACTCATCACTACCCAGTAATCTCTAATTAATACCGCTCTTAAATTCATTCAACGTCTTATAGAAATCTTCCTGTACAGGCCGGTTTTCTGGGATTTCTCGAAGTGGCTGTACTTCTTCTAAGCTTTCATGACAGTCAGCTGGCAGCTGCTGATACAATAGCGTACCTGCTGTTTTCCAGGCTATCATTTCATCAGAAACTTCCTTGATAATTTTACCCGGGTTTCCTACTACTAAACTGCGGCTGGATATTTTGGTTTCCGCTTTCACAAACGCCAAAGCACCAATAATACATTCGTCGCCAATTTCGGCGTCATCCATGATCACGGAGTTCATACCGATAAGGCAATTTTCTCCAAGATTTGCTCCATGAATAATAGCTCCATGACCTACATGCGCCCCTTTCTTAAGTGTTATGCTTTTGCCCGGAAACATATGTACCGTACAGTTTTCCTGCACATTCACTCCATCTTCCAAAATAATCTCACCCCAATCTCCGCGAATAGCCGCTCCAGGTCCAATATAACAATCCTTGCCAATAATGACGTTGCCTGTTACTGCAGCCAACGGATGCACAAAGCTGGATTCATGTACGACTGGTATATGGTTTTTGAATTTGTAGATCATGAAATTTCTGCTTTTGCGGAAATCTCTTCCCGCACATTCAAATAATAATATTATTTCAATCTTGATCTTGATAAATCAAGGTTCCAGTTATCTGATAAATTAGACCAACTTGGATTCATTTCTTCTATTAAATTTATCTTCCATGCTCTGTTCCATTTTTTAAACCTTTTTTCTCTTGTAGAAGCTTCGACTGAACTATCAAATTCTTCAAAGTATACCAGTTTATTACAATTGTATCTTGCCGTAAAAGATCTTGGATATGTTTTTAGTTTATGCCCTTTTATTCGCTCATCAAGATCATTTGTAACCCCAATATAAAGCACAGTATTATTTTTATTGGTTATGATATAAACGTAATGACTCATCATTCTTCAGTTTTTGTCAAAATTTAAAGTAATGATTTCATAAAATAGACATCCGCATGCGCGAATGTAAATCTCTCTATTTAAACCGCTTCAGCTTCTCCTTCGTAAAAGAACTTAACACTAACTTTCCACTGATTTTCGCACGTTCTTTTAACAACTCATCCCAGTCTTCAGTTCCTCGCCAAAACATTTGTTTCATTTGCTTGACAGCTTCAGGATTATATTCGCATAAATTTTTTGCAAATTCTGCTATAGCAATATCCAAATCTTCTGTAGAATCGTAAACATTTGCATATAAACCTTTGCCTTTTGCCCATTCTGCTGTATAGAATGTGTTGGCATCTATTGCAATCTGGGACATTCCACTAACACCCAATTTACGTTCAACGGCAGGACCAACAACAAAAGGACCTATTCCAAGATTCAATTCACTCAACTTGATAGCAGCGTATTTGGTAGCCATGCAATAATCCATAGAAGAGGCAAGGCCTACGCCACCGCCAACAGTTTTACCTTGAACACGCCCAATAATAAATTTTGGACATTTACGCATGGCGTTGATTACATTGGCAAATCCACTAAAGAACTTTTCTCCAGTTTGCTCATCGTTAATAGAAATCAATTCTTTAAAACTGGCTCCGGCACAAAACGTTCGATCACCTCCAGATTTTAAGACCACCACCAAAACGTCATCATCATGACCTACTTTGGTGATGGTATCAGCTAATTGAGCTAGAATATCACTCGGTAATGAATTATGTGCAGGATGAAAAAATTCTATCGTCGCAATTTTGTCTTTTATGTCTTTTTTTACGTAAGGTTTCGTCATAATTTATAGTATTTCTCAATCGTTTTCGGGTCATGTTCAAAACTAATGATTGTTAGTATCATTCGCAATTGGATTATTTTAAATTTAGTAGTTTTACACCTAATCTAACCTTTTTAAAACTTTATAAATGAAAACCCTCCCAATACTATTGTTTGTGTTTTTGCTTGTGTCTGCTTCTGCTTATTCTCAAGATCCAGATGAAACCTATATAATTGCTAAAGGCTGTAAAAATGCAGAGGGAAACATGGAGCTGAAAGATTGTTTTTCGAAAAAGGTTTCGAATTTGTTTACACGCAGCGTAGGGAGAAAATTTAGAAATGAACTCAAACCAGGAATCAACAAATTCAACCTAGCTTTTGAGGTACAAAAAGATAAATCTGTTCATTTAGTTCATTTAAACTCAAATAATCCTGTTATTAAAAAGGAATTTGAAAACACATTGAATAAACTTAAAATAATAGAACCTGGTATTCAAGATGGTAAACCCATCAATGCTACCATTAATTTACCTGTTGTTATTAAAACAAATACTACTGGTGTTGAGGCTAATCATAAGATGAGTAAAGTAACCGATAAAAATGATTATAAAGGCAACGAAAGGATTTATCCCAGCATTGATATTTATTGCAAATATGAAGATGAAGAAAAAGCATTTAATAGTTACAGTAACTATATGCTAAACTTTCTTTTTAATAAAATTGAACCTGATCAAATAAACACCTTTTTAAACCCTGGGATGAATTTCTTTGAAATTAAAATTCTTTACAATAAAGATGACACAATAACTAAAATAGTATCAAATAGTGGCAACTCAAAGCTTGATACTATTTTTAAAAAGAACGTCGTTGAGGTTTTTCATGAATCTAAATTTAAAAGTCCCCGTAAAGACAATGTGTCCTACTCTGGTGAAATGGTGTTTTACATTTTCTATATGAAAAGCTAGATTTAAATTATAAGACTTATGAATAGCAATTAAAAAAATGCTGTCTAAATTCGATTTAGACAGCATTTTTTTTGAGATTTTAAATCAACCCAAACTGTTCAAAATGATGATTAAAATGCTTTCTGTTTAAAAGCTTCCACTCAAAACTTGTCAATTCTCCAAAAACTGCATTCTTTGTAACTGCATCCGGATGTTCTCTAAAATAAACTTCATAAGCCTCATAAGACTCCAATAAAGCTTTTTTAGCCTCCTCTAGAGTGCTATGATTTAAGGCTTCAAGTTCATTTTCCTTCATCAAAGGCATCTTATAACCGTGTGGCATTTTTTCGTAGTTGTATAAGGTTTCCTGAACTTTCTCTAAATGCTCTTCAGGTGTGGCAATTTCAAAATTGGATATGTCTCCTGTAGCTATCCTCAAACTCATTTCCAAATGCTCCAGCATATGTTGTGGCGTCATCATCCCCCATTTCGCCTGACTTTCTTCTGAAAGTGATTTTAACTTACTATCAATAAAATCCTTATCCACTTCATAAAAGGTTTCTTGTTTTTTCTGAACCATGGTCAAAATAGTCGCAATGGCCACCAGCTTGTCCTCTTCTTCTACCGCCTCCACATCAAAGACTTCCACATACCATTTCACAATGCCGCTTGGTAATTCCTTTCCTTTTTGATCGCGATCCACTTTCTCTTTGCAAGTTAATCGGACATTTATAGTATCATTGTGATATAGCGGTCTTAGAAATCGAATTTCTTCTAAACCGTAATTAGCCGCGACAGGACCTTTATTTGGATAAACAAACAATCCAGCTGCTGCTGAAATTATGAAATAACCATGAGCAGTTCGCTGCTCAAAAATACTGCCTTCCAAAGAAGTGATATCCGTATGCGCATAAAAGTGATCCCAGGTTAAGTTTCCGAAGTTGATAATATCTGTGTCGGTTAAGGTTCGGTTATGCGTTTTTAAGGACATTCCGGGCTGTATGTCTTCCCAATGGTAAGCAAATGGATGCTTTTCGGCGTCTTTGTAGTTTGCTTTCGGCTGATAAATGCCAGTGATTTCAGTTAAAGTGGTTGGACTTCCCTGAATCGCGCAACGCTGCATAAAGTGCTTGATCCCGCGTTTTCCACCCATTTCTTCTCCACCACCGGCTCGGCCAGGACCACCGTGAACCAAATTAGGTAAAGGGGCACCATGACCTGTACTTTGCTTGGCAGATTCCCGATTAATGGACATGATTCTTCCGTGATGCGACGCCGATTTTATGGTATATTCAGTTGCAATCCGATCATCATTAGTGAAAATTGAACTTACCAAAGAACCTCTTCCTTTTTTAGAAAGCTGAATCGCTTCTTCTAAATTTTTATAAGGCATCAGTGTGCTTACAGGCCCAAAGGCTTCGGTAATGTGAGCAGCTTCATTTATGAAAGGCTTATCCTCTCTCATCAAAATGGGTTTGATAAAAGCTCCTTTTTCAAATTCAGCATTAATGGTTTCTGCCGAGTCAAAATCGCCATAAACGATTTCTGCAGTTTTTGAAATCTCTCCGACTGCTTTTTTTACGGCTTCTACTTGTTGTTTATCAATAAGACTTCCCATTCGGACTTCCTTCAGTCTTGGATCTCCCAATGTCACTTTATCCAAAGCTTTTCCTAAGGCAATTTGGACATCTTCAATGAGAGATTCTGGAACAATCGCTCGACGAATCGCCGTACATTTCTGACCGCATTTCACTGTCATTTCATTTCTAACCTCTCTTATAAATAAATCGAATTCAGGGGTGCCTGGAACTGCATCTTCTCCCAAAATACAAGCATTCAGAGAATCTGCTTCCATGGTAAATGGAACAGATTCTTCAAGCAATCTTGGATGATTTTTAAGCATTCGTCCAGTTGCGGCAGAACCTGTAAACGTGACAATGTCCTGTGATTCGACACTATCCAAAATGTTTTTCTCCGTGCCTGAAATCAGTTGCAAAGTACCTTCTGGCAAAATGCCTGAAGCGATGATTTCTTTGACGACGGCTTCAGTCAAATACGCCGACTGTGGGGCTGGCAGAACGACAGCTGGCACTCCAGCCATCCAGTTGACCGCACATTTTTCCAGCATTCCCCACACAGGAAAATTGAAGGCATTGATGTGAACCGCAACACCTTCTTTGGGTACCAAAATATGATGCGCCATAAACCGGCCACCACGAGACAAATCAATAGGGTCACCTTCTACATCAAAGGGCTGATTGGGAAACAACTTCCTTAAAGACGCATTGGCAAACAAATTTCCAAAACCGCCATCAATATCAAACCAAGAATCCATCTTTGTAGCCCCAGTACGATAGCTCAATTCATAAAATGCTCTTTTTTTCTTCTGTAGATAGAATGCTAAAGATTTCAGCATATTTCCACGTTCCTGAAACGTCATTTGTCGCAAGGTTTCACCCTTTTCACGACCGTAAGCCAAAACTTCAGGAATATCGAAACCTGCAACAGTTATATTTGTAAAATGTTCTCCAGTAATGGAATCAAAAATAGGTTTTCCCTTCCCCCTTCCTTCCTTCCATTGGCCTTGTATGTAACTTTGTGTGGTTTGCATGATATTTTAATTAATGATCTTTTATTAAATTTAAATGAGCTTCAATTCTTAACTCGCATTCTCAATCACAGCTGCGTAACCTTGTCCAACTCCTACACACATGGTAACAAGTGCATATTTTTTATTAGTCATTTTAAGCTCCAAAGCAGCCGAATAAGCAAGCCTTGCTCCAGTAACCCCGAGTGGATGACCAATCGCAATCGCGCCCCCGTTAGGGTTAATTCGTGGATCGTCGTCTTTCAATCCCCAGGCGCGGATACAAGCTAAGGATTGAGCTGCAAAGGCTTCATTCAATTCAATCACATCCATATCTTCCATTTTCAAACCTGCTTTTGCCAAAGCCTTATTGGACGCTTCCACAGGCCCAATACCCATAATTCTTGGTTCAACCCCAACCACAGCAGAACTCAAAATTTTAGCCATCGGATTCAAATTATATTTTTCAACTGCTTTTTGTGAAGCCACAATCGTAGCTGCAGCACCATCATTGAGGCCTGACGAATTTCCGGCTGTCACGCTTCCGTCTTTTCTAAATGCCGGACGTAGCTTAGCCAAAACTTCCAGCTTGGTTTGTGGTTTCACAAACTCATCCTGAACAAACACCAAATCATTCTGCTTTCGTCGTGGAATATTTACAGCGACAATTTCTCTGGCCAATCGGCCGTTTTCCTGAGCTTTCGAAGCTTTCATCTGAGAATGATAAGCAAAGGCGTCCTGGTCTTCACGCGAAATTTTGTGGATATCGACCAGATTTTCAGCCGTCACACCCATACCATCCGTTCCATATTGTTCGTGCATTTTTGGATTCACAAACCGCCACCCAAAGCTAGTATCGTACATTTTGGAATCATTTCCGTAAGCCGATGAAGCTTTAGAAATAGCGTAAGGACCACGTGTCATGTGCTCAACTCCACCAGCGATAAATAAATCGCCATCCCCTGCTTTTATAGCTCGGTTGGCGTGAATAATCGCTGACAGTCCACTACTGCAAAGTCGATTTACCGTTTCTCCTGGCACAGAGTGAGGCAATCCCGCCAAAAGTGAGCACATTCTAGCCACGTTTCGGTTGTCTTCCCCCGCCTGATTGGCACATCCCAATATCACATCATCAAAAGCTTCTTTGGGAATAGATGAATTTCTACTTACGATTTCTTTGATGACCAAGGCCCCCAAATCGTCAGCTCTCACTGGTGAAAGCTTCCCTTTATAATTTCCAATTGGCGTTCGAATTCCGTCGATTATAAATGCATCCATGTCTTGTATTTTGTTATTTTGGGCGTTAACAGGCTTTTCGTTTCAAGTCCTCGTCCGGTGATGGCTTTCGCAAACTTTCCCATGAGCTCCTTTCAGTCGCTTTGGCAAAGCTGTTTCAGCACAACACCAATCCTGCAGGCTTTCCACTACAATCCTTAACGCAAATTTGTTTTAAATTTAATGTTTTTAGTCATCATTTAAGTCCCACTCTTTTGAGGTTCTGTACACAACTCCTTTGAAAAGCGCTACTAACTGATCTTCTTTTTTAACCTCTACGACATGAAAACCAAGTTTATTTTTTGTCACTTCCACACTGGATTCGGCGGTGATATAATCGCCTTCTTCCAAGGCTTCAATATGATTGATAGAGGTTTCGATAGACACTGCATATTTTCCATGAGTATTCGCTGCAAAACCAAAAGCGGTATCTGCCAAAGCATAGGTGATACCTCCATGAGCTTTCTGCATGGAATTGAGCATCTCCGGTCTTACTTTCAGTCCCACTTTACACTTACCTAAACTCACCTCCAAAATCTCAATTCCCAGCCAACTGCTGAAGGGATCTTGTGAGAGCATTTTTTGAGGTATTAGGTTGTAGGACATAGGGTTTAGGTATAAAGTTTAGTTGTTATTTACTTATTCTTTTAAAAATTGAAGCACGTAAGCCGCTTATCATTTTTACCATCTCAACCAAGTGTTCTCGATTTGCTTCATTTTCTTCCTGACTAATATAATTTCTCCGGACAGCTTTAGTACTACAAGCGACACATTCATGTAAGCTGTGATAAGCATTGCCAAGGTAATTATGAAATTGTTTATCTGTTCCGGCAGAACCTTCTGCTATGTTTAAAGCAATAGAGTCACCGGCTCTCCTGAACTGAGAAGTCAATTCGAAACGTTCTTCTTTCGGAAAATCTTTTGTCTGTTGATGAACAACTTCTCCAAAATCCATTGCCTTTTGATAAACTTTAAAATCCTCAAATTTAAAATGAAACTTAGATTTCATAACTCGATTATTTATTCCTACTACCTAACACCTACCTCCTATTACCTAGAACCTAAAACCTCCCTCCTTCTTTCGCCATTTTCCTCAACAACGGGCTACATCTATATCGATCCTCTCTGTAGGTGTCGTAAAGATGATCCATCTGTTCAACACACCAGTCAATGCCTTTTTTATTAGCCCATTTCAAAAGTCCTTTTGGATAGTTGACTCCCTTAGTCATAGCCAAATCAATATCTTTAGCAGTAGCGATATTTAAGAATAAAGCATCTGCGGCTTCATTGATAAGCATAGCTAACACCCGATCAAATATCTGTTGACCCATTTCACGGTCTTTGACAGGCGCTATTTTTTGTGCATTTTCTCTATAATCATAAAACCCTTTGCCTGACTTTCGACCTAAATAGCCTGCCTCCGCAAAGCGCTTTTGGGTAAATGATGGCTTGTACCGTGGGTCGTAGTAAAAAGCTTCAAAAACAGTTTCGGTAACGGTATAATTGACGTCGTTTCCGATAAAGTCCATCAACTGAAAAGGCCCCATTTTAAATCCGCCAAATTCTTTCATCGCCCAATCAATTGTTGCAAAACCTGCTTCGCCTTCAGGGACACCTGCAAAACGCTCTTCGTAAATTCTAAGTGCTTCTCCGTAAAATGGTCGAGCTACCCGATTCACAATAAATCCAGGAGTGTCTTTAGCCTTAACCGGCACTTTTTTCCAGTCTTGCATAATTGAAAATACCTTATCAAAAACATCAGAAGAAGTTTGCACAGCAGGTACAATTTCTACCAAAGGCATCAATGGTGCTGGATTGAAAAAGTGAACACCAATGCATCGCTCTGGTTTTTGTAAAGCTGAAGCAATCGAAGCAATGGACAAAGACGACGTATTGCTGGCAATAATGGCTTCATCACTTTGGTAACTTTCCAACTCTTTAAACACCTTTTGCTTGATCTCCAGATTTTCAATAATAGCTTCTATGGTCAAATCTGCATCAGCAAGATCCTTCAAATTTTCTACATAACTGATGTTTCCCTGTATTCTGTTTTTTTTCTGGTCATCAATACGCCCTTTTTCAATTAACCGACTCAGAATTTTCTCCAAAGCCTGTTTAGCTTTATCAAGTGCTTCTGCTTTGGTATCGTAAAGCTTCACCTGGCAACCTGCCGTTGCTGCTACCTGCGCTATGCCGCTTCCCATGGTTCCGCTTCCTATTATGGCTATGTTCATATTGTAATTAACGATTTTATTAGATTGTTGATTAACGATTGTTGATTTATTTCGATTTAATATTGAGTTTTGCAGTAGAAGTTTTAATACTGATCACAAATATGGATATCAGTTCATTATTTTCTTTCAATAATTTATCTAATGAGTCAGTATCCGATGTTAAGTTTGCTCCCTTTTGAATTTTCAGATTAATCAAACATTCCCTTAATTCCTTTAAACAAATTTTCATTTTATGAAGAAAGTCTCTTATAGACTCAGCGCTTCTTGCTTCGCCGTAATTCAAAGCTGAAGAACTAGCAGATCTTATTAACTGTTTGGTCAAATATTCTCCTTCAAAATTATTCTTGACAGTTTTACAAAATAAAATAGAATCGATTGAAAATTGGATCAGTCTATCTTCTAACTCAACTGGTTTCATACTTAAAAGATTTATGTTTAACTTATTTAAGCATTGATTAAAAAATCAGCAATCTCCTACCATCAATCTCCAATCGTTAATCTGAAATCTTTAATCTCAAATACTCAATTTATTTTCCTCTAAACTTCGCCTCTCTCTTTTCCATAAATGCGGACACACCTTCTTCATAATCATTTGTATTGGCGGCGGCGATTTGATATTCAGACTCTAAAGCGAGTTGGTCTTCAAGTGAATTATTGAAGGACTTGTTCAGTGCTTTTTTGGTATAGGCCAAAGCTTTGGTGGGCATTTTGGCTAATTTTTCTGCTAACTTCTTTACTTCTTCTTGGTAAGTTTCGGCTGAATAATATTTGTAAATCATGCCCATACGTTCCGCTTCAACCGCATCTACTTTGTCACCCAGCATGGCTAAAGCGGATGCTCTTTGGAAACCAACTAGTCTTGGCAGAAAAAAAGTGCCTGCAGAATCGGGGATCAATCCAATTTTTGAAAAGGCCTGAATAAAACTAGCTTGTTCGCTGGCAACAACGATATCACAAGCTAAAGCGATGTTGGCTCCTGCTCCTGCAGCTACACCGTTAACAGAAGCAATGACAGGTTTTTCGATATTTCTGATTCTCGTAATGATAGGATTGTAATGGTCATCTAATATTTTTTTGAATCCAGGATGCTGATCCGGATCTGTAATTTCCTGTATGTCCTGACCTGCACAAAAGGCTTTGCCTTCACCAGTTAAAACAATAGCTCTCACCTCATCATTACGGATACAATCGTCTAGTGTTTTTTGCAAAGAAAAAGCCATTTCCCGATTGAAACTATTGAATTTGTTGGGTCTATTGAATTTTATGTAAGCAACTTGATTTTGAATAGTGAGTAATATACTGGAATCCATAGTTTTGAATTTTTAGTGATTTTGAATGCGAAAAGTTACGAAATTAGGATTTAAATTAATCTTTAAGTAAGTTAGACTCTCAATCGATAAATCAAATTGATCTCTAATCCTAGTCTTGAAAAAATAACATTTGAAGTAAGCTTCGGTTAGGGATTGAGGCACTTGTTGGAGCTCTTCCTGTTTTTGCAACAGGAAAGCGACTGCCGAAAGCCCGACCCTCATTTTTAAATGGGGGTAACCGCCAAAACAAGCTTAGATTAAACATTTAAAATAATCGAAAGTTTCTTCGCAGTCCTCACATTTGAACATCGCCTTGCAGGCTGTGGATGCAAACTGACTTACCAATCTCGTGTTTTTAGATTCGCATTGCGGGCAAGGTATTACTCGCTTATTGCCAAGTAGAGCATCTTTATCTGAGGTAGCATCCATAGGTGGGGCAATCCCGTAATCCTTGAGTGCTTTTTTGCCTTCATCGGTCATCCAGTCTGTGGTCCATGCGGGAGACAAAATAAGCTTAACCTCAGGCTTATAGCCGTGTTTTGCAAGTTCGGTTTTGATATCGTCACCAATCACATCCATGGCTGGACAACCGCTATAAGTAGGGGTTATTTCAACTTTTGCCACTTGGTTAGGCAGCACTGTTGCGGAACGAACTACGCCTAAATCAATTATAGACAATACGGGAATTTCTGGATCGGGAACCGATTTCAGTATAGTGTACAGTTCTGTTGCTATGTCTGCTTCTTGCGTCATAAATTAGTTAATAGTTGACAGTTATTAGTAGCTTTAATATTCTATATGCCACTTTAGTATTAAACATCGCACTTCTGACTTTAAGTATCTACAGCCTAACCTCTCAAATCTAATCTACCACTTCATACCTGGATAGGTTCTCTGCATGTACTGCATGTCTGATAAAATAAAACCCATATGCTCTGTGTGAATTCCATTTTTACCACCTTTCTGAAAATATTTTGTATCTGGAATATCTAGTGTTGCTTCTTTAAGGAGTGAGGTAATGGCAGCGTAATAACTGTCTTTTAAGTTTGTGGTATCTACACCATAACCAGCTTTTGAGACTGCTTTGTCATTATCTGTCATATGAAATAATTCATCGGTATACACCCACAAATCATCAATAGCCTGCTGAGCTTTTTGTTTGCTTTCTTCGGTTCCATCACCTAGTCTTTTGAGCCAGTCTCCAGAAAAACGTTTATGATAAGAAACCTCCTTCAAACTCTTTTTAGCAATCGCTTGAAAATTGACATTTTTGGAATTTTCTAACTCTTTTAAAAGCATGAAATGAAAAACATCAAAAAAATATTGTCTAACAATGACGTAAGCAAAATCCGTGTTGGGCTGTTCTACCAAAAGCACATTTTTATACTCGCGCTCTGTTCTTAGAAAAGCAACATCATCTTCAGTTATGTCTTTCGGTGAAAGCTCGGCTACGTACTGGTAATAACTTCTAGTCTGACCAAGTAAATCCAGAGCCATATTAGTCATGGCAATATCAGTCTCCAAAGTCGGACCATGTCCACAGAGTTCGGAAATTCTCTGACCTAAAATCAAAGAATTATCGGCAATCCCGTAGATATATTGAATTAAATTTTCGTTCGTCATTTACTTAAATCTTTAAAATTAAAACAGCCTGATTATCAGTTACATGTGTTCAATATCGTCTGGCAACTCATAAAAGGTCGGATGACGGTATGCCTTATCCGCAGCAGGTTCAAACATTTCTCCGTTATCATCTGGGTTGGATGCTTTTATATTTTTGGATTCTACTACCCAGATACTCACACCCTCACTGCGTCTTGTGTAAACATCTCTTGCGTTTTTGAGCGCCATATCTGGGTCTGGAGCGTGTAAACTCCCGAAATGACGGTGCTCTAATCCATTTTTACTTCTTACGAAAACTTCCCAAAGTGGCCAGTTTTTTTTTGACATTGAATTTTATTTTAAAAATTAAAGCTTTCTATACTGCTTCTTTTACTTCTTTATCAGCTTGCTTATCTGCGTAAGCAATAGCTGCGTCTCTTACCCACTCTCCATTATCCCAGGCATTCTTTCTGGCTGAAATACGCTCTTTATTGCACATTCCGTGACCTTTTACGACTTGCCAAAACTCTTCCCAATCGATATCACCAAAGTTATAGTGGCCAGTTTCATTGTTGTATTTCAAATTTTCATCTGGCACTTTAAGTCCGAGGATATCGGCTTGAGGAACCGTTTGGTCAATAAATTGCTGACGCAACTCATCATTAGTTTTACGCTTGAGTTTCCATTTCATGGACTGCTCTGTATGGGTAGATTCATCATCTGTAGGACCAAGCATCATTAAAGATGGCCACCACCAACGATTCAATGCATCTTGCGCCATGTCTTTTTGCTCTTGAGTTCCGTTGCAAAGCGTCATCATAATTTCATAACCTTGTCTTTGGTGAAAACTTTCTTCCTTACAGACCCTTACCATTGCTCTTGCGTAAGGTCCAAAAGATGTACTACACAATGGCACCTGGTTGATAATCGCTGCACCATCGACTAACCAGCCGATCGCACCTATGTCTGCCCACGTAAGTGTTGGATAATTAAAAATACTTGAATATTTAGCTTTTCCAGAATGCAACTGATCGTAAAGTTCCTCTCTGGAAATTCCTAGAGTCTCACAAGCCGAATAAAGGTATAAACCATGCCCGGCTTCGTCTTGAACTTTAGCTAGAAGCGCTACTTTTCTTCTTAAAGATGGCGCTCTTGTAATCCAGTTTCCTTCTGGCAGCATCCCGACAATTTCGGAGTGTGCGTGTTGTGAAATCTGGCGGATATGTGTTTTTCTATATTTCTCCGGCATCCAGTCTTTTGGCTCGATTTTTTCATCACGAGCAATTTTTGCTTCAAAAATATCTTCTAAGCTTTTCATCTGTTCTTTTTCTTTCATATTTTCCATAGTAGCTTATTTTTTCAAATTTTATTAAACGTCAAAATCTACAGTTACTTTATCTGTAGTTGGTACAGATTGACAACTCAGTACCAGATTTTGAGCAACTTCTTCTTTTTCTAAAGCGTAATTTACTTTCATTTCTACATTACCTTCCATCACACGACATTTACAAGTACTGCAAACGCCCCCTTTGCAAGCAAAAGGTAAATCTGCTCCTGCAGCCAAAGCAGCATCTAACAGGTTGTCATAGTCTTTGGTCATGGCAAAATGAAACTCTTTACCACCATCCAAAATGGTGATTTGAGTCCCGTCTTTTCGTTTAGCCAAAGCTTCTTCTGTTCGCCTTTTGTCTTCTTCTGAAAGTCCAGAAACAAATAATTCAAAATGAATATTGTTTTCATTCAAACCTAGAGAAGTTAATTCATCACGAATCATGAAAATCATTTGCTCTGGGCCGCAAATAAATACATCACTTACCTCATCGATATCAAAGACTGAATTGGCTAATGTCTGTACCTTTTCAGGAGTAAATCTTCCGTTTAGCAATTCAATATCACGCTGTTCTCGAGTTAAAAAATAGAAAATTTCAAATCTCCCGAAGTAGCGATTTCTGATTTGTTCAATTTCCTCTTTGAAGATAATGGATTTAGCATTCTTATTCAAATAAAACAGCTTACAATTTGCATTCGGCTCTTTGGCTAAATGCGTTTTTATCATCGACAAAATTGGCGTGATCCCACTTCCCGCAGCAAAAAACAAGTAAGTCTTGTCTGTATCTTGTTGAGCATCAACACCAAACTCACCGCTTGGAGGCATCACTTCCAAAATATCATTAGCCTTCAACTCTTGATTCACATATGTTGAAAATTTCCCTTCGAAAATCTGTTTAACGGCAACTTTCCATTCATCATCAACAGGACTTGAACATAAAGAATAAGATCTCCTAATGTCTTCCCCATTAATGTCTTTTTTCAAAGTCAAGTGCTGACCTTGATGGTACATAAAATCAGATTTTAAATCTTCTGGGATATCAAAAGTAATCACAGAACAATCTTCTGTTTCTTTATAGACATCCTTTACTTTAATCGGAAAAAAACTCGGCATTTATTAATAGTTTAATAACAAAACTAACGTTTGTTAGTTTAAAATTCGAAAAATTGGTGTTAAATTATTTTAGCTGGTAAAACCTCTACAAGTTATGAGTAATATTCGACTTTAGCTTCTATCGAGGACTTGCGCTCACCTTCTTCAAGCTCACCATTATATTTTCCCATGTAAAAAAATCCCAAACAAGATTCTCCTTCATTTAAATTGAAGAAGTCACTCACTAAGTCTTTATAAGATGGTGAGCTCCAGTAAGCTCCAATATTAAGCTCAGTGCAAGCCAGCCACATGTTTTGAACTGCCATGGCGACAGCGGAAACCTCTTCCCATTCAGGCGGTTTACCTTTTGGGCTTCTTTGCATGCAGATCGCGATTACTGAATGAGATTCCTCAAACTTAGAAACTATTTTTTTCCTTTTGAAGGATGATGGCTTCCCCTCTAGTTCAGCATTTTTATCGGCCAGAAAATTCGCTAATTTCAATTTACTATCGCCCTGTATAACTTTAAAACGCCATGGTTCAGTCTTTTTATGATTGGGAGCCCAATTGGCTGTTGCAAGAATTTTATCAAGTTCATCCTTCAAGATAGGTTCATCGTTGTATTGTTTTGGAAAAACAGATCGCCTTTTTTCTATAAGTTCGAATATATCCATGATTTAGTTTTTAAACACTTCTAAAATAGCCTCTTTAATTCTCTTTCTGTCTTTATCATTTAGATTTGATCCCGAAGGTAGACATAAGCCTCTTTCAAATAATTCCTCAGCAACTTTTCCACCGTAATAAGGCATATGTGCAAAGACCGGCTGCAAATGCATAGGTTTCCAAAGTGGCCGACTTTCAATATTATGAGTTTCGAGATGCAATCGCATTTGTTCTCTATCAATGCCATTGGTCTTAATTGGATCTATAGTGATTGCTGACAACCAATGATTACTGAAATAGTCATCTGATGGCTCAGTTAAAACTTCTACTCCATCAATTTCAGAAAAAATAGTCTCATAAAACTGATGCATTTCTCGCCTCAAGGCCACATGCTTGTCCAAAACCAGCATTTGACCGCGACCAATACCAGCAGAAATATTGCTCATTCTGTAATTGAACCCAATTTCGGAATGCTGATAATGCGGCGCCTGATCCCTGGCCTGAGTTGAATAAAAAACCGTTTTCTCTTTAGAAGCTTTATTATTGCTGACCAAAGCCCCGCCGCCAGAAGTGGTGATAATTTTATTGCCATTGAACGATAAGGCGGCAAACTCACCAAAGGTTCCGCAAGATTTTGATTTGTAGGTAGATCCTAAAGATTCTGCGGCATCTTCCACAATTGGAATATTATATTTTGAGGCGACTTCATGAACCTCATCTACCATGTAAGGCATGCCGTACAAATGAACGGGAATAATTGCTTTTGGTCTTTTACCCTTAGAGATTCTATCTTTTATTGCTTTCTCAAGAGCTTTTGGACAAATATTCCAGGTTTGAGGCTCACTATCAACAAAAACAGGTGTTGCGCCTTGATACATAATAGGATTGGCAGAACCACTAAAGGTAAAACTCTGGCAAATCACTTCGTCTCCTGCTTTAACACCTAATTGAACTAAAGCTAAATGAATTGCGGCTGTTCCACTACTCAAAACAGCAACTTCTTTATCTTGATCTATGTATTCCTTCAAATCAGATTCAAATCCGTTGACGTTAGGCCCTAAAGGAGCAATCCAATTTTCTTCAAAGGCTTTGTTGACAAATTCTTGTTCTTGACCGCCCATGTGAGGTGAGGATAACCATATTTTTGATAATTCTGAAGACATTCAAATAAGATTAGTGATAGAATGGTAAAAGTATTGTTTTTAAAAGTATTTTTAAGTCAGTTGTAAATGAAACCCTTTGATAATACTCTAGATTTAACTTCACTTTTTGAGGAAATAAAACAGTGTCATTATGAGCCAGTGGATCTTCCTTTTCAGCAAGCAGTTGTTCTTCATTGACAAATTTTAATGACGCATATCCGGTAATCCCAGGTTTTAATTGAAGTATTAATCGATCCTCACCTTTTAATTTATCGTAATAACCTGGAATATCTGGTCTTGGTCCCACTAGACTCATGTCACCTTTGAGCACATTCAATAACTGAGGCAACTCGTCAATTTTTGTTTTTCGAAGTAATTTCAAAAAATAATGGGATTGACTGTTTTCCTTGATCGTTTTAAATTTATAGACCGTAAAAAACTCACCATATTGACCGACGCGCTTTTGAAAAAAAATTGGACTGGACTTATGAATTAAAAGAAGTATAATCCAGATTAAAATCAGAAATGGTGACAAAAATAGGAGTCCGAAAAAACTCAGAATGAAATCAAATATTGGCTTTACAAGTTTCAAATACATGAGCCTAAAATAAACAAAGCTTTTTACAAATAACAAAGGCCTCAATATAAGATTGAAGCCTTTGATCTAAATATTTTAGTTCAACTTAATTTTTGATAAAACGTCTTGTTGTTATTCCATTTTCAGTTTTAATTTTGACAAGATAAAGTCCTGTATTTAATGCAGATACGTCCAATTGAATTCCTTTATCAGTAGTAATAAAATCTGAATTCATTTTTTGACCGAGCATGGAAAAGAGTTCTACTTCAGAAATTGAAGAGTCGCCACTAACGTCAAGATTTAAAATATCACTTGCTGGATTAGGATAAAGTCTTACTGAATTCACCAGATTAAATTCATCCTGTGCCAAAGTTACCGGATTAAGCATCAATTGAAACCTTGTTTGATCATCGCTTCCTTCCATAGAACTATCTACTGTGAAATTATAAGAAAAATCATCAGTGACTTCGACTTCTTCCTGGAGATAATTGTCAATCAGGATGAGTTTTTTGTCTTCTGGTAAATAATCAGAATAGAAAGCAAGTGTGTATTCGTTTTGTTTAAAATTAGCCATAGCTAACTGAATCTTTTCGTCGTTTTCAGGAAACTTTCTTTTATCTATTGACAAAATCTTCTCGTTGAAGATTACCATATTTTCACCTGGATTGATTAATTTATAAGCATCTTCATCTGAAGGAGAAGTTGTAAATTCATTTGAAAATCTAAGACCAACAGCATCAGCTTCCATTGATCCATTGACAAAATCCTGAGTTTTATAAAGCCTGATGTTTACATATGCTAATTCAGACGTCGATAGAATTTGTGGTTGCGTTTCGCTAGAGACGATAGCGTTTGGTGAAAACGTCAAACTTGGCGAATTCGCTGATGAGTTGTTTTTTACAAAAAATGCCTGACCCGGAATCAAAAACTTGCTGGCTTCGGAAGAAGAAGGGTCTGGAGCAGAACCATCCAAAGCTACCGTCACATAACCTCCTTTTCCACTCTCACTACCTAATCCAACTTCCCATACATAAATTTCGTCAATAAGGTCTGTTCTTACCACTTGAGAAAAATCAACCACTGCCTGATAAGGATTGGCTACAAAGCTGAAATTATCAGCTGTCGGTGATAAAGCAGGTAGCTGAACACCGGTTGATAAATCCCCTGAGAGCATATTTCCTTTAGATACTAAAGTTGTATTCGAAGGACCAGCTTCATTATTAGTTAAATCTACTCCCCTATCACCTCTTACCATGATTCTGTAGGGTTTTCCAGCCTCCAGTTCACCATAAGCAGATGTGACTGCTTCCCATGCCTCTCCGTTTGAAGGATTTTCTATTTGATTATCATAAACAAATAAAGAAGGATTGTTGGTGCTAGTTGGATCGAAGCCATTAGCAATTCCTCCCACACCTGTTATATGTGTATTTTTCTGCCATGAATTGACAAAAGATTGCCCACCTACTGGTGAACTCAATAATCTGAATGCTCTCTTTGCAGGAATAAAACGCTCTACAGTAATATCTCCAATAATATTAGAAGTCGTAGAATGTAACAATTGCGCACTACCTGCAGCATCACTTTTGAAGGTTAAATTGCCGTTTACACTAAGATTTCCCGTAACATTCAAAGTATTTGTGCTTGTTATTTCAACTGTTGCTTCACTTAAGACTTGAAAATCATTTGAAGTTAAGTTCTGATTTAGTGTCAAATTACCGTTAACAATTAAGATATCATCTTGATCAGTAGAAATATTTATTGGCGTCTCTGGACTCCAGGCTCCATTCTCGTAGATATAATCGAAAGGTTTGCTTATAATTTCACCATCAATTTTTACGTCATCAATTCTAAATTGTCCACCACCAGTAGTTGATCTGGAACCATTGTCCCATCCTTTTATCCTGACAATAACTTCAGATAAATTATCAAAGCCAGTCAAAGATGCACTGAAAATAATAGGATTGTTATCAGCTGCATTAAAAGTTTCTACTTCTGTACCATTCACTTCTACAGTAATTGCTGAAGGACCGTTCCCTGTCACTTTCCATTCAAAAGAAATATTTGTAAGATTTGCTCTGAATCCTGTATCTGGTTTTAATGTAAAAAAGAAATTTTTAGCAACATCTGGTGACATTGCACCCCAACCGGTATTTCCTTGTGCATACGGTATGCCCGAGCCAGACCATGTGCCAGTTGTACCATAAATTAAACTATTTTCTGAAATTCCAAAGTTACTTAAGGTTGCATTGCCAGGACTGTAGGTTGGATTTGGTGAGTCATCTGTAAACTCATAAAGAATAAAAGCATCTCCCAAAACACTTCCATCCAAATAAACTCCTGTAGTATATGAACCTCCACCTAAAATCTCCAGTACATCTGTATAATTGGAAACTATCAGACCTTGTTTGAGCCTGACATAAATACTGGACGCAGACCCGTTATATCCAGGGAAAATTATCTGATCTGAATAAGTTCCGTTTTGTGTTTGAGAAATCTCAAAATCAGAGCCTGTAGGAAGTTGAATTATAACATCTGTTCCATCTAAATTATTACCTGTTATAGAAAATTCTTGAGAAACAGATGGACCGTCATTTTCTGGATAAACAAAACCACTTAAAGAAACTACCGATGCCTTTAAGCTAGGATCACTTGTTCCGACTGGAGCAATACCAAATCCCTCCAATCCATTTACGCCGCTAGGGTCAGTATTTACAGTTTCAAAACGTGTGCTTGGATCTGTAAAACCACCTGTATCTCCTGTAGTTATACCTTCTTTCAATCTAATATTTTGATCGGCAGTTGAGACACCTTTACCAGACCAAGATGACCCTGGGTCGGTACCAGGTGATCCAAAGACATCTGTTGTTATTCCATTATACTGAACAACTAAAGCATCGTTGCCGTTAAATGTGAAGCTATTTAAAACAAACCTTACTGAATTTGCATCTGCTGCTACCTGCATATCTGAAGTTCCTATTATTAAAACTTCATTAACGGCCAGTGTACCAGTATTGATAGTTACAGCAGCAGTAGGCGCTGCTCCATTAGTACCTTGTTGAATTATAAGATTACTTGTAGTAAAATCAAGAACTGCTCCAGTATTGTTCCAAATCTCAATTCCCTTTGGAAAGGTTCCTGAATCAGTGTCAACATATTGACTTATGATTTGACAATAACCATTAAAACCGAACATTAAAAAAAGTAAAACCAAGGATGATTTAAGTAAAGTTGTTTTCATAAATAATTGATTTGGAATAAAATGTAGAATCAAAACTACAATTTTAACTTATTAAAACATAAATTGAAGATCATTAAAATATCAATTTATGCAAAAAAACTCGAATTACTTTATAACGCCATAAAGAAGAATTTGTGTGATCTCATTTTTTAGTTGTTGTCCATCAATACCACTTCGTTTTCTATACCAGGAGTGCAAAGTTCTGAGCGTAGATAGGAGTGAAAACATAATAACCTCAACGTTTTTAGATTTTAATTCTCCATTTTCAACTCCTTCAGAAATGATTTTTCGCAGATCTTCTTCGTAAGCATTTCGAAGTTTCAAAAAGGTTTGATAGTGTTCACCTTCCAAGTGAACCCAATCGTTATTTACAATAGCGATTGCTTCAGGATTTTGTAAAGTAATATCAATGTGATGATTGATCACTGCTTCCAACCGGGTTTTGGAGTCCGCATCAATTTGTTTGACGAGTTCCATTTCATCAGTAAAATATTGAGCCACTCCGAGAGCAATTTCTGCAAGAATTTCTTCTTTGGAGCTGATGTGGTTATAAAGACTGGCCGCTTTAAAGTCCATTACTTTTGCCAAATCGCGCATACTTACGGATTTATAACCCCGCTCTCTGAACAGCGTTTTGGCAAACTTTATAATTTCTTGTCTTCGGGTCATAACTTTGGAAATCTCATAAAAGGATATTTCTGAGTCAACTCCTTTTTAAATTTATACTGATAAGCTTTCAACTTTTCGAAAGCTTCTCCTTTACTTTCAGATTGCCGGTGAGCAAAAGATTTTTGGAGTTTCTCTACTTTAGTCATATCAAGATAAATAGCTTGGGAAATAAAGTTCATTTTGAACCTTTCCCAAATCAAATCCACGGCTAAAGCATTAGGGTGAATTAAATCCCGGTCATAAAACCGATAATCCCTCAATTCATCCATCATTAATTCATAAGAAGGAAAATAACTCAACTTTTTAGATGTTTTTTCCTCCAAAATCAAGTGCAAAGCTGTCAATAAATGCGATTTACTTCTATTATTTTCTATAATCCCATCCTTGATGTGCCTCACCGGAGAAACCGTAAAAACAAGCTTGACATCAGGTTGAATATTTTCAAAACTGTTGACCAATCGCTTCAAGATTTTCTTAAGATCAGTTATCGAAGTGAGTTGCTTTTCAAAGCGGTCCTGAGGTAGTTTATGGCAATTCGCAACGCCCTGTTGAGTTGATCTATGCCTGTAAATAAAAGAAGTTCCCAGAGTAATAATAATATGGGTCGCTTGTTCGCTCGCTACTTTAAGTTCTTTTTTTGCTGAATTTAATACTGCTAAGATTTCAGCTGAAGAATTCCTACTTAATCTTGAATGTGCAAAAAAGGAATGCCACTTTTCATTGTGTTGAAAAACATCATCTTCAGTAAAATCCTCATCATTAACAGCTTTTTCAACCACATTTAAAATTGCTTCCGGATGAAATAAAATTCCGAAGGGACTACTGGTGACTTTAAATTTGAAAAAATCTAACTTACTACTGATGTGTTCAGCAAAACATGACCCTAAACACAATAGACTTGAGTTGTAATCTATAGGATGAGATGATATATTTACAGGAACTTCAGTAGTCAGTTTCATATTATCCGGCCGTTAACTTCTGCTCGACTATGGATTCTGCGGTTTCGAGAGCTTTTGGAATTCCAGCAGAATTTTTCCCGCCAGCGGTGGCGAAAAAAGCCTGACCTCCTCCTCCTCCCTGGATATGTTTACCAAGGGATTTAATGATTTTTCCTGCATTCCAATTTTCAGATTCGACCAAAGATTTGGAGATATAACAGGCTAAAAGTGCCTTATCATTTGCTTCAGATCCCAAAACAATAAAAACTTTGTCCTGCTCTCCACCAATTTGAAACGCCAAATCCTTCATTGCCCCGGCATCCAGATCAACTTTCTTGGCCACAAAATGGATTCCGTCAATATCTTTTAGCTGGGTTTGAAGTTCAGATTTAATTTGCTTCAGCTTCAATTGATTCAATTGCTCAACTTCTCGTTTCAACTGTTGGTTCTCTTCTTGAAGGGATTCTACTGACTTTAATATATCCTGCGGCTGATTCAGAATAGATTTTACTGAATCCAAAAGTTGAGATTCTTTGTTTAAAAAGGTCTTGGCAGCTTCAGAAGTAATCGCTTCAATACGGCGGATTCCAGAAGCCACAGAAGATTCATTTTTGATGATAAAATGCCAAAGTTTTGCTGTGTTATTAACGTGAGTTCCCCCACATAATTCCATTGAATTTCCAAATTGCACCATTCTTACTTTATCGCCATATTTCTCGCCGAAGAGAGCAATCGCCCCTTTTTCAATAGCTTTATCGTAGGAAATTTCCCGTTCTTCTTCAAAGGCAATTGATTCTTCAATTCTGGAGTTAACTAGATATTTTACAGCATTAAGTTCTTGTTCGGTTAATTTGGAGAAATGAGAGAAATCAAATCTTAAATATTCAGAATTGACCATAGAGCCTTTTTGCTCTACATGAGTGCCCAGAACTTCTCGCAATGCCTGATGAAGCAAATGTGTAGCGGTGTGATTAGCTGCCGTTTTTTGCCTAAGAGCAACATTAACTACTGCTTTGAATTCCTCATCTAAAGATGACGGCAAAGTCTTGGAAAAATGAATGATTTGATTGTTTTCCTTTTTGGTGTCGATAATGTAAATTTTGCTACCGTCATTGGACTCTATACAACCTTGGTCACCAACTTGGCCTCCGCCTTCAGGGTAAAATGGAGTTTTATTAAAAACCAACTGATACTGTTCACCGTCTTTTTTGGAAGTGACTTTTCTATACTTTACAAGCTTGACTTCAGCTTCAGTCTGGTCATATCCTACGAAGTCACTTTTGTTTTCCTGAACTAACACTACCCAATCTTCAGAACTTGTCTGCGCAGCATCTTTGGATCTTTTCTTTTGCTTTGCCAATTCTTTTTGGAAGGCATCAAAATCTAATTGATAGCCTTTTTCACTTAAAATCAAACTAGTCAAATCGATGGGGAATCCAAATGTGTCATAAAGTTCAAAAGCCTTTTCACCACTGATGGTTTTAGAAGCAGATTCTTTCATCAGGTTATCAAGTAAGCCGAGACCTTGTTCCAAAGTTTTTAAAAAAGATTTTTCCTCTTCACGTATAACGTTTTTGCAAAGCTCAGCTTGAGATTTAATTTCTGGGAAAGCTTCGCCCATCTGTTTGGACAACACATTGACGAGTTGGTAAATGAATGCAGTTTTTGCATTCAAAAAAGTGAAACCGTATCGGATCGCTCTGCGTAATATCCTACGAATCACATAACCTGCACCTGTATTACTCGGCAATTGACCATCAGCGATTGCAAATGCTACTGCTCTAACGTGGTCTGCAATCACTCTTATGGCGATATCAATATCTTCTGATTTACCATATGATTCGCCTGTAATTCTTTCTATTTCTTTAATAATTGGTGTAAATACATCCGTATCATAATTGGAAGTTTTATTCTGTATTACCATACATAAGCGTTCAAAACCCATCCCTGTATCGATGTGCTTAGACGGAAGCATTTCCAAACTTCCATTTGCTTTTCTATTGTATTGAATAAAAACTAAATTCCAGATTTCCACCACTTGAGGGTGATCTTGGTTCACAAGGTCTTTACCTGGAGTTTTAGCTTTTTCCTTATCAGATCTGATATCAACGTGAATTTCGGATGCAGGACCACAGGGACCCTGATCTCCCATCTCCCAAAAGTTATCGTTTTTATTGCCAAGAAGAATCTTGTCCTCATCGACCAAGGCTTTCCAAAATTCATACGCCTCAGTATCCTTTTGAAGCCCATCCGTTTTATCTCCTTCAAAAATAGTGACATATAAGTTATTTTTATCTATTTTCAGAACTTCCGTCAAAAACTCCCAGGCCCACTCTATAGCTTCTTTTTTAAAATAATCCCCAAAACTCCAGTTGCCTAACATTTCGAACATCGTGTGATGATAGGTGTCTTTTCCTACTTCTTCAAGATCATTATGTTTTCCGCTTACACGCAGGCATTTTTGTGAATTAGTTACTCTGGTAGATTCTGGCTCTGTATTTCCTAAAAAGTAAGATTTAAACTGATTCATCCCTGCATTTGTAAACATAAGCGTTGGATCATCTTTTAGAACGATAGGCGCAGAATTTACTTTGGTGTGAGATTTGCTCTCAAAAAAATCTAAAAATTGACGTCGAAGAAGAATTGATTTCATAAAGTCTGAAGTGGATTTATTTTAAAGTGTTTCAATTTTAAGCTATATTTGTAGGTTACAAAATAGTTTTTTGACACCTAATAGGTGCAAAAATACTATAAAATTAAAGAATGAGTAAAGTAAAATACTACTACGATAGTGAAACTTTATCCTATCGCAAAATTGAGCCAAAGAAGGGTAAAAACCTTGCGTTAGGGGTATTATTCCTAGTTGGAATAGTTGCTATGAGTTTCGTATTAGCATTGGTATATCTCAATATTCCAAATGTTGAAACCCCTAAGGAAAAAGCCTACAAGAGAGAAATTGAAAACATGAGATTTCAATATGAACTATTGAACAAACGCATGGAAGAAGTCGTGGGGGTTTTGGAAAATGTAGAAGACAGAGATAACAACATCTATAGAGTATATTTTGAAGCGAATCCTATTACTGAAGAACAGCGAAGATCAGGGTTTGGTGGTGTAAATCGATATAAAAACTTAGAAGGTTATGAAAATTCTGAAATTATAACTGAAACTACAAAGAACCTTGATAAACTATCGAAAAGACTTGTTATCCAATCCAGGTCCCTTGATGAGATAGCCACCTTAGCCAAAAACAAAGAAGCCCTCTTAGCCTCAATCCCAGCCATACAGCCCGTTAAGAATGATGATTTAAAACGCATGGCTTCAGGTTTTGGCAGACGAATGCACCCCATTTTGAAATATCCAAAAATGCATAACGGGATGGATTTCTCTGCTCCCACGAGTACGGAAGTTTTCGCCACAGGTAATGCTACAGTTAAAAAAGCAAGGCGATCTAGTGGTTTCGGTAATTTAATTGTTCTTGATCATGGCTTTGGATATGAGACTTATTATGCTCATTTAAACGAATTTAAGGTAAAGCCTGGTCAGAAAGTAAAACGTGGCGAAATCATTGGTTATGTAGGTAACACTGGTCTTTCTACTGCGCCACATTTGCATTACGAAGTTCACAAAAATGGGAAAGTAGTAAACCCTATTAATTTCTACCATGGAGATTTAACTGCCGAAGAATATGACATAATGTTAAATCAGTCTGCTCTAGAAAATCAATCTCTAGACTAATGGAACATCGTCTCGGAGACAAACTCTATTATTCTATCGGAGAAGTCGCAAAGGCTTTTAACGTTAATCCATCTTTAATAAGATTTTGGGAAAAAGAATTTGATGAAATTAAGCCAAAAAAAAACGCTAAAGGAAACAGAAAGTTCTCACAAGATGATCTCAAAACCATAGAGTTCATTTATCATTTGGTTAAAGAACGTGGTTTTACATTAGAAGGTGCAAAGACACATTTACGAGAGGACAAAAAAGAAATACTTTCAAAATTTGAATTGATAAGCAAATTGAAAGGCATAAAATCTGAACTTATCTCAATCAAAAATCAACTTTAATAAAAAAAAATGAAAAAGTGGTTAATTCCAGTAATCGTCATCGTTGTTGTAGTATTCGGCTTATACAGCTGGACCAAAGGTTTCAACAATACTGCTGTCACAATGCAAGAAGAAGCAAAAACAGCATGGAGTAATGTGGAAAGCGCTTATCAACGTAGAAATGATCTTATAGGCAATCTTGTCAAAACCGTGCAGGGTGCTGCAGATTTTGAGAGAAATACGTTGACTGAAGTTATTGAAGCTAGGGCTAAAGCTACCTCCGTAAACATCAACGCTGATAATCTTACACAGGAAAATATTCAACAATATGAGCAAGCGCAAGGTGGATTAAATTCAGCATTATCTAGATTATTAGTAAGTGTAGAACGTTATCCTGATTTGAAATCTAATCAAAATTTCATGAATCTTCAAACTCAACTAGAAGGCACCGAGAACAGAATCAACGTAGAAAGAAATCGCTACAACTCGGCTGTTGGCATTTATAATACCCACTTGAAAAAATTTCCTAATTCTATTTTTGCAGGATGGTTTGGATTTGAAGAAATGTCCAGATACTCTGCCGATGAAGGTTCTGAAAATGCTCAGGAAGTAGAATTCGATTTTAATTAAAATACAAGCCCATGAAAGTATCTGATTTTATAAGCCCAGAAGATGAAAAAGAAATTATTGAAGCCATAAAGGAAGCAGAACTTAATACTTCTGGTGAAATACGGGTGCATATTGAACATGAATGCTCTGGCGATAGATTTGATCATGCTTTGGAAATTTTTGAAAAACTGGAGATGCACAAAACAAAACTTTCCAACGGAGTTTTGATTTACGTATCGATAGATGACCATCAACTCGTCATTTTAGGTGATAAAGGCATAAACGATGTCGTACCCAAAGATTTTTGGGAAAGCACTAAGGATGAAATCATCCATCAGTTCAAAAAAGAAAATTACAAGCAAGGCTTAATCAATGGAATTTTGGAAGCTGGTAAACAACTCAAGCAGCATTTTCCTTATCAGTCTGATGATACGAACGAACTGGATAACGAAATTTCAAAAGGATAATTTATGACCGTATTACAAAGACTATTTTTATTTACAACACTTTGTGTTTTAAGCTTTGGAAACAATGGCTTTGCACAGCTTAGTATACCAGATAAACCTTCCAAGGAAATTGCCGTTTATGATAGTGCTGACTTGCTTAAAGATAATGAAGAAAAGCAACTTAGACTGAAACTAGAAACTTACGCTGATACAACCTCCACACAAATAGTAATTGCTACCATCAAATCTTTGAATGGAGAATATATAGGAACATATGCGCCTGACTGGGCTCAAAAATGGGGAATCGGACAAAAAGAGGAAGATAATGGACTTTTAATATTGATTTCGAAAACGGATAGTAAAATTTGGATTACGACTGGTTATGGGTTGGAGCAATACTTAACAGATGCTACAACTAAAACTATAATTGACAATTTTATTCTTCCAGAATTCAGAAAAGGAAATTATTACGAAGGTTTAGATCAAGGTACCACAGCAATTTTTGAAGTTCTTGCGGGACGATTTGATGCTTCAGAAATCCAAAATAACCCTAATGAAAGCACATGGCCTTTTGCCATTTTCCCGATACTCATCTTTATAGTCATTTTTATCCTTGTGAGAAAAAGAAATAAAGGTGACGGCCCAGGTAATGGAAACAATAGACGAGGTCCTGACTTACTTGACTTTCTTATCCTTGGCAGCATGGGAAGAAGCATGGGTGGTGGTAGCTTTGGCAGTGGATCCTCTGGAGGCTTTGGCGGAGGCGGAGGCTTTGGTGGTGGATTTGGCGGAGGCGGCTTTGGCGGAGGCGGTGCTGGCGGAAGCTGGTAAATTTCCTAGCCTGTAAAAGAGTAAATTATCTTGTTGCTTAAGTGAATTTCAAATTTGATATTTCAGACTTGAGAATTTCAAATTTCATTCTCTTGTTCGAATAATGTATTTCAAGTCAATTTATCGAATTAAAAATTCAGACCTGATTCTTTTTTAATTAAATCGCATTCTTGATGCATTTGGATCTTTCCCGCCAAATTTGCTAAACTTATAAGTAAAGCTCAACATGAAGTAACGTTCTAAGATCAGCTGATCTGTGTCTTGAACAAAATCATCACCCGTTTGTCTTCGGGTACCAATATTTTGATCTAGTAAATCGTAAACTTTAAATTTTAAAGTGGCATTATCTTTAAGTAATTGATAGCCTAAACTCATGTTCCATTGCAAGGATGTAGATCTAAAATCTGCAGCAACATTACCGTATTTAAAATAAGTAATATCATTACCAAACACGACATTTTTCGGCCAGTAAGTTGTCGCTTCCAAAGAAAAATTCAAATTGGTAAATTCCTCATTTCTGTTAGCATTTATATTGTACTTCCTAAGGTTATAATCTATACCAACGGTAGGATTTAAAGTTATCACCTCACCTTTTTCATAAGTCAATCCTAGACCAGGAGAAACGACATAATTTTCACTTTCAAATTGTTGCCCGTTTGTAAAACCTAGGGTCTTGGCATATTGGCCAGAAAGATTTCCTCTCAATCTATAAGTATCTTTATTTTCAGCTTTAAATTGTTTACTGTAGTAAAAACTTGCATTTGCATCCTGACCACCGCTTATATTGTCAAAGGTTGTCGTTCTCAATAAATCCTCATCTGTTACAGAGACAGAAACCACTTGATCTTGCACATAGCCATAAGACATATAAAACCCATAGCCTGATCTTGACTTAAAATCAAAATTATTAAAACTGATATTTACATTCTGATTAAAAGATGGTTTCAAATTAGGATTCCCTTCAATAAAATTGAGAGGATCGGTTTGGATTCGCACTGGCTGGAGTTGTTGAATGGAAGGAATATTATTACTATTTCTATAATAAATACTAATGCGCTTTGAGCGTTCAAATTCATACCTCAAGTTAGCGCTAGCAAATAAATTATTGAAATCATTATTAAATTCCACATTCTGAATCAAGTTCTCAGTCCTTAATTGTGTGTTTAATAAACCTACGTTAAAACCTGTTCTCAATTTATCACCTTCATAGCGCAAGCCTACGTTGGGAATATGTATTTCACCTTTAACTTTAAAATTATTGCTCAATTCTGGATTAAAATCTGAATAGGAATTCGTGTTTTCATCAAAGTCAAAAACACTTCTTTCGTTTTTACTGGATTCAACTTCATAAGAATATTCAATATCCAAGAATAGTTGGTCAGTCATAACGGATCGGTAGCGAGTTTCAAATTGATACATATCTGAATTATTATCTTCTGATATTAATTGATTTTGTATTTCAGTATTTGGATTATTCCCAAAGGTTTCACGACTGGAAAAGAAAAAATTATCACTTTCACTCTTATTATTTTCATTCTCCAGAGAAAAGTTCAAGAAAGCACCTCTGCTTCCAAATTTTCTGGTGACGGATAAATCATTACTAAAAGTAGTATTCAAATTTTCGTTACGATTTTCAGTTTCAGAAGTATTGATAAGGTTCTGGTTATCATCTAAGGATTCAGATAAGCTTGAGCTCTGTGTAGTTCCTTTATTAATATTGATCGAAGGTCTTATGTTTATTCTTGTTAAGGTGTCTGGCTTAAATGAGAAATTAACATTCCCTCTGTGAGAATCATTATCTCTAGTTGAATTACTTTCAGAATTGGTGAAAAATGTACGGTCTGGTAAGATGTTCTCTCTTCTGGTTGAAGTTCTAGTATCAGTATTATTACTACCGAAAAAATAGTCTGAAGAGACCTCATATTTTTCATTCCATTCATTGACAAAATTCAAACCAGCAGTTTCAGACTTAGTTATTCCATTTTTGTTATTTCCAAAACTTAATCCGTTTATTCCGAAGCTTCCAGTGCTCGATCTGGTAATGGTTCTCGCCCTTCGACCCATGGCATCAAAAACTTCATCAAAGGTGAAACCACTACTATTTATGTTATTTGAACTTGCCAACACACTCAACCGCAAGTCATCTTTAAAATAATTACCAATCCCACTCATTTCATACCTATCATCTGTTCCCCCGCCTATGGTAGCTCTAGAAAAATAACCCTTGTTTTTATCTTCGTCTATAGTAATATTGATGGTTTTATTTTCAGAATCTCCTTCTTCTCCTGTGAATTCCTGAGACTGAGTTTTTGTGTCTACTACCTGAATCTTATTGATGATTTCTTTGGGTAGATTTTTTGTAGCAATTTTGGGATCATTTCCAAAAAATTCTTTGCCATTCACCAATATTCTCTGGACTGGTTTACCATTTACTGTGATATTTCCTGCAGCATCCACTTCTACACCAGGCAGTTGCTTCAGTGTTTCTTCCAGATTAGCATCTGGTCGCGTTTTAAACGAAGCGGCATTAAACTCAAGCGTATCTTTTTTGATGGTGATCGGAGAACGATTGACATTGACTATTACTTCATCAAGGTTGCTCGCCAGCTCTTTCAGCTGAATGTTTCCCAAGTCAATTTTATTAGTTGTAAGATCAATTAACCTAGAGTAAGCTTGCATTCCGGTATAGCTAATATTAAGTCTGGAGCTAGCCTCTTTAGTTTTGAAGAGAAGCTCAAAATTTCCAGAATTATTCGATATCGTATAATTCAGCAAAGTTGAATCTTTTGGACTTTCTATAAAAATGGTCGCAGAGCTTAAACCTTGGGAAGATGTACTGTCCAAGACTTTACCTGTGATAAGGTATTCTTGAGAATTTGAATGTAAGCAAGTAAATAATAGGATTGAAAATAGTAAGATTTTCTTCATGATAGGATTGATTAGTCAATCCTATGACTCCAAAAACATTTCAACGTTTAATTTAGTTATGGAAAAAAATAAATTATTTCTAAATCTACTTCTTCCTCATATATATTGAGATGGGCACTCCTTTAAAATCAAATTCCTGTCTTAGTTTATTTTCAAGAAAACGCTTATAAGGATCCTTTACATACTGCGGTAGGTTACAGAAAAACGCAAACTGAGGTTGTGGTGTCGGTAACTGAGTGATGAACTTAATCTTCACATACTTCCCTTTCAAAGCTGGTGGTGGATTTTCAGCGATGATCGGCAACATGATATCATTAAGCAATCTGGTTTTTATCTTTGTGCTTCTGCTTTTATAAACATCTACAGCAGTTTCAATAGCTTTAAAAATTCGTTGTTTGTTCAATACAGAGATGAATACAATAGGTACGTCTACAAAAGGTGAAATTTCCTGACGAATTTTGGCTTCAAATTCTTTCATGGTATTGGTTCCTTTTTCTACCAAATCCCACTTATTTACCAAAATTACAACGCCTTTTCTGTTCTTTTCTGCCAACCAAAAGATACTTTGATCCTGGCCTTCAAAACCTCTGGAAGCATCCAAAACAATCATACAAACGTCGGCATTTTCAATTGCTCTTACACTTCGCATTACCGAATAAAACTCAAGGTCTTCTTTTACTTTAGCCTTTCGTCGAATTCCAGCTGTGTCCACAAGTTTAAAGTCGAAACCAAATCTATTATAACGTGTATCAATCGAGTCTCTCGTCGTTCCAGCAATATCAGTAACGATATAACGATCTTCGCCTAGCAAAGCATTAATAAATGAGGATTTTCCAGCGTTGGGACGTCCTACGATGGCAAATTTTGGTAAATCTTCATCCACCTCAATCTCGCGTTCTGGAAGTTTTTCAACAATCGCATCCAACAATTCTCCAGTTCCTCCACCACTAGTGGCAGAAATCGAATAGTATTCTCCAAGTCCTAAATTATAAAATTCAAGCGCATCAGTTCTATTTTTATTGGAATCTACTTTATTCACGCAGAGCACAACGGGCTTATTCACACGACGTAGCAATTTTGCCACATCTTCATCCATAGGCGTAATTCCAGAAATTACGTCCACAACAAAAACGAT
This sequence comes from Psychroflexus longus, assembly GCF_020164595.1. Lineage (GTDB taxonomy): Bacteria > Bacteroidota > Bacteroidia > Flavobacteriales > Flavobacteriaceae > Psychroflexus > Psychroflexus longus. The sequence continues at coordinate 57,167 of NZ_JAIQZE010000001.1, forward strand.
CACATCCGCCTCATCGATAGCCAATTCTACCTGCTTGTCAATTTCCTTTTCAAACACATCATCACTCCCAACAATATATCCTCCTGTATCGATAAGCGTAAATTCGCGACCATTCCAATCGGATTTTCCATAATGTCTGTCACGCGTGACGCCACTTACAGAATCTACAATGGCTTCTCTACGCTTTATCATTCTATTAAAAAGGGTAGATTTTCCTACGTTTGGTCGGCCTACAACGGCTACAATGCTATTCATTTTGAAATTTTAAATAATTTGCAAAGGTACATTAAATATTTATGCAAACTTTACAAGGTTTTAATTTGCGATTTATTCTGATTTTGATGAAAGTAGAATTAATGCTCGAAGATACATTGCTTTAACACACTCATCAGATTTATGATCCATATTTAAGTGAAAAAAAAGCCTTCAAGTTAAAATGTGTTTTAAAGGATCCATAGCTTTAGCAAGTTGAACTTATCACGAAGTTGAAAATTTTATTTAATTTTCGACCCTTAAAGCAATTTATGGCTGAATTGATAGACATTAAAGACTTAAATGAGCAACTTCAACTTAAACCGAGTTTCAAAGTTGAAGTTGCTCATTTAAACATAACAGATCAATTTTCAGTTAAAGAAAATGCTTTAGATAACACTATCCACATAAAATGTTTGGATGAACATGTCTGGTTATCCATTCCAAAATCGGACAGAAAATATTTTTCTCCCAGATTACACATTGAAATTGAACAAAAAGAAGTGTCATGTATTTTACACTGCACTTTTGGTCCGGACCCAGATTTGTGGACCATGTTTATGTTTGTCCACTTTTTTTTGGGACTATCCTTTACAGGACTTCTCGTTTGGTTTTATACCAATATGACTTTAGATAAGTCTAATACTCTCGTTTACGTTTTAATGGCACTGATTATTATATCCTGGATAGGCCTTTACATTTTTGCAAGACAAAATAGGCAGAAAGCTACGCCACAGTCCAAACAACTGCTAAAAGCATTGTCTGAATTTATTAGTTAATTATTATCATATCCGAATCTTTTAAGCTGACCGGGGTTATTCCTCCAGTTCTTGTTGACTTTTACGTAGGTCTCCAAATGAATTTTCTTATCAAAAAACTTTTCCAAATCCTTTCTCGCCTCGGTACCCACACGTTTTATTGCAGACCCTTTATGACCCAGAATAATTGCTTTTTGGGATTCTCTTTCTACCATTATCACACTTCTGATACGTATAATCGAATCCGATTCTTCAAATTCTTCAGTTTCTACCTCAACACTGTATGGAATTTCTTTTTTGTAATGCATCAAAATCTTTTCACGAATTTTTTCATTCACGAAAAAACGTTCGGGTTTATCGGTCAATTGGTCTTTTGGATAAAACGCTGGAGATTCTGGAAGGAGTTCCAGGATTCTATTAAAAACTTCGGATACGCCAAAGTTTTCTAAGGCTGATATGGCGAAAATTTCCGCATTAGGAAGTTGTTCCTGCCAGTGCTTTTGTTGTTCCTTTAGTAATTCTTCATTCCCCTTATCAATTTTATTCAAAAGCAAAAGAACAGGCATTTCGGCGTGTTGAATTTTTTTGAAAAATGCCTCATCCTTTAAAGCCTTTTCTCCTAGTTCTACTAAATAAAGAAGAACATCAGCATCCTGAAAAGCGGATTTCACAAAATCCATCATTGAGTTTTGCAACTCGTAAGCAGGCTTCATGATGCCTGGAGTATCACTAAAAACCATTTGAAAATCTTCTCCGCTTACAATTCCTAATATTCTATGTCTTGTTGTTTGAGCTTTGTTGGTAATGATAGAAAGCTTCTCCCCTACAAAGGCGTTCATTAAGGTTGACTTTCCTACGTTCGGGTTTCCAATGATGTTGACAAATCCTGCTTTATGTGTTTTAGTTTCGATGGTATGTTTTTTTAGTTTCTACAAAAATAAACAATTCAATGCAACCTATCGGTTTCAAACTTGAGTTGAAACTGTATATTTGCTAAAAATCTATACCATGAAAAAAATCTTTGTTGCTCTAGTTTTATTATGCTCAATAAATGTAATCGCTCAGTCTGATTTTTCTTATACAGAGTTTCACGAACCTAAATTGAATGTTGGTTACCTCATTTTAGGAAACTTCGATGTTACTTATGAATATTTGCTAAGTGAAGAGTCGGGCGTAGGAGTTAACTTGATGGTCCCTTTTGATGATTATGTAGAGTGGAATATCAACTATAACCTTACTGGATATTACCGATTTTATTTTGGAGATAATTATGCAGATGGCTTTTTCGGTGAAATTTTTGCCAATTTGAATGATGTTCGGGACACACTTCCCGACCAAAATGGCGGAGAAGTAAGAGATGATGTTACAGACCTAGCCTTAGGCCTTAGCGGTGGTTACAAACTTGTTTCCAGTGGCGGAGTTGTCTTAGAAGCATTCCTGGGTGGAGGACGAAACCTATTTAACGAATTTAATTCTGAGCGTAACTTTGATTTTGTACTTAGAGCCGGTCTAAATTTGGGTTACAGATTTTAATATAAACAGTTTTTGTCTTGAGCCAAACCGACTTTCAAAAAAACTCCAAGATATTCAGTCTTCTTTTTGAAGGCATCTCCGAAGGAATAATTGTGGTGGATGAATCTCAACATGTTGTTGAAATTAATTCAGCGACAATAGATATGTTTGGATATGATAAGAAAGAATTGATTGGACAACATTTAGATGCTCTTATTCCAAAAAAATACAGAGCAAATCATCACAAACACGTAGATAAATTCATAGACAATTCTGAAAAAAGGCAGATGGGTCATGGAAGAAACCTATATGGTCTAAAGAAAAATGGTAAAATTTTTCCTGTAGAGGCTGGTCTCAATCCATTTATTTTTGATGGAAAGCGTTATGTCATGTCATTGATAAGTGATATCACTGAACGACAAAATCAAAAACTTGAGATTGAAGAACTAAATAAAGATCTTGAGGAAAAAATTGAACAGCGAACTGAAGAGCTGAAGTTAACAATAAACGAGCTTCAGGATCTCAATTCAAAGCTGGGAAGTGAAATCCTAAAGCGCAAGCAGGCAGAAGCCAAAACCAAAAAGGCACTACAGAAGGAAATAGAACTGAACGAGTTGAAAACCAAATTTCTGTCCCTTGTTTCGCATGAGTTCAAAACGCCACTTAGCGGTATTCTAACCTCTTCAACATTGGCCAAAAAATATACAGAAACCGAACAACAAGATAAAAGAGAAAAGCATCTCAATACCATAAAAAACAAAGTACATTACCTTACTGGAATTCTTAATGACTTTTTATCGATTGAACGCCTAGAATCTGGAAAAGTCACTTACAAATTTGAAGAGTTTAGCCTTATCACCCTCATTAACGAAGTGATTTATAATGCCAATGTGACTTTAAAAGATGGACAAGAGATCATTTACCCACGTCATCTGGAAGACATTAGTTTAAGACAAGATAAACATGTCCTGGAATTGATTTTATCCAATTTATTGAGCAATGCTATAAAATATTCTTCAGAAGATACTACAATTCATTTTGATGTGGAAACCTCTGATGATCACTTGATCAAATTCAGAATAAAGGATGAAGGAATGGGTATTCCAAAAGAGGACCAAAAACATATCTTTGAACGTTACTTTAGGGCAGAAAACGCCCTCAATAATCAGGGTACTGGAATAGGTTTGAATATTGCAAAAGTTCATCTTGAAAATCTGAACGGTTCCATTTGTTTTGAATCTCAAGAAGGTAAAGGCACCATATTTTATATAGAAATTCCCAAGGTCCATGAGTAAAAAGATTTTATTAATAGAAGATGATAAGACAGTAAGAGAAAACACTGCAGAACTTCTTGAACTGTCCAATTATAAAGTAGAAACAGCTTCAAATGGAAAAATAGGTGTGGAAAAAGCTCCTGTTTTTAAGCCTGATGTTGTAGTATGTGATATTATGATGCCAGAAATGGACGGTTACCAGGTCTTGGAAAACCTGTCTAAAGATGACTTCTTAAGAAAAATACCATTTATTTTTCTCTCAGCTAAAACAGACCATAAAGACGTAAGAAGAGGAATGAATCTTGGTGCTGATGATTATCTAACCAAACCTTTTGAGGAAGAAGAATTGATAGATGCTATTGAAAGCAGACTTGCAAAAGCAGATATTTTAAATTCATCTCAAACCGAACAAAAAACAGGTTCTAACTTGCAGTCTTTTGATGCTTTAAAAGAAGTTTTTAAAAGTGAGCCAATCAAAAGCTATGCTGCTGGAGAAACAATTTTTGAAAGTGGAAAGACTTCAAATTCAATCTACCTGATTGAAAAAGGGGTAGTAAAAACTTACAAGCTCGACGAAAACGGAAAAGAGCTCATCACTGCAATACATAAAGTAAATGACATTTTTGGAAACTTAAGTTTCACAAAACAATCTAGTTTTTCTGAATTTGCTTCTGCGATGGAGAACGCTTCACTCTTTGAGATTTCAACAGAAAAAGTCAAAGGTCTATTCAACCAAAATCCCCAGGTTATGTTTGAATTTATAGACCAACTTGGCGATCATTTGAGTGAGACCAAGTCTCAATTGATGGACATGGCTTACAGCTCCGTAAGAAAAAAAACAGCTCAAAGCATTTTACTATTTTCTGAACGATTGAAAAAAAATAAACTCAGCCAGATTCGAATCTCAAGAGCAGATCTTGCAGCTGTAGCGGGAATAGCTTCAGAAAGCTTAATACGAACACTTTCTACCTTTAAAAAAGAAGGTATTATTGAAGTAGAAGGAAGAAATATTAAAATAAATGATTTTGAAGCTTTAGAAAGGATTGTGTAAAAACTCAATTAAATAGTCCAATAAAAGGGAATCTGATTTTTATCATATTTTGAATTTGACTCTCCATATACATTTGCATTCATAGAATTCTACCTATGAATGTAGTATTGCTTTCAGACTTTTCATCTGCATCCAGCCATATGTTGGATTATGCTGGAACGCTTTTTAAAAATCAAAAGGTCAATTTTACAATTTTACACATCAAAGCACCTTGTGAAAGCGAAAGCTGTAGCGGGAAATGCAGTGTCGTTTTCAATCAAAAATTGAAGAAAGATCGAAATCTTCTAGAGCTGAACGGCTATCATGTTGACCAAATACAACTAAAATTTATAGAAGGCGCCTATATTGAAAGTATACGCAATGTTATAGCAGAACAACACACAGATTTAATTATGCTAGGGAACTCAAACAAAGGCGGATACAATACTGGTCTTTTCTTTGATAAAAAAACTTTGGAAATCATTACAAAAGTGAAATGTTCGGTAGTTTTGGTTCCTGAAGAATCAATTATCAAACTACCACAAAAAGCATTATTACCAACAGATTTCTCCATTACTTCGGATTATAGCATTTTTAATATTTTGACCTCTCTACCTTTTGTTAACCAAACGCATCTTTCCCTTCTCCCAACCGGCTTAAATAAAACTTTGGGCCCAAACAGAAAACATTCTAAAGAATTAATTTCTAAAGTAATAAACTCTTTAGAATTTAAAAGTGTGAAAGAAATTTACTCTACTACCAAAGCTTCTTGCATCGAAGGCTTTGATTTGGTTATGGTCATGGCCAAAAATTTGAGCATTTTTCAGGATTTATTCAGCACTTCCCAAAGCTCGCTTTGTCGTCCAGAAACACCTATTCTATTCCTGCACGATTCCAGGAAGTTATAAGACTTGATATTCGGTTGATTTTTTTTGTTTAATTTCAAAAATCCTAATCAATTGAACATGAAAATTTATTTACGCTACATTCTTATTTTTCTGATTCTAGTTATTGCAGGTTACCTGTCCATCAACTTTTTGGTGAGCAAAAGAATTAATACCTTATTATCTGAAGAAAAAAACCTGACCTACTCTAGCATAAGCATTAACTCTCTAACTGGTAATTTGGGGCTAGTAGATGTTGATTTTAGCGATGACGGGAAACAGATTTATATCGAGACGATTGATATCGATTTGGACTTAATTCATTACATAATTAATAGTAAAATCAAGATTCAAAGCGTTGATGCAGACGGCTTTGATCTAAAAATAATCTCGTCTCCAGATTCTGAAAAAATCTCAAACAAGAAACTAGACTTCACTCAAATCGATAAGTTGCAATTAAAAAATTCCAAAATTAGAATTAGGAAAGAAAACAAAGCCGCTTTTGAAATTTCAAATTTAAAACTTGAAATTGAAGACCTACAATGGTCAAGTTTGGAAGATTTCTCATGGCTTGGAAATAAAACTTTGAGAATTGAAGGAGAAGATCTAAGACAAGAACTCGACCTCTTACATGATCTTAAAAGTGAAAAGTTTTTATACGATAATGCTAGATTTACCCTTAGCGAATTCAGTATAGAACCGAAATTCAAAAAAAGTAATTATGTAAAGTATATTGAGACTGAGAAGGATTTGATGTCCTTAAAATCAAAAACCATTCAAGCAAGTGGTTTTGATTTTGAAAACCAGGACAACTTAAAAAGCATCGTTTTCAATAAAATCTCAATTGACTCTACCTCCTTCAATATTTACAGGGATAAAACAATTACAGACGACATGTCTATCAAAACTTTGTATAGTGAAAGTTTAAGAAATTTAAACTTCAAGTTATCTATTGACTCTCTGCTAGTTTCTAACCTAAACCTCACCTACCAGGAATTAATTGATAAAGACCTTAAGCCGGGGCAGATTCAATTTAATTCTATCCAAGCTGAAATTACAAACATTCATAATTCTTTGAAAGCCGATCATCCAAATATAAAAGTTCAGGCGAATGCAAAGTTTACAGATAATTCTGAAATCTTATTTAACTATAATTTTGTTCCAGATCATGAGCAGTTTTATGTGTCAACACACTTAAGACAAATCAAAGATTCTTCAATCAATGACTTTTTTGGCCCTGCAATGCGCATGAAATTGGGTGGTGAGATCAATGATATTAAAACAAATATAATTGGAAATAACAGTAAAATGAACGGTGACTTTTCAATTGCTTACAAGAAACTTAAATTGAATATTATTAAAAAAGATGGTTCTAAAAATAATTTTGCTAGTCTATTAAGCAATGTATTTGTGAAGAATAAAGATGTTGATGACAAACACAAGATTGAAATATTAGAGAGGGATAACACCAAATCTTTTTGGAATTACGTTTGGAACTTTCATTTCCAAGGTCTTAAAAAATCTTTGCTTTAAATCTTAAAAGTTAGTATTGGCGTTTGTACGTGATTTACAACACCCTCAGCGATACTGCCGCTAATAAAGTGTGAAATACCCTTCCTCCCATGAGTTCCAATTCCTATTAAATCCGCATTAATTTTGGATGAAAAATTTCGAATTCCTCTCTCAACAGTCACATCATTATAAATATGAAATTGAGAAATGTCGTAGTTGATACCACTTATGAATTCATCTAAAAAGGAATCTATCTCCTCTGTAGTTTTAAATTTGTTTGGAGTATTTATATAGGCAAGATGCAATTGAGCATTTAAAATTTTTGAAAATTCAAAAGCTGATTTAAAAGCTTTTCTATTCTTGATTGTAAGATTTGATACAAATGCAAAGTTTTCAATCTTGAAAATGGGCATCTCTTTTTTGATGACTAAAACAGGTATTTTTGAAGACCTGACTACTTTTTCGGTATTTGAACCAATAAATATGTCTTGCAAACAATCAGAACCGTTGGATCCCATGACTATGATATCGCAATCGTATTTTTTAACCGTTGAAAGAACACCATCTGAAGTAGAATTGAATTCTACAACTTCATGGATTTTGATTCCTTCAAGATGATAACTCATCTTGTCCAGTAACTCAGCAAACTTTTTGTGTGCAAGCTTCAGGAAAAACATCGACTCAGGAAGGTCACCGCCTATTCCTTCATTGAGCGGGTCGATGAGTTGCAGAGGTAGCTCCAGCAGATGAAGAATATAAATTTCACCATCATATTTTTTTGCAATTTGCGCAGCTACTTTGAGTGCATTATCTGCAGGTAAGGAAAAATCTGTAGGAACAAGAATTCTTTTCATATTAAATCATATATAGTTCCTAAATTACTTTAAATTATAAAAAATCAGGCTCTTTTATAACTGATAAATTATTATTACATTTGCAAAGTTTTGAATATGAGGGGACAAATTAGTCCCCTCTTTTTATAAGTATTGAATGGCTTTAGATAAAGAGCAAATAATGACCTTGGTAAAAGAGGGTCTTCAAGAGGATGAAAGTCTATTCCTAATTGATTTACAAATTTCTAGTGGTAATAACATCAAAGTTATAATTGATGGTGATAGAGATCTATCCATTTCAGATTGTGTGAACATCAGCAGAGCCATAGAACATAATCTGGATAGGGAAATTGAAGATTTCTCGCTGGAAGTAGCTTCATGTGGCGCTACCGAACCACTGGAATACATCAGACAATATCAAAAAAATGTCGGAAGGAAGTTGTCTGTAGTTACAGAAGAAGAGAAAATTGAAGCTGATTTAATAGGCGTTGAAGATGATATTATCCACCTTAAGTGGGTAGCTAAAGAACCTAAACCTGTTGGCAAGGGTAAACATAAAGTGCAGAAAGAAGCAAAAATAGCTTTCGATGATATCGTAAAAGCTCAAGTTATAATAAATTTTAACAAATAAAGATATTATGGAAAATATCGATTTGATCAACTCGTTTTCTGAATTTAAAGACGATAAATTAATAGATCGAGTAACCTTAATGGCTATTCTAGAAGACGTTTTCAGGAACGCTTTGAAAAAGAAGTTTGGACAAGATGATAATTTTGATATTATTATCAATCCAGATAAAGGCGATTTAGAAATATGGAGAAATAGAATTGTTGTTAATGACGGTGAAGTTGAAGATGATAATGCTGAAATCTCCCTTACCGATGCCAGAAAGATAGAACCCGATTTTGAGGTTGGTGAAGATGTTTCCGAAGAAGTGAAGCTTTTTCAATTAGGCCGTAGAGCAATTCTTGCCCTAAGACAAAACCTGATTTCAAAAATACATGAACATGACAGCACCAACACCTTCAAATATTTCCAAGATTTAATTGGTGAAATTTATTCCGCTGAGGTTCATCACGTGAGACATAATGTGGTTATCCTTTTGGATGATGATGGAAATGAGCTTATCATACCTAAAGAACATCAGATCCCTTCTGACTTTTACAGAAAAGGTGACAATATCAGAGGTGTCATCGAAAAAGTAGAACTTAAAGGTAATAAACCAGTTATCATATTGTCAAGAACATCACCAATGTTCTTGGAGAAATTGTTTGAACAAGAGATACCTGAAGTTTTTGACGGATTGATAACTGTAAAAAACGCAGTAAGAATTCCTGGTGAAAAAGCTAAAGTAGCCGTTGATACTTATGATGACCGAATAGATCCAGTTGGAGCCTGTGTAGGTATGAAAGGGTCTCGTATACATGGAATTGTAAGAGAATTAGGGAATGAAAATATTGATGTAATCAACTACACCAATAACCCACAACTTTATATACAGAGAGCTTTAAGTCCTGCAAAGATTGTTAATATCAAGCTGGACGAAGAAAAGAAATATGCGGAGGTTACCTTAAAACCAGAAGAGGTTTCAAAAGCTATAGGTCGTGGTGGACACAACATCAGACTAGCTGGCCAACTTACAGGTTATAATATAGAGGTCTTCAGAGACGGAATTGAAGAAGAGGATGTTGAATTGACAGAATTCAAAGATGAAATTGAAGACTGGGTGATTAAAGAATTTAGTAGAATAGGTTTGGATACTGCAAAAAGTATCTTAGAATTGGAAGTAAGTGATCTCGTGAGAAGAACAGATTTGGAAGAAGAGACTGTTATGAACGTAATCAAAATTTTAAAAGAAGAGTTTGAAGAATAGATTATTTAAACTCATCTTTGTAACATTATATAAGAGCTAATATTAGAGGCAATTTATGGCTGAATCAAAACAAACAAGATTAAATAAAGTACTGAGAGAATTTAACATTTCACTAGATCGTGCTGTGGAATATTTAAATACTCAAGGCTACGAAATTGAAGCAAGACCTACAACGAAGATTTCTTCGGAAGTTTACGAGGTTTTATCAGACAAGTTCGAAACTGATAAAAGCAAAAAAGTAGCTTCCAAAGAGGTGAGTGAAGAACGCAAAAAGGAAAAGGAAGAATTGCGTCTTGCTAGAGAGCAGGAGCTCGAAAAGAAAAAAGAAGAGGAAGCCAGAAGAGAGCGTCAAGCTGAAGAAAATAAGAAAAAGATAGAGGCTGCTAAAGCAAAAGAGCAAGAAGATAAATCCAAAGCAGAAGAAGCTTCTAAGAAAGCAGATCAGGAAGAAGAAGAAACTATCAGGTCCAAGTCCAAAATTTCTGGCTTAAAGCAAGTGGGGAAAATTGAGCTTAAAGATGAAAAAAGAGGAAACCCTAAAGGCAAAAAAACATCGGATAAGTCTGAAAAGTCTTCAAAACCTGCTCAAACAACTACCGCAAAAGAGACTCCGAAAAAAGCTGATGAAAAACCTCAGATTAAGAAATCTGACAAAGAGGAGGAGAAAACTCCAGAAGAAGTTAAACACGAGACCCAGTATACAAAGCTATCCGGGCCTAACTTCACAGGTGAAAAAATTGATTTAAATCAATTCAAAAAAGCACCAACTAAAAAAGAAAAGGAGAAGGAAAAAGAGAAAGAAGCTGCTTCAAGAAGAAGAAAGCGTAAACGTATTTCTAAGACAAACACTTCACCAGGAGCAAACAAGCCTGCTGGCAAAAGAGGTGCTGCAAAACCATCTTCAAGAAGAGGTGCAAAACCTGTGCAAAAGGAAGAGCCTACCCCTGAGGAAGTACAAAAGCAAGTAAGAGAAACCTTAGAAAAACTTCAAGGTAGATCTTCAGGTAAAAAAGGAGCAAAATATAGAAGAGATAAAAGAGATCAGCACAAACAGCGTTCTCAGGATGATATCACTCAACAGGAGAAAGAAAGTAAGATCCTTAAGGTTACTGAATTTGTAAGTGTCAATGAAATTGCCACGATGATGGACGTACCTGTAACTAAGATTATTTCTGCTTGTATGTCTCTTGGGATGATGGTAACAATGAATCAAAGACTGGATGCAGAAACTTTAAGTGTTGTAGCAGAAGAATTTGGTTACGAAGTTGAATTTGTAAGTGCTGAAGTCGAAGATCCGACTGAGACTGTTGCAGAAGATCCTGAAGATCTAAAACCAAGAGCTCCAATTGTGACCGTCATGGGTCACGTCGACCACGGTAAAACATCTTTACTGGATTTTATTAGAGAAGAAAACGTAATTGCCGGTGAATCCGGAGGTATTACTCAGCACATCGGTGCTTATAGTGTACAAATTAAAACAGGTGAAACTATTTCATTCCTTGATACTCCTGGTCACGAAGCTTTTACAGCAATGCGAGCCAGAGGTGCACAAGTAACAGATATTGCAATTATTGTCATTGCGGCAGATGATGACGTGATGCCTCAGACAAAAGAAGCAATTTCTCACGCTCAAGCTGCCGGAGTGCCAATAGTCTTTGCAATCAATAAGGTCGATTTACCTACAGCTAACGTTGAAAAAATAAAAGAGTCTTTAGCCAACATGAATCTTTTAGTAGAAGATTGGGGAGGGAAAGTTCAATCTCAAGAAATTTCAGCAAAACATGGTACTGGTGTTCCAGAACTATTGGAAAAAGTTTTACTTGAGGCTGAATTATTAGACCTTAAAGCTAATCCTAATAGACTTGCCAAAGGTAGTGTTGTTGAAGCATTCCTAGATAAAGGTAGAGGTTATGTTTCTACAATTTTAGTACAAACAGGTACTTTAAAAATTGGAGATTATGTGTTAGCTGGTACCACAAGTGGTAAGATAAAAGCTATGCAGGATGAGCGTGGTAACAAGGTAAAAGAAGCAACACCGTCTACACCAGTATCGATACTTGGTCTTGATGGCGCACCACAAGCAGGTGACACTTTCCAAGTGATGCAGGATGAAAGAGAAGCAAAAGATATAGCTTCTAAGAGAAATCAACTTCAAAGGGAGCAAAGTGTAAGAACGCAGAAACATATTACACTGGACGAAATTGGAAGACGTATTGCTTTGGGAGATTTCAAAGAATTGAACATTATCTTAAAAGCAGATGTGGATGGTTCTGTAGAAGCATTAACAGACAGTTTACAAAAACTATCAACTGAAGAAATTCAAGTCAACATTATACATAGAGGTGTTGGAGCCATTACAGAAAGTGATGTACTTCTAGCCTCAGCATCTGAAGCTGTAATTATCGGATTTAACGTGAGACCAGCAGGTAATGCTAGAACACTCGCAGATAATGAAGAAATCGATATCAGAATGTACTCAATCATCTACGATGCCATCAATGACATCAAAGATGCTATGGAGGGTATGCTTTCTCCAGAATTGAGAGAAGAGATTACAGGTACTGCAGAAATCAGAGAAACTTTCAAGATTTCAAAAATTGGAACGATCGCCGGTTGTATGGTGTTAACAGGAAAAATTTACAGAAATTCTGGAATCCGACTCATAAGGGATGGAATTGTCATCCATACTGGTACTCTAACTTCTCTGAAGCGTTTCAAAGACGATGTTAAAGAAGTTTCTAAAGGATACGACTGTGGAATGCAGTTGAAAAATTATAACGACATCCAAGAAGGAGATATTCTAGAAGCTTTCCAGGAAGTGGAGGTCAAAAAGAAGTTGAAATAAAATATCAGTTTTTTATAAATATGAAAAGCTCCACATCACGTGGGGCTTTTTTTATAAAAGATACCTAATAACAGGTATTGACAGAGCTTGAGTTAAGTTATAATTTTACGATGTAGCATTATAAGATATTATCTATTATGTTTCATCCTATGTTTGAGTAACTAGCTCAGAATAAAAAAGCTGATTAATCATCAGCTTTTTTTTATGCCTTAGCATAGTGGAGTTTAAGTTATCTATGAGTCATCTTATTTAATAAATTTTACTTTCCGCTTAGAATAAAATTTCATAGATCCTGATAAACTTCAACTCAGGAACCTTCATAGAGGTAACTAGAAATAAGTCGATTTTAAAACTGTCTTTAAAGTGCAAGAAAATAAATAAGTATAATTGTGAGGATTTTATTAAAAAAAAACGCTTTCAATTAAGAAAACGGTTTTTGAATCAAATTCGCCTATTAGAGCTTCCCCGTATAAGATTTCTACGGTTATTTCATTTCCTTGAAATCTATCACGGGATATCAAGGCACCTCGGGACTCATCATTCTAAACTTTCTATTTGAGAAAAAAATCCGATCTCAATTAAGAAACCGGATTAAAATAAAGTTGGCCTACTAGGGCTCCCTTCGATCCCGATACTCATCGGGACTCAGGATAAACCCCGCCTGAACGGACGGGCAGGTTCTCGCCCTTAAATACTCTCTACCAGAAAATAAAAAAACCGACTTCAATTAAGAAATCGGTTTTAATTTAAGTTGGCCTACTAGGGCTCGAACCTAGACTCTTCTGGACCAAAACCAGACGTGTTGCCAGTTACACCATAGGCCAATAATTATTGGAGTGCAAATATAAAACTAACTTTCATACCACCAAACCCATTTTGAAAATTATTTTTTAAAATTTTAAAAGTTCCCAGAATTCATTTAAAATTAGTTGAAATAATAAACAATATCAAGCGTTTATAAGTTTTTATAAATGTTTATTTTCGTCCAAAATATTTTCAATGACCAAGCATGCCTTCTCACTTTGGAATAAATTATTAGGTTGGTTTGCCTTTTTGGTAGCCTTTATAACTTACTATCTCACAACAGAACCCACGGCTAGCTTTTGGGATGCTGGTGAATACATTGCAACTTCAGCAAAACTTCAGGTTGGCCATCCTCCAGGCGCCCCTTTTTATCAGATATTTGGAGCCTTCTTTTCAATGTTTGCTTCAGATGAAAGTCAGATTGCTTTTATGGTTAACCTTATGTCTGGAGTTGCTAGTGCATTTGCTATTTTGTTTATGTTTTGGTCTATTACTCTTTTATTAAAGAAGCTTACTAAAACTAACGAAATTAAAACAAATGCTTCAGACGTAGCCATATTAGCAAGCAGTCTTATTGGTGCACTTACGTTCACGTTCACTGATAGCTTTTGGTTTAGTGCTGTGGAGGCTGAAGTCTATGCCATGGCGGCTTGCATAATGGCTGCAATGTTCTATGTAGGCTTATTATGGGAAAGAGACATGCATAAGCCAAGAGGGAATCGTTGGTTAATTTTAATTTGCTTGATCATAGGATTGTCTTTCGGTGTTCACTTCATGGGACTATTAACCATTCCAGCTATAGGCTTTTTATACTATTTCAAAAATTATAAAAAAATTACGGTAAAAAATTTCATAGTCGCCAATTTAGTCGTTGTTGGAATTTTGCTTTTTATATTTAAACTACTCCTCCCCTACACACTTACATTTTTCGCTAAGGTGGAGGTGTTTTTCGTCAACAGCATAGGACTACCTTTCAACTCGGGAACCATCATCGCAGGCTTACTTGTCATATCCGCATTTTATCTAGGACTTAACTACACAAGACGGAAAAACTATATCCATATCAATACAGTCTTACTTTGTATTTTATTTGTTTTCATAGGATTTTCGAGCTGGATCATGTTGCCTATTCGAGCAAATGCTGGAACAGTAATCAATGAAAATAATCCAAGTAGTGCTCAGCAACTGCTAGCCTATTATAACAGAGATCAATATCCTGAAACCCATTTATTTTATGGCCCTCAATTTACAGAGATCTTCGCAGGATTAGATCCTGATAATCCCTATCTCGATGAAGATCCTATTTATGAAAAAGATGAAGAGAAAGGCGAATATGTCATCATAAACGACTTCAAGAATGCAAAGCAGAATTCTGATGCTGCTCACAAAACCTTCCTTCCAAGAATGTGGAGCACTCAGCACGCTTCTAATTATATGATGTTCACTGGACCATTGGAATTTTCTATAAAACCAGAGTATAGAGGAGAACAAGAACTGGTGTCTGTAGTCAATACATTTAGGTCGGATTTCCAAAAGGGGGAAGTGTCTTCAGATGGATATATCAGTTTTTTAAAACGCTTCAATCAGTATTTAGACATTGAAAAACCTTCAACAGCGTCCAACTTCTCTTATCTGTTTGAATTTCAAATGGGCTACATGTATTGGAGGTATTTTATGTGGAATTTCGCCGGAAGACAAAACGACAATCAAGGGAAATACACAAATTTTGACGGCAACTGGCTAAGTGGAATCAATTTCGTAGATGAAAACAGATTGGGAACACAAGAAAATCTCCCTTCAGATTTAGCTGAAAATAAAGCACGAAATACTTATTATTTTTTACCACTTATCTTAGGGTTAATCGGTCTCTTTTTTCATGCGTCCAAGGATGTCAAACGCTTTTGGGTGCTGACGGTTTTATTTTTATTTACAGGAATAGCACTGAAGATTTATCTTAATGAACGGCCTTTTGAACCTAGAGAACGAGATTATGCACTCGTTGGGTCTTTCTATGTATTTGCTATATGGATTGGTCTGGGAGTTTACGCCTTGTTTCATTATCTGAAGAAATACATTACCCCTAAAATCGTGGCCCCAGCAGTAGGAATAATCTGTTTGCTTTGCGTGCCGGTTTTAATGGCTTCAGAAAATTGGGATGACCACGACCGTTCAGACAAATACACTACTCTTGCCATGGCTAAAAAGTATTTGGATTCTGTAGATCAAGATGCCATCTTATTCACTATTGGGGATAATGATACGTTTGCATTGTGGTATGCACAGGAAATAGAAGGTTACAGAACCGATGTAAGAACTATCAATACTAGTTTATTCGCCACTGATTGGTATATTGACCAGATGAGAAGGAAAGCTTATGAAAGTGAGCCTATTAAAACCACTTTGGAGCATGATGATTACAAGTATGGAACCAATGATGCCGTATGGTTTCAAGAAGATCCAAGAATAAGCGATACACTTAGTATAGATAAGTTTATACAGTATATCAAAAGTGATAACGAAACCACAAAAGCCGAATTACAAAGCGGACTGGTAATCAATACTTTCCCAACCAAAAATTTAAGAGTTCCAGTCGATAAGGAAAAGGTTCTTAATAATGGTATTGTAAAGCCGGAAGATGCTGATTTAATCGAATCTAACATTTACATCACTCTTGAAGATAATCTGGTTTATAAACCTAATTTGATGATGCTAGATTTATTAGCTAATAATGATTGGGATAGGCCTATTTACTTTACCGGAGGAAGCTTTAGGGATGAAGACTATCTCTGGATGAAAGATTATCTCCAGCTCGAAGGGGTGACTTATAAGCTCACACCTATCAAGACACCTGTGAACCCTAACAATCCATTTGATATGGGTCGTATTGACGAAGACAAAATGTACGATATCGTCATGAATTGGGAATGGGGAAATAGTGGAAGCGATGATATCTACCATGATCCTGAAACCCGTAAAAATGCAATTACCTACAGAAGTAATCTTGCACGCTTAGTTGAAAAATTAATAAAAGTAAATAAGCTTGACAAAGCTGAAGATGTTCTCAACTTGGGTATGAAACATATCCCTGTAAAGCATTACCAGTATTATCAATTGGTTGAACCTTTTGTGACAGGTTATTATCAAATTGATAAACCTGAAAAAGCAAGAGAAATTTGGGAGCAACTTGCTACAAATTACCAGGAATGGCTCGATTATTATGCTGGTATGAGTTACGAAAACCAAGTAGAACATGCGGAAAAGATTTTCACTGAAATTGAAAAATACAGAAGCCTGGTCGATATTTTAATCATTCACCAAGACAACGAATTAGTAAAAGACAAGGCAGCAGAGTTCAACTCTTATTTAGAGAAGTTCAGTCATTTTTATCAGGATTCTGAAGTAGAAAATGTTGATGAGGAATTATTGAAAGAACTGAATGAAGAGGAAATGAAAGAAATCGAAAAAGACAGTTCCAGTAAAGGTTTATTAAGTCCAGATCAAATTCCAAATGAATAAATAATTTGAAGTCAAGTGACTTTTTAAAACCACTATTCCCAAAACGAGTATGGAACATCTCAACTCAAGAAAAAGAGATGTTCCTCACTTTTGATGATGGACCTATTCCAGAAATCACTTCATGGGTATTGAATACTTTAAGAAACTACAATGCCAAGGCTACTTTCTTTTGTATCGGAGATAACATAAGAAAACACCCTGAACTATTTAAGCAAATTATCGCAGAAGGACATTCTGTCGGCAATCATACTTTTCATCACATCAATGGCTGGAAAACTAGCTTCCAAAACTATCTAAACGATTTCGAACGTTGTAAAAAGGAGGTCGAAAAGTACTCAACGCCAAAAGATTTATTCAGACCTCCTTACGGCAAATGCACTTCAGCGCAAGCCAAAGCCATACTGAAAGACAATCAGCATATTATTATGTGGGATGTTATTAGTAAAGATTACGATGCCAAGGTTTCAAAAGAAGATTGTTTTCTTAGAGTAAAAACTAATGCGAAACCTGGCAGCATTGTTGTTTTTCACGACAGTCTCAAGGCTGAAAAAAACATGAAGTATGCTTTAGAGAAAACACTGAAAACTTTTAAAGAGTATAAGTTTAAGAGCATTAAGCTTTAGAATAAACGAGTGTCATCCTAAACGAAGTGCAACAAAGTGAAGGATCTTTCACCAAGCCGAGATCGAAAATTTCTCCTTCGTCGGAGTGACAAAAACTTTTTAATTTCTTCGTGCTCTCTGTGCCTTTGTGGTAAATAAAACCACAGAGGCACAGAGAGCACGAAGAAAAGATTATAAATACTTACAGCAACTTTACAAACAAACCTTCGTCAGTTTTATCAACCGTAGCCTGATCTTTACTTCTCAATCCTTTTATAGCTTTATCCCATTTCTTATTACTCAGTCCTGAAGCTGACTTGATAGCTTCTAACTCTTGTGGAGATTCTTGTTTTAGTAATTCTAAAACTATTTTTTCCTCCTCAGTAAGCTCTACTTTTTTCTTTTCCGGACGCATTTGCGGGAAGAATAAAACTTCCTGAATAGATGGATTATCGGTTAAAAACATAATCAACCTGTCCATACCAATTCCCAAACCTGAGGTTGGCGGCATGCCGTATTCCAAAGCGCGTAAGAAATCATAATCGATAAACTCAGTCGCTTCGTCGTCACCTTTCTTGGCTAATTTCAGCTGCTCTTCAAAACGCTCACGCTGATCGATTGGATCATTCAATTCTGAATAGGCATTGGCAATTTCCTTTCCACACACCATCAGTTCGAAACGCTCAGTCAGATCCGGATTGTCTCTATGTTCTTTACACAACGGACTCATTTCCTTGGGATAGTCGGTGATAAACGTAGGTTCTATGTAGTTGCCTTCACACTTTTCTCCAAAAATTTCATCGATTAACTTACCTTTTCCCATGGTCTCATCCACTTCCAAGCCCATGTCCAAAGCTGCTTTTCTCAGCTCCTCTTCAGACTTGCCCGTAATATCAAATCCTGTATATTCTATAATCGCATCCGTCATCGTCACACGCTTATACGGCGCTTTAAAGTCCACGTGATGATCTTTAAACTTAGCTTTGGTTGTTCCGTTAACTTTCATAGCACAATGCTCCAGCAAGTTCTCGGTAAACTCCATCATCCAGTTGTAGTCTTTGTAAGACACGTAGATTTCCATCGCTGTAAACTCTGGATTATGCGTTCTATCCATACCTTCATTTCTGAAGTTTTTGGAAAACTCATACACACCATCAAAGCCACCTACAATCAAGCGTTTCAGGTACAATTCATTAGCAATTCTCAAGTACAACGGAATGTCCAAAGCATTGTGATGCGTGATAAACGGACGCGCCGCAGCACCACCAGGAATGGATTGTAAAATTGGCGTTTCCACCTCCATATAGCCTTGCGCGTTGAAGAAATCCCGCATGGCTGTAAACAAAGCCGAGCGTTTTTTGAAAATCTCTTTCACATCAGGATTCACCGCCAAATCGGCATAGCGTTGTCTGTAACGCTGCTCCGCATCATGAAACCCATCGTACTCATTCCCTTCCCTGTCTTTTTTAGGGAGAGGAAGCGGCTTCAAAGCTTTGCTCAACAATTGAAAGTCCAAAACTTTGATGGTTTGCTCTCCCACCTGTGTGGTAAACAGCTCCCCTTCAATGCCTATAAAATCACCGATATCCAGCAATTTCTTATACACCTCATTGTACAAAGTCTTGTCTTCGCCCGTGCAAATCTCATCGCGGTTAAAGTACACCTGGATGCGACCTTCCCCATCCTGCAATTCTGCAAACGATGCTTTCCCCTGAATCCTACGGGAGACCAGACGACCAGCAACCACCACCTTTTCACCCTCTTTAAAATTTTCCTTTACTTGTTTGGAGGTATGAGTATAATCAAATTGAGCAGCAGGATACGGATTGATGCCCATTTCCCTAAGAGTAGCCAGTTTATCTCGCCTTACGCGTTCTTGTTCTGATAATTGCATGAGTGTATAATTTTCTAAAACCGCAAAGATAAAGACAATCCAACAATTTCTTTTATAAACCCGGGATTAAAGATTTTAAGATTTGTTCCAATCTTTTCTTTTTATTCTGACCTGCCTGACTGCATCACGCAGGCAGGATTTGATTCAAGTTGACCTCATGGTTTAGATCCTTAGCTTTGTGTTCTCAACTGACTTCATGCAACTTCTTAAGTGAAGAGGTTCAGCTGAAGGGTTTAAGGAAAAACCACCTCAATGGAGGTGGTTTTTAGTAGATTCTAATGCAGTTTTCTCTTTTTCAAGTCCACTTTACTGACTTCCTTGTTTTCATGATAAATAAGCAATCTATTTTCATAAATATCTAATTTTCCTGCTTCTAATATTTTATATTCAAAAATGCTATCATTTTCTGTCGTTGGCTCACCTAGCTTCGCCTTTACTTCCTCAGTCGTATAGGATGTAAGCAACTTCTTTTCTATCAAATCTTCAAGCATTAAGTGTCTTTTTAATGGTTTTTCCATCCATACTTGCTGATTAAAATCTAATTGAGGTGTATAACCATAATAAATAAATACAGTGCTCAAAAAAAGAATTAGATAAATTAAAATAGACGCTGAAATTGTAATTAAAAAACGCCTAGTCCTTGTTTTGGACTTTAGACGATTTTTGATAAAGAAATTAACAAGTAGATAAATGGATACAATAAGTATAGGTCCTGAAATAAAGAATAATAGCTTCATAGAATTCATTTAGGTTGTCTTATTTGTATCAAATAACTATTATTTAGAACAAGTGAATCATATTCAAAAATTCCATATTCTGCTTTGTAAATGGTATTTTCAGAAAAGAGTTGAATTTCTACTTCAAGACAATTTTCCTGAATATTAATTGAATTAAATTTTAAAGCATTTACTTTTTCATCTGACACAAGCTTAATATTAAACATTTTTTTAAATTCAGATGAAAGCTTACAATCTGAGCTAGCTGCTAAATTAATAATTCTTCTGTTTTCAAAAAACACTTTTAATTTATCATCATTTACAAGGTCTATAAGTATTTGTTCTTTAGTTGAACACATTTCATTAAAAAATACAAAGACCAACACCAATGTTATCGTAAGTTTCATCATAACTTTAATTTGTTAGTTTTTTAAGATAATTAATGCATTTTCTCTCCAAACAGTATCACCGTAAACGTCAGTTTTAAAAAGCAGTCCAGACTCTCTATTATTCTTCTACCAACAACTTTTTGGCATCATAACTTACCCAGCCGCTTTCCTCTTCAACATACAATTTGAAATTCATCCCTAAATTGAATTTTTCTAAAGTTGCACAATTACACGTATTTAAGGAATCAGGTATATTTTTAATTTCTTCTCTATTTTGAAGATTATAGGATTAGGATTATCATAAACATATCTTGTATAATAGTCTTGCAATCCAATAAAATCACTCTTAAAATAATGCTCTGCAATCACCTCATTTATTTAATAAGATAATTGCAGAGTCATTTATTATATAAAAATTCAGTTTTCAGATTTTTCCTCTAAGTGTTTTATTTTCAATTTTAGATATTTTATTAACAAAATAAAAATTCTAATTATATAATAGGTTATCAAAAGTATTAGGAAAAACCCTAAAAAAGGACTCAGTCCAATTAAAATATCCGTTACTAATTCCATTCTTTATATTATTTATCTAATTATTTTAGCAGTATCGAATTCTCCATTAAATCTATTAATCCTAATCTCAATTATAATAGTTTCACTATAGAACAAGCCATAACCTTGGATATTTAGACCTGTTGTAAGTGTTCCAGATAATGAAATAAATATATAATCACCATCAATAACAGAATTTACTTCGCTAGATTGTTCAAAATTGTAAGGAGTTGTAAAACCAGAAAGACTTGTATTTACATTATCAAAATCGTAACAGTCTTCATGGCTGTTATAATTTGATGATATTATTACATCTAACTTGCATGGAGTCAATGGACTTCTATTTATTGTAAATTCAGCTATTGAATTTACAATATTATCTTGTAAGTCGATCAATGTCGAACTTGCTAAAGATTCAGAATCAATATTTTCTAAAAACTCTTGAATACTTTCAAATTGAATTAGATTAAGATTATATTCATTTTCAAAATCCACTTCTACCTCTGGGTTTTCAATTGATACTTTTACAACTTCGACTGCAAAATCCTTTCCCTCATTCCTATCTCTCCAGCTCAATTCGTCGATAAATTGATTGATTTGGGTAATTTTATATAATGGAGCTTGGTTATTTACCCAGTTTCTTTCACTAATAGACAGCCTATCACCTATAGATATGAGTAAATTACCACGTTCAATTTCATCTACTGTAGTTATGCATCCGTCATCTCCAGTAATACCTGTAGATCCATTACTTGTTTCACAAGGTTCATTTGGATTTGGATTGGTCAGTACGTTATCATCGCCAGGGGTGCTTCCACCACCGCCAGTATTTCCTCCATCGTCTATGGTTTCTGGCGGATTTGGATTTGTTTCTATACACACTGAGCCACAAGACTGATATTGATAAGGTTGTTGGTCTGCAGTTCCATTACAAGTCTGACCATATGAATGATCCCCTCCTGCAGAACAATTTACATTAACAGTCTCACAAACCCTAAAACAGGAACTCTTACCTAAAAAAGAATTTAAGGTTCCTCCTTTTAGTTCAGTTATGAGAACATCTACATCATCACCTAAAGAAGAACCTTGGTTTATCTGTATAAATTCTTGATCATTGACGTCATATTGTACTAAATATTCATCATAAGAAAAGGTTTTAACATTATAATGTAAGACTATATTTTCTATATAGTATTGAGGATTATTTCTTAGCAATTTGAAGGTATAAGTATGAGTTTCTGCATAGGTCATATATATGATGTCATCTGTCAAAATTTGAACCTCATCATTATCTAAATTCTTAAATAAAGAATTCGCGCCAGAATTTAAATTCTTATCTAATTTTTGAATACTTTTATTAACTTTATCGTAGTTAGGAATATCTTCTAAATTTAATGTTTTACTAAGAACCTCTTGGATTTCAGAAGAATTTTCGCCTTCCCCTATAGCATCATCTTTCTCACAGCCTAATGCTATAAACAGAATTGAAATTAGAAGTAATAGTTTTATGGATATAGTTTTCATTTTAAATATGTGTTTTTGTTAGTTATGAAGTTTTCTGGGAGTAAAACTCACAACTAAGTAAACCCATAGATAAATTCTATTCTTTCATAAAGTCGAACGGTTTTCGCTGTGTGTGTGTGTGTGTAAAATCACTTCGTAAATTATTAACTAGGCAATAATAAAACTTTAAGATTTAAAAGAATTACGGTTCGACCGTACTTTTGCTGCGGGAAAACCGTACATTTTTTAAAAAAGCCCATTTCCTTAGAGAGGGGTTGGGGAGAGGCCTAAGAATTTCAGAATAAAACCAAGGTCTACGCTATAAAGTGTACATTTGTAGTACAATTTTAAATCCATGAATAAAGCCATAAAAGTCCTGGAATTGGGACAACGCGATTATAAAGAAACCTGGGATTTTCAAGAGGAATTGTTCCAAAAAGTACTCAACATAAAGGTTCAAAACCGACGGGAATCAACCGATTTAGCTACAGAAAATCACCTGATTTTCGTTGAGCATCCGCATGTGTATACCTTAGGGAAAAGCGGAGATTTGGCCAATTTACTTCTCGATGAAAAGCAGCTAGCTGAAAAAGGCGCTACCTTTTATAAAATCAATCGTGGTGGTGATATTACTTATCACGGCCCTGGACAAATTGTAGGTTATCCGATTTTAGATCTTGAAAATTTCTTTACCGATATTCATAAATACCTCCGTTTTCTTGAAGAAATGGTGATTCTTACTTTGGCAGAATATGGCCTAAAATCAGAACGCAGTGAAGGTGAAACTGGCGTTTGGCTGGATGTGGGCACTCCGTTTGCCAGAAAAATTTGTGCAATGGGCGTTCGTGCTTCGCGGTGGGTGACCATGCATGGCTTCGCCTTCAATGTGAATGCTGACTTGGGATATTTTGATAACATCGTGCCTTGTGGTATACAAGACAAATCTGTGACTTCTTTAAACGTAGAACTCGGCAAAGCTGAAATTCCGGTTGATGAAGTGAAAATCAAGCTAAAAAAACATTTCGCTAAACTGTTCGAAGCCGAACTTCAGGATGCTTAAAGACTTTTAGTGTAAATCAACACCGCATTATCATCGCCTTTTGTGATAAATTGAAATTGGTTGGGTTGTTCAAGATCCAGAGTGATTTGAGAGTTTCCAAAAACAGGAAATCCAGAAACTAATTCAGCTTGTTCATCAAATACGTAAACTTTACTTGCTTGCTGATCCACTATACTAAAATAAGTTCTATTGGCTTGTTCGTGAATTTGTGGTTGAAGATACAGACCATAATCCAAAGTCTTACTCACGCCGTTGATGATTAATTTATTTTCAGAAAAAGTTACTACATGCTTAGGACTCACCGTGATAAAGTGATTATAAGATAAATTCATATCTGAAGATTTTACGGATCCAGTTTCAGAAATTTCTAATAAATCACCTTCATTATTAGTTCCTACAAAACTTTCATCGTGCAAGCCAAATTCATTCCCAGATGTTGATATTTTTTGTTTCGGTTTCACACGCTCTGCACCTGTCCTGCTTAAGATTTTGAGGCCTTGGTCATTTTCCACCAGAATATAATCCTTCCGGCCTATTCTGATGTGCTTTGGTGTCCGTTTGATGACGCCTTGAGCTTTATAATCAAAACCCTTCACCAGCTTTCCATCTTTGTCAAACATCAACACCTCATCGTTTTGAACCACTACAAACCTATGTTTTCCATTATTGTCGTAATCAAAAATAGCGAGCCCCTCAGTTATAAAATCATTGAAGTCTAGAGGGAATGGATCTACATTCTTACCATTTTTATCAATAACATAAAGTCTATTTTGAGTCGTAAAAGCCATTTGAAGCCTTGTGTTTCTGTAGATGTCGAAGGTATGGATGTCACCAACAATCCTACTATCGAGAGCTTTTGTCCAAATCGTTTTTCCATCTTTAGCAATCAGATGCAGCGCATTTGTTTCATCTTGAATCGCAATATCTTTTTGTCGGGTTCTCCAGTTGGTGAAGAAATAAGGATTGGAGGTAATGGTGTTTTCAAGTTTTATACGCTTCACTTGTATGGCTTCAGTTGATTTATCTTCCGCCTTATTTTTAGAAAGGATTCCGTTGACGAAAGCAAAATTTCCCTCGTGCGTCGCTTGCATAATTGTGGAGCTATAGCCTTTGGTATTAAATTCTTTCAGGTTGGGTAAAAAGTCAGTTGTCGCCAATTTTTCAAGTTTATTCTTAATACCATCAAGCTGTCCTCCCCAAACCATGTGTGCAGAAGAGCTCATTTTGTCCAAAGCGGTTTGAAAAGAAGTAGATTCACTCAAGATCGATCGATTATTGATGTTTACCAGCAGGTTCTCTAAAACCTCCTGGTCTTTAGCGAATAGAAAATGGCTGTCGTAAACGGTGAATACAGAAAACTTATGATTGGATAGAAGTGGAGAAAAATCTGCAAATACATTCTCAGCCTTAAAGCTATAGATGGTTTGGTTTCTAAATGATGTTTCTTGTTGTGTTATATTAGATAAGGAGTCTAAAGTTTTTGTCACATTTGAGCTTACCACGTCATAAACTAATCCCCCGTTTTCAAGCTCTATAGCTCCAACCTCGTTTGCATTTTCAAAAATAAATTTAAAAGGAGAGGATGCTGTATAATTTTGTTTGGATCTATTTTCCTGAAGCTTATTAAAATCAGAAAAAGATAAGCTTAGAAATCCTGTTGCGTTGAGAGGGGTAACTTCATGAAGCCTGAATGTTTTTGGAGAAGTTCCTTTAAATAAATTCAATTTACCAGTTGTTTCCTCGCTCAGGATCGCTCCAGACCATTTGTAGTTGCCTTTAGAAACTTCTAAATCTAAACTTAGCCACTTTCCTAAACCTTTCATCGACTTTGCGTTTAAGCCTTTGAATTCATTTTTATAAAGATAATCTGCTTCTTCAAGGTTGATAAAAAATGAAGTCTCTCCGGTGGCAGCTTTATGAGCTTTATAGAAAGTCTCATCAAATTTGAATTGATTATTGTAAGCCCTGATCACATTTTCTACGATAAGCTTGGACTCTGAGGAAATTCTCACTTTATCAATAAGCGTTGAATAAAATGTAGCATTTTCCAGCTTAAATTCTGAAATCTCTTTACCAGCATATTCTATCCTGGTTTGTTTTTTAAGCTGAATAGAATCCAGGCTTAAATACTTGTCTTCGATAATTAATGAGGTTGCGAGTTCGCGTTCACCTATAGGAGTCACCACTAAAAATGCTTCTGCATCTTGCTGAAAATACTTTAAAAATTTAAAATTATTCTGAATCTTTGAAAAAACAGTTAATGAAATATTGTTCTGAAATAGTTCTGTAGAGGTTAACTCTTCGACGGATTGAGAAAGATTTTCAGATTCTAAAATCAATATAGACTTGGAAGGAATAAAATCTATGAGTTTGCCTTGTGCTGAATCTGATTCAAAATCACAGGAGCTTAAACCTATTGAAACACAAATAATAATAAAAAGATGGCGCATAGATAGAAGAATTTCAAAAAACAAAATTAAGTTGAAAAATAGGATTTAAACAAGAAAATGTCTCGGTTTATAATTTTAATCCCAATTGGTCTGGCAACAACTTAAAGCTTTTTCTGTGATATTTTGTTATCCCATAAGTTTGAATAGCTTTCCTGTGCGCTTTGGTTGGATATCCTTTGTTTTGGGCCCAACCATACATGGGAAATTCTTTGTCTATTTTTTTCATGAACGCATCTCTGGCGGTCTTAGCTAAAACAGAAGCAGCTGCAATGCTTAAAAATTTTGAATCCCCTTTAATGATACACTCGTGAATAATTTTTTTGTAAGGCTTAAATCTGTTGCCGTCTACCAAAATCATTTCAGGATGAGGATTAAGCTGTTCTATGGAACAATGCATAGCTGAAATTGACGCGTTCAAAATATTTATCTCGTCGATGGTCTCCATAAATATGTGTGATATACCAAAACTAACAGATGTTTCTTTTAAAATAACTTCCAACACTTCACGTTTTTTGGATGTAAGAAGCTTAGAATCATTGAGGATATCATTTTTGAACTCTTTTGGCAAAATGACAGCCGCCGCTGTCACAGGCCCAGCCAAGCAGCCAAGACCTGCTTCGTCTGTTCCACATTCTAAGTATTTATCTTGATAGTTAAGTTGTAGCATCATCAAATTCAGTAACAAAAATATGAATTCTGAAATTCTAAATTGATTTCACAATAACATTAAAACTTAAGTAAACTAAAAATGATACTTTTGCTCACGCTTTTAAATTGCTAATGAAGTCGGTACTCACTTTCATCTTTATAATTTTATTTTCTACGTTTTCGGTAGCTCAAAAGACGCTGAGTGGAGCTGAAACTCCGAAAAACACTGAGGGTATAAATGCCAGGGAAAAAACAACATCAGTAAAAAGTGACCGGGATAAACCTCCTATTACTAGTTATAAGATCATAAGCATAAGTAACGACACCACCTATGTGGATACCACACTCAGTATAAGAAAAGACTACGCTTACAATTATCTAAGAAAGGATGATTTTGAACTCTTGCCTTTTTCCAATATTGGCAGGCCTTTCACAGAATTAGGGTATTCGTTTGATGATTTGCAGGCTTTACCTCGATTTGGAGCAAGAGCAAAACATTTCTTTTATTTGGAAGTCGAAGATATTCCTTATTACGAAGTTCCTACGCCTTTGACTGAGCTTTACTTCAGAACTGTTTTTCAACAAGGGCAAAATCTAGATGCTACGTTTTCTACCAATTTGAAACCAAATCTAAACGTTTCTATTGCTTATAAAGGACTGAGATCTTTGGGGAATTATCAAAGAGAACTGACGAGTACAGGAAACCTCAGAATTGGTCTTAATTATAGAACAAGAAACAATCGCTATTTTGTTAGATCTCACTTTGCTACGCAGGACATCTTGAACCAAGAAAATGGTGGTTTGACAGATCGAGCTAATCAACAGTTTATAGATGAGATTGAAGAAATACAGAATAGAGCTTCTGCTGAAGTAAGACTTAGAAATGCAGAAAACAAAATGGATGCAAAACGGTTCTATCTGAATCAATATTACAACATCAGACCAGGAAATGATTCTACGCAAAACGGGCAAATTCGTTTAAACCACATCATGGATTTTACGGATAAAGAATACTCCTTTACTCAAGCTAGCTCAACACCTCAATTTTTTGGAACACCTTTCGAAAACTCTGACTTAAATAAAGAGGTTGAATACCAGAATGTTTCTAACGCAATGGTACTATCTTATTATCAAAAGTACCTGGGTCGTATCGGTTTTATGGCCAAACACTCCAACCTGAACTATGGATATAACTCAACTTTGATTGAAGAAAACAGCATTCCCAACCGCCTTAAAACAGATGTCATTAGCCTGGGAGGGACATATTTAAAAACTTATAAGGGGTTCAAGCTTGAGGGTAAAGCACTATATAATATTACTGGAGATTATGATGGTGGATATGAAGTCCATGGTAAAGCGAGTACCAAAATTTCAGATTCACTTCAGTTTTGTGCGAGATTGGATTTAAGCTCAACCGCACCCAATTTCAATTGGATTTTGAATCAAAGTGATTACGAGAACTACAACTGGTATAATCCAGATTTTGATAACGTCAACACTCAGAATCTTGGGATTGAGGCAAAGTCTGAAGTTTACGGAAGAGTTTCCGCTTCATTTACTCAAATAGACAATCATGCTTATTTTGGATTTGAAGAAGCACCTGAAGGCTCTGCAACAGACAGCCTGGTAAGACCACTTCAAACCGATCTTCAAATTCGATATCTTAAGGTAAAGGCTGAAAAAGATTTCAAGTACAGTCACTTCAATTTGGCAAATACAGTCATGTATCAAAATGTACTAGAAGGTGAGTCTGTATTTCCAGTCCCAGAATTTGTAACCAGAAATTCACTTTTTTACGATAATTTTCTATTTGACAAAGCCCTATATCTTCAGACAGGCTTTACGTTTAATTACTTCACGAGCTTTATGAGCAAAGCTTATGATCCTATTCTTTCAGAATTTGCCATCCAAGATTTTCAAAAGCTAGAAAGTTTCTATACCGCAGATTTCTTTATAAATGCAAAAATAAGAGAAGCCCGTATTTATTTTAAGCTTGAAAACTTCACGACCCTAATTGAAGGTAATACAAATTTTGCGGCGCCAAGACAACCCTATAGAGACTTTGCTATCCGATTCGGCTTGGTCTGGAATTTCTTTTTATAAATCAATTTATTTTTCAATATCAAAATCATTAATTTTTATCTCTTGTCTGAAATTAATAGTAGTGTATTGATATTTATTTATTAAATATTTAAAAAGCTACTTTGAGAACAAGCTTTAATTCCGACTTTCGTAAAAATCAAAATTTGAATTTATGTGTCATTCCAAGTTACTAATTATTGGATTTGTTTGGCCAGAGCCTAATTCTTCTGCAGCTGGAGGACGGATGATGCAGATTATAGATTTGTTTTTGAAGAAAAAATTTGAAGTGATTTATGCCTCACCAGCCAAATTTTCTGAAAATGCTGAAAACCTGGAAGATCTCGGCATTACGCAGAAACAAATTCAGGTCAACGATTCTAGTTTTGATGAGTTTTTAATAGAAGAACAGCCTACACATGTGCTTTTTGATAGGTTTATGATGGAAGAGCAATTTGGCTGGAGAATTGCAGAACAGTGTCCTGAGGCGATGAGAATTTTGGATACTGAAGATTTACATTTCTTAAGAAAAGCAAGACAACAAGCTTATAAAGACAAGAAAACTTTTAAAAAGAAATATTTATATACAGATATTGCTAAGCGAGAAATCGCTTCTATTTTACGATGTGATCTAAGCTTAATCATCTCCAAATCCGAAATGGATCTATTGGTGAATGAGTTCAAAGTCCAGAAGAGTTTACTGCTTTATTTGCCATTTCTCTTAAAACCACTAAAAACTAATGATGTTGAAAATCTACCAAATTTTGATGCTCGTCAACATTTCATTAGCATTGGTAATTTTCTGCATGCGCCAAATTGGGACAAAACTTTATTCTTGAAAGAAGAAATCTGGCCACTGATCAAAAAAGAATTACCAGAAGCAGAACTTCACGTTTATGGCGCTTACACTTCTCAAAAGGTAGAGCAACTTCACAGTGCAAAGCAAGGCTTTCTAATTAAAGGAAGAGCACCGAATGCCATAGATGCAATCAAGCAAGCTAAAGTTTTGCTAGGTCCTTTACGGTTTGGTGCTGGTTTAAAAGGTAAGTTCATAGATGCAATGCAAGCTGGCACGCCGTCCATCACGACCACTGTTGGCGCGGAAGGTTTATGCGGCGACTTCCCCTGGTGCGGCGAAATTGCCAACTCTGCAGAAGAAATCGCCAAGCAGGCCATTCTGCTTTATAAAATGCCAAAGCGCTGGAAGATTGCACAGCGCAACGGCTTCAATATTATCAATAAGCGATTTCAAAGGAAAGTCTTTGCAGCCAATTTCTTCAAGCGTTTGAAAAAACTGGAACAGGACTTGAACCTGCATCGGCAACAAAACTTTACTGGACAAGTTTTGATGCATCACACTACCCAAAGCACCAAATACATGTCTCTTTGGATAGAATCCAAAAACAAAAACACTTCAAAAGAAAGCATTTGATTACATTTACTTTATGAAGTTTTGTTTTTGGTTTTTATCCCTCTTATTGCTCCTCTCTTGCAAAGATTTTGATCTCAAAAAACAATCTGCAGATCAGATTTTGGAAAAAGAGATGAAATCCATCAATTGGAACGAAGTCGATTTTTACCCTACGTTTCAAAATTGTGGAACAATAACTTCCAAGGCAGAAAGCAAGACTTGTTTTGAAACAAAAATTAAAAACACAATAAGTGACTATTTAGCTTCGCATCAAATTTCGACAACAAGCTCCACTCAAGATACTTTAATAGTCAATATTTTTATAACTGTAGAAGGTGATTTAAATATTGAAGAGATTAGAATTCCAGATAAAATCAACTCTCAAAACCCTCATCTCAGAGAAATACTAAAAAAAGCTATTTCTAAGTTACCTGAAGTGTATCCTGCTCAAAAAAGAAGTGTTCCAGTTTCCTTGAGAACAGAACTTCCGATTATTTTGAAGTAAAAAGTAGGATGATTTCAAATTTGAAAGCTGCTATTTTTCATTTTAAATTTAAAACTACTTCCTACTGTGTTATATTTCGCAACTATGATTTATTAGATTTAGTTCTCGAGACTTATTTCTTTTATTCATTGGCTCATCGACTCAAAAACTATTCTTATTTCTTAAACCGTCTCCCCTTCCATTCGAATTTTCCGTAAAAACTTGTCAATGAAAAAAACAAGGTGAAAAAAGGATATACCAAACTAACTTTAAAGAAATCTGTCCAGCAAAATCCTAGATTCTGGATCTTTGCCATTCGAGTCAAACTCCAGCCGTCGATGATGAATTTCAACAAAAAGGCATTGATCAAAAATCCAAAAAAAGTCGATTCCCAAAACCCAAGAATTAAGCCTAAAACCAAAACAAGCTGCATCAAAGTGACCAAAACTCCTACGCTTTTCATATACCAACTTTCCACAGATGCAGTTTTGCTTGCCCATCGCCTTCGCTGATGCCACAAACCCTCAAACGACTCCAAAGCTCGAGTCCAAACCACACTTTGAGCATCACTTAGAAAGTCTATTTCATAGCCTAATTGTTTGAATTTCTGCAACGTAAACACATCATCACCACTAGCTATATCTTCCTTTCCGTAATTGACTTCAGCATCCAAATAGGCTTGTTTTTTATAACATAAATTAGCGCCATTACAAATCACAGGTTGATTCCTGGCAAAACTTGCTAAACCAAAAAGCTGCAAACTTAACATATCAAAATGCTGGTAATGAGACAGAAATGAAGAATTTTTAGCCACTATTACTCCACCCGCTAATAAATCTGCTCCAGTGCTCTGTAGCTTAGCATCAAAGCTCTTCAGCCAATTCTCAGGTAAAATCACATCCGCATCTGTCGTCAAAATATATGGATAAGTAGATTTTCGTATGGCTGTGTAGATTGCATTCTTTTTAGGCGTATACTTTTCTTCTGAAATTGATAGAAGATAGATTTTGATGTCGCTATAGTGAGCTTGAAATGCTCTAGCCAGTTTCCAGGATTCGTCCTGAGAGTCGTCATCTATTAAAATAATTTCGAATAAATTTTTAGGATACGACAAGTCTGAAACCGACTGAAATAATGCAGGTAAATTCTCCGCTTCATTTCTCATAGAGATAACCACAGAAAATTTAGTTTCAGGCTGATTCGATAATTTAAAATCAGTTGACTTAAGTTTTGGTAATCCAAAAGTTAACCAAAGGATATAAAAGATATACAAGCCTAAGATGAGATAGAATACCACAAGCCAACTCATAGGACTTTTTTGGAATGAAACGAAATACGCCTTGGTGTCAAAAGTAAAAGGTTACCAAACAAAGCAGGAATGCCGAAATTAAAAATCCACATTAGGAAGCTTACTAGGATAATAAATTCAGAAGAAAGATGGTTTTGCAATAGGACTAAGCCAAAACCAGCTTTTACAGTAGCATCCAGAATCAAAAACGTTGGAACAAAAGAACTAATAAAGTAAATCGAAAAGATAATCGGCATAACCTGCACATAATTCAATTCAGGTTGGAATATCCACATTAGCAAATAAAACTGATGGCTGAAGCACACGTACCTCAAAATTGAGAGCAATAAAACTTTAGCATTTTTAATATCTGATATTTTTGTAATGGAAATTAAATACAGATTTAACCGAGTGAGCCATTTATTTTTGAACTTCAAGGCATAAACAATCAAACTCACGCCAAATAGTATTCCTAAAGCAATTCCGATATATAATTTTAACTTAAACGACAACTGAGTGTAAATTACAGTCACCCCTATCGAGCCGAAAAGACAAGTGGTAGCTAATTGATACAGCTGACCTGTCAAGGTTAGTTTTAAAATTTCCGGTCTTATAGATTTAGAATAGAAACTCGCTTTGGCACCAAACTCTCCAATTTTATTGGGTGTAATTATGCTGACCGCATGAGCTCTCAAGGTCTCTGAAAAGGCGATGGAAAATTTAATGACTTTGAAATCACTAAGCAAAGTTCTCCACTTTAAGCCTTCCAGTGACCAATTCAGAAGAGAAAGAAAAAAACCAACCCATAGAAGACTAGAAAATTTAGAGAAATCATAAATCAGTTGCCATTGAGAATTGTCCACTTCGTAAACTGCCCTGAAAATCACAATAAAACTTAGACTTACCACCAAAAGTTTGACGGCTAAACTCCAGAATTGCTTAGTTTTGTGAGGGAACTGCATTCTACAAAATAACAAATAAATAAGCTATTGGCGACAGAAAGAATCATTTTAGGTATCGATCCAGGAACCACCATCATGGGTTTTGGAGTCATTGAGATTGTGAACAAAAAAATGAAATTTGTTCAGTTAAATGAACTCATGCTTACAAAATACGATGATCACTACAATAAATTGAAACTCATTTTTGAGCGCACCATCGAATTGATAGACACATACCACCCCGATGAAATTGCCATTGAAGCCCCGTTTTTTGGAAAAAATGTACAGTCCATGTTGAAGTTAGGCCGTGCTCAAGGAGTAGCGATGGCGGCTGGCTTATCCAGAGAAATTCCTATCACCGAATATCTTCCTAAAAAAATTAAAATGGCGATTACGGGCAACGGAAACGCTAGTAAAGAGCAGGTTGCTAAAATGCTGCAGCAGATGCTCAAAATAAAAGAGCTCCCTAAAAATCTAGACTCCACTGATGGTTTGGCGGCGGCAGTTTGTCATTTCTACAACAGTGGACAACCTGACATTGGAACCTCATATACCAGCTGGGATGCATTTGTGAAAAAGAATGAAAAACGGGTAAAGAAGTAAAGGTTTTATTGTCATTCCGACAGAGAAGTTTGTTTTCAGCTTCGACGAGGAATCTTTTGCTTTTTAATAGGATGACAAGAAAACATTTTACGCTTGAATTATTACCTATTCCACAATGTCCATTTTCTTCAGCAAGAAAGAAGCGTTCATATTCTTACAAACGCCTCTCTTTAAAGTGTAATCGAAATTCAATTCGTCGTCAATGATTTCAGCATCGAAATAGTAGTTTTGAACCTGTGGTAAGTCATCAGCGACTTCGCATAAACTCAAGTCATGAGTCGCAATGATGCCAATGGCATTGGCTTTGACCAAACGCTCCACAAATTTTCTGGAACCGATGGCTTTATCTGTAGAGTTTGTTCCTTTTAAGATTTCATCCAATACTATGAAGTATTTATCGGTTTGAATTTGATCTACAATATATTTGAGTCGGGTGAGTTCAGCAAAAAAGTAAGAGGCTTCATCAGCTAGAGAATCCACCGTACGCATGCTGGTAATGAGTTTGGTCGGCACATACTCACAAGAAGTAGCGCAAACGGGAAGACCTACGTTGGACATGACGATTTGTAATGAAACAGTTCTCAAAAACGTACTCTTTCCAGCCATGTTGGCTCCAGTGATGATGAAAAATTCGTTGTCCTTGATTTCAAAATCATTTCTCACCGCATCTTCAGGATCGATGAGCGGATGAACTGCACCTTGAGTTTTGGTAAAGCTTCCGTTTCCCTTGATTTCCGGAAAGACATAATTTGGGTGGTTAAAATGGAAGTTCGCTAAACTATTGTAAGCATCCATTTCTGCTATAATTTCAAACCAATTTTGTACTTGACTGGCGTGAGTTGTAATCCATTTCTCAATTTTGAGGGATTGTGTTAGGTCGCGAAGCATAAATCCGTTGAGGACAATTCCCAGTAAGATATTATTTCGCTGATCCAAACCATCGATATGCTTAGAAAGTGTTTTTAGAATCTGACTGGCTTTTGTTGAATCTGCGTGGATTTGATTTTGATAGTTTTGAAGTAAATCTGATTTAAACTCAGCATCTTCTATTAGTTTTAAGAGTTTAAAGTACTGCTGAAAAGTGCTTTGCGCCTGACTCACGTGGCTGGACAATTTGTTGATTCGTTTTAAAAATGCTCCCGTAATTCCCAAACCAATTATAAACCAAAGTAGCAATTGAGCTCCAGTGAGGATATTGAAAAAGTAAGCAGCAATCACCACCAAAGACACTACTGAAAAGACTTTTGGAAACCAGGACATCCATTTTGGGACAAACGTTTTATACTGAGTAATCCAGTTAACGATACTGCTGGCTTTGGTTTCGGTGTTGACTAACTTGGCATCTGCGGTGAAATTTTGTCTTAGTTCTACCTTTTCTGCTAATTCTTTGATTGCTTCCTGCCGAGGCTCAATATGATCGACGGAATTGGAAGTCAACTTGTAAGCCAAATTTTCCTCACCTTCTTTTAAAGCGGTTCTATTCAGGTATTGAAAAAACGAATGCTTCCCGAAAATGTCAATGTCCTGACTAAATTCGTGCTCTGGATTTTTGTACTGCTCCCCTGATGGCAAGTCTGTGAATTCTCGTTTTAAAACCTTTAGCTCAGTTTCGTTGAGCTGAAGCAAGGCTTTCAGTTTGGCTTTTTTATACTGGATTTTAGAGTGTCTTGTAACTAAAATTAAAAAGATCACAATTCCAATTATGATAGATCCAATCACGATTCTTGTGGATGACCAGAAAAAATAAACTGCGAAGGCTACTGCAAGAAAAATCC
Source organism: Psychroflexus longus (assembly GCF_020164595.1). GTDB lineage: Bacteria > Bacteroidota > Bacteroidia > Flavobacteriales > Flavobacteriaceae > Psychroflexus > Psychroflexus longus. The sequence goes on from NZ_JAIQZE010000001.1 coordinate 92,656, forward strand.
CCAACCGAATCATACTCGACCAGAATAGTTGAGTTTTTACCGCTTTTAAATCTTTGGTATATCGAGTAATAAATTCAGAATAAATAGATCCAGGAGTTGACATATACATGAAAATTAAGCTGCAAAAATAGAGTTATTGAATTATCTGCCGCTATGAAATGATGAAGTTTATTGAATTCGATTAGGGAAGCAGACCTTGTCGCTGAGATTTTGGTAATTTACTTACTACTAACTCATAACTGTGATTGATGAGATGCTGAATGAACTTGGGAGTAAGTTGTGGACCGTCGACAACCACCGTATTCCAATGCTTTTTGTTCATGTGATACCCAGGAAAGACTTCATCTGGGTATTGCTCTCGATACTCTATGGCTTTTTGGGGATCGCATTTCAAGTTGATGCCACGGTCACCAGCTTCCCACTTCTTAAGGGAAGTGAGAGCAAATATCTTATTTTTCACTTTGAAAACTAAAGTGTCATTATCGAAAGGAAAGTCTTCAGTCGCTTCTGGTTTGCTTAAGCAGTAAGTTCTGAATTCTTCGATATTCATATCACAATTTAAATTCTACTACTTCAAATTCAGCATAAAGAGTTCTGATGCAATTCCATCTGAAAGGAATTTCCCTTCTGCTGTGACGTTCAGCATGTCGCCATTTAAAGCCAACAATCCTTGCTGCTGGTAATCTTGAATCTGGTCCATAAGGTAGGCGGCGTAATTAAGACCAAATTCAGTTTCAACAAGTTTTACATTAACGCCCCACTTAGTTCTAAGACCTGTCATAATGTATTCGTTGTAGCGATCGGTCAACGATAATTCTTCTCGCTCTGCTGGCAGTTCTCCAACTTCAATAGCTTTGATGTATTTAGGATTGTTGTTAATGTTCCAGCTTCTTGTCGCATTAACATGACTGTGTGCTGAAGGACCAATCCCCAGATAAAATTTACCTGTCCAGTAGGCGGTGTTATTCTGAGAATAATAGCCGGTTTTTCCAAAATTGGAAAACTCATAATTTTCGAAACCGTTTTGTTCCATAGTTTCTACCAAAATATCAAAATGCGATTTGGCTAAGTCGTCGTCTACAGGCGGAATGATTTCTTTGTCGATAAAATGCTTTAAAGCGGTATTCGGCTCTACCGTAAGGGCATAGCTAGAAATATGAGGAATGTCCAGCTCCAGAGCTTTAGTTAGATTCCCTTTCCACCGTTCTTCGCTCATATCTGGAATGCCGTAAATCAAGTCGATAGAAATATTATCAAAAAATTGTTTGGCTAGCAGAATCGAAGTTTCTGCTTCTTCAGCATTATGCGCGCGATTCATCAACTTCAGATCCTTTTCAAAAAACGACTGTACACCTATGCTCAGACGGTTGACTTTAGTTCTGGACAGCATTTGCAAATACTCCAGATCCAGATCATCCGGATTAGCTTCCAAAGTAATTTCAGGGGTTTTTACGATTTTATATTCAGAATAAATCGTTTCAAAAATTAAATTCAATTCATTTTCAGACAGCAAACTCGGAGTCCCGCCACCAAAATAAATATTCTCAACCGCACCTGGCAGCTCATCTTTTCGCATTACAAGTTCCTTGCAGATTGCCTGTATCAATTGGTCTTTATACTTCAACGACGTCGAAAAATGAAAATCGCAGTAATGGCAAGCTTGCTTACAGAAAGGGATATGAATATAAAGCGAACTCATGAAATAATTTTAAACAAAAGTAAGATTTACAAAGTCTAATTCTTTATGTTTAAGTTCAATTTGACACAAAATAAACACATGAGCATCCTTCTCATCAGTCTTGGCTTTATCTGTTGTATCGTTGGAATCATAGGTAGTTTTCTTCCCGTTTTACCTGGACTGCCCACATCATGGATTGGAATCCTCCTCCTCTATTTCGTGCCAGAAGTAGATATCAGCTCCAACTTGCTATGGATCACTTTTGGCATAACGGTAGTTATCTTTATATTGGATTACCTCATTCCGATGCTGGGGGTTAAAAAATTTGGCGGTAGCAAATACGGCATGTACGGTGCTGGCATTGGACTCGTTGTTGGTATCTTTGCCCCTATTCCATTAACTGTTTTGGTTTTTCCCTTTTTGGGCGCTTATATTGCAGAACTTGTCTTTTCTAAAATGGAAAGTAAACAGGCACTCAGAGCAGCTTTTGGTTCGTTTATCGGATTTTTGGCCTCCACTTTTGTCGAGTTTATAGTAGCTTTGGCATTCATTATCATTTTCTGTTACAAACTCATTCAGTATAGGGAGTTTTTATTCTGATTTTGCTTCTTATTAACCTTATTGCCTTTAGACACATTGCTTTATGCTCATTAGTATCATAATACCGGCGTTAAATGAAGAGAAGTTGATTACTGAAGTCCTTAAGCATACCTTGAAGCTTCCAGGCCATTATGAAGTCATCGTTGTAGATGGCGGCAGCTTAGACAAAACTTTAGAAATTGTTCAAAAATTCAAAAATATAAATGTGCTTCAATCCAAAAAAGGCAGAGCCGTACAAATGAATTACGGTGCAGGACATGCCAAAGGAGATGTTTTTCTATTCCTCCACGCAGATACATTTTTACCAAAGACTTTTTACAATGACGTATTAGCTCTAATGCAAAATCCAAAAGTAATTGGAGGAAGCTTTAGGCTTAAGATGGATGATTCTCATCCTATTTTCAAATTTTACAGGTGGTGTAGTCAATTCAGTTTAGAGTTTTTTACCTACGGCGATCATGGAATGTTTTTTAAAGCAGAAAACTTTCAAAACATCAATGGCTACAAAAACATCGATTTTATGGAGGATGTAGAAATCCAGAAACGAATCCGCAAACATGGACTATTCAAAAAGCTGAAATCTTCAGTCCAAACTTCCAATCGAAGATTTGCGAAAAAAGGAGTAATTAAACAACTAGTCATTGATACCCTTTTAGTTTTCTTTTTTAAAATCGGAATTTCAGCACGTCGACTCAAACGTTTTTATCCTGATAATTAGTTTCAAAAGGGGAATAAACCACGCTAATCAAATATTTTAACGAAATTCTAAGTCAACCCTTACAACATACTATAGCAAAATGGCGTTATTTACCTCAACAAATCAAAACAACAAATTATGCGAACCAGAGAAATAATTCTAACCTTAAGTGCAGTTGCAATGTTATCGAGTTGTGTATCCAAGAAAAAGTACACCGAACTGGAGAAAGATCGTGACGACACAAAATCAGAATTGATGCAAACTCGAACTGAAAAGCAAGAGTTGGAGAATCAAATGAACCAAATCGAAATGCGTGTAGAGCGTTACAATAACAAAATTGCTTCGCTACAAACTGAAAAAGACGGCATGATGGTAAGTGTTCCTAATGAAAGTCTTGTGCTTTCAGAAAAGAACAAACAAGCCATGAGAAAAACACTGAAAGATGTTCCAGCATCAAAACTAGCAGGAGCAACTTCATTGAAAGACTCTTTAAATATTGCTATCTCTCATAATATTTCAAAAAAATTAGGAGATTCTGGTAAAGATCTTAACCTCTCCATCGAAGAAACCATGGTCAAAATCAATATTGATGACAATCTATTGTTTGGTGATAGTAGCTTTAGCGTAGGTAGAAACGCCGATGATATCCTATCTAGAATCGCAGATGTCATTAAATCTGAACCATCATTGGAGGTTTTGGTAGAAGGACACACCGACAGCAGAACTATTAAAGAAGAAAGCTATATAGTTGATAACTGGGACTTGAGTGCAAGACGAAGTGCTGCAGTTGTGAGAAGACTTGAAACTAAATTCAATGTCCCTTCAGAGCAATTGATTGTAGCAGGACGTTCAAGTTATGATCCTGTTGTTCCAAATAATTCTAAAGAGAACATGGCTAAAAACCGTAGAACTCAAATAGTTATTATGCCAAATCTTGATAAATTCTTTGCTATGTTAGATAGCGAATAATATCCATTAAATATAAAAAAGCCTCGCTTAAAGTTTTAAGCGAGGCTTTTTTTATGCCAAATAATTTAATTCAAAAGTTTTCCATGTTTAAAATTTAAAATTAAATTGAATAAAAAATTTAATATGGACTTAAAAGGAAAAAAAGTACTGATCACAGGGGGTAGCGCTGGCATTGGAAAAGCTTTACTCAGAGAACTTATTTCACACGGAGTAAATGATTTTGCTATAATTGGCAGGTCGCAAGATAAACTGGACAAACTGAAAAAAGATTTTGAAAACATCAATTTCATACTAGTTCAGGGAGATGTATCACAACTTTCAGATATAGAAAGATTAGTGAAAGAGGTTGATAAACAGTGGGGAAACCTTGATTTGCTCATCAACAATGCTGGAGTGATAAGCACAGGATCTCTACAAACTATTTCTGATGTAGATATCATCAATCAAATCAACATCAACCTTACAGGTCTTATTTTATTGACAAAAAAGGCTTTGCCTTTGCTTCTCAAAAGCGAAGAAGCTGGACTGATGAATATTTCTTCTGGACTTGGATACATTGCTAAACCTTTTTACTCGGTATACGCTGCGACCAAAGCAGGGGTGAAACATTTTTCTGAAGCCATGCGGAGAGAACTCGTATTTGAAAATATACATGTAATGACAGTCTACCCTACTGCCACCGATACAGATATGATGATTACCTCCAAAATTGAAAACATGGACACTGCAGAGTTGGTAGCCAGAAAGTCGATAGAAGGTTTACTAAACAAAGATATCGATGTGATTTTGGGAGGTAAGCAACGTAAAAAGGACATTGAAACCAACATCAATAGACCTCTTGAAATGGATAAAATAGCAAAAGAACGCTACGAATCTTACCGTGATAAAACAGAGTTCCATAGAGCTATGTAAAACTAAAACCATGAAACCTGAACTTCTTATTTTTGATGTCAATGAAACTTTACTCGACCTTTCCCCTTTGAAAGAATACATCAATCAATTGCTTGGCTCGTCTGAAGCTTTTGACCATTGGTTTCCAAAACTGATACAATTTGCCATGGTAGAAACTTTAACAGGTAGCTATTCAGATTTTGGTGAAATCGGGGCTGCAACTTTAAAGATGGCTGCCCGAAGCTTTTCGAAATCAATTTCAGAAGAAGAGGTAAAATCCACACTTTCAGTTATCACTCAATTGAAACCACATCCAGATGTTTTGGAAAGTTTAGAGTGTTAAAAACAACAGGGGTTTAAATTGGTTGCATTAACCAATGGAGGCAAAGAAACTCTAGAAAAACAAATGAACTCTTCTGGCCTGAATATTTATTTTGATGCCGCATATAGCGTAGAATCAGTTAAAAAATTCAAACCTCATCCAGAGACTTATCAGCATGTGCTGAGAGAAGAAAACTGCCTACCTAAAAACGCCATGTTGATCGCCGCTCATGCCTGGGATATCATGGGTGCTAAAAAGATAGGAATGCAAACTGCTTTTTTACAGAGGCAAGGAAAATATTTATACCCTAATGCAGAGAAGCCAACACTCACTATTAAAAGTTTAATTGAATTACATTTAAAGTTAGAATCATAACTTTATTTATAAATCCTCTTTTAACGTCATGTTTGTAGTTTTGAAAAATCATCGGTAAGCTTCAGTCCATGCAAAATGCTTTTTTGCAATTTTGTTCTTTTCAATCTTCAAATGATCTAAAAAAGCCGTTGCAACAGGGTTTAATTTTTTTGAGGAAAGCCAGGTTACCTGCCACATGCTTGAAATGGGCAGACTCTCGATAGGAATTATCTGAAGATCTTTTGCTTTAAGTTCATTTTTTATACCGATGAGCGGCATTATTGAAATGCCCAATCCAGCAATGACTGCTTGCTTTACAGCTTCATTGGACGTCAACTGAATTTTTTTTCTTATTTGGAAACCATTTTTTTGAATAAAAGTTTCCATAGCGTTACGTGTTGCAGAGCCTTCTTCCCTATAAAGTAAAGGAAGTTTGTTGAGGAGTTGTTCTCCCTCCGCAAGCTGCTCTTGAGTTATTTGCTTTCCACCGACAAGAAAAAGTTCATTATGCATAAGTTCCACAGAATTAACTTTTAATTTTTTGGGCAACACAGAAATAAGAGCAAAATCAACTTCATTCTTTTCCAGACTCCTTATCACTTTAGTTTTATTTGTGACGTCCATAACCAAGTCCACACCACTGTGAATGTTCATGAATTCTGATAAGAAATAAGGCATCACATTTTTCCCCGTAGACGCAATTGAGATTTTTATTCTACCTGATAACTTTCCTTTAAAGGCGTTGGATTTGTAGTTAATAGCTTCTACCTCATCGAGTATTTTTTTGGCAGCTGCTGCGATTTCATCTCCAAAATCTGTCACATAAAGCTGGCGCCCAACCACTTCAGTAAGCGGAATTGAAAATTGGTCCTGAAAATTTTTTAATTGTATGGAAACAGCCGGCTGAGTTAAGTGAAGTTTTTCTGCTGTTCTGGTTATACTCTTTGAATTTGCTATCTCTGAAAATATGATCAATTGATGTAATGTATAATTCATAATATTTTTTTATGCTTTGTATAAAAGTATATAAATAATAATTTATGGATCTAAATTATAATATTTGCATCATAAATCAAAATAATATTTAACAATGGAAACAAATCAAACTTTTACAATCAAGGACAAAAAAGTAAAATTAGTAGAGGGTGAATTTACTCCATCTCAAGCTTCAGATATTCTTCATGCTTTGATCGATCAAAAAATAAACTACCACAAAATCGAAAATTTACAACACTGGGAACAAGATCACAATAAGGATCCAAAACCTTACATACAGAGAATTCAAGAATTAGAAAACGAAAAGAAAGCAATTGATCATTATCTCTCTAACATCAAAAAAGAGGGTAAAAAATTGAGCATCGATGGAGTTTTGAATTTGAAGCCTATCGACTAGACTTCATTTGCATTCTCGCTTTAATCTCAATCTCTAAAATTCAACTATGGAAAGTTATACTCTATCTGCAAATGAAACCCAAACCCATGAGCAGAACCAATCGATCCCTTTACTTTCTAAGATTTCTGCTCCAATCCATTGGTTTTTACTCGTTACATGTATTTCAGCTTTAATTTATTATCAGATATATCTTCGCAAATGGGACTACTTAGGCATTTTTAGGATTAACGGATTCACACTTCTAATCTGGACTGCTGTTCTGTTCTTCAGTTCAATAGTGAGTAGTTATTCTAAAAATTACCTAGCAGGTTTTCAATACCAAAAACGTTTTTCGCTTTTAAGCATAGGTTTCACCTTGTCTGTTATGCTTTTCGTGATGTCAAATCACATTGTAGCCTTATTAATTTCGTGGTTAGCCATGGGCTATTTTATGGCAAAACTTATCGGTGTTCATAAAAGCTGGGGGGAAGCAAGACAAGCAGAAAAGTTTTCGCTTAGGTATTTTATGTCTGGCACTATAATATTGGCTGCAGGCATTCTCGTACTCTGCTATGATAGCGGTCAGTTTACATTACAAGGATTGATGGCTACAAGTGAATTTAATTCTTTCATGCTCATTCTTTCTTGCTTACTGATCATCATCGCCGCCATCATTCAATCTGCAATTTTCCCCTTTCATAAGTGGTTGCTCTCGGCGATGACTTCACCAACTCCTGCCTCTGCTCTAATGCATGCTGGATTTGTCAACGGTTCAGGCTTATTGCTCACCCTATTTGCTCACTTGATCATTCTTTCCGATACACTTTGGATTTTATTTATCATAGGTGGAATTACTGCAATTCTAGCTCAATTTCAGAAGTTGATACAGGTAAACGTAAAACATAAACTCGCCTGCTCGACTATTGCACAAATGGGTTTTATGATCATGCAATGCGGTTTAGGATTTTTTAATGCAGCGGTAGCTCACCTCATTTTACATGGATTTTATAAAGCTTACTTATTTCTATCCTCAGGTGAGCAAGTCTCACAAAGTTCGCCACAAGAATCGCCACGTCTCAAAATAACAGTTTTGCAAGCGGTGGCTGTTGCTATCTTCGGAGTTTTGGGGGCTTTATTATTCTCTTATCTCACCGGAAAAACCAGCATGACCGATAGTAGTATTTTTCTTACACTTATAGTCGCTATAACCGTTGGGCAGGCTACTTACAATATTGTTAAAGAGCAAAGCCTTTCCTACACAGAAAAAATTGGAGTTTCTGCTCTTCTCTTTAGTGTAGGAATTAGTGTTTACGCTATTATTTTCAATGGTGTCACGCATTTAATGTCTGAGATGCCAATGATACAGGCTCCGCAAACTCTGGATACGCTTCAAGTGGTCTTTGGAATCATCTTTTTGATTGGATTTTTTATTATGAAACTTGGCATATATAGAAAATCGCCATGGCTCTATGTTAAGCTTTTGAATTTATCACAGCCTTACAAAAAAACTATTCATTACTATAAAAAATAGATTTATGAAACGAGACAGCATTTTACAAAAGATTGATTCTGCATCCCATGTGATTGGGAAAACCTGGCCGCTATATGCTTTTGTAACTTCAAACCCGCTGACTGGTTATGAAAACAGACATTTTAAGCAAGCCACTGCAGATGCGACGCAATTAGTTGGTGGACATCTTCTCCCAGGCGTATCTACCTTCAGAAACGCTTGGCAACTAGGAGAGATTGATGAGCAGGAATTGAATAATCTTTTCAAAAGAAATAAAATAAATTTTTCTGCTGAAGAGAGTCTCTCTCAGATGGAATCCCAAATTACGGAGTCAAAAAACCCTCATCATGAAGTCGATAGACTTGTCATCAAATGGCTGATGACGTTTATGGATGAAGGACTTGCTGAATGGAGTATGCCTAATAAAGAAAAAGGATTCTATAAAGCCTGGAGATCCCTAGTTCGTTACGATCATGAATTCAAATTGAAACCTTTAGTTGCTTTACCTGAGGAAAATCTTGAATCTTTAGAGGAATTATTCAAAAAATATACTGAAGAAGAACAAATAAAAATCCTGGAGCAGCATTTATCTGCCCTACCCGGGTGGACGGGCTACATCAAATACAGAGCAGAAACAAATTCAGAATGGCAAAACAAATTCAGCATCACTTTGGAAGATTACCTTGCGGTTAGACTTTCAATAGCAAATAATCTTGGTTATGAACTTTTACACGCTGAAAAAGATCACCCAGAAAAAAATGAAAAAAGCGACCTGCAATACCTGTGGTTGAAAGCCTGGGAAAAAACCTGGCAGAACAAATTATCCAAAGAACTAGAAACAATTCTTGAAACTTCCGAAACCACTACATCATCCAAAACAGAAATCGATACTCCTGAAGCACAATTGGTATTTTGTATCGATACACGATCAGAATTGATTCGACGACATGTGGAATCCAAAGGGAATTATGAAACCTTTGGATATGCAGGCTTTTTTGGGATAGCTATGGATTACGAAAATTTAAGTGATGGACTTGTCAAAAAATCATGTCCGCCCATTTTAGCTTCGGCTTATACAGTCTCTGAAAAAGCAAAAGGTGAAAACCATCAAGAAATTGACAATTATCATAAACGCCAGGAAAGAGAAAAATTCACACATTACTTTCTGAAGCGCATGAAACACATGCTACCTTCAGCATTCGGTTATGTAGAAGGATCAGGTTTCTTTTATGGGGTTTCACTTTTTCTGAGAACACTCATGCCAGATCGTCTTTATAATTCAGAAAAGAAAGAGAAAAAGTCTTTTGAAGGAAGCTGCGCTCCCGATATACAATCCATAAACAATTCATCTGCTTTCGAAGGCGTAAGTCTGGAAGAAAAAACAGCTATCGTAAAATCTGCCTTCTATTTAACAGGTTGGAAAACCTTTTCACCACTAATTTTTTTCGTAGGACACGGTAGTCATTCTGCTAATAATCCTTTTGGATCCAGTCTAGATTGCGGGGCATGCGCTGCCAGTCCTGGAAGACATAATGCACGAATGCTGGCTAAACTGGCCAACCAACCCGAAGTAAGAGAAGCTTTAAAAGAACAGAATGTCCATATACCAGATTATACATTCTTCCTGGGAGCGGAGCATAATACTACCACAGATGAAATTGTGATATTCGATTCTGAGTTGCCTATGTCGCATAGAGATCAATTATCAAAACTGAAAGAGAATCTTCTAAAAGCCCAGCACTCAGCAATTACTGAACGTCTAGGGAATTCAAACAACAGCATAAAAGCTGCCCATAAAAAAACAAACGACTGGTCTGAAACCAGGCCCGAATGGGGACTTGCTAAAAATGCTGGATTTATCGTTGGACCACGATCTTTATCTAAAAGTATCAACCTGGATGGAAATTGTTTCCTTCATTCTTACGATTGGAAAATGGATACAGAAGGAAAAGCTTTGGAAGGCATAATGCAAGGGCCAATGGTAGTGACGCAATGGATCAACAACCATTACTACTTCTCTTCCGTAGATAACGACAATTATGGCGGAGGCACAAAAATCACTCATAATGTCACAGGAAGTTTTGGAGTCATGCAAGGAAATGGTGGTGATTTGAAACGAGGTTTGCCTTTGCAATCGATCAACGAAACCGATCAGAAAGCCTATCACAAGCCTTTGAGGTTATCTGTTTATATTCAGGCTCCAAAAGAAAGAATCACTTCCATTTTGAAGAAAAATGAAAACCTCAGATCTCTACTAGATAACGAATGGATTTATTTGTTGGTCATAGATCCGACCGATTCTAATAAAATTATAAGCTATGAGCAAAACTTAAAATGGACTACTCCAAAAAGAGTTGCTGAAAAAGAATTACAAGGAATGCAAAAAATATAAACTCTCTAATTAAAAACTTTATCCAAAGTTAATTCATTTGTTAGTTAGTCCACTGTGGTGGGAATTCTCTAGAATTCCCACCACTTTTTTTACTAAAAAAAAGGATTTCGATTTCGCAGATTTACCAAAACAGACCCTCGAAGTTTCAAATAGGAGGTTTTTTAAATGACCGAAGAAGCCTCAAACTTAAGTCGTTAAACTACTGAATTATTAATTTCACTCAACTGAAAGTTATAATTTGGGCATTAACCATAAACCAGCCATACTTAAAAGAAAAATACCAAAAAACCAGAATGGATCTATCGCCACATATACTTGACTAATATCCTTATTGCTGGTAAATGTCTCTTGAAAGAATTTTAAGTTAGCTTGTTGAGTTTTGAAATGTCGTAGGGATTTCCAGTTTTCAGATTGATGCACATAATACTCATAACTTAATGTTGAGTCTTGCTCCATATTCAATTGTTGCCATCCGAGAGACAATGGATGGGTCACTCCACTCCATGTTTCAGAAGCATTTAAATCTTGTTTTAATGGAATCAAGCGGTCATTTTGATCAAAAATCTTTGGGTTTTCCAATGAAGTTCTAATTTGGAAAATAAAAGGTTTATCCTTTACTGCAAACTTGTCTATTGGTGAAAATGAAGCTAGAATAGATTCTCTCTTACTGACTTCCTCAATAATTTCTGACCAAATTTGCTGGTAGGCATCTTGCTTTCCGTCTAGTAACAACTGCCAGGTATCTTTCAGCATCGTTGTGCCAATTCTTCCCTGCCCTAAGCGTTTATAAGCGCTAAAAATTGAAGCATTTGAGGTGTGAATTTCTGCCAAACCAAATTCTTGTTTAAGCCGGTAAGGCTGGATTGCCAACCTCACTGTTTTAAGTTTATCAAAACCTACTTCTAAAGTTGAAACTGACTGTGGAGTGAAGACTGAAAAATCACCTAAATTATTTAAAGCCTTAGCTTCTCCAAGTATTAAAAGTCCTAATCCTGAACTTTTTATTGACTTTAGTAAAGCATTCCGCTCTGAATTAGAAAGATTTTTTAAAAACTCGGCATCTAAAATAACTAAGTCAAACCCTTCTAAATTTGAAAAATTCAGACTTCTCAGATTCTTTTGTTCAGTATTAAAAAATTCAAACTTATATCTTCCAGTAGTGATTCGATTTTTAACGACGACTTCATGACCTAAGTCTGCTAAAAAGTTTTTTAAATACTTGATTTCAAATGTTGGAAAAGCATTCAGAATTAAAATTCTTGGAGTCTTGCTTTCATTAATTTTTACTGGTAAGGTATTTCGGTTAAGCACTTCACCTAAAGAATCTTTTTCTACAATACTAAAAACAAAATTCCCTGAAACATTCAAATGAGTTGAAAGCTGAAAGTGCTCTTTCTCCTCAGAATCAAAAATCAAAGAATCCAGAGCAGTTCCTCCGGCATCCTCAAGCACCAAGCGATTTTTAGATCTTGGATTTGCAAAAATACCTTTGACATCAAGTTGATTCCCAACGTTATTTTCCTGTTTATAATTTAGCTTAATTATACCTGATAACTCCTGACCAGGAAGATAAGTCACTGGAATATTCTTTAGAGACCACAAATCATAAGTTGGTATTCCACTGCCTAAAACAAAAATTTCTTCAGAATTCGAAAGGCCCAGCAGAGATTCGTCGTTGTTATAATCTATCACTTTAAGGTTTCGATAAGCCTTTTTTAGGCTATCCAATTGGGATTGCTTAAAATTATCGGTGGTAATTACAACTCTTCCTTCCTTAACTTCTTTCAAAAGAGCTGGTTTTAAAGCTAACAGAGCTAATGAAGACACCGCAAGAAAAATCAGAACAATTTTTAGTATAAAGCCTTTGTTTCCTGAAAATGCCCTTTCCTTCCAGATGAAAACCGAAATCAAAATCACCCAGAATACAAGTGCTGGCCAAAACCAGGCTGCGTTTAAAAATGTAAAACTATCACTCATTTAATTCCAGTTCTTTCAAGACTAATTCGTTGAGTTTACCACCGAAACCATATTTCTGCTGCGGTTCTGGTGCAACTTCAGGTAATGCTTTGAGAAGCCCCTTTTGCACTTCAATTATTAATTTCTTAGATATTTGCTGTCTTTCTGCCAGTTGTTTCAATTGCTGAAGGGTTTTCAAAAACCTTCCAGGTTCTTGAATCGCTTTTTTAGCCAACTCACTTCCTGCTTTATCAAATAACTCTCTATCGATTCCTGTTGATTTTGAATTTAAATCTTTCAATTCTTCTAATCTGAAAATACTTTGCTTTATGAAAGAGTACTCGTCTGAACTCTCAAATTGTTCGTTTTTATTGAAATTGGTAACGTCCTTAATATCACCAGATAATCTCACCTCCTCTTTAATTGGCGGCGGATCAAATCCTATGCGGTGAACGTATATTCTCGCACTGTTTTTAATGTCTTGAATCAGTTCCAGAGCTTCATATTGAAAAGGCAAAGACTTTTCCGGTTCATAAAGTCGCAGATGCAGCTCAGCATCCCACATGATATTGAGCGCTTGTCTAAGCTTACTTTTTAAGTTATCTGTAAATAAAGTTGAAGACTCAGGATCTCCATGATCGTGTAAATAGTCTGCCAGAGGATCTTCCTCTTCCTTGTTTTCATCCTGGTCATGATCGTGAGGATCTTCGACAAGATTATGCTCGTTGTCACTATCGTGAGCATGAGAATATTTTGCTAGAGGATCTTCCTCTTGATCATGATCGTGGTCAATAGCTTCTGTGACTTCTCCGCCATTTGTTGACGATCCTTCAGCTTCATCTCCCATAAATTGACCATATTTTAGACGAAGTGATTTTTGGTCAAAACCCAGATCATTACTGGTTGAATTGAATTCTTCTTCTGATATTTTTCCGCGTTGAGTTATTAGTTTTTCAGTATCAATAATTAATTGCCGCTGACTTCTAAAATAATCGGGCATCAAATCTACACCAAGACCACCTTCTACGCCAGGCCCATAATTAATTGTGTCTTTGATAACAGCAAAATAAGTTTCGCTTCTGGCCGTATTCTCCTTTGGTCGTCTCAGGTCTTGCGCTTCTACATAAAAATAAAGTTCATCACCCGGCTCCATATTCATCTTATCCAGATCTATAGTTTTAGAAAGATTCAATTGCTTTTCTCCACTCGACATAGGTTCGTCAAATTCCAACTGTTCCTCTCTGAATTTCACAGATTCTCCCGTTCCTTTACTCACTGTTGCTATGATATGAGCGTTTCCCACTCCGAAATCATCTGTGATAAAAGCGCCAAAACTTAAGACTTTATTATCGGTATAATCAAAAGAAGAAAACTGTTTCAGGTTTTCTATCCGAATTAAGGGTGATTTGTCTTTTATGACTTCTATGGTAAAAAGGTCTGAGGAATAAGTTGCTCCAAAGGTATCGGTAAATTTAAAATTATAAAACCCGGAAGTATTCAAAGCGGTACTTCCCGTAAAGCTTTGATTGGTTTTCATCATCTCTCTATGTTTACCCATACTTTCAAGGCTGACACTATCTACGGCAGCATCAAAATCAAGTTCCCAGGTCACTCTAGAGCCCTCCACGGCTTTGATGTCCATTTTTGAAGTGGATGCAGTTGCCAAACCGGTATATGAAGGATAATTGATAGTAACCAATTGACTTTTCAATACTGGAACCTTGTGTTTAACAGCTAAGGAATCGATGGGCACAAAACTTGCAGTTTTCTCTTTTGAAGTTGTATTTCTATTGAAATTAAAGTTTTCAGAAATCCCAGTGTAAAATCCTAAATAACCAATGGCAACTAAAAATACCGATATAATGATTGCTGTTTTAAGTTGATGTTCTGGTTTTATACTTTTTATTTCAGCTTCTAAAGTATTTGACATTTTTTGTTGCTGAAGCTTGGCCAATCCGGTAAGTTCAGCAGATTCTTCTAACAATAACCAACTGCTGTATTCAAGTTTTGTTGAATTTGCATCTACATAGTTACTGGCTATTTGTAAGTTGATTTTCCATGGTTTTTTAATTAACAGTGCCATAACAAAAATCAGTGCAAAACATGTCAAGCTCAAAACCCAACTTTGGGTTAAAAACCAGATCAAAATAGCTGAGCTGAAAGTATACAGGAAAACTTCAAGCCACAACATAAGTTGCCATTGCTTTTGAAACCTAATCAATATGTTTTTCCCTGTTTGTTTCATTGCATTCTATACCTTGACAATACTCGTTCCGATATGAGTAAAAGGACAAAAAATAACCATAAAAGGTTGGAAAACTCTTTTCTTTCTTGCTTTGAGTTTGATTTCAAGCCTTCTTTAAAATTTGGTTTAAAAAGCTCCAGATTCATAACCCGGCGGTCAAAAATTTCAGATCCTTTTTCCAGTTCAGGATAAAAGTCTATTAATTTTATGAGTTGCCCACCCAAATGTTGCTCAATACTATTTTCTGAATTTAATGAGGCTGTTAGTACGTATTCATTTTTAAAATCTCCAGCTTCAATTAGTGAATTTGAAAAAATATTTTTTTGGAATTTCAAAACTTTTGCTTCAGTTTTTGGAACAGAATCACCGCTCAACCATACCAATAAATTATTCGATGTCAACTTAAGACTATCCTCTTTTTTAATATTTTGAATTTTAATCGGATGACTCAAATATTTTGATATGGCTAAAAAAGACGCTTTTAAATATTTGCTTTCAGTTTTAAATTTGTCTTCAGAATACATTTTTACTTTTAAAGTATCTTTTTCAATTTCAAGAATTGAATCCCTGCTTTCTGGAGTAATGTTTTGTATCTCTTTTTCAAATTTAAACACCTCAACATCGCTTATTGCTGAAATAATTTCAACCTCATTTTCACTTTTTAGAGTTCCAACTAGATTAGTTTTTGATTCATCGGAATTCAGACTGACCCAATAAATATTTTTGTCAATCTCCGGCCGTTTACCTTTTACACCAGTTAAAAATGCATTTGTAAAAACCACAATACTATCTGTTTTTAAAGACTGCATTTCTCTGGCTAATTGCCAGTAATTAGGAGTTTCTAAATGTTTTGCTTCTGAAAATTTAGAGTCATAAACAGGAAATTCTGAGTGTAAAAATCGTACTTCATATTTCAAAGCTAAACTATCAAAAAGCCTTTTAGATTTTGGAGAATCCAACAACGAAGGTTCAACCAAGTAAGTGATAGGCGTATTTTCAGTTTTGTAATTCCATCTTGGCTCAGACATGATAAAAACCAAGATTGTGATGAGCAGCATTCTGAGTAATAACAGCCAAAGTTCATTCAATTTGATGCTTCTGCTTCTTTTAGAATCTGAATCTTGCAAATATTTAATGCTCCCCACTTTTATAGTTTTTCCTTGCTTTCTGCTCCACAAATGGATTGCCAAAGGAATGCTAAGTCCAAGCAGAGCCCATAAAAATGAAGGATTCAGAAAAACCATATTACATGAAGTTGGTGCGTTTTTTTAGTAACAATTGAAGAGCTTCTCCAATAGGATCATTGAGTCGAAACAGTTGATAGCTTATAGCGTTGGCCAATAGAATATCTTTGGTAGCTTTAATGGAATCTTCAAAAGATTTTAAATAGGCAGAACGCGCTTTTTCTGCATCAAGCTCTAGTTTGGTTCCCGTTTCCAAATCCTCAAATGTGAGAGCGCCTTTGTAATTGAATTCCATTTCATCATTACCTAAAATATGTAGAACAACCACTTCATTTCTGGAAGTTTTCAATCTTGTAATAACATCAGTCAATTCTGAAGCTTCTTCATGTAAATCTGAAATAAAGAAAATAAGTTCCTTTTGACTTCGGTTATGTAATTTCTCAAAAGCTTGTGGATCTTTAGGCCATTTCCCTCTCGATTCAATAGTGATTAATTCTTGTAATAAACGTTTGAAATGCTTTTTTTGAACACGTGGTTGCAAGGCATGTAAGTTGTATTCATTCAAAGCAAATAAACCCACTGCATCGCCTTGAGATTGAGCCAACCAAGCTAAAGAAGCTATTAAAACTCTGGCGAAATCCATTTTAGCTATTCCTCCTTCTTCATGCTGCATAGATTTGCTGGCATCAAGTATAAACTTTACAAAAATATTGGTTTCAATCTCAGATTGCTTGATGAAGTACCTTCCCGACCTTGCCAGCATTTTCCAATCCAAAAGCCGCATATCATCCCCGACTTCATAGCCACGGTACTGGCTAAATTCCATTCCAGAGCCCAAACTTCGGCTATGGTTTAAACCAGACAAATGACCATCTACCACAACTCTGGAAATAAGCGCCAAGCCACTTACTCTGTTAATGATTTCTGGTTTTAGTAATTGCCGGTAGTCTTGCTTCACTTTAATTATTTATTTTGAAGGAAATATAGATTCCAATAATTCCGAAGTTACCTTATCGGATGTAATGTTTTCCGCTTCTGCTTTAAAATTCACAATCACTCTATGACGCAAAACAGGATAAGCGCAATGCTCAAGATCTTTTAAAGTTACAGCCAGTCTTCCCTGAAGTAAAGCTCGGGCTTTGGCTGTTAAAATTAGAGCCTGACCGGCTCTTGGTCCTGCTCCCCAACTTACCCATTCTTTTACAAATTCATTTTTACTGGTTTCTGGTCGAGTTGCACGAATCAATGTATTCACATAAGAAATCAACTCGTCACTGATGGGAACTTCCCGCACTAACTCTTGTAACCTTAGGATTTCTGCACCGGTGAGAACTGGATTTATTTTGTTTTTTTGAGTTCCAGTAGTATATTTTAATATCTGGTTTTCTTCAGCTTCGGTTGGATAACCAATTTTAATATAAAACAGGAAACGATCCTGTTGTGCTTCAGGCAATGGAAACGTGCCTGACTGTTCAATTGGATTTTGTGTGGCCAGAATAAAAAACGGGCGTTCCAGCTTATAAGTTTTACCAGAATAAGTCACTTCAAATTCCTGCATAGCCTCCAGAAGAGCGGCCTGAGTTTTGGGAGGCGTCCTGTTGATTTCATCTGCAAGAATGATGTTTGCGAAAATCGGTCCTTTATTGAATTCGAAAAACTTCTTTCCCGTGGTATGGTCTTCCTCAAGTATTTCTGTTCCAATAATATCTGATGGCATCAAATCTGGTGTAAACTGAATTCTATTAAAATCGAGTGCTATCGCCTCTGAAAGACTACGAATCATAAGTGTTTTTGCTAAGCCAGGTACACCTTCCAAAAGCGCATGGCCTCCAGCCAAAAACGTGATAAGTAACTGGTCTACGGTTTCTTCCTGACCTACAATAACCTTAGCAATTTCTGCTTTAAGGGTTTTGAGTTTTTGAGTAAGTCTTTTGACTTCCTGGTCTAAATCGGCTAGTGGCTGATTCATAGTTTTCTTGGTTTAAGATGTAAGTGCATACATCACGATGTTCACCCCAAATCGGGTATTATCTATTTTGTAAAATCGTTTGTTCCTAAAGTCATAATCCCATTCGCAGCCATAATCTTTGTTGCTGTACAACACTCCTATTCTACCATCTATAACAATGGCTTTTAGGTATTCGTGCACAAGATCATCTCCCCAACCATTCAGCTCCTGGGATGTAGTTGGCGGACCATCTTCAAATTCAAAAAAGACGTTGTACAGCTCATGAGTGTTAGGAATTTTGGATAATTCTGAAGGACCAAAAATATCTTCCATTTGACGCTCAAAGGATTTAGCGAAAAGCCCGTCAATGTCATGATTACAATCATCAGCAAAAACAAAACCCCCGTTATTCACATATTTTTCAAAGTTGGCTTTTTCTTTTGCGGTAAATTGTACCAGTTTATGTCCTGAGATATAGCAAAACGGACATTTGAATACCTCATCACTGCTCAAAGGAACAATATTTTCTACGGTATCCACTTTCAGTGTGGTATACTCTACCAGAGAATTGAGCAAATTGGAAGGCATGCGCTGGTCCACATCCCAATCTCCGGATTCGTATTGAAGTCTTGTAAAGAAAAAGCTGCTCATTACATTATATATTGTTCACCTTTAAAGTTGAAAATAACGGTTATTGAAGGTTCCATCAAAAATAAGTTTTGCGTTTTTGAAACTTAATTTCGTGAAGCTGTTAGTCTTGTTTCGAACTAAAATTACTCTTGAAATTTCAATTCTCTAATTTATAAACAAATAAAAACTTATTTATTACAGTTTATAGAAAATGAAAACTGATTGGAGTGAACTCGTCACACCAATCAGTTTTTGAATATCATTTTTAAGCTATATCGCGTCAGAAAGACTGGTAAACGTGAAGTCTCTGACTTTCATGTAAGGAATCAAATTTCCATTGATTCTTACTTGTTCCCCAAGAGCTTCCAAATTATTCAACATGATAATCGGACTTTCATTGAATCTAAAGTTTTTCACAGGATATCTTATTTTTCCATTTTCGATGTAGAAAGTACCGTCTCTGGTAAGGCCTGTGTACAACAAAGTTTGTGGGTCTACACTCCTGATATACCATAACCTTGTCACCAGAATTCCTCGTTTAGTACTTTTTATAAGTTCTTCGCGTGAAGCGTCTCCCCCTTCCATGATAAAGTTGGAAGGAAAAGGTACAGGATCTACTCCTTTCTCCTTAGCCCAGTACCGGCTGTAAGCCAGATTTTTGACCACTCCATTTTCTATCCACTTCATTTTTTTGAGCGGTAAACCTTCCCCATTCCACGTAGAAGTCGGCACATCGGGATGTAAAGGATCACTCCAAACATTCACACGTTCGTCAACAATTTTTTGTCCCATTTTGGTCCCATCGTCTTTGGACATGAAGCTACGGCCTTCATCGGCTGTACGGGCATTAAACGCTCCAGACATATTTCTAAGCAAGTCTGCAGATGCAGCAGGTTCTAAAATCACTGTATATTTTCCAGGTTCTATGGCTCTCGCTTCACGGGACATTACAGCTTTATCGATCGCCACTTTAGCGGCTTCTTCCGGATTGAATTTACGAACATCATTGAAATCTCTCGAAACCCAACCCGAACCAGTGCCATCGTTGGTTCTCATGGTTACTGTAAATCCTACATCTGTAGATTTGTTGTAAGCGAATAATCCGTTGGAGTTCAGCATAGCACTGAATCCAGATGAATCGTCCAAAAAACCGGCAGCGGTTACATCTTGTTCTGAAGCTGGATTTATACTTTTGGCTGCAACTTCTGCACGAAATTCTGGTTTGATATTCGCTGTCGCTTCCACAAAAGTAATAGAGTCATCATAAGTCTGTGGAGCCAGCGGCGCCATAAATTCAGGATTTTCTGGAGAAAGTTTTGCCAGTTCTTCAGCCCTTTTAACTACGTTTTTTAAAGATTCATCATCAAATTCGTCTACGGTTGCAGTCCCAGATTTTTTCCCATAACTGGCTTCTACGGCGAGGGTTTGATTGGAACGGTGTCCAGATGTCGAAACTGTATTTCGGGCGTAACGAATGTTTCCACTCTCGCTACCTCCCATATTGATTACACAAGCATCTGCAGTAGAAAAGCTCAAGGCTTTTTCCATGATTTGTCTTGCTTCTTCTTTGGTATATATTGCCATTTCTATAATTCTTTTTTAGTTCACCGATTATTAAACACTTCTACCTGTATTGATCACATTGACGCCGTCAAATCTGGAAGTAGAACTTCCATGAGAAACAGCACTTACTTGGGAAGGCTGACCTTTTCCATCGAAGAAAGAACCAAACATGCGGTAGTCGCTTTCATCACAAATTTTGGTACAAGAATTCCAGAATTCCTGTGTATTGGACTGGTAAGCGACATCATCCAGCATCCCCACGATTTCACCGTTCTTGATCTCGTAAAATACAGTTCCTCCAAACTGGAAGTTGTAGCGCTGCTGATCTATTGAGTAAGACCCACGACCTGCGATGTAAATTCCTTTTTCTACATTCTTAATCATGTCATTGATTGAGTATTTTTCTTTACCAGCTTCTAGAGAAACATTTGGCATGCGTTGAAACTGAACATCGTTCCAACTTTGAGCATAGCAGCAACCATGAGATTCTTTTTGATCAATCATATGAACCTGATCCCGAATTGCCTGATAGTTGGTCAACACGCCATTTCTTACCAAATCCCATTTCTTGGTTTTCACCCCTTCATCATCAAACCCCACAGCCCCAAGAGAATGTTTCTGAGTTTTATCTGCAACAAGGTTAACGATGTCACTTCCGTATTTGAAATCTCCAGATTTCCACTTATCTAATGTGGCAAAACTCGTTCCTGCATAATTGGCTTCATAACCAAGTACACGGTCCAGTTCTAAAGGATGACCTACAGACTCATGAATAGTTAAGCCTAAATGGTTAGGTTCTAACACCAAATCGTATTTTCCTGGCTGAACTGACTTAGCCGTAAGCATTTCTTTAGCCTGCTTGGCCGCCAAGGTCGCATCTTCTACGATGTCATAACTATTGCGGTATAGTCTCAGTCCTGAAGGACCTTCCAGTTTCTCAGACTCAAGACCATCCATATATTCATACCCCATGCCCATTGGTGCACTCATGGCTTGACGGGATTTGAATTTTCCTGCTCCACGGTCTATGGCGGTCACACCGAAGGTTGGCCAAATCCTATGAATGTCCTGATCTATATAAGAACCTTCAGTAGAAGCGAAGTACTTTTGTTCATTCACCATAAACAAGGCGGAATTCACAAAATTAGCTCCGTTTTCCATCGCAGCTGCGTTGGCGCTGAGCAATAAATCTACTTTTTCAGACACCGGAACTTTTTTAAAGTCTTTTTTAATCGGAGTTTTCCAGGACACTTCGCCATGTGATTCGACTGGGGCCAGTTGGACAGGATCTTTTTGAATTTTAGAATTCGCCTTGGCGATAGCTACCGCTTGTTGCGTAGCTTTCATGATGCCATCTTCGGTCACGCTATTTGTTGAGGCAAATCCCCAGGTTCCGTTGGCAATCACACGAATACCAATTCCAAAAGACTCAGTATTGACCACATTTTGAACTTTGTCTTCTCTCGTAAACACATACTGGTTGAGATAGCGACCTATCCTGGCATCAGCATAAGTAGATCCCAAAGATCTCGCTGTGTTCAAAGCTACATCTGCAAGTTTCCTTTTGGTTAGGATATCCATGCCAGGCATCAAAAGTGCATCGGCTGTGATGCTACTCCCCATCATCATAGAAGGAACCAACATGGCTGCACCTGCACCCATTCCGCTTAATTGAACAAACTTTCTTCTTTTCATAAAAATCTTCTGTTTTTTGATTGAATGATTTGTTTAACAATTAAGAAAACAACAAAGTTCAAATTACGTCATGTCTTACAAAAAGTTGATTCTATTGCTATAATTCTTAATTAATGCCTAAAATAATATTTTTTACTAAACTTTACTGCTTAATATTGAGTAGAATCTGAATGTTAACAAAAGAACAATTTGGAAGTCCATCCTTATTCTCTTTTAGAAGATTTTGCGCATCCTGAATTTATGCTCTACGATACATTTCTTAATACTTCTGGTTGACCTAAAAAATCCAGCTTGGCAAGATGACTTCTGAAGATTTTTCGGAATATTCAGAATCTGATAAGGATTCTGATGATAAAGTGTCCTGAATGAAAGTCCCAAGCCTGTTGACCATGATTTTGAATTGATCTTGTAAAATTATAATCTAATAAATATTAGAATCTATAAGAAACTCGAGGAAATGATTTTTTTTAGAGTGATTTTCAGAAATAGAATTAAAATACCTAGAAAATTATCCTGAGTAGTCATAAACTTATACTGACCTAAATCCTGTTTATGAATCCAGACGTTCTTAAAACCCTGTCACGAGAAAAATAACACGATAACTAAAAACTATTCAAAACACCAATCCAACGTATCACTTTCAGTTGAATCTACAAACAAAACTAAATTCATTAAACTTACTTATAGCAACGAAGCAATGTATTGTAAATCACCCAATATAGAAGAAACAAAATCAAACTAAACAGCAAAAGAATTTATTAGACAATCACTAATTAGGATTCTTTACTTCTGCTCTAGTTTATCTTTCAAGACACTCCAGACGTTTTCTCTAACGATTTTATAACCTTCGGCGGTGGGATGAATTCCGTCGGGCTGGTTGAGTTCCGGATTGCCTGCAACGCCTTCCAAAAGAAAAGGAATAAGGGCAACATCATTTTTCTCGGCCAGTTCTGGAAAGATATTCTTAAATTCAGAGGTATAATCCTGTCCCATATTTGGAGGAATCTGCATGCCTGCAAGAACGATTTTAGTATCTGGATTTTTGGTTTTTACTGTAATGATGATGTCCTGAAGGTTTTGCCGAGTTTCCTTCAGCGGTATTCCTCGCAGGCCATCGTTAGCGCCCAATTCTAAAACAAAAATATCTACATTTTGTTTCAATACCCAGTCTATCCGGTTTTTTCCACTGGCTGTGGTTTCACCGCTCAATCCGGCATTGACAACTTCATAATCATAGCCGAGGGAATCCAATCTGTTTTGAATTAATGTAGGGAAAGCTTCAGAAGGTTCTAAGCCCATTCCTGCCGTGAGGCTGTTCCCAAAGAAAAGAATAACATCCTTCTCGCTTTCTTTAGTTTCAGTTTCGGTTTTTGCTTCTTCAGAAGTTTTGTTTTCGGGCTGTTTTTCAGTTTTCCCTCCACAGGAAAATAGCATTAGTACTATCATAATTGCGCCAAAGCGCCTTAAGTTTCTCATAACAAAGGGGTTTATAACCAAACTGTTTCTTTATTTTGTTTTCTTTTTAAGAAAGCAATAATTTCAATTACACATGGCAAAGATATTAAACGTTCACCATCTTGAGAAGAGCTATTCTAGCGGTTCCAAGAATTTAAAAGTACTGCAGGACATTAACTTTGAAGTAGAAGAGCAGAAAACTTTTGCTATCGTTGGTCCATCGGGAAGTGGAAAGACAACTTTGCTTGGGCTTTGTGCTGGCCTTGATAGCCCTGACTCTGGTTCTATAAAGTTATGCGGAAGTGAATTGAGTAATCTAGGTGAAGATGAACGCGCACTGCTTAGAAATAAACATATTGGATTTGTGTTTCAGGATTTTCAATTGTTGCCCACCCTAACGGCATTGGAAAATGTAGCTGTTCCCCTGGAACTTCAAGGTGATAAAAAAGCTTTAAAAATAGGTAAGGAATTACTGGAAAAAGTAGGTTTGGGAGACCGTATTCACCATTATCCTTCTCAGCTTTCTGGTGGCGAACAGCAACGTGTGGCTTTGGCGCGTGCTTTTTCCAACAAGCCCTCTATTCTGTTTGCAGATGAACCTACAGGAAATCTAGATGCTGAAACTGGAGAAAAAGTGGAGGAACTGCTTTTTGAACTCAACAGAGAATCTGGGACTACTCTTATCATTGTTACCCACGATATAGAATTGGCCAATAAAACGCAGCATATATTGAGATTGAAAGGAGGGAGAATTGTGGAGAATAATGAAAAGCAGGTATAATGAGTAAATCAAACAACTCAAAACCAGGTTTGAATTGGCTTTTCAAAATGGCCTGGCGAGATGGCAAGTCCAGCGGAAACAAGTTGATTCTTTTTATGGCTTCCATAGTGCTTGGTATAGCTGCAGTAGTATCTATACAATCTTTTGGAGTGACGCTAAAAGACAATATTTCGTCAGAGTCTAAAGCATTAATGGGTGCAGATTTTAAAATTGATAGCGATGATCCTCCAAATGAGCGCGTCTTGCAAATTATGGATTCGCTGGGCGGCCCTAAAGCAGAAGAGATCAAGTTTGCATCGATGGCTGCATTTCCTCAGAATAAGGCGACTAAATTGATGCAGGTAAGAGGAATCAAAGGTGGATTCCCATTTTACGGTCAACTGGAAACAGAGCCTGAAAATGCTGCAACATCTTATCAGAATGAAGGTTCCGCATTGGTAGATGCTACCGTTATGCTTCAATTTGGAGTCCAAGCTGGAGACAGCATCAAGATAGGTAACGTGACTTTACCGATTGCTGGCGCACTCAATTCTGTTCCAGGAAGTACGGTTATTTTCAGTTCTGTAGCACCACCAGTACTTATTCCATATCGTTTTATTGAAGAATCTGGCTTAGTACAGACAGGAAGTAGAATAGATTACGAATTTTATTTTACCGCTGATGCTAATACAGACTTAGAAAAGCTTGATAAAAAATTAGACCCGATTCTTGACGCAGAAGAGGCTGATCTTGATACCCACACCTCAACCAGTGACAGACTTGGTCGTCGCTACGAGAATTTTGGGAAATTCCTAAATCTGGTGGCGTTTATTGCTTTGCTTTTGGGCTGTGTTGGAATAGCTAGCGCTATTCATATTTACATTAAAGAAAAATTACGAGCGGTCGCTGTACTAAAATGCCTGGGAGCCAGCAAAAGGCAAACTTTTTTGATTTATCTCATTCAAGTGGCTTTTATGGGGTTTGTTGGAGGTGTGTTTGGAACAGGCCTTGGACTGCTGCTTCAGCAATTATTTCCTTATCTACTAGAAGGATTATTGCCTGTTGATGTTCAACTTACATTTTCTGTCCAAGTGATCATCATGGGAATTCTACTTGGAATGCTTATGTCAGTCTTATTTGCTCTATATCCTCTAATTGGTACTTTATACATTTCACCATTACAAGCTTTACGCGTCATAAAGGAAAACTCTACTAAATCCAGAAAGGCTATTATTTTGGTTTCAGTGGTCATCTTTCTGTTCATATTTTTATTTTCACTCTGGCTACTGGAGGACTGGAAGTATTCACTTGCCTTTGTGGGTGGGATTTTAGCTACATTTTCAATCTTGGCAGGCATAGCCTATATGTTTATGCGGACTATTAGGAAATATTTTCCGCATAACTGGGGATTTGTAGCCAGACAGAGTTTACAAAATCTCTTCAGACCTCAAAACCAAACCTTAACACTTGTCCTTGCCATTGGCGTTGGAACTTTTTTAATCAGTACACTTTATTTCAGCAAAGATTTATTGCTGGCACAGGCTTCTTTAGAATCTGAGACGGATAGTCCCAATATTATTCTGCTGGACGTACAAAGTAATCAAAGAGAAGATTTAGCAAAAACCATAAACACATTCGATTTACCAGTTTTGAGTGACATTCCGATCGTGACTATGCGTGTGCAAAGCATTGCTGGTAAATCAGTTGCTGAAATCAGAAAAGACTCCACGTCTCAGGTGAACGGATGGGTTTTAAATCATGAATTCCGCACTACCTATCGCGATTCACTTATTGCTTCGGAAACCCTCAAAAGTGGAACCTGGACATCTCAGGCAGAAGACTTGAATCTTGTTCCCGTCTCCGTGAGTGAGAATTTTGCTGAAGATGCAAAAGTCAAAGTTGGCGATCGTTTGGTCTTCAATATTCAAGGCGTTTTACAAGATGCGGTTGTGGGAAGTATCAGAAAGGTGGACTGGTCTAGAATGCAGCTTAATTTCTCACTTGTTTTCCCAGAAGGCCTTTTGGAAAAAGCTCCTCAATTTCATGTCTTAACCACCAAAGTGCCTGGCGATGAAAAATCTGCTGTTTTACAACAAGAATTAGTAAAAAAATACCCCAACGTATCCATTATTGATTTAAGGCAGATCCTCAACGTCATAGAAACGCTGCTTGGTAAAATTTCCTGGATTATCAATTTTATGGCTTTCTTTAGTATTATGATTGGCATAATTGTGCTTTTGGGTGCGATACGAACCAGCAAATATCAACGCATCAAGGAAAGTGTGTTATTGAGAACACTCGGAGCCAAAGGCCGTCAAATCATAAACATTAATGCCTTAGAATATTTGTATTTAGGAATCCTTGGAGGATTATCTGGTGTTGTCTTATCTCTTATCAGCAGCCAATTATTGGCCTGGCTGGTATTTGAATCTCCATTTGTTCCGTCACTTATCCCGGTTTTGGTCATCTTCCCTGGAATTGTTCTACTTGTCCTTGTCATAGGACTTAGCAACAGTCTAAGCGTCATCAATAAACCGCCATTGGAAGTTTTGAGGAAGGAAGTTTCATAGTATATACGCCTTAAGGATTCTAATTATACATGATTGATTACAAGTTGTTAAGAATTGAACGAATTTTATCTGAGGATAGACATGCAACTCTCTGTAAGGTTTCTTCTGAATTTTATAAAATCAATTAAAAACGACTTATATTGAATTTATTTTTTCTGCCATTCTGGAGAAAAGTAAGTGGTTCTTCCTCCGACTTTGATTTTTTCAATTTCGGCACCGGTATAGTAACAAGTCTCCCCTTCTTTTCTGAAATGCATCAGGAAATCTTTTGGAAAGTCTCGATAGTGTGCATCATTCGCAATAGCCACTTCGATTACTTTTTTCATAGCATCAAATACCGATTCAATTTCTTCAGGTGTCATGTTATCTACTCTTCTGGTGGGATGAATTTTAGATTGGTAAAGAATCTCATCTGCCATCCAATTACCAACTCCTGCAGCAACACTCTGATCCATGATGATTTTTTTTATATCCGTTTTGCGAGCGCTTAAAGAAGACTTAAAATCCCCTAAAGATAAATCTCTGGCATCATCACTCAGCTTATGTTTCTCCTTAAAGTTTGCAATGGAATCGGTGAGATCCCACCAGCCAAATTTTCGTTTATTTTCAAAAGCAAAATGATAACCATTGTCAAAAGATAACTGAATATGACCAAATTTTGGTCGGTCGTCCTCACTCTTGTAATAATTTGGTCGACCGGTCATACCAAAATGAATCACCAGGACTTTCTCGCCTGTGGTTTCAACGAATAAATATTTGCCGATGCGGTGAGTCGATTTAAACTCATAGTTCAGTAAATGTTTTTCAAATTCAGTTTTAGGTTGCTTAAATAATCTTGTATCTCTGCAGTCCAGCTCAACAATACGCTGATGCAACGAGGTACTATCTATATAAGTTTTATATCCGTGTACTTCTGGTAATTCAGGCATATTTTTTTATTTAAAGTTAAGAAAAAGAGTGTTTCAATTGTGGTGAAATTAGTCAAGGAAAATAATTTTTAAATCTTAATTTGGATCAAAGCAAGCAATTGACACTCTTAACATCAATATAGTTAAGAAAGTTAAAAGCCTTAAATCTTAAAGTAAACTTTAAAACAGTATTGAGAGTTTCAACTGTTATAAAGGTAAACCTAGATCGTTTTAATTTTTTCCAATTTAATTTTAAACTGAAAAGGGATCGAAACCAATGTAGATCATTGTGCCTATAATTGCCGTGATGAAGAGGTAATATAAAAAAGCAGGAAGAGCATTGGTTCGTATCATTTTACCTTCTGCTCCAAGACAGCCAACTGTTGCAGCAACAGCTACTATATTGTTAATACAAATCATATTACCAATACCAGCACCTATACCCTGCATGGACAAAATTAATAATTCTGGAAAGCCTAAAATGGAGGCGGTTTCATATTGGAAAGACATAAATAATATATTGGATACCGTTGCGGAACCGGACATAAATGTGCCTAACATACCTATAAGTGTCGAGAAAAACGGATAAGAATTACCCGACAAATCTGCAGTGGCCAATGCCATTTCTGTAAGCATGCTTTCCATGCCACTAGCATTATTTCCAGAGTTGAGCATTAGCTGTACTAAACCTACACCAGCAAGTAAAGCAATAGCAGCTCCACTAACTTGTTTAAAGGTTAGCTTCCAGGATTTTTTTATTTCTGGCAAAGGCATTTTATGATGCCATTGGGTAAATAGAGCTACTAGAATAAAAGGAATAGTTCCGGGTAAATACGCCCATTTCAAAACGTAATCCAAACCATCGATGCCCGCAACATTATTTAAAGTTAGTTGCTGATTAGCCAAAAAATCTTTGAGACCAAAGGAAGGGATTCTGGTGACGACAAGAATGATAGCTATAAGCATATATGGAGACCATGCTTTAAGTAAAGACATTTCAGCTTGGCCAGTATCTCCGGTATCACTATTGGATTTCCAGATTTTCGGCCATTTGCTTTCCTCAGGAAAATTCCAGGGTTGTTTTGGGACTAAAAAACCCTTTTTAGCAGCAACCACTACTATAATCATCCCTATAAAAGCTCCGACTAAAGATGGTAATTCTGGTCCAAAAAAATAGCCGATCACGGCATAAGGGATCATAAAAGCAAACCCCGCGAATAAGGCAAAAGGCAGAGCCTGTAAAGCCGGCTTAAACGATTTTTCTTTTCCAAAAAGTTTAGTCAAAATAGCTATGGCTAGTATTGGAATAAAAATTCCTGCGACAGCATTGGGCAGTGCAATTGATTTTGTGAGAGCCATCATGAATGTTTCCGGATCTACTCCAGAAGCTTCTATGTTTGCTTCTAATGTGCTCATCCCTCCAAAAATTGGTGTACCAACTGCTCCAAAAGGAACGGGAACTGTATTGAAAATGAGAGCTACTAAAGCTGCTGCCAAAGGCGGAAAACCTAACCCCACCAGTAATGGTCCTGCCAATGCTGCAGGAGTACCAAACCCCGCCGCACCTTCTATAAACCCACCAAACATAAAACCAATAATTATGGCTTGTACACGTCTGTCTGTGGTAATTCCGTTAAAACCGTTATTTATGGTCGCCATGGCGCCGGAAAGCTTTAGCGTATTTAAAATTAGAATAGCGCCAAAGATGATCACCAAAATATCAAAGGCTTTCAGAAATCCGAAAAGCGTGTAGCCGAAAACATTTTGAACATTCATTTCCCATTGAAAGAATGCAATGAGTATAGCGGAAAGAAGGGCTAAAGGAAGAGCTTTTTTAGCACCCCAATTGAAGCCTACCATTAAAACTATAGTCAATAAAATCGGAAAGAAGGCCAATAATGCGTTCATTGATAAAAATTAAGATTGGTTAGGATATACGATATGACATCCTAAAATTATCATTAATTTATATTTTCTGTAAATTAAATCAGTGTTTAAATGAATTAAATGACTGACTTCTTAAACCACATTGATTAAAGTCTCCTTTTGTGCTTTCATTTTTCCTATTGAAACCGCCTGAAGTCCATTTTCTTTGAGCAACTGTTCAACCTTCAAATGTTCACCTTCTTCAACAGAAATTAGCAGACCTCCACTCGTTTGTGGATCGCAAAGAATTTCTTTGTAGCGCTCGTCTTTTAAACTGGTATGATGCCCGTAACTTTTCCAATTTCTATAGGTTCCCCCAGGTATGCATCCTTGTTCAATATATTTATGTACTTCATCAAATACAGGAACTTTATCAAATTGTACTTCTGCAGATAAGTGACTTCCCTCACACATTTCAACCAGGTGTCCCAAAAGTCCAAAGCCGGTAACGTCTGTCATCGCTTTTACACCCTCGATTTTTCCGAGTTCAAAACCGATAGAATTCAGTGTGGTCATGGATTTGGCTGCGATGTCTATATCTTTTTCATCAATTTTCCCTTGTTTGCCAGCTGTAGATAATATTCCAACGCCCAAAGGTTTGGTGAGATAAAGTTTACAGCCTTGAGTGGCTGAATCATTTCGCTTAAGGTGCTTTAGATTTATTTTTCCGGTAACCGCCAATCCAAAAATGGGCTCAGGACTGTCAATGCTATGTCCGCCTACCAGTGGACTTCCCACTCTTGAGCATACGTCACGACCGCCAGCTAATACTTCTCTGGCAACTTCCGCAGAAAGTTTATCGATCGGCCAGCCAAAAATTGCAATTGACATGATAGGCTGTCCACCCATAGCAAAAATATCACTTATGGCGTTGGTTGCTGCAATTTGTCCAAAGGTAAAAGGATCGTCGACTATGGGCATGAAAAAATCTGTAGTAGTGATAATACCAGTGCCATCTCCCATATCGTAAACGGCAGCATCATCGCGTGTACTGTTTCCTACAATAATATTTTTATCCAATACTTGTGGCTGATCGGTATGCAGCATCTCCGATAACAAAGCAGGTGATATTTTGCAGCCACATCCAGCTCCGTGACTATATGCGGTCAGTTTGATGTTTTCCATTTCTTTCATATGTTTTAGTATATCTAGTGCATTTTGATGATGATTCGTTGAAGCTAGTTTGAGTTTTCTTATTCTGGAAGTCATTTTTTTTTGAATTCCAAGTAAATAGTATTTGTCGTAATAATTGAGCGTCATCAACGCCACATTATAATAATCTTTGCAAGCTAAAAAATCTAAGGCTTGTTGTGTTCTAAGTCCTCCCAGACGCTTCTTTATTCTTAGGATTCCATCCTTCAAAAACTCATCTCCACAATCTGCATACCCATTCACCAGATGTTTGGCGCGTTCTTCTTTGGGTATTTCCAAAAATAATACCTCAGCCTTATGCATTTGATGAAATAATGAGGCTGGTAAAATCACTTTACCAATATTCTGACTTTCATCCTCCAGCCAAATGATTCTCTTTAAATCTAATTTAGAAAACTGGTACTGCAAATTGTTTTCAAATTGCTCTACACTTGGCTGTTCTCCTTGGCCAATACCCCCAAAAGCAGAGCCTTTGTGATTCGCAAAGCCTTCTAAATCTATGACCTGTTCGCCTTGTTTCTGTAATTCGTGAAGGATTTCAGTTTTCCCACTCCCCGTATAACCACCAATAATCTTTAGAGGAAAAGACGTTTTAAAATAATCAAGAACAAAGTTTCTAAAAGCTTTGTAACCGCCTTCTATCACTTTTACTTCATCGAACCCGTTAGCCATTAAATGTTCTGCAAAAGATTGACTTCGCATCCCTCCTCTCCAACAATGAATAATTACAGAACCTTTTGAAGCTACTTTTTTTGCTTCCTGGATATAAGTTTGAAGTTTAGGATTAACATAAGTGTAGCCTAACTCAATAGCTGCTTCTTTGGATTGCTGCTTATAAACAGTTCCTACATGTACCCTCTCTTCATTACTGAATAAAGGAATATTGTATGAATTTGGAATATGACCCTTTTCATGTTCTGAGGGAGAACGGACGTCAATAATCGGCAATTGAAGGTCTAAAGCTGCTTGTATGTTTATGAAATTAACCATACACAAACATAGAGTTTATTAATAGTCCTTTAAATTATGAATGGAAGTTTTCACTTTAGTTTATTAATTGAATGCTAACTAATAATTCAATAATAGTTTTAAGGAAAACGTAGGCTGTCTAAAATATTTTAAAAAATGTATAAACTTTGATTTGAAAGGCCTGCTGATGAATATTGAATAAGGGCTTTAAAATATTTTCATAAAATATAATAAATGACTTGTTGGTCCACGCAGTCAGTTCTATATTGGAAATGAGTTAGATTATTTTTACTAAAAATATTTAATAATGAATTGAAATCATTACAGATAGTCGGATTATGAATAATAGTGACCGCAAATTTTTAATTAATGAATAAAGTAAATTTACCCTCTACCCAAGTTGAAAATTTCATCTACTGCCTTGAAGCCGTTCAAGATGCAGACACTACTCGATCCACTGAGGTAGTAAAAATCCTGGAAGATATGGCGTTAACTCAAGATATAAGCAGTATTTACAAAGCTTGTGATACCATGGAAGGACTTGAGGAAAGTTTAAGTTATTTGTTGTATGATGACCATAACTTCAAAGATTATGAAATCATCTACTTGGTCCTGCCGGGTGATTCCAATACTATTTTGATTAATGATTACCACTATAGCATTGAAGAGATAGCAGAACTTTTTGAAGGCAAAATGAAAGGGAAAGTCATACATTTTTCCAACAAAAAAGTTTTGGATCTTACCGATGAAGAGTCTCAGTATTTCCTTGATGTGACTGGCGCGAGAGCCATATCGGGATACGGATTTCAATCTGAAAGCATGTCGAGTGCATTTACAATCGACAGGGCCTTTTTCAGCTTGTTTTATGAAAATGATGACCTTAGAGATGTCGTAGAAATAATGTTCCAAAAGCATTATAAACTCTGTAAACTGCTTGACTTTAGGTTGTATTATTAATAAACCCTTAATGCCTATTAAGATTTTATTTACTCTTTGGTATAATAGATTTCAAAAATTATAAAGAGGTTGATCAATTAGATGGATTTTAAGACTTTAAATCACTACAAATAAATACTACTTATTTTTGAATAGTATAGTTTGTGAATTCTGTTTTATTTTAGTGTTTAGAGTGACAGAAAAAAGAAGGCTGCTCTTGAGAGCAGCCTTTGTTATTACTTAGCAGAGATCTTATTAAAATCTATGCTAAAGTTTGAATTTAAATATTGCAGTTAAGTTTACAGACCACAACTTTCATACAAACTTCCCAAATTACTTACAGGAGTAAAATTCGTATCGAAGCTAGGTCCATAAACGGTCCTAATATCTACACGGTCTACAACCCATTTCCAATCCTTAGGAGTAATTAAACCATTTTTCATTTCTTGTCCATCTTTTGTGAAAGTGGAAGGCGTAAACATATTACCCATTGTAAGGTCAAATATGCCGTCATTTCCATCTACACCTAGATTTGCATCATATGGATTTAGAAGAAAATATGTAAAGTCTGGAGCATTAGTAATATCAACCTTTACGGTTTTCACAATACCATTTCCCGTTACATCGTTACATCTAGCATTTACAAAACCGCTATTAGTGTTAAATGCAGCCTGCCTAGTGTTTTCATAAACGACTACCTCTGTATTACCTGATGAGTCATCTACACTAAAAGCATCTCCAGAGATCACATAACCAGTTCCAGGTAACCAGAATTTGAACGCAAGCTCAGATCCTGCGCTACGCGCAAGTGGCTCAAATACAAAGTTTAATTCTCCTGTATTGATATCTGTAAATGACTTAGTTTGTACAATTAAATCATTATAGTCAGCGTCATTTTGGTTATCATTACCTCTCAGAGCTTCCCATGCTACATTGTAAGTATTGCTAAAGATATCGAAATCTCCATCACAGTTTTCGTTTAAGTGTAGATAACCATCTTCTGCATTGATCATGTCAACTCTGTCTAGTGACATTGTCCCTTCGAATAATATACCATTAACGAATAACTCGATGTAGAATGATTGATCTTCTGTAGGAATACTTGGATCATAAGGGAATTTTAAGCAAAGGAGTTCATTATCTGGATTATCGCTATCATAATCACCGTCAGCAGAACCTGTCCAGATTAAATCTTCTTCAGAAGTAGATTCTTCATTAGGATAAATAAACGCTTCTAGTGAGGCTACTGCGTGTCCAGCGTCTGGCTCACAGAAGTTTGCAAATACACATAAATTTTTGACTTCCTTGATTGTTACATCCCAGAAAACAAAACCAAATTGAGGTGGAGTAAACTCCTCAATGCATAGTACTTCAATATCATATTCTATTTTTCTATAGTTTTCTACTCTTACATCAAACGGTAGGGACTGACTTACAAAAGGGCCAAACTCGCTACCTGTAAGTGGCGTAGCAAATAATTCATCACCGTTGCCATCAAAAAGAACAAAACTAGTCACTTGATAAGTTCCAGGATCTAATTCTATGAGGTCTGTTTTATAGCTATCTCCCCAAGCTTTCATGTCTATGGTATAATCTATTCCTCCCATAGTCAACACCGCGTAGGAAGCTAATGCCATGTCACATGCCTCTTCATCTTTAGCTGAATCACTAGATTTAGCATCAGACTTGGCGTCAGCAACCCTATGACCAGATAATACAAATTCAACACCACTGGCTTCTTCCGAAATGCTATCCCCTTCTTCATTTTGACAAGAGTATAAAAATACCAGTGCAAAGAAAGCAATTAATAGATTAAATGTTTTTGATAAATTATTCATGATTTAATTAAATTTTGATTCTTAAATTTTTCTGTTTTGAAATGTCTGATTGAACAATTTCTTACTGGTGACCTAATTTGTAAATCCATAACAATTGATTTTTTATTTATATTAAGCTTGAATACTTTGATTTAAAGAAGACTGCTAAAAAGCAGCCTTCGATATGACTTAGACGAGGCTGTTCTAATAGGCCTGTACTAAGAATTTGAACCATGTTCTTTCTAACAATTTAAGAACCACTACCACAACTAGAGTTTACCCATAATTCTGGATCAGTTCCGTTGTTGTTTGGAACAAGGTAGTCCGGTGCTATATAATGATCTCTGAT
Organism: Psychroflexus longus; assembly: GCF_020164595.1. Taxonomy (GTDB): domain Bacteria; phylum Bacteroidota; class Bacteroidia; order Flavobacteriales; family Flavobacteriaceae; genus Psychroflexus; species Psychroflexus longus. The sequence goes on from NZ_JAIQZE010000001.1 coordinate 127,504, forward strand.
GTCAAAACCATCTAAAAGCCATTTGTAGTCTCCTGGAGTAATCAAAGCATTAGGGAATTGATTTCCGTCTCTATCTGTATAAGTAGATGTTGTGAATAAATTTCCAATGGTTAAATCATACGTATTACCGCCACCAGTTACATCTAAATTTGCATCAAATGGATTTAAAAGAAAATAAACAAAGTTTGAAGCATTTGAAACATCAACTGTAACTGTGACTATATTCCCAGCTTCACTGATACCAGGACATTTCGTATTTACATAGTCATTACCTGAAGGAAATGCAGAGTTTGTAGATGGATAAACTGTCACCTCTGTGTTTCCAGCCACATCTGATGCAGAAACACCTGAGCTAGCAGAAGAGATCGTATAATTTGAAGAATTACCAGGCAACCAGAATCTGAAAGCATGATCAAAGCCTCCACCTCGAGCTAGTGGCTCAAAGACAAATGTTAAGTCACCCGAAGTAATATCTGTAAACGTAGTTACGTTCACAATAAAGTCGTTGTGATCACCATCGTTCCTTCCTGCATCATCATTAAGATCCTCCCAAGCAATATTTGAACTAGTACTAAAGATATCAAAATCACCTTGACAATTTTCATTTAAGTGAAGGTATCCATCTTCTGCATTGATCATATCAACTCTATCCAATGGCATAGTTCCTGTAAATAATACACCATTTACTAATAACTCAACGTAGAATGATTGATCTTCTGTAGGGATGCTAGGGTCATAAGGGAATTTTAAGCAAAGTAGTTCATTATCTGGGTTTTCACTATCATAGTCACCATCTGCAGAACCTGTCCAGATTAAATCTTCTTCAGAAGTAGATTCTTCATTTGGATAGATAAACGCTTCTAGTGAGGCTACTGCGTGTCCAGCATCTGGCTCGCAGAAGTTAGTGAATACACATAGATTTTTAACTTCTTTGATTGTTACATCCCAAAAAACAAATCCAAATTGTGGTGGAGTGAACTCTTCAACACAGAGTACTTCTACATCATATTCTATTTTTCTGTAATTTTCAACAGTTACGTCGAAAGGTAGCGCCTGACTTACAAAAGGTCCGAACTCACTATTTGCCATAGGTGTTGCATAAAGTGGATGACCATCGGCATCAAAAAGTTGCACATTAGTCACTTGATAAGTTCCTGGTCCGAGCTCTATAAGATCTGTCTTATAACTATCGCCCCATGCTTTTAGATCGATCTCATAGGTATCTCCGCTAATTTCTATAACAGCATAAGAAGCTAAAGCCATGTCACAAGATTCTGCATCGTTTTTAGCATTTGCAATTCCAGACTTAGCATTACTTACCCGGTCTCCAGCAAGAAGGAACTCAACACCACCTTGTTCTTCTTGTGATGTGGATTCTTCATCTTGACAGGAATACATAAAAAGCATTGCAATGCAAGCAAAAAGTAAGCTGAAAGGTTTTAATAAATTTTTCATGATTTTAATGTTTTAAGGTTTAAATTTTGAATAAAAAGCGTCTTTTCAGTTGATAATTCTCAGGGGATCTAATGTGTGGTTCCATAATTCTCAGTTTTTTATTTATGATAAAATTAGGATTTAACTATATTTTTCCTTAGTTTTTTAACAAAAAACAAGCTTTAGAAAAGTTATCAACAAATTGTTAATACACTGAAAAGCAGATTCTTATTGATTTTTACCTAAATTTAATAGCATTAAAAATGAATAAATGGTAATATTTATTCTTAAATAAAACACAAAAAAATTGCTTACTTTTTTATAATAGTGATATTAAAGTCTTTAGAATCAGTATTTTGACCTTAAATAAAGTAGAGATTGGATAATTCAGGTTTTGAATTGTATCTGATTAGGGAATAGTACTTATATTAGGCTTTAAAGAGATGAAGACTCTCAGTTTAGCTTATAATTATAAGTTTTAGTTGATAACGACTTTAAATTGTAAATCTATTTGATAAAGAATTGGAGAAAACCCGTCTCAAATAATTAGGATAATTAACAAAGGGACTGAAGTTTGTTTTACATAGAATATACTTTCTAGTCAATAAAGATTTACCTCACTTGCATAAAATAGAATAACCTTTAGAAAGATGATTTATAATTTACTCATCAAATCAAAGAGATAGTTCAAGTCTAACATATTTTATTTCTGAAAAAGTGCTAAACATCGTTCTTTTTCTACTGCAGATTCTATTACAATAGTATACCAGGATTTTTGAGCGACCTCTTTGCATCTAATTTGAATTTGATGTCCGAATTCTGAAGCATCCTCTATAGAAGCACCGTAAACTACCTTTCCAATACCAGCCCAAACAATTGCACTCATACACATTGGACAAGGCTCTACAGTAGAGTAAAGTGTAAGCTTACTGGCGTCATTATAATCCAAGTATTTTAATTTTTGAATGACGTTGATTTCGGCATGAGCTACAGGACCATCATGTTTTGTGGTGTTGTAAGCTTCTATGTGGTCCTGTTCTTTATTAACGATCACAGCACCAAAGGGTGAATTTCCTAAAATAGCTTGGTCTATCGCTTTACACATCCAGAAGTTTTTATCTTTTGACATCTTTGTTTGTTTATCAGCAACAAAGCTATTAAGTTCATCTTAGCAAGAATAATTTTTATTATAATTTTATTTAGACAACTTTTAATTTCTCTTTTTCTGTAAATATCAATTACACCGAGTTTTTCATTCTCTATTTATACTGAAATAGAAAAACATTTTTACTTTTATTGTTTATATCTAATTGTTGACTAATATTTCAAAAATGCGTTTTGCTAAATTCATTTTCAAATCTATTTTAGGGTGGTCAATTCAAGGTGAATTTGATAAAACAATTCTGAAGACGGTCGTCATTCTATTGCCTCATACTAGCTGGCACGACTTCTATATGGGAGCTCTTGTAAGGAAAATTGTACAGGTTCCCATCCATTATGTGGCCAAAAAGGAATTGTTTGATTCCCCTTTTGGCTGGTATTTCAGCTGGATGGGTGGAGAACCAATTGAACGCTCATCCAAGCAAAATAAAGTTGAACAGATTGTCAACTTATTCAATTCAAAAAAAGAATTCAGACTCGCTATAGCTCCTGAAGGCACTAGAAAAAAAGTGAATCGTTGGAGAAGCGGATTTTATTATATCGCCCATCATGCAAAAGTTCCGATCACAGCTGTTGCATTAGACTATTCCTCCAAAACAGTAAAGATTTCAGAACCTTTTTACACCACAGGTAATTATGAAAAAGATGTGCAAGTCTTGGAGCAATTTTACCAAGGCGTAGTGGGAAAAATTCCTGAATACACTTGAACTAAAAGCAGAAGAACATATTTTTTTTAAGCTGGTGTAAATTCTTTAAAAACTTTGGAATAACTTAAAATAGGAATTGAACTGTTTAAGTACGCAATAGTCTATAATTGTTTGAATACCTAAAAGTTAAAGACGGAAATTTCTACTCAATTTCATTCAGACTAAAAATTTAAAGTAAAGCAACTCTAAAATGATGTAAGAGTTTTGAATTCGACTTAATTTTTCTTTAGCTGATCGTCTTTTTTCAGACTCTTAAGCAGAGATATACTTACAAAAATCAAGATAATAGCAAAAGGAAAACCAGTCGAAATGGATGCAGATTGTAGTGCAGACAAACCACCACCAATAAGAAGAGCAATAGCAATAGAACCTTCCATAAATGCCCAAAATACTTTCTGACCTTTTGGAGCGTCAAGCTTACCCCCAGAAGTCATAAAATCTACCACCAACGAACCACTATCAGAAGAAGTGATGAAAAAAGTTCCTACGAGAATGATGCTCAAAATTGCAGTGATTTTGTAATACGGTAGATTTTCCAGCATTTTGAAAAGTCCCATAGAGCTGTCGTCGGTCACGACCTGAGCTAAATCTATGACAGAATTAAGTTGCATGTCCAGGGCTGTTCCACCTAATACTGACATCCAAAGCATAGAAAATAAAGAAGGCACCAATAGGCCGTAAATAGCAATGTCTTGAAGTGTTCTTCCTTTGGAAATTCTAGCAATAAAGGTTCCTACAAATGGCGACCAGGAGATCCACCACACCCAGTAAAACATTGACCAGGATTTAAACCATTTTCCCTGCTCCCCATATTGATTCCTGTAAGTACTCATTTCAAAAAAATCAGTGAGGTATAAGCCCAAACTTTCAACAAATCCATCAAATAACAGAACGGTAGAACCTACAAATAAAATAAAAAGAAATACAATTCCAGCAATGATCATATTGAAATTGCTCAAATATTTTAGACCTTTATTCAATCCCGAAAGTACCGACACCGTTGCTATTAATGTGATTCCAATAATAGATAGAATTTGAAGATTCACAGAATTTGATAAACCTGACAATTCAGAAATACCAGTTGTAAACTGAACTGCACCAAAGCCAAGTGTAGTTGCCAGACCAAACAGCGTGGCTAGAACGGCAACGACATCTATCGCGTAACCGACAAAAGAATTCATGTAGTTTCCAAAAAGTGGTTTTAGGGTTGATTTTATGGATAATGGCGCTTTTTTATTGAAGGTGAAATAGGCTAAAGCAATGCCAAGCAACGTATATATTCCCCAAACATGAAATCCATAATGGAAAAAAGTGTGCTTCATCGCCAACTTCGAATTCTCTACTCCAGAAAGACCGGCCTCAATAGGATTACTAAAATGCAACATGGGTTCTGCAACACTAAAGTAGACCAGGCCAATACCCATTCCTGCCGAAAACAACATAGCAATCCACGAAAATTTGTTAAAATCGGGACGCGCCTCTTCTCCCCCAATCCTTATTTTTCCAAATCGACTAAAGGCTATAAAAATGACGAAAAACAAAAAATAATTTATAGCTATATTGATGAACCAGCCAAAATTCTCAGACATATAGGTTCTGAAACTTGAAAATCCTGCTTCGGCTTGTTCATTGAAAATTATTGTGAATGCAACAAAAATCACTGTTATTAAAGCGGAGGGAATAAATACTGGTTTTGAAATGTCGAAATATCTGTTAGTGTAGTTCTTCATGTTCTATCATTAGTATTAAAGGTATTAATCATTTTAATACCTAAATATTCAACTGCGTAAGTTTCAGTCGCAAACTATCAAAAATAAAATAGATCGAGCGTATAAGTAATTCGATCTCAATTTCATGTTTTCAAATGAAACTAATAATTGCTTTTAATCGCTTTAAAAATGCAATTTAAATTAAAAACTATCTTATTGTTTTTAAGGTGAGGTTCTTTAGGATTTAATAACAGATCTTAAATGGGAAAAATGAATTGAATAAACATTAAAATTATTTATACATATTATTAATTATTCAATGAAATCAAATTTTAAATAAATTATAATTATAATTATTACTTAAATTTTGAATTATCATCATTATAAAGATAGAAAAAGTATGTATTTTTAATAAAAAACATGAAACTAAAAATCTTTTTAAGCTTGACACTTGCAGCTGTCTTTTTAAGCAGTTGTGCAGTTATTAGACCTGGTGAAGTTGGAGTGAAACAACGCCTGGGAAAATTGAGTAATGAACCCGTGGAAGAAGGATTTCGATTCTACAATCCTATCACAACAATCTACCTCAGGGTTTTGGTAAGAACAAACAATGTTGAACAGACTTTATTATTACCTTCTAAAGAAGGTTTGACAATTGTTTCAGAAGTATCGGTTTTGTATAATATCGATAAAAATGAGGCTCCCAACATTATCCGAGATATTGGTAAAAACTTTGAACGGGATGTGTTGATCAATACCTTAAGATCTTCCTCTGCAAACATTTCAGCAAAATACTTTGCGAAAGATATGCATAGTCTTTAAAGAAATGAAATAGAAGAGTCTATAAAGGCAGATATGAATGAACTTTTAGCAAGTAAAGGATTTGATATCCAAGCTGTTCTGCTTAAAAGCATAAATTTACCAGCTAGGCTTTCTTCTGCTATTGAAGATAAATTGAGAGCAGAACAACAAATTGAAGAATTGGAATTTTTAGTTCAAAGAGAAGAAAAGGAAGCGAACAGGAAACGTGTTGAAGCAAAAGGTATACGTGATTCCCAAGCCATCATTAATGAAGGCTTATCCCCAATGCTTATTCAATTTCAAAGTATTGAAGCCTTTAGAGAGTTGAGCAAATCACCTAATACCAAAATCATCATTACTGACGGTAAGGCTCCTGTCATGTTGAATACGAATTAGAGTTAAATAATTTTGATGATTTTGAATTGGCTTTAGAACCTATCTAAATTAAACTAGATAGGTTCTCTTATTTATAGTAAGTCCTTATTGTTTTTAAATTTCACAATCAATCTCATTGGGTTTTAATCCACCAATTCAATTTTTAATCAATCAAGCGTTTAAGTCTTTGAAGTGGATTTGTATAATTCTATGCATATTACTAGAGGTTTGGAGTTTAGTACTATGTCAATCAATGATTAGCTTAGTGCATTTCATTTTTTATTCAATTTTTTGCATTGACTTTTAACTTTAATTGAAATAAATCCTCGCCAATCTCATGAGTGTTTGACTAAGCCTAATCAAAATCTTTTGTAAAATAAGTTTTTATCCTTTTCAATAAATAAATGCCTAAAATCATGATGTATTATACAAAAAAAAGCCTCATATGGATGTGAAGCTTTAATTAGTAGCGGGGACTGGACTCGAACCAGTGACCTTCGGGTTATGAGTTTCATCAAAATCGCTATATTTTGATGAAATTAACCTTTTTATAGCAAAAAAAAGTAAAATCGTTTACGCGATCGTTTACCCTTATTATTATTAATTTTAGACGAATATAAGGCAATTATTACTTTCAAATATGCTGGAATACCATAAAACTGAACAGGATTTGAAACTAAATTAATTCAAGTAGAAATTATATGCTTTTACGTATAAAATATTTATTTTAATTGTTTTTATATCTAATTGCATATAGTTTTATATATTTGATCATAATTATATTTAAAAACATATAATGAATCAATTAGCGGATTTTGTAAAAGAGCGTAGAAAGCAAGTTAATCTTACACAGGAAGAATTTGCCGATCGTGCAGGAGTTGCATTGACTGTCATTCGTAAAATTGAACAGGGTAAAACCAATCTCAATATGGAAAAGGTCAATCTGGTTCTTAGAATGTTCGGTCATGAATTAGCACCTACCAACAGTAAAGAAATCAAGAAATGAGACAAGGGAAGGTATTTTATAAAACTTATTTGGCTGGAATCATCACAGAAACCAATGACGGTGAATTTGTGTTTCAATATGATAAGCATTATGTAACAAATCATCCTCATGAATTTATCACCTTCACCATGCCTGTTCAAAATGAAGCCTACACCGAAAAACGACTCTTTCCTTTTTTTGAAGGCTTAATACCAGAAGGCTGGTTACTGGATATTGCTTCTGAAAATTGGAAGATCAATAAAAATGACAGAATGGGTCTATTATTGGCTTGCTGTCAAAACTGTATCGGTGCCGTAAGTGTTAAACCAATACCACTAGAAGATGAAAAATAAGTGTTTGTATTGTTATAAAGCTATTGAAAAAGGATATGACTTTCATGAAGATTGCTCCCTTCAGTTTTTCGGTTCCAAAACACCACCTGAAATAGAGTATTCTCTTAACCAAATGGATGAACTTGCCAAAAATGTTTTAGAACGCAGCATTGCTGTCCCAGGCGTTCAACCAAAACTCTCTTTATCATTAACTGATGAAGCTAAAAACAATTCCAATACACGCTTAACTGTAGTTGGTGCTTTGGGTGGTCAATACATTTTTAAACCACCTTCTGAGCGATTTCCTGAAATGCCAGAAAACGAACATGTCACCATGCGTATAGCAGAAGCATTTGGAATCAGGGTTGTTCCCTCATCGCTTATAAGGCTATCGTCTGGAGAATTGTCTTACATCACAAAACGAATAGACCGAACAGAAGACGGAATGAAAGTACATATGATCGATATGTTTCAAATCACAGAAGCATTTGATAAGTATAAAGGCTCTATGGAAAAAATCGGAAATGCCCTGGACAAATATTCCAGTAACACTTTGCTGGACAAGACTTTTTATTTTGATTTAGCTCTTCTCTCCTTTCTTACGGGAAATAATGACATGCATTTAAAGAATTTCTCAATGATTGAAAGTCAGACGGGTTGGATATTGTCACCAGCTTATGATCTTTTGAATGTCTCCATAGTACTACCAGACGACACTGAAGAACTTGCCTTAACCTTAGCAGGGAAGAAAAAGAAATTAAAGCGAGAGCATTTTGAAAAACTAGCTAAAGGCATGGAATTAACACCCAAACAAATCAAAGCGAGCTTCAATCGAATTAAAAAAAATAAACCTAAGGCCATGGAGTGGATTCATCAATCCTTCCTATCAGATGGCATGAAAACGGCTTATATCAACTTACTCAATAGTAGATATCAATCCTTAGAATTATAAATCTAACCTCAACAGTTTTATAAACAAATTATAGAATTGAATCAAAAAAGCAGAAGCAGGTATGATACAGCGTTTGGTATAAATGAATGGTTAGTAAAGAAAATAATTAAAAGCTTTTTCTGATCTGGTAGTGATTCCCCCACCAAACTTCCTGGCTTCTTTGTAACTTAGGAGATCTAACTAATTTATATATTAATATTAAACTCTATTACAATCAACCTTATATCATATTCAGTTTGCTTTAGATTATAGATAATCACATAATGGTTTGTTTGAATTAAAATTAAAACAAAAAGTCTGGTCGGTCTAATAGTTGTTATTTTTTTTGCTAATGCTATGCATTTATCAAAAGAAGAACGTGTGAGGGGTTTTTGTATTAAACCTTTAAAAAAATGAGAATCAAATTCTTCTAAGCTCAATGTACTCTCAGTGTATGATGTAAATAAAAAAAAGCTTATTAATTCAGTGATTTGAGAAGGAAAATCTTTGAGCCTGTTATGAACTTTTAATCCATTCATGATTGGCATATCATAATCGCATAGAATGATAAAGTGAGGTTTGTTTTGGACTAAAAAATCATCTTCAAAAAACTCTGGTGGACATTCATAAGTTTTGATTATAATATTAGGATTATAGCTAATTATTTGATGTTTAGTTTTTGATAAAACATAACTTGAATCGTCGATTAAGATGAAGCACACTTCCATAATAAAATCTGGTTTTGTAAATTAATTAACAAAAGTTATACCAGTGACATTTTTGTCTATTTTAGTAGGAGTTTATTAATTGATATTTCAATTTATTACTAAATACGTAATTATTTTCCGATAATCGGAATATTGTAAAATTATTAAGTTGGAAATATTTTTAGAAATTTTAAAAACTGTAATATTGTAATTTATAGATGTAGAATTAATATTACAAATGAAGTATAAAGTATTTATAATTGAAGATGATTTGTGGTACTTAAAAAAACTTCGCCATCAACTACTCATGAATCCAGATCATGAAGTTGAAGTTTTCTCTGACCCTGATTTATTATTAAGAAACTTATCGAAGAAGCCAGACTTGATTTGTATGGATTTTATGCTTCCTCAAATGTCAGGTTATGAATTACTAGACGGTATATTAAAAGTAAATCCAAACCAGGATATTATAGTAATCAGTGCCCAGGAAAATATAAAGACGGCTATAGAATTGATGAAAAAGGGAGTAAGAGATTATGTAGTTAAAGATGAAAACTCTAAGCAACAAATCTGGAAATCCATTGAAAACATAAAAGAAAGAAAAAAACTAAACGAAGAAATCAATTATTTAAAAGAGGAGTTAAAAACGAAATATGATTTCTCTACACATATTATTGGAAACAGTAAAAAAATAAATCAGGTGTTTAAATTATTACCAAAAACACTTAAATCAAACATTAATGTCTTAATAAGCGGTGAAACAGGAACGGGTAAAGAATTAATTGCCAAATCAATACATTTCAATAGTACGTTTAGTAATGGTAAGTTTATACCAATCAATGTTTCTGCCATTCCAGATCAACTTCTGGAGAGCGAATTATTCGGATATGAAAAAGGAGCCTTTACAGGTGCTGACCAAACCAAAAAAGGTAAAATAGAATTAGCAGATAATGGTACTTTATTCTTAGACGAAATAAGTGAAATGAGTATGCCAATGCAGGCAAAGTTGCTGCGAGTATTGCAGGAAAGAGAAGTTACAAGAGTTGGCGGACTGGTATCGATACCAGTAAATTTCAGATTAATTTCTGCTTCAAATAAAGAACTAAATGAAGAGGTCAAGCTTAATAATTTTAGAGAAGATTTATATTACAGATTAATTGGCTTTCCAATACATCTTCCTCCTTTAAGAGAAAGAGATAATGACACCTTAGTTATTGCTAAGTACTTCGCAGAAGAATTTTCAAAGCAAAATGGTAGAAAAACTCCTGGTTTCAGTAAGAAAGCTACTGAAAAACTACTAAGCCATTACTACCCAGGTAATGTAAGGGAACTTAAATCCGTGGTAGAGTTAGCCTGTGTATTATGTGAAGATTCACTTATAAGACAAAATGACATTAGTTTTCCGAAAAACAACGTAGACTTAAGTGTTCATCAGAATCTTACTCTAAAAGAGTACGAAATCAAAATCATAAAATATCACCTAGAAAAAAACAACAATAGCGTGTCTAAGACTTCTGAAATTTTAGATGTTGGAAAAACAAAAATTTACGACCTGATCAAAAAAGGTTCGATAACCATTTAATTTTTTTTTCAGATGAGAAAAAATTATTTTCAAATACTGATGAATCTTATAGTTAATGTAGATTCAAAATTAACACATCAACAAATACTTGAAAAAATTATCCCAATTTATGAAGATGAAATAGGATGTGAAGCAGTCTGTTTCATAAATAATGACATTTGTATTGGTGATCAATTTATAATTCCAGACTCACTAAACCAGAAACATCAAAATCCTGAGTTTTTCACCAAGTTGCATAATGGAAATTTTGCAAAGGAAAAATTTGCTTACGATAATTTCAACGATTTACATTATTATGCTTACCAATTATCAGAACTTGGCTGGCTGATATTAATAGACAAATATCAACTTTCTGATGTCTTACTGGAAAATTTTAATAAACCAATTATTTATCTTAAAAGCAAACTGGAACTTGCTTGTAAAACAAAATCCACCAACCAATTAGAAAAAAGACTAGATACCCAATCTGAGCTAGTCAATGAAATATTGAGTGGTGTCATCATTGTCAAATTGGATGGAAGCCTTTTTTATCTTAATAAAATAGCAAAAAAGTGGACAGGTATTGATGACGAAAATTTGAATGATTTTAAAATTTTTGATATTGAAGAAAATTTTAAAGATCACGAAGAACATAAATGGCTGGAACATGTAGAAGAACTTAAGCTAGTAGATGATTTAAAGGTAGAAGGCGAAATTAGGAACGTCAGAAATAATAAGATCACCTTTACAGATGTTTCACTAAAATACTTCTCTATAAATAATAAAGAATTTATCATTGCCAATTTAATAGATACTACTGAGAAATTAAGTTCTAAAAAGAAATTGGGTGAAGAAATAGAATTGCAAGATTTACTACTAAAAATAGCTGGAAAATATTTAAACATAAACTACTCTAAAATTGAGGAAACAATTCAAAAATCCCTCGGTGAAATTGGCACCTATATAGATGCTGATAGAGTTTACATATTCGATTATAATTTTAAAACTGAAACCTGCAGCAATACATTTGAATGGTGCGCAAAAAATATTAGCCCTGAAAAAGATAATCTTCAGGACATACCTATTAAATTTTTTCCCGAATGGATTGAAAAGCATAGGAAAAAAGAACCCTTTATAATTGATAATATAGATGAGCTGCCAGACTCTGGAGAACAAGGGCTAAAAGCAATACTAAGTGCACAAAACATTAAAAGCCTGATAACACTACCCATGTTGGAAGGCGATAATCTACTAGGCTTTGTTGGTTTCGATTCTGTATATGACTTCAAAAAATATAGCACAAGGGAAATTAAGTTGCTTTCATTATTTTCTCATATGCTTGTTAATATTCAGGTAAGAAAACAATGGGAAAACAACTTCATGACACAAAGAAATAGGTACAGAAGTATTATAAATAATGTTAACTTGGGCTTGATAGAAGTCAACAAAGATTTTGAAATAAAGTTTGTCAACGAAAATTTCTGTAATCTTTTAAATTACAATGCGGAGGAGTTAATGAACGTTAACAGCTTGAATACTTTTCTAGATAGTGATGCTCAATTGAATCTTTATGAAAAATTAATCTCGCTTAAAGAGGGAGAAAATATTTCATTAGAATTACGCCTTTTTAATAAGCAAAAAATACAAAAACCCGTTTTTATAAGTATATGTGCGCTTATAGATAAATTCAATCAAACAAAAGGCTATTTAGGCTCTCTTATTGATTTAGAGGAGCAAAAAACAATTGAACAGGATCTTAAAACAGCAAAAGATAAAGCTGAAATTGCTTCGAGAGCAAAAGAAACTTTCTTAGCCAATATAAGTCATGAAATGAGAACTCCTTTGCATATCATAAATGGGACTTTAAGTGAGGTTTTAAAAACCGATACAAATGAACACCAATCATTTCTTTTGAAAAGAGGTAATCTAGCTTCCAATCATTTACTTAATCTCGTTAATAATGTCTTAGATATTGCTAAAATTAACTCTGATGAGATCCAACTTATTTATAAAATTGAATCCCTCTACAAAACCACAGAGGAAGTATATAATATGCTAAAGCCCTTAGCCGATGATAAGCAAATTATCTTCAATTTTCATTTCAATCTTAATTTAGAAGTTCAATTTCTTTTTGATGCTCAGAAACTAAATCAAGTACTCATCAATTTGATATCCAATGCTATCAAGTTTACAGATAACGGCTCTGTTGATTTTTACATAAGTCAGGTTAACGACTGCAATAAATATTCAACCATAAGATTTGTAATCCAGGATTCCGGTATTGGTATGACACATGATTTTAAAAAAGATCTTTTCGAAAGCTTCAAAAGAGAAATCAATTTTAATGTTAATGCTGAAAGTGGAACAGGCTTAGGCATGCCAATTTCCAAACGATTGATAAAACTGATGGGAAGCGAAATTAAAGTAAAAACTAAAAAAAATTATGGTAGTGAATTTTACTTTGACTTGAAGTTGAAAAAAGTATTTACTGAAACAGATCCAAAAAATAACAAATTTGACTTTGAAAATATTGCAGGTAAAAATATCCTTGTCACAGAAGATAATTTGATAAGTCAATTTTTAATAGAGAAAAAACTAAAACGCCAAGGTGCAAATATTTCCAAATGCAATGATGGATTAGAAGCTATTAAACTATTGAAAAAACAAAGCTTTGACCTCTTACTTATTGATATGCAAATGCCAAATCTCAATGGTTTGGAAACCGTGAAAATAATTCGTGAAGAATTAGAATTGGAAGTGCCTATCGTTGTAATAACTGCTAATGTTTATTCCAGAGATATAAATAAATTTAAAAAATATAATATTAAAGATTTCGTATTAAAACCTTTTAAGGATGAAGATTTATATAGTAGCGTATCTAGAGTATTAGAAGAAAAATCTTCTATGCTAATCCCTGAAAATGATTTAAAAAACACAGAAGAAACGTATCTTACAGAAACACTTCTGGAAATAGCTGATGATGATATCGAATTTTTTAATGAATTGAAGGAAATCTTTCAGGCCACTATAAAAGAAACCTTGATAGATATGAAACTAAATATGCGACAAAAGAATTCTGAAGCAATATTGAAAATTCTGCATAAGATAAAGCCAAGTTTAATTGATCTTAAACAAACCGATGCAGTTTCCAGAATAAGAAGTATCGAACAAAAGGATATTAAGTCTTATCATGAAATTAGTGAAAACATTGAAGATATCTTTAAAATATTAACAGTATTATATTCTGAAATAAAAGATCTTGAGATCCCAATTCCATGATAGTAATGTCATTTTTCTAATAAATAACTACTCTTCAATCAAAGTATAGCTAAAGACGTAATCAAAAGAAGGGTGGTAGATAAGAAGCTTAAAAACATTTAAGAATTCATATGTCTTACAGATAATTGACCTCATTTTTCCATACCTATGTTTATAAATCCCCATTAATAAAGCTTTTAACCTTTTTTCTATCGTCATAACCCAGGGAATTTGAAAAGGTATATCTATAATAAAAAGTATAATTGTGATTGAAGTGAACATCTAGTCTTACAGGAAAACCACAAAAGAAAAGTTTGTAAGCATAGATTTCAATTTTAAAAGGCCTTTTGATAATTTTATGTTTGGCCCTGGGAGTACCAAGCTGATCTTTGTGTAAATAAAACTTCGCCCCTTCCATCAATTCAACGGTAGAATGTAATTTATAGGATGAACTATCAGTTAAAAAAACAAAGAGCTTGTAATAATCTGATAAATTTTTGAAGTCTTTAAATGAAATAAACGAAGAATTTAAATCTTGATATTTTTTGAATAGGTTGATGAATAATTTTGGCATTACGTTGAAATGAATATTTGATATAAATTAACTTCTAGTACTCTAAAATTTCACATCTTAGCTTGAATTTGAACTTCATAAATCTGTATATCCTCCTTAAGGATACTACTTAATTTTTCAACAATTTTAAATAACTTCTACTCATAAAAAGTATTAAGTCTTCACTTAAAATCAATAATAATGTTTTGCAAAACACTCTTAAACTAGACCAGCACCAGTAGTTCTAAATCTTAAAGAGCGCCGTTTAATAGCACCCATTCAGAAGCTGTAGCAACAATTTCCAATGATCCACCCTGAGTGCCAATATCTACACTTAGGATCCCTTCTATTATATCTCCTGTTGCTGCAAGAACTGATACTAAACCAAGTCCTCCAGTACGTTTAACATATACACGAAAACCATCGTTTACGCTTGATAAAGAAGGCAACGTAACTTCTGCAGCTTCATTTACTACAAATAAAGTTCTTCTCTGATTTTTAGTAATTGAAAAATCTTCAGATTTATACTCAACCTTTAGCTCAAAGGCTCTATAAAAGGTCGTCCATTGTCTACCATCATATACCTCTACCTGGTTCGCAGTTGTATTGTACAATTATTAAACCTTTAGCTGGTGTACTTATGTTATTATCTCTTTCGCTTTCTGTTAACCTTGGCGGTAAAAAGCCTTTTCCGGTGCTTTGTAATTCTAAAACTGCAGAGTTATCTGATGTTTGAGTACCAATGCCCACCTGAGCATTTAAGGCGTTTAAACCTGTAAATATGAACATTAGAGTTATTATTATTTTTTACGTAATTTTTAAATTTAATGTTAATTTTTATGTTTTTTTTTGACCAGCCTTTTTAATAATTAGTACAACAGCAACAATAAGACCCAGCGCAATATGACTATCGATTGATGGTGCAGGTAAATCCGCATCATTAACATCATCACCAGATATGGGAGGCAATTCACTTTGAGCAAATAGGTTATATACAGAACTAAGCTGAAGAACTAAAAAAATTAAACCTTTTTTCATGTTATATTAATCTTTAATTATTTTTTTGATGGTTTTACCTTTTCTTGTATAAATATGTAGCAGGTATACTCCAGACATGAAGCTACTTAGATCTATTTGAGAACTGCCACCAACTTTTAAAACTGATCGCCCCTGAAGATCAAAAGCCTCTATGCCTTCTACCGGAAATTCAGCTTGTATGGTAACCAATCCTTTAGAAGGGTTGGGATAAGCGCTAACTCTTGAGTTTTCAAAATCATCCTGAGATAAGGTCACATTTTCAAAAACCAGACTAAACCTTCCTGAGTTGCTACTGTCGGTACTAGCATCCACTTCAAACGGATAGCTAAGTTTTTAACCTACCTCCGTAAGGGTTTCAAGATAATTATTTTTTCATTTGCATTTAAAGTTCCAGATATACTCTCAAGGCTACCAATAACTCTAAGTGAGCCGGCACTAGTAACATCAGCTGTAAAGCTTGCTGAATTCGATTCCAGAATTAACTGTCTTACGTCTATGGGTTGAGCCTCAGAAAAGTTAAGAACATAAGAACCAGTCGAGTTAACAGTTCCTAATTTTAATGTGGCTTCGCTCAGATTAATAGTTCCAGTGTTGGTAAGACTGGCATCCAAAATGAAAGTGCTTTCACCAAAACTGAATGTGCCATTGTTGGTGACATTGGATTGAGAAATAAGGTCAATATCACTCCCAACCTGGACAACCGTATTTTCTAAAATGGTAAATTGAGAATGTGCCTGAAATACAAAAAGCAACATGACTACAAGGGACCAACATAATTTTATTGCATTCATTTAGTTTATTTTAATCGGATTTAAGTCTATCTCCATGCCATAAACACATACAACTGCTTTACAGCTTGTTATGATTATTTCAAACTATAGTGTTTCCGTTTTATATAGTTTTATTCTAATTTCTGAAATGATATATGCTTCTAGATGATAAAAGTATTTGACGTCATAAAAAGTTATATTTTAATTCCTGCTTTTAGAATAATTCTGTACGAGTTTGTATTCAAAAGCATACTTAAATACACTCCTTAAAAATTGATAAGATTTGATATTCAGTTTTTATGATGATACTCTTTTCTAAAGTCAAGTAACTCAAAATCTAATAGCTACAGTAACATATGTACAGGCTCATTAGCTCGCCAAATTAACTAAGCTAAGATTTAAGATTTCTTCAACTTTATTTGGTTGTAACGGCTTTTGATAACTTCCGCTGAAAAAATCAGATTTAAAGTTTAAAGCATAAGACTCCAGATTATCTTCTGATGACACTAAGTAGAATTGTGGAAGATCAGAATGTTCTTTCAGGATTTCTTTAAGGGAATCGTGTACCTCCAGACCCGTCATCTCCGGCATATTGTAATCGCAAAGAATAACCGAAGGAACAGCTAAGTCTCCAGTCGTCATATCGGTGATAAATTGTTCTGGATTTTGGTAAGTCACCAAATCTAAATCAGAAGAACAGGACTTAAACATTTGTTTTGTGGCAAAGCCTACAAGAGAGTGGTCATCTACTATGGCAATTGATATCTTATTATTCATAATTATTTTTTTAATGTACATACCAACTGAGATGCCATTTGTATATATTTCTGTTATTCAATGATTTAAATTTTATATTGATATCAAAGTCTCCGTTTAAAATAAGAATATTCCGTATTTCGTGATTTTATCTCTGTTGGCACAAAACTCTTCTTGTCGATTTTTTAAAAAAAACATAAAAAAACCTCCCAGGCTTGGGAGGTTTTAAAACTGTATTTAAAATAAGTTTTATTTTTTTACAAATTTTATCATCTGAGAGTGTTTCCCGTCATTACCATCTACTTTGGCGAAATAAATGCCAGTAGATAGATCACTCACATCAATTGTCACTTCCTTACTTGTAGTGACCAACCTTCCACTCATGTCATAAATTGTGACTTTTTCAAGTCTAAAATTAGACCCTGCAATTGTTATGGAGCCTGAGGCCGGATTTGGATAGAGTTTTATATCAAGGTCCAAACCTATATCTCTCACTCCTAATGTCTCATCAACAATTACAATAACAGCAACAGTTGTACTGTTACCTGCAGCATCTGTAGCCGTTAAATTAACTTCATACTCTCCAACCATAGTGAATGTATCTTCATCCAGACTTAATGTAATATCCTCTTCAACAGTACAGTTATCAAACACACTTACTAAGAGATCAACGGGTAGAATTGTCACTGTATCATTGTCATCTAAGTTAACAGTTATACCTGTTGCTTCTAGCGAAGGAGCACTATTATCTACAACCGTTACAGTTGCAGTTGCTGTAGCTTCATTGCCTGAAGCATCAGTTGCCGTCAAATTTACAGAGTTTTCTCCAAGATCGGCACAATCAAAACTAGTAACATCTAAAGCTAAAGTCTCAATACCGCAATTGTCAGTACTACCAGCGTCTATTTGATCGGCTGTAATACTTGCTTGACCATTAGCATCTAACTCTACTATGATATCTTGCGTAAGTACTGTAGGTGCAATAGTTTCAGTTACAGTAACCACAGCAGTAGCAGAAGCTTCATTGCCTGAAGCATCAGTTGCCGTCAAATTTACAAAGTTTTCTCCAAGATCGGCACAATCAAAACTAGTAACGTCTAAAGCTAAAGTCTCAATACCGCAATTATCTGATGACCCATTGTCTACTTCATCCGCTGTGATACTTGCAGCACCTGTTTCGTCGAGTTCTACAGTTAGGTTTTGAACTATTGCTGTAGGTAAACTATTATCTACAACAGTAACAGTTGCCGTTGCTGTAGCCTCATTGCCTGAAGCATCAGTTACAGTTAAGGTCACGAAGTTTTCTCCAAGATCGGCACAATCAAAACTAGTAACATCTAAAGCTAAAGTCTCAACACCACAATTGTCTGATGACCCATTGTCTACTTCAGCTGCTGTGATACTTGCAGAGCCTGTTTCGTCGATTTCTACAGTTAGATTTTGAGCTATTGCTGTAGGTAAACTATCATCTACAACAGTTACAGTTGCAGTTGCTGTAGCTTGATTTCCAGAACTATCTGTTACAGTTAAGATCACAAAGTTTTCTCCAAGATCGGCACAATCAAAATTAGTAACATCTAAAGCTAAAGTCTCGATACTACAATTGTCTGATGAACCATTGTCTATTTCAGCCGCTGTGATACTTGCAGAACCTGTTTCGTCGAGTTCTACAGTTAGGTTTTGAGCGATTGCTGTTGGAGCTGAGTTATCTTCAACGGTTATGGTTTGTGTATCTGTAGACTGATTCCCGCTAGAATCGGTTGCGGTCCAGTTGACAACAGTAGAACCAATTGGGAATACTGCCGGTGCATCGTTTTCTATTTCTGACGAAGATGTAATTTTCACATTGTCTACAGCAAAAAAATCATTTTCTGTATTCGTCCCATTAAGTCCAACAGCGTTAAACCTAAAACTATTGTTTCCTTTAGGTAAGTAAATACCGAGTTCAATACTGTCTGTCTCGGTATGTGTAGCATTGCTAAGGAATACAGGTGGACCAACGTCAACAAAATCACCTGTACCACCTATATCCACTTGTAATTGAGCAAAATAATCAGGATGAGTAGGCTTAGGAAAATTATGGTTATGGAAGTGAGTAAATGTAAAGGTGTTGACGAATACTCCTTTATCTATAACTATATCAAATACGGGTTTATTGATACTTCCAAACTGTCGTGTTACATAAACATAGTTTCCAGCAAAATCTTCAATACCCTGACCTCCCTTTAAGACAGCAGATTGTACTATGCCTTTTGCAAAACTAGGAGTGATTTCAATTTGATTAACCGAAGCATTTTCCATATCCCATTCAATAAAGACGCTCTCACAATTCTCTTCAATTGTAGGTAAACCCAGATTTAAATTAGAAGCAGAACAAAGATCGAGATCAGTGTTTATTATCACATCATTAGGTGCTGTAATTGTCGGTGCTAGATTATCTACAACCGTTACAGTTGCTGTTGCTGTAGCTTCATTACCTGAAGTATCCGTCACAGTTAAGGTCACAAGGTTTTCTCCAAGACTAGAACAGTCAAAATTAGTGACATCTAAAGCTAAAGTCTCAACACCGCAATTGTCTGTTGAACCATTATCTACTTCAGCTGCTGTGATACTTGCAGAGCCTGTTTCGTCGAGTTCTACAGTTAGGTTTTGAGCTATTGCTGTAGGTGAACTGTTATCTACAACCGTTACAGTTGCAATTGCTGTAGCTTCATTGCCTGAGGTATCAGTCACAGTCAATGTCACAAAGTTTTCTCCAAGATCGGCACAATCAAAACTAGTAACATCTAAAGCTAAAGTCTCAACACCACAATTATCTGATGAACCATTATCTACTTCAGCCGCTGTGATACTTGCAGAGCCTGTTTCGTCGAGTTCTACAGTTAGGTTTTGAGCTATTGCTGTAGGTGCATTTTCATCGATAAATGTCACATCAAAGCTCGTTTGCGTTGTAAAACCATATTCGTCTTCAACAGTTACAGTAACAGTTACTGTCCCTGTCTGGTCAAATTCAGGGGTTAATGTAAGAGTACGAGTAGCCCCAGTTGATGAAATATCAAATGTATTTAATAAGCTAGTATTACTCGAACTTGCTGATACTATTAAATCATTAGCAGAGGTTTCATTGTCTGAAATAGTTACATCAACAACAGCATCTGTGTTAGGACAATTTGCTGCTATGTCTTCAATAGGATCTATTTCAGGTTTAGAATTGACACCAATACTTAAATTTACTGTGTCGGAACAGCCAGCGGTTGTTGTTCCTGTAATTGTAAATCCTGTTGGGGTTGGAAATGACACTGTTGGTGTTCCGCTAATTGTACCAGTAGAAGCATCAAGCGATAAGCCAGTTGGTAATGATGGCGCAATGCTGTAAGATGTACTGTTACTGGAATTTTCAATTACCTCGATAGGTGTCATTGGCTGATTAAGTTCTAAGATATAAGCCTCATTTTCTAAGCTAATATTTAAAAAATTGAGTGTAATACTAAAAACTTCGGTTGTGGTTGCTCCCTCACCATCCGTTGCAGAAATCGTGATGTCTGTAGACCCTGTAGCCTCATCTATAAATGCATACGTTAATTGATAATCTGAGCCCGTATTAGAAATTGTTAAGTCACTATCTTGAATTAATGCCGTATTAGATGATGCTGCCACCACTGTAAGTGGTGTGTCCGGAAACTCATCACTCACCGTAAAATTGATTGGTGTAAAAGAATCTCCAACACAAAAACTTAAATCTTCTATTGTTGAAATAGTGGGAGTGTCGTTTGCTAAGGTTGTGAAATTAAAATCTGAAATTTGTGAAAAAGTAGTAACACCCTCGTTATCATATTCTGTCACCACATAAACTGTATAGGCCGTATTATAGTCAAGTCCAGACATATTGAATATAAAATCGGTACTTGCCGTCGTTGATGCTTCGTCGGCATCAGCGATGGTAACCCCGGTATAATCAACACCTGCCTTTATTTGTGCTTCTGTTGGTGGAGTTGAACCGTCTTCAACAACAACATAATAAGACTGTCCACTTTGAGAAAAAGAATAAGTTAAATCTGCAGAAGTATAGGAAATATTATCTACAGATCCATCAGAAAGCTCTGTTGCATAATCTA
Source organism: Psychroflexus longus (assembly GCF_020164595.1). Classification (GTDB taxonomy): domain Bacteria; phylum Bacteroidota; class Bacteroidia; order Flavobacteriales; family Flavobacteriaceae; genus Psychroflexus; species Psychroflexus longus. Next base: position 148,697 of record NZ_JAIQZE010000001.1, read on the forward strand.
AAGCTGCAGGTATTACTTCTTGTACCCAAGGGTGAGAGTATTGAAAACAGCCAGGACCAGAATTATAGAAATCCCAACCCATAAATATGACGTAACCAGCTCCATATTGGATAACAGCTACTACTGCATTATCATCTGTTCCCCACATGGTAGTAAAGTTTGGTACTGAATTTTTTTTAATGGCATCGGTAGCACTTAAATAAGGAAGTGATGAAGCCGAAACATCATCAAATGGAGTACCAGCAGTGTTTGCCGTGTTTTTGGCCCAAGAAGAATTAGTCGCTCTATCTAAGTCCCATCCAAAAATGAGATTTAAAAATATATTGTCATCGTCTCCAAATGTTCCCGTCATGACCATAACACCACCATTATCGACCCAATTTTCAAATACAGCATGTCAGGCGACCGGGAAAAAAGTTGTATTTTCTGGGTCTTCTCTTTCCATGTCTGTCATGAAAAAGAAGGTACTTTCTTCTAACTGTGAGGCTAATAATGAAGCGTCTGAAAAACTAGTTATAGATCCATCTACATCATAGCCTGGTAGTGCGTCTATAATGCCTATTAAATTTTCATTTTCATCACCACACCCTCCAGTACCATTTAAGTTTGGATAATTGAAGACTGATACTTGGGTGGTTTGAGACTGAACAACTGTTGCTATTAAAACGAACAACAGTGAAAACAATACATTTAAGTTGTAATTTTTATTCATGATGATTTACTGTTTTAAGAATGAGTAATTTGTTAAGTTAAAAGACACTTTTTTGTATCGCGCTTCTCCATTTCTTACAATTGCGTATTTAATAAGACCAACATTTTCTTTCATGCTGACCTGTTCGAGTAACAAATAGGATTCATGTTCATCAATATCATTCTCTGTGATAAGTGTGAATTCTGTGTACTTGATCTCTTTAAGAAAATCAAAATCAATGTCATTATCCAAAATATGAGTTATCTCCAAATTTTGGTGATTATAGAAGTGTTCAAAAAGATTTGCTTTTGCTTTATTGTTATCAATATTTTGCTCTGGCACTTGCCCAAATAATGATGTAGACACAATAAAAATTAATAGTGTAAGTAGGTTTTTTTTCATGTTTAAAAAAGTTTTAGTTAATAAGTTAAATTAAGGCGCATAATCAAAAGAGTTCAAAACTTGGATAATTTTAAAACTGTTGAATTTGAGTTGTCAAATTCCTAGTTTACCATCTTTTTAAAAGGTTTTATATCATAGGTGAATAATTTATTTAGGGATTGAAATTTTGAATATTAGTATAGTGTATTAGTTTATTACTCTCTAAGACAGGATGATCAATTTCTTTAACTTGGATAGGAATACCATATAAGAAGAGATTTGTATAAGTTATTTCATACTCAGATCTTATGAGCTTCAGATTCTTCTCGCTTATATAAATTACAAGCCCAAGGTCATTTTTATGAATGCAACCCAAGCACATACTATTCAATGTTTGTATTAACTTTCTTACCTCTCTTCGTTTAAGAAAAGCAGTAATATATTTCAATGCATGAATTTGATTATATGGTTTCATAAAGGACAGGTATATATAAAATTTAAGGCTTTCAACTAGCAATATTGAATCGTGATTTATTTATAAGGTGCTGAACTTTAATTACACCTAATGACTTTTCCCAGATACCGCAAAAGAAATCAGAATTAAATTTTTCTGAATGTAATAAAAGATTATCCTCAGATGATACCACGTAAAAACAACAATGGTTCTCTTCTTCTCCAAGGAAATTTTTTAAGTTATCATGCACTTCCAAGCCTGTCATTTCAGGCATATCATAATCACAGAGTATTACCGATGGAATTGATATCTCCTCAGCTTCGATGTCTGCTATAAATTTTTCTGGATTTTGATAAGTCAGTATACTTGATGCCGTTAAGCACGCCTTCACCATGTGTTTTGTCGCAAATATTACAAGTGGATCATTGTCTATTATGGCAACTGTAAATTTATCTAACATAAATATTTGTTTTTAAATTCTTAAAAACCCAAATGCCGACAATTCAACTTATTGATAATGAGTGATTAACGCAAGATTAAAAAGCACAAAAGATGTTATTTTAGAACACTTTTTACGATATACGGAAACTAAGCTTCTGCCCTATATTGAATTTCAACACATTTATCACCCCCAATCTCTACACTATTGACTTTTAAGTCATTAAGCAAACCTCCTCAAAATTTAAGCTGTTAGGTCATTAACCTTAGTTGATAGTTCATTTTTGAATTGAAATCAAAGAATTTTACACATAAGAAAACCCCTCTATCACGAGGGGTTAAATGCTAAGAAGAGTTTTATTTAACTTATTATAATTGAGACCACTATTACTTCTTAACAAATTTTAATACTTGAGTATACCTACCGTCTTTACCATCTATTTTTACGAAATAAACACCGCTTGAAAGGTCACTGATGTCTATTGAGGGTTTCTCTGTACGGCTTGATTTGATCAGCCTACCATTACTATCATAAATACTTATAGTTTTTATTTCAACATTTGACACTTCAAAATTGATGAGCTGTGAGGATGGATTAGGATAAAGTTTGACTTGCGGATCATTCCCAAAACCCTCTATGCTCAATGTAGAGTCTTCTACAGTTACCACAGCTGTATTTGTTACTGCATTGCCAGAAGAATCTTTTGTTGTTACATTGACAGTGTAAGTCCCGACTTCAACAAAGGTATCTCGATCAAGATCCAGGGCTATATCATTTATAGAAGAACAATTATCTCCAAGACTTTCAATAACATCCTCAGGAAGAATCATTATGGACGGATTTCCTGATAGGTCTACCGTAATATCTTTTGTGGTCAGACTTGGGGCTATGTTATCTTCTATAAAAGTGGCTTTAAAACTAGCTTTAGTAATAGCTCCCATTTCATCTGCAACAGATAATGTTATAGTGGCGCTTCCGAAAGAAGACGCTTTTGGTATTACTGTAATTTTACTCTCACCTACTGATGAATCAATATTAATGGTTTCAATTAAATCAGTATTATCAGAATAAGCTGAAAAATGAAGATTATCAAAATCTGTTTCATAATCTGAAAACACAACATCAAGCGTAATATTTTCATTTTGACAAGCTTCTTGGTCTTCGACCTCTGCTATCGTAGGTGCTGAATTTGTTGAGATATTAAGTATTACTTCATCATAACACGTATTTCTTGTAAATACAGAAACGGTATAATCCTGTGCTTGTCTAACTTCTGTAGGTGTGCCAGAAATTTCTCCTGTTTGCTTATCCAAGACTAAACCGTCAGGAAGTTGAGGGGTTATAGAATAAGAAAGCTGTTTATCTCTTTTGGCAAATGCTAATTTCTCTTGACTAAACATAGCTGATCCACCTTTACCTTCAATTATGAGAGTTTTCACAGGCTCAATAAATTCAATAACTCCAGAAACATAATCCTCTTCCTGAACATCTATAATATCATATATGTCGATATTGGAACCTCTTATGTTTACTCCTTTAAGACCATGCCTTACCATAAAAGCTGCATTAAAATTAAATGAAGAAAAACCACCAGATAAGGCTCCAGTAAAATCGTCCAATAATAGATTTAAATTTTTTACTGGTTTTGAAAATTCGATACTGACTAGTGGAGATAGGGAAGAAAACTCTATACCAACTCCTTTATTGAAATTATTTTCAATAATCGAACTTAAATCAATTTCAATAATACTCGAACTCTCTAAATTATGGATTTCAAAATTGATTTCATCTAAAGTTCCTTTCTTATTGGTCTGATAATCTGAGAAAATTAATCTATTACTCTCTAAGTTATCAAATTGGATATTATCGATTTTTTGATTGATTGGGAAAGTAAATTCGTTTTCATCAATTCGCAGGTCTGGACTTGGATTGACTTTAACTTCAAAATCTTGTGAAGTACTCGCCCCGTCTTCATCAACAACCTTAAGTAAAATTGTGGATACACCATAGGTATCATCTAAGGTTGATAAGAGTATATTTTTTTCGCCATCAGACCCATTAATTGAAGAGACTTTAATTAATTTAGAATTGGACGAATAAACAATAAATTCAAGATCATCAGTTGCTGTTTCCTTATCATCTATGTTTACAGTAATTAAAAGATCAGAATTTTGACAAATTTCTTGATTGTTTACAGAAGTCATTGTAGGACTGACGTTAAAATGATCTCTAACAGCTTTATTGTTTGTGTCAATATTATATTTATTTAGCTGACTCTTAATTGCTTTAAGATGATCTGCCGTATTTAATTTTTTATTTAAGCTACTAATCACTAGGGAATCAAAATCCTTGGCAATCAAACTATTTGATTGAACGGAAGTCATCAAGATTATTAAGGTGACAAAGGAAGATTTTAAAAACATTTTTTTAAAAAAACCTGGCAATTCAGATGCCACTAATTTATATGCCTCTAATTGAGCACAGTAAAAATGAATACTAAAATAAAGATTCCGAATTATAAATTACTTTTTCGGAATCTGTAATTCAAAATTGAATAAAAATGTATGCCTAGCATTGAGTTTTGTTTATCCAAGAAAAAAACAACAGAACTACTCTACGGGTTGTCTGTTTTCTTAACATTAAAAAAAGGCCTTTAATTACTAACTCTAAGAAGTGGTTACATTATCATATGATTAGAAAGATTAATGACTTCACTCAATGAAACCTGCCCAATCTTTCTTCCAGTAACTGAAATAAGGAAGCGATATCTGTCCTTGAGTTATTTCGGTTTCTGGCACTGGTTTTTTTTAACAATAGTATTCAAATACTGATTGACAGTTTTTTTGGTGATGCTGGTAATCGGCTTGTCAAACAGCTTTTCCTCTCTAAGCCACTTTTCAAAAAGACCAATTCTACTTTTGTATTGAACATATGAGTTTTTATTCATCATGTGCTCTTTCATGGAAAGTCCAAACTTAAACGCTTCATCAATACTCATGATAATTAATTTGCGCTTTTATATATCAGCTGGTGACCAAATGTTATCCTTATTTTTCTTGCTTCTAGAAACCGTAATACCACATTCCTTAAGCAGGACATTTGAGGTCTCAGTCAATATAATTTCAGTATTATTTAAAAATTTAGTAGGGATAATTTCTATCAATTTATGCTCCAAAAGAGCATTATTACCATCAACTAAATCCTGCATGTAGTAGACTCGTTTAGTTTCTCTATCAAAAAAAGCTTCCAAAGCTCGTTCTACGTTACAAGTCTCTCGTCCTGTTATCGTTTTCCAGATTAAATAGAAATACAGCAGCTTATCATCTACGGAAAGTTCAAAAGGCTCTATTTTTTGTATAAGTGTTAATTCTTTGTGCTCTTCCAATAATTTAATGACCAACTTATATAATCCAAGAGTGTTGATTTCATCATTATCTCTCTGTTTTCCTAACTCACATATTTCTTCCAATAATTCAAAAATATCAGAGATAGCATTTTTAAGCTCAGGAACAGGTTCATTTTTTAAAATAGCTTCACAAAGTTTTTCGTTGACAGTAAACTGATTATTTGCTCCTGCCACCTGCACTCTATGTTTGGAAAGCTTCTTTTTTAAATAAGCTTTGGATTGTAGATAATTAAAATCTTCGTTAAACTCCAGTAACTTCATCGGATTACAACCGAAGTATTCAATCATGTCATTTAGATCTACCGTATCCCCTTTGTAATTTAAGGTGAATACAATAGCGATAAAAAAAGACTGACTTTTGGTTGTACCAAAATAATCTGATAAAATATTTAATTCAGCTTTTTGTTCAGTAAAAAATCCTTCTTTAAGTTCACAATTTTTAGCCTTTTCATAGACTTCCCCTATGCAATCCAGTAGTTTATGTTTTTCTCTTGTCTCCATATGTTTTTGTTTATGATGCAAATAAAAGATCCAGTCAAGACAAAAAGTGTCGCACCTAATTCAAAGTTTTAAAAAAATAGGCTTTTACCAAATGTCTTCTGAATTATCAAATAAATTTCCTTCAGGTTCATTCATGTGAACCTGACTGGAATGAACCATGAACAAAGTAGTTTTTACACGTGTAAGAGCTACATATTTTAGATTATTTTCTTGTATCACCTCCCAGGCTTTGTGGTTCTCTTTAACATAAGGCAACTTGTCGTAATCCAAAATAAAAACTCTATCATTCTCCAGACCTTTACATTTATGTATGGTTGAAAGTTTTACGGCACCACTTTCGTTTGATATCAAGTTTTCTATACGTTGAATAAGTCCATTGATAGTTGGAACTTCACTATGGATAGACGTTTGCTTTTTGATAAAATCTATTCGCCTTTTAATATATTCTGTTTCCTGCTGGATGAACTCTTCTTTACTAATAGCATCTGAAAACTTTGTGGCCTTTTTCTCTATAAAGTAAATATTCCGTTCTTCAACTTTATCAAAAAAACCAGAAGCATTTTTAAATCGGTTTGTTAAGTTTAATTCCTGCTTAGTAAATAAAAAACGCAACTCATTTAATACATCTTTGATATCATCTTTGTGGATATTCACCTTTCGATTGTCTTCAATTAGACCAAAAAATATAAGCGTAAGAGGTGCTTTCAGTCTACTAATAATTAGATCCCCACTTATCGCAGTTTTGATCACCTCATTAAAATTGATGTGATGGACTTCTCCAGGCTTATCTCTAAAGGGTTTTATATCTGTTCTGAATTGCTGTGCGTAAGCAATGACCTTATTTGGACATCTAAAGCAATACGATAAATTCAGTTTCTTATGAGGTTTCAAGACTTTTTCAATTCGACTAAAAGACTCTATGTCGGCTCCTGTAAATCCGTAAATGGACTGACAGGGATCGCCAACAGCTATGACTCTACCCGTTTTCTTCACAAATTTGAGAGCAATGGCCAGTTGCGCTTTAGAAAGATCCTGACATTCATCCACAAATAAAATATCATAGGTTTTTAAGGGATAGATTTCAAAAACCTTAGGGAGATAAAGCATATCTGTCAAATCAATTTCATTTTTAAATTTTGCCAGAGTGTTCCCATCTTTTAAAAGTTCCTTTGTGCTTTCGAATAATATAGAAACCAAACTGTTAAGAAAGCTTTTATTGGATTTATGGGTGTCAATAATGTTGAAGTGAATAAGGAGGTTTTTAAAGTGGTTCAAATCATTTTTACCTAAATTCAATCTAAACTTGTCAACACATTCCAAAAGCTGAGATTTGAAATTTGTGCGAAAAAAATTGAACTGAGTCTGGTCAAAAGAGTTCGTTGGTTTTGGGTTGACTTTGTGGAGTTTTAAATATTTTAAAAATGAAATTTTATTTGAAGTTTCAAGAGATTGGTCAATCAATGCATAATATTTCTTTGGTTTTACTTTATAGAATTGAGAGCTATTGGATTTTAAGATGTCGTAACCTAGTTGATGTAGATTCTTTACTATAATATTCCTGTTGGTTTTTTCTTGAACCCTAGACTGAATTTCATCTCTGATGCTTTTGTTAAAAGCACAAAACATCATGGACTTACCTTCTTCCACGTATTCTATGCTTTCAATTATAGTGGTCGTTTTCCCTGAACCTGCAACAGCATTTATAATCCCGTGGCTGGAATCATGTCTTATAAAATCATAAATCAACTCTTGTTCTTTCGTGGGCTTCATCTCTGGCTATAAATTTGGAGAGTTAAAAGTCGAGAGCAAACTCTACTTCTATACTTTTATTTAAAATGCAAAGAAATGAGTGAGGTGCGCCAAAAGAAGACACCTCTATTTAATATTGGTTTCTATTTATTGGGTAAGGTCTTGTGAAAACCCAATCAAAAATTATTTATACAAAATAGCCAGTGAAGGTCATAAAAGCTTAAAAAATGATCTTTCAGTGCGTCATTTCTTGACTTACAGTCCTGTTTTATTTGCTGTAAATAAATAGGTGTAATGAAAACAAATTCCATTTTTAAAATCAAAGATTTAAACAAAACCTTAGCTCACTGTTTCCAGGATACTAACCTGGAAGAAGTAGATTTAGATAACTCTTCAAAAGAGTTATCGTACTACTTAAAAGAAGCTACATGCGTTGAAGATGTTTTTACGTATTTAATTAATTTCTTAAGAAAGCAGCAAGATCGAAATCTAAGTGATTCGCGTTCGTTAGTTAGGGAAGCCATTAAAACATTTGCAAAAAATAAAGAACCTGGCACTCTGGCCGAGCTAAGCATTGGTGAGCATTACTGGAAATTATCAAAAGGTCAAGTCTTCTTAATAAATTCAAATAAAGAAGCATCGTCCGAAATATATCAACATTTAATGTTCAACCTTATTATTCCAAAGAATCTTAGATGCATAAGCTTTATGGAGGAAGCCAAAGCTAAATATATTCATCACGAAATAATTAATCACATCTCCTCAGAATCAAAAAACAGGGATGTTTCCAATAATCCCGCATTAGTTCAATTAAAAAACAATGTAAGCTTTGTTGAAAGTAGTTATTTTTTGAATGCTGATCATTTTGAAAATCAGGTAAAGTATTTAGTAGATAAATATGATACACATATGATTTACATCGATGATGTGCTATCTGTAAATTTTGAAAATACTAAAGAATTAACAAGACAGCTACAACTTCAAAAAGCAGGAGAATTGCTCCTGCACCTGGCGAATGAGTTAAATATCTGCTTCGTCCTAAAAAACCAGCATGAGCCAGACGATTTAAAGACCATTACCTTTGAATTAGGTAATATTTTGAATTTTACTGAACAAGCGATTCATCTTCAAACTAATGAAGCAGATTCATTCAGTGATATTAAATTTTTTGAACTCTTCGATTTAAAGGCATACCCTTTTACATCAGTCGACACTTATTTTGAAAAACATACACATTTGATTTCAACTTTTAAAGATTGAAACAGGCGGACTTTAAATCAATTTGGAAGCTTGAATGAATAAAATTAAATCAATCACCTAAAGACTACCTCCTCAGTCTGCAAATCAAAGTAAGGATAAAGTCCAAGTGCATTGGGTTTCATATTATTGATTTTATGATAGCGTTTTAACTTTGATTCAAGACGCTTCATATCTGCTTTGGTAGCTGTCTTATTTTCTTCTTTGGTCAGTAGGCTTTTTATAAAATCTGCCGCTGTGGTTCCGATAGCTGCATTACCAATCCCAGCAGCGCTAATTCTCTCTACTTCCATTGGCTTTGAATCCTGAATAGGTTGAGCCAGAGTTTGAGATTGATTTGCTTTGAGTCCTTTAGAAGTTTGGTGATGTCTAACCCTACAGGATGTACTACAGAACTTTTGTACTTTCCTTCGTTTAGGTACAAACTCTTTTTGACAGTAGTGGCAGGTGTAATGATGACTTTCCATTATGCGTTAAGTTTACGTATGTTTTACGCTTAATCAGCAGTTGACTAGTCCTTTTTGTTGAAAACATGAGTCAGTAAGTACTGAATCGCATCTTCTTCGGCTAGAACTGTTCTGCTTTTTTTCGTTTTAGGGGTAATGGAATACAAGTCCTTTTTGAGCATTTCAAATAACTGCTCCTGCCCTTCCCTTGGAAGTGCTTTCGCGACCTGATAAGCTGTATTTGCATCCATACCTAATCGCGAAATTAGATAGGCGCAAAAAACTTAAATCAGTTTAGTGCAGTTTCCGCTAGTTTAACTTAGTTTACCATGAAATAAAGTGGTTTTCTTCAGTTTATTTGACTTTACTATACCTTTACTCTAGAGTAATTTATGAAGTCAACTTCATCCTTACTTGAATAAATGCGAGTAATCTTCTGGTAATTCAGCATCGATATCTCTTAAATATTTTTCCAGAGCGTCCATGGTAGAATGACCTGTAATCAGCATGAGTTTGCTTTTGGTTTCATTGGGTGAGCTTTTCTCTCTAAGCTTTCTGTATAATTTGGTAATAAAGGTATGCCTAAAGCTGTATAAACCGAAATCCTCTCCTAGCCCAAAATGATCTTTCACCTCTTTAAAGCGTTTCGAGAATTCGGTTCTTCGGTTAGTTTCAGCAGCGTTCCATTCTTCTCCAATACCAAAACGACCGAACAGTAAAGCATCGGCAGGAAGTTTGGATAAATCGGGTATATCCTTAATGAGAATATCAGGGATAATTTTAATTTTTACCGGCTGGTTTTTAGCCTTGACGTAAAGCTTCTTATCCTTTAAGTCTACATCTCTGATTTTTAGTCTGCAAACTTCAATGGGTCTAAGAAAATTAAGACTGATAAACTTGATGAACAGATGTAAAGTCGGATCATGTTTCTCCAGATGAGTGTTGATTTTCTTTTCCTGATCTGGCGTATACGTCTTATTTCGTTTGGGAACGGTTTTTAACTTCGGAATGGATTGTACGAAATTAGATTTAACGATTTCGTTTTCTTCCAGCAGCTGGAATAAGGAAGCGATATCTGTCCTTGAATTATTTCGGTTTCTGGCACTGGTTTTCTTTACAATAGTATTCAAATACTGATTGACAGTTTTTTTGGTGATGCTGGTAATCGGCTTGTCAAATATCTTTTCCTCTCTAAGCCATTTTTCGAATAGACCAATCCTACTCTTATATTGAACATATGAGTTTTTATTCATCATGTGTTCTTTCATGGACAGTCCAAACTTAAAAGCTTCGTCAATGCTCATGATGTCTTCCTCAGGTTCCACCGGTACCGGACTTGGCTTAGACTGAGGTGCAGATGATGGTCGTAATTTTGGTTCTGGTTTGGGTGGCGTTTCGGTTGTATGGTCTTGATCTGAAAATAGCTTTGCTTCCAGGTCGCTGTTATCTTCAAAAGGATTGAATCCTAGCTCTAAGAGTTTTGAGAGGGCTTCTCGCATCGTTCTAAGAAAAGCATAACGCTCTCGCTTAGTTTTAAAGTTGTTGGCACCAGCCTTAATAAAAGGCTGTTTTTTAAGCTTTCCCGTTTCAGGATGACGGAAGGAATAATACACAAACCAGCTTTTGCTTAAAGCTTCTTTTTTCTGTGTAGAAGTTAGTTTGGACCAGTTGGAAATATCGACACCACCGGTATAAATTTTGGGTTCTGAATAGTCTAGTTTCAAGGACAAATCGTTTACTCTAGCGTTTACGGCTCGGAAAAGTAAGAAATTTAAAGACATAAAAAAACGGATTGTGGTAGACAATCCGTTGATTTACTTGATTTAAGCTAGTAGCGGGGACTGGACTCGAACCAGTGACCTTCGGGTTATGAGCCCGACGAGCTACCTGCTGCTCTACCCCGCGATATATGTTTGTGTTGTATTTGTCAATATCGGACTGCAAATATAAGTCGAATTATCAATTCTACAAAATAAAACTTCAACTTTTATTGCTCAATATCTTCAGCCCTGAATTCTTGAAGTTCTTCGTCCTCAAAACGAACTGTCACTTGAATTGGGTTACAGCAGACTTCACAGTCTTCCACATAGGTTTGCTGCCTCACAGACGGATCCAACAGCATACTAATTTCTTCCCAGCAATAAGGACATTGAAAGTAATGTTCAAACATTAAAAGTCGATATTTAATAGTTGACCTGTCAGTTGTAACAACTGTAATTCTGCAATCTTCGCATCGTATTTAGCCAAATTACGACTTGTTTGTGCATTTATCAAATTGATTTGTGCTTGTCGAAACTCGATAGAAGTAATCTGACCTATACTGAATTGCTCCTTGGAACGGTCAAAGTTGTTTTTATTTGTAATCACATTTTGCTCTTGCAATTCAAAGATATACAATCGATTTTTGTAGTTATTGAACGCGTTTGAAATATCGCGTTTGACCTGAAACTTAATCTGATCTTTTAAGACTTCCTGAGTCTTGTAGCCTACTTTAGCATTCTGAACTCTAACTGCCGTCTGCCCGCCGTCAAACAAGTTCCATGACAAACTTACCCCAGCTGACAGTCCTTCTAAAGTTTGTGTAGAACCTGGAAAAAAAGGAGATTCTGGACTTATGTTTCTATTCCATCCATAAGAACCAAATAGGTCTATTTGAGGAAAATAACCCGATCTGCTGATTTTGATATCGTAATCACTAATGGTCAGATTTCTCTCAATTTTAAGAACAGAGACATTGTTCTCTTCAGCTTTTTCAATGTACTGAGCTATAAGAAGTTCTGGAATAAAATTGACCAGAGTATCTACTTTAAATTCTTTTTCAAATTCAGTATTTAAAATTAACATCAAGTCCCTACGTGTATTTTCTAGGTTTTGTCTTGCATTTATGAGGTTGATGCTATCATTGGCAGCATCGACTTCAGCATTAAGAACTACTAGTTTTGAATTTTGACCAAATTGAAATTGATAATTGGATCGTTTTACTCTTTCATTAGAAATTTCCATGGTTTGCTCAAGGATCTGAACGTTCTCATAAATCCTAGCCACTTCATAATACACAGTGAACATCTGGATAAGAGTATTTTCAATTGTTTCTCTTACTTCCAATTCTGAAAGATCGTACTGTTCCTTAAGGCTTTTGTAATTGTAAAGACGCCCCAAGCCGTCAAAAACTGTATAGTTTAAATCTAAACTTGCTCTATAGCTTCGAGTCTCCAGATCATTTTGATTTATTGGTTCACGCCCCTCAACCTCAGCGAGTCGGTCTTGAAGGCTGAAATCATAACCAAAGCTTGTAGACAATGTAGGTAAATATCCTGAATTCAGAATACCCTGATTATTATCTGCAATTTCCAGGTTGTTCTCAGAAACTTCAATGTCGAAGTTTTTACTAAGAACCAATTCAATCGCCTGATTTTTATTCAGTAATGTATCTTTTCTAACCTCTTGTGCTGTAAGACAAGCTGTCAATAAAACTAATAAGATGACTAATTTACTTCTCATCTATATGTGCTTTTTCTCCTTGTTGTTCTTTATAAGCTCTTTCTAAAGTCACTCTATCTACTACTTTCCCTTTTGGAACCCACTTTGCCCCTACCTTGATGTAATTGCTTATTGATAAGAAAATAGGAAGCAAAATAAGCGTTAGTATGGTTGCAATTCCAATTCCGTAAGCTATAGAAATAGCCATAGGTTTTAAAAATTGTGCCTGTCGGCTTTTCTCAAAAATAAGTGGTGCCAAACCAGCAATTGTTGTCAGAGAAGTAAGAAAAATAGCTCTAAATCTAGATTTGCCGGCATTGAAAATGGCGTCATCAAAAGAAAGACCATCTCGTATGTTATTATTGAATCTGCCAATCAGCACCAGTCCGTCGTTTACCATAATACCAATGAGAGCTATAATTCCCAAAGCGGATAAAACATTGATAGGGAAGCCATGAAAATAATGCCCCCAAGCTACGCCAATGATGCTAAATGGAACCAACAACAGAAGAATAAGTGGTTGGCTATAGCTTCTAAATGTAAAAGCAATAGTTGCATAAATCAGAAATAAAATAATAGGTAAAACTCCTTTTGCTGAATTTGATAATTTGCCAGCTTCTCTGTTTTGACCTTCATAGGACACCGAAAGAGATTGATATTTATTTAAAAGATCTGGCATGACATTATTCTGAATGTCTGCTAGAATTTCAGTAGAACTTCCGTTGGGATCCTCCATATCTGCACTAACCTGAATTTCACGCAATCCGTCCAAGTGACTAATAGATTCTGTTCCTCTTATGATTTCATAAGTTGCAATTTCAGAAAAAGGGACTCTGCTTCCAGAAGGAGTTGTCAAACGCATATCTTCAAGATTGGAAATGGAAGACCTGTTTTCTAAATTATACCTTACCCAAACTCGTATTTCGTCTTGACCTCTTTGAAAACGTTGTGCGGAAGCACCGAAAAATCCATTTCTTACCTGACGCATCACCTCAGATAAATCCAGGCCTAAAGCATAAGCATTTTCCTTAAGCCTTATGTCTATTTCCTTGATCCCTTCCGGATCTGTATCTGAAACATCCTTTAAAAGGGGATTATCTTCCATCTCCTTTTTCAAAGCCTCCTTAGCTGCTTGTAGCTCATTAATATTATTACCTAAAAGAGAAACCGAAACTGGTGAGCCACCAAAATTACCTCCAGAACCATAGGTGAGATTTTCAACACCGAGTATAGTTCCTGCCTCTTCTCTTATCGCGTTGGTAATTTCTGGAGAAGAAAAATCACGCTCTTCCCCTGGCAATAAATTGACTTGAAGAGAAGCTTTATTATTACCCGGTCCAACTCGTTTTATAATATTTTCTACTACCTGTTTATTTCCAGATTGACGTTCGGTAAAATCTTCGTTTACCCTCCAGGCGGCAGCTTCTACATAGGAAATAATAGAGTCTGTTTTGGCTGGATTCACACCTTCAGCCATAAGTAAATTAATAGATACTCTATCACTGGCTATACTTGGAAACAAAGTGATTCTTACAATATTTCCTCCAATAGCTCCTATAGTGATAATGATGAAAGCTACAAATATTGAAAGTGAAAATATCTGATTTTTTAAGGAAAATCTTAAAATAGGAGCGTAAAACCTATCACGGAGATAACTCATTATTTTATCACCAACTTTGTTGACAGATCTCAATTTGCTAAAGAGTTTCCCAAAGAAACTTTTATTTTCATCTTCTGAATCTGTATTTCTCACAAGTGCTTTAGAATGCGCTATATGTGCAGGTAAAATTATGAAAGCTTCTACCAATGAGACGACAAGCGTTAAAATAACTACAGTAGAGACTTCACTGAAAAATTCTCCTATCCTACTGTCTAAAAACAAGAAAGTGACAAAGGCTAAAATAGTAGTAATAATAGCTGAAATCACTGGAGGAAGAACTTCCATTGTTCCATCTATAGCAGCTTGAATTGGTTTTTTACCCCTTTCGTAATGTTGATATATATTCTCTGAAATTACAATCCCGTCATCTACCAGAATACCAATTACGATAATCATCCCAAACAATGAAAGAACATTTATAGTTACATTGAATAACCCAGCAAAAACAAACATTCCCAAAAAAGCCACAGGTAAACCAAAGGAGACCCAAAAAGCTAAGCGAGTGTTAAGAAATAGGGAAAGGAAAAACAAAACAAGCAGGATCCCAACTGCCCCGTTTTCTAGAAGAAGTTGTGTTCTTTGCTTCAAAGTGATTGAATTATCACTTACAACATTAAGCTGAACATTATTGTTTTTTTCATTGAACTCATCAACATAAACATTTACTTTATCAGCTGTTGAAATAAGGTCTTCGGAATTGGTATTGCTTATTGAAATATTTACAGAAACATTCCCATTGAAGAAGGATACGTTCGCTGTGTCTTCAAATTGATCTTTTACCTCAGCAATATCAGACAATCTTACGGTATTTCCGCTTGCATCAGATCTCACTACAATATCGTTGAGTGCGTCTGCATAGTAATTCCTTTGATTTGCTCTTATCAAATAATCTTCTGCAGAGGTCTTAATAGTTCCACCTGTGGTAAGGATATTATTTTGAGCAACTTTTTGAGCAACTTCTTCAAAAGTTAAATTATATGCTAAAAGTTGATCTTCAGAGAGAGAAATTTCAATTTCTTCATTTGGAAAACCAGTGATTTCAATTTGAGAAATACCATCAAGCCTCCTCAAGTCAGACTCGATTTGGTAACTGATATCCTTAAGTGTCTTCAGAGAAATATCATCGCCAGAGATGGCAAAATCAATAGTCTGCCTTACATTTTCTTGTTTGGCAACGACCAAAGGTTCCATTCCTGAAGGAAAGGTTGGAACTCGATCTACAGCGTTCTTCACCTCCGTAAGCATGACGTCAATATCTTCGTCTTGCTCTATCTCTACAGTTATAGAACCACCACTTTCTCTGGCGACGGAAGTGACTCTATCTATCCCCTCAAGTCCTTTCAGGTTATCTTCTATCTTGAGGATGATTCCTTCTTCGATTTCTTCTGGTGCGGAACCAGGATAATTCACCGAAATCTGAATAATTTTTGACTCCACAAGTGGAAAGAAAGAAGACTTCAGACTTAAAGCCCCTGCAATCCCAAAAATGACAAATGCTAGAATGACGACATTTACGGCGACATCATATTTTATGAAATAGGAAATAAGTTTTCTCACAATACAATTCTTACAAAGATTCTTCTTTTTCTATGGAAACTTTCATTCCTGAATAGGCGCCAGGCACAACTCCAGATAAAATTTTAGTACCGTCTGGAATTCCCTTTACGATAACCTGTTCTTTGTTGAAGTGAACAGGATTAATAGTTATCAATTTCAAAAGTCCATCCTCAACGGCATAAACTTCAGACGTATTTATAATAAGTTCACGCGGAATCTGAACTGAATTTTCAATTTCATTTGCTGTAACTATAGCTTCAAGATACATGCCTTCTTTAGCGTCTTCATTCTTAAATCGAATAAAAACCTGAACACTTTGAGAGCTTTGGTCGATTTGAGCGTTTATTCTTGTGATTTCACCTTCAAAAGTCTCGTCCTGATTAAGAGGATGCATTTCTACCTTGTTGCCAACATCAATAAATTTGATATATTCTTGCTTAAGTGCTATCATTAATTCAAAGACAGAAGGATCAATAAATTCTCCTAGTTTTTGTCCGGGTCTCACGAGTGTTCCTTCATTAACTAAAGCCTCTGTTAAGACCCCGTCAAATGGTGCTCTCAAGTTAAATTTAGATAAACGCTCTTCGAGATTTTTGAGCGTGTAATAATCAGATAAAATATTTCTTCCAGTTATAAAATACCTTTCTTTATTATTTTCAAACTCTGGTAATTCCGGAGTTGAAGATTTCATTGAAAACTCATCCAAATAAGCTTTCCATTTGGGATAAATATCTGGATAATCTAATCTCAAGTCTGGCATTATAGATGATAATGAACTAAAAAGTGAACTCTTCACAGATTGAACATTGGCTGTAAATTCCCTGTCATTGATTTGAAGAAGAAGCTCTCCCTTTCTATAGTATTGACCTGCCCTAAAGTTTTTGGAACTTTTCAAAAACACGCCTTCAACTTCTGCGAAAATTTCAAACTTGTTTAGAGCTGATACTGTTCCATTTGTAGTCAATTGAACTGGAATGGTTCTGTTTTTAACTGTTTGGACAACAACTGGCTTTTCTAGCTGAAGATTTTCTGGCTTTTCTTTTACGTTGCTATCAATTATAAATTTTGCAACAAAAATCGCTAAGACGATGACCAAAACTCCAAGAACCGATAAAATTATTTTTCTCATAGTAGCATTAAGACCTCAAATAAGATAAAAAGTTAAACCGCTGTTTTATATTTCTTCAATCTCAATTTGCAGATCTTCCCACGACTTCATGAGAGTTTCCAATTTAGATTTTTTAGCATTATAATTTTCGAAGAAGTCTTCTTTTTTGATCGTTTCCTCGTATTTTTCTTCAAGTTTTTTGTCCATTTCCTTTATCTCTTTCTCCAGCTTAGAGATTTTGGACTCAACGCTACTCAATTTATTCTGAAGCGACTTTTGTTTTTTCTGAAATTCATAGTCGTTTTTACTGGAAGACTCAGCTTTAGCTTCTTTCTGCTTCTTGTCCTTCTTCTCCACTTCCCTCATCGACTCTAGCTCTCTATATTTTAAGTAGTCGTTAATGCCACCTAAGAATTCTTTCACGGCATTGTTTCTAAATTCATAGACAGAATCTGCAAGGCCTTGTAGAAAATCTCTATCGTGAGAAACTAAAATTAATGTTCCTTCAAAGTTATTTAGCGCTGATTTTAAAACGTTTTTGGATTGAATATCCAAGTGGTTGGTAGGCTCATCCATAATCAAGACATTGAAAGGAGATAGAGACATTTTAGCCAAAGCTAGACGGTTTCTTTCCCCACCAGAAAGCACTTTAACAAATTTGGTTACGTCATCACCTCTAAAGAGGAAAGAACCCAAAATATCGCGTACCCTACTCCTGTTGCTTTCGTTGGCTGCATCGATCATGGTATCCAAAACCGTTTTATTACCATCTAGATATTCTGCCTGATTCTGAGCAAAATAACCGATTTCCACATTATGACCGAGTTTAAGAGTACCACCATGCTCAAGTTCTCCTACTATAATTTTAGCCAACGTAGATTTCCCTTGTCCGTTCTGTCCAACGAATGCAATTTTAGAATTCCTTTCGATTAAAAAATCTACGTCTTTGAAAACGATGTCATCACCAAAGGATTTGGATAAATTCTCGGCTTCTATTACAACCTTACCAGGATTTTTTGAACTGTTAAACTTAACGTTCATTACTTGATTGTCTTCCTCATCGACTTCAATAACTTCAGTTTTCTCAAGTTTTTTGATAAGCGATTGTGCCATCGAAGCTTTATTCGCTTTGGCTCTAAATTTACTGATAAGCTTTTCTGTCTGCTCTATTTCCTTCTGCTGATTTTTTTGCGCAGCCAGTTGTTGTTCGCGCAATTCTTCTCTAAGCACTTTAAATTTAGAATATGGCTTGTTGTAATCGTAAATTTGACCCAATGATAATTCTATGGTTCTGTTGGTCACGTTGTCCAGAAACATTTTATCGTGAGAAACAATAACTACACAACCAAGGAAGTTTTGCAGAAAACTTTCAAGCCATAGTATACTTTCAATATCCAGGTGGTTTGTAGGCTCATCCAAAAGGAGAATATCATTGCTTTGTAGAAGTAATTTTGCAAGTTCAATACGCATTCTCCATCCTCCAGAAAAAGTGTTTGTCTGTTTTCCAAAATCCTCAGTTGTAAAACCTAACCCTTTTAAGACTCTTTCGGTTTCACCTTGGTAATTATAACCTCCTAATATTTCATATTGATGCTGGTAATCGTTAAGGTCGATCATCAATTGATTATAACCTTCACTTTCGTAATCTGTTCTTTCTACTAATTGCTGATTGATATGATCTAACTTTGCTTCTAAGGATTTTATAGCTTCGAAAGCCTGATAAGCTTCTTCCAAAACTGTTCTTCCCTCTTCAAAATCGATATCTTGCTTCAGATAGCCTATATTTATCTC
Source organism: Psychroflexus longus (assembly GCF_020164595.1). Taxonomy (GTDB): domain Bacteria; phylum Bacteroidota; class Bacteroidia; order Flavobacteriales; family Flavobacteriaceae; genus Psychroflexus; species Psychroflexus longus. The sequence continues at coordinate 167,617 of NZ_JAIQZE010000001.1, forward strand.
CTTATCTTTTGCAATTTGACCCTGATCCAGAGGCATTTCTCCAGAAATAATCTTGAGCATTGTGGACTTTCCTGCTCCGTTTTTTCCAATGAGACCTACTCTGTTTCCTGCACTCAGCTTGAAACTGATCTCCTTAAAAAGATACTCTCCACCAAAAGAAATAGAAAGATTATGAATGTGTAGCATATGTTACCTGTAATTTTTGCAAATATTGGTAAATTTGTAATGCAAAGCTAAATTTTATTCATAATGCTGAAAGGGTCAAAATTATATAGTGTATTCACAGGAAAATGTCCTGTGTGTCACGAGGGAGATATGTACAAGGAATCAAACCCTTACAAACTAAATAAAATTTACGAAATGCACGAAAGGTGTTCAGTTTGTAATACTAAATACAAAATTGAGCCGTCCTTTTTCTATGGCGCCATGTACATCAGCTATGGAATTGGTGTAGCATTTGCAGTAGCTGCTTTTATTACATCTTACTTCTTCATAGGACTTGAAGTCATTCCATCTTTTGTATCAATAATTATGGTGCTCATAGGTCTAGGTCCAATCATAATGAGACTTGCCAGAAATATTTGGATTAATATGTTTTTATCTTACGATAAAAATGCTAAGCATAAAACTTCAGAAAGCGGTCAAGATTAATTTCCTTTTCGATTTCACTATTTTCAAAAATCAATTTGACTAGTTTATTCGAAAGGCTTGGAGCAGCCATAACCCCTCGACTACCAAAACCATTTAGTATAAATATGTTTTTATACTCAGGATGAACACCTAGTATGGGTTTACGATCTCTTACAGTTGGTCTTACTCCAGCTAACTGATCAATGATCTCAAAATCACAATCAATCATTTCAGACAGTTTTGCTTCAAGCTCTACCCGTGCTTCTGCAGTCGGAAGATCATTGAGATGCTCACGCGAATAAGTGGCTCCATATTTATAAAGATCGTTTCCAAGTGGAATTATAAAATTCCTGGACTTTAGAATTTTCTGGTTGGCTTTTAAATTCTTAGACTTGAAAATCAAATACTCCCCTTTGTTACCATAAATAGGCAACCAATTAAAAAATGGATTATTGACGACTCCGAAGCCTTCACAAAAAATTAAAGAAGCGTATTCTTCATTTTTATATTTTAAGCTATGATTTCTGAATTTAATTGCGTTATAATCGATGCTTTCAGAAATAAAGTTAGAAGCTTTTACATAGCTTAGTCTTTTGTGATTTATCAACTTTTTGAGATCCAAAAGATGAGACTGAAGAACTTCTCCTGCTTTATAATCAGAATGGACTGATGATTCTATACTACTTATGTCCGAATTGAGAAACGGCGCGAGTTTGGATTGATCGGAAGCAACTATCCAATTATTCTGATCTTCAACTGAAGAGAAAAGTTTATAAACCGGGACTTTTTTAAAATAATTTTTATCACCCCCTAAGTTGAAATGATTGTAGAATTGAATAGCTTCAGGCATCAAAACGTCAGCGTTCCATGCAAGGTTATAACGTTTAAGAGCTACAGGATTCAAAACTCCTCCAGCTACCTTTGAAGATTGCTGACTTTCATCTGAAATAATATCAAATGTTTTGAACATTACCTCTAATTGCCTCGCCACCGATAAACCTGCAATACCAAATCCAACTACTAGTGCATCTTTCATGGTTCAAATATATTATTTTTTGAAAGTCATATGGTTTGCCCTTTCAACACATAAGTTAATATCTAATTAATTTTATGACCAATAAAAAACCCTCACGAATCGTAAGGGTTGAATAAGATTAAAAAGCTATTCTAAATTAGTAATTCCACATATCTAATTCAAAATTTCTTATTTCTTCTTTTATTCTATTAGACTCTAAAAGCTGCAACAATGCATTATCTTGTATATAATCAGCAACTTCTCTATCCTCGTAAACGTTTTGAGTCTTAAAAATTACAGCGTCGAAACGTCTTGAATTTAAAAGATGATCAAAACTAAAAGGCATGGAACTATTATCATTATTTAAGACCTTGGCCTCATGTAAAACCTGTCTAGCGTCAGGAAACCAAACCCAGAAGTAAGGAATAATTTCTGGGTCACCAGAAAAGCTTTGATTCTGACTTTGTATGTCATATCCAGCTGGAGCAATACCAAGCAATCTATATCTCATCTCACCCTGCAATTTGTCGAAGTACCACATACCTTTAATATGGTATTCTAAAATATCTCTGCTGGTAATTTCAGTAGGAATTAGGTAGGGTTCCATCTGGTCTACCAATTCTTTTGGATATTGATCTTGATAATTAGACAAATTTCCAGCTAAAGACCTGTTCACGAATTCCTGTACGTTTTCTGTTCCAGTAACACCGTATTGACCAAGTATATCTAAGGCAACATCGGGAAGAAAAACAGATTTTGTAGACCCAAGGATTTCCTCGTAAGATTTCTTTTTATTGAAATAACTTGTAGAATAAACCTCAGTGATGGCTTCTGTAGAAGTAGAGTCTTTTGCTCCTACTTCAATTGCATCTAAAAGAACTCTATAGAGAGAACGTCTGTTTTTGGAAAAGGAATCGTCTTGTGTTGGATAAAGCAAAGGAAAATTAATTTTCTGCTTTAAATCAATTTTTTCCCAAACAACTTTAGACCAAAGAATATCTCTATCGCCAATGTAACCATATTCAAGAGGTTTATCATCATCTGCAATTTTCTGATCTTCTGTCAACACACCGACTTGTGAAGGTTTGGATGCATTTAAGATATTCGATTGAGCAACAGCGAAACTTCCGCATAGTGCTAAAACCGAACACATAAACACTTTAAAATTAGAATACATCATCATCTTAATTTAATTTGTTATTTGAACCAGTAGTGCAGGCATATTCTTAACGTTGACGCCTGGTACATCAGCTTTGATATCAAAAATTTGTACTATATCCCCAGCTCTTGCAAGATCTAACAGACCTTGAGCTCTAGCGTCTAGCTTACTTCCGTTAACAACCACAGATGGTTGCCCAGGTATACTAAGGGTGAAACGCTTAACTACTGGCGTAATATCAAAATCGAAATTTTCAAAAGTTGCTCCGATAGGTGAAACTTTCAATGCATTTTTCGGCATTTGTATAGCTCCTCCTTCTTGAACCTGGCCTCTTACTGTAGGAGTAGGTCTTGGTAAACTTTTGATCCTAAAAGTTACTGGAGGAGAGCTTATTTTTTCTCCATCAATTTCACCAGTAACATTTATTTTTAGCTCATTTCCTGTTGTGGGTGTTACCACATAATTAGTTCCACTGACTTTCTTCAGTGAAGCTGGTGAAGCACTTGCATTAATCTTGTTGCTAGGGACTCCAGGCATTGATACAGTAATAGGATTATCGATACCTCTGTATACTACATTCATTTTATCAGCAGAAACAATAGCTTGATTGGGTTTTGGAATAACTGAAAATGACTGATTTACAGGCACTTCGATTTCTTTTCCATTTTGTTTAAAAATGAGTACACCACTTATTTGATGATCACCTGCACTCCCAGCATTAACGTTAAGTTTAACCTGACCTCCTTCGAGAGAATAGTCCTTGTCTTTAACCAGAGGTCTACCATCTAATGTTAATTTAACTTCATTTGGAACAGTTGAATTGTCAGTACGTCCCAAAACAATGGATCCATCAAAAATATTTCCCTGATAATACGCACTTCTATCCTGATTTAATAAAGTTGAGTAATTATCCATTGATGCTATTTGAGTAAGTTGACCTGAAAGCATAGAAGATAAAATTTCATTCTCAAGAACTTTTAAGTCATTTTGCAAAGCAGTTACTTTTGTAATTGAAGATATTAAAGGATAACCAACGAAATGATGTCTTACATAGTTAACCTTAGCACCTTTGACGCCTGAGTCTGGAGAGACAGGTTCTCCGCTAAATTTCTCATTTATAGAAGATAGAAAAACCGCGTATTTAGCATCATCACCAAGAATTTGGTTCATTTGATCTTTGTAAGATCTCATGTTAGTCAAAAATTCTTCACCAGCTGTTGTAAGTTTTTCACCTTTTACAAATAATTCATCTGTATAAGAAGATTTATCCATCGTTTCGTAATCTTTTGGATCTTCTACAGACTTATACATTCCCTCTTTCAGTTCACTATAGTAAGTAAACAAATCAGATGTAGCTTTGGAAACCAGATCTGCTTTAACCAGAACAGCTGCAAATTGATCTGGCGATTCAGATGCCTTCATTGATAGCCCTGCTAGTGCAGCATCATTTTTTTCCTCAAATTTTAAATTGGTGTCTTCAAGGTTTTCATTAATAGTTCCGAAGGCAGATAAAACTTCTTTGGACATATTCAGAGCTAACATTGCGATGAAGACTAAATACATCATATTGATCATTTTCTGCCTTGGTGTTTCTTTTCCTCCAGCCATAGTTTTTCTTTTAAGAAATTATAAATTAAGCTTTAGGTCTCATTGCTGTTAACATACCACCATATACACCGTTGAGGGAATCTAAATTTGCAGTTAAGGACTCCATTTGCTCTCTCAATTTACCTGCATTGTCAGCTACAGCTTGATTAGCTTCTGCTTGCTTGGATGCAGATTCTACCTGAATTTTATATAAATTGTTCAACGATTCCATATGGGTAGCAGCCAGAGTAAGTTCCTCGCTATATTTTCTTTGAGATTCCATGGAATCTGTTGTAGGCTGAATATTTCGGGCTGCACCTTCAAAGTTTTTGATGCTCTCCCCCAAACTTTCCATAAGTTTAGAATCGATTTTAGCCTCTTTAAGCATATTATCAAGCTTCTGGGATAGAAGACCACTTTCCTCTTCCAAATCATTTTTCATTTTTTGAGATGTAGCTTCGGATCCAGCAAGCTCTGGATATACTTTCGACCAATCAAGCTCTTTCTCTACAGGTTCAAATGCTGAAATAGTGAATATGACGGCTTCTGTAATAAGACCAATTGTCAACATTAAACCACCAGTTATAAAACCAATTGATATGTGTTGAATTTTAAAAAGAGCACCAATAATAACGATAGCTGCACCAAGGCCATAGACCATACTCATTATTTTCTTTCTGTTGTTTGATTTTGCCATAATTTAAAGTTTGATTGTTTGGTTAATTTAAATTTAAAGAGTTGCCAAGGAAGTCCTGAACAGTCCTGAATCCTATATAGCTTCTAGCTGAATCTGAATATTCGTAATCTCTTGTACTCACTTGCAAATAATAGCTTACATCTTTCCATGAGCCACCTCTTACAACTTTACGTTTATTATCACTATTATAAACATTAGGACTCATCGAAGATACGTATTCATAAGAAGCCGGATCGTAAGAAGTATTAACCCATTCAGCAACATTACCAGACATATTGTACAAACCGTAATCATTTGGTTCGTAAGCATCTGCTTCTACTGTATAAAGTGCTTCATCAGCTGCATAATCTCCTCTAAAAGGTTTGAAGTTTGCTAAAAAACAAGCTCTATCGTCCTTTGCGTAAGGACCACCCCATGGATATGTTCCTCCTTCAATACCTCCTCTTGCAGCGTATTCCCACTCAGCTTCTGATGGAAGTCTGAAAAAGTTAACATTAGCTTCCTTTTTCTTTTTCCTGAAGTCATTCAAATATTTAGTTCTCCAGTTAGCGAAAGCTTTAGCTTGCCCCCATGTCACACCGACTACCGGATAATTATCGTAGGCAGTATGAGAGAAATAATCATTGTGCATTGGTTCATTATAAGAATAGTTGAAATCTTTTATCCAAACGGTTGTGTCTGGATAAACCATAACTTCCTGTTCTGTGATAAAATCAGTACGCTCACCTTTTTTTCTTGCGGCAGCATCAATATCCATCGTTTTGTAGCTGTACTTAAATTGGGTAACATCCAGCATTCGTCTGCCGTTATAAGACTGGTCGTTAGATAAATAAAATTCATCCATGACGTAAACATAATCTTCATCAGGATACTGTGCAGGATCCCATATGATCTTAGGGTTCCAGTTCAAAGCTTGATCTAAAGGATCATAATGCTTTGAAAATTCTTCGTAAGGACTTAGCTCCTCTTCATCATTGTTGCCTGCGTTTTTAAAAGCATACCTCTGTATACCTTCCTCATTTCCATCGGCATCTCCAGATAACTCTGCAGCTTCTGCCAATTTTTGTCTAATAACTGAGTCCCTTACTCTTTCAACGAATTGTCTATACTCTGAATTTGTAATTTCTGTTTCATCCATGTAGTAAGAAGGAACTGTTACAGTCTTGGGAGGAGCATTTTGAACACCTGCTAAATCATCGTCCGATTTACCCATGATAAAAGAGCCTCCTTTAACTAAAACCATACCGTATGGTTTTTCAGGATACCACTTCTTTCCTTCTACTCCAACAAGCTGGCCTTTATCGCTTTTTCCACAACTCATCACTAGAAAGGCTAGCAATGCGACATAAAAACCTTTAGAAGATGCAAAATAAAATTTCATAATTTATTGATTAAATTCAAATCTTGTGTACAAATAAACAATTTTTTTCTTAACAACAATTAAATTATTTATGATTATATACTGTTTTTATATTTGGCTTTCAGCCATCTATCCGGTATTGTGGAAGAAATGGCATCCAAATAATCTTGTTTATCACATGCTAATAACGAGGGTTTATGTTCATTATTATTTGCATTAGGAATTTTGATCCACCAACGGTCTGAAACTTCACTTTTGATAAAGACCAAAATTTCATCCTGAATAGGTACGTTGTATTTCAAAAAGCTGGAGTTATTCTCCGATACTTTTTCATTTAACCTCAAACTGAAACCTTCCAAAAAATACCATAACATTTGAGAAATCAAATGAATGAGGCTTTCAGACTTTTTCATCGCTTGCAACTCATATATTCCAAAAGAACTTAATTTGTCACTCATCCCTGCATATCTTGACAACTTGCACAAATCAAATGTACTGAATCCATTAATATTTTTATGACTTGGATCAGCAATTTCTGAAGATTTAACACAATAAATATCAACACTAAATAAGTCAGTGTCTCTCAAAACTGGTTCAGCTCTAGTAAAATCTTGCTTCAGCTCTCCTAACCTGAGGGTTTCAAAAAAAAGCTTTTCCATCAAATCAATTTCTTCCTGAGGAGACAAAAATGTTTGATAACCCAAATTGCAATAATTAAAAAGATTATAAGGCTCATCAATAATCATTTTACCAACATAAGATTGTCCATCCATTGGTAGATCTGAATTGCCCAGGTCAAATTTATGATCTGCACTAGTAAGATTAACCATGTACTTAACACCATCATAGGCCCTATATTGATAAAAAGTGAAATCCTGACTACCCCCCAAAACAATTGGAATAATCGATTTCTGATAAAGTCGATTAAGAATTGTTTTTAGAACATAGGCTGTATCTGACACCTCATCACCTTCTAAAATATCTCCTAAGTCTAAAATATTCAACTTCCAATTACCTACATACATATTGTAAAGTTGAGTTCTTATATCATCAAAGTAAAAATCTGTTTTATCCGCATAATTACTATTACGAGAATCTTTTACACAAATTATAGCTAGCTGAATGTTTTCTAAACTTACCTCCTCGCCGTTATAAAAACTTACGAAATTGGATAAAGTTTGGTTTGAAAAAGATTGGAAACTTCCCTGTAATTCTTCACTTACGGGTTTTAGATATTCAAATACCATTTAATTCGGTTAGGATTTTTTTGACTTAGATTTTGTGCTAGTAGATTTTTTAGCAGCAGTTTTTTTTGCTTTAGAAGTTGTTTTCTTTTTAGCAGGTGCTTTCTTTGTTTTAGTTGCAGCTTTCTTTTTAGCTGGTTTTTTCTTAGTCTTCGTATTTTTTTCCAGAATAGCTTGAGCTTCATCTAGCGCCATTCCTTCAGCATCAGTGGTCTTAGGAAGTTCTACTTTCGTTTTTCCTTTAGACAATTTATACCTTCCCCATCTTGCTTTTTCCAGCTTTATACCTTCTTCCTCCCAGTGATGAATGAGTTTATCTTTTTCCTTCTGAATTTTATCCTCGATCAACTCGACAATGTTATCTTCACTTAAATTATCAAAGTCGTATTTCTTGTTTACATTAATGAACATACCATCCCACTTTAAAAAGGGACCAAAACGACCGACACCTTTTTGTACTCCTTTATCCTGATAATAATAAATAGGTTCTTCAGCTTTTTCCTTTGCTTTGATCAATTCAATAGCCCTGTCATAGGAGACATCCAAAGGATCTTCCCCTTTTTCAAGAGAAACGAATTTCTTACCAAAACGCACATACGGTCCATATCGACCAATATTAGTTTCTACTTCCTCACCCTCATACTCTCCAAGTTGCTTAGGAAGCTTAAACAGGTCCATTGCTTCCTCATAAGTCACAGAATTTAAAGTCTGACTTGGCTTTAGACTAGCAAATCTTGGCTTTTCATCATCTTCTACAGAACCAATTTGAACCATAGGCCCAAATTTACCTAAGCGGGCACTTACTGGCTTTCCTGTTTCAGGATCTTCTCCAAGAACCCTTTCACCAACTTCTCTCTCAGCATTTGCTGCAACATCTAAAACAGTTGGATGAAAATGGATATAAAAATCACTCATCACCTTAGTCCACTTGGCATTCCCTTCAGCAACCTCATCAAAATCCTGCTCTAGTTTGGCTGTAAAATTATAATCCAATATACTCTTGAAATGCTTTACAAGAAAGTCTGTCACAACCATTCCTACATCTGTTGGAACCAGTTTTCCTTTATCACTTCCAACTTTTTCTGAAAGGGTTTCCGTCTTTATTTTATCGTTTTTGAATGTGTATTGAACATATTCGCGTTCAGTCCCATCCACATTTCCTTTTTCAATATACTTTCTATTCTGAATGGTAGAGATTGTCGGAGCGTAGGTTGACGGTCTACCAATACCGAGCTCTTCTAATTTTTTCACTAAAGAAGCTTCTGTATATCGTGAAGGCGGTCTAGTATAACGTTCGGTAGCCTGAATGTATTGATTCTGTAAAGACTCCCCCACCTTCATTGCTGGCAGCAATCCGCTTTGCTCTTCATCTTCTTCGTCTTTCCCTTCCAGATATACTTTAAGAAATCCGTCAAATTTGACTACCTCGCCATTGGCTGAGAATTCTCTTTCATCTTTGTCTGAAGATATTCTAACGTTTGTTCTTTCTAAAGCTGCATCACTCATTTGTGAAGCAATTCCACGTTTCCAGATCAACTCATAAAGTCTTTGTTGATCACGTTCGGCATCGATTTGGTGAGTCGCAAAATTAGTTGGTCTTATAGCTTCGTGAGCTTCCTGAGCACCTTTGGACTTACCTTTATAATTACGTGCTTTATGGTATTTATCACCGTACGCACTTTTAATTTCGTCTTCGGCACTTTGTTTTGCCTGGCTGGATAGATTAACACTATCTGTCCTCATATATGTAATATGACCAGCTTCGTAGAGACGCTGAGCCATATTCATTGTTTTACTTACCGAGAAATAAAGCTTTCTAGCCGCTTCCTGTTGTAATGTTGATGTGGTAAATGGTGGCGCAGGAGATTTTTTTGCTGGCTTTTGAGTAAGATCGCTTACCTCAAAACTGGCTTGTTTTTGAGCTTCAAGAAATGCTTCTACCTCCTTTTGAGAGCTTAAGTTTTTAGGAAGCTTAGCTTTAAAACTAGATCCTTTTTCTGTTTTAAATTCTGCATCAACTCTATAAAATACTTCTGGGTTAAAATCCAGAATCTCACGTTCGCGCTCAACTATTAATCTGACAGAAACCGACTGAACTCTTCCTGCAGACAAACCGCCTTTTACTTTTCTCCATAAAATTGGAGAAAGTTCGTAGCCTACCAAACGGTCTAAGACTCTCCTGGCCTTTTGAGCATTTACCAGATTATAATCAATTTCTCTAGGATTTAAAATTGCGTTTTTAATGGCAGATTCAGTAATTTCAGAAAAAACTATACGTTTGGTTTTTTCCTTGTCAATTTTTAGCTCATCCGACAAGTGCCAGGCTATTGCTTCTCCTTCTCTATCTTCATCACTTGCAAGCCAAACCGTTTCAGATTCCTTTGCCATCTTGGTAAGTTTTCTTACCACGTCCTTTTTATCGCTGTTTACAACATATTTGGGTTTGAAGTCATTATCTACATCTACACCTAGTTCCTTTGAAGGTAAATCGGCAATGTGTCCAAAACTCGAGGCTACTTTATAATCTTTCCCTAAAAATTTTTCTATAGTCTTTGCTTTCGCAGGAGACTCAACAATTACTAGATTTTTGGCCATTTAGTTATAATTTATATTGCAAAAGTATACGATTTTTTGGATTTCAATTTAAGAACTTCTGTAAAGTAGTCATATTAGCTACTTCAAGTTTGCTTTTCGATATAAAAATAGAGATTTCCAAAAACAATAAAATGACAGTTTGTCAGTAAATACAGATCACGTATCTTTGCGTAAAATTTACAGCTTTACATGGAGAAGATTATTGATGAAACTCTACAGGGACAAACCCTGGTTAAGAAAGAGAAAAAAAGCAATTCAAAGAAGCTTTACATTGAAAGTTATGGGTGCGCTATGAACTTTAGCGATAGCGAAATTGTGGCTTCTATTTTAGATAAACAAGGTTACAATACCACAAGAGAACTAGCCGAGGCTGATTTGGTACTTGTAAACACTTGCTCAATAAGGGACAAGGCAGAGCAAACCGTGAGAAAGCGCCTTGAAAAATTCAATGCGATCAAAAAAGATAACCCCTCTATGAAGGTTGGGGTTTTAGGTTGCATGGCAGAGCGATTGAAACATAAATTTCTAGAAGAAGAAAAAATCGTAGATCTTGTTGTTGGTCCAGATGCTTATAAAGACTTGCCAAATTTATTGGAAGAAGTTGAAAATGGCAGAGATGCTATAAATGTGATTCTTTCCAAAGAAGAAACTTATGGAGATATTTCGCCCGTAAGGTTACAAAGCAATGGCGTTTCAGCATTTGTTTCCATCACAAGAGGTTGCGATAATATGTGTACGTTCTGTGTGGTTCCTTTTACTCGGGGTAGAGAAAGAAGCCGTGATCCAAAAAGTATTTTAGACGAAGTAAATGATTTGTGGTCAAAAGGTTTTAAAGAAATTACTTTACTCGGGCAAAACGTTGACAGTTACCTATGGTATGGTGGTGGACTAAAAAAGGATTTTAAAAAGGCTACAGATATGCAAAAAGCAACCGCAGTTCATTTTGCTGATTTGCTGGATATGGTGGCAAAAGCCCAACCTGGGATGCGCATTAGGTTTTCAACGTCCAATCCTCAGGACATGACTCTCGATGTGATTAAGGTTATGGCAAAACATTATAATATTTGTGACTATATCCATTTACCGGTGCAAAGTGGTAGTGATAGAATTTTAAAGAAAATGAATCGCTTGCATACCAGGGAAGAATATTTCAAACTCATTGATGACATAAGATCCGTTATTCCAGATTGCGGTATCTCTCAAGACATGATTGCAGGTTTCCCAACAGAAACTGAAGAGGATCATCAAGATACTTTATCGTTAATGAAGTATGTCAAATATGATTTCGGCTATATGTTCGCTTATTCTGAACGTCCAGGAACGCTAGGCGCTAAGAAGTTTGAAGACGATATTCCAGAGTCGACCAAAAAGAGAAGGCTTCAAGAGATTATAGACCTACAACAGGAACATTCACGTTTAACTACTGAAAAACACCTAGGAAAGATTGAAGAAGTATTGATCGAGAAAGAATCAAAAAAATCAAATCTTCAATGGAGTGGTAGGAATACGCAGAATACTACGGTTGTTTTCCCAAAAGAAGATTATAAGGTTGGCGATTATGTCCTTGTAAAAATGAAAGATTGCACAAGTGCTACATTGATAGGCGAAGCCGTAGGTTATGGTCCAATGCAAACCATTTTATCCTAAATTAAATTCAGAATATGGAATCACCACAAGCTGTCAAACAGCGATTTGAAATTATAGGAAACGATCCCAGTCTTAATAGAGCAATAGAAAAATCCATACGTGTTGCACCAACAGATATTTCTGTACTGGTAACAGGTGAAAGTGGTGTAGGTAAAGAAAGTTTACCAAAAATAATACATGCCTTATCTCACAGAAAACACGCAAAATATATTGCTGTTAACTGCGGCGCCATACCAGAAGGCACCATAGATAGTGAATTATTTGGTCACGAAAAAGGGGCATTTACTGGTGCAAATCAAGCCAGAGACGGGTACTTTAAGGAGGCAGATGGCGGAACTATATTTCTGGATGAAGTAGGAGAATTACCCTTGACCACTCAAGTTAGATTACTTAGAGTTTTGGAGACAGGCGAGTTCATTAAAGTAGGATCTTCTAAAGTTCAAAAATCAAGTGTAAGGATTGTTGCCGCTACTAATGTTGACATGATCGAGGCGATTAAGAATAATAAATTCAGAGAAGATTTATATTATAGATTAAATACGGTTGAAATTAATTTATCCCCGTTAAGAGAGAGACGTGGTGATATTCATTTGTTATTTAGAAAATTCGCATCAGACTTTGCTTTGAAGTATAAAATGCCCACCATTAGACTTACTGACAGAGCTGTGAAAGCTCTCGAAAATTGCAGGTGGCCTGGAAATATCAGACAGCTAAAAAATGTAACTGAACAAATTTCAGTCTTAGAGACCAGCAGGGAGGTTGATGAAGATACTTTGAATCACTACTTGCCTAAAAGCTCAAGCTTACCTTCGGTAATTTCTAAAGAAAAAAGCAGTAGCAAAGGGGATTTCAACAATGAAAGAGAAATTCTTTACAAGGTACTTTTTGATATGAAGGGTGACTTAAATGACTTGAAAAAACTCACTATGGAACTCATGGAAAGAGATAATGATGAGAAATTCAAGGAGGACAATATCAATTTAATTAAGAAAGTTTATGGGGAATCTGATTCAAAAAAAGAATTCACAGATGAGACCCATGAAGAGCAATTAGAAATTCTACAGCTTCCTAATCAGAAAAGAAATCGGGAAATGGATCAAAAAATCGAAGATCCCTATGATTATGCAGAAGATATTGAGGAAGAGGAGACATTATCACTGCAAGATAAAGAAGTTGAACTCATAAAAAAATCACTTGATCGTCATCACGGTAAACGCAAGCCCGCTGCCGATGAACTTGGCATAAGCGAAAGAACCTTGTATAGAAAAATTAAGCAATACGATTTATAATGAAGATAAAATATTTGGCAACCCTATTATCAATTTTGATTTTGCAGTCATGCGGAAATTATTCATTCACAGGGGCAGATACTGGAAATGCAGAAACTTATCAAGTTAACTTTTTTCAAAATACAGCCCAGCTTGTTGAACCGGGAATTGACCGGGATTTCACCCTGCAATTGCAAGATTTAATCCTAAATCAAACCAAACTTAGTTTGGTAAACGCCAACGGAGATTTGATATACGAGGGTGAAATTATAAGGTATTATGTAGCCCCTATGACTGCGACAGCAGATAGCAGAGCAGCGCAGAATAGACTTACGATAGAAGTAAACGTTAGATTCTACAATACTTTAGATCCGGAAAAGGATTTTGAACAAAGGTTTTCTTTTTACTTTGACTTTGATGGTAATGCACAATTGACTGGTGCTCAAAAAGAGGAAGCCATCAATGAAATATTCACAAGAATTACGCAAGATGTTTTCAACGCCTCACTAACAAATTGGTAATGGAAAAGGAAAATTTACTCAACCTCATCAAAACACCAATTAAATTTGAGACCAAAACCTTGAGTTTAATCGATGAGACCATTGAGAAATATCCATACTTCCAACCTCTTTTTGCCTTAAAATTGAAACTTTTAAAACATTCTGGAAGTTTTAATTATAACAGGTTTTTAAAAGAAACGGCAGCAAGAACTCAAGATAGAGCTGTACTTTTCGACTATATCACTTCCAAGGAATTTCATCAACTTGAAATCGCCAACAAAATTGATTTACTGATTCAACATTCTAAAGAAAGTAGTGAATTCGAAATCAACGAAGAAGTTGCTAGTAAAATAAACGATCCCGATCTTTTTATTGAAAAGGAAACTAAGCAGCCAGAGAAAACAGGAAAACCTTTGGAGTTTAATTCTTCAGAGACTCGCTCTTTCAAAGAGTGGTTGAAATTAACTCAAATTGAACCCTTAAAAGAAAAAGAGGAAACTCAGGAAATATTGGTAGCTAACCCTCAATTTCAGGTGATAGACGAATTTATCAAGAATAATCCTAAAATTGTTCCTGCCAAATCTTATGAGAGTTCAGATAAAATAAATGCAAGGCACGAACCTTCATCTAGCCTGATGACAGAGACTCTGGCAAGAGTTTATATGGAACAAAAAAGATACGATAAGGCAATTCAAGCATTTAAGATATTAATTTTGAATAATCCCGAAAAAAGTTCTTTCTTTGCAGACCAAATTCAAGAAATAGAAAGACTTAAAGAAAATAAATAATGAGTACATTTTCAATATTTTTAATTTTAATCGTTATCGTAGCTTTTTTACTAATTGTCGTCATTATGGTCCAAAACCCTAAAGGTGGTGGATTATCTTCTTCATTTGGTGGAGGTGGCTCTCAACAAGTTGGTGGAGTTAAACAGACTTCAGATTTTTTAGATAAAAGTACTTGGGCACTTGCTACATTACTTTTAATACTGATTTTACTATCCAATGTAACTATCATCAGTAATAGAACTGGAGGTGACTCCAAATTATTAGATGGAAATCAAACTCCTGTAGAAAACACTCAACAACAGAACAATCTACCTCCTTTAGAACAAGAATAATACAAGGATATATACAAGATTTAAAATGCCAGCTTATGACAAGCTGGCATTTTTTTTTGGCGTTTGACATGCTGAAGCTAGTGGCACACTTTTAGACAATTTATTTAATATAAAACTAAAAACTTATTAATAATGGCAGTAAACATTAAACCATTGGCAGATAGAGTGCTTGTAGAGCCTCAAGCCGCAGAAACTAAAACAGCTTCTGGAATCATTATTCCTGAAACTGCTAAAGAAAAACCACAACGTGGAAAAGTTGTAGCAGTTGGAAATGGTAAAAAAGATCATGATATGACAGTGAAAGTTGGAGATGTCGTTCTTTATGGAAAGTTTTCAGGAACTGAGCTTAAGCATGATGACAAAGATTACCTCATCATGAGAGAAGATGATATCTTAGCGATCGTATAAAATATAATAACTAACTAAAACTAAATAAAATGGCAAAAGATATAATTTTTGATATTGAAGCAAGAAATGGCGTAAAGCGAGGTGTAGATGCACTTGCAAATGCTGTAAAAGTGACTTTAGGACCTAAAGGTAGGAATGTCATCATTGGCAAATCATTTGGAGCGCCAATGGTAACTAAGGATGGTGTAAGCGTTGCTAAAGAAATAGAACTTGAAGATGCTCTTGAAAATATGGGAGCTCAAATGGTAAAGGAAGTTGCTTCTAAAACCAATGACCTTGCTGGTGACGGAACAACAACAGCAACAGTACTTGCCCAAGCTATTGTAACAGAAGGATTAAAGAACGTTGCTTCAGGAGCAAATCCTTTAGACCTAAAAAGAGGTATTGACAAAGCTGTAGAAGCAGTTGTTGCAGAGTTGGCTAAACAAGCTAAATCTGTTGGTGATACTTCAGAAGAAATTAAACAAGTAGCTTCAATTTCAGCTAATAATGATGACCAAATTGGCGAATTAATCGCTGAAGCTTTTAGCAAAGTTGGTAAAGAAGGAGTCATTACTGTAGAAGAAGCTAAAGGAACTGAAACTTATGTGGATCTTGTAGAAGGAATGCAGTTTGACAGAGGTTTCTTATCTCCTTATTTTGTGACTGACAGCGAGAAAATGACAACCGATCTTGAAAATCCATACATTTTACTTGTGGACAAAAAGATCAATTCCATGAAGGACTTGCTTCCAGTATTGGAACCTGCTGCACAAAGTGGAAAACCATTGTTGATCATCGCAGAAGACATCGAAGGTGAAGCATTAGCAACACTTGTTGTCAATAAATTAAGAGGCTCTCTAAAGATTGCTGCTGTAAAAGCTCCTGGATTTGGAGATCGTAGAAAAGCAATGTTAGAGGATATAGCCATTCTTACAGGCGGAACTGTTATTTCTGAGGAAAGAGGCTTTACATTAGAAAATGCTACCCTGGATATGCTAGGAACGGCTGAAAATGTAACTATCGATAAAGACAATACTACAATTGTAAACGGTGGTGGAGAAAAAGAAAATATTCTTAATCGTGTTAACCAGATAAAAGCACAGGTAGAATCTACAACAAGCGACTATGATAAAGAAAAACTACAAGAACGCTTAGCAAAACTTGCTGGAGGTGTTGGAGTACTTTACGTTGGAGCAGCTTCAGAAGTGGAGATGAAAGAGAAAAAAGACCGGGTAGATGATGCACTTCACGCAACTCGTGCTGCAGTAGAAGAAGGTATTGTCGCTGGTGGTGGCGTAGCCTTAATAAGAACTTTAAAAGCTTTAGAAGGCCTAAAAGTAGAAAACGCAGACGAACAAACTGGTATTAACATCATCGCTAAAGCCATAGAATCCCCTATGAGAACTATAGTTGAAAATGCAGGTGGAGAGGGCTCTGTTGTCATCAATAGAGTGTTGGAAGGCAAACTAGGTTACGATGCCAAAACCAATACCTTTGTAGACATGCTTAAAGCAGGTATTATAGACCCTAAAAAAGTCACGCGTATCGCTTTAGAAAACGCAGCTTCTGTTGCAGGAATGATTCTAACTACAGAATGCGCTCTTGTGGACATAAAGGAAGACGATAATGGTGGCGGCGGAATGCCACCAATGGGCGGCGGAATGCCAGGAATGATGTAAAATCACCCATACAGAATTCATACTAAGCCGTTTCTTTCATTAGAAGCGGCTTTTTTATTTGGAGCTTTTCCAGCTTTCCGCTTGTATTCCTCAACCCAAGAAAATTTGGGTTTGCGGGATACCGCTGCAATCTGGGCTAGGGTACTCATTGTAAAACATTGATTTCTTTACAACCATTTTTTAAATATAAAATACCTGTTCACATAAGAATCCCAGATTTAACTGCACATTTTTTGAAAGCTTAGTATATTTAAGCCAAAATATAAACACATGAAAAAAATAGTAACACTACTTCTCGTCTTTGCATCATCTTACGCTTTCTCTCAATCTGTAGACTTCAACGTAGATGAAACCGTAATAACGAATCATGAGGTTACCATCAATGGTAAAAAATTAAATTATACTGCAGAAACTGGCATGCAACCTGTTTGGAATAAGCAAGGTGAACCAATAGCCGGTTTACAGTTCACCTATTATAGCAGAGGAGACCAGGGCTCCAAGGCATATAAAGAACGCCCTCTAGTTATTTCCTTTAACGGTGGACCAGGCTCTGCTTCAGTCTGGATGCATTTGGCATATACAGGTCCTAGAATATTAAATATAAGTGACGAAGGGTTTCCTGTACAGCCCTACGGCTACAAAGAAAATCCTCATAGCATTTTAGATGTTGCTGACATTGTTTACGTCAATCCAGTGAATACAGGTCATTCAAGACCTATATTGGACGAAAATGGAAATTTTGATAGAAAAACATTTTTTGGTGTAAATCCAGATATTGAATATTTAGCCGAATGGATCAATACATTCGTGAGCAGAAAAGACAAATGGCTTGCTCCAAAATATCTGATTGGTGAAAGCTATGGAACACCCAGAGTTTCCGGATTGTCTAATGAGCTACAAAATTCACATTGGATGTATATCAATGGTGTCATATTGGTATCGCCAACTGAACTTGGTATAGAAAGAGAAGGACCTGTAGAAGTAGCAAATAGACTACCTTATTTTGCTGCAGCTGCCTGGTATCATAATAAACTATCTCCAGAATTACAAAACAAACCTATTCTAGAAATGCTTGATGAAGTTGAAAGCTTCACTATTCAAGAACTGATCCCAGCACTCTCAAAGGGTGGATTTTTAGATACTACCAAAAAAATGGAGATCGTGAAGAAAATGTCTTATTATTCTGGTATAAATGAAAAAGTATTTCTTCAAAATAATTTAGAACTCCCTTTTAATACATTCTGGAAAACTTTGAAAATTGAGGATGGATTTACTGTAGGTCGACTGGACTCAAGATACATGGGATTGGATGCAAAAGAGGCAGGAACCCGCCCAGATTACAATTCAGAATTAACTTCCTGGTTACAATTGTTTACACCAGCCATTAACGATTATTTAAAAAATGAACTCAACTATAAAACAGATTTGAAATACAATATGTTTGGAGATGTTCGCCCTTGGGATAGATCAAATAACAACACAGGTAGAGGTTTGAGACAAGCTATGGCACAGAATCCAAGTATGCAAGTCTTAATTCAATCTGGATTGTTTGACGGAGCTACCACCTACTTCAATGCTAAGTATACCATGTGGCATATTGATGAAAGTGGAAAAATGAAAGACCGACTTCACTTTAAAACTTATGAAAGCGGTCATATGATGTATCTAAGAAAAGAGGATTTAAAAAATGCTAATGATGACATTAGAGAATTCATCAGCAATAGTATTCCTAAAAACAATGCTCCAATCAAATACTAGGTTTTCACATACTCTAGAAAAGTAAAGTCAAATTGATAATGTTCAATTTAAACTCTTGAAAAAGTAATTTTTCAGGAGTTTTTTTACAGTGAAACTGCCATTAATGATAAAAGTCAATAACCCATTTGATCCACATCAGGTCATTAAAAAAGCCTTTCAGAAGAATCTGAAAGGCTTTGTATTTAATTTCTAATAGGATAATTTATTTCACAGTTAAAACCCCATTCATTAAAGCAACGTGGCCAGGAAAACTACAGATATAATCGTACTTCCCTTTAGCAGGTGCTTTAAAAGTGATTTCGGTTTTTTCACCTCCACCAAGCATTTCAGTATGAGTGATGATAGCGTCTGAACCTTCTGGAATATAATCGTTTTCCTTAAATTCTAGTGCTTCTTGACCAAACTCCTGAACATTTGTACCTTCTTTAAGAAGTACGAAATTATGCCCCATTGTCTCCTTAGGCAATTTTCCAACGTGTTCGAAAGTCAAGATTACTTTATCCCCAGCATTGACTACAATTTCATTCTTATTGAATTTCATTTGGTCACTACCCGTTAAATAAACTCTGGTTACACCTTCTTCTTTTTCTTCATTAGGCTTTTCTTGAGTATTTAATTTTATAGAATTCTCTTTTTTCTCTTCTTTTTTGCCATCTCCACCACAACTTATAAGTAGTGTTGTTGAAAGCAATAACATTAAAATCTTTTTCATTATATATTTTTTAAAAATTTACTTAATTATCTTTTATCTAAAGGTTTGAATTCTCTGTGTGTTTCTCCAGTATAAACTTGTCTTGGTCTGCCAATAGGTTCATTGGCAAGACGCATTTCTTTCCACTGTGCAATCCAACCTGGAAGTCTTCCGAGAGCGAACATTACTGTAAACATCGATGTTGGTATTCCAAGAGCTCTATATATAATTCCAGAGTAGAAATCGACATTAGGATAGAGCTTTCTTTCAATGAAATAATCATCATTTAAAGCTACTTCTTCAAGACCTTTAGCAATTTCCAGGATTGGATCATCAATACCTAATTTTTCTAAAACATCATCAGCTGCTTTTTTGATGATTTTTGCTCTTGGATCAAAATTTTTGTAAACTCTATGACCAAATCCCATTAGTCTAAATGGATCATTTTTATCCTTAGCTTTCGCCATGAATTTATTTACATCACCACCATCGGCTTGAATAGCCTCAAGCATTTCTATTACAGCTTGATTTGCTCCTCCATGCAATGGTCCCCAAAGTGCAGAAATACCTGCAGAAATTGAAGCATATAAACTCGCGTGAGAAGACCCTACAACTCTTACAGTAGCTGTAGAACAATTTTGCTCATGATCTGCGTGTAATATCAATAACTTATCAAGTGCTTTTGAAATAACTGGGTCCACGTGATACTCTTCAGATGGTACAGCAAACATCATTTTCAAAAAGTTAGAAGGATAATCTAAATTATTGTCAGGATAATTAGCCTTATGACCTACTTTGTTTTTGAAAGCCCATGCTGCCATAGTAGGCATTTTGGCAATCAATCTCATGATGGTTTGATCTACTTCAGCAGCAGATCTGTTTGGGTCTAAAGATTCTGGATAAAAAGCTGTTAACGATGATACTAGAGAACATAAAACTCCCATTGGATGAGAATTCGATGGGAAACCATCAATAATGTTTTTAATATCTTCATGTATTAACGTATGGTATGTGATTTCCTTTTTATAGGATTCTAGAACACTCGCTGTTGGTAGTTCTCCATAAATTAACAGATAGGATACTTCCAAGAAGCTGGCATTCTCAGCTAGATCTTCAATTGAATATCCTCTGTACCTTAATATACCTTTTTCACCATTCAGGTAAGTAATATCACTGGAGGTTGACCCCGTGTTTTTGAAACCTCTATCAAGAGTGATGTAACCCGTAGAAGCTCTAAGAGAACTTATATCAATGGCTTTTTCATTTTCACTACCTGTGATTATCGGGAGTTCAATTTTTTTCCCGTCTAAAATTAATTCTGCTTTATCTGACATTTTGAATATTTTTTATGCAAAATAAGTTTAATAAAAACAATTACAAAATTTAGCTTATTAAATGTATGTGAAGCTATTTAAGAGATACGACGCCTTTCATGACATCAATTTAAGCTTCAAATCATTAAATAAATAGTTCGCAATTCTTAAGTCGTTTTCATTTAAAACCTAAGTCTGGTTAATGTATTATTTTTTTATTTTGAAAGCCTTCATTTTTGGAAAATAAGCATTGTCTCCAAGCTCCTCTTCTATTCTAATTAACTGATTGTATTTAGCCATACGATCACTTCTAGAGGCTGAACCTGTTTTAATCTGACCTGTAGATAGAGCTACTGCTAAATCTGCAATTGTATTATCTTCAGTTTCACCAGATCTGTGTGACATCACTGAAGTGTAACCTGCATTATGAGCAAGGTTTACAGCTGCAATAGTTTCAGTAAGCGTACCGATTTGGTTCACTTTAATCAAAATAGAATTTGCGATATTGTTTGTAATACCTTTTTGTAGACGTTTCACATTAGTCACAAAAAGATCATCTCCGACAAGTTGAACCTTATCACCGATTTTTTCGGTCAATATTTTCCATCCATCCCAATCATCTTCATCCATTCCATCTTCAATGGAAATTATTGGATATTTTTCAGAAAGTTCAGCTAGATAGCTTGCTTGTTCTTCAGAAGACATGGTTTTGGCAGAATCACCTTCAAATTTTTTGTAATTATATTTACCATCTTCATAAAATTCTGCTGCAGCACAATCAAGCGCAATCATTACTTCATCTCCAAATTTATAACCCGCATTTTCGACAGCGAGTTTAATAGAATCCAAAGCATCTTCAGTCCCTTCTAGTTTAGGTGCAAAACCACCCTCATCACCAACAGCGGTACTTAAATTTCTTTCTTTTAAAACCTTTTTAAGGTTGTGGAAAATCTCAGTACCCATCTTCAGAGCATGAGTAAAGTTATCTGCTTTTACTGGCATCACCATAAATTCTTGAAAAGCAATAGGAGCATCACTATGAGATCCTCCATTGATGATGTTCATCATTGGTACAGGAAGCGTGTTTGTAGAAACACCACCTATATATCTGTATAATGGTAAATTTAGTTCGTTTGCAGCAGCTTTTGCAGCGGCAAGAGAAACACCTAAAATGGCATTTGCGCCTAGTTTAGATTTGTTATCAGTTCCATCTAAATCGATCATAATTTGATCAATTTCAGATTGTTCAAAAACTGAAATTCCAAGTAAAGCGTTTGCAATTGTAGTATTCACGTTTTCTGCGGCTTTAAAAACCCCTTTTCCCATATAATCTAAACCACCATCTCTGAGTTCTACAGCTTCATGAACTCCTGTAGAAGCTCCGGATGGAACTGCAAATCTTCCAAGAGTTCCAGTTTCTGTAATAACGTCTACTTCCAAAGCTGGATTACCTCTTGAATCGAATATTTGTCTCGCGTGTATGTCTAAAATTGCACTCATTTTATTTATTTTTTGATTTGTTGCAATTTACGAAATAAAAGCTTATTCAAATCGATTTTAAGGTTATGTATGGATGAGCACGTTTAGCTAAAACGATATAGTTGATTTAAAGAACTGTGTAAAATTTGAATATTAATCTCATACAATGTGAAGTTAAATTATGAATGTAAAAAAACCAAGTGGCTTTTTCTTACGTACATTTAAATAACATATAAAAAAATGTCATGAAAAATTTAAAATTACAATTAGTCTTAGTTATGAGTGTTTTAGTAACCACTCTTTCTTACGCTCAAAACAAAATGGTAGGTGGAGCAGAAATGTATCCTACAAAAAACATTGTTGAAAATGCCCTAAATTCCAAAGATCACACGACTTTGGTGGCCGCAGTGAAAGCGGCAGAACTTGTTGAAACGTTATCAAGTGATGGCCCTTTTACAGTATTTGCTCCTACAAATTCGGCTTTTGGAAATCTTCCAGAAGGTACTGTTGAATCTCTTTTGAAGCCAGAAAACAAAAAACAACTTCAAACGGTATTGACTTACCATGTCATTGCAGGGAAATTCAACGCTGCAGATGTTGTTAGTGCTATTAAAAAAGGGGATGGAAAAGCAGAGCTGAAGACAGTGAGTGGCGGAATTCTTATAGCAATGCTTGATGGTAAAAATGTAAAAATTGAAGACTCTAAAGGCAATGTTGCAACTGTAACTATTGCAGACGTTAATCAATCCAATGGAGTGATTCATGTTATTGATACCGTATTATTACCATAATAGATTTCAAAATGAAATAAAAAGTGGGCATTTGCCCACTTTTTTTATGCTTCAACTTTTTGTTTATACATCATATCAAAAAAATCATCGAAGAGATAAGTAGCGTCGTTTGGTCCAGGACCAGCTTCAGGGTGGTATTGAACCGAAAAACAAGGTTTGCCTTTGATACGGATACCCGCAACAGACTCATCGTTCAGGTGTTGATGTGAAATTTCAACTCTGGAATTATTAACAGTAGAATCTTTATCTATAGTAAATCCATGATTTTGAGAGGTGATCTCACTTTTGCCTGTTTTGAGATTCTGTATAGGATGATTGATACCTCGATGTCCATTATGCATCTTGAGCGTTGGGATATCCATAGCAAGTGCAATAATTTGATGACCTAAACATATTCCAAAAGTAGGAACTTCATTTTTAATACACTTTTTTGCCAGTTCAATAGCCGAAGCCAAAGGTTCTGGATCTCCAGGACCATTGGAAATAAGAACTCCATCAGGATTCCAGTCCATAAGATCTTCAAAAGTAGAATCGTAAGGAAATACTTTTACAAATGCACCTCTTCCGGTGAGCCTTCTTAATATGTTTTTCTTAGTACCAAGATCAAGAACAGCTACTTTGTGATCAGAAAGTTTGTCTCCAAGTGAATAGGGGTCTTTTGTAGAAACTTTAGAAGCCAATTCAAGTCCTTTCATAGAAGGATGCTGAGATAACTCATTTTGCAATGCCTCGATGTTATGAATATCTGTAGACATGATTGCATTCATTGCACCATGCTTTCTAATATGAGAAACAAGAGCTCTAGTATCGACATCAAAAACAACAGGTAAATGTGCATCTTTTAGAAAATCTTCAAGAGTCTGGGCAGAATTTACCCTAGAAGGTGTGAATGAAAAGTTTTTACAAATCAAACCAGATATTTTAACCGAATCCGATTCGCTTTCATCTGAATTTACACCGTAGTTACCAATATGTGCATTGGTAGTGACCATGATTTGGCCGAAATAAGATGGGTCTGTAAATATCTCTTGATATCCAGTCATCCCGGTATTAAAACAAATTTCCCCCATCCGATTGGAAGTAAAAGGTTCAGTGGTCTTGCCATGAAAGACAGTTCCATCGGCAAGCAATAATACTGCGGGTGTTTTTAAGTTATATTTCATAGGTGTAGATATAAAAAAAGGATAAACTAATTAAAGTTTATCCTTTTGATTGAATTAAATATGTGATGTGTATTAAGCCTCATCAGTTTTAGTTTCAGAATCGTTTGAAGTTTCTGCTTGGTCTTCTACTTTTACTTTCTTACCAGCTCTTCTAGTTGATTTCTTCTTAGCTTGTTTCTTACCTGGTGTGTAAACATCATTAAAGTCAACAAGTTCTATCATTGCCATTTCAGCAGCATCACCAAGCCTGTTTCCCAACTTAATGATACGTGTATAACCACCTGGACGCTCTCCAACTTTAGGAGCAACCTCTCTAAAAAGTTCAGCAACCATATATTTATCTTTTAGTTTAGAAAAAACCAAACGACGATTATGAGTTGTATCTAATTTAGATTTAGTGATTAATGGCTCTACAAATGTTCTAAGAGCTTTAGCCTTAGCCACGGTAGTATTTATTCTTTTATGCTCAATTAGGGAACAAGCCATATTAGAAAGCATTGCTTTTCTATGTGAGGATGTTCTCCCTAAGTGATTAAATTTCTTTCTATGTCTCATGATTAATGTATTTTGAGCTTAACAAAAGTTAGTCTTTGTCAAGTTTATATTTTGAGAGATCCATTCCAAAGTCAAGACCTTTATTTTCTACAAGTTCTTCTAGTTCAGTAAGTGATTTTTTACCAAAGTTTCTAAACTTCATTAAATCACTTTTGTTATGAGATACTAAATCACCTAAAGTTTCAACTTCAGCAGCTTTCAAGCAGTTAAGTGCTCTTACTGAAAGATCTAAATCTACCAACTTAGACTTAAGTAATTGTCTCATATGTAGAGACTCTTCATCATATGTCTCAGCTTGAGACATTTCTTCAGTTTCTAAGGTTATTCTCTCATCTGAAAATAACATGAAATGATGAATAAGAGTTTTTGCAGCTTCTGTAAGTGCATCTTTAGGATGAATAGAACCATCACTGCTAATTTCGAATATCAGTTTTTCGTAGTCAGTTTTTTGCTCAACTCTAAAGTTCTCGATGCTGTACTTTACATTTTTTATTGGAGTAAAAACAGAATCAGTAAAAATTGTACCAATAGGAGCTTTTGAAGTTTTGTTTTCTTCAGCAGGAACATATCCTCTGCCTTTTTGAACAGTGAGTTCAAGATTGAGAGATACTTTCTTATCCATCGTACAAATTTCAAGATCTGGATTTAAGATATCAAAACCTGTAAGGTATTTTTGAAAATCTCCAGCAGTCATTTTTTCATTACCAGAGAAAGAAATAGAAACGGTCTCGTTATCTACATCTTCTGCTCTTTTTTTGAATCTGATTTGCTTTAGATTTAAGATGATTTCAGTAACATCTTCAACAACTCCCTCAATTGTAGAGAATTCATGATCAACACCTTCGATTCTCACAGATGTGATTGCAAAACCTTCTAATGATGATAACAAGACTCTACGTAAAGCGTTTCCTACTGTTAGACCGTAACCAGGTTCTAATGGTCTAAATTCGAAAGTGCCCTCAAAATCGGTAGAATCGATCATGATCACCTTATCGGGCTTTTGAAAATTAAATAATGCCATAAATTTGAGTGTTGTCAGTTATTATTTAGAGTATAATTCGACGATGAATTGCTCATTGATTTTTTCAGGAATCTGAGATCTTTCAGGAATATTTACAAGTGTACCTTGCATTTTCTCGCTATTCCAGGTCATCCATTCATGAACAGATTTGCTATTTGAAAGAGATTCTTGGATTACATTAAGAGATTTTGATTTCTCTCTTATTCCAACAACATCATTTGGTTTTACTTGGTAAGATGGTATGTTTACTAACTCGCCATTTACAGTAATATGTTTGTGTGAAACCAATTGTCTTGCAGCACTTCTTGAAGGTGCAATACCTAGACGATACGCAACGTTATCTAATCTTGATTCACATAATTGAAGCAAAATCTCACCAGTAATTCCTTGAGATCTAGTTGCTTTTTTAAACATATTACGGAATTGCTTTTCTAGAATACCATAAGTATATTTTGCTTTTTGCTTTTCCATAAGCTGAACAGCGTACTCAGACTTCTTGCCTCTTCTTCTGTTATTTCCATGCTGTCCAGGAGGGTAATTTCTTTTTTCGAAAGATTTGTCGTCTCCAAAAATGGATTCTCCAAATTTTCTAGCTATTTTGGTTTTAGGACCGGTATATCTTGCCATTGTTATGTATTTATTATTTTTCTATTATGAATTAAGGTCTTATCCTTCGATAATAGTAATGATTGATTTATAATAATTAGACTCTTCTACGCTTAGGAGGTCTACATCCATTGTGAGGTATAGGTGTTACATCTATAATCTCTGTAACTTCAATACCTGAATTATGTAAAGATCTGATTGCAGATTCTCTTCCGTTTCCAGGACCTTTAACATATACTTTTACTTTACGCAAACCTGCTTCGTGTGCAACTTTACCTGCATCTTCAGCAGATAATTGTGCAGCATAAGGAGTGTTCTTCTTACTACCTCTAAAGCCCATCTTACCTGAAGATGACCAAGAAATAATATCACCATTCTTGTTTGTCAATGAAACAATGATATTATTAAAAGAGGCAGAAATATGAGCTTCGCCATATGCATCTACAACTACTTTACGCTTTTTTGTTGTTGACTTTGCCATTTTAATTATTATTTAGTTACCTTTTTCTTATTAGCAACTGTTTTTCTTCTTCCTTTTCTAGTACGGGAGTTGTTTTTAGTTCTTTGACCTCTTAATGGAAGTCCAGATCTATGTCTTATTCCTCTGTAGCAACCAATATCCATTAATCTCTTAATGTTAATTTGTACTTCAGATCTTAACTCACCTTCTATTGTGAATTTACCAACAGCTTCTCTAATTTTTCCGATTTGATCATCATTCCAATCAGAGACTTTGATACTTTCGTCTACTCCGGCTTCACTAAGGATTCTTTGAGCTCTGCTCTTTCCGATACCGAAGATATAGGTTAAAGCTATAACTCCGCGTTTTTGTTTTGGTATATCTACACCTGCAATTCTAGCCATAATTATCCTTGTCTTTGTTTAAATTTAGGATTCTTTTTGTTGATGACATAAAGACGTCCTTTTCTACGAACTATCTTACAGTCAGCACTTCTCTTTTTTATTGATGCTCTTACTTTCATAGTAATTAATATCTATAAGTTATACGAGCCTTTGATAAATCATAAGGACTCATTTCTAATTTTACTTTATCCCCTGGTAAAAGTTTAATGTAGTGCATTCTCATTTTACCAGATATATGAGCTGTAACTATGTGCTCATTTTCGAGTTCTACTCGAAACATTGCATTGGACAATGCTTCAATAATAGTTCCATCTTGTTCTATAGAGGGTTGTTTTGCCATAATTATGCTACTGCTTTTCTATTTTTTCCAGATTTCATTAATCCATCATAATGTCTATTCAATAAGAAAGAATTTACTTGTTGGATAGTATCTATCGCCACACCTACCATGATTAAAAGTGAGGTACCTCCAAAAAATAAGGCCCATCCTTGTTGAACATTTAAAAGTGAAACTACAATTGCTGGAAAAACAGCAATGATTGCTAAGAATACTGAACCTGGCAATGTGATTTGTGACATAATTCTATCCAAATACTCAGAGGTTTCGGATCCAGGTCTTATACCGGGAACAAAACCACCACTTCTTTTTAAGTCTTCTGCCATTTTATTGGTTGGAACCGTTATCGCTGTATAAAAATAAGTAAAAACTATTATCAATACACCAAAAACTAGATTGTACCAAAAACCAAACATATCTTGAAAAGCAGCTGTAATACCTTGTGCCATTTCAGTGTCGGACAATCCGGCAACAGCGGCAGGTATAAACATAATAGCCTGAGCAAAAATAATTGGCATAACACCAGAAGCATTTAATCTCAAAGGAATAAACTGTCTAGCACCCCCAACTGAAGCTTTCTCATACTTTCCTGAAGCATTTTTTCTAGCATACTGTAC
Source organism: Psychroflexus longus (assembly GCF_020164595.1). GTDB lineage: Bacteria > Bacteroidota > Bacteroidia > Flavobacteriales > Flavobacteriaceae > Psychroflexus > Psychroflexus longus. Next base: position 195,703 of record NZ_JAIQZE010000001.1, read on the forward strand.
AGGTATTTGCCTAACAGCTCTAACTAACATAACAGATGCTAAGATGATAACGAACCAGATTACTAATTCAATAAGAATTAAAATTAATCCACCATTAGATTCAGTCACTCTGGAAATAAATTCTTGAATAAAAGCCTGTGGTAATGTTGCTATAATACCTACCATTATCAACAAGGAAATCCCGTTACCGATTCCTTTATCAGTAATCTTCTCACCTAACCACATTGCAAAAATACACCCGGTGGTAAGAATGATAACAGATGAAGCAACAAACGTAAAAGTACTGTCCATTAAAAATGCCGACGATGGCAAAATATTATACAAATTAATGATATAACCAGGACCTTGTACTAAAGTAATAGCAATAGTTAACCATCTAGTAATTTGAGTAATCTTTTTCCTTCCACTATCACCTTCTTTTTGAAGCTTTTGAAGATAAGGAATTGCTATTGTCATCAATTGCACGACAATTGAAGCAGATATATAAGGCATAATTCCTAATGCAAACACTGAAGCATTAGAAAATGCACCACCTGTAAAAGCGTTCAATAAACCAAGAATTCCACCATCAGTTTGAGATGACAAGCTAGCTAGCTGAGCTGCATCGATACCAGGCAAAACGATTTGAGCACCAAATCGATAAACCAGTAATAAACCTAAGGTGAGAAGAATTCTGTTTTTTAATTCTTCTATTTTCCAAATATTCTTTAATGTTTCAAAAAACTTCATAAGGTGATTAGTTAAATAGTGATAGCTTCTCCACCAGCTGCTTCAATTGCAGATTTAGCTGAAGCAGAAAATTTGTGTGCAGAAACTTTCAATTTTGCTTTCAATTCACCTCTACCTAAAACTTTAAGAGGTAAGTTTTTATTGACTTGATCCATCGCATGTAAAGTACCAAAATCAACAGAATCAGAAATTAATTTATGGTCTACTAATTCTTGTAAACGATCTAAATTGATAGTCTGATATTCAACTCTGTTAGGATTGGTAAATCCAAATTTAGGAACACGTCTTTGCAAAGGCATTTGACCACCTTCAAATCCTATTTTTCTGGAATAACCAGAACGGGACTTGGCACCTTTATGTCCTCTACCAGCAGTTCCACCATTACCAGTCGCCTCACCTCTACCGAGTCTTTTGGATGTGGTTTTAACGGAACCTTTGGCAGGTTTTAAATTGTGTAATTCCATAGTATTAATTTATTTCTTGTACAGAAACTAAATGTTTCACTTTATTAATCATACCCATCAATGAATCTGAAACTTCAAACTCATTAGACTGGCCGATTTTTCTCAAACCCATCGCTTCTAAAGTAAGCTTTTGGTTTTTTGGACGCTTTATAGCGCTCTTGGTTTTAGTAACTTTAATTTTAGCCATAATAAGGGTCTTAACCATTAAATAATTTCTCGAGGGTAATTCCTCTTTGCTTAGCAATTTGCTCTGCACCTCTTAATTTTAAAAGGGCATCGAAAGTTGCTTTAACCATGTTGTGTGGGTTAGATGAACCTTGATTTTTAGAAAGTACATCATGCACACCAACAGATTCCAATACCATACGAGTTGGTCCACCAGCAATAACACCAGTACCTTCAGATGCAGGCAACAAGAAAACTCTCGCTCCACCATACTTACCTAACTGCTCATGTGGCAATGTAGATTTATGTAATGGAATTCTAACTAAGTTTTTCTTAGCATCTTCAACAGCTTTAGAAATAGCATCAGCAACCTCTTTGGATTTACCTAAACCATGTCCTACTACACCGTTTTCATCACCTACAACAACAATAGCAGAAAAACCAAATGCTCTACCACCTTTTGTAACTTTCGTAACACGTTGAACTCCAACTAGACGATCTTTAAGATCGAGTCCACCTGGTTTTACTGTTTCAACATTTTTATAATCTTGATACATATATTAAAATTTTAAGCCTCCTTTACGAGCACCTTCGGCTAATGATTTTACTCTACCGTGATATAAATAACCACTTCTATCAAAAGAGATTGAGTCAATTTTTTTATCTAATGCTTTTTTAGCAATAGTTTCACCAACAATAATTGAAGCCTCAGACTTCGTTTTATTAGTGACATCAATATCTTTATCTCTTGAGGATGCTGAAGCTAGAGTAACTCCATTAACATCATCAATCAATTGCGCATAGATTTCATTATTACTTCTAAACACGGAAAGCCTTGGCTTAACCGGTGTACCAGTAATTGTTTTTCTTACACGCTTGCGTATCTTAAGTCTTCTTTTTTCTTTAGAAAATCCCATAATTAAGCTGATTTACCTGCTTTTCTTCTTATATATTCACCTACGTATCTGATACCTTTTCCTTTGTAAGGCTCAGGTCGTCTAAATGAACGAATTTTAGCAGCTACTTGTGAAACAAGTTGTTTGTCAAATGACGATAATTTAATGATTGGATTCTTACCTTTTTCTGAGATTGTTTCCAATTTTACTTCGGGTGCCAAATCTATAACAATGTTGTGAGAAAAACCAACAGCGATATCTAATTTTTGACCTTGATTTGATGCTCTATAACCAACACCTACAAGTTCCAATTCTTTAGTAAAGCCTTCAGTAACTCCTTCGATCATATTGTAAACAAGAGATCTGTACAAACCATGCTTGGCTTTGTGCGTTTTCTTATCAGAAGGTCTCTCAAAAAGAATTTCATTGTCCTCTATTTTGATTGTAATCTCACTGAAAGTTTGTGTTAACTCCCCAAGCTTACCCTTCACTGTAATAGTATCATCTTTTAAATCAACTGTGACGCCTTCTGGAATACTAACTGGACTATAACCTATTCTTGACATAATTTTTGTCTTTTTATATTAGTATACGTAACAAAGGATTTCACCTCCAACGTGTTCTCTCTGTGCTTGCTTTCCTGTCATTACCCCTTTTGAAGTAGATACGATTGAAATACCAAGTCCGTTAAGAACTCTAGGAATTTCATCGGAACCGGAATACTTTCTTAAACCTGGCTTACTTACTCTCTGTAATTTTTTAATTACAGGATCGTTTGTAAACTTGTCATATTTTAAAGCTATCTTGATAATACCTTGAGTATCATCATCGATAAACTTATAGCTTAAGATATAGCCTTGATCGAACAATATTTTTGTGATCTCCTTTTTTAGGTTAGAAGCCGGTATTTCGACAACTCTATGAGAAGCCAAAACTGCGTTTCTAACTCTAGTTAAATAATCTGCAACTGGATCAATATTCATTTTATTGCATTTTTAAATTAATTACCAACTTGCTTTTTTAACCCCTGGGATGAGACCTTGATTAGCCATTTCTCTAAACATTACTCTAGAGAGACCAAATTGTCTCATGTATCCTTTTGGTCTACCTGTAAGCTTACATCGGTTATGCATTCTCACAGGAGAAGCATTCTTAGGTAGTTTTTGTAAAGCTTCAAAATCTCCAGCTTCTTTCAAAGCTTTTCTTTTTTCAGCATATTTTTCAACCGTTTTCTGGCGTTTCACCTCACGGGCTTTCATTGATTCCTTTGCCATAATTATTTCTTTTTAAATGGTAATCCCAATTCAGTCAACAAAGATTTTGCTTCTTGATCAGTTTCAGCTGAAGTCACAAAACTTATATCCATTCCTGAGATTCTATTTACTTTATCAATGTTAATTTCAGGAAAAATAATCTGCTCAGTAATACCAAGGTTGTAGTTTCCTCTACCATCGAATCCATCTGGATTGATACCGTTGAAATCCCTTACTCGAGGTAATGCTGAAGTTATTAGTCTATCCAAAAATTCATACATTCTATAACCACGAAGAGTCACTTTAACACCAATTGGCATTCCCTTTCTTAATTTGAAAGAAGCAACATCCTTCTTTGATATAGTCTGAACAGCTTTCTGGCCAGTTATTGTAGAAAATTCTTCAATAGAGTGATCTATTAATTTTTTATCTGCAATTGCTGCACCAACACCCCTACTCAATACTATTTTCTTGAGTCTTGGAACTTCCATAGTATTGGAATAACTAAACTCTTCACGAAGAGCTGGAAGTATTTTACTGTTATATTCTTCTTTTAATCTTGGTACGTAACTCATAATTAAATCACTTCATTTGTTTTCTTAGCAACTCTTACTTTTTTGCCATCTTCTATTTTAGTTCCAAGTCTTGTAGTTTTACCATCTTTAGTGATAAGGGACAAGTTTGAAACATGAATAGGAGCTTCTTTTTTAGTAATTCCACCTTGTGGATTTGTTGCAGAGGGCTTTTGGTGTTTAGAAATCATATTGACTTCTTCGACTATTGCCTTATCTTTTTTTACAAGTATATCTAATACTTTGCCTTCTTTTCCTTTATGATCACCAGCAATTACTCTTACTTGATCACCTTTTTTAATTCTACTTCTTTTCATCATGATAGATTTAAAGCACCTCAGGTGCAAGTGAAACAATTTTCATAAACTGATTTTCACGAAGTTCTTTGGCAACTGGTCCAAATACACGTGTACCTCTCATTTCTCCAGTAGGATTTAATAAAACACAGGCGTTGTCATCGAAGCGAATGTAAGAGCCATCAGGACGTCTTACTTCTTTACTTGTTCTTACAACTACGGCTGTAGATACAGCACCTTTCTTTATATTACCGTTTGGAGTAGCTTCTTTAACGCTGACTACAACTTTATCGCCAACCGAAGCATATCGTCTATTCGTACCACCTAGGACACGGATAACTAAAACTGATTTAGCACCAGTATTGTCTGCTACTCTTAATCTTGATTCTTGTTGTACCATAGTTATTTAGCTCTTTCAATTATATCAACCAATCTCCAGCGCTTTGTTTTGCTGAGAGGTCTAGTCTCCATAATTCTTACTGTATCACCGTCATTGCAGTCATTCTTTTCATCATGCGCAACGTACTTTTTCGTTTTCAAAACGAACTTACCATACATTGGATGCTTTATTTTCTTGACTTCAGAAACGACAATGGATTTATCCATTTTGTTGCTAGTCACAACACCGATACGTTCTTTTCTTAAATTTCTTTTTTCCATTGTAAGTAGAATTAATCTAATTCTCTTTTATTGATTTCGGTAGCGATTCTCGCAACTGTTCTTCTGACTTTTTGAATTTCAGAAGGATTTTCTAAAGGAGAAAGTACATGAGTCATTTTCAATTCAGACAACTTAGTCTGCTGGTTTGTCAATTCTTCGTGCAATTCTTCTACCGAAAGCTCTTTTACTTCAGATTGTCTCATCTTTATTTATTCTTGATAATCTCTAGCGACTATAAATTTTGTTTTAACAGGTAATTTTTGGGCGGCTAATCTCAAAGCTTCTTTTGCAACAGCTTGAGGTACACCACCAATTTCAAATAAAATACGACCTGGCTGTACTACAGCTGCCCAATATTCTACTGAACCTTTACCTTTACCCATACGGACTTCAAGAGGCTTCTTGGTTATAGGCTTATCTGGAAATATTTTGATCCAAATAGAACCTTCCCTTTTCATGTAACGCGTTGCTGCGATACGTGCAGCCTCAATTTGTCTTGCAGTAACAAAAGAAGAATCTAAAGATTTGATTCCAAAAGTTCCATTAGAAAGTCTGTGGCCTCTTTGCGAGACTCCTTTCATACGTCCCTTTTGCTGCTTACGAAATTTTGTTCTTTTTGGCTGTAACATCTCTTATCTTAATCTTTAATGATTATTTTCTACGACGTGCTTTAGGTCGTCTCGCTTTTCCTTTAGTCTCATTTTTAGCTAAGCCAACTAATGGAGATAGCTCACGCTTTCCATAAACTTCACCTTTCATGATCCATACTTTGATACCCAATCTACCATAAGTAGTGTGAGATTCAACCAAAGCATAATCAATGTCAGCTCTAAAAGTAGACAAAGGAATTCGTCCTTCTTTATAAGTTTCAACTCGAGCCATTTCAGCTCCATTTAAACGTCCAGATACCTGAATCTTAATTCCCTCAGCATTCATTCTCATAGCTGCCGCGATAGCCATTTTGGTAGCTCTCCTATAAGAAATCCTGTTTTCAACTTGTCTAGCCACACTGGTAGCCACAAGATGCGCATCTAATTCGGGTCTTTTGATTTCAAAAATATTTACCTGAACTTCCTTATCCGTAATTTTTTTAAGCTCTTCTTTCAACTTGTCTACCTCTTGGCCACCTTTCCCGATAATGATACCTGGTCTAGCAGTAGTGATAGTAACGGTTACAAGCTTAAGAGTACGCTCAATAATTACGCGCGAAACACTAGCTTTAGTTAAACGTGCATGGATATACTTTCTAATCTTGTAGTCTTCTGCAAGATTATCACCGTAATCGTTGCCTCCGTACCAGTTGGATTCCCATCCTTTAATGATACCGAGTCTGTTACCGATTGGATTTGTTTTTTGTCCCATAGTCTATCTAGCTTTCAGTGTTATTTTTTTCTCCTAGTATAAGAGTGACATGATTGGAACGCTTACGTATTCTGTGAGCACGACCTTGTGGTGCTGGACGTAGACGTTTTAACATACTGCCACTATCAACTTTAATCTCTTTTATAAAAACTCCAGCTTGCTCAAGATCTGCATCTTCGTTCTTAGCCTGCCAGTTAGCAATAGCAGAAAGAAGTAATTTCTCCAATCTACCTGAAGCCACCTTAGTGCTAAACTTTAATATTTGCAAAGCATAACCAACATCCTTACCTCTCACCAAATCAGCAACAAGTCTCATTTTACGTGGAGATGTTGGACAGTTATTCAATTTTGCAATAGCAAGTTGACTTTTCTGTTCCTTAAGCATTTCTGCTCTATTTCTTTTTCTTACTCCCATTGTTCAATTATTTTTTTCCTTTATTCTTGGAACCTTGGTGACCTCTGAAAGTACGAGTTGGAGAAAATTCCCCAAGTTTATGACCTACCATGTTTTCTGTTACAAAAACAGGTACGAATTGTCTTCCATTGTGCACACCAAAAGTCTGACCAACGAAATCAGGAGTAATGGTGGATGCTCTTGACCATGTTTTAATCACAGATTTTTTACCTGAATCAAGGTTTTGAGCAACTTTTTTATCTAATTTATAATGGACAAAAGGTCCTTTCTTTAATGAACGTGCCATATCTTATTTCTTTTTACGCTCTATGATGTGCTTATTACTAGACTTCGTCTTAGAACGTGTTTTATAACCTTTAGCAGGTATACCGTTTCTTGATCTTGGATGACCTCCTGAAGATTTACCTTCACCACCACCCATTGGGTGATCGACGGGATTCATTACTACAGGTCTTGTTCTAGGTCTTCTTCCTAACCATCTGCTTCGACCAGCTTTTCCTGATATTGTCAATTGGTGATCACTATTGGATACTGCACCAACTGTAGCTATACAGGAAGATAATACCATTCTAGTTTCTCCAGATGGAAGTTTGATTGTTACATACTTACCATCTTTTGCCATCAATTGAGCAAAAGTACCAGCACTACGAGCCATAACTGCTCCTTGTTCTGGTCTTAGTTCAACACATGATATGATAGTACCAAATGGTATCTGGGATAATGGCATTGCATTACCAATTTCAGTTGGAACCTGTGAGCTGCCAGATATAATTTTTTGACCTACTTTAATTCCGCTAGGTGCAATAATATATCTTTTCTCACCATCTTCATAATGTAACAAAGCGATGAATGCTGTTCTGTTTGGATCATACTCTACAGTCATAACTTCAGCTTGGATATCTTTTTTATCCCTTTTGAAGTCAATAATCCTGTAACGCTTCTTGTGACCACCACCAATGTAGCGCATGGTCATCTTTCCTGAATTATTTCGTCCACCGGAACGTTTGCGAGAGGCAAGCAAAGATTTCTCTGGCTTGCTTGCAGTAATAGCATCAAAGCCATTAGCCACTTTAAATCGTTGTCCTGGTGTGTTTGGTTTTAGTTTTTTAACCGACATGTTTTAAGCTTATAGATTACTATACAAATCAATTGTTTCTCCTTCAGCTACTTTTATAATAGCTTTCTTGTACGCAGAAGTTTGACCTGTTACCATACCCGTTTTTGTATAACGAGATTTGATTTTAGGGATAACATTAAGTGTACGTACTTTTTCTACCGTAACGCCATAAGCTGACTCAACTGCCTCCTTAATTTGGATTTTGTTGGCATTACGATCTACGACAAATGAAAATGCGTTTCTTAGTTCGCTTTCATTTGTTGCTTTCTCTGTAATAATTGGTTTTACCAAAATGCTCATAGCTACTATTTGTTGAGATTATTTTGTAATTCTTCTAATCTGCTTTCAGTAATTAATAAAACAGTGCTATTTAAAATATTGTAAGTGTTTAATTCTGAGACATTTACAACTTTAGCAGATTTCAAATTACGGGACGACAAATATACGTTTTTATTCGACTCATCCAAGACAAGTAGAGATTTTTTATCTCTAATGTTCAGATTATCAAGAACATTAAGAAACTCTTTTGTTTTGGGTGCTTCGAAACCAAAATCTTCGACAATCATCAATTGATTGTTCTTTAATTTTTGTGACAAAACAGTTTTTCTAGCCAATCTCTTCAACTTCTTATTCAGCTTAAAGTGATAGTCTCTTGGTCTTGGACCAAAAACTCTACCACCACCTTTGAAGATAGGAGATTTAATACTACCAGCACGAGCAGTACCCGTACCTTTTTGTTTCTTTATCTTTCTTGTACTACCAACAATCTCAGCTCTTTCTTTAGCTTTGTGAGTTCCTTGACGCTTATTAGCTAAATGCTGCTTAACATCAAGATATACTACGTGATCGTTAGGTTCCAATCCGAAAACAGATTCTGAAAGTTCTACCTCTCTACCTGTTTCCTTTCCTTTTATATCTAAAACTGATACTTTCATTACTTCTGAATAGTTACATAAGTGTTATTATGACCAGGAATACATCCCTTGATCACGATCAAGTTCTTTTCCGGAACAACTTTCAACACTTTTAGATTTTGTACTTTTACTTTTACATTTCCCATTTGTCCACCCATTTTCATTCCTTTGAAAATACGAGCTGGATATGAGGCAGCACCAACAGAACCAGGAGCTCTTCCCATACTTTGCTGTCCGTGAGTTCTCTCAGAACCTGCAAAGCCATGACGTTTTACAACCCCTTGGAATCCTTTTCCTTTAGATGTAGCACTAACGTCTACAAATTCGTTTTCTTTAAATAAGTCTACAGTGATATGATCACCTAACTTATACTCTTCTTTGAATCCTTGGAATTCCATGACTTTACGTTTGACAGAAGTACCAGCTTTCTTAAAGTGACCTAAGTCTGCTTTTGTGGCATTTTTGTCTGATTTGTCATCGAAACCAAGTTGAAGCGCTTCATACCCGTCAACCTCGTTGGTTCTGACTTGGGTAACTACACATGGACCAGCTTCTATAACAGTACAAGGGATGTTTTTCCCGTTCTCGTCGAAGAGACTAGTCATGCCGATTTTTTTTCCTATTAACCCAGACATAATTAATTTTTGATTATTACTATTTATCTAAAAAAAATTCAGGACAAAAAACACTTCATCCTGAATGTATTTTTCTTCCGTTTTTCCCTCGTCTAATGCTCGGGACATGTTAACTCCTACTCGGTAGGAATTTTAAGATTCCCGCTTTCGCGGGAATGTACTTATACTTTAATCTCTACTTCTACTCCACTTGGTAATTCCAGCTTCATCAATGCATCAATTGTTTTTGATGAAGAACTATAGATATCCAATAATCTCTTAAAAGAGTCTAATTGGAATTGCTCTCTAGCTTTTTTATTGACGTGAGGAGATCTTAATACAGTAAAGATTTTTCGCTTAGTAGGTAATGGTATTGGACCAGTAACCACAGCGCCAGTTGTCTTCACCGTCTTTACAATCTTCTCAGCAGATTTATCTACCAAATTGTAGTCGTATGATTTTAGTTTAATTCTTATCTTTTGACTCATAATAAGCTCTAATTATTCGTTTAAACCTTTAGCACTCTTGATTACTTTTTCAGAAATACTTGCAGGTGTTTCTTCAAATTTTAAAAATTCCATAGTTGATGTTGCTCTACCTGAAGATAGTGTTCTTAAAGTAGTCACATAACCAAACATTTCTGAAAGCGGTACATCAGCTTTGATGATTTTTGCACCAGATCTGTCAGACATATTATTCACTTGACCTCTTCTTCTGTTTAAGTCACCCACGATATCACCCATGTTTTCTTCAGGAGTTACCACTTCAACTTTCATAATTGGTTCAAGAACAATAGCACCTGCGCTTTTAGCAGCTGATTTGAAACCTAATTTAGCAGCAAGTTCGAAAGATAATTGATCGGAATCCACAGGGTGGAAAGAACCATCCTTAAGAGTAACTTTCAACGTATCCATTCTAAACCCTGCTAAAGGACCATTTTTCATTGCTTCTGTAAATCCTTTCTCTACAGATGGAACAAATTCTTTTGGAATTCTACCACCTTTGATTTGATCTACAAATTGCAATCCTGTGCCTTCGAAGTCTTCATCAACAGGTCCCATTTCGAAAACAATATCAGCAAACTTACCACGACCACCAGATTGTTTCTTATAAACTTCTCTATGCTCGGCAGTTTTAGTTACTGCTTCTTTGTATTCTACCTGAGGCTCTCCTTCATTAACTTCAACCTTGAATTCACGCTTTAAACGATCCACCAAGATTTCTATGTGAAGTTCGCCCATTCCAGAAATAATAGTTTGTCCGGAAACTTCATCCGTCTTTACTTGGAATGTAGGATCTTCTTCTGCTAGTTTACCTAAAGCGACACCGAGTTTCTCAACATCGGCTTTTGTTTTTGGCTCAACGGCTATACCAATAACTGGTTCTGGGAAAGACATGGATTCCAAGGTAATTGGATGTTTCAAGTCTGTCAACGTATCACCAGTTTTGATATCTTTAAAACCAACAGCTGCACCAATATCTCCAGCCTCGATGAAATCAATAGGCTCTTGCTTATTGGAGTGCATTTGATACATTCTAGAAATACGTTCTTTTTTACCAGAACGATTGTTTAACACATAAGAACCAGCTTCTAATCTACCTGAATAGGTTCTAAAGAATGCTAAACGACCAACGAAAGGATCTGTAGCAATTTTAAAAGCTAAAGCAGAAAACGGAGAGTCAACGTGTGGCTTTCTAGTCTCGATTTCACCAGTCTCAGGATTCTCACCTTCAATAGCTTCAACATCTACAGGAGAAGGAAGATATCTCATAACAGCATCAAGCATTGCTTGCACACCCTTATTTTTAAATGCAGAACCACACATCATTGGTATGATAGACATATCTATAGTAGCAGCTCTCAAAGCAGCAATTATTTCATCTTCTGTGATAGAATCTTCATCTTCGAAGAATTTCTCCATCAACTCCTCATCATATTCAGCTACCGCTTCTACTAATTCGGTTCTATATTTTGTAACATCAGCCTCAAGTTCAGCTGGAATATCAATTTCTTCATAAGTCATTCCGAAATCTTCTTCATTCCAGATGATAGCCTTTTTAGAAATCAAATCCACAACACCTTTAAAGTCGATTTCATCTCCAATTGGCACCTGAAGAGGTACTGGGTTTCCACCCAACATTTCTCTAACTTGGTTACATACATTGAAGAAATTCGCTCCTTGTCTATCCATTTTATTAACAAAACCAAGACGTGGAACTTTATATTTATCAGCTTGTCTCCAAACTGTTTCAGATTGCGGCTCAACACCATCAACAGCACTAAACAAAGCAACAACACCATCAAGTACTCTTAAAGAACGTTCAACTTCAACAGTGAAATCAACGTGTCCTGGAGTATCAATAATATTTACAATGTACTCATGGTCTCTGTATGGCCATGTACAATGCGTGGCTGCAGAAGTAATTGTAATACCTCTTTCTTGCTCTTGCTCCATCCAGTCCATAGTGGCAGCACCATCATGAACTTCTCCTATTTTGTGACTTATACCAGTATAATACAGAATACGCTCAGTTGTGGTGGTTTTTCCAGCATCAATATGAGCAGCAATTCCAATATTTCTGGTAAATTTTAAATCTCTTTGTGCCATTGTTTAGAATCTAAAATGTGAAAATGCTTTGTTGGCTTCAGCCATCTTATGCGTATCTAATCTTTTCTTAACGGCTGCTCCTTCTTCTTTTGCAGCTGCCATGGATTCCCCAGCAAGTTTTGCTGCCATGGTTTTTTCGTTTCTCTTTCTAGAATATCCAATCAACCATTTCATGGCAATTGATATCTTTCTATCTGGACGAATTTGAGAAGGGATTTGAAATGTTGCACCACCTACACGTCTACTTCTTACTTCGACGTGTGGCATTACATTAGATAAACCTTCTTTCCAAATTTCTAGGGCAGATTTTTCGTCATCTTGCTTTTTCTCTTCTATAATATCCATCGCATCATAAAATATTTTAAAAGCAATTGATTTTTTTCCGTCCCACATCATCATATTGACGAATCTTGTTACTAACTGATCATTAAACTTTGGATCTGGAAGTATGGGACGTTTTTTGGCCTGTCTTTTTCTCATGTCTTTACTTTAACTCTGATTATTTTTTAGGTCTTTTTGCACCATACTTGGATCTACGTTGTAGACGACCTTCTACTCCTGCCGTATCTAAAGCACCACGAACAATATGATACCTTACACCAGGTAAATCTTTTACTCTCCCGCCTCTAACTAATACTATCGAGTGCTCCTGTAGATTGTGTCCTTCACCTGGAATGTATGCGTTTACTTCCTTACCATTGGTCAACCTTACACGAGCAACTTTACGCATCGCTGAATTAGGTTTCTTTGGTGTAGTAGTGTAAACTCGCGTACATACTCCACGTCTTTGAGGACAAGAATCTAAAGCCGCCGATTTGCTCTTCTTAGTCATCTTGCGTCTTCCTTTTCTTACTAACTGTGAAATTGTTGGCATAGTTTTACTTAAATTGTTTTAAAAAATCTATTATTTTTAAGGTTTGCAAATGTAGATATTTAATATTAATAAACAAATTTTAATCTATTAATTTTCAGCAACTAAGAATATGTGCGACGCTTTATATGTATACAACTCACAAACTCAATTGAATCTTGTATAATAAGATAATTCATAATTACGTTTGCAGAACGAAACTACAAATCCTCAAAACTTATTAAAATCCAATACATGAAAAGATTAATTGTTATATTTTTCATTGTATTAGGAGCCAGTAACTCTTTACATTCTCAAGATTTTATACTTTTTACTAAATTCACAAATGACTCTATTGCGAGAGAAACAAAACAAAAATTCGATTCTTACAAGAAAGCAGAGACAAGATTAAATTTCAAAATAGACAGTCTCAAATCTTCAGGCTACTTATTTTTATCAGAGAAAAGAAAAGTCGAAAAAAACAATCTTTTTTCTGCTATCACTTTGAATCAAAAAATCGATTCATTATCTATCCATATTAATGAAAACGATTTTAAGCTTTTCCCTAAAAACTTATCAGTGGTTAGTGGCAAAATCCAGATACCCTATTCAGAAATTGACAATACCCTTAATTTCGTTGTCCAACAGCTAAAAAACTCAGGTCTGGCATTTGGAAAAGCTTCATTATCAAATATTAGAATGAATGAAGAATCTATGCAAGCCGACTTAGTTATTGATACTGGAGTTATGAGAACAATTGATAAGATAAATATCAAAGGCTACTCATTATTATCTGAAACCTATATCACTAGGTATTCAAATTTAAAAGTTGGATCTAAGTTTAAAGAGTCCGACATCCAAAAAAAAACTGAGCAACTGGACAACATCGTTTTTATAAAAGTAAAGAAGCCAACTGAAGTATTATTCAAAAAAGATTCAACGGAATTGTTCTTATATTTAGACAAGTTGAATTCGAATAGTTTTGATGGTTTCCTAGGCTTTGGCAGTGATGAAGAAAATAACTTCCAGCTAAACGGCTATTTAAATATGGTTCTGCTTAACAATTTAGACTTTGGCGAGCGACTTAGCATCAATTATAAAAATAATGGTTTCGGCTTACAAATATTTGAAGGCGACCTGAAGCTTCCATTTGTATTGAAGTCGCCAATAAGTATTGAGGCTGGTTTGAGACTTTTCAGAAGAGACTCTCTTTTCTCAAACAATAGCCAAAATATAGACTTAAATTATCAAATCAATGAAAGGTTAAGTCTACAAGGAGGGATAGACTTTACAAACTCAACGAACTTACAACTAGAAGAACTAGTTTCTTATCAGGAAATTGTTGACTATAAATCTACATTTTATGGTGTAGGGTTTAAATTTATAAAGCTAGGCTCAAGACAGGGATTTAATGAAGATACCTTTGTTAATATCAATACGTATTTAGGAAGAAGAGAATCACAAATAAACGCGGACCAATATAAATTATCGATAGAAGGACAGCACCAAGTCACTATTGATTACAGAAATAAAATTTACATGCATCTAAATAGTCAGTTTCTTATTTCTGACACCTATTACAATAACGAGTTATTTCGCTTTGGAGGGGTAAACTCAATTCGAGGATTTGCAGAAAATTCGCTTATTGCAAATCGTTTTGCAGTGCTTCGTTCTGAATATAGATATCTTCTTGACGATAACTTATTTGTAAATAGTGTTCTGGACATTGGAAATTATAATGACAAAATAAGTAGAATTGACGAAAATATTTTAGGATATGGAATTGGCTTAGGGCTGAGGTCTAAAGCAGGAATTTTTAGATTGATCTTAGCAAATGCAATTTCAGACAGTCAAAATTCAGATTTGTCAAGCAGCAAAATTCACATTGGATTTATTTCATTTTTCTAATAAATGTTACCTGCATATTAATTTTTAACAGTAGTTATATTAAAATAATGCCAATAAAAGTTGTGAGATTAACTTTATATTTTCATTTTTGGCGTTGGCTAATTCAAATAAACAAAAAGATGAAATTAAAAATTAATGGATTATTGACGCTAGTATTAGCGTTTGTTGTGCAAATAAGCTTTGCACAAACCAAAACAGTATCCGGGATGGTAACAGACCCCGACGGCATGCCTCTACCAGGTGTGAACGTCTTAGTTGAGGGCAAAAACACTGGAACGCAAACTGATTTTGACGGAAACTATGTTATCGACGCAGAGAGCTCAGATAAACTTACGTTTTCTTATGTTGGCTTTGACAAGCAAACTATTGCAGTTGGAGCTAAAAATAGAATTGATGTTCAACTCCAAAGAGGTGAATCCTTAGATGAAGTGGTTGTTGTAGGTTATGGAACAACTACAAAACGATCATTCACAGGTACGGCGTCCGTGATCGAGTCAAAGAACATTGAAAACAAAAACTTTTCAAACGTATCACAATCACTTGCTGGTGAATCTGCAGGTGTGAATGTTATTAATACATCTGGTCAGCCAGGTACCAGTTCTACTATTAGAATTAGAGGATATGGTTCTGTAAATGGTAACAGAGATCCATTGTATGTTGTTGATGGTGTTCCATTCACAGGTACTTTAAATGCCATTAATCCAGGAGATATTAAAAGCACAGTAATTTTAAAAGATGCGTCTGCAACTGCTATCTATGGATCCAGAGGTGCTAATGGTGTAATTTTAATTACTACCAAGGCAGGAAGTGCAAAAGAATCTTTTATTGAGGCAGATTTAAGATCTGGTATCAGTACTCAAATGATTCCTCGTTATGATGTTATTACTTCTCCAGAAGAGTCTATAGGGCTTGTGTGGGAGGCTAACAGAAATAAATTCAGATTAAGAGGAAATGCTGATCCTGAAGGCGATGCAAGTAATGCACTTTTTGGTTCTGTTGTTCCAGAGGCTTACAATATGTGGAATGTTGCTAACGGTAGTGAATTAATAAATCCGGCGACTGGTCAAGTAAGAGACGGTGTAACAAGACGATACACACCTCAAAGATATGATGATGTAGGATTTAGAACAGCAATAAGAACTGAAGCCAACGTGAGAATGGGTGGTGGAGACGATAAGACCAAATATTTCTTCTCAGGAGGATTTTTGGATGATGAGGGTTATGCAATCAACACTGGATACGAAAGGTTTTCAAGTAGATTGAATTTAGATTCTCAAGTCAAAGATTGGTTAAAAGTTGGAGTTAATATAGGTTATAGTTATTCTGAAAACATTCAAAACGGTCAAACTAACGGAGCTGAAAACCTGTTTGAATTCGTAGACAAAATGAATCCATTTTATCCAGTATTCTTAAGGGATGAGAACTATGAATTAGTTCCTGATCCAATATTTGGTGGAAATCAATTAGACTATGGTTCCACATCTGCACCGGGCAGAAACAGACCAAATTCTAACAACTTAAATCCAATCGGATCTGCGCTTTATGACTTTAATGGATTTGAAAGAAATGAACTAGTAGGAAACTTTAGAGCTGATATTGATATCACTAATAATTTAAAGTTTGAAACCAATTTTGGTTACCAGTATTTCAATAATAAATTTCTATCCATGGGTAACCAGTTTTATGGAGTATCTGTGCAAAATCAAGGTGATTTATTTGTAAATGATACTGAAAGAACAACAATGAATGCTCTGCAATTATTGAGATATAATAACACATTTGGAGATCATAATTTTGAAATCTTGGCTGCTCATGAAACAAATGACTTTGAAGAAACTAGAAAAACTTCTTTTAAAAGTAAAGCAATTATTCCTGGTGGTCTAGTAGCAGACAATTACATTATTAATTTGCAACAACCAACTGGATTTACTTTTGGAAGAAAATTAGAGTCATACTTTTCACAATTAAATTATGATTTTGATGAAAAATACTTTCTATCTGCATCGTTCAGAAGAGATGGCTCTTCAAGGTTTGCTAACAACAAATGGGACAATTTTGGATCGATTGGTGCTGCATGGGTACTTTCACAAGAAGATTTCTTAGCAGATACAGATTGGATTGACTTCCTGAAATTGAAAGGATCGTATGGTGTAATTGGTGATCAAGGTATTGCAGGTGGAGTAATTGAAGCAAACTATCAAGGAATCAATACTTTTGATGTTGGTAACGTAAATAATGGTTTCGCTATTTCTCCAGCTTTGTTTGCTAATCCAGACTTGACTTGGGAAACATCAAAAATCTTACAATTTGGTGTAGAAACCAATATAGCAAAATGGCTTGATGTCTCTGTTGACTATTACATAAGAGATACTGAGAACTTACTCTTTACAAGAAGAAATGCTCCATCATCTGGTGTAGCTGTTTTGGATGTAAATGACGGTGTATTAAGAAACGAAGGTTTAGAATTCAACTTTGATGTTAAGGTTATTGAAAAACAAGATTTTGGACTTGGAATAAATATTAATGGTGCATCTTATTCTAACGAAATAACAACTATGCCGATTGATCCTGCAACAGGACAACCAGCTATTCAAAACATTGTTGGTAGATACGCTTATTCCAAGGGAAGCTCAATATTTGATTTCTACATGAGAGAATCTGCTGGTGTGGATCCTTCAGATGGTTTCCCAATGTGGAATCAGTATTACAATGATGTGGATGGATCCGGAACATTTAATGCTGACACAGATGAAATAATTGCTTCTATGACTCCATATTTAGCTGATAATCCTGATGCTAACGTGCAAAAGCAAATCACTAAAACATATGCTAACGCTACACAGAAATATATCGGTAAATCTGCAATCCCTGATGTACAAGGTGCATTCCGTATCAATGCAAGATTAAAGGATTTCACTTTATCAACTCAATTTACCTATTCTATTGGAGGTTACGCTTACGATGCGCAATATGCTGAATTGATGCATGACAACAACGGTGGTATTGCTGCAACTAACAGACACGTTGATGTAAGAAACAGATGGAGACAGCCAGGAGATATAACTGATGTTCCATTGATAGCAGATAGAGAAATTCGAAACGTAAGTTCACAATCCACAAGATTCGTGACGAAAACAGATTTCTTAGCCTTAAACAATGTCTTATTGAACTATGATATGCCTAAGGACTATATTGAAAATATTGGATTAAGCAACTTAAACATTTATGCTTCAGGTGATAACTTGTTTATCAGCAGTGTAAGAGAAGGTTTTAATCCAACAACTAGTGAAAGTGGAAATTCAGGAAGAGGATTTTATGCCCCATTAACTACATTCTCATTGGGTGTAAGAGCAAGATTTTAATTAAAACAAAAATGAAAATGAAAAAAGAGATTTTAAAAATCACATTTATCGCATGTGCAGCTTTAGCTATAACAAGCTGTAGCGATGACTACCTGGTTGAAGAACCAACTGGGAACGAACTTAACATTAGGCAGCTTGGTGAAGCTGCTGATGTAAATCCAGAAATACCTGGTGCATTTATGACTGGTGTATATTCTACCATGTTTACAAGAGGAACAGGTGGAACTGGATCTCAGGCAGATATGGGTCAAAAAGGTTATGATATTTATAGCGACATGATAAGTGGAGATATGGCATTAACCACGAGTACTTATGGATGGTACAGAGCTGCTATCACACAATTACAAGCTCCACAAGACTTTACTTTTAATGAAAATTATCATGTGTGGAGATATTACTACAGAGTGATCAACAGAGCGAATTTGGTAATCGAAACTGTTTTAGGAGGGCCACAGCCTGAAGAAGAAACAGAGTTGATGTCTATAATTTCAGAATTGGGTGATGCAAATAGACATATTGTAGCACAGGCCTTCGTAATGAGAGCTCATTCTTACTTTAACTTGACTCAATTTATGATTAATGATGTTACAGCATCATGGACTACTCCAACACTTCCTTTGTATTTAAGAGCTGGAATTGCTGGAAATCCAAAATCAACTACAGAAGAAGTTTATAATGCTATGGAACAAGATTTAACTAGAGCTATTCCATTATTGGCAGATTTTACAAGACCATCGAAAGTAGAAGTTGATCAATCTGTTGCACAAACTATCTTGGGCTATGTATTGGCATCAAGAAAGGACAGATGGAATGATGTGGTTGATATTACTGATGATGCATTAAGTACCACATCTGCTTCATTAATGGTTGATGATAATACCATAAATGGAATCTTAGGAGGTTTCAATGATGTCAACTCTACAGGATGGATGTGGGGAATTGATCTTAATGCAGATATTGGTTTAGGCTTAGTCTCTTGGTGGGGACAAATGGATGCGTTTTCATACAGCTATGCAGCTGTAGGTGACAACAAAGCCATGGATCAAGATCTTTACGAAAGTATGAGACCAGATGACGTAAGAAGAAATCAATACTTTAATAATCCTTCAAGTGCAAGACATTTACAACCTTTGTTTAAGTTTTATGATAGCGACAGAGTTATATTTGGTTCTTCACAAATTGTAAAAGCAGATTATATCTACATGAGATATGCTGAGCCTTTATTACTAAACATAGAAGCTTTAGCTAAATCTGGCAGTGAAGGTGCAGCTAAAACAAAATTGGAGAATTTTGTATCAGCACGTGGAATAGATCCTAGTTACATCTCTGCTTTAAATGGTCAAGCTTTGGAAGATGAGATCTACAAGCAAACAAGATTAGAACTATGGGGTGAAGGAAGATCTTACTTCGCACTTAAAAGAAATGAAGGTACTATAGTAAGAGGTCCAAATCATTTATCTTTTGTTGGTGAAGCTATGCAGTGGAATGATGAAAGATTAACTTTTGAAATTCCACAGCAAGAGATTCAAGACAATACTAATATTAGTGACCAAAACTAAAAACAAAAATAATGAAAAACGTATATAAGTTAATTATGATCAGTATCACAGCTTTATTTCTAAGCTGTGATAACGATGAGATATTAGCTCCAGAAAACTATGCTACTTTTGACACTTCAATGGTTGGGGTAAGCTTAGACGTGGGAAGTTCAGTATCAGGTGAAGTAAAAGTTTTTAAGGGAGGAACTTCTGGAGGTACTTATAATCTAATTATAGACGAATCGACAACAGTACCAATGTCAAGTATTGACGTGCCTAGTTCTGTAGAAATTCCTGGCGGAGCTAACGAAGCTACTGTAGGTTTTACTGTCAATTATACTGATGAATTCAGTGTAACTGGAGGAAATTTAGTTTTGAGATTGGAAGACAATGCTGAAAACATTCTTGGAACTTCTCAAGTAACTGTCCAGGTAAGTGTAACCTGTGAGAATCCAGCAACTGTTAATTTCGAATTCGATGGCTATGCCAGTGAGACAACATGGTCTATCACAGACATGGATGACAACGTTATTTACTCAGGAGGTGGCTATTCAGATGGACAAGCATCATTCACGCGTGAAGTATGTTTGGCAGATGGAAACTACAAATTTGTTGTGAATGATAGTTTTGGAGATGGATTGTCCTTTCCAAACATTGGAACTGCAAGCATAAGTTTTAATGGAAATGTTTTGACAGAAGCTGTTGGAGATTTCGGAACTGGATTTGTAGGGGAATTTACAATTCAGAATTAGACGTAGAATTTATTAAATATTTATTAACTCCGGTTTAGTATAATTATAATTATATTAAACTGGAGTTTTTAATTTAAAATATTATGAGAATATTATTACTTAGTTTTTGTTTATTAAGCACACTTTTAAGTTTTCCTCAGCAGGATTTGAAAGATTTGAAAGAAAAGACTGAAAAGTTCAACAATGAGAGAACCGAAAGAATTTCTAGTTATAGAATGGAATACCCAAAAGCAAGTCTGGAATCAAATGAAAGGCTTTTATGGGATGTAATGAACGGAAAACCAATATACATAGAGAATTATAACCTAAAGGCAGAAAAAGCCTTGAGAACAGACTTTTTAAAAACAAACGGGGCTTTAAGATTAGACTTAAGTGGTAAAGGATTCACAATAGGCATATGGGAAGTCGGAGGTATTCCTGAACTTCTTCATTCAGAGTTTATTGATAATGATTCTATATCAAGAATAGTAGTGAGAGATTCTAGCGAAGTAGAAACTTTCCATGCCACACATGTTGCTGGAACACTTATAGCTAAAGGGTCAAATACGGAAGCTGAAGGAATGGCGCCAGAAGCAAGCTTAGATGCTTATGATGCAGAAGATGATTTTAATGAAGTTATAGAAGCATTGGAAAACAATGAAATAATCATTTCGAACCACTCCTATGGGGTACCAGTTAGAAACTTAGATGGTAATGAATGGTATATAGGCGCTTATTCCTCAATATCTGAAATTTGGGATATAATAGTAAACTTTTTTCCACATTACACTCCAATATTTGCAGCTGGGAATGATGGTAATGCAATATATGATGG
This sequence comes from Psychroflexus longus, assembly GCF_020164595.1. Lineage (GTDB taxonomy): Bacteria > Bacteroidota > Bacteroidia > Flavobacteriales > Flavobacteriaceae > Psychroflexus > Psychroflexus longus. The sequence continues at coordinate 216,993 of NZ_JAIQZE010000001.1, forward strand.
TGGTTTTTTGGAGAATTACGATAAACTTACAGGTACCATAACATCAAAAAATACATTATCTGTAGCAAATGCAAGCAGCGTGGATATTGGTAGAAGATCCGGAGATTTTGAAAGAGCTGAGATTAATTTAAGTAGCTCTCAAGGACCGACTGATGATGGAAGGATAAAACCAGATATTACTGGTCTTGGAACATCAATCATATCATCATCGCTGGAAAGCCAATATAGTAATGCAACTGGGACTTCAATGGCATCTCCAAATGTTGCAGGCTCTGCTCTACTATTACAAGAATTGTATGAGAATTTAAATAATGAATTTATGCTCTCTTCAACTCTGAAAGGTCTAATTTCTGTTACTGCAGACGATGCTGGACTCAAAGGTCCAGATCCTAAATTTGGTTGGGGTATTATGAATTCAAAAAGAGCAGCAGAAGCAATAATAAATAATGGAAGTGGAGATTTAATAAAAGAAGACTCGCTTGTTAGTGGTGAAAATCACAGACTAAGGATTGAAAATAGTACAGGAAAAACAATGAGGGTAGCAATTGCCTGGAATGATCCTGCCGGAACTTCTGTTAGAGATACTTTGAATGATCCGACACCCGTGCTTGTTAACGATTTGGATATAAGAATTTCCAACATTAGTAATCAAGAACAATACCTTCCATGGAAATTAGACATTGATGACGCTTCTGCAGCGGCTAAAACTGGAGATAATATAGTTGATAATATAGAGGTCATAGAAATTGATGATCAAGGTGTGTTTGATGTTTCAATAACTCACAAAAACGAGTTGAAAAATGGAAGTCAGATGTATAGCTTGATAATATTAAATGGTTTACAACAGTCCCTTTCTAATTCAGAATTCAATTCTGCAGAAATTTCTTTATGGCCAAATCCTGTAAAGAATAGTTTAAATATCACATCATCAGAAGTGAATTTTGGCAACGATACTAAAGTGTCGATTTACGACATGTTGGGTCGTGAAGTTTTTAATCAGCAAGGGTTTGAATCAGAATCAAATTTGAGTATTGATATGAGCACGCTTTCAAAAGGGATTTATATATTAAACTTAACAGATGGTATGCAAAGCATCCAAAAAAGAATTATTAAAGAATAGATTAACTATTCATAGGATTACTAAAGGGATTGACATAATTTTGTCAATCCCTTTTTAATTATTCATCATGGAAGATTCACACATCATATTCGGCATACATAGTGTTGCAGAAGCTCTAAAGCAAAATAAGGATATTGAGAAAATCAATTTGCTTAAGGATTCTGATAATCCGAAACTCAAGGAGATCGAAGGTTTAGCTAAACAACAGACTGTAAAAGTTTCTTTTGTGCCGATCCAGAAATTTAAAAAGTTTGAAAACTCAAATCATCAGGGTGTCATTGCCTATACCTCTCAAATCACTTACCAGGATTTTGAATCTACAGTTGAAGCTGTATTAGAAACAAAAGAAAAACCTCTATTCTTACTTTTGGACGGAGTAACCGATGTAAGAAATTTAGGGGCGATTTTACGTACTGCAGAATGTACTGGAGTGGATGCCGTCGTGTTGCCGAAAAGCGGCAGTGCACAAGTGAATAATGAAACTATAAAAACTTCTGCTGGTGCAGCTTTTAACATCTCCATCTGTAAGGTAGATCACCTCAAAGACGCTATATTCTACTTAAAGTCTTCAGGAGTAGAACTCGTGGCAGCAACAGAAAAAACTGAAGACACTATTTATGATCTGGACCTGAACAAACCTATTGCATTGATTATGGGTGGTGAGGGTGAAGGTATACAATCCAGTATATTAAAAATGGTTGACCACAGAGGAAAACTTCCTATGCTGGGAAATATAGAATCCTTGAATGTGTCTGTTGCATGTGGAGTAATTTTATACGAAAGCTTAAGACAAAGACTGTCTTAAGCTAATTTAGGAATTAGGATCTTTCCTATAAGTCACTTGCTGTTCATCATCTGCAGTAGAGTCCTGACTATATTTTATGGCATCATCCTCCGGATCAACTGGTCTGAAATTTCCATGATCATCAAATTGCTTCAAAAATTCATCATCTTTGTCGCTTTGAGTCCTAGGTTTATGTACGGCAGGTAAACTGCTGAAATGCGTTGATTTCAAAATAAAGCTAAAAACCAGTCCAGCTAAAAAACCAGAAAGGTGACCTTCCCAAGATATTCCGGGCTTGCCTGGCATTGTTCCCCAAACCAGACTACCATATAAAAAAACAACAATTAGAGACAAGGCAATGAGTCTGAAATTTTTAGAGCGAACGCCTTTGAAAAATAAAAAGGAAGCTAGAAAATAAACCATGCCACTAGCTCCTATGTGGTAAGACGAACGACCAATAAGCCAAGTTAACAGACCGGAGAATAACAAACCGTATAACAAGGACTTCAAGGCAATATCTTTATAGAAGTAAAATAAGCTGGCGGTAAGTACCAAAAGTGGAACAGAGTTCTTGTAAAGGTGCTCGATGCCACTGTGAATAAAAGGAGAAGCTAGGACACCTATCAAACCTTTCACTTGTCTTGGATATACACCAAACGAAGTGAAGTTGAATCTAAACTTAATTTCGATCCAATACACTATCCATAAGAGTAACACCAGCAATATAGGCCATAAAATGGCTGCGACTACCGAACGTTTATGATGCTGGACGATTAGTTCCTTTTGATTCATAATTCAAAAGTATTGAAAAAAGAAGTCAAATAGATTTTTGACGAGAACATAAGTTAGATGTATTTATGGTCAGGAATTAATTCATAATTTTGAAAAATGAAAGCACCTTTAGCAGAACGTCTAAGACCAAAACAATTATCAGATTACTTAAGTCAAACTCATCTCGTTGGTGAAAACGGGACGATTTCACAAATGATAAAACGAGATTTAGTTCCGTCCATCATTCTCTGGGGACCTCCAGGCATAGGTAAAACGACTCTAGCTAATTTAATTTCGAAAGAGACTAAACGGAGCTTCTTCACCCTTTCAGCGATAAGTAGTGGTGTAAAGGACGTAAGAGAGGTCATACAAAAAGCAAAACAAGACCAGGGCCTATTTGAACAAAAGAATCCTATTTTATTTATAGATGAAATTCACAGATTCAGTAAATCACAGCAAGACTCCCTGCTTGGCGCTGTCGAAAAAGGATGGATCACACTTATTGGTGCCACTACTGAGAATCCAAGTTTTGAAGTGATTCCGGCCTTGCTATCCAGATGCCAGGTTTATGTCTTAAATGAATTTTCAAAAGAAGATTTGATTCAATTGCTTCAGAGAGCATTAAAAGAAGACGATTATCTTTCCAAAAAACACATAAATCTTAAAGAGACTACTTCCCTACTCCGGATAAGTGGTGGTGATGCTAGAAAACTTTTAAACATGTTTGAGCTGGTAGTTAATTCTGTTGATGAGGAACATATTATCATCACAAATGAATTGGTCGAAGATAAAATTCAGCAAAAAACAGCCAGATACGACAAAACCGGCGAGCAACATTACGACATTATATCTGCTTTTATTAAATCAATTCGAGGTAGTGATCCCAATGCAGCCGTCTATTGGCTAGCAAGAATGATTGAAGGTGGTGAAGATGTAAAATTTATCGCCAGAAGGTTAATTATCTTAGCCAGTGAAGATATTGGAAATGCCAATCCTACTGCTTTAATTATGGCTAACAACACTTTCCAAGCAGTGAATACCATAGGATTTCCAGAAGCCAGAATTATTCTTAGCCAATGTGTGATTTACCTGGCTACTTCGGCCAAAAGCAATGCTTCATATCAAGCCATCAACAAAGCCCAAGCCTTAGTAAAAGAAACAGGAGACTTATCTGTTCCTTTGTCTATTAGAAACGCTCCTACAAAGCTTATGAAGGATTTAGGTTACGGCGATAACTATAAATATGCTCATAGTTATGAAAACAACTTTGTCCAAGCAGAATTTTTACCTGAAGATATCAAAAACAGTGTTTTTTATGAACCTGGAAATAATAAAAGAGAAGAACAATTAAGGCAGTTTCTCAAACAAAAATGGACTGGAAAATATAAGTATTAATCTATTTTCCTGAAGGTGATATGTTGAATTTCACCCAAATCTTCATCCATGTATTCTACATTGAGATTACCATTAGCATCAAAAAAAGCAGCTCCAATTATTTTTCCTGAGTTAAAAATATAAGTTCCTCTATCTGCAGTTTCCAGTTCAGCATAATTTACTTTCCCCTCACTTGTCAGAAGAATAAAATTTTTATCCTGTTCAATGAGCCAATACGTTTCTCCGCCGAACTTATAGATTTTTTTATTTGGATATTTACTTCCAGACTCAGTGACCTCATCGGCAGATCCGGAAGATTTCTTTTTTACATTGCTAATGCTTTTGAAAGGAGCAGGACTCAAATTTTCATCATAACGATAATTCTCATCTGCCAGAAAAGTAAATGCCTGCTTTAGAGCAGCTTGGTAACCTTCTTTATATTTTTTAATTTTAGTTGAGACTTCTTCAGACTCAAAAATCACATTATCATAGCAGTCTTTTAGCCTGACAATCAAACTTATATTTAGAAAACCACTAGTATCTTCAATTTCAAAAAATAAGGGAGCACAAGTATCTCCTAAAAGTTCCATAGGTCTTTCTTCCTTATCCATATAAACTTCGAATCCCTCTTCTTTCAATAATACGCGTGAAAGAATATTGAGCTGGTATTGATTAGACTCACTCTGAAAATCAAACTGCATAGGGACTATGACATGTTTATATGCATTAAGATTTGATTCTTGGCTTAGCCCAATCTGGGACAGAAACATCAAAACTAAGATTAAGCGTATTCTCATATTAGAATATTTTTTTAAGCTCATTTAAATTTTGGACTTGTAGCCCTTTATAACTTGGATCCTTACCAAAAAATATGGCTTCCATGCCTGAAGCTTTAGCACCTTCTACATCGGCTTCAAGGTTATCACCAATCATAATACTATTAGCATTATATGTCTTAGCTAAATCTAAAGCATATTCAAAAATAATTTTGTTGGGTTTTTTCACACCTGCGTCTTCTGAAGTCGTTACTGTTTTAAAGTAGGGCGACAACTTCGAGTTGCCTAGTTTTTTATGTTGGACGTCATAAAACCCGTTGGTGATAATGTGAAGTTTATACCTATTCTGAAGGTAATTCAATACTTCAAAGGTATCGGGAAATAAATGATTGTGATTGGGTAAATAATCAATGTAGGCTTGTGAAAGGTCGTCTATCATTTGATCTGAAGTTTGAAATTTTAATACCTCAAAAACCTCACTCAATCTCTGAAACCTCAAATTTTGTTGTTCAATTTTTCCTTCTCGAAATAGTTTCCAATATTTTCTATTTATTGGAAGATAAACTTCAATAAACTCTTTAAGTGGTAATTCTATGTTATGCTTATCAAAAATTGTTGCAAAGGTTAGTTCAGAATTTTTATCAAAATCCCAAAGCGTATGATCCAAGTCGAAAAATATATCTGTAATTCCTTTCATTTATAGCATTTCTTTCATGAGTGCAAAAATAGCGTTTTTAGATCCAGATTCAGCAAAATCTGAATTTTCAAATAAAAAATTCATTTGTCCATTTACAGCCTTAATGGATGATTTTAACTCTTTCAGCTCTTCAATTTTATTATACGTGTCGACTGTTTTAAGCACATTAGAATTCAAAACGTAAGGCTGAAGGACAAGACCGGATACTTGCTCCAGGTTTAAATCATAAAATTGAAACGATGTACAGGTTCCAGCTCTAAAGCCTATGTTCTTCTGATAACCCATAGAAAAATCCTCATCGATTTCTAGTTTATTAAAATTAAGATAAGCATCGGGGAAATTAAGATGGTAGTTTTTTATCAGGGTTTTAGACAGGCTTCTATTGACAATACTTTCCCAGCGTTTTTTCTCTTTTTTCAAAATCTCAAAACTATACAAGGCTTCAAAGCCTGGCAAAAGTCCTAAATCCCCATAGTCTCCCATAGATTTTATCAATTTATGGTAAATTCTTTTGTTATAACTTATACCCTTAGTGTAGCGAGAATAATTACTGAGCTGAAAATAAAAATCCAACTTCATTCTATTTTCTTTGGCAAAATTGATGAGTTCATCGTAAACATCATAAGGATCCTGCTGTAACCTCAGCATTGTTTTAAATCTATCAAACATAGATTTTAGCTGTAATTGAAGTAAATCTCTGAGAGATGCACCGACAAATCTTACAAATCCATTATGTCTATGTTTAAATGCCTTGGAAACAGAAATAAGAAACTGACTTTTGAATTTTTTTTGAGGGAATTTAATATCCGGGAATTTAGCTTCAAGTATTGCTTTCAACTTATAAGCCCAAACATCCACGACAGGTGTTCTCAGAAAATCATGTTGATACGCTAAACTTTCTTCTATAGGATAAGAATCTACGTCATTTTTGACGTGCGGTTGATACTCTTCATACCTTGTCACCAGATAGAATGAAGCCGAAAAAATATCAAAAGGGATATCGCTTTCAGAAGACACTCTAAAAAAACAAGGGACATTTTCCCAAAGGTCCATGCTGAAATTTAGGTCGTTAATCCCTAACTCTTCCAGCAGTCCAAATTTTTGAATAAAAACTTCGTTTCCCAACCTTTTTTTAGCATAAGAAAACTTAACCCCTTCAAAAGAAATAAAATCTTCAACTTTTGAAGTAAACTTGACCTTAAACCCTAAAATTCTTCCGCAAATATGTCTAAAAATATAATTTATTCTGGGAGTTTGCTTGGGAATGTAAACCAGTAGTTCCATAAATTAAAGTATGCTTTCATCAGCAAAGCTAAAGTAAGTTTTTTCTGTTACAATGATGTGGTCGAGTACCTTTATATCGAGCAGTTCGCCAGCTTTCTGGATCTTCTGTGTAATGGTTTTATCGGCTTGGCTCGGCTGCAAAGTGCCGGATGGATGATTGTGAGCCAAAATTAACGCCGTTGCTCCTTGGGCCAGCGCACTTTTGAATAACAAACGCGTGTCCACCATAGTCGCTGTAATGCCACCTTTGCTCAATGGAAATTTAAAAATGACTTTGTTGGAATTATTCAACATCAAAATCCAGAATTGTTCGTGGTCCAAATCTCCAATGTAGGGATTCATGATCCTAAACACATCTTTGCTGGACGTGATTTTATCAAACTCTTCCAAAGGTTCTGCTGCTCTTCTCTTGCCAAGTTCCAAAGCAGCCAATATACTTATGGCTTTGGCTTCCCCAATCCCTTTAAATTCCTGAAGCTGTTTCAAATTGAATTTTGCCAGCTTATGCAAACTATTTTCAGACGAATGAAGTATTTTTTTACATAGTTCTACGGCGCTTTCTTCCCGGTTTCCTGATCCGATAAGAATAGCTAAAAGCTCTGCATCGCTTAAGCTTGATTTTCCTTTATGAATTAATTTTTCTCTTGGCCGGTCATCTTTTGACCAATTTTTAATACTGAAGGATTTGGAGGTGGATGCCATCTTTTTCAAAGTTTGATTTAAATATAATTAAACAGAAAATTAAAACTTCTTTTCGAAACCTTCAGAAATAAATTTTCTGAAGTTACCATGAATTTTAATTAGGTTGTAATTTTGAAATCCAAATACACCTTAAGAATTATGAGCTACTTACCAGATCATTTCACTGAAAACAACTGGGGAAATATTAAACCCTTTATTGAGTTATTTCCCTTAGCAACAATGATTACAAGTTTTGAGAATGAAATTTTTACCTCGCATATTCCTTTTATTTTTGAAGAAAATAGACTTCTCGGGCACATCAATAAAGACAACCCACAATTCCATCACCTTGATGAGTGTAGAGTCGAGCTAGTATTTCATGGGGGTGATGCGTACATTTCTCCATCACTTTTTCTTACTGATGAGCTCCCCACCTTTAATTACGCAAAAGTTCACGTGAAAGGTAAGGTCACTTTCGTGGATGATGCCAGGCTAATCACAAGTTTAGTTAACATGACCGATCAGCTAGACTCTAACTTTAAACTTGACTATTCCCATCCGCGAATAGACAAACTAAAACATTTTATCCAGGGTTTTGAAATCTCATTAGAAAGTTTTCATGGTAGGTTCAAGATGAGTCAGGATAAGTCTAAATCTCATTTTAAAAGGGCGAAATCTGTACTAGAAGAAAGTCAGAATCAAAGGTTAAGATCCTTCCTCAAAGGATTAGAGTATTGAATTAATATTATAAAATTTCCAGCCTTTGCGAAAGTCTTAGCGATTTTTGCGTGAACCCTCACCTCCATCAGCTTTTAGAACATCAAAGGTAATTTCAACTTTTTGTTTGCCCCATTCCAAAGCAGCTTCTTCGTCCAGACCCATGTAGATGTCAATCTTGTTGGTCCAGCGTTTGTTCATTTTGTCTTTCACTATATAAGTACCTGGAAAACCATCTATCTCAACTTCTTGATTGTGATCGAGACCAAGTTCAATCAAATCTCTGGACACCGCTATCGCTTTTTCCTCCGCTTGCAAAGTATCTCCCCAGGCAGTTAAAAAAGGATCTCCTTTTTTGGTTTGAGCTTCAGTAGAATTGTAAGCTGTTGCTGTTACAGTCATAGTAATCTCCTCGGAATTTTCACTGTTTTTACAACTTGATAAAAGCAGTAAAGCAACTATTGAAAAAACCATTAAGCATTTTTTAAATGAGTAATTATATGTCATGATTTGTAAATTTTCTGATTACAATTTTTCGCTTAATTTTTTCCGAGTGTACGTATTTAGAGATGAAAGGGGAAGCCCCTTTATGTTCTATTCTCTTTGTTCTAAATGAAGCGTAGCATTCTAAATTCTATCGTTTTTTCTCAATAAAACGCAACACTTTATTCTCTGAATTACTGGATCCAATTTTTAACTTCATTAAAATCTAAGCCTCCATAATTCCCTGAACTCATCAAAAGCAATACATGATCAACGTAAACTTTAGACTTTAAGAATTCTTGAAATGCTTCCGGTTCTGTGAATACTTTTAGATCTTTTCGACCAAAAGCATCGAATATCTGTTCTTCAGTTATAGCTTCCAGCTGTTTTATCTCCAGAGCTTTCGGTGAATAAAAAACAACTGCTTCATCAGCAGCATCCAGAGCTTCTTTATATTCTGCAAGAAATTCTGAATTTAAGCTACTATAAGTATGAAGTTCCAGGCAGGCTAAAACAACTTTGGAAGAAAATTGAGCCTTTACCGCTTTGGTTGTTGCCAGAACTTTGGAAGGGGAATGCGCGTAATCTTTAAAAACGATGGCTTTTTCAGATTTAGCTATTTTCTCCAGGCGCTTGGAAGCTCCTTTAAAACTTGTAATTGCTTCATAAAAATCATCCTCATCCACGCCCATATGCTGGCAGATCCACTTGGCACCAGCGATATTCTGTAAATTATGCTTGCCAAAAACTTCTACAGGCATTGGACCTTCTGCGGTTTCAAGATAGGTTTCACCATTATCAATGCTGTGTTCTGGAGTGGAATAAGCGTGCTTTCGGGTTGGCTTTTTCGAGTTTAGGGCCAACTGAGTCAAAATATCATCTTCTTCATTATAAACCAAAGTGCTTCCATTGGTCATCGTATCCAGAAAGATCTCAAACTGCTCTACATAATTTTCGAATGTAGGAAACACATTGATGTGATCCCAGGCGATACCACTTAACAAGGCAATATTGGGTTCATACAAATGAAACTTTGGTCTGCGATCCAAGGCAGAGCTCAGATATTCATCGCCTTCCAGTAATATGAAATCATTCTCATCTGTCAAATGCACCATCGTATCAAAACCTTCCAACTGCGCTCCTACCATAAAATCGACTTCCTTATCATGGTAATGCATTACATGCAAAATCATAGCAGTAATAGTTGTTTTCCCATGAGAACCGCCTATGACCACCCGTGTTTTTTGTTTGGAATGTTCGTATAAATATTCAGGGTAAGAATAGATTTTCAATCCGAGCTCTTTAGCTTTCAGAAGTTCCGGATTATCGGCTTTAGCATGCATTCCTAATATAACGGCATCAAGTTCAGAAGTTATTTTTTCAGGAAACCAGCCAAATTTATCAGGTAGCAAACCTTTTTTCTCTAATCTCGATTTTGAAGGCTCAAAGATTTCATCATCACTACCTGTGATGTGATCGCCTTTTTCGTGAAGTGCCAAGGCTAAATTGTGCATGGCACTCCCTCCTATCGCTATAAAATGTAAATGCATGAATGTTTAAATTTAATTCAAAGATAAAGGTTTCCAGCCTAGTTGAAAATATCTCAACTTCAAACCTTCGTAAAGTTTCATTAATCCAGTTGAAATTTTAGTCGAACGAGTTTTTCTTTTTCTTCGGAATTTAATTCTGCTAGATTAAATATGTTTAGAATTTCTAAAGCTTTAAGTCGATTTCGGTTCAGCGTGAGGGCTCGATCGACATAAACTGAAGCTAAAGCGATAGAATTCAATTTTTTCATTCCTGATTCTAAAGTCTGAAAGAAAGCTGAGTCGTTTTTGGAACGCTTATAGAGTTCTGCCAATTCTCTATAAGTCGTTTCAGATTGACCAAGTTCCACAGCTTGTTTGTAATGAATTTCGGCCTTATCATAGTTTTCTAGTTCTCTTTCAATGTACCCAAAAGCCAAAGCACCGTCAACTGGACTTATCAACTTTAATTCTGAAGCATATGCTCGAGAAGTACTTTCGCTTCCACCAATAATCGCGGGGAGTTCAAGATACATTTGCAACAAAGCCCAACGGGAATTGATATGTTTCGGATCAAGTTCAGCCGCTTTTTTCAAGTGAAATTTCACATCGCCAATCAGGCTGGCTGCTTTAAATGGATTGGAACTTTTAGCTACCAATCCGAGGGCACCACCGTATCTAAAGTGGTATTCTGCATTTTCAGGATAATCTTCAACTAATGTTTTATTGACCTCAGCACTTTTTTCCCAGCTTTCCAAAGAGGCATAGGCTTGTCCCAGATAATCTCTGGCCATCTTATCTGAAGGTTTATCTTCAAGAACTGCATTCAAAATAAAAACGGCCTTTTGGTGTTCACCAGCTTCAAATGCATTTTTTCCTTCTTCTAAAGAATTTTGAGAGCAAAGAAACAATGGAAAAAACAGGAACAAAAACAGTATTTTCATAAGCTGAAATTTCAACTAATTTAATTTGTTTTGTGGTTTAAAAAACAAAAACCAAGCTTCAAAAGCTTGGTTTTATAAATTCACTACCTATAAAAATTAGTATCTGTAGTATTCTGGTTTAAATGGACCTTGTTGTTCAACTCCGATGTAGTCTGCCTGGTCTGATTTAAGCTCTGTTAATTCTACACCAAGACGTTCTAGGTGAAGTTTTGCTACTTTTTCATCAAGATGTTTAGGCAACATATAAACTTCATTTTTATACTTATCTGTATTTTGCCATAATTCCATCTGGGCCAAAGTCTGGTTTGTAAAGGAATTACTCATCACAAAACTTGGATGACCTGTGGCACAACCAAGGTTAACCAATCTACCTTCAGCAAGTAGAATAATATCTTTTCCGTTGATGGTGTATTTATCGACCTGAGGCTTGATTTCAACACGAGTATCACCATGGTTTTTCTTCAACCAGGCTACATCAATTTCGTTGTCAAAATGACCAATGTTACACACTAAAGTTTTGTCTTTAAAAGCTTCGAAGTGTTCTCCCCTAATGATGTCTTTATTTCCGGTAGTAGTTATAACGATGTCAGCCGTTGGAGCTACAGTTTCCAATTTTTTCACTTCAAAACCGTCCATTGCGGCTTGTAAAGCACAAATAGGATCAATTTCAGTAATAGTGACAATAGAACCAGCCCCTTTGAAAGATGCTGCTGTACCTTTACCTACATCACCGTATCCACAAACGACAACACGTTTTCCGGCAAGCATCAAGTCGGTTGCCCTTCTTATCGCATCTACAGCACTTTCTCTACAACCGTATTTGTTATCAAATTTAGATTTAGTAACAGAATCATTAACGTTAATAGCTGGCATTACCAAAGTTCCATTTTTCATACGTTCGTATAAACGGTGAACACCAGTTGTGGTTTCTTCAGAAAGTCCTCTAATTCCTTTTGCTAATTCTGGGTATTGATCAAAAACCATGTTGGTTAAATCTCCTCCGTCATCAAGAATCATATTCAGTGGATTTCTCTCTTCACCAAAAAATAAAGTTTGCTCGATACACCAATTAAATTCTTCCTCGGTCATCCCTTTCCAGGCATAGACAGCAACACCAGCTTCCGCGATTGCCGCAGCGGCATGGTCTTGTGTGGAAAATATATTACAAGAACTCCACGTTACCTCAGCTCCTAGTTCGACTAAAGTTTCAATCAAAACTGCAGTTTGAATAGTCATGTGAAGACATCCTGCAATTCGAGCACCCTTCAATGGCTTTTCTTTCCCGAATTCCTCTCTCAATGCCATCAATCCTGGCATTTCTGACTCTGCCAATTCTATTTCGCGTCTTCCCCACTCTGCCAAAGTAATATCTTTGACTTTATAAGGAGTATAAGGTAGTGTTTCCGTACTCATAATTTAATTTTATTATATTTTTGAACACAAAACTAAGGAAACCTATCATATCTCTATGCCGATTTACAAAAGAATAACAATAGATAAAGCCACTTATGCTCTTATTTGGAAAATAGAGGAACCCCTGGAATTTCTGGAAAATGGCATCGACCTAACTAATTATTGCAGAATTCGTTATGAAGAAATGAAGTCCAAAATTCATAAAAAAGGCTTTATGAGTATTCGGCATTTATTAAAGGAATTTGGTTATTCTGATTTTGATCTTGAATACGACGAAAAAGGCAAACCTCATCTTAAAGATGGTAAGCATATTTCTATTACTCACTCTTTTGAATTTACAGGAGTGATTGTTTCTGATAAAAAAGTTGGGATCGATATTGAAAAACAGCGTGAAAAAATAAAGCTTATCGCCCCCAAATTTACTCCCATCGAAGAATACAAAGCTTTAGGTGATGGAGAAGACTTAATAAGGAAGCTTACCATTGTTTGGGGAGCTAAAGAATCCCTTTACAAACTTTATGGAAAAAGAGGGCTTCTCTTTCTACATGATATATTTGTGGAAGACTTTGATATACCAGAACAAAAAACAACTGCAAGGGTGACTCACGATAAAAAAATCACTTTTTACACTTTAAATTTTCTTGAATTTGAAGGGTTTACCTGTGTTTATGCTTTAGCTAATGATTGAAAAAAAATCAAACTTAATTTTTGACTCCATTAAGCAAGCTATTTCTAATGAAGAAAAGCTTTTAAGCATATTGATTGATCCAGACAAATTTGATCTAACAACATCTGAAATCTTTCTAAATCGGATTCCTGACTCTACAAACTACCTTTTCGTTGGTGGAAGTCAAGTTAAAAATGGGCAAACCGAGCTGGTAGTTAAACGTCTTAAACAGCTTTCTAAGCTCCCCATAGTGATATTTCCTGGAGACGTAAATCAAATCACTAACCAGGCAGATGCGATCTTGTTTTTAAGTCTTCTTTCTGGCCGTAACCCCGAATATCTTATTAACCAGCAAGTCAAAAGTATTTCAAAACTTCAACATTCTTCTTTAGAAATCATTCCGACGGGATATATCCTTGTAGACGGTGGAGTATCCACTTCAGTATTAAAGATCAGTCAAACCAAAGCCATATCTCAAGATCAAATTTCAAAAGTTGTTCACACAGCTTTAGCAGGACAATTTTCTGGTAAACAGCTTATATATCTTGAAGCTGGCAGTGGTGCAAAATTCCCTGTTTCAGCAGAAATAATTTCAGAAGTCAAAAAAAATATTTCTATCCCACTTATTGTTGGTGGTGGCATAAAAAATGACCTTCAAAGAGGAGCAGCCCACAATGCTGGTGCTGATATGGTGGTCATGGGAAATGCTTTTGAAATACTTTGATTACAGAAGCTGATCTGGATTATAGCCTTCATATTCTCTTTCAGATTCTTCAAACCTGATATCATAATCTTCCAAAGATTTTAAAATTGGATTATAAATTTCAGGATAAATTGGTCTCAAAACACCCGGCTTAGTGATTTCACCATTTAAAATTTTTAAGGTGGCAATTCCTACTGGTAATCCAACAGTTTTTGCCATAGCTGTGTAGGTCTGGTCTTCACCAACACTAACCATGGTAGAATCTATTTGCTTTTGTTTTCCTTCAAGCTCAAAACCAAATTTATGATACATGACAATCATGTCTTTATCCTCAGGTTTTAAAGTCCATTTTTCTTCCAAAATCTTCTGTAAAGCTTGGGCTGGAGTAGCGTCTTTAATACCAATTTTCTTATCAGAATTGAAAATATCGAGTTCTACGAGTTTATCCCAAATCAAATCATCCTGATCAATCTTTAAACTCAATCTTAATTTTAATTCAACAGAATCTGTTGGTGAATATGGCAAGAAGGAATTGACAAACGACCTGTAACTCATTTTTTCCGTGTTTTGCATTGAATAGGTGTCATCTGTCATTCCTAACTGGACAAACACATTCCAGGCTTTACTGAAACCAACCCGACGTAAAGTCCCTCTATATAAAGTAGGAATGTCTTCTAAACTATAAATACTCCTGTAGGCTAAAGAATTTCTATTGGCTAAACCTTCAAAACGCCCATATTTAGGAATTTGGAGAAATTCGGTTCTTCGAAAAAGTCGTTGGTATGGAATGTACTTATACTGTCCTTCCTGAATAAATTCTGCAGCACCTCCCTGTCCGGCAACCACAACATTCCGTGGGTTCCAGGTAAATTTATAATTCCAGAGGTTATCATCACTTTCTGGAGCAACCAAACCACCTGTAAAAGATTCAAAAAGCAACATTTTACCGCCTTTCTTACGAATCCTGTCAATCACCTGCATTGCACTCATGTGGTCCACTCCTGGATCTACACCAATTTCATTCATGAAGGTCAAGCCTTTTTCTTTAACTTCTTTATCCAGAGCTTCCATCTCTTTGGAAACATAAGAGGCAGTGACCATACATTTATTAAACCTCACACAATCCTTAGCGACTTCTATGTGATATCTAGCCGGAAGCATGGAAATGACGATGTCAGAATTTTTTATGGCTTTCTCTCTAGCTTCAGTATTGAAAATATCTAATTCTACGCCTGTTGCGTTTGGGTGATTACCTGCAAGACTTTGAGCAGATTCTAGAGCTTTATCAGCAATGATGAGTTTAAAGTTGTGCGTATCGGTTTCGTTGAGCAGATATCTTACGAGTGAAGAAGTGGATTTTCCTGCGCCTATGATTAAGATGGATCTCATGACATCTAATGAATTTTAATGATTAATTTTGCTTAAAATTTGAAATTACATAATATAAAGCACATAGAAATGGTGGAGAAAAAGAAGTTAATTTTACTGGGAAGCATTTTGGGTTTTATTGGAATCATTTTAGGAGCTTTTGCAGCTCATGGTTTAGAAAACTTAATTTCTGAAGATTCGATTGACACTTTTGAAACGGGTGTTAAATATCAAATCTATCATGCGCTGTTTTTACTATTTCTTTCCGCTCAAAATTTCACTTCAGACAAGTTGAATAAGACTTTATTCTGGTTAGTACTTTTAGGCGTTATTTTCTTCTCTGGCTCTATATATGGTCTTGCGACTAATGAGCTTACCAATTTTGACTTCAAAATGATAGGATGGATAACTCCAATTGGTGGAACTTTACTCATCTTGAGCTGGGCATTGTTATTTATCAACGTTATAAAAAAACGTAATAATTTATAAGAATAAATTTCTTTAGTTAGATTTAAACTCACTAGATTTGTATGCCATAACATCAACACAACAAAAATATGAGTGATCTAAAAGGAATTACGAAAACGATTGAGTTAGACAAGTATGGCATCCTCTCAAAAAACATTCACTATCAGCTTTCCTCTGAAGAATTACATGAAATCACTGTAGAAAAAGGACAAGGCGTTGAAGTCAATTCTGGTGCATTGGCAGTAAACACTGGAGAATTTACAGGACGTTCACCCAAAGATAGATTTATTGTCAAAGATGATATCACCAAGGATGAGATTTGGTGGAGTGAAATTAATTTGCCTTTCGAGTCAGATAAGTTTGATAAGCTTTATAACAAGGTTGTAAATTACCTTAGTAAAAAAGAACTTTTCGTTAGAGATGTTTTCGCATGTGCAGACGATAATTATAAGCTCAGCATAAGACACATCAACGAACTTCCATGGAGTAACATGTTTGTACATAATATGTTTTTACGCCCAACTGAAGAAGAGTTAGAAGATTTTTCACCAGAATGGACCGTAATTAACGCTCCAGGCTTTATGGCAGACCCGGAAGTTGACGGAACACGTGCTCACAATTTTGCCATATTAAATTTTACAAGAAAGATTGCCTTAATAGGAGGAACTGGTTATACTGGAGAAATTAAAAAAGGTATTTTCTCTGCTCTTAATTTTATACTACCGGTAATGAAAAACACCTTACCGATGCACTGCTCTGCCAATGTTGGGAAAGATGGAGATACCGCCATCTTTTTTGGTCTTTCGGGAACTGGCAAAACTACACTTTCTGCAGATCCGAATCGAAAACTTATCGGAGATGACGAGCATGGATGGACCAATGAAAATACGGTATTCAATTTTGAAGGAGGTTGTTACGCAAAAGTGATTAACCTCTCTAGAGATGGAGAACCAGAAATCTTCGATGCTATAAAACCAGGGGCTATTCTGGAAAATGTAGTTATTAAAGATGGCGAGGTGGATTTCAAAGATAGCAGCATTACCCAAAATACACGTGTGAGTTATCCCATCTATCATATTGATAATATCCAACCAGGATCTGTTGGCAAAAATCCTAAAAACATATTTTTCCTTACCGCGGATGCATTTGGTGTATTGCCGCCAATAAGCAAACTAACTCCAGGACAAGCTGCATTCCATTTCATAAGTGGCTATACTGCTAAAGTCGCTGGAACCGAAGCAGGAGTGACAGAGCCAATCCCAAGTTTCTCGGCATGCTTTGGTGCGCCATTTATGCCTTTACATCCAACCAGATACGGTGAAATGCTCAGTAAGAAGATGAAAGATGCGGATGTAAATGTATGGTTGATCAATACTGGATGGACAGGCGGACCTTATGGAACTGGAAGCAGAATGAAATTGAAATATACCAGAGCCATGATTACTGCCGCTTTAAATGGAGAATTAAAGGATGTTGATTTTAAATCTCATGAAATTTTTAATATCGCAGTCCCACAATCCTGTCCTAATGTCCCTACAGAAGTTTTAAATCCAAGAGACACCTGGAGTGATAAGGAAGCTTATGATGCTAAAGCGAAAAATCTTGCTAAATCTTTTAAAGATAATTTCAAAAAATTTGAAGATTATGCAGGTTCAGAAATTATAGAAGGTGCTCCTAAGGCATAGGTGTCTTAATAAGTCTAAACACAAAAAAGCCGAAACTTGAGTTTCGGCTTTTTTGTGTCTGAGAAAAAAATTAATTAATTCTCTTTTATATAATTTTCTATTGCCATTGTCATAGATGGAGTTTCTGGAGTCGGTGCCTGAATCTGAACCTTTAAGCCTTTTTCTTCAGCAGCTTTTATGGTTGAATTTCCAAAGGCTGCTATCCTTGTATCTTTTTGCTCAAAATCTGGGAAGTTTTCGTAGAGTGACTTTATCCCACTAGGGCTAAAAAAGACTACAACATCGTAAGAAACCTCTCTTAAGTGCGATAGATCACTCACTACAGTTTTATAAAAAATACCTCGAGTCCAGTCTACACCTAACTTGTCTAATTGTTGAGGCACAATAGGCTTAAGCATGTCTGATGATGGGAGCAAAAACTTTTCGTCTTTATGTTTTTTAATACTAGCTTCAAGTTCCTGAAATGTTCTTTTACCAACGTAAATCTTTCGCTTTCTGTAAACAACATATTTTTGTAAATAATAAGCTACAGCTTCACTTAAGCAGAAATATTTAAGACTGTCAGGGATTTTATACCTCATCTCCTCAGCTATTCTGAAAAAATGATCTACAGCGTTTCTACTTGTAAGAATAATAGCTGTAAATTTTGTAATGTCAACTTTTTGCTGCCTTACCTGTTTAGAATCAACAGGTTCTACGTGAATAAAAGGAATAAAATCAATTTTAATTTTATGCTTTTCCTCAAGTTCAGAATAAGGAGAGTGGTCTACATTGGGTTTCGGTTGTGAAATAAGGATATTTTTCACTTTCATATAGCTTAGTTTTTTACTGCACAGGCCTTATTTAATTGATTTTAATAACTTTAAAAAGAATCAGATAGGGTGCAATTTCAAAAGTGCAAATGTACAAAATAAAATAAAACCAATAGGACAAAATGTGCTTTTGATATAATGCAATGAATGCGAAAAGTTTGATAACGTAAGTCAAAACCAGAACTCCAATTATTATTTGTAATAAGATCTGATTATCAATAGCATTGAAATAAAAAATTAAAGCTATTGGGAATAAAAAAAACAAACCAAGCCAACTAAGGATACCTTGCTTGTAAAATAGATATCTCCCTATCAGCTGATCTACCTGAAACAAATCACCAATAATTTTTTCAATAAGGTATTTGCTCAAGAGTATAATCGTTGCAAGAAACAGAATCTGTAAATAAGGAAGTATTTCAAAAGTATCTCCGTGAATGGTTACATAAATAAAGAATGAAATACTGAGAAGACTTGCAATAAAAAGTAAAACCTCGGAAATTTCGATTCTTCTTTTTTCAGCAAATTTCTTAGAATAAAAGACGGAAGTGAAAAGGGAGTTTAAAAAGAAAAAGAAATAATTGTCTTTATTCCATTTCACAACAATAAGTAATACAAGTATCATGACTGTGATACTTATAACCCAGTTATGTTCTTGAATAGATCTTAATGCTAAAAACAATTGCGAATTTTGAAGCAAATGTAAATTAAACTGAACATTTATAGGCGACTTTTAGATGGTAAAATATATATTTGTCGATCAACCTTCAACTAGATTTGATGCCTCAAAAATTAGTCATCATCCCAACTTTCAATGAAATTGAAAATATTGAAAAACTCATTAGAAATATTTTCTCACAACCCGTAGATTTCGAAATTCTTGTTGTTGATGATTCTTCTCCAGACAGAACCTGGGAGTTGGTTCAAAAGCTTCAAGAAGAATTTAAAGACAAATTACACTTAGAAATAAGAGCTGCAAAAAGCGGCTTGGGCAAGGCCTATCTTCATGGTTTCAAATGGGCTTTGGAGAGAACCTATGATTATATTTTTGAAATGGATGCCGACTTCTCCCACAATCCAAATGATTTGATAAGGTTATATAATTCCTGCTTGAAGAACGATTATGATGTAACCATCGGCTCCCGCTATATCACTGGAGTAAACGTAATCAACTGGCCGATGAAACGCGTGCTGCTATCTTGGCTGGCTTCTAAATATGTAAAGGCAATCACTAGAATGCCCGTTGAAGATACCACTGCTGGATTTATATGCTATAAACGACAAGTTCTAGAAAGCATCGATCTCAACAAAATAAAATTTGTAGGCTATGCGTTTCAAATTGAAATGAAATTTAAAGCTTTTAAAAAGGGATTTCGATTGAAAGAAATACCAGTTATATTTACAGATCGAACGAAAGGAAAATCCAAAATGAGTAGCGGTATCATAAAAGAAGCAGTTTTTGGAGTCGTCACTTTAAAGTTGAAAAGTCTTTTCGGTAAAATTTAAATTATGAAAGAATATCTAATCAAAAACGCGAAAATCGTCAATGAAAATAAAATTTTTGAAGGCGATGTCCATTTAAAAGATGGTTGGATAGTAGAAGTCTCTAGCTCAATCAGTGCAAAATCGAGCGATATTGAAATCATTGATGCTGGTGGAAAACATCTCATTCCTGGGGTTATAGACGATCAAGTTCACTTTAGAGAGCCAGGACTTACACACAAAGAAACAATTCTTACAGGTTCTCGTGCAGCAGTTGCAGGTGGGATAACCTCCTATTTTGAGATGCCCAATACCAATCCTCAAACAACAACGATAGAAAAGCTTAAAGAAAAGTTTACCATGGCCAAGGATAATTCTTATGCTAACTATTCATTTATGTTTGGAGGAACCAACGATAATCTGGAAGAAATTAAAAAGATTAATCCTAAAACTACAGCTGCGCTGAAGTTATTCCTGGGTTCATCTACAGGAAATATGCTGGTTGATGATCAAAAAGTTTTGGAAGAGATCTTCAAACACTCACCATTGATCATCGCCACCCACTGTGAAGATGAAGCTACAATTCAAAAGAATTTAAAAGAACATGTAGAAAAATATGGGGATGATATTCCTATTCATTTGCATCCAAAAATAAGAAGTGAAGAAGCTTGCTATTTATCTTCTTCCAATGCAGTTGCTCTTGCGAAAAAGACAGGAGCTCGATTACATGTTTTTCACCTTTCAACAGCCAAAGAGCTTAAATTATTTTCAAACAAACTACCACTAGAAAAGAAAAAGATTACTGCAGAAGTCTGTATTCATCACTTGTGGTTTAATGAATCGGATTACGAAAAGAAAGGCACCTTCATCAAATGGAATCCTGCAGTAAAAACTGAAAAAGATAGAACTGAATTATTAAAAGCTTTGAATAAAAATCTTTTGGATGTTGTAGCCACAGACCATGCCCCTCATACCAAGGAAGAAAAAAATAATGTCTACACAAAAGCTCCAAGTGGAGGGCCATTGGTTCAGCACGGTTTACCCGCTATGCTGGAGTTTTATCACAAAGGGAAACTTTCGTTAGAAAAGATTGTTGAAAAAATGTGTCACAATCCGGCGATTTTATTTGATGTTGACAAAAGAGGTTACATCAGAGAGGGTTACAAAGCAGACTTAGTACTCATTGACACTCAATCGCCCTGGACTGTGAATTCAAGAAATATTTTCTATAAATGCAATTGGTCTCCATTCGACGGGACGACTTTCAAATCTAGAGTCACTCACACTTTTGTAAATGGACATTTGGTATTTGAAAATTTCAAATTCAATGAAGGCCTATTTGGAGAACGCATAAAATTCAACAGATAGGATGAAAAGAGTAAACTTCCTTTTTTTTATAAGTTTAGTCCTACTATTCATTGGCTGTCAAAATATCGATGAGATCGAAAAACCTGACAATTTTCTGGATAAATCAAAAATGACAGATCTTTTGTATGACATGGTTTTGCTCGATGCTGCTGTAAGCACTAACGAAAAAAAACTTGAAGAACTCGATGTGGAAATGCTTGAGTTTTTATCTAAAAAATACAATATTGATACAACCGATATCAAGCAGAATATTTTGTATTACAACATGCAATTTGATGAAAATACAGAGATCTACGAGAAAGTCAAAGACAGTATTGAAAAATTAGAAAAGGCTTACGATTCAATTTCTAGAGTTTCGGATAGTTTGAGAAAAGTAGAACTTAAGAAAAAAGACTCTATCAAATCACTAGAATCTGATCCTAGAAGCCAAAAACTGAAAAAAATCGAAAAAACAAATTAAGAGCGCTTGTGTATTTTATCAGCATAGACTTCAAGAGTTTCAAAAGTATATTGAAGCTCTTTTTTTATTTTATCTGAAGAATAAAAAGAGTCTTTAAAAAGGCTAGGAATCAACTCCAACGTAAGTTGCCTTTTGTAGGACGTAAAAAAGGACCTGAGCACTTCAAAAAACCAGGCGATGTAGAGCATCCACGGTTTTAGGCGGATTTTGGGGTCAGGTTTATTGTATAAACCTGCAAAGCACTCCCCTACTTCTTTAAATGATAAGTTTTCAGAAACTAAAATGAAACGTTGATTTACCACTGAACTGTTCATAAGCTGAATCATAATTTTACTGACATCATACACGCCAACAAATCCTGTTATTTTAGGTGGATAGAATTTTAATCCTTTTTTTAATTTTGCCAATAAGGTTCCACTACCAGAATCATAAAATCCATCCCCGAGAATAACCCCAGGATTTACGATGACTACACTTACGCCTTCCTGAGAAGCTCTCCAGACTTCCATTTCAGCTCCGTATTTACTGATTTCATAAGCTGAAGGCTTTTGATCTTCGGCCATTGTGGTTTCTTCTGTTACCTCTTCCCCCACATTTGGTTTTCCTAAGGCTGCAATGGAGCTTACGTGACAAAATTTTTGAATAGGAAAATCAATAGAAAGATTCACAACATTGGCAGTACCTTCTATATTGACTTTACGCATCATTTTGTAATCCGAAGGACTATTGCTTATAAATCCTGCACAGTGATAAACATGAGTGACAGACTCAAAGGCACTTTCCAACTTTGGTATGTCTAAAATATCGCACTGAAACCACTCTACGGTATCTTCAATTTGCTGAGGTATTATGTCATACTTAAGAATGACAGAGATTGCCTGATTTTTTTTGTTTTCAGTTCTGAATAAAGCTCTGGTTTTCTCTTTATTTAAAATGAGTTGAGCCAATAAATGAGCTCCGACAAGTCCTGTTGCACCGGTAAGTAAATTCATTTGGTAAATATACGAATTTCGAAAGTTGATAATTTTTTCATTATAATATCTTTGCGGCAAATCAATACTAAGAATGAAAAAGGATTTTATAGAAGAAGTCACCTGGAGAGGAATGGTTCATGATGTTATGCCATGTACTCAAGAACATCTTAACGAAAAAAGCAGAGCAGCTTATGTAGGAATAGATCCGACGGCAGATTCTCTTCATATAGGCCACTTGGTCGGCGTTATGATGTTAAGACACTTTCAACTAGCAGGTCACAAACCTGTCGCTTTGGTAGGTGGCGCCACAGGAATGATTGGAGATCCTTCCGGGAAATCTCAGGAGCGAAATCTTTTAGATGAAAAAACATTAAGACATAATCAAGAGGCTTTGAAAAAGCAATTATCCAAATTTTTAGATTTTAAAACCTCAGAAGATAATTCAGCTATCCTGGTCAATAATTACGATTGGATGAAAGATTTTTCTTTCTTGGACTTCATCAGGGATGTTGGAAAACACATCACCGTGAACTATATGATGTCAAAGGATTCTGTAAAAAAACGCTTGTCTTCAGAATCTAAAGAAGGCATGAGTTTTACAGAATTCACCTATCAATTGGTGCAGGGTTATGATTTCCTCCATCTATACAGGACTCAGGATTGTTCTTTACAAATGGGCGGCAGTGATCAATGGGGAAACATCACCACAGGAACTGAGTTAATCAGGCGAATCGACCAAGGCAAAGGTTTTGCTTTGACTTGTCCGCTCATCACAAAAGCTGACGGCACCAAATTTGGAAAAACTGCGACTGGTAATATATGGCTTGACCCAGAGAAAACATCTCCTTACAAGTTTTATCAATACTGGATAAATACAAGTGATGAGGATGCTGAGAAGTTCATTAAGATATTTACATTTCTTTCAAAAGATGAAATTGAAAGCCTTGTGAAATCTCATAGAGAGCAACCACACTTAAGAACTCTACAAAGCAAACTGGCCGACGAAATTACAGAAGCTGTACACTCCAAAGGTGCTTTGGAAAAAGCAAAAGAAGCATCTCAGGTATTGTTTGGGAAAAGTACCGAAGAGGATCTTGCAAAACTCGATGAAGCTACGTTTTTAGATGTTTTTGAAGGAGTTCCTCTTAAAGAATTAAATAAAAGTCTTTTGAAAGATGGACTTGATATGATTGCTGCTTTATCTGCCGAAACTGAATTCCTGAATTCCAATGGTGAAGCCAGAAGAGCTTTGAAGGAAAATTCGATTTCTGTAAATAAATCAAAAGTAGGTCTGGATTACAGTCTAAAAGAATCTGATTTAATCAATGGGAAGTATGTCTTAATTAACAAAGGGAAGAAAAATACGTATCTCATTAAATTTAATTAGTATTTAAATTTAAAAGGAATTAAAAATTATTACAGCCTGTTTCTAAATGTTTGAACAGGCTTTTTTGTGTAAAAAAATTGAAATTCTATTGCCTTTAAAAGTAAAAACTGCTTTAAAACAGAAAAGCCTTGAGCGAGTGCTCAAGGCTTTTCTTAACTAACCAATCTATTATGAAAAAACTTCATCCTGGTACAAATGTAAAACACATATCCATGTTTAAAAAATAAAGCAGAATATATTTGTAAATAATTAACACCCTACTTCTTCAAGACTCTGATAATTAATAAATTAAAAATGGACTTTTTTTTTCAATATAAAAACGTCATCGATATAAATTAAGTTGAAGACTTATACTTATTTTTGAATCAAAACAAGACATGAAAATTATCTCATATAATGTTAATGGCATTCGCGCTGCACTTAAGAAAGGACTAATTGACTGGCTAAAAGCTGCTGATGCAGATGTGGTCTGTTTTCAAGAAACAAAAGCACAACCAGAGCAGATAGATGACTCTATTTTTGAGGACATAGGTTATAAATATTGCTATTGGTATTCTGCAGAAAAAAAAGGCTACAGCAGTGTCGGCATTATAAGTAAGTCTGAACCGAATCATGTTGAATATGGAACAGGAATAGGATATATGGATAGAGAAGGTCGAAATATAAGGGCTGACTTTGATGATGTCTCTGTTATGAGTTTGTACCTTCCGTCTGGAACGAATGATGATCGGCTGAGTTACAAATTTACTTATATGGATGAATTCAAAATCTATATTGAAGACCTCAAAAGAGACTTTCCAGATTTAGTGATATGTGGTGATTATAATATTTGTCACGAAGCCATAGATATCCATGATCCAGTGAGATTGAAAACAGTTTCTGGATTCCTTCCTGCAGAACGCGAGTGGCTATCCAATTTCTTAAACGAATCTGGCTTTATAGATTCTTTTCGAAAATTAAACGAAGACGTTGTTCAATACTCGTGGTGGAGCTACAGAGCAAATGCTCGACAAAACAATAAAGGATGGCGCCTGGATTACCTTTTGGTAGCTGAAGAAATTGAAAATAAAATTTCAAGATCAGTTATTTTACCAGAAGCGAAACACAGCGACCACTGCCCGGTACTTTTAGAACTTGATTTAAATTAATAACCTTTACTTTAAAATCCTTCCTATGAAACTAATGCGATATGTACTTATTGGATTCTTAAGCCTCAACTTGATAGGCTGTGTGAGTCAAAAAAAATTCCTCGAGCTTGAAGAGGATCTTAATTCACTAAAAAGAACAAACGAGCAACTCAGTCAAAAGCTGGACGAGTGCAATTCAGAAAAAACTGCTGTTGAAGATGAACTCGCCTACTCAAAAGACAGAATTGAAGTTTTAAAAACTCAACGTGATGATCTTCTTGCAGACTACCAAAGAAACAAAAGTACTCTGGACAAACTCGAAGAATCTTATGATGCCTTAGAAAAAAATAGCTCGAAAGCACTGGCTGAGAACTCCAAGCAAAACAGAGAATTGCTTCGTCAGTTGGAAGAGAAAGAAGCCGCTCTTGCCAAAGAACAAAACCGACTGGAAGAACTTCAGAAAGATTTGCAAGCCAGATCTCAGCGTGTTCAAGAATTAGAAAGCTTAATAGCTGAAAAGGAGCAGAAAATGCAAACCCTCAAGGACAATCTTTCCCGTGCCCTTACAAATTTTGAAGGTCAAGGTCTAAGTGTGGAAATGAGAGACGGTAAGGTTTATGTTTCTATGGAAAACAAGCTTTTATTTGCTTCTGGAAGCTGGAACGTGGGGAATGAAGGACAAAAGGCGGTGAAAGAGCTCGGGAAAGTTTTGGCAGAAAATCCAGATATTGCTGTGTTGATAGAAGGTCATACTGATGACGTTCCCTACGGTGGAAATGGACCTTTAAATGACAACTGGGATTTGTCTACCAAAAGAGCAACGGAAGTCTTAAAATTATTACTGAAAAATGGCAACATCGATCCGCAAAACCTTACTGCTGCAGGCAAGGGCGAGTATGCGCCATTAGTGCCAAACACAACTGAAGAAAACAGAGCAAGAAACAGAAGAATAGAAGTAGTATTAACACCTAAGCTTGATGAAATTTCAAAGCTACTAAGTGAGTAATAGGCACATTATTTAAAGTCAAAAGAAAAGGGATTTTTTATAAAAATCCCTTTTCTTTTGCTTTTTCGAGAAGGATCTTGTCATTTCTGTTTGGTATATCAAAGAATTGCTTCATTTGTTTTTTTCTCTTTTCGACAGCACTGAGAGAAAGTCCTAAATGTTCAGGTAAGTTTTTGGTTAAAATACCTTTTGACAAATAGAAAAGTATTTTCAAATCCTCTTCATCTATATTGTGAGAAAATTCAATCGTTTTTTTGAGCATCTGGTGAACAGTAGAGCTTTGATAAGTTTTTCCATTAAGTAGATTTTCTATAGCAGAAATCAATATATCTGGATTGGTATCAGATTTTACCAAAAAACCATCTGGATCTATCCTCCGCATAACATTCAATACCTTGTAATTATTTTCCAGCATGGTGCATATCAGCAATTTCGCTTTAGGCTGATGCTTTTTGGCTAATTTCGCCAGATCCTCCCCAGAATTATACTTACCATCTTTACTTCCGGGCAGTGATAAATCCAGACAGATAAGGTCGTATTTATTGTTTTTGTCAGAAATAAACTCAGCAGCAGTGGTACATTCTACTGCAGAATCTCTACTGAAATTAAGTTTCTCGTTGTTTTCCTTGATGATATCCAGTGCTTGCTCAAAGCCAGCAATGATCATGGGATGATCATCGACTAGTAAAACCTTATAATTAGACATAGCTTTTATTTAATGGGTATAAAAATACTGATTTTGGTCCCAGAACCTTGCTTAGAATCAATACATATTTTACCGCTGATATCTTCCACCCGGGATTTTATATTTTTAAGCCCTATTCCGGGTTTCTTATTATCCTTAAATCCTTTACCATCGTCCTCAACAATAAATTCGATTTCATTGGCGTCTTCATTTAAACTGAATTTAATAAATACAAAACTCGCTTCGGCGTGTTTCTGAATATTCATAATTGTTTCCTGAAGAATTCGATAGGTGTGCATTTTAATGTTGGATGCGATTTGAGACCAGTTGACGGAATCGTCCACGGTTAATTGATGAGATCTCTCAAGTTGTAGTTTATGGAGAAGGTCCTGAATGAGATCGCCAAATTCTTTGTGCTCATCAAAGTAAGTATTGGAGAGTTCGTGAGATAAATTCCTGATTTGCTTTTCTACATCCATCAGGTTATCAGTAAGCTTTCCGAATTTCTCATCTCCTTTGATGCCCGTTTTATATTTGTAAAACATCAGATTCATCCGATTGGCGTAAAGCTCTGTAAGTATATTATCGTGGAGTTCTTTTGCAATGCGGTCACGCTCTTCGCGTTTTCCCTCATCTTTTCTGGCACTTTGCAAAAGCAATAATTCATATATTTTTTCGTCAGCAATTTTTTGATCGCGTTCCAGTTCTAAAGATCTGTTCTTGGAACGCTGAATATAAAACACGAAGATTGAACTGCCTATAATGATAATGAGGGAAGAAATAAGAAAAATAATGGTACGCTCCTCTTCCAGCATTTCTGCGCGCTGCATGACTTCTTCGGTCTCAAAGCGTATACGCTCAAATTTATTTCGAACTTTTCTCTCCTCAGTTTGAAGGCTATCGCTTAAATTGATATAAGAAGTGGTGTAGGCATAACTATCTTCTGGTTGAAGGTCGGCAAGTAATTGCCAGGATTTAAGGATATCCCTGTTGTTATTATTATTTTTTGCGGTAGTATTAGCAGCTCCCGCAAATTTTATGGCCTGGGTGATATCACCAATAGATTTAAAATATTCTGCAATATGAATCTGACTGATAGAAATACCAGCCAAATGCTGAATTTTCTCTCGAATCGCTAAAGCCTCCTGCATATCCGGCAAAACATTTTGTAGCTCACCTGTTTCCAGTCGATTATAGGCTAAATTATCCAAAGCCATTGCGTAGAGGTAAGGATCTCTATCGTATATATTTTTTGTAGAAAGTGTTTTGCGGTAATTTTTGATAGCTAAATCATATTCTTTTAGCTTTTCGTATACATTACCTAGATTATTAAATGTCGAAGCTCTGTATAAATCTGAATCTTCTACTTTACCTAAAGCTTGTAGAGCATTATTTAAATACTTAATCGAAACGTCAAAGTTTTTAAGATTATAGTTGGTAACACCTAAAACATTGTAAGCTTTATAAAGTAACTCATAGTTTTTAGTTTGTTGGGAAATCTCAGCTACCTTAATAAGGCTAACTTCTGCCCCGGTGAAGTCTTTCGCCTGAGATTGAATTAATGCCTGATTATATAACATCTGAGCATAATTCTTTAAATCTCCTTTTAGGTTGTATAAATATTGTGCTTCATTATAAGAAAAATAGGCTTTATCAGATTTATTATTATTAAGCTGGTAATCACCTAAGTTCCAGTAAAAATTAGCTAAAGATAAAGTGTCTTTATATTTGACAGATTTTTCTAAACCTAAAGAATTTATGCTCAAATAAATTCCATCATCTGAATTTAAAGCTCTATAATCTAGCGCCTTTAAGTACTTGATTTGTAAACTATCATTTTCAATTTGTTGAATAAATTGAAATGACTTTTTTAAACTATTCAGTTTATTTTTATTGTTATCAACATTCTTCAAATAAGTTAATATAGAGTCCCTAAGCTGAGGGTTAACTTCTAAATTTTGCTTTGAAGGTGATTGACAACCAAAAACTAAAGTAAGTATGACAAGATAAAATATCCAATGCTTCATTAAGTATATCCTAAAATCTTGTCTAAACTACTAAAATTAAAATTTATAAATCACTGTCGTCCGGAGGAGTATTGGTTGCTCTGTGAACTCTATTTTCTCCTCCTGTTCCAAAGATTTCTTCTGGAGTTTGTCCTTCGTATTGGTCGTCGCTAAAGGTTTCTGGTGAACATCCTGCAAAGAAAAATAAGCATACCATTGTGAAAATTCCGATTATCTTTTTCATGTCTTTAAGTTTTAAAAATAAGTTTTATGTTTTTGTTTAAACAAATGTAAGTCACTAAAAAACAAATAGATTACGGTTCGACCGTACTCTTGTTACGGTTAAACCGTACATTTTCAATTCACCAAAAAACGGAATTTTTAGACTTAAGTCAGTGATTATAGGGTTTAAACTGGTTTTTACTCAAAATCGAGAAGATCAAGAAATTTTTAGTTAGTGCTTATTGGTAATAAATACTTACTTTATTGAAAAACCTTTTGAATGAATGTTTAGGTGGGATTTTTTTACTCAGTTTTTATTTTCAAAAAAAAGATCTTGAAGCAAATCTGTCTCCTGAATTAATTAAAACTTATTGAGGATCACAAATATTTCTTGTCATTCCGACAGTAGGAGAAATCTTTTGCTCTTCGACAAGAAAGATTTCTTTCTCCTTCGCATAGCGCGTATCCTTTAAAAAAACATGAATTTAGGATTTGAGACTCTATAAGAAATATGGCAATTGTCGTAAAAAGATGTTTTTTATGGTATTAGAAATTTCTATGTATTGAAATCAATCCAATCAATAACCATTTACAAACGACTACAAACGTTTGTAAACGTAAGTAAAAGGAAGTAACTGGATAACAGACGACTATAAGAAAACTCTCACCGCATCTTTGCCTTGTCGATCGGAAACATCGTCGCTATGGCTTGGAAAGTCCGAGTCAGTTTTTAAAAACCATTTAAATTTTATTGTTATGAGTACTTTAAAAAATTCAGTACAGTTAATGGGCCACTTAGGCCAGGATCCAGAAGTAATTAACCTAGATTCTGGAAAGAAATTAGTCAAATTTTCTATCGCCACGAATGAGTTTTATTACGACAACAGCGGAGAGAAAATCACCAACACCTACTGGCACAACATCATCGCCTGGGGCAAAACCGCCAGCTTTATCGAAACTTACGTCAAAAAAGGACAGGAAGTCTTACTCAGAGGTAAACTCGCCCCACGTTCTTATGAAACCAAAGACGGCGAAAAGAGATACATCACCGAAATCAATTGTTCGGAGATTGTGCCGACGAGTCAGAAGGCTTAAGTAAATTAATTTTAAAACCTCTTCTTGTTTTGATAACAAGGAGAGGTTTTATTTTGTCTTAAAATCTCCGCTAATTTTATCCACAATCGTCTGAGCGAGTTTGATGTGACTTTCAAAGGTCCAGCCAGCTACGTGTGGACTCAACAGAACATTATCAGCTTTCATTAAATAGTGAAAGGCTTGGGGAAGTTGATAACTAGAGGTGAACATATCTTCAAAGGAGGATTTTTCGTACTCCAATACATCTAGTCCAGCTCCAAGGATTTTTCCAGATTTCAGTCCGTCAACCAAATCTTCGGTGACCACACTTTTACCTCTGGCGGTATTGATGAACCAAAAGGTCTTTTTCATTGAATTAATAAATTCAAAGTTGATCATTCCCATGGTTTGGGGAGTTTGAGGCGTATGCAAACTGATAACATCGGCTTTGGATTTTAGCTCCTGAAGACTGACTTGCTTGGCATTTTGATCTCCAACCTCATCTAAAATATCATAGCATAATACCTCACAATCAAATCCGCTCAATTTTCTGGCAAAAGCTCTACCCGTGTTACCATAACCGATAATACCTACTGTTTTGCCTTCCAACTCATAACCTCGGTTGGCTTCGCGCCTCCATTGGCCGTTAACCACTTCATCGTGAGCTATCCGTAATTTATTAAATAAACTCAGCAACATGCCAAGTGCGTGCTCTGAGACTGCATTCCTATTACCCTCAGGGGCGTTATAAAGTTTTATCCCTTTTTGCTCGGCGTAGTCTACGTCGATATTTTCCAAACCAGCTCCTACTCTACCGATGAATTTTAAGTTAGTGGCTTTATCCAGAAATGCCTTATCAATACTAAACCGACTGCGGATGATGATGCCATCAAACTCATGAATTTTAGCTTCCACCTCAGCTTTGGTACTCTTGAAATCTTCAGTGTTATCGAAACCCATTTTGGTCAATTCTTTAATCATCAGTGGATGATTACTGTCCAGATGTAATATCTTCATAATCCTAAGGTTTAAGCTGAATATCGCTAAGACATAAAGCTAAGCAGATTCAAATTCAAAATAAGGTTTTACAAGCTCCTGAGTTATGCGTGCTGGTTTTTTTGTTTGCTGATCTATAAAGCACCAGTTAGTTCTAGCTTCCACAATCGTTTTTCCATCGGCTTTGCGGGTGATGTGCACGCAGCGTTCTGATTTGACTGTGGAGTAATTTTCGATCCAAGTGG
Organism: Psychroflexus longus; assembly: GCF_020164595.1. GTDB lineage: Bacteria > Bacteroidota > Bacteroidia > Flavobacteriales > Flavobacteriaceae > Psychroflexus > Psychroflexus longus. The sequence goes on from NZ_JAIQZE010000001.1 coordinate 248,295, forward strand.
TCAGGATCAATTCCTCACCCAGAAAAGCTTGACGTTTGTATTGGATGTAGTGATCCAATACAAACCAGGCGTATTGTTCTCTGATGCTTAAAGGCGTTTTGGCCACCCAATGGGCTTCTGAAATGTCTAAAATCCACTTAATGTATTCCAGATTATTGACGTGGTTTTGCTCATCTAGGTATTCTTTCTTAACAATCAATTCTTTCTGAAATGGAATAGGTGTCATCGCTAAAAGTTCAAAATTAATTTGGCGATATAAAAATAAGCCAAGATACCAATGATGTCATTACTGGTAGTGATAAAAGGGCCTGTGGCAATTGCTGGATCAATGCCCCTATTATTCAAAATAATCGGAACGAAGGTTCCAATTAAAGCTGCCATAATAATCACCGACAATATAGAAATAGCGATTGTAATGCTTACCAAAAATGCCATGGAAGTGATAGCTCCGAAGCCTATTACCAGCAAGCCTAAAGCTGTTCCGTTGATGATGCTAAGCGTTACTTCTTTGAGCAATCGCTTTGCTAAACTGTCTCTGACGGTATCGTTGGCCAAGCCTTGGACAATGATCGCTGAAGATTGAACCCCAACGTTACCGGCCATGGCCGCAATTAATGGTGTGAAAAAGAATAGGATTTCGTAATTCTCCAGGGCGGAGTCGAAACCTTGCATGACATAAACTGCTCCCAATCCCCCAAAAAGTCCTAAAATAAGCCAGGGCAATCTCGCTCTCGTCAATTGCCAGATCGTAGAATCGGCTTCTACATCTTCGGAAATACCAGCTGCCATTTGGTAATCCTTTTCGGCTTCTTCTTTTATAAAATCGATGATGTCATCGACTGTGATTCGTCCTACCAGTCTTCCAAATTCATCCACCACAGGAATTGCTTCCAGATCATATTTTTGCATGATCCTAGCCACTTCATCTCCAGGGGTATGCACATCAACATAGTCTACATTGGTAATATAAACATCAGCGATTTCTGCTTTGCTTGGAGCAGTAATAAGATCTTTAAGCGAAAGTCTACCTTTTAATTTTCCTTTGTTATCGACCACATATATGGAATGCACACGAGTCACATTTTCTGCCTGGTTCCTCATTTCGGTCATGCAACCGGTGACACTCCAGTTTTCATTGACTTTTATCAACTCTTTCGCCATCAATCCCCCTGCAGAATCCTCATCGTACTTAAGGAGTTCTACAATATTTTCGGCGTGTTCCTTGTCCTTGATGTTAGAGATGACCTGAGACTTGATATCTTCTGATAATTCTGAAACTATATCCGCCGCATCATCGGTATCCATTTCTTCAATTTCCTCAGCAATTTCCTTAGCATTGAGGTTTCGGAGAATTTTTTCCCGATCGTCCTCATCCATTTCCATCAATACCTCAGAAGTTTGATCGCTACCTAAAAGCTTAATAATGTAGGTCGCATCATCCAAATTTAATTCGTCAAGAACCTCGGCAATATCCGCATGGTGATATTCTTCCAAGTGTGATTCTAACTCATGGTCATTTTTTTCTTCGATGAGAGATTCTATCTTCTCAATTAATTCTTTGGTGAGTTCAAATGCCATCTTCGCTTATTTTAATTGTCAACTCAATAAATTGCTCCACGCTCAATTGTTCAGGGCGTTGAGCAAAGATAGCGTCTTCTCTTAATTCTGGAGATAAGTTGAATTTTTTTAAGCTATTACGAAGCGTTTTTCTTCGCTGCTGAAAAGCGGTTTTTACCACATCTCTTAGTTTTTTTTCTTCGCAAGGCAACTCATAATTTTCTTTACGCTGTAACCTCAACACCCCACTATTGATTTTGGGTGGTGGATCGAAAGCTTCTGGTGGAACAGTAAACAGATATTCTGCAGTGTAGTGAGCCTGAGTCAATACCGATAAAATCCCATAGGTTTTGCTGCCTTCCTTGGCGCAAATACGCTCTGCGACTTCCTTTTGAAACATGCCTGAAAATTCTGGAATTTGTTCTTTGTTTTCCAAAGTTTTAAACACGATCTGAGTAGAAATGTTGTAAGGAAAGTTGCCAATAATAGCAAATTGTTCATCTCCAAGATATTCCTTCAAATCTGCTTTTAGAAAATCTGCTTCCACAACATTCAACGCCTGAGGTTTATCCTGAATTTTATTTTCTACTTTGAAGGTAGAATTAAGATAAGCAATAGATTCCCTATCCAGATCCATAGCTATAAATCTATCGTATTTCTCAAGCAGGTATTTGGTCAGGACTCCCATGCCTGGCCCTATTTCCAGTAAATTTTTATAGTTGTCTTTCAACAAAGTTTCAGCAATGCGCTTGGAGACGTCCTCGTCATTTAAGAAGTGTTGGCCTAAATGTTTTTTGGCTCTCACCTCACGAACTCCTTGTTCAAAATTGGCTTTGAAAACTTCGTCGTCTATAGTTGTTCGCTCTTTATTGCTCATGTACAATTTCCATTTCGGTTCTAAAACTTACAAATTTGCCTTCAAAAAGTTTGGTTTGCTTTTTCAGCTTTTCAGCATCCTCCTCAAAGTAACGTTCCAAGGTGGCTTTATTCTGAATTTTATACTGCACAGAATAAGTGATTCCACCCATAGATTCTACCACGTCCACACGACTCATAGTTGCGCTTTCAAATTTCCCAGTTTGTAACATCGCTGGAATATGGATATTTTTCATCCATTCTACCCATTCGTCGTGGACATTTTCTTCAATATTGGTCGTTACATTATAAATAAACATATTATTGAATTTGATCTCCTCTCAGCTTTCTGAAGCGCTGTCTAGCTTCTACAAAATAAATGCTATCGGGATGATTAAAAATTAAAGTTTCGAAATATTTTTTGGCCTTTTCAGGCTCATTTAGTCGATCTGAAAAAAGTTTTCCTAAGATAAAGTTGGCATTATCAGCTAAGATTTTATCACCATGCTCGTCTACGATACGCTGCAAAAATGGAATAGCTTTTTCAATTCTGTTATTTTCCAAATGCAAATTGGCAATCCTCAATAACACTTCATCCACAATTGATGGCGATTTATAATCGGCAAGTACGTTTTCTAAAATGTTTTGGGCCTTATCCGGTTGATTCTGAAACTGAAGCAAGTCTGCTCTAGCCACCAGCTTCAAATCGGTTCGTGTGCTGTCTTCCTGGCTGTTGTCTTTGATCAATAAGGACAATTCCAAAGCATCGTTGGATGTCAACTGTGAAGCAGAAGTCTTCAAAACTTTTAGCTGAGTCAACGCCCAATCAAAATCTCCTGTATAGTAGCTGGTTTTTGCCACTTTAAATTTTGCCTCTCGGGCAATATCACTATTAGGAATTAGTTTTTCAACCTGAGTGTAAAGCAATAAGGCCTGATTAAATTTAGATTGCTGCACATTTAAGTCCGCCTCCAGTAATTTCAATTCTCCAACTTGCTGCTGATATAAATTTTGTGAATTGATAAGTTCAATTTGATCCAAAGCTTTTTCAACATCGTTTTTTTGATAAGCGATAAATTCAGCTAGATCTTTTTGAACTAGAAAGCTATCTTTATTTCTTCCAATTTTGGCAAGAAAATTTTTATAAGTGGTTTCAATTTTAGCATAATCTTCAGGCGAAGCCAGCAACCTTTTAACGAGAAGTAATTGTCTTTCTGCTGATAGCAAATCGCGTTGGCTTGCTGCATTTTCAACAGCAAACTCAAGCATTTTTCTGGCACTAGTTAAGTCGTCATTGTCTTTAGAAATCAAAGCCAAATCTATAAATCTATCTAAAGATTTGAACTGTGATCGTTGATAAAGTGCTTTCTCTTGTACAAAGGCTTTGGAATAGTCTTTCTGCTGAACAAACAACCAGCTGAGCATTTGGTTATAAATGACATTCGGTTCTTTCTGATTGCGTTGAAGTAGAACCTGCCTTAAAGCCTGATTGGCTTCATTACCCGAGTCTTCAGTGATGTATTGCGAGAAGTTTCGATTCAAAATTTGAAAGTAACTAGGGTTTTCAACAATTAGATCCATGTAGTTTTCAAACATGGATTTAAACTGACTCTGCTCACCATAAATTCTTGCAAGCTCAATAGTATTATTGCTACGTGGTTCGATGCGTTGAGCGGTTTCATAAGTTTCGACAGCAAGATCCAGCAAACCGTATTTTTGAAATGCATTACCAACGGAATAGGCAAAACCTGGTCTGGCTTCGACTTGAGAAATTGCTTTTTGATAATATTGATTAGCTTTGAGTGAATCCTGTTGCTTTTGGTATAAGTAACCGAGCTCTATCTGTATGTTTGGATATTCTCCAATTTTGATTAAATAGTTTTTCAATGTGGATTCAGCTTCCTCTACCTTGTCAAGTGCCTGTAGGGTCTCCACGTAACCAAGTAACCAATTCTGATGACCTGGGTTGTTTTTATGAAGTTTTGCGTAAATCGCTTCCGCTTTTTCATACTCGCCTTGATCGAAATAATTCTCTGCCAGCTCCGCACTTTGACTATAGCCAAAAGTGAAAAAAAGTAGTGACAGAAATGTCAAAATAGATTTTGCTGTTAAAGATCCAGGTAATTCTAAACGCATGCTCAAATTTACCGAAATATTTTTCGGCGCTATACTATTTGAGAAATAATTGTAAATTCTAACTTATCAATTACTCAATTCCAATCCCTAAGAAATAATATCAAAACCAGTGTAAGGTCTTAAAACTTCTGGAATCATAATACCATCTTCAGTTTGATAATTTTCCAGAATACCCGCCAAAACTCTAGGCAATGCTAAAGAGCTTCCATTCAAAGTATGCACCAAAGCTTTATTTTTATGGAAATCTTTATAACGGATTTTTAATCGGTTAGCCTGAAAGGTTTCAAAGTTAGACACCGAAGAGATCTCCAGCCAGCGATCCTGAGCCGTGGAAAATAATTCGAAATCGAAGGTCAAAGCCGAAGTAAATCCTAAATCTCCACCACATAACCTCAAGACACGATAAGGCAATCTCAAATCTCTTAAAATCGATTTGACATGTTCTACCATCTTATCCAAAACCTGGTAAGACTCTTCCGGCTTTACAATGTTGACTAATTCCACTTTATCAAATTGGTGTAAGCGGTTAAGACCTCGAACGTGAGCACCATAACTCCCCGCTTCTCTTCTGAAGCAGGGCGTATATCCCGTCAACTGAATTGGAAGCTGGTTTTCAGTTAACAAATCATCCCTGTAAATATTGGTAATAGGCACCTCAGCCGTTGGAATTAAATACAAATCATCATTCCCCACATGGTACATTTGACCTTCTTTATCTGGCAACTGCCCGGTTCCATAGCCAGAAGCTTCATTGACCAAAAGTGGTACCTGCACTTCAGTGTAACCTGCTTCAACGTTTTTATCCAAAAAGTAAGCGATCAAAGCCCTTTGTAATCTTGCACCTTTGCCTTTGTAAACAGGAAATCCAGCACCGGTAATTTTATTGCCCAATTCAAAATCGATGATGTCGTATTTTTTGGCCAACTCCCAGTGTGGAAGCGCATTTTGTGCCAACACAGGAATATCGCCTTCTTTAAAAATCTCTTCGTTGTCCTCTTCACTTTTTCCAGCTGGCACAGAAGGATGCGGAATATTTGGAACCTGGTATAGCAAAGCCTGTAATTCGGTCCCAACCTGACTCATAGTTTCACCAAGACGTTTGGAATCTTCCTTGAGCCCAGCTGTTTTTTCTTTGAGTGCGTTGGCTTTTTCTTTTTCACCAGACTTGAAAAGCATTCCTATTTCTTTGGAAAGATTGTTGGATTCTGAAAGAATTTCGTCCAGTTGTTTTTGCGTAGCTTTTCTTTTATCGTCCAATTTCAGGATAGACTCAAAAACAGCTTCAGCCTCAAAATTTCTTTTTTTAAGAGCCTGAGTGTATTCTTCCTGATGTGTCCGTATGTACTTAACTTCCAACATAATGTCTCGTTTTATCTATTTGGGGGTTCCCTTGTTGAAAAGCAACAAGGTCGGACTTTCGGCAGTCGCTTTTCAAGATAAAAAACTTGAAAGAGCTCCAACAAAGCCTCTATCCCTAACCCGGTTTACAACCATCGGCAAAGTTAGCAATTCGGAGGGCTTTCACAATTTTTTTAAATAGATAATTAGTTGCAACTTTAGGTTATGGATAGAGGGGAGTAGGTCTTAAGTTTTAAACTTGTTGATCAATTATAATTATGAATTTTGAATTGAACACCATATGATTTCAAAATTAACTGTCAATTACTTTTACTTTAATAATATATTTCTACTAAACAACTTTAAGTGTAGTACTTTTTTCATTCTACTTCCAATCTTCAGAATACACCAAACCTAATTGTTCTCGTATTTTATCCAAAGTTTCTATCAACTCCAAAGAAGCAGCTAGTGGCATTTCCGGACTTTGAGTTAAGCCTTTGTCCAAACACTCCTGCACGTGTTCAATTTCAAACTGATAACCATGAGTTGGATAATGAAAATCAATGTGGTCTTTGCCTGAGTCAGTTGTAATCGATAATTTATCGGTTTGATGGAATCGCGAACCAAACTCCACCGTAGCTTTTTCAAAATAAATTTTAGCCTTTGAAGGGGTCGTTTTAGCAAAACTAGAAGATAATTTTGCTGTTGCTCCAGAGGCATATTTAAAGTTGATTTGATTGGAAATATCAATACCTGTTGAGGAAAATTCACAAGTCGCTTCCATTTCCTGAGGAGAACCAAGAAGCTTTAAAGCTAGAAACACTGGATAAATCCCAATATCCAATAAAGCGCCTCCACCTAAATCTTTATTGAACAGTCGTTTTTCTGTATCAAATTTAGCTTTGAAGGAAAAATCAGCTTCCACTTTCAGGCATTTGCCATAAGTTTCATACTGATTGAGTTGATGAACTTTTTGAAGATGCGGCATGAAGTTAGTCCAAAGTCCTTCCATCAAAAACAAAGACTTTTCTTTTGAAGCCTGAATCATGGTCTTTAGTTGCTCTGCATTTATCGCCATTGGTTTTTCACATAACACAGCTTTCCCATGCTCGAGACACATCATGGTATTTTCGTAATGAAACACATGTGGTGTGGCGATGTAAATGATATCTACTTTGGGATCTTTAGCCAGTGCTTCGTAAGAACCATAGGCGGTTTCCACATCAAATTCGGATGCAAAATTTCGAGCTTTTTCTAAAGTTCTTGAAGCCACTGCGTAAAGCTGAGCACCTTCGACATCATTTAAGTCTGAAGCAAATTTATGAGCGATACCTCCTAAGCCTATTATTCCCCAGTTGTGATTTTTTTTCATATATCGATGATTCTAAATGAATTTGATATTACTAATAATTTATGAGAAGTGACCAATTGAAGTATGTTTTAGTTTAACACTTGTTGATTTGTGTAATTTTAGATATTATCTAATTTTGAAACATGACAAAGAAGAATCATTATTATTACTATTATCCACTTCTAAACAATAGAATCGGTTAATGGTACAATTGAAATAATAAACCAAAATTAATCCCGATTCAATTGAGAGTCGGGATTTTTATTTTTTAAAAACACTTCTTATGCAAGACATGTCTAAGTACAACGAAGAAGACTTATGGGTCTGGAAAACACTCTTTGATAGACAGAAGGAAAACATTTCTGGCAAAGCTTCTCAAGAATACATAGATGCATTGGAACATATGTCTCCCGTTTTGAATGCAAACGAAATTCCAAGTTTTAAAAAAATTAATATTTGGTTTGAGACTGAAACCAAATGGGAGCTTAAGGTAGTGCCTGGACTTATACCTGTAGAAGACTTTTTTCAATTACTTGCCGAACGTAAGTTTTGTTCTTCAACATGGTTGCGTTCCAAAGATAGCTTAGACTATCTGGAAGAGCCAGATATGTTTCACGATATTTTTGGCCATGTCCCTTTATTGAGCAATCCTATTTTTTCTGAATTTGTATATGAGTTTGGCAAACTTGGCTGTCAATTTCTGGATGAGCCAGAAAAGCTCTTACAACTTCAGCGTCTTTACTGGTTTACAATTGAATTTGGTGTTATCGAAGAAAAAGGTAAAATTCAATCCTACGGTGCTGGTATTTTATCTTCTTATGGAGAAACTAATCAAATCCACGAAATGAAGGCTAATTTTCTGGATTACTCCATTGAAGCTATTATCAAAAAAGTTTTCAGAACTGATATCATGCAAGAAGATTATTACGTGATCTCATCCTTTGAGACCCTATTTGAATCACTCAAAAAACTATCCAAAGTCTGGAACAAGGAACTAACTGAGGTTTAAATTTTGAATTGCTTCAACTTAATTGTCATAAAGATGAACGATGATTAAAGTTTCTTCGTTTATGCTTTTATTACTTACTTTTTTTAAAGTCCATTTTCTATTTGGTTATTGACCAATTATTGAAAACAATTCAATTATAATCTAAAACGAGTTTACTTTTTAAAATACTTTTTGAGGCTTTAATCTGAAGAATTTTAAACCTAATTTTGAAATTAATCTTAAAATATTTTTGACGTTATATTCCCCATTAGGAATATCTTGAATAAAAAGTCAATTTTATTTTTTATAAAAATTCTTTGTTTTGAGGAGAGTTTTCATAAATTTATCCAAAAATGAACTAAAAACATGGATAATTTCAAGTACAAAACTAGCTTATCTAGACGAAAGTTTATCAAAAACATAAGCATAGCAACCGCAGGAGCTACTATCTTACCAAGTCATGTAATTTCAGGCTTAGGATATACCGCGCCCAGCGATAAACTCAACATCGCCGGAATTGGTGTTGGTGGTATGGGAAGAAGCAATTTAAGAAACATGAATTCTCAAAACATAGTTGCGTTGGCAGATGTTGACTGGAGCTATGCCAAACGCTGTTTTGACGATTATCCTAAAGCGAAAAAGTATAAAGATTACCGTGTCATGCTGGACGAAATGGACAAAGACATAGATGCGGTAATGATAAGCACGCCAGACCACACGCATTATGTAAGTGCGAGAGATGCCATGCAGGCTGGAAAACATGTTTACCTTCAAAAACCCCTTACACATTCTGTGTATGAATCCAGGAAGTTGACTGAGTTGTCTAAGACCAGCGGCGTTGCCACCCAGATGGGAAACCAAGGTAACTCATCGGATGATATGCGTAAAGTGTGCGAGTGGATTTGGAACGGTGAGATAGGCGAAGTCACCAAAGTAGATGCTTGGACAGACCGCCCTATCTGGCCTCAAGGCTTGGAACGACCAAAAGATAAGCATGCTGTGCCAGACACCTTGGACTGGGATCTATTTTTAGGGCCAGCTGCAGAACGACCATATCATCCCTCCTACACTCCTTGGAATTGGAGAGCATGGTGGGACTTTGGTACAGGAGCCTTGGGTGATATGGCTTGCCATATAATGGATCCCGTTTATAAAGCGCTTGAGCTTGGCTTTCCTTATGCTTTCGAAGCAAGTTCTACACAAGTGAATACAGAAAGTGCTCCCGCAGCAGAAAAAGTAACATACTATTTTGGCGAGCGTCCCAAAAAAGGAAATATTAACATGCCAGCAGTAGAGTTTACCTGGTACGATGGAGGTTTGAAACCAGACCGCCCTGAAGGCTTGAAACCTGGAATGTATCCTGGTGACCAACAGGGATGGGGTGGTGCTATTTTTTATGGAACCAAAGGAACTTTGATATGTGGCACCTATGCTATGGATCCTTTCATAATAGGCAGAGAGGATAATCCCCCTGCTACTACTGGTGAATTGAGAATAATTCCAGATGCATTGAGTGGAGGTCATGAAATGGACTGGATTAGAGCAGCCAAAGAAGATAAAAATAATAGAGTTGAAGCTAGCTCAAACTTTAGCTATGCTGGACCATTGAATGAGGTTGTTGTCGCTGGAAACCTAGCTGTAAGACTTCAAGATTTGAGAAGAAAACTAGAGTGGGATGCCGAAAAAATGGAAATCACAAATATTGGCGATAGTGAAGAGATAAGAGTGGTAAGTTCCGATAGTTTTACAGTGGTAGATGGAGATCCAAAATTTGATACTCAATATGAAACCATTAATGCTAAAAACGCAGCTAAAGAATACATCAAGCGAACATATAGAAAAGGCTGGTCATATTAATCAACAAAATCTCAAACTTAGTTATAACTAAAATTAAAATCATAACAATATAACAACTAGACACATGAAAAAAATATTTTGGACCTTTTCAATTTTTGGATTACTTGCAGTTGGATGTGGCGATGCAAACAAAAAAGAAGACAATAAAAAAAGTGAAACAACTCAAGCTAGCAGCGAAGAAGTGGCAAGCACTTCAAATTCTAACACGCTTACTGAAGAAGAAAAAAAAGACGGCTGGAAACTACTCTTTAATGGAGAAGATAGCGGAAATTGGAGAGGGTATAATATTGAAGAATTCCCATCTGATTGGAAAATTCAAGATGGAACTATACACATGTCGGCTTCTGGAAGAGGTGAAGCTGGTTCAGAAAATGGAGGGGACATTTTATACGACGAAACCTTTGAGAATTTTCATTTGAAACTGGAATGGAAAATTTCTGAAGGTGGCAATTCAGGAATCTTTTATTTAGGGCAAGAATCTGATGAACTTGACTACATATGGAAAACCGCTCCAGAGATGCAGGTACTCGACAATGAAAAGCATCCGGACGCAATGCTTGGTACTGATGGGAATAGAAAAGCTGGCTCGCTTTACGACTTATACCCTGCAGATCCGCAAAACGCTAGAGAAGTTGGAGAATGGAATGAAGTTGAGATCATAGTTTATGATGGCACTGTTGTTCATAAACAAAATGGAGAAACTGTCGTAGAATATCATTTATGGACGCCTCAGTGGAAAGAAGATGTAGCCAACAGTAAATTTCCGAGCTTAAATGAAAATTGGGCCGACGTTGCAAAAGAAGGATACATTGGTCTCCAAGACCATGGGGACGATGTCTGGTTTAGAAACATTAAAATTAAAGAAATGTAATATTAGTCTGAAGAACTTAAGGTATTTAGTCAAGACAATGACGTCATGATTTTAGCTTAAGCTTTAATTTGAATTCACTTATCAATGAACCCGATTCCTTTTTCGAATCGGGTTCACTGTTTATACTTCTTAGCTATAGAACTTTGCCAGGTTTTGTAAACGCCGAAAATTAATTGAATTAATCTTTTAAAGCCTAATTTAAAAGGTTTATCGGGTCTAGTCACAAGCAAAAAGATCGCATGGCTATATCTTCATTTAAAATACTGTTTGAATCACTCAATAAACTATCCAGAGTCTGGAACAAGGAGCTAGCTGAGGTTTAAATTTTGAATTACTTCAACTTAATTGTTATAAAAAATGAACGATAATTAAAGTTTCTTCGTTTATACTTATGTTCCTTACTTTTTATAAAGTCTAGTTATTACGCGGCTTTAAGTCAGGGTATTTGGAATATTTTAGTTAAAATTGTATTGTTAAAAAATACCAGCAATATTTTATAATATATTGCACTTTAAATGAAGTTTAATTATCAGATGAAATTTAATTCAAAATTCGTTTTTAGGTTCTTATTATTTACCACACTGGCTGTGATAATCTCCTACACCATGTTTCAAAACTTTGCTTTTAGCAATTTTGAAACCTTTACTGAAGATACTTCGGAAGTAATGGAACCGGCACCTAAGCCTTCAACTCCAGATTACGCTTCATTATTTTCTACAGAACTTGAAGTTTTACAGGATCAAATTCAGAAGAGAGCAAAACGCAACAGGATAAATGGTTCTGTATTGGTAGCCTATAAAGATCAAATCCTTTATAAGGAAGATTTTGGTTTTGAAAATCCAATCCAAAAAATCCCTATGCAACCAGGAAAATCTTATCAGTTAGCTTCTGTAAGTAAACAATATACGGCAGCTGCTATCCTAAAACTTCATGAAGAGAAAATGATTGATATAAATCACCAGGTCTCTACATATTTACCCAATTTTAAATTTGAAACTGTTACTATAAGGGATTTACTGAAGCACAGGTCTGGATTATGGAACTATATGTATCTTACAGAGCAATACTGGGATAATGAGGTTGCTCCAAATAATCTTGAAGTTGTTGACCTTATAAATGCACATGCAGCCAGATTGAATTTTCCTTCTGGCAGATACTTTAGCTACAGCAATACAGGTTATGTAGTGCTAGGTGCTATTGTGGAACAAGTAAGCAAGTTAAGCCTCGGGGAATTTCTAAAACAAGAATTTCTGCTGCCACTTTGCTTAGATGAAACTTTTGTAGAGAAAAATGATTTAAACAAGTCTTCTATATTAAGTGGCTACCAAACCTATGGACGATCTTTTATAGAATTACCAGCAGGATTTCACAACAATGCTGTGGGTGACAAGGGAATTTACGCTTCCCCTGAAGATTTACATGTGTGGTTTCGCGATCTCAAAAACGGTAAGATTCTTAACCAAGAAAACGTTGACTTGATGTTTGGAAGGGATAAGGGTGGTAAAAATGAACGCTATGGGATGGGTTTCAGACTTGAAAAGAAAGCTAATGAACCCGTTATTTTCCATAACGGTCTCTGGGATGGCTTCAGAAATGGTTTGGAATATCACCCAAATCAAGATCTTGTCATTATTGTAATGACCAATACTCAAAATAAGCAGAAGCACTACTTCCAAAAGTACCTTGTTAATAAGGCAAAAAAACTCATTGATACTGCGGGAAATAGACTAAAACTGGAAAAACAGGAACCTGAGTTGAATTTATAACCAATCTTCACCAAGTGGCTTATAAAATTAATTTCAATCGAATTATTTAGAGTAATTCTGTGAATAGTTCAATTGTAATACAATTCAAGCATCTGATTATTAGTAGTTTATAAATCGTGGCACAGACTTTGGTTTTATAGTTATATAACATTAAAACCTTTAGCCATGAAACGATTAGCAGTATTACTCGCAGGGTTCATTTTTACAAGTATGTCTGGATGGGCAAATGATTGGAACTCGAACTCGAATCAAGCTTTCATTTTCACGGAAAATGGTATTGAGTTTTCTGTGTTTCAAGATGGTCAATTTGATTTTTTTATACCAAATTCCGGACCCAATGTATCAGCTGGATTTAGAACTTCAAATGTGAACTTTAGTTTTAACACGGGTTATAATTACAATCCTTACGTACAATACGATAGTTACGGAGCTGTTATACAAATTCAAAACACTCCAATTTTCTATGATAATTTTGGCCGTATACATCAGGTTGGAAGTATTTATATGGACTACACTTCTTTTGGGAGGCTGAATAGAATCGGTGGGTTACAATTATTTTATAGAAATAATATGCTATGGAGACAAAGCGGATTCATAAACCATATCAATAGAAGCTATGTATGGAGACCTTGGCATAACTATTATGCAATGCCTGCTGCACAATTTAATTTGATAGGTTACTATCCGTACAGACAATTCTATGTGCCAGTTAGACATATATATTATAGACCTTATATCAATAATAATCGTCATTTTACTTTTAACAGGCACCAAACCAACTATAGACGAGGTGCTAATTCTACAAGGTCTCAAGCTTATGCGCAATCACCTAGAACCAGGGCTGAAAGAAACCTCAGATCAAATGTTCAAAGACGTCATAAGGAGATTAATGCTAGTCGAAATTCAAGACTTTCAAGTGCAAACACTACAAGAAGGGAAAACTCCAGATCTATTTCTGAAGTCCATAGAAGCGCTAATAGAGATGCCTCTTCCCGAGTGAATAGAGCAGCAGCACCTCAAGAAGTAAAGCCAAATGTAAGAAGAAACCAGGTCTCTGGGAGATCTAGTGAGACTACAAGCCATAGAAGCATTTCCCAAAGGTCTACTAGGCCAGATCAGGCTAGAAGTAGCAACAGAAGAACAAGTGAAGTTTCTGGTAGAAATTCGGTTCAGACCAAACCTGCACCAGTTACTAGAACTAAACATAATTCTGAAAGAAGCTCAAGATCAAATAGTAGCAGGAGCTCCAGAAACCGATAAAAACTTTATTTCTAAGATTAAAGCCCCTCTTTTACTGAATTAAAAAGAGGGGCTTTTTATATCTTTAATATAAAGGTCTCAAAAAAATCGATTTACTCTACCACATAATTCTCCCAACCCCAGGAAGGCTGTGGTGTATCTATTGGCGATTCCAAATCAAATCCAATTGAAAATTTGACAGGAGAACCTATTCTCCTCAGGTTATAAGTGAATTGCTTTTCGTCTACTGTGATCCACCATAAATTTGTTGCAAAATCTACAGTCTCCTGATCTGCTGGAAACATCGCTAAACCATCAAAACCAGTATTAGGTGTCACTCCACCGTACATGGTGACCTCATCCTCGCTTCCATCTACTTTACGGTGATCATGCTTCAACTGGATACCCTTATCAGTTTTAGTCAAAATCCAGGTTCTTGATAGGTTATCGCCAACATTGAATGGAATATAGATGGTATCTTTCTTTACATCCAAAACGTGCATAACCAGTTTCTTTCCCCTAAAGTCATCTCCTTCTGGAGCTTCTAAAACTTCACCTTGAAAAGATTTTCCTTTCAGTTTTGCGAGTCTGTTCCAAAAATTAATGTTAATTCTTTCAGCTGAAGAGGATACTGCTTCAGTTTCAGGCTCTGCGGCCAGATTTTCTTTTTCTTTATCCGTAGAATTTTGACAGCTGAATAAGGTTAAAGCCAATAAAGTTATAAATATAAATTTCATAAGTTTTAATTTGTTTTAAAAGTAAAGGTTTGGATGAATAAAAAAGCCACTTTCACGTGAAAGTGGCTTAAAAAATGAAAACACTCAGCGGCTAAGCATCGGGGTTAAGAATTTTTTCAATTCTCTCTACACCGTCTTCTAAGTGATATCTAGACATAGTATCTCTAGTTCTATTGATAGCTCTTCTCATATCTCTTTGTAGAGTTTTCAATTCTGCTCTCACAAGTGGTCTAATGTCACTTGTTTCTACATCAATATTACTTCTGCTAATGTACCTTCTGTACTGAGCAGGAATACTAGCTTGCTCTTCTGTCATCAAATGATGCAATCTAGAGATATAAGATCTTTGCAGGTTTCTTCTTATTCTGGAAATTTCCTGTCCAGTTCTCAATTCACTGAAAAGTCCAGTTCTCAAATCTTCCATCATTTCAACGATAGTATAAGCATCATCGTTGATTTCTTCATTTTCCATCATTCTAGCGAAACGACCAAAATCAAGGACGTTATTCAAAGCTCTTTCCTGGTAAGATTTGATTTTATCCAGATAGCCATCAAATTGAATTTTGTTGAAAATATCCTGATCAATTAGCCATTCGGGAGTTGTGAATAGCTGCTCCTGAAGAAATTCCATGGCTCTTACTTGCTTATCTCTAGGCGTATGAATATAAACAGCGCCTTCTTGTTCGTAAGTTTTATAAAACTCGTAAACCCCACCAATGTTGGCAGCAACGTGACCCATATATCTGTTATATTGACCATAGACCTGGTTATAAAGATCATCAAGATCGTCGTAGTTTTTACCATCTTCAGCAGTCCATTCAATCAAGTTTGGAACAATTCTTTTGAGATTAGCAATACCATAAGCACTGGCTTTCATTGAGTCATCTCCAAGATCTTCAGTTTGAGAACTAGGATCAATTACTCCACCGGATTGTTGTTTTCCAAATCTATAAACAGGATCTCCGGCTTTTTCCAGTATCCACTGATCTAAAATTTCTTTTTCCTCTTCAGGAGTTTTATCTAAAATCGGCTTATAACCCCAAGCGATAGAATATTTATCGTAAGGACCAACATTTGGCATTAGCGACACATCACCATCACCTGGTTGTGCAATGTAGTTGAATCTGGCATAGTCCATAATAGATGGAGCCGTACCGTTCTTTTTAGTAAACTCAGGATCTCTTAAATCTTCTACATCGTAAGCAACACTACTTCCCATGTTATGTGGCAAACCAAGTGTATGGCCTACTTCATGTGAGGAAACAAAACGAATCAATCGTCCCATCACCTCATCTTTAAATTCTACTCCTCTTGCTTCTGGATTGATGGCTGCCGTTTGTACAAAATACCAGTTACGCAATAAGGTCATTACATTGTGATACCAGTTGATATCAGATTCTAGAATTTCTCCAGAACGTGGATCACTTACGTGAGGTCCATTGGCATTTGGAATTGGAGAAGCCAAATATCTAACTACAGAATATCTCACATCTTCAGGACTCCAATCTGGATCTTCCTCTTCACTTGGAGGATCCATAGCTAGAATAGCATTTTTAAATCCGGCAGCTTCAAAAGCTACTTGCCAATCTTCAATTCCTTGCTTGATGTATTTTCTCCACTTTACAGGTGTAGCTCTATCGATATAATAAATAATTGGCTCCTTAGGCTCAACCAATTCACCATTTTTGAATTTCTCAATATCTTCATCTTTCACTTCTAGACGGTATCTGTCTAAATAAGTAACAGTTTCAGATTTTTGATTATCAAGACCATAATCAACTTGTCTACTAGTAAACCAGCCGACACGTTGATCGAAATAACGTCTTCTCATAGGAACTTTAGGTAAAAGCACCATGGAATTACTAAATTTTAATGAGACAGATCCTGTACTAGAATTGGAAGGTGGCTCACCAGCATTGAATGTTTTGACGTGTCTAATTTCGATATTTTCGGGATAACTTCTGATGGTGTCGATATAAGAACGACTGTCATCCAAACGGGAGATTTTATAAGGCTTTCTCCTTCTGCTTTGAAGGCCAATAGCTTCTACGTCTTTGTTGAATAAATCTGTAACATCGATTACCGTATTGTTGTTTATAGAATCTTTTTTGTATGCTTTTACATCAAAAGAATATAAAATAGGCTCAAAATTGGAATTAACAACAGCTTGATTTATCGGCAAGGAATCTGCTGCTGCAATGTCATAAGAAACTACTCTTAAATAAACTTTGTCGCCTTTTTTCTGCCAGCGTAACACTTGTTCATTTTGTTTTCCACCACCAAAACCAATGCCTTGAGCAGTTTGAGCGATTCTAGTCACCATCAACATTTCTCTGTTGAAAAGCGAATCTGGGATTTCGAAGAAGTAATCTTCTTCAACTTTATGAACGGCAAACAGACCTTCGTCTGATTTGGCTTTGCTTGTTATAACTTTATTGTAAGGTTTTACACCATTTTTGGATTCCTTTTTTGGAGAACTTGCAGCTGATTTATCATCTTTCTTACCCTGCAGGATAGAACATGATGACATCGAAACTACCATCCCCGCGACGAACGTGTAGTAAAGTAACTTTTTGATCATGATAAGTTTTAATTTTAAAACAATTGAGAATTATCAATTGTGGTTTAAAGTAAGACTTATAAAGAGTTGAATGGTTTAATTTTAAGCATAAAAAAACTCTGCTACTACAGAGTTTTTTTTAATTATGTGTCTTTACTATTAATGTGGTAACTTATTTTTTAGAATACCATAAACAAAAGTACCAAGAAGAGCTCCAAAAATTACAATCAAAATTGAACCGAACCCTGCTCCTGCAAGAACATACATTGGTCCAGGACAAGCTCCAGCGAGAGCCCATCCCAATCCAAATAAAATTCCTCCTATCAGGTAACGCGGAATACTCATCGTTTTGGGTTTCAATTCCATCTCTTTTCCTCCTATAGCTTTTAGATTATTTCCCTTTATAATTTGAGTCCCAATAACTCCAAGAGCCAAAGCAGATCCTATGATCCCATACATATGAAAAGATCCAAACTCGAACATCTCATAAATTCTAAACCAGGATGCTGCTTCAGATTTATACATCACAATCCCGAAGAAAGTGCCTATAATTAAATATACTAGAGTTTTCATATTTTAAAAGATTAAAGGGTATATAAAATTAATCATGATTAAACCTCCAATAAAAAAGCCAATGACTGCAATCAGTGATGGTAATTGAAGGTTGCTCAATCCAGAAATGGCATGACCAGAAGTACAGCCGCCTGCGTATCTGGAACCAAAACCAACAAAGAAGCCACCGATGACAAGAATAGCAAGAATCTTAGGATCGCTTAAGCTATCTGTACCAAAAATTTCGGTTGGCAAATAAGCATCGCCAGTACTCGTAATGCCGTAAGTTTCGAGTTTGTCAGCAACATCTGGATTGATCTCCACTGTGTTATCTGAAAGATAATTGGCTGACAAAAACCCACCTATCACTGCCCCTAAGACCACGATAAGATTCCAACGTTCTTTTTTCCAATCAAATTTAAAAAAGTCAGCAGCTTTACCCGCACCTCCAATGGAGCAGGCTGTTCTCAAATTGGACGACATTCCAAATTGTTTACCTACAAAAAGCAAAGTAAACATAACCAACGCGATAAGCGGCCCCGAAACGTACCAAGGCCAAGGATCTGTAATCCATTCCATAATTTCAAATTTTATGCAAATTAAAGCTTTATAACAATTACTTATTGTAACAATAGTTACTAATTAAATTCAAGGTTAAAATTGAATTAAGGCTACATTCAAACGTTGGAAAAAGTCTATGTTTATATAAAAATTACAACATGAAACTTATCTATATAATATTTGCAACTCTTATACTTTTTTCAATAAGCACATTAACTGCTCAACAAGAATACTTTGAGTATGGTTTTAAAGGAGGTGTTAACCTTTCTACTATATCTGGTGATACCCCTTCGAGTTATGAAACTCGAACTTCCATGAATATTGGAGGATATGGTTTATATAAAATTTTACCAAAACTAGGCATACAGGCTGAATTCCTTTATTCTGAACAAGGTTTTGAGGACAGATTTCCTTCAGATCAATTGAATGATGAAGGTTTGGAAATTGATGAGATAAAAAGCTTGACAAGATTGGAGTATGTCAATTTGCCTATACTAATGAGTTACAATTTAATTGAGCAACTATGGCTTGAAGGGGGGGGACAAATAGGATATCTAATTAATGCAGAAGAAGAACGAGAAACAAGATTTGTAAACACTTCACAACAGCTAATAAGTGATACAGAAACCATAGGCCAAACCAGTAGATACGAAAGCTTAGATTTTGCACTTGTCGGAGGGGTTCGCTATAAACTAAATCAAAACTTCATGGTACAGGCCAGATATACCTACAGTATCAATGATATTGACAATGAATTAGACGGTAGTCAATACAACAGCGTTTATAGCTTTTCCGTGGGTTTTGTGTTTTAAGCTTGCTTCTTCTTTAAAACATCTAGGTAATCTTCAATTACTGTGTAAATTTTAGCCAATTGTGTTTCAGTAATGACATAAGGTGGTAAAATATAGACCGTCTTACCTAGTGGTCTTAAAAACACTCCTTTGCTCATAAAATAGCTAAACATCTCATCTCTCGCATTTCCGTAGCGTTCCATTTCGACGTTAAGGTCCAAGGCCAAAATCACTCCAATTTGTCTAACCTCTTGTATCAATTCATGGTTGCGCATCTTGTCGGCAAACATCTGATTTAAACTCATGATATTCTTAATCGACTCTTGAATTTCTTGAGATTGTAGTAGTTCTAAACCAGCAATAGCAGCGGCACATGCGAGTGGATTTCCTGTGTAGGTGTGACCATGAAAAAGTCCTTTTGAAACTTCATCGGCATAAAAAGCTTTATAAATCTTCTTGGTACAACTTGTTATTCCCATGCCAACCATTCCAGCGGATAAGGCTTTACTCAAACACATCACATCCGGCTTCTCCGATAAATAGTCTGACGCAAAGTTTTTACCCGTTTTTCCAAAGCCAGTCATCACCTCATCGGCAATACAGATCACATCATTTGCTTTGCACAGCTTAAGCACTTCATTGAGGCCATTGAGGTCATAAGTCTGCATCGCTGCAGCTCCTTGAACCAAAGGCTCATAAATAAATCCTGCAATAGCATTCTCCTTCAAGATGGATTTCAATTGAGTGATGACTTCTGCATTATTTTGACCATCAGGTCTGGGGATTCTTTTAACTTCAATAAAATGATCTTCAAAAGCACCATTGTAAACGGATAGGCCCGAAACAGACATCGCTCCAAACGTATCACCATGAAAACCATCTTCCAGTGCCAACATTACCTTCTTGTCGTTTCCGAGATTATGGTGGTATTGCAACGCCATTTTGATTCCAATTTCGGTCGCCGTGGATCCGTTGTCGTTGAAGAATAATTTAGCCTGGTTTTTAGGTAAGATCTCCATCAGTTTTTCGGACAACTCTACTGCAGGCTCATGTGTAAATCCGCTGAAAACTATTTGATCCAAAGTTTCCATTTGTGCTTTCACTCTCTTTACGATATGCGGATGACAGTGCCCATACATGCTGGTGTACCAGGATGCAATGGCATCAATGTAAGTTTTGCCAGATTCGTCCTTCAGCAAGGCTCCTTTTGCAGACTGGATCGCTAATAATTCAGAATTAAGTTTATGTTGTGTAAGCGGGTGCCAAATGTATTTTTGATCACGTTTTGAAATTGAGGGTGACGTAAAAGGTATAGAAATATGTTTGCCAAAAAGTTTCATGATCTTGTATTTGTTGCAAAGTTAAGCTTCTTAAAGCTAGTAAATATTTCTTCTGAATTTTATCTCGGCGACTTAAAGCTTATCTAAATTCAACTTAAGTTTTTCAGCGTACTTTAGAACCACGTCTTTCGAAAAGTTTGCTTCTTCAGAAATTCTTCCAATAAAAGTTAATTGGGTTTTCTCCAAAATGATCTGCTCGGTGGTTGGGTGTTCATCTCCACTAAAAATAAGTCCGATATTAAAAAATCCACGACTTTTCAAAGCTTCTACAGATAATAAAGTATGGTTGATACTTCCCAAATAATGCCTGGAGACCAAAATGATTTTATCAGTCTTTTCTACTAAGTCAATGATACAGTCTTCTGCATTAAGCGGTACCAAAAGTCCTCCTGCACCTTCAATGACCAGATTATTATCGGTTTCTGGTCTTTTGATGTTTTCAAGTTTTATTTCAACATTATCAATATCTGCAGAAGCGTGTGGACTCATGGGTGTATTCAACGCATAAGCATTTTCGAAAAATCTCGACTTAGAGTTACTTACCAGTGCTTTGACTTTGTGTGTATCAGAATAGTCTAAATCGCCAGCTTGAACTGGCTTAAAATAATCGGCTTGTAAAGCTTCTGTAACGATACCGGAAACCACGGTTTTACCAACGTCGGTTCCTATTCCTGTAATAAAGTAAGTACTAGTCATTTGGTTGATAATTTACAGGAAGCATTCCTCCCATTCTACCTTTGCTCATTTCTCCGTCAAAAAGAATTTCGTTAATGTTGGTATGATTACCAAAACTATCAACATAGAACTCTTTAGTTTTAAAAATTATATCAGAACGGTCTCCTTTGTAAAGCAGTGCTATGCTTTTTCGAAATTTATTAGCAGTTGATGAATTGTTTTTATTCAGCACATCTAAATCATTTCCAACTAAAGTTACAAGATAGCTATCCTCATAGGTTTGCACTTCAAGTGATCCTGGAATTCTTACTTTACGCTTCACCTTCTTAACTTCAAAAAAATCTGATGCATTCACTAAATTTGATTTATGAAACAACTGATATTGTTTTCTCTTTAAATCTCCGTCACATAAGCTCTTAAAAAAGTGCATCGATGATCCATAATAAGCTTTTAGGCGCTTTCTTTGGACTCTTCTTGTTTCCTCAGCGCTGTTTTGAAAAAAAGATGTTCCTCCAAAATAGTTGGTCTTTTGGTAATCCGTATCTAAAGTCACTTTTGAAAATTCTGAAACAAAATCAACTAAATCAAACTCTACTTTATAGCCTAATTCTTTATTTAAAATTTGAATAGGTTGTCTTGAGGATGCGTACAGACTTTTCTCATTTTTGTCGTAAAAGAATTTAATCACTTCTTCGTTTTGGATTATTGCTTTTCTACCAGCTTTAGTTTTCCCTAAAAAGTCACGTTTGAAAGCTTCCAGCATTTCTTCTCTAGAGAAAAGAGAAGCATCTAGAACCACTTCATCCAATCGATTCTCTTCAGGTTTTAGAGTGATTTTATAATCTTCACCAGGTTTGGGATTGTCCAAATAATAAGTTTTATATCCAAGAAATCTTATAACAAGTGTTAGATTCAATTGCGGGTTATAATCAATACTAAAGCTTCCATCTTTTTTGGAAAGCGTCCCAACAGTACTACCATCATAATAAACCGTAGCTTGTGAGAGTGGCTCACTATTATCATCTAAAATCACACCTGTAACTTGTTGAGCCATAAGAATTGAACCTGAAATAAAAGCGAGAAGGAATAAAACTGATTTCATATTAATTAATTAGTTCTGATAATTTAAACAAAGCTTTTGAAATTTCCTGTTTTGTATTAAAGCTATGCAAACAAAACCTCAACCTTTCTTTCCCTTTAGGCACTGTAGGTGACAAAATGGGTCTGACATCGTATCCATCCTGCTGAAGTTGATTTGAAATCGACTTTACCTTTTCATTTCCTCCTATGACGCAAGATTGAATCGCCGACTGACTGTCAATAAAAAAACCTGTCAGATTACTTATCCCTAACTGATCTCGAAAATGACTAATGTTTTGTCTTAAAGCATCAAAGTCTTTAAAACTGGATTCAAAATAAAGATGTCCGCCCCAATTTCTGGCTGTAGTTTCTACACTTGGTGCGGTAGTGTAAATAAAGCTTTTTGCATAATTAACGAGATAGGCTTTCAAGTCAGCAGATCCTAAAATGGCTGCGCCGTGTGAACCAAACGATTTTCCAAAGGTGATAATTCTAGCAAATATTTCCTGACTATAGGACACAAGACCTTTTTTAGAAATTGTGCCTATAGAATGCGCTTCATCCAGTATCAGATATGCTGCATATTGATCACAAATCTCGATGAACTCTTCTACATCCGCACTATCACCATCCATCGAGAAGACATGCTCAGTAATGACGTAGATGGTATCAAATTGGTTTTGAAATTTGGCAAGTTTGCCTTCTAAATCCTCTAGATTGTTATGTTGAAATTTATAGGCTTTGGCTTTACTTAATGCAATGCCATCTCTAATAGATGCGTGGCTTAATTCATCATAAAGTATCAAATCTTGTCGCTGAGCGATAGAAGAAAGCAGACCCAGATTAGCATCGTACCCAGAATTGAAAACCGTGGAAGCTTCAGAATTGTAATACTGTGAAAGATGTGACTCAAAGTCTTCAATCATATCGTAATTTCCAGTGAGAAGTCTAGAGCCAGTTGCACCATGAAGCTCATTGGAATAGGCATTAAGCTTTTCTAGAACAAAATCAGAAATAAATTTATTTTTTGAAAATCCCAGATAATCATTGGAAGAGAAATCAATAAGATCTGAATTAGATTTTTTGAGTGACCTCAAAGATCCATCTGTGGCACGTTGAATTAATTTTTGCTTCAGTGTACTTGGAAACTCAGACTTAAGATTTTGGCTCAGATTCTTCTTCATTTTCATCCTTTTCTTCATGGCCCCTGAGCTCATGAGTAGATTTATTGTATTTATCTTTCAAATCATCTGTAATGGATTTTCCCCAAAGTTTGTTGCCAAGAAAATAAGAAGTCCTGCCTATAAGGTGCGCACCTACAGGTGCAGTGATAAGAATAAATATAATCACAGCCAATACTCGGGTGGTGACTGATGTTTCCAAGAAAAAGAATGCTGCTGAAATGAGTAGAAGACCTACTCCTAGGGTGGCTGCTTTGGTATTTACAGAAATTCTTAGATACTGATCTGGCATTCTTAATGTACCAATGGCCGCTAATAAAACAAATAGAGCTCCTAAACTTGAAGTGATGTAAATTAAAATATCAATCATTTTTGTTTCGTTTTTCCAAATAGTAAGCAAAGGCAACGGTGCCTAAAAAGGCAATAAGCGCCAGGACTAAAGAAATATCCAAAAACGTGGGCTTATCATTGAGTATACTATAAATAGCGATAATACCTATGCTGATCGTAATTAATAAATCTAAAGCCACAACTCTGTCCACAATACTTGGCCCTTTGAAAAATCTCACAAATACAAGTAATGAGGAGATTGATAGTATGGGTAGTATGATGTAATATAAAAAATCGTGTACGTTCATCGTAGTATTTCTAGTAAGCGTTTTTCGAAACCTTGTTTAATATCGGCTATAAATTCTTTCTTGTTCATAACATACATTCCGTGCACATACAGTACGCTGCGATCTGTCGATACGTCCAGCGCAAGAGTTCCCGGAGTCAATGTGATTAAATTGGCAAGCAATGTGATTTCAAGATCAGTTTTTGCATCCAGAGGCAGCGCTACTATACCAGGCTCCATATTGAAATTGGGAGTGATCACCTCATACGCTACCTGAATATTGGCTTTTGTAAGCTCCCAAATAAAAAAGAAGAAGAAACTCACTATTCTCGGCACTATCTTAAAGTACTTTTTGGAACCCTTGTCCTCAACACCGCTTAAAATCCATAAAATGATGAAACTAAGCACAAACCCAAACAGAAAATTATTGAAGTTGTACTCACCTGTCAAGAAGATCCAGATCAGCGTCAACAATATATTTGAAAGAAATTTAGTTTTCATCTAGTGTTATCGTTTTAAAACTGCGTTGATGTACATTTCGTTGTTCATTAGTTCAGTTGCAATTCTTTGTGACAACTGCTGAATGTGCTCTGCACCAAAACCTATATATAAAGTTACAAAAGTTAGAAACGCTACAGGAAAAACAAAAGTGAACTTTTGTCCTAATCGCAATTGGTCGAAATAAATGAATTTCTTTGGAAAATTGATTTTCGGCTGATCTTTCCAAAACACTTCAGCCCATAATTTCGCAATGACTATAAGAGTAATTAAACTTCCAAAAATTAAAGCTCCAAAGAGCCAGTATTCTTCAGCATTGAAACTCGCCAGGATAAGAGATATCTTAGGCCAGTAACCTGACAGTGGTGGTATTCCTACCAAAGAGAAAAGCGGGATTGCCATCAACAAACTCAGTTTTGGATAGTTGGCATATAATCCACCAAGCTTTTTCATGTTTGTAGTGGTTTTGATTCTGTAAATTAAACCACCCATCAGGAACAGATTGGTTTTAATGATGATATCATGGATTAAATAAAAGATAACACCAGCCATGGCCACTTCAGTAAATAAAGCCAGTCCCCCTATCATAAAACCAATATGGCATATGATAAAGTACATGAAAACCTTCTTAATATTATTTTGAATAATAGCTCCAACACCTCCACTGAAGATGGTCATGATTGCCATAGTGAGCAATAAAACAGTTAAAAATGAATCCTCTGCATAAATCAAAGTAAAAACACGGATAAGTGCATAAACACCCACTTTAGTAAGCAAACCTGCAAATATTGCTGAAACCGCCGAAGGGGGTGTATGGTAAGAGGCTGGAAGCCAAAAATAAAGAGGAAATATCGCTGATTTAATACCGAATCCGACTAAAAACAAAACGGCACTTATTTCTACAAGGGTTGTATTTTCAACCTCAGCAATTTTAAGTGAAATATCGGCCATATTCAATGTCCCTACCAATCCATAAAGCACACCCAAGGCTGTCAAAAATATCATGGAAGCAAAGAAATTGAGCGCAAAATACTTCACAGCACCTTCCAGCTGATTTCGCTCACCACCTATACTGATTAAAACAAAAGAGCTAATAATTATAATTTCGAACCAGACGTATAGATTGAAGATGTCACCAGTTAAAAAAGCACCGTTTAGTCCTAATAATAAAAAATGAAAAACGCTAAAATAGCCAAATCTTAATCTTGCCTTTATAACAGAAATAGCAGAAAATATCGATACTGCAAAGCCCGCAATCGCTGTTAGAAGCACTAGTGTAACGGCTAACATATCACCGACAAATACTATCCCAAATGGCGCAGGCCAATTCCCTGACTCCACGACATGAGTACCATTGTTATAAACAAAAACAAATGCCCAGATGGCGACCACTAGTGCTACTGCATTACCGACAATACTTACTATTTTTTGGAGATTAATCTTATTCCAAAGAAACATAAGTAGAATACTAAAAAACAAGTGAACTACAAGCGGTAGTATGATGATATCGTTTGTCATGAATCTTCGTCTGTTGTGTTAAGTTGATCTAGATCGTCAGTTTTTAAAACTTTGTAAGTTCGCTTTACAAGGATAATTGCAAAAGCCTGTAAACCAAAACTTATAACTATCGCTGTCAAAATCAAAGCCTGAGGAATTGGATCGGCATAGACTCCTTCCAAAACTTTTTTTGCTGAATCTATTATAGGAGGTTCTCCTTTGGTAATTCTGCCAAGTAAGAAAATCAATAGATTTACTCCATTACCTAGCAGGATAATGCCCAAAATGAGCTTTACCATACTTCTGCGCAAAATCATATAAATGCCAGAAGCATAAAGAACACCGGTAATAATTGCTAATATAATTTCCATTTAAACGGATTCTGATATTGTAAAAATAATAGTCAAAGATGCGCCTATTACAACAAGGTAAACACCAAGGTCAAAAAATAATGCAGATCCTATCGCTCCGATCACCGGAATTGGATCTTCTGCCCAAATACCTGTCATAAGGGGTAAATCTGAAAATAAAATAGGGGATATTCCACTCAAAAAAGCAATAGCTAAACCAAACGGCATCAAAAAACCTGGATGGATTTTTAATACTGATTTTGTCTTGTCTAGTCCATTTGAAAAGGAATCCAATACAAAAGCGATGGAAGCTACTAAACCACCCACAAAGCCTCCACCTGGCAGATAGTGACCTCTTAACAGTATGAAAACTGAAAACAGCAATAATACTGGCAAAAGGTAGCTTGAAGCAGATTTTAAAATTATAGTTCTCATATTATTTTTTATCTCTCGTTTTCAACCTAAGCTTTAAAAGTCCAAATACGCCCAATGCAGCAACTATAAGTACAGATATCTCGATCATTGTATCTATTCCTCTGAAATCGACTAAAATGACATTGACAATATTTTTACCATGGGCCAATGTATAAGCATTTTCAGCGTAGAATTCAGAGATTTCAGTATTTTTAGGTTCGTTTAGAACCTTTAAAATCAGTAAGGTGATTAATATCCCAAAGCTGATAGATAAGACCCCATGTTTTATTCTCACCCCTGTATCGGAAAGTTTTAGATACTTTGGTAGTTTGTAAAGAACCAAAACAAACAAAATAACAGTAAGCGTATCTACAGAAAATTGAGTCATTGCCAAATCCGGAGCACTATAAAACAAAAACAATAAACTAAAAGACAATCCAACTACACCTAACGCAGCAACAGCGGCCAGTCTTGATTTTGTAAATACAGTGTATAAAACTCCCATGAGTAGCATCAATAGAATAGATATTTCATACACTGTAAGCTCCGTAAGCGATGAATAATCAATACTTAAAGAGAAATCAGAGAAAATAAGATATCCTAGGAGCAGAATTAAAAACAGAACAATTGTAGAAATATAATGTCTTAGGTATCCAGTCTGGAAAAAGTTGGTCCACAATCGGGAAAATTCTGCGAAGCCTTCAGATAATTTCAACGTCAAATCTTTGGGAGCAATTTTATCTAATTTGGCAATTGCGTTTTCTAGATTATGCTTTGGTTTCAATGTAAAGTAAAGAATAGCTCCTAGTGTGATGGTAATGGCACTAAGCCCTAAAACCGAATTGAAACCGTGCCATAGTTTTAAGTGAAACTCTTCAAACTCAATCACCTGTGTCATTGCGATAGGCTTTGCAAAGGCTGTTTCAATAAGTCCTGGAAAAATACCAAACACAATTCCGGCTAGAGTCATGATAAGTGGAGGCATCCACATCAGTGGACTTGGTAGATGTAGTTTCTCAAATTTCTGCGGAAGCTTACCCATAAATGGTTTTACACCAGCAACAAAGCCTCCGTAAAACAATAAGATTTTGGTAAGTATAGCCAGAACTGTAAGAAATATTGCAGCGTCTTTAAAATGCAATGTCGCTTCATAAATCAAATCCTTTCCTACGAAGCCAAGTGTTGGTGGAACACCACCACTTATAAGTGCAGCGATAAAACCAGCTATAGCTACAGGAAGTAAAACTTTTCTCAATCCTGATAACTGGGTCACATCTCGAGTCCCTGTTTCATGATCAATAATTCCGGTAATAAGGAATAATGAAGCTTTATATAAGGCATGCACTACAATAAAAACGGCTGCAGCGACAAGGGCAGCCTGAGTACCAATTCCTATCAAAAACACTAAAATTCCTAAAGCTGAAATCGTGGAATAGGCCAATATTCCTTTCAGGTCTGTTCTAAAAATAATGTGAATTGCAGAATATACCATGGTGACGGCGCCAACAACAATCAAAATCGTATGCCAGATTTCGTCTCCATTCAAGATAGGAGTCATTCTAAAAAGAAGGTAAACTCCAGCCTTTACCATCGTTGCAGAGTGCAAATAAGTCGAAACTGGCGTTGGTGCTTTCATAGCTCCAGGCAACCAAAAATGAAATGGAAACTGAGCCGATTTTGTAAAAGCTGCCCCAAAGATCAAAAGTAAAATAAGCAAATAATGGGAGCTGTCCGTAATTACATCTCTCATCATGACCATTTCAGAAATACGGTAAGTTCCTGCAACCTCTCCGAGCAAGACAGCACCACCTAAAAGTAATAAACCGCCAATACCAGTAATACCCAGAGCTGTAAGTGCAGATTTCCTGGAGTCGGCTTTATCATTGTTGAAACCAATTAAATAAAATGAAGAAATACTAGTTAACTCCCAGAAGATAAATAGTGACATAATGTTGTCCGAAAGGACTAATCCCAACATCGCCGCCATAAACATGCTCAAATAGCCGTAAAAACGATCCAAGTATTTATGGTCTTTTAGGTAAGCCGATGTGTAAAGAAATACCAGTGAACCTACACCGGTAATCATTAGAGCAAATAGAAGTGCTAGACCATCTAGCGTAAAACTTAAGTTGACACCAAAACTTGGTATCCATTCATAGTTTTCATAGATAACCTTACCATCTGCAATCTCAGGTAGAAATGTAAGAAAATATATAAAAAGACTTAGTGGGACTAAAGATGATAGAACAGCAAGTTTACCCCTAAAATAAGATCCTGCGAAAACAAGAAATAAAGAAAATAAAAATCCTAAAAGTACTGCTCCAAGCATGCTTTAATTTATTTTTTTACAAATATATTGATATTTCACTAAGGGAGCATTCGATTATATACTTTGGACGAATGCCTGATATCTTTATGATAGTTTACAAATAAAAATGCTGTTGAATATACAACAGCTTACTTATGAATCTTATAACTTGATTTAATTTAATGTGGACTCTACAGATATTTCTGTGTCCAACAATTTTGAGATAGGGCAATTCTTTTTTGCTTTATCTACAAGCTCATCAAATTTACTTTGATCTATTTTATTAATTTTAGCTTTCAAAATGAGGTGAGATTTCGTGACATTTCCGTTCTTCAAAGTTACTTCTCCTCTAGTCTCTAAACTTTCCGGCTGAAATCCCTCTTCAGTCAGAAAAGCAGATAATTGCATAGAAAAACAACCGGCGTGAGCAGCGGCAATCAACTCTTCTGGATTGGTGCCTTTTCCTTCTTCAAACCGAGATTTAAATGAATATGGAGTTTGATTCAATATTCCACTCTGCGATGAAATTGACCCCTCACCATCTTTTACATTTCCTTTCCAAACTGCCGTTGCATGTCTAATCATAATTAATTTTTTCTAAATTTAGATATTATTCTCTGCATGCATTTGGTTTTCAAATAACATTAACCAATTTACATCATCTGAGAACTGCTAATTCTCAGATTGGAATTTACTGATAAATTCTTTTGCTTTTTTTTCATCACTCTCTTTCACTAAAAGTTCATAATGACCAAAAAGACCAGCATAAGAAGAATCAGAATTATCAAGTTCAAAACATTCAATTCCTTCAGAATCAAGAAGATTTTTAATTCCCATCAGTTGAACTTTAGATTTTGTAGAGTATACTTTTGTATTCATAATAGCGAGTTTTGATTAATCTTCCTCTTCCATACCATTCCAACCTCTGGCTTTGATAGGAATTTTTGTATTCATCCTTGAAATTAAATGAATGCCTTCACTCTGTTCTGCCATATGTCCAATGACAGTAAGATTGGGATTTGCTTTTATTTTTTCAAAGTCAGATTGATCGATTGTAAATAAAAGTTCATAGTCTTCACCTCCGTTCAAAACTACGGTGGTA
Organism: Psychroflexus longus; assembly: GCF_020164595.1. Lineage (GTDB taxonomy): Bacteria > Bacteroidota > Bacteroidia > Flavobacteriales > Flavobacteriaceae > Psychroflexus > Psychroflexus longus. Next base: position 278,515 of record NZ_JAIQZE010000001.1, read on the forward strand.
GAGTCCAACTCAAACTCTTCACAAGTCGATATACACAATGGATCCAAAGGTAATTTATCTTCAAATAAATTGGCACCCACCTTAGAATGCTTGCATAAATGCATCAATTCTGAAGATAATCCATCGCTGATATCGATCATTGACGTTGGTTTTACTTCCAAAGCCTTCAGCAATTCTACAATATCTTTTCTGGCTTCTGGTTTCAATTGGCGTTCTACAATGTAAGTGTATTTTTCGAGATCGGGTTGAGCATTAGGATTCACTTTAAAAACTTCATTTTCTCTCTGCAAGACTTTTAGACCCAAAAAAGCACCGCCCAAATCTCCTGAAACCACCAATAAATCATTTGGCTTGGCTCCACTTCTGTAAGTAATATCTTCAGATTTTGCCTGTCCTATCGCGGTTATGCTTATCGTTAAACCTTTAATTGCTGAAGTCGTGTCACCACCAACCACATCAACATTATATAAATCTGCTGCAGCTGTAATTCCACTGTACAACTCTTCCAAAGCTTCCACCGTAAATCTGTTGGAGCAAGCGATGGATACTGTGATTTGCTGAGCTTCAGCATTCATAGCGTATACATCAGACAAATTGACCATCACAGCCTTGTACCCTAAATGTTTTAGCGGCATATAGGCCAGATCGAAATGAACACCTTCTACCAAAAGATCTGTGGTGACAACAGTATGTTCATCGTGATTCAATACTGCAGCATCATCACCTATGCTTTTTATAGTCGAGGTGTGTTTCACTTTAAAAAACTGAGTTAGGTGATCTATTAAACCAAATTCTCCTAGCTCTGATAATTTAGTTTTGCTGTCTTTAGTATTTTGAAACATGGATTTTATTTTAAAAATGCAAAGTTACTTAAAGGATTTTGAAACATTGAAACTATTTGTTAAGAGTCAAATTCGAAACCTAATAACTCACAGGCCAAAAAAAATGATGACTTTTTTAAACCTCCTGTTTACAAGATTTTAGTTTGATTTAGACAAATTGATTGCCGTTTCTATTAAAGCCAAATGAGAATAAGCCTGTGGGAAGTTACCCAACAAGCGCTTGGTTTCAAAATCGATATCTTCACTCATTAAGCCTAAATGATTGGAAAAACCAATCAATCGCTCAAATTGACTTCTCGCCTCTTCCACTTCCCCTATTTTGTTCAAACTGTTGATGTACCAGAAAGTACAGATCGTAAACGACGAACTTGGCAAACCAAAATCATCTTTATTTTTGTAGCGGTACAAAAGTCCGTCATTGGTCAAATCTTTGCCGATGGCTTTTACCGTGCTGATGAATTTAGGGTCTTTAGCATCAATAAAACCATAAGACTCCATCAATAATACGGAGGCGTCCAAGTCTTTGGAACCATAAGATTGAGTAAAAGCTTGCATTTCTTCATTCCAGGCGTTTTCTAAAATATCGTTTTTGATCGCTTGTTCCAAAGTTTTCCATCGCTCGAGCTTAGAAGTTTTATTGAATAATTCTGAAATTTTTATAGCTCTATTAATAGCTACCCAACACAGTACTTTGGAAAAGGTAAAGTGACGATCTTCAGTCCTAAATTCCCAAATCCCTTTATCTGGTTCTTGCCAGTGCTTTCCAACTACCCAGGCGATACCTTTGGTTATGGTCCACAATTCTTCCTTATTATCGGTATCATTTTTAAATTTCACCAATTCCTGATGTATTACGTCCACCAGAATTCCATAAATATCATTTTGCTTTTGTGCATACGCCGCATTTCCAGTTCTCACCGGCTTTGAATCTTTGTATCCGGAAAGGTGAGTCAAAATCTTCTCAGTGAGTTCCTTCTCTTTATTGATCCCATACATGATTTGAAGCTTCTCATTTTTATCTGGAATCAAATCAATGATAAACTGAAGATAGCGCTTTGTCATTCTTGTATGACCGAGTTGAGAAATCACTCTCACCACCATTGAGGCGTCCCTTATCCAGCAAAATCTATAATCCCAATTCCTTACTTCTCCAATAGTTTCTGGCAAGGAAGTGGTAGCAGCAGCTAGAATAGCACCTGTTTTATCATAACTCAATAATTTGAGTGTCATGGCACTTCTCAAAATCATATCGTTATATTTTTCAAAACGTGGAGTATTATCCGTCCAGTTAATCCAATACGCCAATGTATTTTTAAAATCCATATGGATAGAATCCATACTTGGCAAATCAATCTTTTCGTTATAAGACATCAGAAAAAAAGCATCTTTCGTAAGTTTTATTTCTTCTGAATTTGCTACCGCTTCTTTTGAGAGTGACGTATATAAAAATAAGGTATCAAATTCATCAGCTTCTGTGAGAGCAACAATGAAATCCTTTTTGATATAAATTTCTGTATTGCCTAAAGCATATTCCAATTTTGGAGAGTAATCTACTTTAAGTTTCGGTTCTCCCTTAGTAACTTTTAAATATCTTATGACTTCGGGAGGAGCGTGATAAGTTTTATCATTTTTTTTATACCTCGGCAAAAAATCATACACCTCAAAAGAGGCATCTTCAGAAGTAAATTCAGTTTTTAGAATACAGGTATTTTCAACGTAAGTCTGGGAAATTGTATAGGAATCCTCAACATTAAAGGCAAAGTGTCCCCCTTTTTCATCATCAAGCAATTTAGCGAATACTGAAGCTGAATCAAATTCTGGCAAACAACACCAATCCAATGAACCTGTTTCAGAAACTAAAGCAGCCGTTCTACAATTTCCTATAATACCGTAATTAAAGTTATTCATATATAAAGTTTATTAAAGCAAATTATCGATCTCCCCTTATTAAAATAAGGGGTTGATTTTATTGTCATCCTAAATTTAAGAGTAAGCCCCTTAAAATTAGCCCTTCTATGAGAGATTAAAATCTTATTTTTATAAAAATAAGTGAAATAATTCAACCAAAAGAACTTTTTTGAGATGAATAAAACGATAATTGTTTCGAACCGACTACCACTGCAAGTAAGCATTAATGACGATGAGCTCGAAGTCACCCCCAGTGTTGGTGGACTGGCAACAGGGCTCAAAACCGTACACAAAGATGGAAATGGAATCTGGATCGGCTGGAGTGGATTAACCAGCGAAGAATTGAATCCAGAGCTGGAAGCCAAAGTCAATGATGCTGTCACCAAAGAACAATGTGTGGCTGTAAATTTGACGCAAAAGGATTTAGACTTATATTATTATGGTTTTAGCAATCGTGCCTTATGGCCTTTATTTCACTACTTTATAGAATATACCGAATACAACACGGAATCCTGGGAAGTCTACAGAAGCGTTAACCAAAAATTTGCAGATAAAGTCCTAGAACACGCGGTAGATGGTGACAAGGTTTGGGTTCAGGATTATCAATTATTACTGGTCCCGGCGATGGTCAAAGCCAAGAAACCAAATATTTCAATTGGTTTTTTTAATCACATTCCATTCCCTTCCTATGAGATTTTCAGAACCTTCCCCAAACGTAAAGAACTTCTGGAAGGCATGCTTGGCGCAGATCTTATCGGTTTTCATACTTACGATTATGAACGTCACTTTTTAAGTTCGGTCAAACGGATTTTGAGTCTGGAGGTGAATTTCAATAAAGTCACTTACAACAATCGTATCATAAAAGTTGATTCTTTCCCCATGGGGATTGACTATGAAAAATTTGAGCAAGCCGCTCTAGATCATGACAAAATGAATGAAGATGAAAAATCTGAAATTCAAAAACGTCTCGACCAGCACCTTCAGAAAGAAGACGGCGTCAAAATGATTCTTTCCATCGACAGGATGGATTACACCAAAGGAATTCCTAACCGGATCAAAGCCTTTGAATATTTTTTAAAAAAATATCCTCAATTTCAGGAAAAAATTCGATTAATCATGCTGGCTGTGCCTTCTCGATCGCAGGTACCTCAGTATCAAAAATTGAAACAAGAAACCGACGAGCTTGTAGGACGCATCAATGGTGAATTTTCTACCGTGAGCTGGACGCCAATCTGGTATTTTTACAGAGCACTTCCATTTCAAAATCTAATTGATCTTTATACCTCGTCGGATGTAGCACTGATTACACCCGTAAGGGATGGTATGAACTTGGTCGCTAAAGAATATATCGCCACACGCACTCGTGAGGACGGCGTGTTGATCCTTAGTGAAATGACAGGTGCTTCCAAAGAATTGAATGAAGCTTTACTCATCAACCCCTTCAATAACGAAGAAATTGCAGATAGCATCAAGCAGGCGCTAGAAATGCCTAAGCCTGAGCAGCAACAAAGAATGCAGGCTCTACAAAAGCGTGTTTCCAGATATAGCGTTAAAAAATGGGCCAATGAATTTATGAATTCACTCAACCAGGTTCATAAAGTTTATCAGATCATCGAAGCCAAAAAGGTGGAGAATTCAGATATTGATACTTTTAAAGCTAAAATCAAATCCAAGGAAAAGAAACTTTTGTTTTTAGACTACGATGGAACTTTAGTAAATTTTACCAAGCAGCCCGAAAACGCCAAACCAGATCAGGAATTGTATGCTATTCTGGAAAAGCTCAACGCGATTGACTCGCTTAAAATTGTGATCATCAGCGGTCGTGACAAGAAAACCCTAAATGAGTGGTTTGGACATACGCCATACACTTTGGTATCGGATCATGGCGTGTCGATGCGTCTTGAAAACGAAGATTGGAAGATGATAGAACGTCTCAAAACCGACTGGATGGAAGACGTCCTACCTGTTTTGGAAACCTTCGTAGATCGAACGCCGGGAACTCTTATTGAGAAGAAAAAATATTCTCTGGCCTGGCATTACCGAAACACCGATTTGGAACTGGCTCAAAAACGATTGGTAGAGATCCGAACCGTACTCACCAGCTTTATTTCTAATACTGATTTGACTTTGCTTGAAGGCAACAAAGTGCTGGAGATCAAAAGCAGTAAAGTGAACAAGGGCCGAGCCGCTTCGAATCTAGCAGACCATTTTCCTGCGGAACACATTTTTGCCATCGGCGATGACTGGACCGATGAGTTTATGTTTGAAGAACTCCCGGAAAAAGCGCACACCATAAAAGTGGGAGTAAGGAAAACTAAGGCCAAATATTACGTTAACAGCGTTGAAAATGTAAGGTCACTTTTAAAAACTCTAGCTGAATAAATTTATAATGTATTCATGAACAGACAACTCAAACTGATTTGGGACTTTAAAGGCCCCAATGCCGAAAAAACCGCGGAACATCACGAAATCCATCTGAAGGATTTTATACAAATGAACCCTGAGTTTGATTATAAAACCGGCGTAGAAAAACTAGCAGACTTCCAGCACATCGCCTTTATGATTGTGGATGAAAAAGACATGAAAGCTATCCGCGACCGCCTTAAACCTCATCGGGGGCAGGTGTATACTTCAGGTGAATAGAATTGATTTTATACCAAAAAGTTATCTATTTTTGAGGATATAAATTTTTGTGTATCATTTGATTAATATGACAATTAAAATATTTTTGTTTCTGTTTATTTTTTCTTTTTCAGGTTTTGCTCAAGAACCCTTAAAGAATGAATCAAATGATACAATTAACTTTTTTCTGAAAATAGAATTTGAATTGAATGGTATCCCAACTAATGACAAATTTGAGTACGACAGATACATTGAGACTCTTGGAAAACCAGATATAGAAAAAATGGGTGGGCCTGAAATAATTGCAGAATTTGGATGCGATGATTTTAGGCTAATGTTTTCAGAGAATCAAATAATCGCCGGCTTATGCTATCTCTCAGATGCTTATATAACTGAGAAAGGAATTGACATCAATGGACTTGAAATTAGAGATGATCGAGAAAAAGTAGAAAGCATTTTTAAAATAGAAACCAAAGACAAAAGGGAAGTTTGGATTTGGGGAAATTCTTTACTAATAATCTATTTTGATTCTAATAATCATATTATTGAAATGCGCTTTTCTCAAAAAGTAACTTAAAAAATAATGTGCAAAACATCCAGTATAGTAAATAGCGTTTAAAAGCTAAGTCGAAAACTTCTGAATGTTAAAAACGTAAAAGTTTAACTGAAAATTAAACTCATATCTAATATCTCGAGGCCATTTTAGATATAAAGACTCCTTATAATTTTCCATAAGCCAACCAAATATTTTAGATCGCTTAAACGAGAAGCAAATAGATGAGATTGTAATAATGAATAAACTTTAGAGCCTATTCAAATAAATCTTCAACTTCTCCTTGTCTCAATTGAAGTAACCACTGGTTAAGTGAAGTACCATTTATGCTTTGTGAGAGGTTAGCATCTCCAAGAAATGTATGGGACGTTCCTGTTTTATAGAAGACTTTCCAGTTGTCAAGATTGTCTAGCACCTCAGATTTCAAATCCAGCAAGCCACTTTTGAATGCTGCACCACTTACAAGAGTTTGTGGTGGGTAATTACAATTTTGTTGTCCAAAGCTATAGAAAACTGTATTAGTGCCGTCTTCGTAATAGCTCAAGAAACCAAAATTATCTTCCGGATACTTTAGAGAGGAATATTCGTAAACTTTTTGGATATCGTAACTATAGGTTTGTTGAACAATTGTATTCAAATCTGCAGGCAAAGACGCTGATATATTCCATAGGGATTCCCACTGCTCCACCAAACATGGGGTCAGCAAGCTTTCATCCCTAAAAATTTGTCCGGCATCAATGATGGCTGTCGTAGGAACATTATTAGCAAGACTGGTTTTAAGCTGAAAATAATTAGGCATCACCCCAAATCCACCTGCGCTTGATCCTGCAAAAACAACTTCTGAAAGACCTCCATTGCTAGTAAAATATTCGTTCAAGTCACTGAGTATAACACTGAAGTTGTTAGCGCCTACCATGGCTTGATCGCTTGGACCGTTATTGGGAACATCTGCAGAGGGATTTGTACCCACATGGACATCGCCAGTTGCGTAAGGCACAAAAATGACATTCCAGTCCTTAAATTGATTTTCATCGGACTCCCGATTGAGTAATAATGATTGTTCCGAAGCTAGCCTTTCGTAAAAATCCTCTTCAGAAAAGCGATCAAGGTTAAAATTGCAAGTAATTCCATTGAAGCAAGCTCCACCACCATCCAGAAATATGAATAGTTTGTCAGAATTTGGATTTATAACTGCTCCATATCCCATGGATTCCATATTCCTGGAAGTTAAAGATTCCCTAGGAATCCAAACAGCAATATTGCTGCTATCGGTAGCCACTTTTTGCAAAGTTAATTCACCTCCTTCCTCTACAAAAACAGGATCATCATCGCTACAACCTAAAACTAAGATTGACAATACTATTAATACCAGGTAGGTTTTCATAAGCTTCTTATTGGATAATAATTGAATGCTCTAATATAGTGACGTTAGTCTTGAAGTATACATTTAACGACAAAGAAATTGATGAAGCTTATTTTTAAGAGTCGATTATTGTAGTGGTGGTGATCGAATAAGTAAATTAGTAAAATAATTAAACCACTATGAAAATCATATCCACGCTCCTACTTTTCCTGCTGTTTGCATATACTTCAATAGCTCAAAACTTAGACATACAAACCTTTGGAGATCCCAAAGATCATGCTGTCATTTTTTTACACGGTGGACCTGGATATAACAGTGTCTCCTTTGAGCAAACGACGGCAGAGAAGCTTGCCAATAACGGTTTTTTTGTGATTTCCTACGACAGACGTGGCGAAGGAAGAAACGAAGAACTGGAAGCTGAATTTACCTTTGAACAGACGTTTAAAGATTTAAATGGAATTTACAGTGATTATAATCTTGAAAAGACCACTCTTGTAGGTCATAGCTTTGGAGGCATTGTGGCTACCTTCTTTGCTGAGGAATTTCCAGAGAAAATTGAATCTATAGTATTAGCGAGTGTGCCGATGTCGATGCAAAACACCTTTAGAACTATCATTGAGTCGTCTAAAAAGATATACCAGGATAAAGAGGATAAAATTAACTTGAGCTACATTGATCAGCTGGAACAAATGGACACTTCAGCTTATGAATATGCTGCTTATAGCTTTATGCACGCCATATCCAATGGTTTCTATTCGCCAAGTCAACCAAATTCCAGAGCTAAAGAACTTTATCAAACTATAAAATCGGATTCATTGATCTTGAAATATGCTTCAAAATACACGTATCTGGCTCCGATGAAATTCTGGGAGAATGAAGCTTATACTAGTATAAACTTAAAGAAAAACCTAAATCATCTGAAAGAGGAAGGTCTTGAAGTTTTTGGGATATATGGAAAAGAAGATGGATTGTATAGCAAAGAGCAAGTAAATGATCTGAAAACTATCTTGGGAGATCACAAAGTGGAATATTTAGAAAATTGCTCACACAGCGTTTTCATAGATCGCCAGCAAGAGTTCATCAATCTCCTTATCGGATTGAAAAAATAAGTTGTTTGATAAAACTCAATTTTCAGTAAAAGCCCAACGCTCCTGGTAGTAGCGGAAACCCCAAAAGGAGTTTTTCTAGTGTTGTACTGCTAGAGCGTTGCAACGGATAGCAGTTTTAGGCAACCTAATCCTTAGAAATTATAATTGAATCCTACGCCTAATACTTCTCTTACCTGGAAGCCTCTTACAGCATTATCGTCATAAATAGCCTGAAAGGTAAAATTAGCTGAAATGTATTCGTTTACACTCATCACTAAGTTAAGTGTGTAATCGATATCGACATTTTGTGGGTCTTCCAGATAATTGGAATAAAGTCCTAATACGTTTCCAACAGTAATGTTCTCCATTAATTTAAATTTGACAAAAGCATTGATAGATGCACCAAACTCAGTCCGTATAGTTTCCCCTTCATCTAGACCAAAGAAATCGCCATCTACGTATCCAGGAGTGGTCGTAAATTTCGAATTGGCAGTAATGATTCGACCTGTAACTGGAGAAATATTGACTCGTATATCATCACTTTGTTTCCATAAGGCACCAACACCCAGTTGTGTAAAGGCAGGTGACATGAATTGAGTCCTTAGGTCTCTGATTTGATTACCTTCTGCATCTTCACTAAAATCGTAACCTTTGTCAAACTGTGTCCTGAAATTCACAAAGCCTGAAGTGTACCATTTTGATTTATCAATTTGCCTACCTACCGTAGAATTAATTTCTAATCGATCACTGGTTTTCCTGTAGAATTTCTGGTCTTTGGTTTTGTTGATACCATAGTCCCCTAAAATTTTGGTGTCCCACGTCCACTTTTCTTTGTTGTAGTTGATGTCATAATTGATTACAACATTGGCAGAATAATTACTTGTCCCACCACCTTGCCAGTCATTATTGAAAGCCGCCTGGTTTATTAAGAATTGAAAGCTACCTTCTGTAGTCCAGGTAGAATCCTTTGGAGTTGAAGTATCGTCATCGGATTGAGCTTGGGTGAAATAGCTCACAAAACAGGTCATAACTAAACTTAAGAAATATTTCATTTTTAGCTTTTTGTAAGCTACAAATGTAAATAATTTAATAAGAAAACTTTCCTCAGATTTCTGGTGAAGTAAAACGCTATTTTTTGGGTTTCTTGTAAAGTGGAACTGCAGAGCAGGCTTCCCCATACATAATAGATTTGGCTACTGGCTGAAGTTTTTGCAAGGCCAGCAAATAAGCATTTTCTGGCACGGGCTTGTTTGAACAACCTTTGATGATCACAGGTTTATCTTCATATTGTGAAAAATCAACATTTTGAAGGGCTTCCTGATAAAGTAAAGAATTAAGAAATTCTAAATTTCCAAAAACTACTTTTTTAGAAAACTCATTCAAATAGGACGTAATAAGTAAATAAGCCCAGCCGGGAATTATTGCATCGCTAGAGCAATGTAAAGCCACATAAGCATCTTGGTATTGAGACCAGTCTTGATTTTTTAAAATTGTTCTGAAGTCTTTTTCTTTAAGGATTATGCCTTCGAACAACCAGTCTTTGATATCAATTTGCTTGCGTTCACCAGCAGGATAGTAATCTTCTAGGTTGAAAGTTTTAAGCGAACTTAAAGCTACTTTGTTGACGATTTCAGTCATAAACTACAACATTCCCAATTCCAACTTAGCTTCTTCGCTCATCAATTCTTGTGACCAGGCGGGGTCAAAGGTCAGTTCTACTTCACATTCATTCACCCAATCCAAAGACGCTGATTTTTCCTTAACCTCTTGTGGCAAAGATTCTGCTACTGGGCAATTTGGCGAGGTTAAGGTCATAAGTATTTTAACATCGTTGTCCTCGTTAACAAAGACGTCGTAGATAAGACCTAATTCGTAAATATCAACAGGTATTTCCGGATCGTAAATCGTTTTTAAAACTCTTACGATGTCTTCCCCTAATTCTTCTGTGTTTCTTTCTTCAGCCATTTGTTTAAGCTTTATTTTGTTGTTGGCTATTGTAAGCAATAGCGTACATTTTCATCTGTTTGATCATACTCACCAATCCATTTGCTCTGGTCGGTGATAAATGTTCTTTAAGTCCAATTTCATCGATAAAGCTGGTATCCGCATTCATCACATCTTCGGGTTTTTGACCTGAAAATACTCTTATAAGAATAGCAATAATTCCTTTGGTAATGATAGCGTCACTATCGGCAGTATAATTTACCTGATCGTCATCCATTTCAGCATAGACCCAAACTTTACTTTGGCAACCCTTGATAATGTTTTCTTCGATCTTATGCTTTTCATCGATAAGCGGTAGAGACTTACCAAGCTCTATCATGTATTCATATCTTTGCATCCAGTCTTCGAACATACTGAATTCTTCAATAATCTCTTCTTGTCTTTCCTGTATACTACTCACGTTAATCTTTCTTTTTTGCCTTGATGACGATTTCGCCATCTTTATTTTTAAAATTTAGTACCTGCTTTGAGTTTTCAAATTGGGTTACTGATGCTGCTTTTTGAAAAAATAAATTTTCAAACTCCATAGCATCCTCGCAGTACATCTTGGTAGCTGAAGCATAGCCTAAGTCAAGCTTTTCACCATCTAATTTGTAACTGAAATTATAATTATTACAACCAGAATATCCTGATATAGTTGAATTTTCTGGATTCACTTTTAAAGTAAGCTCTGCATCTGAAACCTCTTTATCTCCAAGTTGGGTAATTACATAACTTTGAGCTAGCAATTCATCTGATGTCATTTTACCTTGCGTTAATGCTTTACAGGAACCCAATAAAAAAACAGTTGATAATAAAATTATACTCACTTGGGACTTTAAAGTTTGTTTCATAATAACATTGATTTTGCTTTCTTTAAAGCAGTTATAAAAGAGTCTATTTCTTCTTTGCTGTTGTAAAATGAAAAAGAAGCACGAACAGTACCAGGAATTTTATAAAATTCCATAATAGGTTGAGCACAATGGTGACCTGTTCTTACAGCAATTCCCATTTTATCTAAAAGAGTTCCTATATCATAAGGGTGAAGTCCTTCAATATTAAAGGATAATACGGCTGTTTTGCGATCTGGAGTTGTTCCATAAATTTCTACACCTTCAATTTTTTCAATTTCTGAAGTTGCATATTTCAAGAGTTCCATTTCGTAAGCTGCAATCGCATCAAAACCAATTGCATTCATGTAATCTAAAGCAGCTCCAAAAGCAATACCCCCAGAAATGTTCGGAGTTCCAGCTTCAAATTTATGAGGTAAGCCTGCATAAGTAGTCTTATCGAAAGTGACTTCAGAAATCATTTCTCCACCACCTTGGTAAGGCGGTAACATGTTCAGAAGGTCTTCTTTACCATATAGCATCCCTACTCCTGTAGGACCACAAATCTTATGAGCAGAAACCGTATAGTAATCAACGTCCAGAGCTTGAACATCTGCTTTGATGTGAGGTGCAGATTGCGCTCCGTCAATTAATACTCTTGCATCGACTCCATGTGCCAAATCAATAATTTCCTTCACAGGGTTGATAGTTCCCAGAGCGTTAGACACATGATTGACAAAAACCAGCTTCGTATTTTCATTCAAAAGTTCCTTATAAGTGTCCATTTCCAATTCTCCTTTATGAGACATTGGAATGACTTTTAACTTTGAGCCAGTCTTTTGACATAACATTTGCCAAGGCACAATGTTGGAATGGTGCTCCATCGCAGAAACCAGAATTTCGTCTTCTGGCTTTAAAATTGAAGCATATCCATTGGCCACCAAATTGATGCTGTGTGTTGTTCCTGCCGTTAAGATAATTTCGTGAGCAAATTCAGCATTGAAATGCGCTCTCACTTTTTCTCTTGCACCTTCATAAGCATCCGTTGCGATTTGAGACAAGGAATGTACACCTCTATGGATGTTTGCATTTTTATTTTCGTAGTAATCAACAATACAATCGATTACTTGGGTGGGCGTTTGTGAAGTCGCCGCATTATCAAAATACACGAGAGGTTTTCCATTAATTTCTCTACTTAGAATAGGAAAATCTTTACGTATTTTTTTTATATCTAAAATTTGTTCAGAAGTATTCGTCATTTTCTTTTCGTTTATATCACTTCTAAACAAGTTGACTGAATTGAAATCTTAAAGATTGAACCCAAGTTCAACGCCTAGCTTCAATGCAATTTGTTTAGTTATTCTTTTTTTGATTTCTGGAATTTTTACGCTATCCAACACGTTGTTAGCAAAGGCGAACATCAATAATGCTCTGGCTTCCTTTTTAGGAATACCACGAGATCTCATATAGTACAAAGCTTCATTATCTAATTGTCCAATCGTACAACCATGACTACATTTCACATCGTCTGCAAAAATTTCAAGCTGTGGTTTTGAGTTACATGTCGCAGTATCATCAATGATGATATTGTTGTTACTTTGGAAAGCGTTGGTTTTTTGAGCTATTCTATCTACCAAGACATTCCCGTTGAAAACGCCTACAGATTTTTCAGAAAAAATTCCTTTATAATCTTGGTGACTTTCGCAATTGGGTTGTGTATGATGAACTAAAGTATTGTGATCCACATGCTGCTTACCTTCCAAAATGGTCACACCTTTTAAAATAGAATTACAATTCTCACCGTGCTGATAAAACTTTAGATTATTTCTTGTGATTTTACCACCTAAAGAAAATGTATGCATGGAGCAAACACTATCTCTTTCCTGTTTGATGAAAGTATTATCAATCAAGGAAGATGATGTTTTATCATTCTGAATTTTATAATAATCCACCTCAGCATTTTTACCCACATAGACCTCTGTTACAGAGTTAGTCAGCACAGGATTTTCAGTAAGGCTTTGATGTCTTTCTATAATTTGCACATGTGCACCTTCTTCAGCAATGATTAAATTTCTTGGCTGAATCATTAAAGCAGCTTCATTACTGGTGAAGAAATTCATCACCTGAATAGGTTTTTCAGCTACAACATTTTTGGGTATTCTGATGTAAGCCCCTTCTTTCGCAAAAGCGGTATTTAAAGAAGACATGCTTTCTTCGGGCACTATCTTATTAAAATACTTATCTATAACTGGCTTATACTTTTCTTTATCTAAAGCAGAAGACATCAGACAAGCATCAAGCTTATCGTGAGTCGTTCTCGACAAATGCGAAGAATAAATACCATCTACAAACACAATAGTGTAAGTGTCTATATCGTGAATCAGGTATTTTTTTATGTCTTTGTAATCTATGGCATCTTCCTTTTTAGGGAAAATGCTATAATCTTCTTTCAATATAGAATTGAGCGATGTATACTTCCATGCTTCTAGCTTTTTGGTAGGAAAACCAGTTTGCTCAAAGAATTTTATCGCTTTATTTCGTACTTGATGAATGTCGTTCTCCAGATCCACATGCTCTTCAAAAGCAAGATAGGAGGACATTAATTTTTCTTTAAGTTCCATAATTTAAAATCGTTTTGGTTCTTATGAAGTGTTATGAGGTCATTTCTGCACGTTCCTCTTTCAGCCAATCGTAACCTCTTTCTTCAAGCTCTTTGGCTAACTCTTTACCTCCAGATTTTACTATTTTACCATCCATCAATACATGTACAACATCAGGAACTACGTAATCCAGCAAACGCTGATAGTGAGTAATTACTAGTGTAGCGTTATCTTTAGTCTTAAGTCTGTTTACACCATCAGAAACAATACGTAAGGCATCAATATCAAGTCCAGAATCCGTCTCATCAAGAATTGCCAATTTTGGTTCTAACATGGCCATTTGGAAAATCTCATTTCTTTTCTTTTCACCACCAGAAAACCCTTCATTAAGAGATCTGGAAAGAAATTTTCTATCCATCTCCAGTAAAGCAGATTTTTCTCTGATTTTTTTCAGCATCTCATTTGCTGGCATGTCCTTTTGACCTCTGGATTTTCTAACTTGATTGATAGAAGTCTTAATGAAGTTTGTTACCGAAACCCCTGGAATTTCAACCGGATATTGAAAAGATAAAAAGATACCTTTATGTGCTCTTTCTTCTGGAGATAATTCGGAAATATTAGCTTTTTCAAAAAGAATATCCCCTTCTGTAACTTCAAAATCTTCATTTCCTGCGATAACAGAAGCTAATGTACTTTTACCAGATCCGTTTGGACCCATAATAGCATGCACCTCTCCAGGATTAATTTCAAGGTTGATTCCCTTAAGTATTTTTTCACCTTCTACGCTGGCGTGTAAATTTTTTATCTTTAACATATCTTATTCTTATTTATCTAATCTTAAACCATCATCATTCTGCGATGGCTTCACATTTATTATATTTTGAATATCTATAACTTGTGGCCAAGCATCTTTTACTGGATTTTCTCTGACATCAACTTTTAGTGTAACATCAAAAGAAGCAAATGGATCTGAATTGATTTCTTTTACCTGAGCAATTAAATCTTTGGCTCTCGAATTCATGACCACACCATAAATAATCTCTTTCTTTTTAAACACTGCCACAGAATCACTGTAAATAAATTCTCCTAAAACAGTATTCAATTCTGAAATAGATTTAGCTTCAACAAATTTTTGGTCTGAATCTGATGTTTTAGTATCAGATTTACAGGATCCTAAAATCAAAGAAAAAATTGAAATTATAAAAAGATACTTTTTCATAATCCTTTATCCAACTGAGCCTTCCAAGGAAATTTCAAGTAATTTTTGAGCTTCTACAGCAAACTCCATCGGTAACTTATTCAACACTTCTTTGCTAAATCCATTGACAATCAAAGCAATTGCTTTTTCAGTATCAATCCCTCGTTGGTTACAATAGAAAATCTGGTCTTCACCAATTTTACTTGTCGTTGCTTCGTGCTCAACTTGGGCGGTTTTATTTTTGGCTTCAATGTATGGGAATGTATGTGCACCACATTTATTACCCATTAACAATGAATCACACTGAGAGAAATTTCTTGCATTCTCAGCACGCTTGTTAATTTGCACTAAACCTCTGTAACTGTTTTGAGATTTTCCTGCAGAAATACCTTTTGATATAATTGTACTTTTGGTGTTTTTACCAAGGTGAATCATTTTAGTACCTGTATCTGCTTGCTGGAAATTGTTAGTAACTGCGATTGAGTAAAACTCTCCGGTTGAATTATCTCCTTTTAAAACACAGCTAGGATATTTCCAAGTTACTGCAGATCCAGTTTCAACTTGTGTCCAGCTTATCTTCGCATTTTTCTCACAAAGACCTCGCTTAGTTACAAAATTGTAGACTCCACCTTTACCTTCTTTATTTCCAGGATACCAGTTTTGAACTGTAGAATATTTAATTTCTGCGTTGTCTAAAGCGACAAGCTCTACAACAGCTGCATGTAATTGATTTTCATCACGAGATGGTGCTGTACAACCTTCAAGGTAACTCACATAACTTGAATCTTCTGCAATTACGAGCGTTCTTTCAAACTGACCTGTTCCTGCCTGATTAATTCTAAAGTATGTGGACAATTCCATAGGGCATCTTACACCTTTTGGAATGTAACAAAATGAACCATCACTAAATACTGCAGAATTCAACGCAGCAAAGTAATTGTCGGTATGTGGAATTATACTTCCGATGTATTTTTTTACTAATTCAGGATGCTCTTTAATTGCTTCAGAAATGGAACAAAAAATAATTCCCTTTTCTGCTAAGGTCTTTTTGAAAGTAGTAGTTACAGATACTGAATCCATAACGACATCCATAGCAACACCAGCTAATTTCTTTTGCTCGTCAATGGAAATTCCCAACTTTTTAAAAGTCTCTAGCATTTCCGGATCAACTTCATCTAAGCTATCATACTTAGGTTTTGAACTTGGAGCTGAATAGTAAGAAAGAGCTTGATAATCTGGTTTTTCATAACCGATATTTGCCCAATTTGGTTCTTTCATAGTCAACCAGTGTCTGTAAGCTTCCAGCCTCCATTGTGTCATCCAATCTGGCTCTCCTTTCTTTTTGGAAATACCAATAACCACGTCTTCATTCAGTCCTGGAGGAAACGTATCCGATTCCATTTCCGTATAAAAACCGTACTCGTATTCTTTATTTTGTAATTCCTTTTCTAATTCTTGTTCTGTATACGCCATAATCTTTTGTTTTAATCCCTCACCGAGGGTTTCATTCTTTCAACCTCATAGATTGAAATTCTAAACCTTTTCATGCTCATAAGCTTTAAGCTTGCTCAAGACAATCGATTTATAGTGAAAAACTTTCACCGCATCCACATGTTCTTTGTGCATTAGGATTATTAAATACAAATCCTTTCCCATTCAATCCTCCAGAGTATTCCAGAGTCGTACCTATTAAATATAAAAAACTACTTTTATTAATCACTATTTTAATGTCATTATCTTCAAATAGCTTGTCTTCCTCAAGCTGAGTCTGATCGAAATTTAATTCGTAAGACAAACCCGAACAACCACCACTTTTCACGCCAACTCTCACGAAGTGATCACTTGCATTAAAGCCGTCTTCACTCATCAGGTTAACGATCTTTCGTTTAGCTGTTTCACTTACTTTGATCATATTATATGAATTTAATCTAAATTACAAACAAATATAAGATTAATGAATTATTTTAGCCTCTCACTTAACATAATTATTTAGAATATTGACCATAAGTATATCTTATTCTAAGCGGGTTCTTCAACTTTTCATAAAATAAAAAAAGCCAGCAAGTGCCAGCTTTTTATATAAGAAAATCAAATCACTATTCAGACAAAAGTAATTGGGCATTCTCTATTGCAGTTGTGATAGCTTCTTGCATTTCTTCGGCAGAATTATACTGTGCTGATAACATTTCCTGCTTCGCTTTTATGCTGTCCTTATTTTTTGTGGCGAGTCCGCTATTGATTTCAGTTCTTGAAAATGAATTACTAAAGTTTTTCATCCAGGACATCATCAAATCATGTGCTTCTTTTAAGTCATTGATTGCTATTTCGTATTTTTCAACTTCTTCAGCCTCAAAATTATCTGAGGCTTCAATTTCCTCTTTTTCCTTTTCCAGTTTGGAAATCAAACTGTTGAGCTCCGTCATTTTCGGCATGACGTCATCATGAATCTGAACGGTCTCTTTCATCTGAGCATCAAAGGCTTTAGAATCTTCTGACTGTTCTTCTTTACATGAGAAAGAAAAGATCACTAGAGTAAGGAAAAGTACTTTAATTATTGTTTTCATCGGTATTGTTTTAGGTTTAAATTATTTCAAATTGTTTGCCTGGAAGTGGCCTTACGTGCCCTGATAATTCCAAATTCATCAGGATGGAAGCCAATTTATAGGTTGGTAATTTTGTTTCCAAAGATAAGGCATCAATTTCTGCTTTTCCAATTTCCTTAAGTTTTTCAAAAACTAGTTTTTCTTCACCCTCAAGGTTTATAAAAAGTTGTGTTTGCTTATTTTCTTTTTTGGCTTCTATATTCCAATTGAGAAAGTAAACTAGATCTGCTGCACTTGTAATCATTTGGGCTTTTTGCTGTTTGATGAGCATATTGCAGCCTTTACTGAATTTATCCTGCGGTCGGCCTGGAATTGCAAACACCTCTCTATCATAAGAATGAGCAATGTCTGCTGTTACAAGAGAACCCCCTTTCTCTGCGCTTTCAATAACTATGGTAGCTTCGCTAAGACCTGCAACAATTCTATTCCTGCTTAAAAAATTCTTCCTGTCAAATATAGCGGTGCTAAAAAAATCTGTAAAAAAACCACCGTTGTTTTCTATAGCTGCAGCATATTTCTGATGCACTTTGGGATAGATCTGATTTAACCCATGAGCAAGACAAGCTACAGTTTGCAAATTATGGTCAATTGCTGCTTTATGAGCGACTATATCTGCTCCATAAGCAAGGCCTGAGACGATTACTGGTTTAAGAGGTGCCAAATCACTTACAAGCTGCTCACAAAAAGCTACGCCGTGGCTTGTGATTTGGCGTGTACCTACAATGCTTAAAATCGGCTTATTTTTGAGGTTGATATTACCTCTCGAGAAAAGTAATATTGGACTATCTATACATTGCTTAAGACGCGAAGGATAATCTTCATCCTCATAGTAAAGGACATCAATTTTGTTGTCTATAATGAACTTCAACTCTTCTTCAGCTTCTTTAAGATTTGCAGAATCTTTAAGTGTTTGCAAACGCTTTTTACCAATTCCATCTATTTCTGACAATTGTTTTAAATCGGCCTGGAATAAATTGGTAGCGCTTCCAAAATATTGCAATAGTTTTTTGGCATTGATTTGACCAATACCTGAAAGATTCTGTAACATCAAAAGATTAAGAAGTTCCTGCTCTTTCATTCAAAATGGATTAGGACTCTCCAGTCTTTTTTGTTTTATCCTCTGTTTTGCTTTGAGCTTCACTCCTCCGTTTCTTTTCTTTTTCTGTCATCTTATCTTCTTCCTTGATGGAGGATTCTTCTACAACTTTTTCTGAAGGTTCTTTTTCAAAAGACTTACCTAGATAAACCAATTTAAATCCTTCCTCAACAGTAACGGATTTTGTATTATTTGGGAGGATTTCAAGTTTTCCTTCATTAGTTTTCGTGAATAGAGGAATAATCTCTGATTCTATCTTGCTTATTTCAATTAAACCTTCGAAGTGTTCTTTGGAGTTTAGCGATATTTCATGAATTTCAGGATACTTTCTCGTAAGATTTACAAGCTTAATGTAGTCGTCGGTTTGAGAAAATAAACCATCGTCCGGATTGTTCTCTGGATCTTCCATTTCTTCAGAAGAGATAACCCGATAAGTACCTTGCTCTCCAAATTGCTTTGCGAAATTCTCGATTGCTTTTTTATTTACGGCTGTATTTCCGGTTAAAGCCATCAGGTAACCAACATCACTTAATTCTACATTATCTATTAAGTTATCGGAATAGATATTCGCATTGATCGCATCCAATCCCATTTCTTTGGCCTTATCTATATTGCTTTTGTTATTATCAACAATTACCACATGCCTTTCGTTATCCATCAAATATTTAGCTATGAGTCTTGAAAAAGAGGATGAACCTACAATAAGGATTCCTTGAGAATCTCTCAAAAATACACCTACTAGTTTTGCGAAGGGTCTCGCAGTTGTTGCATTAAGTAAAACGGTTCCCAAAACAATGATAAAAACCAATGGTGTTATCAATTCAGCATTGGGAACTTCCTGCTCTACCAGTTTGAGTCCAAAAAGTGAAGCCACACCCGCAGCAACAATACCACGAGGTCCTACCCAACTTATAAACAGTTTTTCATTGGTCGTTAAAGTCGAATTATAACTGCTCAAAAATACACCGAGCGGCCTAACAACAAAAACTACAACAGCAAACAGAGTTAAAGTTTCCCAGTTGATCACCAACAACAAATTATCCAAATTGATATTGGCTGACAGCAAAATGAAAAGTATGGAAATAAGTAAAACACTTAAAGACTCTTTGAAATAAAGTAAATCCTTGAGGTTTGGTAAATTGGTATTTCCCATGATAATACCCATAATTACCACAGCAAGAAGTCCGCTTTCATGCGCAAAATGATCTGCTAAAACAAAAACGCCCAAAACTGCAGCTAGAGTGACTACGTTAAGTAAATAATGAGGAATAATTTTGGATTTGATTGAAAACGCCAAGGCTTTAGCAAATGTAAAACCAAACGTAAAACCGAATAGTACTATCTTACCAAACTCGATCAAAACAGTAGATGTAACAGCTTCTCCGCCGCCGGCAGAAATAAATTCAAACACCAATACCGCAACCAAAGCTCCGATAGGATCAATCAAAATTCCTTCCCATTTTAAAATCGTGGAAACATCTTTTTTAAGAGGAATATTTCTTAGAATCGGAGTAATAACTGTGGGTCCGGTAACTATAATCAAGCCAGAAAATAAAAGAGAAATTTGCCAGCTAAGCCCAAGAATCCAATGAGCAGCCATTCCAGCTCCTATGAAAGTAATAACTACAGCAACTGTGATCAATTTTACAATGACAGGGCCTACATGAAGGATTTCTCCACGCCTTAAAGTAAGACCACCTTCAAATAGGATAATGCCTATGGCGAGAGATACAAAGTAAAACAAACTCTCGCCCGGAAACAAACCAGATTCCCCATTCCAAATGGGTTCTATAAGTTTGGAACCATCTTCAGTATATAAGGAAGCTATAGGGCCGACTAATAAACCAATAAGAATAAGAGGTAAAATTGCTGGAATTTTAAATCTCCATGCAAACCACTGAGCCAAAATCCCAAGTATTATTATTCCTGCTAGTTCTATCATAAAAGCGTTAAATTTGAGTCGTTAAAAATAGTATAATCTAGAAGACTCGAAATTCAAAGTTAAGACTCTTTTAGTATTTTGCTTCAAAATATAACTTTTATGACTTTATACCCTATTGAAACTGGCCATTTCAAACTCGATGGTGGTGCTATGTTTGGTGTTGTTCCAAAAACACTTTGGCAACGCTCCAATCCTGCAGACCAAAATAATATGATAGACATTGCAGCCACAAGTTTATTGATAGAAAATGGAAAACAACTTATCCTTATAGATACAGGCTTAGGGAACAAACAAAGTGAGAAATTTTTCAGCCATTACCATAGGTGGGGAGACCATTCCATCGACAGTTCTCTCAAAAAATATGGCTTCCATAGAGACGATATTACAGATGTATTTATGACTCATCTTCATTTTGATCATTGCGGTGGAAGCATACAATGGAATAAAGATAAAACAGGATACGAACCCGCATTCAAAAATGCTAAGTTCTGGACCAATCAAGAACACTGGGACTGGGCAACAAATCCCAACGATAGAGAAAAGGCTTCCTTCTTAAAAGAAAATTTGATTCCCATGCAGGAATCAGGACAACTCAACTTTTTGGAAAGATCAAAAAACAGACACTTTTACAAGAATATGGGGTTTGAAGTTCTTTTTGTAGATGGACATACGGACAAACAAATGATTCCAATTATTGATTACAAAGGCAAAAAACTCGTTTTTGCTGCGGACTTACTCCCAACAGCTGGCCACATTCCGCTGCCTTATGTTATGGGTTTTGACACAAGACCTTTAAAAACTTTAGATGAGAAAAAACTTTTTCTTGATGAGGCCGTTGCAAACGACTACTATCTTTTCCTTGAGCATGATGCTCATAATGAAGTAATCAATTTGCAACATACTGAAAAAGGAGCTAGATTAAATTCAACATTTAAGTTTTCAGAACTGTTTACCAACTAAATTAAATACAACCATGAATAATAAATTTTTAAAAATTGGAGTCTTATGCTTTTTCGTATCTAGCTTTTTGCTCAGCTGTGCGAGTGGACCAAAAATAAATTCACAGCCTATTCCCAATTTACAAAACGTAAGTGAAAAGACTGAAGCCTTGACAGATGATGAACTTCAATATTGGGGAAGTCAAGACTTATTATATGACACCATACCAGGAATGAGCGTAGATAGGGCGTATAAAGAACTTATCAAAGATTACAACGGAAAAACTATTATCGTAGCTGTTCTAGATAGCGGAGTCGATATAGAGCATGAAGACCTGGAGGGAGTGGTGTGGACCAATATTGATGAAATCCCAGATAATGGAATTGATGATGACGACAATGGATTTGTAGATGACATCCATGGCTGGAATTTTCTTGGCGATGTTACAAATGAAAATTTAGAATACACGAGAATAGTAAGGGATTACAAAGGTCAATTTGAAGATAAACTTGCAAGTGATATAGATCCAGAAGATCTAGAAAAATTCAAAATGTATAGAGCTGCAAAAGCAAAATATGATGAAGAGCTGGCAAATACTGATAAGAGCATCAATAGATATGTAATGATGAATAATCAATTACAAGAAGCTGAAGAAAGCCTGAAAATTGAACTTGAAGTGGATAAACTCACCATTGAAAATGTAACGGCTTTCAAACCACAGGATGATACATCTTTAAATCAAAAAATGCTGTTGCTGAATGTAATGAATAACATTGATGAGGATATTCAGAATATTCAGGATCAACTCGCTGAAGCCATGGAGTATTTTGGAGATAAAACGAAATACCACCTAAATCTGGACCTGAATGCAAGGGCAAAAAATCTAGGTGATGATGCTGATGATTTTTCGACCAAAATTTATGGAAATAATAAAGTAAGCGGACCAAATGAAGACAAAAAGGAAGCAAAGCATGGAACACATGTCGCTGGAATCATAGCCGCCAGTAGAAAAAACGATAAAGGGATAAAAGGTGTTGCAGATAATGTTTTAATTATGCCTATCAGAGCGGTTCCTGACGGAGATGAGTACGACAAAGACATCGCACTTGGAATTCGCTATGCTGTTGACAATGGAGCAAGTATCATCAATACATCCTTCGGAAAATACTTTTCAACTCATCCTGAATGGGTGATGGATGCCATCAAATACGCTGAAAAAAATGATGTTCTCATTGTAAATGCTGCTGGAAACGAAGGAATTGATCTGGATGAAAAGCGCGTTTATCCTAATGATGAAACGCCTGAAAATCCAGCAAATTTTGTTGACAACTTCATAAATGTTGGTTCAATAACCTCTCAATACGGAGGGAACTTAGTCTCTGGATTTTCTAATTATGGCATAAACAGTGTAGATATATTTGCGCCTGGGTCGTCCATATATGCGACAACCCCTTTAAATACTTATGAATTTTTACAAGGAACTTCGATGGCAGCCCCAAATGTTGCTGGAGTAGCAGCCGTAATAAGATCTTTGTTCCCAAAACTTAGCGCTCCACAAGTCAAACAAATCTTGATGGAATCCGGATTGAGTACGAACCAGAAAGTGATTCTCGGCGGAGACCCTCAAAACACAGAAGTCTTCAGTAAAATTTCAGTTTCTGGAAACATGGTAAATATGTATAACGCTATTATATTAGCTTCTAAAACCAAATAAACATGATTAAAAACACTTTTACATTTATGATGTTGATTTCAATATCAACACTCTTTGCACAAAACAATACCGGCTATTGGCAACAACACGTTGACTATGAAATGCAGGTAGATTTTGATGATAAGAATTATCAATATGAAGGCGAGCAAAAACTGGTCTATACCAATAATTCACCGGACACCCTCAATAGAGTTTTTTATCACATGTATTTCAACGCATTCCAGCCAGGGAGCGAAATGGATGTAAGATCCAGAACTATACAAGATCCAGATGGTAGAGTAAGAGATCGTATTTCTAAACTAAGTGATGAAGAAATAGGGTTTATGAGAGCAAAATCTTTGAAGCAAGATGGAAAAGACTTAAACTACGAACTCGTAGGGACAGTTTTGGAAGTTGAACTCGCTGATCCTATTCTACCTGGAGATTCAACGACTTTTGAAATGGAATTTTTGGGCCAGGTTCCTGTGCAGATAAGAAGATCTGGAAGAAACAATGCTGAAGGTGTTGAATTGTCAATGACACAATGGTACCCTAAAATGGCTGAATATGACTTTGAAGGCTGGCATGCAGATCCTTACATAGCAAGAGAATTTCATGGAGTTTGGGGTGATTTTGATGTAAAAATCACCATAGACAAAGATTTTATTTTAGGTGGCTCTGGTTACATTCAAAATCCAAACGAAGTTGGCTATGGTTATGAAGATGAAGGTGTAAAAGTAAGACGCAGAGGAAAAAAATTAACCTGGCACTTCGTTGCTCCAAATGTTCATGATTTTACCTGGGCAGCAGACAAAAATTATATTCATGACCAAATCATTGGGAATGATGGCACAACTCTTCATTTCTTATATAAAGACAATGAAGACATCAAAGAGAACTGGAAGAATTTACAATCTAAAACAGCTGAACTTTTAGATTATTTCAATGAGCACATTGGTCAGTATCCATACGATCAATATTCTGTGATTCAAGGTGGCGACGGAGGTATGGAATACGCCATGTGTACGCTTATTACCGGTGAAAGAGAATTTGGAAGCCTTGTTGGCGTTACAGCTCACGAGATGGCGCATGCCTGGTTTCAGCATGTTTTAGCAACAGACGAAGCTCAGCACGAATGGATGGATGAAGGATTCACCTCATACATTTCTGGCCTAGCAATGAATGAAGTGATGGATCGGAATAGAGAAAATCCTACTGCTGGCAGTTACAGGGGTTATGTAAGTTTGGCAAATTCTGGATATGAGCAAGCTCAGACTACCCATGCAGACCGTTATGAATATAACCAAGCTTATGGAACTTCAGCTTATTCTAAAGGTGCTGTATTCTTAGGTCAACTTGGTTATTTGATTGGTAAAGAAAATTTACAGAAAGTCTTAAACAGATATTTTGATGAGTGGAAATTTAAGCATCCTACACCAAATGATTTTATTCGTGTAGCTGAAAAAGTGAGCGGTGCAGAGCTTAGCTGGTATCTCAATGACTGGACTAGAACTACCAACACCATTGATTATGGTATTAAAGATGTGAGTGTAGATGAACAAAACACAATTGTAACTTTAGAACGCATAGGGCTCACGCCAATGCCGTTGGAAGTAAAAGTAGATTACAAGGGAGGAAATTCCGAAACCTACTATATTCCTCTACGCATCATGAGATGGGAAAAACCTAATGCAGGTGAAATTGTGGACGACTGGGCCTGGGCTTATCCAACTTATGACCTAGAAATACCTACTAATCAGTATGGAATTGAAAAAATTGAAATTGATCCCTCACAATATATGGCAGATGTCAATCGCGATAATAACGTCGAGGTTCTGGAGGAAGAATAAAAGGTGAGTCCAAATTTCAAAAGCGCATTCAACTCCTTGAATGCGCTTTTTTATTTTAGTTTTCTTTGATCAATTTAAAACTTTGCTCCTCATGATCAGAAGATAATTTCACAATATAAACTCCGTCTTCAACATTAAAATCTTCAACGCTGAATGTCGACGCAGCACCTATTTTTTTAGAATAGATTTGTTGCCCAATCATGTTAAAAATAGTGATTTCAGCATTGGTGATATTACTTAATCCATTTATACTAAAAGATCCTTTAGTCGGGTTTGGATATATTTTGACTTCAGAAAAAAGCGATTCTGAAGTTGATAAGCTGACCGGCTTAAGCTTTAGAGAGAATCGATTTTCATCTACAGAACCTGCAACTGAAGAATTGACATCAAATGAGTACGTCGAATTTGATTTGGACAAAAGTGTTTCGGTTTCCAAATAAAGATCTATTATATAGACATCAGCATAAAACGAATCTGAAAACTCAAAGTTAAAAGTATAATTTTCCCTTCTGTATTGATTGATATAAAGCGGTAAAACCTCTTCAGCATTCGGCATATTTCTTCTTTCCAAAGCTACCAGATTTTGGTTTATAACTCTGGTAAGGTTTTCGTCCACATTTTTAAGCTTTGCGATATCATCATCAGCAGAATTCGAATATCTACTCCCAAAATTAATTCTAAGAGCATCTGAAGGAGTACTACCCGCATTATAAGAAACTTCATTGAAAAGCTGAATATTTAGAAATTGCTCATTAGAATCAGAAAGAATTTCTGGCTGAGGGTTTAAATTTACTGCTTTATCGCTCTCCGAAAAGTTGACTTGAGTGACGGAATTATTATATATGGTTTGAACAAATACAGCCTGCATGGGTTGGAGGTATTGATTCGCTTCAGAATTGGAAGAATTGTTGCCTGAGGGTAATTCCACTACTACAAAGGCGCCTCTACCTCCAGGCTGTTCCAAGTCTTGAATACCGCCCAATTTTGGATCCCAAACATAGTATACGTCTTTTCTGATATTTTTAGACTTTGCTAAGACAGAATTCATATCTACCTGAGCGTGGTAAGGATTTCCAATTAAACTAAATCCATCTTTAGTTTGAGATAAATCAGTGGTTGTATAATTCCCTGTCACTAGCTCACCTTTTGCTCTAAGTCGAGTTGCTGTCGGCTCTGCCGAATTTGAATAAATATTGATAGTTCTATCACCTCTTACAAGAATCATGTAAGGATTGCCTGCCATTAGTTGATTTACGTTAGTGTTATTTATGGGATTGAAATCACTCTGTTGATGATCATAGGTAAACAGGGATGCATTGCCGGAAGGGTTGAAGTCGAATCCATTTTCGCCATCCTGCTCCAGATAAGCTGGTCCATTTCCTGGGTTAAGTCCTGTAATATGTGTTCCATATTCTTCATCTACATCCTCATCAAAATAACTGTCTGCATCTTCCTGCCAGTTCTTATGAATGGAAGTTGATGTATTCACAGATGGACTTATAAGGCGATTCGCCCTCCTTGCAGGATAACACTGTTCAGTTTGAACTTTTCCTGAAATTTCTCCACGAACCTCTCCTATCTGAGCTGTTTTATTGGTCTCGAAATCACACCTTAGATATAGATTCCCTTTAGTTTTAAGCTCACCTGCGTCTACATATAAATTGCCGGAAACTTCTATCCCATCTTCTATGTGGACTGTTGAAGCATTCAAAATCCTCAAATTGCTGTAAACCCCTTTCTCTTTGATAAACTGAGCGGAATTTCCATTCAAAACTAAATCTCCTGCGCCAAAAATTCGGCCGCTATTTTCAATGTTTCTTGTGACAAACAACTGAAAAGACGGATTTATTGTAAGTGAAATATTTTCATCAATTTCAAGTGACTTTACCTGAACGGAAGCCTCCAAAACTGCATGGGCTTCAATAATTACTTTAGAAGTAGATGTTGGTAACTTATGATTTTTCCAGTTTTGCGAATTGCTCCAGCTCCCACTGGAAACAAAAACAGCCTGCTCTTCACTTTTAGATTCATTTAGACCTGACTGTGAGAGGCAAGGCAAGTTTACATTTGCTAGAATTGCAAAAAGAAGTATGGAAATTATTTTACTCAAAAAGCTTAGAATTTGAACAAAAGTATAGGCTAAGCTTGACGATTTATGTAGAATAAGTTCGAAATCAATGAGATAGAAATCTTTTTAAAACCATTGATAATTCTTACTATTTTAATTTTTGAAATTCAGTTTTTTAAAAAAACCCACTTGGTTGACCAAGTGGGTTTGTGATTATTTGAAATGAAAACAAATTAATTTACTTCCTTACTTTCTTTATTCCTAAATATCCACCAACAGCCAATCCTAAAGCGATAAGACCGTTGATTGGTGCTACTGGCTCATCCCTTACATCATCTTCAAAAATAGGAAGTTGAGCGTAACTCTGAGACGATATCAATAATAAAGCGATAATAATAACTAATGTTATATAATGTGAATTTTGAAGTTTCATAAGCTTATTGTTTTATCAATTTGAAAGTTCTTTCGCCTTGATTGGTTTTTAATTTAACTAGATACACGCCAGCGCTTCCGTTGAAATCTGTGATCTCAGTTGTAAGCTGGTTTTCAAGGTTTGTTTTATAAATCTGCTGACCTATCATGTTATAAATCTCAACTTCTGTTTCTTCTCCTAAATTCTCTCCACTTATGCTAAAGCTTCCTTTTGTCGGGTTTGGATATAAGCTGGCCTTCACCAGAGTCTCTTCCATTGTTGATAAACTGACTGGCTCAAACACTAATCTAAATCTATCTGAAGCTTTAGATTCTGGAATTGACTCATCTACAGTGAAAGAATAAGTGTCTTCCGTTTGTGTAACCTCTGTTACTTGATTTAAATACTTGTCTTCGATAAAAACTTGAGTATTTAAGTTATCGGTCAGGTCAAATTTCATCACATAAGCCTCTCTTCTGTATTGGTTGATGAACAATTCTAAACGCTCTTCAGTTTCAGGGAATGGTCGTCTTTCAATAGCTGAGTACTTATTACCTTCTATTCTTGCCAGGTTCTCATCCAGATTACCAAGTTTTGGTGAATCATCTTCAGAAGTAATACTGTATGATTTATCAAATTTGATTCGTAACCCATCTGATGGGGTATTCCCTTCAGCATAAGAAGTAGCGTTAAATAACTGAATGTTGATATATTCTGATTCTGATAAAGACTTAACATCAGTTTGCACTTGTTCTACAGCCTTCATTGATTCTTCAAAAGTTACAGAGGCCGGTCCGTCAGCTAGTGTCTCAACAAATGCTGCTTGCATCGGTTGCAAGAACTCATTAGCCGAAGAGCCAACTGAATTTGAACCAGGTGTATTTGTTAAATCTACAGTCACATAAGCTCCTCTCCCCCCTTCTTGGCCCACTGTTGGAGCTCCACCTAATGTAGGATCCCAAACATAATATTCCGTTGTAGATACATTTGTAGCACTTGCAAGCAGAGTACTAACATCCACTTGGGCATGGTATGGATTAGCTATAAAACTGAATTCATTGGCAATAGGTGATAAGCTTGAATTAGAAATATCTCCAATGGATAAAGCTCCCGTCGCTCTTAAGCGAGTGTCTGATATAGAGGCATTATTAATTGTTACATTTATATCTCTACCACCTCTAATAAATAAGCGATATGCCTGATTGACATCGAGTGTATTTACATCTGTATTAGCTACAGGACTCCATAGCTGGGTTGAATTATTAAAGGTGAATAAAGAAGGGTTTCCACTACCAGTCGCATCAAAACCATCATCCCCTATTGTTGAACCTGTGATATGTGTACCATAACCTGGGTTAGGGTTTTCGTTATCTGTTGAGAAATTAAGCCCCATATTATTGACTCCTTCCTGCCAGTTAGCATTGATAGAGCTAGAGGTGGTTACGGATGGAGAAACAAACCTAAACGCTCTTCTGCCTGGATAGCACTGTTCTACCGTGACATTGCCATTGATGCTTGATCCAGAAGCAACCTGACCTACCTGTGCAGTTTTTGGAGGGATTCCAAAAGCACAACGTAAGCTTAGATTTCCGTTTGTATTTAGAGTTCCCTGGTCTACATATAAGACACCAGATAAATCGGATGGATCATTCAGGTCTACTGAAGTCGCATTGTCAAGTCTTAAATTTTCAAAAGAACCACCACCTGATATAGTCTGTGCGGAAGTGCCGTTAAGAACTACTTCGCCTTCGCCGGTCAAGCTACCTGCATGATTTAAATCACCATTTACGCTTAAAGCGATACCATCTAAAATATCTATATCAACATATGATAATGATTCTAAATTACCAACACTTTTATTTGTAGAAATATTCGGATTTGCTATTATTATTACATCATCTCCGGCAGAAGGTGTATTACTATTTAACCAGTTGGCAGCAGTATCCCAATCCCCATTGCTATTAAAAACAAAATCAGTTGACTCAAAATTTCTATACCTTATCAAAACAATACCTGAGCCACCAGCAGCTCCTGCGTGTACAGAACTACCACCACCACCTCCTCCACCGGTGTTTGGCATACCAGAAGTAGGTGCTATTAAATCTCTTGCACTTGAACCATTTCCACCACCACCAGGACCTCCAAGACCTAAAGCACCATCTCTTCCACCGCCGCCGCCGCCACCAGCAAAGAAACCATTATCACCAACAGAAGTACCGAAAAAAGGACTATAATCTAATCCGTCTCCACCATTTCCACCATCTTGCCCTGTTATGTTAGCAGGTTGTGAACCAGCGCCGCCGCCGCCGCCGCCGCCATTATCTGTACTATTTCTTGCACCATCATTACCAAATCCTCCGTCAGCACTATCTGGTTGTAATCCAAGTCCTGCTGGATTTTGCCTTCCTCCACCACCAGAACCACCATTAGCAGCTGGTGAGTCAGTAGTTTCACCTCCTGGTGTAATATTACCACCTCCACCACCTAAGGCTACTAATCCGTCAAATACTGAATTTTCTCCATTATCTGCTGGCGTATTAACTCCATCTCGTCCATTACCTCCATTACCAACAGAAAGAGGTATTGCAGATCCAGATGTTACAGCAACCCCTTCTCGAAATATAAGTCCTCCGGCGCCACCAGCCCCGCCACCAGCATTATTATAAGAAGTATTACCTGCACCTCCACCTCCACCTCCAACAATCAAGATATCAACTCTTGTAACTCCAGATGGAGGAGTAAATTCTGCAGGACCTGTTGTCGTGTATTTATGTATGGTATACTCTATACCATCAATGACTTCAATTGAAGTTTGATCTCCATTTTGTGATTGAACTGCCCCAAATAGGAAAATGAAGCACGAAAATAAAAGGAAAGTAATTTTATTCATAACAAATTGTTTTGAACAAAATTGGCTTTGTTATTCTTAATTTTTTGTAGAATTAGTTCGAAATTTCTTTACAACGCACTTTATTTAAGCAACTTAAGATAACTAAGGAAAATATTAGTGAAGTGAGTGTTTAACGCTTTGAGAAGAAATATAGGAGGCCAAAAAACCTAAGCCTGAAATCGTTATGAAAACAATCAAAATATTAACGAATTCAAGTTTTACCGGATAGGCTAAACTTGGGGTAATCATAATCCATTCAAAATAGAGTTGAGAAATCACCATTATTATTCCAAGGACAAGTCCCATGATGCCTCCTGCAACACTCATCAGTCCACCTTGAAAGAAAAATATACGCTGGATTTCAGTTTTAGTCAGCCCCAAATTCAGAAGTGTTTTTGAATTTTGTTGCTTTTCCAATACAGCCATAATAATAGAACCTATCACATTGAACAAAGCAATAATAATCACCAAAGTAAAAATCAAATACACCGCAAGATTTTCAGTATTTAGCATTTTATAGAGACTGTTGTTAAGCTGGATTCTGTCTTTTACTTCAACTTGCTGATGAAATATATCTTTTAAGTCTTTTCGAACTATATTTAGATCTGCAGAAGAAGTCACTTTTACTTCCAGAGCAGAAACCTCATCTTCGTTGAGTTGCAACAAGCTTCTTGCAAAGCCAATATCTGTAAACGCAAACTTTTTATCCAATTCCTCATTGATGGAATAAATACCTACTACCGTGGCACTCCCAGTTCTAAAGGCATCTTTAACATCTAAAATCTGTCCTTTACCAGGCTTTGGAA
Organism: Psychroflexus longus; assembly: GCF_020164595.1. Taxonomy (GTDB): domain Bacteria; phylum Bacteroidota; class Bacteroidia; order Flavobacteriales; family Flavobacteriaceae; genus Psychroflexus; species Psychroflexus longus. Next base: position 309,801 of record NZ_JAIQZE010000001.1, read on the forward strand.
CATACAAACTCAGCAATCCCGAATAATCTCTAACTCCTGAAGAAAGTTTTCTGGAAAGATCATTACCAAGCACGACCTGACTTGCATTTTCTTCAAGCCATTGTCCAAGGAAGACCGCATTCTTAATATCACTTATAGCCTGAAAACTAGTATCTACGCCTTTAATAAAAGCCGGTGTATTTTTGGATTTAAAGCTTAACAACACCCGCTCTTCAATCACTTCAGAATAGGCTACAATGTCTTTGTGATTTTGAATTTGGGAATTTTGAAGAGAGTCCACTTCAAAAAACTTTCCTGTGGAAGGCAACACCTTAAGATCCGGGTCAAATTTATTGGTAAAGGAAAGGCTGAATTCTTTGAGTCCGGCAAATGCCGATAAAACCACAAAAAGGGATAAAGCGCCGGCTATTATGCCAATAGAAGCAATCCAGGTGATAATGTTGATCGCCGTATTGGAACTTTTGGAAAAGAAATAACGCCTGGCGATGTAAAAGGATACATTCAATTTTTCTTACGCTTGTCTAATAGGTCAGGGTTTTTGATTGGGTCATTTTTACCTTTGAAGGCTTGCTCCAAATCATTGATGTACTCAATAGAATCATCGTTAAAAAAAGCCAGCTCCGGCATGCGTCGCAATTGGTTTTTGGTGCGTTGCGCGACTTCATGTTTTATTTTTGACTTCTTCGTTCTTATTTCTTCTACGATTTCCTCAGATTTCTCTGAAGGAAAAATGCTTAAATGTGCCTTGGCCTGTAGCAGGTCTGGCGTCACTTTCACTTTGGTGACCGATATGATTAAGTTTTGAGTTCCTGCAGCTTTCAATTCCAGCTGAATGACTTCAGCTAAATCTTTCTGAAGGATTCCAGCAATTTTCTTTTGTCTATTTGATTCCATTTTGCAAAGTTAGGATAAATATATAAATGCTAGTTTTGTTATATAACTTTCTGAAAATATCTTATGATAAAAAAAATTGAACATTTAGGCATTGCGGTGAGTAATATAGAAGAGGCTACTAAAACTTATGAAGCTTTACTAAACACGCCTCCCTACAAAACTGAAATTGTTGAACGGGAAGGCGTGAAAACTGTTTTTTTTGAATGTGGCGAAAGTAAAATTGAATTGCTTGGTGCCACGCGTGAGGATAGTCCCGTTGGAAAATATTTGAGCAAACAAAAAGAAGGCATTCATCATATCGCTTTTTTTGTAGATGATCTCAAATCTGAAATGAAAAGACTACAAAGCGAAGGCTTCCAATTACTTAGCGAAGAACCTAAAGCAGGGGCCGATGGAAAATCCATAGTCTTTTTGCATCCTAAAAGCAATCACGGTGTGCTCGTAGAATTGTGTGAAGACCAAAGTTGATTTTAAATTAAAAAATGTTTTGGCTGATAATAAACTTATACTTATTTTTGCCGTCCTTAATAATCAGTATCGGTCCCATAGCTCAGCTGGTTAGAGCACCTGACTCATAATCAGGTGGCCCTTGGTTCGAGTCCAAGTGGGACCACTAGTAAAATCAAAGCCTTACAGAAATGTAGGGCTTTTTTATTTTTGTATTTATACGATTTCAGTTCAGTAGGTTTGTTTTAAAAAAAAGACTGCCTTATAAAGACAGTCTTTAAAAATTGAGATTAAAAATAATTACTTATTATTTAGAGGATACTTTTGAAATATATCTCTGATCGACTCTTGAACTGCTTCCGTTTCAGATTGATCCATTATTGGCTCTGAAGTAATTCCTTTCCAAACTGATTGTTTAGTCTCTCTATCAACCAAATCAACTACCACTGTACCTTTTTTATATGAATAGGTATCTGTTGTATAACCAATGACTCCACCTGGATAGTACCAGTCGTACCATCCTCTGTAATAAAAAGGCTGATAAAATGGACTTACTGGCATACCTGCAACAGAGTTATTATATGGGTAGCTAGCATACACAGGCTCTTCTTGTCGTTTAGTTTTTAAGTCTGTTGTAATACTTATAAGCACTAAAAGATCTGGATTATCTCTATCTAATGTATAACCTGTCGCTTTCATTTGTTCATTGATTGTTTCAATAATAAATGAATTTAAAAAATCGGTCTGAACTGCTGAATTTCGAATCTCTATAGATGCATTGGGCAAGTAAGCGAATGTCTCATATTTGCTTAAATCTGCTTTGTTAGGTCTAACTGTTTGAACGTCGGATGCCCCACACCCAAAAAGTAAGAAACCTAGTATAATTGGTAAAGTATTTTTTAAAAGCTTCATTATGTCTAGTTTTAAAGATTAATATTAATTAAATCATAATGGATTTTACGGCAATGAAATCCGATATTGTGATTTTAAAACTTATTTAACAGCAAAAATTATTTCTATCTACTGAAAACAGAGAACTATTTCAAATTAAATCATTTGTGAGAAAATACTACCTTTTATTTATATATAGCTTATTTATTTTTTCTGGAAACATCAGCATTTGTCAAGTCAAACTGAGTTCCTGGAATATCAGACACCTTGGAAATTCAAAATCCAATCAAGCCATAACTTTTATGGCGCGAACTTTACGAGACTACGATATCGTAGCCATTCAAGAGGTTGTTGCTGGCAATGGAGGGGCGCAATCTGTTGCAAAACTAGCCGATGAGTTAAATCGAACCGGAACAAAATGGAATTATACCGTAAGTAACCCAACTCAGGGTGGCAGATATAGTTCAGAACGATATGCTTACCTCTGGAAGCCTAACCATGTAGAACTGATCAAAAAAGCCTGGCTAGATGTAGATTTTGTTGAAGATATTGAACGCGAGCCCTATTTTATAAAGTTCAAGTATAAAAATGAATACTTTACCTTAGTTAATATTCATGCAGTGCCAAAGACAAAACAACCAGAGCGAGAACTCAAACATCTAAAATTTTATCAGGATCTATATCCTGAGGAAAATTTAATTTTCCTGGGAGATTTCAATTTACCCCAATCACACACCGTATTCAATCCCTTGAAAACAAGAGGCTATGTTTCAGCATTAGTAAGTCAAAAGACAAGCCTTAAAATGCAATGTATTTCGAATGAGTGTCTGGCTTCAGAATATGATAATATATTTCTGAACAGCAAACATTTCTCGATACTCAAAAGTGGAGTGAACTCATTCTATAAGTCATTTCCCGATTTAAAATCGGCAAGAACGATTTCTGACCACATTCCTATTTGGGTTGAATTTGACTTCAGGTAAAATTAATAATCCGTCACCGTACCCCAATTTTCTCCGCTTTTTATACGATAAAGTTGCATCTCAGAAATACCAAATTGCTTAGCAATCATTTTCATGCGCGTGCGTCGATTGGGATCGTGAATTTTTCGCTTTATCAGCCTGACTTTAGCTTCGGTCAATTTGGAATACGTCCGCTTTTTAGGCCTGTTGATATACTCAGGATTGCTAAATTGATGTGTTTCCTTTTCTTTTTTGGTAGCCCATTTCAAGTTTTCAACCTTGTTATTCAGTTTGTCATAGTTGAGATGGATCACATAGATTCCATCACCGCGTTCCAGAAAGTGTTCTGCAACTAACTTGTGAACATACCTACTTGTAGATTTTTTGTTGATTTCTTGCTTGAGAGGAAGGGTTTGATAGCCATTTATAAAGGATTCTTTCACCAAAACTTCTTTTGGGCCTTTACAGTTAATCATTCTGCCATAATTTGAAATTTTATATTTTTCAAATTTTGCAATTTTATCGTCAAAGACGACATCTTTCCACTCTTCGTTGTAATAATTACGAATCATCTGTTTTTGATTTTGAGACTTAGTTCAGTAGGATGAAGGTGTTCCGAATCAAAATAAATTGGTAATTAATAAACGCAATATAATTGATTTATTTAATTCTGAAAAGAATAAAAAATTGTCCTAAACTCAACAAGTATCATTCATTTGTTAAAAATATAAAATATATTCTAATTAATTAACAATTTGTTGACATTAATGTATAGATTCGTTAATCTATCTATAAAATTTAAATCATGAACAAAGCCAAAATCAGGCTTCTCAACCTTTTAATGTTGATGAGTTTATTAACTGGAGCACTACAGGCGCAGGAAACAATAACTGGTAAAACTGTAGAAAAATCAACTGGTAATATTATACCGTTCGTCAATGTCATTCAGAAGGGAACCTCCAATGGAACCACAAGTAATATGGATGGCCAATTTTCATTGACGGTTGAAAAACTACCAACGACATTATCCTTCTCGTATCTCGGGTATGAATCGCAGGAAATACGAGTGACAAATTTATCTCCACTTACAATTTCTTTTATAGAATCTGCAGCTGCATTGGAAGAAGTAGTCATCACAGGTCTAGCAACTTCTGTAAAACGATCTAATGCTGCAAACGCTGTTTCATCAATTACTTCTCAGGAACTCGTTGGTCGAGCTTCACAGCCTACATTGGACGGTGCTCTTGCAGGAAAATTTGCTGGAGCGTTAGTCACTCGTAATTCAGGAGCACCAGGTGGTGGAGTTTCTGTAAAGTTAAGAGGTACAACGTCTGTATTTGGAAATGCGCAACCACTCTATATTGTAGATGGGGTTTATGTAGATAATAGCAGTATATCTGGTGCCGGATTAAATTTTGTTTCACGAGCCGCTGCCGGAGGCAATACTTCAACTCAGGATAACCCTTCAAATAGAATTGCAGATTTAGAGGCAAATGACATAGAGCGTGTTGAAGTCTTGAAGGGAGCATCTGCAGGTGCTATTTATGGCGCTAGAGCTGCAGCTGGTGTTATAATTATTACAACTAAACGTGGTAGAAGTGGTGAAACTAAGGTATCGGTTCAACAAGAAGTAGGATTTAATGAAATTATTAATTTCAGAGGACAAAGAACATTTACCAGCGCTATAGCTGAGAACACATTTGGTGAAGGACAAGGTGCTTTATTCACTCAAGCCCAGCAAAATGGTAGATTGGTTGACTATGAGAGAGAGGTTTTTGGAGAAGAAGGTTTTATCAGTAATACGTATGCAAGTATTTCTGGTGGATCAGACAATACCACTTTTTACGGTTCCTTTTCAAATAGAGAGGAGGATGGAATAGTAAAAAATACGGGATACGCTAAAAAATCAGCAAGATTAAACCTTACTCACGATTTCTTCGACGACAAGATGAAATTGACAGTCAGTACTAATTACATAGATTCAGAATCTGACAGAGGTTTCTTTAATAATGATAATTCTGGAAGTACAATAGGTGTAACTCTAACATCACTTCCACCATGGGCACAATTATTCCCTAATGAAAATGGTGTTTATCCAGACAACCCTTATGGTGGTTCCAACCCACTACAAACCATACAATTGATCACCAATAAGGAGGAAGTCAATAGGTTTGTGTTAGGATCAACCTTAGATTATAATATTTTTGAAAGTGAAAGAGCTTCTTTGAAAGCACAATTTAGATTTGGTTTGGATTACTACCAATTACAAACACGTGCCTTTTTTCCAAAAGAACTTCAATTTATGGATCCAGATAATGGTGGTGTCAATGGTGTAAGTGCTCTGGGTACCACCAAAAATAGAAACAATAATTACTCCGCCTTTTTAGTACATACTTATTTTACAGAAAACAATACAATTTTTACTACCCAGGGAGGTGTTACGAGAGAAAGTTTTTTACAGAATACGGTCAACAATGTGGCTTCAGATCTTATTGGATCCGAAACTAACTTAGACCAGGCTGGTAATATAAATGTGAGTCAATTCCAGAGAGAACAGAATGATTCTGGATTCTTTGTTCAGGAAGAAGTGAACTTTCAGGATAAAATGATTGGAACGGTAGGATTGAGAGCAGATAAATCTTCAAATTTTGGAGATGCCAATGAACTGTTTTATTTCCCTAAAGCATCATTAGCAATCAATCTCCATAATTTTGATTTTTGGAAAGATGGTGTTGTTTCCGAATTAAAACCAAGAGTTGCTTACGGTGAATCTGGTAACTTCGCTCCTTTTGGCGCGCTATTCACAACACTTATAGGAAACTCCATAGGAGGCTTCCCAGGGATAGGAGTTCCAGCTACTTTGGGAGACTCAAACATAGATCCAGAACGCCAAAAAGAACTTGAATTTGGTTTTGATGCTTCATTTTTCAAGAAAAGAGTCAACCTTCAGGCGTCTTATTATATAAAAGATGTTGATGATTTGATCTTACAAGCTCAAAATGAACCCTCTTCTGGTTTTGCACAACGTTTTTCTAATGCTGGGAATTTAAGAAACCAAGGAATAGAGCTTACACTGGATGCAGATGTGGTAAGAAATGATGATTTTACCTGGAGTACAAACGTTATTTTCTTTAGAAACAGGTCTGAGATCACCCAACTAGATGTAGAACCATTTAACCTTGGTGGATTTGGAACAGGCTTAGGAACCTTCAGGATTGAAGAAGGACAAAGCGTAACTCAAATAGCAGGTAACGATGGCAATGGAAATATTGTTAAGCTAGGGGATGCAGAACCAGATTTCCAGATGACATTTACAAATAATTTTACTTATAAGAATTTTGACCTTTCCTTTTTATGGCATTGGAAAGAAGGTGGTGACAATATCAACCTAACTACGCTTCTAACAGACCTGGGTGGTGTCTCTCCCGATTATGATGCTTTTACTTTGGATCCATCAGGTCAGGTGAGAAATGGAGACTTTAGGATAAATGCTCTGCAGAACGGTCTACCAGAGCCTTTTATTGAAGATGCATCTTACTTAAGATTAAGAGAAATTGCATTGAAATATTCTGTACCAGAAAATGTAATTCAAAACCTGTTTAAAGGTTATGTTTCCAACATTGAATTGGGAATTACAGGATTGAACTTGATCAATATATTTGATTACAATAGTTATGATCCAGAGGTGTCAAATTTTGGCGGTAATGGTTTATCTACGGGAGTTGAAGTCACACCATTCCCTACTTCAAAACAATATCTCTTTAGAGTAAAAATGGACTTTTAAAAAATACAATATGAAAACTATATATAAACTTTTAATGTTACCACTCTTAGGCTTACTGGTCCTATCCTGTGACCTGGAAGATGGTGAAAATTTGAACGGACCAACCGCTGAATCTATTCAAAACGGTATTACCAGAGGCGAATTACAACAAACAGTAAACGGAGCACTGTCAGACATGCGCTTGAGACTAGATACACAGATAGATGGTCAAGCTTTACCTGGAAGGGAATACTATAGATTCCAAAGTTCGGATCCTAGATGGGCCTCAGACGTCATGACAGGTAATCTGGATGATAACACTTTTTACACTACAGGACCTTATGGTGCTAGATACACTGTAATTAAAAATGTGAATTTGATACTGGACGGAATACGCAACAGTTTAGGTGTTTTTGAACCCAATGAAGTAGAAGTTGCAGAAGGCTTTTTAAAAACCATTCAAGCGCATGAATTGCTCATGGTAGCTAACCAGCAATATGAAAATGGAATGCGTGTAGATGTATCCGATCCGGATAACTTAGGTCCATTTGTAAGTTATGATGAAGCATTGACTTTCATATCAAATTTACTAACTGAAGCATCTACTCAATTGAGTAACGGCAGTTCAGATTTTCCTTTCAACCTTCCTGAAGGTTTCGATATTGCAAGTACTCCTGCAGAATTTCAAAAATTCAATAAAGCTTTACATGCAAGAGTTGAAGTTTATAGAAGTAATTACGGTCCTGCTGCAACACTTCTGGAGGATTCCTTTATGGATTTGAGTGGTGATCTGCAAAATAGTGTGTATTTCACTTTCTCTCAATCTGGCCTTGATTTTCCTAATCCTTTATTTTTTAGCGTAAATCAAACAGTCGCTAATGCAAGGATTGCGCATCCTTCATTCATTGAGGATACATTGACTGGAGATAATAGAATAAATAAAGTGGTACGAAGAGAAGAGGCTCTTACTCAATCTGATTTGACGGGAATTTATAATGTATTTGTTTATGATAACATTACTGCGGATGTAGATATTATCAGAAATGAAGAATTGGTATTACTTTATGCTGAAGCGCTACACCTATCTAATCCTTCAGAAGCAGTGAATGCAATTAATGTTGTAAGAAATGCTGCCGGAGTTGGAGATTATACCGGAGGTAACTCTCCAAGCGAATTAGTAGACGAAATTTTATTACAAAAAAGATATTCTCTTTTTGCTGAAGGTGGACACAGATGGATTGACATGAGACGTTTTAACAGGTTGGATGAACTTCCAAATGATAGAGCTCAAGATAATGTCTTCCAACAATTCCCGACTCCTGCAGCTGAAAATAGATAATAAGTTTTAGCCACAATCATCTTTAAAAGCGCCTATACTTAAAAAAAATATAGGTGCTTTTTATTTTGAAATTGAATTCAATAGCTTAAAACCTAATTCATCTATCGTAGACGCTTTAGCATGGAAGGCAGATACATTGGTAAGAATAATAACTGCTTTTTGCGTCGCAGGTACCATGAATACGGATGACGAATAGCCGCCTGTACCACCATTGTGCCAGTACAAGTCGTTACCAATTTCATCTTGAAGGATATGCCAACCCAGACCCAAACGTAAATTTTGATTAACCATAAACGTCGGCATCAGGGTTAATGAAAATGCATTGTCTTCTTCCTTAAAATGAGCTTTTACAAAATTGGATAGATCTTTTGTAGAGGATAAGATGGCTCCAGCTCCTTCAAATACGCCCATTTCCCAAATCGGTGTGGGATTTCCATTTTGATCTATTCCCTGGACCATATTGTTTTTCACTTCCCCTTCATTTAAAGTTGACTGATTCATTTCTAATGGTGAAAAAATTTTTTCTGAAAGTAATTCAGCATATTTTTCTCCACTGACATTTTCTAATGCTTTAGCTAAAATTGAAGCGCCAATATTTGAATATTGATAAGCTTTCTCTTTAGGAACCTCCATTTCTGTTGTCAAATAATATTCAAAATCTGCTTCTGCATAAGATTTGTAGGGATTTTTGAGATCAAGAGCAGCCAGATTCAAATTGGTGGGTAATCTTGGTAATCCAGAAGTATGATTTGAAAGTTGTTCCAGAGAAAAGCCTTTTTCATTCAACGGAAAACTAAAGTATTGCTGAATTGAATCTGTGAGCTTCACCTCTTTTTCAATCACAAGCTGTGCTAATAATGTGGAAGTAAAGACTTTGGTGACTGAACCTATTTGAAATACAGAACTGCTATTATCAAACTCATTAATAGTATCTGAAAACTTAACCTGACCATAAAATTGAGTCTGGTCACCGTCAATAACTGCTACTGAAAACTGAGTTTGATTCGGGAATTCATTCACATAATTCTTTAAAGTTTGAGTGGTGTTTTCATCAAAGCCTTGAGCTTGTGTCGTTGAACCAAGCATCATCGTTAATACGACTAAAACATAAAATTTCATCCTTTATAAATTAAGTGAAAGGTATTAAATTCAAAAGAAAAAGAAAGCATCAATCTACTGCGCAAACTGATGATCTGCGAATTTCTCCTCCACTTCATCGAAGGTAGCAAATACATCTTCAGCATGATCTGAGGTAACCATTTTCATCCTATAGTCCTTGAAATGCGGAATACCTTTGAAGTAGTTGGTGTAATGTCTGCGGGTTTCAAAAACACCAAGCTTTTCGCCTTTCCAGTCAATCGACATTTGAAGGTGACGTCTGGCAATATCTACACGTTCAACTAGAGACGGTGACTCACAATGAGTACCTGTCTCGAAGTAATGTTTCACGGCTTTGAAAAACCAAGGTGAACCAATACTAGCCCTTCCTATCATAGCTCCATCCAGTCCATATTCATCTCTCATCAACACTGCTTTTTCTGGCGTATCAACATCACCATTACCAAATACAGGAATGTGCATTCTTGGATTGTTTTTTACCTCGGCTATTGGCTTCCAATCGGCTACACCCTTGTACATTTGAGCTCGTGTACGTCCATGGATAGAAATTGCTTTACAACCCACGTCTTGTAAACGTTCGGCAACCTCGTAAATTTTGATTGAATCATGATCCCAGCCCAATCGGGTCTTTACTGTTACGGGTAGGTTGGTATGCTTCACCATGGCCTCTGTCAATTTCACCATAAGATCAACATCCTTCAATATCCCAGCACCAGCACCTTTGGAAACTACTTTTTTAACAGGACAACCAAAATTAATGTCAATAACGTCAGGTTTGGTTTTCTCAACAATTTCCACAGACCTTAACATCGATTCCAAATTGGCTCCAAAAATCTGAATACCTACTGGACGTTCTTTCTCGTAAATGTCCAGCTTCATCATACTCTTGGCTGCATCACGAATAAGTCCCTCAGAAGAGATGAATTCTGTATACACCATATCGGCTCCGTATTCTTTACACAATGCCCTAAAAGGAGGATCACTTACATCTTCCATGGGAGCAAGTAAAAGAGGAAAGTCACCTAAATCTATGTTACCTATCTTAGCCACAACTTTTTATTGCGAAATTACAGAATTATAAACAATTCACATAAAGCTTTTAACAGTGCTTGAAATACATCTTTTAAGCCAAACAAATCCTGTATATTTGCTTCATTAAAATCTGGAGTGCTTTAGACTTCAAATTAGGAAAAACGGACTATGAAGAACATTCGAAATTTTTGCATAATTGCACATATTGATCACGGTAAAAGCACCCTTGCTGACCGTTTATTGGATTATACTAAATCTGTAACCGAACGCGAGCGCAAAGAACAGCTTTTGGATAATATGGATTTGGAACGCGAACGCGGCATCACCATAAAAAGCCACGCTATACAAATGGTCTATAACTATAAAGGTGAAGACTTTGTTTTTAATCTAATCGATACACCTGGTCACGTCGATTTTTCCTACGAAGTTTCAAGATCTATTGCTGCCTGTGAAGGCGCCCTTTTAATAGTAGATGCTGCTCAAAGCATACAAGCTCAAACTATTTCGAATTTATATCTGGCTCTGGAAAATGATTTAGAAATCATTCCTGTATTGAATAAAGTCGATCTTCTAAGTGCCAACCCAGACGAAGTTACCGATGATATTGTAGACCTTATTGGTTGCAAACGTGAGGATGTTATCCGTGCAAGTGCAAAAGAAGGTATTGGAATTGAAGAAATTTTGAATGCCATAGTAGAACGTGTTCCAGCACCAAAAGGAGATCCTGAAGCTCCACTAAGAGCATTGGTGTTTGATTCGGTTTATAATCCATTTCGTGGCATTGAAACTTACTTTAGAGTATTTGATGGCAGTATCAAAAAGGGTCAGAACATAAAATTTGTCGCCACAGATAAGAATTATTCCGCAGATGAGGTAGGAACTTTGAAGTTGGTGCAATTTCCTAAAAAAGAAATTCAAGCCGGTGATGTGGGCTACCTCATCACGGGTATTAAAAACGCAAAAGAAGTAAAGGTCGGAGACACCATTACAGATGCAAACAACCCGACTAAAAATGCTGTGGCTGGTTTTGAAGACGTAAAACCGATGGTTTTTGCGGGAATTTATCCAGTAGAAACCGATGAGTATGAAGAATTGAGAACGGCGATGGAAAAGCTTCAGCTCAATGATGCTTCGCTGGTGTTTTTACCAGAAAGTTCTGCAGCACTTGGATTCGGTTTTAGATGTGGATTCTTAGGCATGCTTCACCTTGAAATCATTCAAGAACGTCTGGAGCGTGAATTTGACATGACTGTGATTACTACGGTCCCTAACGTGTCCTACAACGCTTATACTTTGAAAGAAAAAGATAAGCCAATCATCGTCAGCAATCCTTCAGATTTACCTGAGCCTACTTATTTGGATCGTGTAGAAGAGCCTTTTATAAAAGCCAGTATAATTACTAAATCTGAATTTGTAGGTCCTGTCATGTCGCTTTGTATCGAAAAGCGAGGTCAAATCACCAATCAAACGTATTTGACACAAGATCGTGTTGAACTTAGTTTTGATATGCCTTTGGCTGAAATTGTTTTCGATTTCTACGACAGGTTAAAGACTGTTTCAAAAGGTTATGCTTCCTTTGATTACTCACCAATTGGTATGAGAAAATCAAAATTGGTGAAAGTTGATGTACTCTTAAACGGGAACACGGTAGATGCGCTTTCAGCTTTGCTACACGTTGATAATGCTTACGATATTGGTAAGAGAATCTGCGAAAAACTGAAGGAATTGATCCCAAGACAACAGTTTGATATTCCTATACAAGCTGCCATTGGAGCTAAAATTATTGCCCGTGAAACTGTAAAAGCTTTGAGAAAGGATGTAACAGCAAAATGTTACGGTGGTGATATTTCCAGAAAACGTAAACTTCTTGAAAAGCAGAAGAAAGGTAAAAAACGTATGCGTCAGGTTGGAAATGTAGAAATTCCACAGGAAGCTTTCATGGCTGTACTAAAGCTTAATGACTAAACCTTACTTCTTTACGTAGGTGTTTAAAGGTGGATTTATGTTCGGTAGCTTTAACGCTTTAAGATACATTTCTTAAAGCTACAAGTTATCATAAATACTCATTTTGATTTAGAACCTCAACTGAAATTGAGGAACCAAATTAATTGGGATAAATTCAATAATTAATGAACTTTATATTAGACCTCACAGGTTTCAAAAACCTGTGAGGTCTGTTCAAATAGAACTTGCATTTAAAAGGAGCTGACTTTTCTTTCAGGCTTATAATAAATATTAGCTTTTTACATCTAGTGCATCACGTAAAGCGTTTCCAATAAGCATAAATGCCATTACTAAACTCATGATTCCTAGTCCTGGGATGATGGCCAAATAAGCCTTTCCTAAAATGATATAACTGTAATGGTCTTTGATCATCGCCCCCCAACTTGGAGTTGGTGGCTGTGCTCCTATTCCCAGAAAACTAAGTCCGCTTTCAATGAGTATAGCTGCAGCAAAATTGGCTGCTGAAATAACGATTACTGGCGCAAGCACATTTGGTAAAATATGTTTAATGATAATCCTTTGGTTTTTAAAACCCAAAGCTCTGGCAGCTGTGACAAATTGAGAAGATTTCAAGCTCATAACTTGACCTCTCACCACTCTTGCTACTTCAACCCACATCGTAAGACCAACAGCAATAAAAACCTGCCAGAAACCTTTGCCAAGTGCTAAAGTAATTGCAATCACTAAAAGTAACGTTGGGATTGACCAAGTTACATTGATCAGCCACATCACAGCTGCATCGATCTTGCCTCCATAATACCCTGAAATAGACCCAAAAAAAATACCTAAAAGCAGCGAAATGAAAACTGAAATAAATCCTACTGAAAAGGATATCCGCAAGCCTATCAACATCCTGCTCAGTAAGTCCCGGCCATACTTGTCGGTCCCAAGCCAGAAGGTTTTTGTGTAAATATTTTTTGATATAAAATCGGGATTGTACTTATTTAAGTTTAACTCGTTTTCTAAAGATGGATCTTCCACTCCATAATCCTGATAAAAAAGTTTAGCACCTTCTACTCTGTAAGATGTAATAGGAATAATTTCATTCGGGTATTCATTGCCCAAAAAAGACCTTGATAACCATGACTGCTCTCCTTTATTCAGGTTTGGAAGTTCGATTACCTGTACAGAGAATCCTGGCGATTTCGAATGAATGCTCAGGGCCATAGAATTTGCATTTTCAGAAGCATCTGGAGCGAAAAAATAAGCGAATATTCCTACAAATAAGCAAAGTACGATAAACCAGAAACTTAAAACGCCCCAAAGGTTTTTTTTAAACTTTTGGAGCGCTAAGCTTTGTAAAGAAGAATTTTCTTTCAAGGGTGATGTATTGCTTATGTTTTAGTTCTTTCTAGCAGCAAGTTTGATAGAATTTTTATCTACTTGTAAATCCTGAAGCACCTGAATTGCTTCTTCCACATAAACATCTTTAGATAAACTCTCATGCCATCTTTTTCTCTTCTGAGTCAGAGATGAGTCCTTTGACATCAAAGCTGCTTCGTAAGGGAGAGATTCGTAGGTTAAATTTGTACTGTAATTATCTATTTTTTCAAACTTTTTAGACATCTCCTCTACTTTTGCTAAATCTTCACTGTAGTTTTTATAATTCAAACTAAAATTATTTTGATTTCTTTGAGACTGGATCCACTTAGCATTTTCATCTATCATTTGTATTTGTGAATTAGATGATAAACGCTTTTTACTTGTTTTAATCACTTCATTCAAATTAGAATATCCATTCCATGTGTTATAATTTGCCGGAGCAATTTTGTCCCATGGCATTGGATTCTCATAATCTCTTTCACCTATATCAATATAAGAGTAACGGTCTGGAACAGCAACATCACTTTCTACACCTTTAAGCTGTGTAGAACCTCCATTAATTCTATAGAATTTCTGAGTGGTAATTTTTAAAGCTCCCATATCTCCGAAGGAACTATTTCTCATCCATCTATTTAAATCAACAACATTTTGAACTGTTCCTTTACCGTAAGTTTGTTTACTACCTATCACAACAGCTCTCTCATAATCCTGCATTGCAGCAGCCAAAATTTCTGAAGCTGAAGCTGAAAGCTCATTGACAAGTATAACAAGTGGCTTGTCCCATATGACATTGGAATCTGTATCTTTTAAAACTTCAGTATTATTTTTTGCATCTCTTACTTGTACTACAGGCCCCTTTTCAATGAAGAAACCAGCAATATCAACAACCGTTGACAAAGAACCTCCTCCATTATTTCTTAGGTCAATCACAAGACCTTTCGCATCAATTTCATTTAATCTTTCAAGTTCTTTTTTAATATCGGAAGCTGCATTTCTTTCGTCATAGTTTTGCATATCGAAGTAGAATTTCGGAAGATTTATTATTCCGAAAAGCTCTCCATTTCTTTCTACAGTAGATGATTTAGCATAAGTTTCTTCAATCTCAACTACATCTCTTACAATATTTATAGACTGAGTACTTCCATCTACCTTCTTTACTGTAAGTACAACTCTAGTTCCTTTTGGACCTTTAATAAGATCAACTGCATCATCTAATCTCATACCCCGAATATCTACAGCCTCTTCTTCGTCTTCCTGCTTTACTTTCTGGATAAGATCTCCAACTTCCAATTCTCCATTAGTCCATGCCGGACCTCCGGAAATAACTTCAACAATTTTTACATTATCTCTTTGTTTTTGAAGTCTAGCACCAATTCCTTCTAGTTTACCGGACATTGAGATATCAAACCTATCTTTATCTTGAGGTGCGAGATAATTTGTATGTGGATCAAACTGACTAACGAAAGAATTGACATATAAACTAAACCAATCTTTACGCTCCAGATCTGACATGGTATCGAAATAATTTTCGATTGATTCTCTCGTGATTTCGCGAGCCTCCTCTTCTAAATCGGCATCAGATTTTAATTCAACATCTTCACCATTTTCAATTTTTTGATTTTGTTCTTGCTTTAAATCATGAAAGGTGGATAGAGTAGAGAATTTAAATTGTTGTCTCCATCTCTCTTTTAATTCTTTCATATTTTCAGCATAATCCGCATTTTCATAGTCAGTATTGATAGTTTCCTTATCTTCAAAACTGAAGGGATTCTTTAACAATTCTGAATAAAAGTCCTTTGTCTCTTCCATTCGCTTTTTATAGCGATTTACCGTTAAGTCAAAGAAAACCAGGTTTTTATTTTTGATTTGATCATCAATTTGGGTTTCAAAAGCCTTGAAATCTTCAAAATCACTTTTCAGAAAATGTCTTTTTATAGGGTCTAATCCTTTGATGTAATCCTTAAAGACCGCTTGAGAAAAGTCATCATCAAGTTCTTTCATATCAAAGTGCCCCTGCTCAATTACGTGAGTAATGAGTTCAATTAGGATTTGATCTTTATCTGAGTCTTCATCATAATTTTTGGCAGTAAAGCTACAGGAGGTTACGGCCAGCAGAGTCACCAAGAATAGAATAACCAGATTGTTTTTTAATTTGTATCGTTTCATTGTATCAAAGTTCATTAAATTAAAACTAATGTAATATTTTTCAATTTACAGTAAAAACTATACCACTTATTTTAAAGCTAGCTAATAATTTGTTAAACGTGTTTCAAGGCTATTTTGCTTGATGAAATGTTTATTTTAGCTATCAGAAAAATTGAACCATGCAAACAGAAAAAAAACCTTTAATTCTCGTCACCAATGACGACGGAATAACAGCTCCCGGCATAAGACATCTCATCAAAATAATGAAAACAATAGGAGAAGTTGTCGTTGTTGCTCCCGACAGACCTCAAAGCGGAATGGGACATGCCATTACAATAAGTGATAATTTATATTGTGATCCTGTCACTATCGATAAATATTCTCAAATCAAAGAATTTTCTTGCTCCGGAACTCCGGCAGATTGTGTAAAAATTGGTACTCAGGAAATCCTTAAACGCAAACCAGATTTATGCGTCAGTGGAATTAACCATGGGTCCAATTCATCTATCAATGTGATTTATTCTGGAACCATGAGTGCAGCGGTGGAAGCAGGCGTAGAAGGAATACCAGCTATTGGATTTTCACTATTGGATTATTCAATGGATGCAAATTTTGATCATACGACTAAATACGTAAAACGTATTACCCAAAGTGTAATCAAAAACGGCTTACCTAAGGGCACGGTTTTAAATGTAAACATCCCGAAGGCAAGTGAGGAAAAAATTAAAGGAATTCAAATTTGCAGACAAGCCAATGCGCGTTGGGAGGAAAAGTTTGATAAACGCCAGAATCCACAAGGACGAGATTACTACTGGCTATCTGGAGAATTCGTCAATCAAGACAAAGGAAATAATACAGACGTAGAAGCCCTCGATGCTAATTATGTTTCAGTAGTTCCCGTTAAATTTGATTTGACAGCGCATGATTTTATAAATGAGCTTAATTCTTGGGACATCAATGATTAAAAAAGAAATTGCTGTAGGTTTTTTAGTAGGAATTGTAGCAAACCTTGCAGGAATGTTCCTATATATAAGTCTTGTCATGCAAAAAGAGTTTGAAATAGTGATGAGTAAAGCTTCAGATGAAGGTGTTTTGGGGAGCATAATTGCTCTTGGCGCCATTTTAAATTTCCTACCCTTTTTTGTTTTTATCAAAAAAAAACAGGATTACAGAGCAAGAGGAGTACTCATAGCAACAATCTTGAGTGCAACAATTATTTTAATATCAAAATTTATATAAATACATGTATACAAAATCATTTGAAATACGCTGGAGCGACCTTGATGCCAACAGGCATCTCGCTAATTCATCGTATCAAAATTTTATGAGTCATACCAGAATGGCATTCCTAGTTGAAAAGGGGTTTTCACAACAAGAACTTGTGAAACACAACTTAGGACCCGTTGTTTTTTATGAGCACATTTTTTATTTCAAAGAGCTAAAACCCGAAGACCAAGTCAAAGTGAGCCTAGAATTGAAAGGATTGAGTAAGGATGGTATGTTTTTTCAGTTTGAACATAATATCTACAATCAAAGAGGCCAAAATAGTGCTCGCTGTGAAATGATGGGATCCTGGTTGGATTTGACCTCAAGACAACTTACGTCTCTGCCAAAACATTTACTGGAACCTTTGGAACATCTTACTAAAACTGAAGACTACAAAACTCTCACTAAAGAAGACACTAGAAAATTTGGGGTAAAACCAAAACATTTATAAATCATAGGTTATAAAATTGATCGTAAAATAATAAAGAATCAATATTTTAAGTTGAACCTTTATTACTCAAAATTTTTATGTGAAGCCCTTAAGAAACTAATATATCAGCATGTACTGGCTAAATATCAGTTCATACCGATTTTACTTTAGACTCTATATCGCCTCAAATTATTACATTTATATAATAAGAAACCACCCCTAGAAGAGGTGGTTTTAATTCTTAACATCAGCCATTGCTAAGTATTATTGTACAATAATGTCTCCGTTCATTGAGCCGTGAACAGTACAAATATAGTCAGCGATTTCGTCTGCTAACTCTTGAGTAAGAGTGAAGCTAAATTCTGCACCAGATGTCTGGAGGTCTACTCCAGCATCTCCTTCAAAAGACCCTTCAGCACTCATACTTAAAAGAGGATTTCCAGCATCGTCTCTGATCTCGAATGGATGTGGACCAAAACCTGTTACTGATAATTCATAACGAGTACCAACTGTCAAAGTCCATGTACTATTATTTTCATTTAAATTAGTCACATTAGCGCCTTCAGTAATAGCACTTACAAAATAAGCACTAGCACCGTCATTATCAACTGTCATTACGACAACATTAGAAGCTTCTGTTAATTCTGGAATAAGCACACCATCTATAACATGTACTACTCCGTTTTCAATTTCTACATCAGCTGTAATAACATTTCTTACAGTTCCTTCTGAATCTGTCACTGTTACTTCGCTACCAGATCTTGTCACTGTAATTTCTTGATCTCCTGCTAGAGTTGGAAAAGTTTGCTCACCTTCGGCTAAATCTTCAGCAAAAGCTACTGCAGGAACAACGTGAAACCCTAAAACAGTTTGAAGATTTTCAACACCTCCAATAGCAGCTATTAATTCTTCTAAGGTTTGAGCCTCAAATCTTTCCAAAGCAGCTCCGAAAGCTTCATCCGTTGGAGCAAATACAGTAATTGCATCTGCACCTAAAAGAGTTGCTCCAAGACCGTCGACAGCATTTACTGCATCTAGCAAAAGATTAAGATCTGCAGCTTCTGCAGCTTCAACTAAATTTGGTAAGTTTTCAGGTAATTCTGGAATAAGTACACCATCTATGACATGTACTACCCCATTTTCAATTTCTACATCAGCTGTAATAACATTTCTTACAGTTCCTTCTGAATCTGTCAATGTCACTTCGCTGCCAGATCTTGTCACTGTAATTTCTTGATCTCCTGCTAGAGTTGGAAAAGTTTGCTCACCTTCTGCTAGATCTCCAGCAAAAGCTACTGCAGGAACAACGTGAAACCCTAATACAGTTTGAAGATTTTCAACACCTCCAATAGCAGCTATTAATTCTTCTAAGGTTTGAGCCTCAAATCTTTCCAAAGCAGCTCCGAAAGCTTCATCCGTTGGAGCGAATACAGTAATTGCATCTGCACCTAAAAGAGTTTCTCCAAGCCCATCAACAGCACCTACTGCATCTAATAAAAGATTAAGGTCTGCAACTTCTGCAGCTTCAACTAAATTTGGCACGTCTCCTTGTGGTAGGACAACTGTAGCATCATCGTCACTTGAACAAGATACTGAAGCAGTTACTAAAACAGCTAAAAGCATAAATTTTGATAGTAATTTCATAGTTTTTTATTTTGATTACGTACATAAGACAAGTTGAAAACAGAAGTTACTACCACAGAATTTGAGTTTAGCATATCATTAACAATGGAGGCGTGTTTATACAATTAAGATTTATTCCCTCTTATAAAAGCTAATTAACTTTCAAATAAGGTTTTAAGTAAATCAATAGCCTGGACAACACCAACAAAAAGAGTCCAGCTTTTGCTGGACTCTTAAAATCTATTTGATTTTCAATAATTTCTACTCTTCTGGAAGCATTACAGTATCAATGGCATGTATCACACCATTAGTAGCTTGCACATCAACAGCGATAACACCGATTTCTGTATTTCCAGCACCATCTGTCAGATCGGCAATATTCTCACCAGTTCCAGGCAATGTTACAGTAATGTTAGAACCTTCTAATGACGGTACTGAAGCACCATCTGTCAAATCTCCAGATCTTATATTTGATTCTGCAATGACATGATGACTAAGCACAGCACTCAAGGTTGGTTCATCAGGAACTGTAATCGCATCAAAAGCTGAGTTGACTGGAGCGAAAACTGTGAATGGTGAATTTGCAGTTCCTGAAAGTACATTTACAAAATCTGTATCAGCAGCTTGAAGTGCTCCTGCCAGTGCTGAAAAATTTGGATCTGCTGTAGCGAAAGTTACTACGGTAGGTAATTCAATAACTTCGTCTACGATATGAACAACACCATTGGCTGCTTCATTGTTTGCACCAGTTACTTCTGAAATACCATTAAGAACGACCCCATTTTCTACATTGATGTAGAAGCTTAAATTATTTTCTGTATCTCCATAAGTCGCAAGGGAATTGGTGTAGCTTGTACTCAAATCAGTAGAAAGTGCTGTTCCTGATAAAACATGATTTAATAAAACTTGAGTAACAACTTCAACAGGAAGATCCTCAAGAGCATTATTACCTAGAAAAGTTGCAAACGCAGCGTTCGTCGGTGCAAATACTGTGTAATCGGCAGCTCTATCTGCCAAAACATCGTCTAAACCAGTATACTGCAAAGCAGCAACTAGACTAGAAAGGTCATCATTCATCATCGCAAGACCAGTAATAGTTGGATCAATCACATCAAGGATTTCATTTGGCAATAAAACTTTATCAACGGCATGAACCACACCATTGTTAGTCTGAACGTCTACAACATCAATATTTGCATTAATCGTTGAAGCATCGCTAATTTGTGGATTGTCAGATAAGTCAAATACTAAATCTTCCCCCTGTAATGTTGTTGCAGATAATCCAGTAGTGAGATCTCCTGATCTCACATTACTCCCGGCAATCACATGATACTCTAATACAGTGGCTAAAGTTTCAGGGGCAATATCATTAAGACTCTGTACACCAAGTGCTGCTAGTAAATCTTCAAAAGCGGAATTGGTTGGCGCAAATACTGTAAAAGGTGAACTTTCAGAACCTGAAAGTATGTCTACGTAATTTGTAGTTTCTGTACTTGCACGCTGTAAAGCAGCTACAAGCGTAGAAAATTCTGGGTTTGCAAGAGCCTGTGTAACAACACTCGGTAAACCAATAACTGCATCCACTTCGTGCACAACGCCATTGGTCGCCACAATATCTGGAGTAGTGACACTAGAAACACCATTAACTGTTACTCCGTTTTCTGTGTTAATAAATAAACTAAGATTAGCTTCAGAAGCACTACCTATCCCCAGAGAGTTCACATAACCTGTAGACAAATCTGCCGCCAAAACTCTTCCTGTAACAACATGGTTTAAAAGAACTTCTCTTAAAAGATCTTCTGGCACTTCATCAAGACTTGAAAATCCATTGTCTTGCAAAAAGGCACTAAATGCATCATTTGTAGGTGCAAATACGGTAAGATTTCCACTTCCTCCAACAAATGGTGTTACGAGGTCTGTGCGCTCAAGAGCCGCTAGTAATGAAGAAAATTGGTCATTTTCTGTTACCAAATCAGCAATTGTCGGATCTCCAGAAGGAGGAGTTACTGGAGCATCATCGTCGTCTGAACATGATACTGAAGCGGTTGCAATAATTGCTAGAAGCAATAATTTTGATAAAAATTTCATAGTATTTTAAGTTTAATTGTTCATAAATAAGACAATACAAAACAAAAAAGTACTACCTGAAAAATTTCATTTAGTATCAATTTAACAAAACAAGGGGAGCGTCTTAATAAGAATAGTATCTAGTTACAAGTTCTAACAACAGATTGGAAAGTCTCGATAAATTCTGAATTGGAGTTTACAGTTATGTTTTCAGAATTATTATCCTGGAGCGATAGAGGATATTGAATTTCATAAACATCATTATCATGAAGCTCCTCAAAATAAATGTAGGCGTCCTTATTATTTGTAAGGTTAATAGTTTTAAAAACGCCGTGGAGTTCATTAAATTGTTTTACAGTAAGTGAATAAACCAAATCAACACAAGAATTTGGCTCAATATCAAGACTGCTTTCACATGACAATTTATGAGAGTTTAATTCTGAAAACGAATTCACTTCAAAAATTTGATAGTTTTTTAGCGCAATCGAAACAGGATATAGAATTTCAATTTCATCAGAAACATTTAAGTAAGAAAGTTCTTCGGCAGACGTAAATGTTTTAATGTTTGAATTGACTTTTAATTGATAAGGGAATACCAGACTAAAACATGAGGTATTATCCACATGATCATCAAAGGAGGCGTCATGTGAAGTAATTGACTTTAAAATAGAAGTCAATTCAGAAGAGTTTTGGGATGTATCAAAGACTTCAACGATTTGATTATCGTCATTGTAACATCCTGAAAAAATAATTATTAAAAATAATAATATATACTTATAGAATCTGATCATCGTTCATTAATTCGTTTATTAGACAACTTAAATACTAAAAACCCTACTCAAAGAGTTTTTTTATATTTTTGGATCATATGAAAGAGTCTCACTCACTTGTCGAAAATTGCTGTGAAAAATCAGTATTTTCAAAACTTCATCAAAGATACGCCAAAGATTTACACGATTTTATTTATTACAAATTTGGCGAGGAGCATAATCCAAAAGATAAGGTCCAGGAAGCTTTTTTAAAATTGTGGGAAAATTGCAAAAAAATCGTTCCAGAGAAAGCTAAGAGTTATTTGTTTTCTGTAGCCAATAATACCACATTAAATGTAATCAAACACAAAAAAGTTGTTTTGAATTATGAATTGAATTATAAACAAAACAACTCTAACAATCAGGATCCGCAATTTGTTCTGGAAGAAAAAGAATATTTAGACAAATACCAAAAAGCTATATCCAATCTCACTGAAGAAAAAAGAGCTGCCTTTCTTTTGAATAGAGTTGAAGGCAAAAAGCACAGGGAAATAGCAGAAATTCTTGGTATATCAAAAAAAGCTGTAGAAAAGAGAATATATACAGCCCTTGAGCAATTACGTAAAGAAATTGAGGGAATTTAACAGACGATAGGTAGGAGAATTAATGGTTTAGTTGTCAAATTAATATGAATACAAGAAAAGGAGACTTAATTAATAAGTGGCTCAAAAATGAGTTATCGGAGGAAGAATTAAAGGCGTTTAAAAAGTTAGACGACTATGATTCTTACATGATGATATCAGAAAAAGCGAAATATTTTAAATCCCCTGATTTTAATACTGATGATTCTCTCAAAAACATCGAGTCAAAAATTAAAGACAAAAAATCGTCGTCATATAAAATCAGATATCAATACTTAGCAGCAGTTGCAGCGATTTTAATTGTGGCTTTTTCTATTTTCAAAATATTCAACATCAATTCTGACGTTAAAATCTTCAAGACAGAAATTGCCAAGACTCAAACTATTAATCTACCAGATAATTCGACCGTTAATCTAAGTGCTAATTCACTAATTTCTTTTGATAATTCTGCTTGGGATACAAAAAGAAATTTGACTTTGGAAGGTGAAGCTTTTTTTGATGTTGAAAAAGGAAAAAAATTCACTGTAGAAACATCCTATGGGAAAATTCAGGTTTTAGGCACTCAATTTAATGTAAAAGCAAGAAAGTATGGCTTTGAAGTTGTCTGCTACGAAGGCTCTGTACAAATAACCGTTGAAGATAGAATTTACGTCCTTGAAGAAAGAGATCATTTTACTTTGAGAAACAAAAAAATCTCAAAAAGTAAAACCGTTTTCACATCTCCAGATTGGAAAAGGAACTCTACAATTTTAAAAAGTGCGGCTTTGGATCTGGTTCTCAAAGAGTTTAAGAATTATTATGACGTCGATTTTGAAACTTCAAACGTGGATACCTCAAGACAGTACACAGGAAGTTTTGTTCATAATGACTTAGAAAATGCATTAAAATCTATTACTTTGCCATTAGACTTGACCTATGAAATAAATAAGCAGAAGGTCGTTTTAAAAGCTAAGTGAAATTTGTAAACCGATTTTTATTCTTTCTTTTTGCATTTGGTTTGTCTTTCATTTCAAATGCTCAAAAGATTGAAAAAGTAAATGAATTATCATATTTCATCAATACATTAGAAAAGGAACACAATGTCCTTTTTTCATATGCAGACGATGAAATAGAAAATATTATTGTGCCTGGTCAAAAGAAGTTTTCAACCTTAGAAGAAAATCTTCGGTTTTTGAGAGAGGTTACTCCTTTCGATTATTCATACCATTCGGAATCGAATATTTTAATCATTCCCAAATCTGGGTTTAAACTATTTTGTATTGCTGCAAATGATAGGCTTACAAAAAAAGGAATAGCTGATTCTTATCTTCAAGTAAACAAATATATATTCCATTCTGATAGCAATGGCCAATTCAAAATCCCCATAAATGCCTCTGTGGTCAATGCTTTCATAAGCGCAGAGGGCTATATTTCCGAACAAGTACAAATAGATACCAGAAAAAAGGAGGATTGTCCTGTTTTTGAACTTTCCCCATTTTATGAAGTTTTAGATGAAGTTCTCCTTAAAAATTTTTTAACCAATGGAATTAGTAAGTTCACATCTGGAATTTTAGAGATCAATTATGAAGATTTTGGACTTTTACCGGGTTTGGTGGAGCCTGATGTTTTGCTGAGTCTAAAATCTTTACCTGGAATAACAAGCCGAAATGAAAGCGTCTCTTATTTAAATGTGAGAGGTGGAACTCATGACCAAAATTTGATTCTATGGGATGGCATTAAAATGTATCATACTTCTCATTTTTTTGGTATGATTTCAGCCTTCAATCCTTATATGACTAAAAAGGTAAAGCTTATTAAAAATGGCACTTCATCAAAATTTGGGGACGGAGTATCGAGTCTTATAGATATGCAAACCAACGATTCTATTGTCAATGATTTTAAAGCAGAGGTTGGCTTGAATCTTATCAATACCGATGCTATCATTGAGTCGCCCCTAAGTCCAAACTCTTCTGTTGAATTTTCATTTAGGAAGTCCATCAATTCCCTTTGGGAAAGCCCTACTTATGACCGTTATTTTGATAAAACGTTTCAAAATACAGAAGTTACAAATCAGGACTCACGGGTCTCTCGACAAAACAATGAATTTTCATTTTATGATTCTAGTCTGAGTTATAAAAACAAACTTTCTAGTAAGGATTATTTAAAAGCTAATTTGTTTTTTAGCCATGATGAATTTTCATTAAATAGATTTGATATTGAAAGAAATAGTGTAAACATAAGATCTAGTGATCTAAACCAAACGAATGTTGCTGGAGGAATTTATTACAAAAGGAACTGGACAAAAACAACAAAAACTGAAATACAGCTTTATGGGTCCAAATACAACCAAAACTCGGTAAATGCTGACTTTTTGGATCAGCAAAGACTTGAGCAAATTAACGAAGTTCAAGAAATAGGATTAAGAGTAAATCTAAAGACAAACCTTTATAAAAACATTGCTTTTGAAGCAGGCTACCAATTGAATGAAACTGGAATTTTAAATTCTGAAGAAATTGATAATCCAAGCTTCTTTAGGAGAACTCAAAATTCAATTCTTACGAATAGTATTTACTCACAGATCAATTACCAATCTGAGGATTCCAGACTTAATCTGCAACTTGGAGGACGCTTGAATCACTTTTCAAAATTTAAAAAAGTAGTTTTAGAACCAAGATTTAATCTGAGTTATAAACTCTTTGATGATTTATTTCTTGAACTTCTTGCCGAAGAAAAAAGCCAGGTTACTTCCCAGGTTATTGATTTACAAACAGACTTCCTCGGAGTAGAAAATCGAAGATGGGTATTATCCAATCTGGAGAATCGCCCAATAATTCAAAGTCAACAGATTTCAACTGGATTCAATTATATCAAACCAAGCTGGTTTTTTAATGTAGATGTATTTTATAAAAAGGTAGAAGGGATCACGACACAAGGCCAGGGATTTCAGAATCAGTTTAGATTCGCACAGGATCACGGAAGCTACGAAGTAAAAGGAATTGACTTATTAATCAATAAAAATTTGAACCGTATATCCACCTGGGTAAGTTACAGTTTATCTGAAAACAATTATAATTTTGAATCGCTTCAACCTTCAAGATTTCACAGTAATCTGGACATAAGGCATATCATCTCAACCGGCTTAACTTATGAGCAAAGTGGATTAAAATTATCAGCTGGTTTCAACTGGCATTCTGGAGTTACAGTTACTTTTCCTTCGGATGATCAACCACTAAATCCAGAGGAAATTCTGTTTGAAGCTCCCAACTCTGGAAGACTTTCAGACTATTTCAGGCTAGACTTCTCCTCTACCTATACCTTCCCTGTTTTTAACAAAGTCCAGGCTTTAGCTGGATTTTCTATGTGGAATGTCTTAGGCAATTCCAATGTTTATAATCAATTTTATAGGCTGGATGAAGCTCAAAACATCCAAAGCTTCAAACAAAATGGATTAGACTTTACTCCTAATTTTGTTTTTAGATTAAGATTCTAAGTTTCGTTTTAAGAGGTAGATTCAACTTTCTTTCTTATTTTGTGTCCAACTTATAAGTTTACTATTAACTACTGAAAATATTACTCTATGAAATCTATTCTTTTTGCACTTACTCTTATTGTTTGCATGAGTTCCCAGGCTCAAAATGTAACATTAGATTATTATTTGCCTACAGATGTCACTTACAATCAGGATATTCCTAAACCAAGCGAAATTCTTGGATATGTTCCTGGAGAATGGCATGTAAGCCATGACAAACTAGTTCATTATATGACTACTATTGCAGAATCTTCAGATAGAATCAGCATAGAAAACAGAGGCTACACTTACGAACATAGACCTTTACTCTTGCTTACGGTCACCTCTCCAGAAAATCATAAAAACCTTTCTGAAATTAAAGAAAAGCATCTTCAAATCGTTTCCGGAGAAGTTTCTAAATCTGACTTAGGCTCTATGCCTATTGTGGTAAACCAGGGATTTTCCATTCATGGAAATGAACCTAGTGGTTCAAATGCTGCATTGGTTTTAGCCTATTATTTAGCTGCAGCTGAAGGACCGGCCATTGATCAAATGCTTCAAAATACAGTAATTCTCCTTGATCCAAGTTTTAATCCAGATGGCTTGCAACGTTTTGCTTACTGGACCAATACCAATAGAAGTACACATTTGAATCCTGATCCTCAGGATCGTGAATTTTCTGAGATTTTTCCAGGGGGAAGAACCAATCATTACTGGTTCGACATGAATAGAGACTGGCTTCCCGTACAACTTTTGGAAAGCCAGGCCAGAATAAAAACCTTTTACGATTGGAGACCCAATGTCCTAACAGACCATCACGAAATGGGATCTAATTCCTCTTTTTTCTTTCAGCCTGGAATTCCTGAAAGGACTAATCCATTGACTCCACAGCTTAATCAAGATTTAACTGAAAAGATAGGTAACTATCACGCCAGCGCTTTGGATAGTATTGGGTCGCTTTATTATTCTAAAGAGAGTTTTGACGATTTCTATTACGGAAAAGGCTCCACCTTCCCAGATATCAATGGCTCTATAGGTATTCTTTTTGAACAAGGAAGCTCCAGGGGTTCTGGACAAATGACAGATAATGGATTATTGAGCTTTAATTTCACCATAAGAAATCAGTTCACTGCTGCTCTTTCAACACTTAAAGGCTCTTTAGAATTGAAAGATGAAATTTTAGGCTTACAACATCAATTTTATAGAAATGCAGAAAAAAGTGCTGGGAAAGGCGCTTATATTTTTGGCAGAAAAGGTGACCCAGTATTAACTAATGAATTGGCTAAAATTTTAAAACAACATCAGGTTGAGCTTTACAAGTTAACTAAAGATGAAACTATAAATGGAAAAGAATTTGAAGCTAATTCTTCTTACATCATTCCAAAAAATCAATTGCAAAACAGATTGGTTGAAGCAATGTTTGAAGAACGAACAACCTTCCAGGACAGTATTTTCTACGATGTTTCAGCATGGAGCTTCAAACATGCTTTTGATGTTGATTTTACAGAAGTAAAGTCTGTAAACAGAGGAGAAAAAGTAGACTCACCAGAACTGAAAACTCCATCTGATATTAACAAATCAGATTATGCATATGCTATGAGGTGGAGCGATTTCAATTCAGCAAAAGTTCTTCATAAAATCATGGAGGCAGGCATTAGAGTGAAAGTGGCTCAAAAGCCTTTTCAATCTGCTACTGAAAAGTTTGATTATGGTACAATCATGATTCCAGTTCAGAATCAAAATAAAACTGGTAATGAAATCTATGCATTGCTAAATTCTCTTCAGAAGAAAAATCACATTAAAATTTCAGCGCTTGAGACCGGATTAACAAAAGGAATCAATCTTGGAAGTCCAAACATGAGTCATCTAGAAATGCCTAAAATCGCCATGTTGGTAGGTGATGGTGTAAGATCATACGATGCCGGTGAAATGTGGCATATGCTGGATTACAGGTTCGAGATTCCTGTCACTAAACTTGACACTAAAGACTTCGATAGAACAAGTCTCGATAAGTATACTCACTTCATCATCCCAAGTTCAAATTCTAGTAGCTTAAGCGATTCTGGTAAAGCTAAACTAAAAGACTGGGTAAGGGATGGTGGAACTATCATTGCTTACAAAAGCACAGCAAATTGGTTGAAAGCAGAGAAAATGATAGATTTCAAAACTAAAAATGATTCGGTTGTTGCAAAAAATATCAGTTTTGATGAGCGAAGCGAATTTTACGGAGCCAAACGCATTGGTGGAACCATTTTTAATACTAAAGTGGATTTATCTCATCCTTTACTTTACGGATACAATGACGATAAACTGGCCATTTTTAGAAATTCTAACCTCATGCTGGAAGCTGATGACCTGAGTTTCAACAATCCAATTCAGTATACAGAATCACCACTTTTAAGCGGTTATATCAACAAGGAAAATCTAGAATTAATCAAAGGAACTGTTCCTTTCAAACACAATAGATACGGTAGAGGTCATGTTATTATTTTTACAGATAACACCAACTTTAGAGCATTTTGGCTAGGAACTTTCAAGTTGTTTTTAAACTCGATTTTCTTTAGTGATCAAATGTAAATCGATTTTGATTTTGATTTTAAAAAGCCTGTTTCTAAAATGAAACGGGCTTTTTTGTTCATTAATTTATTGTAATTTAATTTCAAAATCAAGCATGAGGGCTTTAGTCATTTCCGGAGGAGGAAGCAAAGGTGCTTTTGCAGGAGGCATTGCAGAATATCTCATTGCTGAATGTGATAACCACTACGATTTATTTTTAGGAACTTCTACGGGAAGTTTACTCGTGCCCTTGTTATCTATTGGTGAAATTTCAAAGTTGAAAGAAATTTATACTTCCGTTAATCAAAAATCCATTTTCAGTCGCAACCCTTTTATTATCAAAAAGAAGGATGAGGAGTTTGAGATTAAAATCAATCATTTCAATATTCTTCTGGGATTTCTAAAAGGATCGAAAACCTTCGGCGAAAGCAAAGCCTTGCGAGAACTCATTCTGAATGCTATAACTCCAGAATTTTTTGAAAAAATGAAACTTCAATCGGTTGAAGTTGTTGTCACGGTTTCCAACATCACCCTGGGCAGTGTTGAGTATAAATCTTTAAAAGATTTTACTCGGCAAGAGTTTTGCGACTGGATTTGGGCTTCTGCCAATGTGATTCCTTTTATGAGTTTGGTCACCAAAAATTCTTATGACTACGGGGATGGCGGACTAGGAAATATTGTGCCGATATCTGAGGCTATCAATCGGGGAGCATCTGATGTAGATGTGATTGTTCTTAAAACCGAAAAACAATATCAAAAAAAGCCAGTAGCAAATGCACTTGATTTGACGACAAGGGTATTTGATTTTCTATTGGATCAAATCATCAGGAACGATCTCACTTATGGTAAATTAAGAAGTCAGCATGAACACATCAACCTGAATTTTTACCATCCGCCGGAAATGCTGACCAAAAACTCATTGATTTTTAATCCTGAACAAATGAAAAAATGGTGGGATTTGGGATTTGAATATGCCAAGGAAAACACACCTTATTGCCGCCGCATTGAAACGAGAATGTTTTAATGAAAAAACTCAGGTTTATTTCAAATTCAAAAATTGATATTCTTATTTGAAATTTACTTTAGCTCACATGAGATTTAATGCGGGTTATCTATAAAAGTATCGGGCTTTTAAAGAATTAAGAATTCTACCCTCGAGAGTTTGGAGACTTTTCATCAATCTCTTAAATCTTGACCAACATTTTACCTTTATTTTTACCTTCAAAAAGATCTAAAAAAGCCTGCGGGATGTTATCAAATCCTTCTACTATAGTTTCTTCATACTGAAGTTTCCCTTGCTGAAGCCATTCTGCCAATTGTTTTATGCCTTCCGGATGTCTGTCTTTATAATCGAAAATGACAAAGCCTTGCATCATGGAACTTTTCTTGATCAAAAAGGGTTGAACGCTGGTGCTTTTTGGTAATTCGGTTTTGTTATAAACCGAGATTGCGCCACAAACTACAGTTCTAGAGAATTTATTGATGTTGTAAAGCACTGCTTCAGAAATCTCGCCTCCAACATTATCATAATAAACATCAACACCATTGTGACAAGCTTCGGCGATGGCCTGAGTCATGTTTTCTGTAGTTTTATAATTGATGCCTTCATCATATCCATAATCAGATGTGATCATTTCTATTTTTTCATCAGAACCTGCGATACCCACCACCCGCATTCCAAGTAGTTTTCCTATTTGCCCAACAACACTACCGACGGCTCCTGCTGCTCCAGAGACCAAAAGGGTTTCGCCTTTTTTAGGTTTTCCTATATCGGTGAGTCCAAAATAAGCCGTAAGACCGGTCATACCTAAAATTCCGAGATATGTTGAAAGTGGTGCTTGATTAGGATTCACTTTTTTCAAATTTTCAGCATTGGAAACTTGTTTCTCCTTCCACTCCATCATTCCTGTCACAAAATCACCGGCGCTAAAGTCAGATGACTTAGACTCTATCACTTCTGCAACACAACCTGAAACGATAGGTTTATTAAGCTCAAAGGGCTCGATATACGATTCAGCATCCATCATTCTGCCTCTCAGATACGGGTCCACAGAAACGTAGGTCGTTTTGAGTAAAACTTCTCCCTCTTT
The DNA here is from genome assembly GCF_020164595.1 of Psychroflexus longus. Lineage (GTDB taxonomy): Bacteria > Bacteroidota > Bacteroidia > Flavobacteriales > Flavobacteriaceae > Psychroflexus > Psychroflexus longus. Next base: position 340,629 of record NZ_JAIQZE010000001.1, read on the forward strand.
AAGATCTTGAAGTTCTGTAGTTATGAACTCAAAGTCTGATAATTTTGGAGTTCCTACGGGCCTATTTTTTAAATTGATGGTTGTTGTAGTTGACATACTGTTGAATTTTTATTTAGGTAATGATTTGAATTCATCCAAACTTAAGCGATCGGCTTTGATTACATATTAAAATTAAACTAAAGTTAGTAACTCACTATCATTTCAAGATTTAGAAGTATTGAATCTTTGTGCCTTAAAGCATTACTCGAGTCAAGATTTAATTCAATGTTTTTAGTTCATACTATAAACATTTAGCTTATTAAAGTTAACATAAACTATAAGATAATTTTAAAACTATTTGTTATTTTAGTTATACTAATCCTACTCTATCCATTATGAAAAAGCTTTTATTTTTTATTGTTTCAATCTTATTTTTTATCGGTTCGAACGCACAGGTGGACCAGTCTACTTTAATGGAAAAAATTAAAGAGCATGACGAAATCCCCCGTGAGATGGCCTACCTGCATCTGAATAAATCCACTTATTTGGAAGGTGAACAAATAGCATTTACTGCCTATGTTTTAAATAAGCAAATTTTAAAACCATCCGAAGCAACTAACCTTTATATTTTAATCAAAGACGAAAACAATAAAGTGATTAAAGAAAAACTCGTCCTGGTTGAAGATGGTACTTCTTCGAACACCATCCGAGTAGATTCATTATTTACCGCAGGAAATTATAACATCAGTGCGTTCACCAATTGGATGAGAAACTTCAAAGAACAAAATTACTTTGTGGAAAACATTAAAATTATTGAAGCAGAAAGTAGTGATGAGAATACTGCCAGTGCAACTACTGAAAATATAGATCTTCAGTTTCTGCCAGAAAGCGGTCACTTATTGAATGGGGTTATAAATACAGTTGGTGTCATCGCTAAAAAGCACGATGGCAAAGGTATAGCTAATGCAGAAATTCGGATAACAAATGATAAGAATCAACAACTAGCTCAATGCAAGCTTAACCGGTTTGGTATAGGGAAATTTTCTTTTATCCCCGAGACAGGAACCGCTTACAAAGCAGAAATTTCCTACCCCGGGGTTCAGTCTATAATATATGAGCTAAATGTACCTGTAGAAAGGAATGGAATTATTCTATCGGCAATCACAACTCAGGAAGAACTCAGGCTGTTGGTGAAAACCAATCCAGAAAGTTCTAGATCATTGAAAAATGAAAACTATTCCCTGTTGCTTCATAATTTGACGGAAAGTAAGATGTATGATATAGATTTTAAGGATAAATTTTCTATTCCTTTTTTGTTTAATCTTAAGGATCTCCCTCCAGGCATCAATACGGTCACCTTATTTAATTCTAAGAATAATATAATTGCAGAACGTATATTCTTTAATTACAACAACCTTCCCAAAACAACATTCAAAAGGCCTAATATCAAAGCTTCTTCAGATTCTATAAAGATTCAATTGAAAACAAAGCAAGCTTTGGATAGTATGAAAGTGAGTGTTTCGGTCTTACCGAAATTTTCATTGTCCGATCAAAACAATCACTCTATTACTTCCTATCTTTTATTACAACCATATATTAAAGGTGCTGTCCAACAAGCGGATTGGTACTTCAATGAAATTGATAAGCGTAAAGTAAGAGAGCTTGACAATCTCCTTATCACTCAAGGATGGAGTACATACGACTGGAATTTTGTCTTTAATAAAGATTTGAAAATAGCTTACCAGTATGAAGATTTGTTAAAGATTGAAGGTGTTTTAAACAAACCTGATAAAAAAAATCAGGAGTTTTTGATTCATGCTACCAGCACAAGAGCACCTCAGAGGATCAGCTTGCCTGGTAATACAAAATCGTTTATTGTCAATGATTTCTTTCACACAACTGAGAGTGAACTTGAAATATCCAGAGTTGATGGCAATAGATTGTTACCTGCCAATTTGTTTGTCAGATTTTCACCAAGTGCTTTTCCAGATCTATACACAAATCCGCCTTACGTCCATCTAGATCTAAAGAAAAACGCTCCCAATATTAAGCTGGAGCAACCAGTTATTTTTTTTGATGAAAATAGAGAGACACTAGATGAGGTGGTGATAGAAAAGAGAATCGACAAGGTGAAACAACGTGAGAGAAAGCTAAACAATAAAGAAATTTATGGTAATGTAAAAGTAGTAGACTTGGATGATATAATGCTTTACAGAACCTTAAGCACTTATCTAAGCACTCAGCCTGGTCTTAATGTAAATGAGCCTCCAGGAAGCCTAATAGTTACTGCCGGCCCGGGAAATTCTTTTGGAACTCCTAGTGGACTAGAAGGAAGAAGTGAGGGGGGAAGTAGAACTGATAGTAGCATGCGGTTTTATCTTGATGATGTTCCTATGGAAAATGAATTTTTCTATCAATATCCATTGGAACTGGTTGACTATGTTAAAATAAACAGAAGAGGGCTCGGTGGCGGCTTTATGGAAGCTAATGGTAGTATAAGAGTATATTCAAGACCCGGTTCGATCTATGAAGATTCTAGAACTATTAAACCTCAGAAGTTTCAATTACCGGTAGCTTTTAGCCAACAGAAAAAATATTACATTCCTAAATTCAGTAATGAATACGGTGCTTTCTTTCAAAGTTACGGCGTCATAGATTGGAAACCTTTATTAAAATCAGATTCCAAAGGAGAAATCTCATTCAAAATCAAAAAACCTCAAGTCGACTATCAACTCATCATCCAAGGTATTTCTGATGATGGCGTATTGATACAAGATGTGCAACATATCAAATTAAATGATGCTGACTTGAATTAAAACTATTTGCATTCTATAGTAAGAAGAAGTCTGGATTCATTTCAGAAATCTAGAGTTTGCTCTAATTTGTAAGGATATGATCTGATCAAAAATTCGGAATGAGCTGAACATTGTTTATTAAAATAATATTTAAAATCCATAAAAACTGGCCCGTATGGCACCATTGGAACATTAAGTTCTGTCATAGACCAATCGAAAACATTTCTGTAGGTTTTATCTTTAAAATCCATTGATTTAAATGCATTCTTTTCAATTTCCAGGCAACTTGAATGTACATATAAATAATCTGAATCACCACTGTATAAACTAAAAGACAAAAGTGGAGAATGTTTACCAAAAAAACTTGAAATCGGTAGTATTACTAAAACAAGTATAAGAACTACTCCTGTTAAATTTTTAAAGTAGTTAAGACGGAAAGTCAATGACTCGTCTTTTAGATATAAAATAGCGAATACAATCATAAGTACATTCCAGGGCCAGATGATCGAGTTAAAATTGGTTCCCAGCGGGCCTAAAGTCAACAAAAGTAACAGATGCATGACTATCAAAAGTAACCAGCCGATTTTCCTATATCTGGTCCACAGAAACAGACCAGCTATAATTTCAATCAAAGGCAAAGCTAATCCTATTGCTTTTACTCCACGATGAAAAGCAATCTCAGGAGCAATTCCAAGGAAGTCGATAAGGATAAACTTGCCCCACAAAAAGTTGACAAATCCTAAATTCAATTTATGCAATCTACTAAAAATGTAAGTGACCGATAACAAGAATAAAAGGTAAAACTTGAAGTGTTTTGGCTGTGAAAAACCAATGGCTATAGTCGCCATAAATTGAAAAATGGTGGGCTGCCAGCGCATTTGGTCCAAACTCATCAGGAAAATCTCAAGTCCAAATATCAGAATGAGAATGATCCGTTTAGGATTGATGAGTGCTACTATTAATAAGGAGAGGCTCAAGATTGCCAGACCGTCTGAAGCCCTTGAAGGAATATTGCTTAAATATTCCTTCAAGGGCAACTCTGGAAAAGTTCGCTGCCAGGACCACCATAAATTGATGGACATCAGTTTGAAGGTGATCCAGAATAAAACCGTTAATCTAAGAACACTATTCCTAAAATTATGAGAGATGATTTGATTCACTTTACTTGGTAATACAGACTAAAGTTAAAAAACAGAATAAAGCTATAAAGCTTTTATTCCCACTCTGATAAAAATTCAGATACAAGAAAAGTGTTGATTGTACTGCCTTTAAATTTATGTTCATTGATAAGAAGACAATAAAGTAAAACATCTTGCCCAGGCTCTAGCTCGTTTTCAAAATGATTAATCAACTGATTCTGAACAGGCATCCAAACTTTAGATTTTCCAATATCAAATTCAAATTCACGAGACACCAAATCATTTAAAACTTCTGTACTACCCATTTTCATTTTAAAAACATTTCTCATCGAATTCAAAACTTTATCTTCAATTTCCCTCTCGTTCCCAGTATATTTTACCACGAATCTAAATCTCTGCATAGAAACATAATACTGAGCTTCAGCAGTATCTTTTTCTACTTTTCGAGCATAGTCCATTTCAGCTTTAATAACACTTTCAGCATCAGTCAGTCTGTAATTTTCATCCCAACCATTTATACCACCTTGAGCATAATTATAGCTCGAGATGAATACAAAAACTAATAAAATAATTTTATTCATAATTAGTATTTAAAATCCTTCCAAAACAATCTTGCCTTTAGACTTACCAGACTCCAGTAGTTGGTGCGCTCTTTTCAAATTCTCTGCATTTATACTTCCAAAATGTTCTCCCTTAGTTGTTTTGAGAGTTCCATCATCGATTAACTCTGAGACTTTATTGAGTATATGATGCTGTTCTAACATATCTGGTGTCTGGAACAACGATCTAGTAAACATCAACTCATAATGAATGGAAACTGACTTAGGTTTAAAAGAAGTTGCATTAACCACTTCCGGATCATCTATAAACCCAAATTTACCTTGTGGGTTGATGATCTTAACAATTTCATCAAAATGTTGTCCGGTAGCATTTATGCCGATGACATAATCGGCATCAGAAAGGCTTTCTTTTTTAAATTCATCACTTAATTTTTGGCTGTGATCGATTACCACATCAGCGCCCAAGTCTTTCAGCCAATTTCTCGTTTCGTCTCTGGAAGCAGTCCCCATGACTTTCAGTTGGGTGAGTTGTTTAGCTAGTTGCACCATGATGGAACCTACACCACCAGCAGCACCAACAATTAAAATGCTTTTGTCGGGATCGTCTTTATCCACCTGAACGCGGTCAAAAAGCATTTCCCAGGCGGTCAATGATGTTAATGGCATCGCGGCCGCCTCTGCAAAAGATAGACTGGACGGTTTTTTACCTACGATTCGTTCGTCGACCAATTGAAATTCGGCATTACTCCCCTGGCGTTTCAGTTCTCCAGCATACCAAACCTCATCCCCTACTTTGAAAAGAGAGACGTCTTTACCTACTTCTTTGACAATTCCTGCGGCATCCCAACCTATAATTTCATACTCACCCGCTTTTGGTTTTCTGCTTTTTCTGATTTTAAAATCAACAGGGTTAACGGATATGGCTTTGACCTCCACTAAAATATCTCGCCCATTTGCTTTAGGTGTTGATACTTCAATATCTTGAAGTGATTCTTTGTTTTTTATGTCTAAATTTTCTTTAAATCCTATGGCTTTCATGTGACTAATTTTATGTACCAAACTAAGATTATAAAACCAGAAAGCCTGTTAGAGGATGCATAAAAGTTATGATTTTCGGTCCTGAAGGAATCTTTTTTATTTCGGATATTTTTACTAAAATCCTTTAATTAGTATTATTTATTGGAGTTTGAAATGATTTCCACGTAATCGCCAAAATTGATATCGATAATTATGATTTTATCCCAATATGCTGATTTTAATTTCTCAGTATCCTTAATGTGTCTTATCGGTACATCACCTGAACTTGATAATCCAGTTGAAATTACAAGCCATTTTTGATCAAATGTTTCATTCCATATTTTTATTTTTTCTGTCTTAACTTTTATTATAGGTATAAACCATTCAACTTTAGGAGGAGTGTAATCTGAAGTTATAAAAGATGATATTTTAGTATTAAAATCTCCAATTTTTTTAATAAATATTCGTCTAATATTTACAGAAGGTTCGTCTATTTGTTCAGACTCAATATGTTCACTTAAATTTAAACTAACTGTATTCACTTCTGAATCAATTGAAGTTCTTTTGGAAACTATAGAATTATAATTAATTGTAAAGTCATAACCATAAGGTAATAGCTCAACTAATTTCACTCTTATTTTTTGATGTAATTCATTTAAAAAACTCTCCCGTTGTTTTAAACTTGATCCTTTTGAGGCGTAATCAGGATAGAATTTAGTTACTTCACATCCGATTTTATTCCCTTTTCCTTTTAAAATAAAATCAGGAGATTCAAATTCTTCAATTTCAAAGGATTGATTGGATGCATTTAGATATTTTTCAACTGCTAATTTTTCTAAATCTTTTGGACTACGCATAGTTCATTTTCTGCTTACATCGTTAAAAGTATAGTTTTTAAAATTAAAACTAAACCTAGATATGTATTCTCTTTTTCAGCTTAATCTTCAGGCTTAAAACATTCTCTTCAACTTCATTAGTACATATTCCTCACCAAGCTGGATAATGAAAGCTAATGAAAGGCCTTAAGCAATGTATCGCGAGGTATAAAAGTTAACGTGAGCAAAATCAAAAAAAAAGAAAAAGGAAAATCCTGAAAATTAAAAAGCCTCCCGAAAGGAAGGCTTTGTACCTAGGGCGGGAATCGAACCCGCACATCGTAAGATACTGGGTTTTGAATCCAGCGCGTCTACCAATTCCGCCACCTAGGTATTTTAGAATGGCAAAAATATAAAATTATTTGTTTCCTTGTAGAAAATAGTGAGCTTATTTACATCCAACTTCAATTATTTATCTAAATTTGCAATCCATAAATTTAATATCCCTCAAAAGGTCAAACAGTTATGGCAGACGTAGAAAAGGTCGCAAAAATTTTTGCTTGTTCACAAAGCACCGTATTAGCTCAATCTATCGCAGAATCTTACGGGATTCCGCTTGGAAATGTTAATACAATGCATTTTAGCGATGGCGAATTTCAACCTTCTTTCGAAGAAAGTGTTCGCGGGTCAAGAGTGTTTATTATTGGTTCTACGTTTCCTAATGCAGACAATTTGATGGAAATGCTATTGATGCTCGATGCTGCCAAGCGTTCATCGGCCAGACACATAACGGCAGTAATGCCTTATTTTGGCTGGGCCAGGCAGGACAGAAAAGATAAACCTAGAGTTCCTATCGCTGCTAAAATGGTAGCCAAAATGCTGGAAACGGCTGGTGCTACAAGAATCATCACTATGGATCTGCACGCAGACCAAATCCAGGGCTTTTTTGAAAAACCTGTGGACCATTTGTATGCGTCTACGGTGTTTTTACCATATTTAAGAAGCCTCAAGCTAGACGATCTTACGGTTGCTTCTCCAGATATGGGTGGCTCCAAGAGAGCTTATGCCTACTCTAAATTTCTGGAAAGCGATGTGGTGATTTGCTACAAGCAAAGAGCTAAAGCCAATAAAATTTCTCATATGGAATTGATTGGGGATGTAACTGGCAAAAATGTGGTTTTAGCAGATGATATGGTAGATACGGCTGGAACCTTGACGCACGCCGCCAACCTGATGATGGAAAGAGGCGCCAAAAGTGTGAGAGCGATTTGTTCGCACCCCGTTTTATCTGGTAATGCTTACGAAAAGCTAGAGGATTCCAAACTTGAAGAATTGATTGTCACGGATAGTATCCCGTTGAAAAAAGACAGTCCAAAAATAAAAGTACTAAGCTGTGCAGATTTGTTTGCAGATGTGATGAAAGCCGTCCATTACAACAAGTCTATAAGCAGTAAGTTTTTAATGTAGTTTAATTTAATTTAATTTTTTTTATGAAATCGATTACGATCAAAGGATCTAAAAGAGAAAGCGTAGGCAAGAAAGCTACGAAAGCCTTACGTAATGCTGGAGAGGTCCCTTGCGTTATTTACGGGGGGGATATTATCGTGCATTTTTCTGCGCCAGAAGTGTCTTTCAACAAGTTGATTTACACTCCCGATGTACACACGGTAATTGTTGACCTTGACGGCAACAAGACCAACGCTGTACTTCAAGACATCCAATTCCACCCTGTGACAGATGAAATTCTGCATATTGATTTCTACGAGTACCACGAAGGTCAAGAAATTACGATGGAAATTCCTGTTCACTCCGAAGGTGTACCTAAAGGTGTTAAAAACGGTGGTGTTTTGAGATTTAACTTAAGACGTATGACTGTGAGAGGTCTTGCAAAGAATCTCCCAGATTATATTGTTGCTAACGTAACTCCTTTGAAAATTGGACAAAAGTTATACGTTACAGCTGTAGCTAGTGAAGATTACAAAATCATGCACCCAGACAATACAGTGATTTGTCAAGTCAGAACGTCCAGAAACGTTTCACTCATCGGAGTTGATGAAGACGAAGAAGATGAAGACGAAGAAGGAACTGAAGAAGGAGCAGAAGGAGAAGAAACTGCTGCTGAAGGTGGAGATAACGCTGAAGAAAGCAAAGAATAAATCCACGATTTATAATTTACTTAAAGCATCCTGTTTTTCAGGATGCTTTTTTATTTTTACAAAAAATGTAGATGAGAGCTTTTTTTGCCAGACTTTTATCCAAAGAAAAAAAAGAAGAGATAGATCCTATGAAGAAATTTTTGATAGTTGGCTTAGGAAATCCAGGACCAAAATACGAGGATACAAGACACAATATTGGATTTAAAATCTTGGATAAGTTGGCAGAAAAAAAAGAACTCACTTTTGAAGCCGACCGCTACGGAGATAAAGCTGAATTTAACTTTAAAGGCAGAAAGTTTATTCTGATCAAGCCCAGCACATTCATGAACCTCAGCGGTAAAGCTGTACGCTATTGGTTGGATAAAGAGAAAATTTCTATCCAAAATCTAATGGTCATTACAGATGATTTGAATTTGTCTTTTGGGACTTTAAGATTAAAAGCTAAAGGGAGTCATGGCGGGCATAATGGTCTCAAACACATTCAGGAATTACTACAAACCACAGCATACCCTAGGTTTAGATTCGGAATAAGCGACGAGTTTTCCAAAGGCAATCAGATCGATTATGTCTTAAGCGAATGGACCTCAGAAGAACAGGACAAACTTAAAGAACGTCTTGATACGTCTTCAGAATTAATACTTTCATTTGGTACTGCTGGCATAAATAATACAATGAACAGCTTTAACGGAAAATAGAAACACGTGAAGATTTACAATAAGGTTTCAGAATTCGATTCTTCAATTCCAACAGTAGTCACTATTGGTACTTTTGACGGTATACATCTTGGACATAGAAAAATTATCCAGCGGTTGGTAGATACTGCCAAAAAAGAGAATTTACAAACCGCGCTGCTTACCTTCTACCCTCACCCAAGAATGGTGTTACAGCAAAGTTCGGATTTAAAACTGATAAACACCATAGACGAACGCAAACTGATTCTTGAAGAAACCGGTCTTGAGCACCTTATCGTTCATCCGTTTACTCTAGAATTTTCCAGGCTTACAGCTAGAGAATACGTTGAGGACATTTTGGTAAAAGGATTGAATGCCAAAAAAATTGTAATTGGTTACGATCATCATTTCGGAAGAAACAGAACTGCAGACATTGAGGATCTGAAAGCCTTCGGCAAAGAATTTGGTTTTGAAGTCGATGAAATTTCAAAACAGGATATCGAAGATGTCGCGGTGAGTTCCACTAAAATAAGAAGGTCTCTAGAAGAAGGGGATCTCGAAAAGGCAAACGAATATCTCACGCAGCCATTTTTCCTTTCTGGAGAAGTAATTCGAGGAAAGGGCTTAGGTCGAAATATGGGGTATCCTACGGCCAATCTTAAAGTTCCTGAATCTTACAAGCTCATCCCGAAAGAAGGCGTCTATGTGGTTGCCTCTTTGATCGACGGAGACAAACGTTTTGGCATGATGAATATTGGCACCAATCCAACTGTAGGCGGGCAAAAACAGAGTATTGAAACCTATTTCTTTGATCTGGACAAGGACTTGTATGGCAAACATCTTCACATACAACTTCTGAAACGTATAAGAAGCGAAGTTAAATTTGATGGCTTGGAAGCTCTTATCAAAGCCATGAAAGCCGACGAGATTTTTGCCAGGAACTACATCAAAATTATCAATAATGAATGAGCTTCTCTTTAAGCGAGTAGATAATTCTCCTCTTGTCGTCTTTAGGGTTTTATTCGGTTTGCTTATCGCTTTGGAAGCTTGGGGTGCTATTCTTACAGGTTGGGTCAGACGAACGCTTATAGAACCTCAGTTTACCTTCAATTTTATTGGATTTGACTTCCTTCAACCGCTACCTGGAAATGGAATGTACTTCTATTTTGGACTCATGGGTTTGTTTGGAATCTTTGTGATGCTGGGCTTCAAATACAGATTTAGTATCATCGCTTACACACTACTTTGGACAAGCGTTTACCTAATGCAAAAAACCTCTTACAACAACCACTATTACCTGCTCATCCTTCTACTCATATTTATGTGCATAGTGCCTGCACATCGCTATTTTTCTGTAGATGCCAAAAGAAGTCCAGGCCTGAAATCCATAAGCATGCCCAACTGGGTTGTACTTTTTCTGATCGCACAAATCTGGATTGTATACACGTATGCAAGTCTTGCAAAATTTTATCCAGACTGGATGGACGGGACTTTTCCAGAGCTTTTGATGAAAGGTAAAGCTCACTATTGGCTTATCGGTGACTTACTCCAGGAACCCTGGATACATATGAGTATCGCATATTTTGGGATTTTATTTGACTTACTTGTCGTTCCCCTACTTTTGTGGAAACGCACCAGAGTTGTCATATTTTGGATAAGCGTTTTTTTTCATTTATTCAACAGCATTGTATTCCAAATTGGAATATTCCCTTACATGTCATTAGCGTTTACAGTCTTTTTCTTTTCCAAGGAATACATCAATAGAACGTTTTTGAAATTCAAGCCTTTTTATAACAATGCTGAAACTAAAATTCCAAAGTTAGGACCGTACTTTAAAGTTTTTTTAGTATTGTGGTTTGCGATACAACTTTTGCTTCCTGTCAGACATCATTTTATCCAAAGCAATGTCTTCTGGACTGAAGAAGGTCATCGAATGAGCTGGAGAATGATGCTAAGATCTAAAAGTGGTTCTGCTAGTTTTAGAATCAAGAATCTGAACACTGGAAAAACTGAATATGTTAAACTGGATAACTATTTAACCACTAAGCAAAAAAGAAATCTCTTGAAGCCTGACGGAATCTATCAATTTACCCAAAAATTGAAAAAAGAGTATGCCGATAAAGATATTCCAATTGAGATTTATGCGCGAGTAAAAGTTAGTCTTAACGGAAGAAAACCTGAACTTTTCATAGATCCACAACTTGATCTGGCCACCATCGAGTGGAATTATTTCACTCACAATGACTGGATTCTACCTCAACCTGAGAGTATTTCCTGGGGTCGGTAGTTGAAGTCGTGAGTCGTGAGTCGTGAGTCGTGAGTCGTGAGTCGTGAGTCGTGAGTCGTGAGTCGTGAGTCGAAAATAAAATATTAATTTATTCTAAAGCCTTTTCTCCAGTTTTACCCCGAGTATTCTAGTAGTCCACGCCATACTTATCTCTTTACCTTCTGAAGTTGTTTCGTGATCAAATTCAGGAATTGGAAGGCTGAGTTCTTTTGCTTTTTTAGAATAGTAGTCTTCTTTAGAAAGTTTAATGTCTTCAACACCATGAAAAATCTCACCAAACTTATTCTGCTGAATGATCTCTGAAATCAGTAAAATGCAATTATCCAAATGAATTAAATTGACGGGAGCTTTAGGATTTTTTATCCCTGTTTTGCCTGCCAGGTATTTAACAGGATGTCGGTCATTACCAATCAAACCTCCAAAACGTATGACACTTGTCTGTATCTTTTTCAAATTCAGAAGTAGCTGTTCTGCCTGGACCAATTGACTATTCTCAACCTCTCTCTGTGTAAAATTATAATGTTCAGTAAACGAAGGATTGGATTCGTGGTCATCGAAAACTCCTGTAGAGCTCACATAGAGAATTTTGTTGATTTTTGATTCTGAAATGGCCTCCGTGAGCTTTTTGAGTTTGGCAATAAAATCAGAATTCGGGTCGCGTCTCAATCCAGGTGGAATGTCGATAATAAGAAGTTCAGAATTTTCGAGAAAGCTGCGAATATATCCAGCAACTTTGTCTTCTAAAAGCTCGATTATGAAAGAATTAATTCCCTCCGCTTCTAAAACTTGGATTTTATCTGAAGATGTTGTAGAGCCTTTTACTTTCCATCCGTTTTTTAATAAATGCCTTGCAAGAGGTAATCCTAACCAGCCACAACCTAAAATTGATACTTGTTTCTTCATTATAATTCTAGTGTCTGCTTAGTGATAATGGCATCGTTGACGATGAAAGGCTTTGGTATTTTATCTTTTGGTCGCTTTTTAACAGAGAACATAGGACGCGAAAATAAATCAAAGCTGATTTCATTAATAACAAACTCAACATCCTGATCTTTTTCGACTTCAAATTCAAAATATAAAGGCTCCTGATTCACTACATAGTAATCGATAAGATTATTCTTAAAACGGTTCTTATGTACGTGATAAGCCCCTGAATCCTGTCCGTAAGCATCAGCTGTTTTTCCATTGACTTGAAACGAGCTGAAGTTGATCTGGGAAGATTCTGAAACAATTATCCTATTAAGATTTCTATTATAGTTCAATTGAACTCTAAATTTTTTCAGGTAAGCTTTGGAGGCTACTAAAGTATCCACTTGAATACCTGAACTTTGAACTGGAATCAAGTTTGCTTTTGAAGTTTTTGTATAGGCTGTATTGTATTTACTTTGATAGTCGGCTGCTGTGGTTGAATCCTCTAGAGCTTCAAAATAGGGCGATGTCCAGGAATCCAGATTCTCATCATAGGTATTCCAGGTCGCAAAATTGGAATCAGTATCCAGAGTGTAAACCAAACTATTAGGTCTAGGAGCATTTTCTGTAAAACCTGAATGTAAATGAGCTTTGATGAAAAAGCCTATAGCTACAAGTAATGCCATCGTTGCTACTCCTTTTTTTACGGAAAAGTAACCAAAAACAGGCAGTAAATTTCCGAAGAGTAAAACCGTAAAAATAGCACTTACCACACTCATATTAAGACCAAGTCCTACAGGAAAAAACTGAATAAATGGAGCAATAATGCTTAAAGATGGTAGTATCAAAATCAGAAGAAAAAGATAGGATGGCACTTGAAACCTGATCATTAAAAAGAAAGCAAGTAAAGTAAATAAGAGAGGGATGATGAAGAAGGCCGCTCCTTTTAAAAAAATATTCAGTAGAAAAATGACAATGAACCAAGTCAATAGTGGAGCTACCATTGCATTTTTTGGGTTTAGTTTTTCATCAAATAATTGATAAATTGAAAATAAAATAAATAGAGTTAGCGCCACAAAAACTACAATATAGTCATGTCCATTGTAGGTAAATCCTTGCAGGATAGCTGAATAATCCGGATAAAGCTTTAGAATTAATGGCCAACCAAAATAGGTAACTAAACCAGCGATAATCAAACTTGAAAACCAGGGAATAAAGCCTTTAAAAACTTCTCTCCTAGACAGCGAATTGCTTTTGAAACCATAAAACAATAAAGACAAAAATACTAAAAACCCAATTCCATAAATCACCCATACCCAGGAAAATGGATAGTGAAAAAGACCGAGGCCAGTTACTGTAAAATATATATCGTCTTGTTCTGATTTTAAATCTGTTAAATCTAGATTTGAAAATTCTTCCATCGCATGAATTAAGTAATCTCCTTGATGGGCCAATGACCTCTTGTCAAGACGCTCAGGAACATCCAGAGCTGTATGATAATCGTAATGATCATCTATAAATGCGAAGAAAAAACTTGGAATATCCGCCAGTTCTCTGAATACTGTAGAATCTGTATCATTCGGTAATAATTTATAGACACTATACATCAGAGAATTTGCCAGTGGATGCTCTCCCTGTGCCTTTCCAAAAAGCTCAATTAGATTTGAATTCCCATGATTTGTTTCTACAATCATATTACTGGGACCGCCGCTGCCACGAGATTCAAAATTAAGTACCAATCCCACCTCATCTTTCCAGGGATGCTCCTTTACAAATAATTTTGCCCCCGTAAGTCCAACCTCTTCTCCATCTGAAAAAACAATAATGATGTCGTTTTGAAACGTTGGGTTTGAAGTCTTGAAGGCTCTAAGAGCTTCCAGGATTGTGGCTACTCCAGATGCTGCATCTGCAGCTCCAGAAGACGAGTGTACAGCAGAATCGTAATGCGTTAAGAGTAAGAGCGCTTTAGAATTTTCTTGAGAATCATTAGCCTCCAACTTTGTTATGATATTCTGCGGAGCAGTAAGAACGCCACTTTTAGATAAAACAAATCCTTGTTGAGTCTGAACCTGTAGATCTAGCTTTTCCAGTTCATTAACAATATAGTTTCGTTTATTATTGTGCGCTCTCGAACCAATGTAATGCGGCTCATCACCAATTTTTTTGACATGCTCGAATGCTCTAAGGGTAGAAAACTCTGTTGGCTGAGTTGATAAATCCGTGATTTCAGCAGGGTATAGATCGTAAAAAACATACCAAATGGAAGCTGCTATCACCAGCAGACTAATAATCGCTTTGTAGGAACTCTTTCTCATTAATCGCGTTTTACCAATGCATAGTAATCATCCTCCAAGGGTAAGTAACCTTGATCATAGACAAAATAATAAACGTTTCCGCTTTTAGTGGTGTAGAGGCTTGTAAAGTAGTTGAAGTTGAAACCCTTTTCCAGCAATTTATCACGAGTGGTTTTTGTTTTTTGGTCTTTGTTGATGCTTCTTAAAATTCTGTAATTTTTTTTCAACCTGTTATTGATGTTTCTCACAATCTTTGTTGCATCGCTGTTAAGCCGATTATTGTAAGTACTTCTACAGTAATCAGAACAAAACTTTTTATCGATTCGCCCGGTAATAGGTTCATCACAAGAAAGGCATTTTGTTTTTTCCATAACAGCTTATTTACAGCTTAGTAAATATAAAAAAATCCCTCAACTAAAGCGTTGAAGGATTTATGGGTTTAAATTTTGAAAAATCTAGTCGACAATTTCAAACTCAGATCTTCTATTTTCTTCATGTTCTTCTTCACTGCAGCCAGAATCACAGGAATTAACAGGCTCTAATTTTCCTTTTCCTTCTGAAGTTAATCGGGTTGAATCAATGCCATTTTCAACTAAATAATTGACAGTATTCTCAGCTCTTCGTTGGGAAAGCTCCATATTGTAAGCCTTTGATCCTCTTTCATCGGTATGGCTTATGACTTTAATATTCAACTCAGGATTTTCTTTCAGAATTGAAATCAGTTTGTCAAGTTCCAATGCAGCTTCAGGTCTTATACTTGCATCGTCATATTCAAAGAAAATGCGCTCCTGAAGAATCAACAGTTCTGCTTCCGCCGGGGAAAGCTTTGGCTCTAGAGCCACTCGTATTAGCATCTGAGTCTTAGGAATACGCAAGGATATCGACTGACTTTCATAATTACTCATATTCACCTGTAAATCGAATTTTTGACCAGTAGGCAAAAAGTTTTTGCTTACACCACTTGCATTAGTTCGGCTTCTCGTAAATTCATTTTGATCCTCATCATAAAAAATGACTTGCGCATTTTCTAAAAACCTATCTGTTTTAGCATCAACTACTTCTACCAGAAGAGAAGTTTGTTCCAGCGGATGAACCAAATTTGCTCTGTAAATATTATCTATTCGCTTTCCTTTTTTCTTTTCGGTTCGGTTTGAGGATACATAGCCTTTTTCTACGTTGCCATTGTAAGTAAAAGCAAAATCATCTGCATTACTGTTCAATGGTGATCCAAGATTTTGAGGAGGTAGGAAATCTCCAGAATCGCTTTTGGCATAATAAACATCCAGACCACCAAGGCCTAAATGTCCGTCGCTAGAGAAGTATAGTGTGTTTTCCCGATCGATGTACGGGAAATTTTCTCTGCGCTCTGTATTGACTGTTGGTCCAAGATTTCTTGGCTGACCAAAGCTACCGTCTTCTTTAATCTTAACAACATAAAGGTCTGAAGCTCCATAACCTCCCGGTCTATCACTGGAAAAATACAGTTCAGTTTCATCTGGACTTAAAGCCGGATTAGCATTGGAAAAAGATACATCGTTAAAGGGCAAATCTACAATATCCTGAAAACTACCATTTACCAGAGTGGCTTTGTAAATTTTTAAGTGATTGACTCCATCTTCATCTTTTCTGTAGTTTCCATTGAGGAAATCATTTCTGGTGAAGTAAATAGTTGATCCATCATTGGTAATAGCCAGAGTACCTTCATGAAATTTAGTATTAATCTCACCTACTATTTCTTTTGAGTTTTTGAAAGTTCCGCCTACATTGTCAGCGACAAAAATATCTAAAGCGGGCTGTTTGTTCCAGCCGTATGTTTTTCTGGTTTCATTCCTTGCCGATAAAAAGTAAAGTTTCCCATTATATTCGTATGCGCCAAAATCGGAGTATTCAGAATTTAAGCTTAGCTGATTCAGTTCAAATCTTGGTGTCATGGATTTCAACTCTTCAAAATAATTTGGGTTTTCTAAAAAGGCTTTAGCTCTGGAGTCTCGAGGGGCTTTTTCAGAAAAATCGAGCATCGCCTTCTTGTAATCTTCAATTTTTTCGTTGCTTAGAAGTGCCTGAGCATAAGTATAATAATCTTCAGCAGAGGCGTTTCTGTTATTTCTTAGATAACGCTTAAAGAATTGTTCGGAATCTTGAAAGTTGGAAGTTTTATAGTTTGCAATCGCTAGTTGTCTGTACACATAATTATTTGCTTTTCCTTTGCGGATAAGCTTTTCATAAGCATCAATAGCATCAACGTATTCAAATCGATCAAAATGCCTATCTGCTTTTTTGGTGTCGCTGTTTTGAGACCACAGACTTATGGTAAACAAGCAACAAAACAAAGAGAGTATATATAATTTTTTCATTGGAGATTTCATTTCAAATTAAAAATAACGAGGCGAGACATAAGTTTTCTTTTTGAAGAAGATGTCGAAAATGACAAAAGCTTCATAAGAAGGTTCCTTCAGGTTGGACTGAGTTGCATCGTAAGCGAAACCAATCTGCATCCAGTCTGTAGCTCTCACACTCGCCAGGCCACTGATGGCGTCTTCATATCTATAGGAAGCTCCAATTTCAAACTTATCATAAAATAGAACGTTTGCATTCACATCAAAAGATACGGCGGAACTAAATTCAGATTTGATTAAAGTGGAAGGTTTGAATTTTATGTAATCATTTATATCAAAAACATAGCCGGCAGTCAGAAAATAATGCTGTTGCTCCGAGCCAAATTCTCGGCCATCGACTTCAAGATGTGTAGAACCTAAGAAATTCGGAACGGAAAGTCCGACATAAAATCTATCGGAGTAATACATAAGACCCGCACCTAAACTTGGGTAAGTCTCATCAATGTCGCTTTGGAAGGCTGGATCCATATCATCCTGAAAAAACATGTTCTCAAAACCTATGCTTTGAAACCTTGCTCCTGCTTTAAGACCAACAGCCAGTTTGCTGTTTTTACCAATGTCCATCGTGTAAGATATATCTGCGAATACATTGGTTTGTTCAACTGGGCCGTTTTGATCATTGATGCCGGAAAGCCCCAAACCGATTCCTTTTCCTACTGGAGTATGCGCATTGAAAGCAAACGTTTTAGGAGAACCTTCAATACCGGACCATTGGTCTCTGTACAATGCTCCTACCGATAAGTTTTCTTTGGAACCAGCGTAAGCAGGGTTGATAACGTTCATATTATACATGTACTGCGTATATTGAGGGTCTTGCTGTGCAGAGATCTCTTGTGTGGCCAACAACAACAAAGCTCCTAAAACAGGGATATATCTAATTTTCATAGAGAAATTTTCTTTATAAATCATTACAGATTATTGTTCAACATTAATGTAAAGTGAGCCTTGATTGACCGTTCCGTAGTCTATGTCTTCAGCATCAAAAGTGATGGTATAGAAGTAAGTCCCTGTTACAAGGTCATCTCCGTCATCATTTTGACCAATAAATTCGTCTCTGTAATTTGACCTTTCATAGACTTTCAGGCCATTCCTATCGAAAACTTCTAAAGTTGTAATTCCTGTGCGGTCTGCCAGACATGACAAATCGAAATTATCATTCAATCCATCAGGAGTTGGATTAGGGGAAATCCCTTGAGCTATTTTACAATCACTTTGATCAACATTGAGATCATTGGTATCATCTGAACTACAAGAATAGAAAAGTAATAAACAAGTGAGAGCTAAAAAATATTTTTTTGGATGCATAAAAGTTTGATTTTAGTATGATAAACGAATTAAGGGAATTTTTAGTATTAAATCTAGAATTACTTAGAAAATATAAAGCTAGATTGTGATACGATTCCTTTTCAGAAATCTTAAATTCAGATCAAACTGAAGTATTTTTCATAATTTTACGTAATCAAAATTTTATATGTTAGAAGCAAAAACTACAACATACGAAACTGCTGTTCTCATTGGTATTGTGAATCAGTTTCAGGATGAAGAAAAATCCAAAGAATACTTAGATGAATTAGAATTTCTTACTTACACCGCTGGAGGTGAAGTCAAAAAGCGATTTCAACAAAAACTTGACGTTCCCAACCCAAAGACCTTTATAGGAAAGGGTAAATTGGAGCAGGTGAGAGATTATGTGGAAGAACATGAGATCGGAACTGCCATTTTTGATGATGAGTTATCTCCAGGTCAGCAAAGGAATATTGAAAAAATACTAAAATGTAAAGTTGTAGATAGAACCTATCTTATTCTGGATATTTTTGCTCAACGTGCTAAAACAAGCTACGCCAGCACTCAGGTAGAGCTTGCACAATATGAATATTTATTACCGAGACTTGCAGGTTTATGGACCCACCTTGAGCGTCAACGTGGTGGTATTGGAATGCGTGGTCCTGGTGAAACAGAGATTGAAACCGATAGACGTATCGTAAGAGACAAAATCACTTTGCTCAAGAAAAAACTAAAAACCATAGACAAGCAGATGGCTGTCCAACGAGGAAACAGAGGGAGTCTTGTGAGAGTTGCTCTGGTAGGCTACACCAATGTTGGTAAATCAACATTGATGAATGTGATAAGTAAAAGTGAAGCTTTTGTAGAAAATAAGCTATTCGCGACCCTGGACACAACAGTAAGAAAAGTAGTGATTAGAAATCTACCCTTTCTGTTGACGGACACTGTTGGGTTTATAAGAAAGCTGCCAACACAACTGGTAGAATCATTTAAATCTACTTTGGATGAAGTAAGGGAAGCTGACTTGCTTTTACATGTTGTCGACATTTCTCATGAAAACTTTGAAGACCATATTGAATCGGTCAACAGCATTTTAGATGACATCGAGGCCAGAGACAAACCCATCATCATGGTCTTTAATAAAATTGATAGTTACGAGCCAGAAATCATAGAGGAAGATGACTTGATGGTGGAAAGATCTTATCAGCACTATACACTTGAGGAGTGGAAAAAAACGTGGATGCAAAGACAAGGAGATAAAGTACTGTTTATTTCGGCTACCGAAAAAGAAAATATTGAAGAATTCAGAAAAAAGGTATATGAAACAGTAAGGGAGATTCACGTCACTCGTTTCCCTTATAATAACTTCCTATACCCAGAATATGACGCCTATACAGGCGATGATGAAGATGAGAATATAGAAGCTTAGTCGAAAAAAGGTAGCAACTCCTTAGTTTTCTTTAAATTTTTGAGACTTTCTATGCTCAAAGGTTTTTCCACAAATCCTATAGCAGCGGCATAAGTCGCTGCTTTTTCTTTGTCACTAGAGTCAATAGAAGAGGTCACTACAAAAATATAGCAATAACTGTCCAATTCACGTTTCTCCAACTCATCCATAAAGTCCCAGCCGTCGAGATCAGGCATATTAACATCTAGAAGAATGATAAACTTTTTATCATCAGATTTATGTTCAGAGATGTAAGTTAAAGTTTTGTAGCCGTCTTCAAATGATTTTGGGGAACTTGAAAATTCTGAATGAATCATCATTTTCTCATGAATAAAGAGTACCATTTTATCATCATCTACATTTAAGACTTCTAAGTTCATAGACCTTATTTATTTACTTGGTTGAATTTGTTTTGTATTCTTAGTAATAGCTCTTATAACGCTATCAAGTTCTTTCACCGTTTTGCCAATTTCTTTGATAAGAACGCCCTCTTCTTTTTTGGAACAAACGCCTGTGTTCAAGAGCTCTACAATGCCTAAAATTTTGGATGCTGGAGATCTCATTTCATGTGATTGTTGCCAGGCTATTTGCTTCAGCTTCTCATTTTGAGAAGCTAGTGCTTTGTAATGCTGCAAGCGTTCTGTGACATCTTTGGCTACAACAAGTTTAGCTTTTCTATTTTGAAAAATAATAGTTTTGATGGTGATTTCAGCATTTATTTCTTCTCCAGATTTTTTCTTGTACGAAAAATAATCATCGAAGCTGTGACTGTCTTTATGAACTGTTTGCTTTAGAGCTCCAAGAAAAGAATCCATATCTTTTGAAAAGAAAATTTGATGGAGAGACATCCCGAGAAACACTTCCTTTTTGTAACCAAAAAGCTCAATTGTAGCTGAATTAACATCCAGAAATTTTAAAGTTTCTACATCATAAACAAACATAGGTAGAGGCGAAAGGTGAAACAAGTCGCTATATTTTTTTTCTGACTCTAAAATCTTAAGTCTTTGTTTTTGCTTTTCAATGGTGTAATTAATGCTTTTGAAGAGCGCATTTGGATTTAATTCATCTTTAAACAAATAATCTGAAACACCCAGCTGAAGAGATTCAACACACAAATCGAGATTAAGTGAACCTGTTAAAATTATGACAGGGGTTTGGGTTTCAATGCTAAGTACCTTTTTTACGAGTAATTTTCCAGATAAATCTGGTAAGCTTAAGTCTAAAAAAATAACGTCAAATTTTGCTTCGCCTTTCAGCAAAGCTTCAGCTTCTTTATAATTTATAGCATGCTGATAGGTCATGTACTCAAAATGTTCTTCCAAATACTCTTTTACTAGCGTATAGTCGCCGAAATTATCTTCCACAATAAGAAGTTGAAGAGCTTTTTCGGTCTTGGTCATGGTCTAGTAGAACTTGGTGAATTGACATAATCTATCCAGAATTCTTCAATTTTTGCAATAGCATTTATGAAATCTGGACCATCTTGCGGTTTGGTAATGTAGCAGTTGACATGATTCTCATAACATTTGATCACATCAAATTTTGAAGAAGATGTCGTAAAAATGACAACAGGAATAGTCTTCAATACCTCATCATTTTTTATAATCTTCAAGACTTCAAGACCATTGTATTTTGGAATATTATAATCCAATAACACCAAATCTGGGGTCTCTGCAGTTATATAAGAATTTTGCTTTAACAGGAAGTCAAGAGCTTTTTTACCGTCACTCACCACCCATTGTTGAGTTACATATTTTGAATCTTCCAAAGCTTCAGTAATCATCAACACATCACCAATGTTGTCTTCTACTATTAATATTTTGAAAGCATCCATGACTATCATACTATTTTGGTATAGTGAAACTGAACTTACTGCCTTGACCAAATTCAGAATCTACCCAAATTTTTCCACCTAAATTTAATATTATTTTTTTACATGTAGCTAGCCCCATACCTACTCCATATGTATTTATTTTATTCTCCTTATAAAAGGGTCTGAAAATCTTCTCAAGATTTCGCTCTTCTACTCCTTTTCCATTATCACTTACTATAATGAGCCATTCGTCTAATTTATCTTTTGTAGAAATTTTCACCTTAAGTGAACGTTCTGTACTTCTATATTTAATGGCATTACCTATCAAATTTCTAAGGACTGAAGAAAAAGAAACTTTAGAAGTGTTGATTATTGGCAATTTTCCAAATTCAATTTCAATGTTTTCTGATCTTATAATAGGTAAATTGAGATCTATGATATTTTGAATGACAACTTCAACATCGACCTTTTCTTTTTTATCGCATTGCGATGTCACCTTAGCAAAAGCAAGAATTTCGTAGATAAGACTTGTCATTTTTTGAGTGCTCTGTTTGGCGTATTCGATATATTCTCTTGCTTCTTCACCTAGACTAGTGTGAGATTCATATTGTAACAGTTCTAGAAACCCTTGAATACTATCAAGAGGATTTTTAAGATCATGTGCTATGGTATAAGCAACCTCTTCAGTTTGATCTTTATGTAGTTTTAATTGTTCATAAACTTTTTCGAGATCTAAAGACTTTCTATGAGACTCAAACAAACGCTCTACCAATTTGGCAAGAGATTTTAAGGATTCAATTTGTGAAGCGTTAAGCACTTTGGGCTTAGAGTCGAGAACGCAAAGCGTTCCAAGCGCGAGACCGTCTTTTGTTGAAAGGGGCATACCTGCGTAAAATGCAATATTGGGATCATCTTTCACTAAAGGATTATTTTTGAAACGTTCATCTTGAGTAGCGTCATTAACAATAAGCATCCTGCTTGGCGTATTAATCGCGTGTGCACAAAACGCAATATCTCTTGAAGTTTGTTCTACATCAATGCCGAATTTTGATTTGAACACTTGCGTATCAGAGTCTATAAGAGTCACCAGCGAAATTTCGGTTCCACAAATATCTGAGGCCAGTTTAGTTATCAGGTCAAGATCTTCATCAGGCAGATTATCCAATAACTTCAGGCTATGTAACTCTTTCAACCGTTCTGCTTCATTGCTAGGAATCGGAGGGTTTTTCATTATCTATAGATTTTTTAGGAAGTTTAAGTATAAATTTTGAGCCTTTGCCAAGCTCTGATTCTACTCTAACTTCACCTTTAAAATTTGTAATTATCTTGTCAACAATAGCAAGACCTATTCCTGTTCCAGAATACTCACTTTGACCGTGCAATCTTTGGAAAATTCCAAAGATTTTCTTGAAATATTCTTCAGAAATACCCAGGCCATTGTCTTCTACACTGAACAAATGATGATTTTCAAGCTCTTCGTAATCAACCTTTATTTTAGGCGGATTAGCCGACCTAGAATATTTTAATGAGTTGTCAATTAAGTTTAAAAACACTTCTTTAAGTTCATATTCAACAGAATCAATTACAGGAAGTCTTCCAACTTCTATCTTTGCTCCTTTATCTTCAATGGCTTCGTGTAAGAAGATTACAACGTCTTTTATCACTGAATTTACATCAACTTTTGATAAAGGAAGATCATTTCTGCCTACTTTAGAAAAATTGAGCAATCCATGAATAATTTGACGCATCCGCTTAGCTCCTTCTACAGCAAAATTAATGTATTCTTGAGCTTTTTCATCAAGATTTCCCGCATACTTCTGTTCCAGACGTGTTAAAAATCCGGTAACCATCCGCAAGGGCTCCTGCAAATCATGAGATGCTACATAGGCGAATTCTTCCAGATCTTTATTGGACTTGATTAATGCCATTGTCTGTTTTTGGAGCTTCTGATTTAGTTTTTCTAAGTTCTTTTGGTAATTTATAAACTCTGATACATCTTGTATAGAGCCCACCATCCTTGTTGCCATGCCTTTGTCATTTCTTATAATTGTTCCTCGATCCAATACATTGACATAACTTCCATTTTTATTTTTTAGTAAATATTCCTCCCTCCAGGTATCAGCTTCCGAATCTTTCAACACTGCATCAAAAGATTTAATAATGCGATCTTTATCCTGAGGATGTATTTTCTCTAGCCAATTTTCTTCAGAGTCTCCAAAAGTATCGAGTTCATAACCAAATAATTTTTTGAGCCCACTTCCCCATTCAATACTATTATGTTCTAAATCATAGTCCCAAACCGCATCAGAAACAGTTTCAGACAAAATGTTGAATTTTTCAATCTCAGTTTTTAAATCCTCTAAAGCCTTCTTGTATGGCGTTACATCTTTTCCCGTACAAAAAACATCACTTCCATTAAGGCTAAACACAGTCCAGTCCACTAGAAGTACTTTAGAATCTTTTGTAATGATATGAATCTCTTTAGATTGATACTCTTTTGTTTCTCTCGCTTTTATAATTAGCTCCTTCGTCGATTCTCTATCTTCTTCAGCAATAAACTCCAGAAAAGGAGTATTTAAAGATTCCTCCTGAGTGTATCCTGTAATATCACTCGCCCTTTTGTTCATTTTGCTCAGGTATCCATTATCACCAGCAATACATAAAAAATCTGGGGAATTTTCAAAAAAGGCTTGCATTTCCTTTTCAGTCCGCTTTCGAGAAATTTCATTGGCGAGTTGAATTGAAAATTCTTCAAAAATAGAATGGAGTGTTTCCTCTCTGGAAAATGTATCCTTGAAACTAAGAATCACAACACCCAAACATTCGCCATGTGATTTAATCTCAAATCCAAAACTCTTTTTAATCTCATTTACTGAATCTGATTCGTTTCTGTGGATTTTGAAATTTAAATCCCCGCTATTTAAAATCTCCAAGGCGAAACCTTCAGAATCGAAGTTGCTCGTTTCTGATTTAAAATTAACTAATTCACCGTCCTTTAATTCTAAAAATTTTGACAGATCCTTTGAATAATGACCTAGAAGCCAAAATTGGCAGATATGACTTCGAACTAAGTCTTCAATTTTTAGTGAAATTTTACAGAGTATACTTTCTAGATATTCCTCACCCTGAAAGGCCTGATGGGTAAAGGTCAATAGTTCGCTTTTTTCAGCATTTGTTTTTAAGTCATTTACATTTCTATTGACAATCATCCAGTGTGTGTACCATCCCTGGTCGTCAACAATTGGAGTGATAGAAATATTATTCCAGAATTCCAGTTCGTTTTGAGTTAAGCTTAGCACATCTGCATTAACCGACTCCCATTGACTGAGTTTTTCCTCTAATCCCAAAAAGTCCTCTTCGTTTTTATTGGACACATAAAATTCCCTTGGAGTTGAGCCGATCACCTCTGATATCTTAAAACCAAAAAGATTTTGAAAACTAGAATTTGCATAAACTATCTCAGACTCAAGAAAACTATTGGATTTTACTTCTGTTACCAGAATTGCATCTTTAGTACCATCAATTAATTTTTCTAAAAGATTCAGATGATTTTCGCGTTTTAAAGGTTTAGTAATATCCTGTAAGGCCCCAACCAAGCGGATGGGATCACCACTTTCATTCCTTACAATTACAATATTTTCTCTTACGTTGGCATAGTTGCCTTCTCGATTTTGAAATCGATAATCAAACGTCCACTTAGATAAGGTTTTGTCATCTAAAGCTTCTTGTAAGCTTTCAAAAAATGGCTTTAAATCATTGGGATGAATCTTGGATTCCCAAAAATCCCTAGAGACTGTATTATTTTCAAAATTATAACCAAACAGTCTTTCATAACCGTCACCCCAGTATAGTTCATCTTCGCTTAAGTCCCACTCCCAAACTGCATCTGATGTTGCACGCGCTGCTAGATCAAACCTATTTTTAGCAAGCTCTATTTTTTTTTGGGTATTATAATTATCAGTTATATCTATAACTGTAGAGATCATGAGATTTTGATCATAAAGAGGAATATTTTTAGCATTAACTATCTTTATTTCACCAGTTTTAGTTGTGATCTTCAGGTTTTTCCAATTCATTCTTTGAGGGTCTCCAGAATGAATATCATCCATTATCATTTTTGAAACTTCATCTCTGTAAGCTTCATCTGGGTATACTTTTTTGAAAAATGTAGTAACGTTTTCAAGTTCCTTTTGATCCCAACCGTAAATTTGAGTGAATTTATTATTGACATAGACGGTCTTAGATTCATCAATTGTATTAACACCAATTCCAAGAGGAAGAGATTCAAAAATTCTTTTGAAAGACTCGATTTCTAGATTTTCATTTTCATCGGCCTTTGTTTGTTCATAATGGATACTGATAAAAAAGAAGTATTTATCTTCAAAATTAAGAAGTTTGCATTCAAACTTAAGGGTTTGATTATTTTGATAAATCTCAATAAAATGGGAAGATTTATTCAGTTTTAAATCTTTCAGTTTACTCAATTTTTTGATAAACTTTGAAGCCATTTGTCCTTTCAATCCAAAACTCTCATTCAAGAACCCCTCCAATTCTGCATTATTTTTAATTTTTCTTTTTCTATCAGACTTAACTTTAAGTTTATTATTCAATCCAATAACTTTAAATTTACCATTGGGATTTGACACTAAAAAGCTAGGTAATTCAAAAAAATCCAAAAGCTTTTTTAACTGTAAAAATTCTATTGGCATATATTAAAGTTTATTTTCGTTCAAAATTGATATGAACATAAAATTAAAATCTCACTATTATTATATAAATTTAAAAAAGTTAAGAAATGATTTATAAATACATAATTTTTTTCAGTTTTCTCTTTCAATTTGCTTCGTATGCTCAAAAACCTACAAATTCATCTGAATTTGCGCACACTTTTTCAATTATTGCTCAAGATCCTGAAACTGGAGATATGGCCGTAGGGGTTCAAAGCCATTGGTTCTCTGTGGGAACCGCTGTGCCCTGGGGAAAGTCTGGGGTTGGTGTTGTAGCTACTCAATCCTTTGTAAATCAGCAGTACGGCTATGAAGGTTTACAATTAATGGAAAGTGGGCTTACCGCAAGTGAAGCTTTGGAAAAAATAAAAGCAGAAGATGAGGGCGCAGCTTTTAGACAAGTTGCCATGCTTTCCAAAAACGGAACTGTAGCAGCATTTACTGGAGAGAAATGTGTAGAGGCGGCTTTACATCTTGTAGAAGATACTTATAGCATACAAGCCAATATGATGGAGGATGAAAATGTGGTTTACGCAATGAGAAAAGCCTATGAAGAAAATAGCAATCTTGAGCTTGCGGAGCGCGTAGTTGCAGCTATGAAAGCTGCACAAGCAAGTGGCGGGGACGTAAGAGGGAAACAATCTTCTGCGTTAATAGTCGTAAGTAAAAATGCACCAGAACATCCTTGGCTTGATAAAAAGATAGATTTGAGAGTTGAAGACCATAAAACTCCTGTTGAAGAACTTTCACGGCTTCTCAACAGCCAAAGGGCATACGAGTATATGGAAAAAGGGGATGTAGCCATGGAGAATGAAGATCCAAAAGCGGCACTGGAAGCTTATAATGCTGCCGAAAAGCTGTTACCTACCAATGATGAAATTAAATTTTGGAAAGCGGTTGCTTTGGTCAATTCCGATCAAGTGAAAATGTCTATCCCCATATTTGAACGTTTGTTTATGAATGATAAGCGTTGGCAGAGACTTTTGAAACGTCTCCCCTCTTCAGAATTAATTACCATAGATAAATCTGCTTTAGATTACTTACTAAATTTATAACTCATGAAATACTCAATTTTATTACTCGCTAGTTTACTTTTCATTGCTTGCCACGATTCGCCAAAAATCAGCAAAGAAAAAAATCCTCCACAAGTTCAAAAATTTGGAATTGTTATTCATGGTGGTGCAGGGGTCATCAAGAAGGAAAACATGACCGATTCTTTACAAAAAGCTTACGAAGAAAAGCTTGAAGAAGCTATCAGTGTTGGGCATAAGATTCTTTCTGAAGGAGGAACAGCTTTAGAAGCTGTCCAAAAAACCATCAATGTGATGGAAAACTCTCCTTTATTCAATTCAGGAAAAGGCGCTGTCTTGAATGCTGAAGGGATTGCAGAATTGGATGCCTCCATTATGGAAGGAAAAACCAGAAATGCAGGGGCTATATCTGGAGTCCAACATATCAAAAATCCTATCAACCTAGCCTTAAAGGTTATGGAGGAATCAGACCATGTTATGCTTAGCGCATCTGGTGCAGAAGAATTTGCAAAACTTCACGATTTAGAGTTTGTTGACAATTCTTATTTCATTATTGAAAGAAGAAGCAAAGCGCTAGAAGCCTCTAAGGCCAGAGAACATGGAGTTTCTTCCAACGAATTCTACCTAAGTAATGAAAAATATGGAACTGTAGGCTGTGTAGCTTTAGATAAAGATGGAAACCTTGCTGCAGGAACTTCTACGGGGGGCATGACCAATAAAAAATACGGCAGAATTGGTGACTCTCCAATTATAGGCGCTGGAACTTATGCAAATAATAAGACCTGCGCTATATCTGCTACTGGTCATGGCGAATATTTTATAAGAGGAGTAGTCGCTCACGATATCTCAGCCATGATGGAATATCAAGGCATTAGCCTGGAAAAAGCAGCCCAGCGAGTCATTCAGAAAAAATTGACAGATCTTGGCGGAACTGGTGGAATTGTGGGTATTGATAAAAAAGGTAAAGTCGTGATGGAATTTAATACACCCGGAATGTTCAGAGCCTCCAAAAACATGAAAGGCGAAACTGAAATTAAAATGTATAAAGACTAATCAATTTTTACTTCAATTGTTTCTTTGCTTTTTCAATTTCTGAAGTAGGTTGTTGACATGTTTTATTTTCACAGACGTAAATGATTGTTTCAGAAGGATCTTTAGGAAGCTTATTCTCCAAAAGCGATAAGTTCTCACTTTGACCTCCAAGAAAAACATAATTACTGTGATATTCCTTTTGAAGCTCAAGACTCCAGTCTTGAGCTTTTTTACCCATTATAGCAACTTCGTAAAAAGGGAAAGTTAACCACCCGTAGAGGATTTGCCAGTTTGCTAAATAAGGGCCAGACTTAAATAGTTTAGCCTCTACCTGATTCAACATTCGCTTGGAAGTTTCAAGATACTTATCCTCATCAAAAAATTTACCTAGTAAGAAAAGTGACTTTGCCAATGAAGAGTTTGATGCTGGAATGACATTATCGTTGATTTCGTAAGTTTTTGAAATCAGCTTTTCACTGGTCTTTGAAGCAAATTGAAACATCGGTGAAGATTCAGTTTTAAAATCTTTGAAACAGATTTCTGCTAAGTGTTTTGCTTTGTTTAAATAATCAATTTTGAAGGTGACCTGATATAAGTTGATAAGCGCTTCAATAGTAAACGCATAATCTTCCAAAAAGCCAGTGATCGATTTTTGGTTTTTATATGTACGCAGAAGCTGATTATCGTCGATTAGCCGTGTTCTAAGTAAAAAATCAGTTGCTGATTCTGCTAATTCAAGATAGTCATCTTTTCTCAAGGCTTTAAAAGCCTCTACAAGCCCAGTGATCATCATTGCATTCCAGGAAGTAATGATTTTATCATCTAGAGACGGACGAACTCTGTGTTGTCTTTGATTGAATAAGGTTTGTTTTAAACTTTCTATTTCCTTTTCAAAAGCTTCAGGATCTAAATTATTTGCTTTAGCATAATCCCGAGGCGATTGATTTGTAAACAATATATTATTCGAGGATTCCCAGTTTCCGCGTTTGGTGCAGTTAAAATAATTTTCAGCAATGGATAGTTCTTTTTCAGAAAGAAGTTCTGATAATTCCTTGTGACTCCACACGTAGTATTTTCCTTCTTCTCCTTCACTATCGGCATCCAAAGCAGAATAAAACCCAGCTTCGGGATCTTTCAACTCTCTGGTTATAAAATCAATGGTTTCAGAAATCACTTTCTTATAATGTGGTTTTGGAAATGTTTTATAAGCATTGGCGTATAAACTCACGAGCAAAGCATTATCGTAAAGCATTTTTTCAAAATGCGGAGCAAACCATTTATCGTCAACGGCATATCTGGAAAAACCACCACCGATCTGGTCGTAAATCCCACCAAAAGTCATTTCATCCAAAGTTTTTAGTAGAGCCTCAGCAGCAAAATGCTCCTGAGTATTTTGATAGTATTGAAGTAAAAACTGCCATGAATTGGACATGGGGAACTTCGGAGCTCCTTTGAAACCACCGTTTTCAAGATCGACACTCTTTTGCCAACTCAGAAGAAAATCACGGTAATTAGAAACTTTAAAATTCTCATCACTTTCTACCGGAGAGAATTCCTGCCCATTTTTGATTCCTTCCGTAAGCTTTTCTGCCGTTTCCAATAATTGATCGTAACTATTATCATAAGCCTTTGCCACATTTGCCAGTACTTTCTTCCAATTGTCCTTTGGGAAATAGGTAGCTGCATAAAAAGGCCTTCCATCTGGAAGTGCAAAAGCATTCAATGGCCAACCTCCTCTTCCCGTCAACATCTGAGCGGCCTCCATATAGATGTGATCAATATCTGGTCGCTCCTCGCGGTCTATTTTTATGCATATAAAATGTTTATTCATTAATTCAGCTACTTGTTCATCTTCAAAAGACTCATGAGCCATCACATGGCACCAATGACAGGCTGCATATCCTATGCTTATCAATAAAGGTTTATTTTCCTTCTTTGCACGATCGAGAATTTCTGGACTCCATTCCTCCCAATGTACTGGATTTTTTGCGTGCTGCAAAAGATAGGGGCTCGTTGCGTTTACTAAGTTATTCTCAATATTGGCCATGAAATTTTTTATTTGAAAATTACGATTTAAAACATCTTCTGAATTTAAACTCGTCTTAAAACTGCTACCTTTTGTGAAAATCTAAACTTCATCATAATTTAAATCTTCGTTATTTTTAAAATTGGAGAGCATCCTTAAATTCAGTATTTTCAACCTAAATAAAAAAATCAATGATTAATAAAACTGTAAATAATGTAACTGAAGCATTAGAAGGTGTCCAGGATGGTATGACTTTTATGCTCGGAGGCTTTGGTCTTAGTGGAATTCCAGAGAATTCCATAAAAGAACTCGTCAGACTCAACGTTCAAGATGTGACTTGTATTTCTAATAATGCGGGAGTCGATGATTTTGGTCTTGGTCTACTTCTAAAAAAGAAACAAATCAAAAAGATGATCTCCTCTTACGTTGGAGAAAATGCAGAATTTGAACGTCAAATGCTCAGCGGAGAACTGGATGTGGAATTAATTCCGCAAGGAACACTGGCAGAGCGATGCAGAGCAGCTCAAAATGGAATTCCAGCGTTTTATACTCCGGCAGGTTATGGAACAGAAGTAGCCGAAGGAAAAGAAGTTCGAGACTTTAATGGTAAGCCTCACATCATGGAAAAAGCTTTTGAAGCAGATTTTGCCTTCGTAAAAGCCTGGAAAGGTGATGAAGCCGGAAATTTGATCTTCAAAGGCACTGCCAGAAACTTCAATCCTTTAATGTGTGGAGCTGCAAAAGTGACTGTAGTCGAAGTTGAAGAACTGGTAAAACCTGGAGAACTCGACCCTAACTTTGTTCATATCCCGGGCATATTTGTTCAGCGCATCTTCCAGGGAGAAACCTTTGAAAAACGAATTGAACAACGAACTGTAAGACAAATGGATTAGTCCATTTGGAAATTTGAAAATGAGAGATGATAAAAATAATCTGATTGTCAACTTAACTTTTGACTTTGCTTTAAAAATTATTACTTTTTCTGAGAGACCAAGACAGTTAAAAAAATTTGAAATGGCTAGTCAGCTTCTTAAAAGTGGTACCTCAATAGGAGCAAACATATGAGAAGCTCAAAATGCTAAAAGCAAAGCTGATTTTATTCATAAATTTAAAATCGCTGCAAAAGAAGTTGATGAAACTGAATACTGGATTGAACTATGTAAGGGCTCGGACTATTATCCTAATCCTGAAAAGTAATTATTTGAGGATCTTAAAGTAATTAGTAAAGTCGTTAGTAAAATTATATCTTCTACAAAGAAATCATAATTTCCAAATTAAAAAAATTTTAAAACCATCAAATTAATTAAAATGTTAGATAAAAAAGGAATTGCAAAACGAATTGCACAAGAAGTACAAGATGGCTTTTATGTCAATCTTGGTATCGGTATTCCTACTTTAGTAGCCAATTACGTTCGCGACGATATAGAGTTGGAGTTCCAGAGTGAAAATGGAATTCTAGGAATGGGACCCTTCCCTAAAGAAGAAGAGGTAGACGCAGACCTTATTAATGCAGGTAAACAAACCATAACCGCTCTCCCTGGCGCTAGTTTCTTTGACTCGTCAATGAGTTTTGGAATGATACGAGGACAGCATGTGGATCTCACTATTTTAGGAGCAATGGAAGTTGCCCAAAATGGAAATATCGCTAACTGGAAGATTCCAGGCAAAATGGTGAAAGGTATGGGTGGAGCAATGGATCTTGTAGGTTCAGCTAAAAATATCATCGTGGCCATGATGCATACGAATAAAGCGGGTGAATCCAAGTTACTAAAAACCTGTTCGCTACCACTCACTGGAGTGGAATGTGTAACTAAAATCGTCACCAATATGGCGGTTCTGGATATTGTAGATAAAAAGTTCAGGCTATTAGAACGTGCTCCAGGAGTCAGTGTTGAGGAGATTCAAAAAGCAACAGAGGGAGATTTGATCGTAGAAGGTGACATTCCTGAAATTTCAATCTAGAAAATTTCTAAAATCAAAAAAAAAGGAGCTAATCTGTAGATTAGCTCCTTTTTAAATTTTTTACCGATACTGATTAATCGATAAGTATAACAACTTTATTGTCTTGTAATTCGATTACACCTCCAGAAATATCGAAGTTATATTTTGATTCTTTCTCATAAAACTTATCCTTAGATTTCTTTGGCAGGGTAACAGACGAATCTAATTTGATTGTGCCTTTTTGAAGCACTGAAACTACAGGGGCGTGATTATCCAAAATCTGGAATTCTCCGCTCATCCCTGGAACACTCACAGATTTGACTTCTTCACTAAGTATGATATCTTCCGGACTTACTATTTCTAGATGCATTGAGTATATTTTTTACTAGTCTTCTTTCAACATTTTTTCACCTGCTTCAATGGCTTCTTCTATAGAACCCTTTAAGTTGAAAGCAGATTCAGGGATGTGATCAAGCTCACCGTCCATGATCATATTAAAACCTTTAATGGTATCCTTAATATCAACAAGAACTCCCTTAAGACCTGTAAATTGTTCTGCAACATGGAAAGGTTGAGATAAGAATCTTTGCACTCGTCTTGCTCTGGATACAGATAGTTTGTCTTCTTCAGACAATTCTTCCATACCTAGAATAGCGATGATATCTTGTAATTCCTTATATTTTTGAAGCAGCTCTTTTACACGTTGCGCACAATCGTAATGATCATCTCCTAAAATGTCTCTAGTTAAAATTCTTGATGTAGAATCCAATGGATCTACCGCTGGGTAAATACCAAGTTCTGCAATTTTTCTTGAGAGTACTGTAGTAGCATCCAAGTGAGAGAAAGTTGTTGCAGGCGCCGGATCTGTCAAGTCATCCGCAGGAACGTATACCGCTTGTACAGAAGTAATAGAACCTTTTTTGGTAGACGTAATACGCTCTTGCATCGCTCCCATTTCGGTTGCTAATGTTGGTTGATAACCCACTGCAGAAGGCATACGACCAAGTAGTGCTGAAACTTCAGAACCCGCTTGTGTAAATCTAAAGATGTTGTCAACAAAGAAAAGAACATCTTTACCTTGAGCCTCTCCTGCTCCATCACGGAAGTATTCTGCGATAGTAAGACCAGATAATGCAACTCTTGCACGTGCCCCAGGAGGCTCGTTCATTTGTCCAAAAACGAAAGTCGCTTTTGATTCCTTCATACCAGCTTTGTCAACTTTTTTCAAGTCCCATCCACCTTCTTCCATAGAATCCATAAAATCATCTCCGTATTTTATAATGCCAGATTCTAGCATTTCACGAAGCAAGTCATTACCTTCTCTAGTACGCTCACCAACACCGGCAAATACAGAAAGACCACCGTGGCCTTTAGCGATATTATTAATTAATTCCTGGATAAGTACTGTCTTACCAACACCAGCTCCACCAAACAAACCAATCTTACCACCTTTAGAATAAGGCTCGATGAGGTCAATTACTTTAATTCCTGTAAATAGAACTTCGGTAGTAACAGCTAAATCCTCAAATTTTGGTGCATCTCTGTGAATCGACATCCCATCTTTTCCTGTCTTAGGAAGGTCACCAAGCCCATCAATAGCATCTCCTGTAACGTTGAATAAACGTCCGTAGATATCTTTACCAACCGGCATTTGTATTGGGTTTCCTGTACTAAGAACTTCCACACCTCGGCTTAAACCATCCGCAGAATCCATCGCAATGGTTCTAACAGAGTTTTCTCCAATGTGAGATTGAACTTCAAGAATGAGGTCTGATTTGTTATCACGCTTTACTTCCAAAGAATCGTAAATTCTTGGTAAGTCGTTTGTGTTTTCGAATTCTACATCGATAACTGGACCAATAATTTGAGTAATTTTACCTTTAACTTTAGACATTATCTAAGGATTTTATTTAGTGGACTTTCTGGGAAAACCCGTATTTAAAATTTTTTGCAAATATATAGTATTTAAATAAATCTTTTATTGCAATATGCTTTTTTGTAAATAATTCATTTATCTATTCTACCGTTACGGATTTTGCAAGGTTTCTAGGTTGATCAACATTCTTACCTAACATCACCGCGATGTGATAAGAGAAGAGCTGTAAAGGAATTGTTGTGAGAAGCGGTGTTAGTGCTTCAAAGGTTTCCGGAACTTCTATGACATGGTCTGCCATATTCTTTACAGAAGTATCTCCTTCAGTTACAATAGCGATTATTTTACCTTTTCTGGACTTTATTTCCTGAATATTACTGACGACTTTTTCGTAATGTCCTTTTTTGGTTGCGATTACAACGACAGGCATTTGTTCATCAATAAGGGCGATTGGACCATGCTTCATTTCTGCTGCAGGGTATCCTTCCGCATGTATGTATGAGATCTCTTTCAGTTTAAGTGCACCTTCCAAAGCAACAGGGAAGTTATATCCTCTACCTAGATAAAGACAATTTTTAGCGTTTTTATAAACTTTAGCGACTTCAATAATGTGCTTGTTAGATTCTAAAGCTTTTTCAATTTTGGATGGAATCAATTCCATCTCATTCAAATACATGTGGTAATCTGTATTTGAAATTGACCCTTTAGCTTTTCCAAGTTTGAGAGCTATTAAACTAAGAATTGTAATCTGTGTTGTAAAAGCTTTGGTAGATGCGACTCCAATTTCCGGACCAGCATGTGTATATGCACCCGCATGAGTTTCTCTCGAAATCGATGAGCCTACTACATTACATACTCCAAACACAAATGCCCCGTTTTCCTTGGCTAATTTTATGGCTGCCATAGTATCTGCAGTCTCCCCGCTTTGAGAGATCGCGATAACTACATCATCTTTATTGATGACCGGATTTCTATATCTAAATTCTGAAGCATATTCAACTTCTACAGGAATTCTGGCCAGGTCTTCAAAAATATATTCTGACACTAAACCAGCATGCCATGAAGTTCCACAAGCCACAACTATAATTCGTTTGGCATTTAGAAATCTCTCCAAGTTATCATCAACTCCAGCCATTCTAATAATTCCTTGGTCGGCTAGCATCCTACCTCTGTAAGTGTCCTTGATTGCACTTGGTTGCTCATAGATTTCTTTGAGCATAAAATGTTCGTAACCAGCCTTTTCAATTTGGTCAAGATTTAGCTGAAGTTTTTGCACGTAAGGATCCACAAGCTTGTCATCCTTTATTTTTCTGACTTTTACGTGCTTTCCTAATCTTACGACAGCCATTTCACCATCTTCAAGATAAATGGCTTTTTTGGTATATTCAATGAACGGTGAGGCATCTGAAGCAATAAAGTACTCATTGTCACCAACACCTATTGCTAAAGGGCTACCAAGTCTGGCTACTACTATTTCGTTAGGTTTAGTTTTATCAAACACAGCAATAGCGTAAGCACCTACGGTTTGGTTTAAAGCAATCTGAACTGCTTTACCTAATTTGACCTCTTCATTGGTCATGATATCCTCGATTAAATTTACTAGAACTTCAGTATCTGTATCGGAAGCAAACTTATAGCCTCTGTTCTGAAGCTCAGTTTTTAAAGATTCGTAGTTCTCTATGATTCCATTATGAATAATCGCTAAGTCGCCAGAATTGGAATAATGGGGATGAGAATTAACATCGTTAGGCTCTCCGTGAGTAGCCCATCGTGTATGGCCAATACCTACTGTACCTTTAAGAGCAATTTCAGATTCGCATTTTTTTTGCAGATCAGCAACTTTCCCTTTTGTTTTACAAATATTTAAATCTTTGCCATCGTAAATGGCTATACCAGCACTATCATAACCTCTATACTCAAGACGCTTTAGTCCTTTTAGTACAATAGGATAAGCTTGTTCTTTGCCTATATATCCAACAATTCCACACATAATATCTTATTAGTTAGTTTCAGTATAAATGATTCTCAACTTCATTTTTTTGGATTCAGTAGCAGATTGATTTCCGTGAATAACGATACCTCTGGGGGTTTCCATCATACTGCTAGGAACATTTTCTGAAATTCCAAGTTGAGAATTTTGAGTTTTTAAAAAATTTTGTTGATTCACATTTGGCGCAACATAAACGCCCAACTTCACATTGGTTGAGTCGCTATTGATCACGTTATTGATATGTGATGTGAGCCTGATTCTATAGAACAAGTCCCCATTATCATCTTCATCTAAAGGCGCTAAGTGAATAAATCGAGAAGTAGTAGGGTTTTCTGAAGCAGTAGGGTCTCGCAAATAATCTTCCAGGACTTCCTCATCATCCAGATTAAACAGAAAGATTCTGTTTAATCTATTTTTTGAATTTGGGGCTACTTCTTCATTGATGTAAAGATCTAGATTCGCTTCATTAATAAGCCAACCATTGGATCTTAATTCTTCCAATTCATCAGAAATTCCATCACCATCCGAGTCTGGTCCAGCAAAAAGTTTGATTATACCAGACGATCCTTCACCACCTTTAAGATATATATTTTCTTCACCCTGTATAGTATCTTGACTAGTCAAGTCTACGTTAAAATTATTGTTGTAAAGGTTAAGTTTTATTCCATTAAAATTCAAAACAAACTGATTGTACCGTGTTTCAACAGTAGTCGCGCCCTCATCATTTTCTACTTCCACCTCATTTCTGTAATAAATAGTGATGTTGGCATCTGCATTTTGAAAATCAAACATTGACATGCTCATTACAGGCTGCTGCTGCTCAGCTTCTATTAAAAATCCTCTTAAATAGTTTCTGAAGGCGGCATTACTTGCTAAGACTTCGGGATTGGGAGCATTAATGATTTTTTCATTGAAATACTCGTTTGGCATCTTAATCCGAATTCTTGGAGATAGGTTGAGAGTATCCAAACTTCCATTAAAAGTAGTTTCAACTAAGACAACTGGATCCGTAAGATCGGTGGGTTTTATGATATCTGAAGTGACCACCGGTTCTGTTTCAATGTTTGAATTGAATTGGTCAAGTTGATTTGTATAATATAGTTGTCTGTCCTGAAAATCTCCATTCTGTCCCGGATCAAGATCCCTTAAAAACTGATTGGACTGGTATACATTAAGCTTAAAGCTTCCATTTCCATAGACAGAATCCAACTCAAATTCATTCTCTTCGATCTGCCTGCTGTAGAAAGGAAGCGTCATAACAACTGAATCTATAACCGGGTTTGTACCAAAATTTGGATTGGTCTCGGCCAAACCTAATTGGGTAAGCAATTTGGTTTCAGACATACCATAAACTGGATCTGAATAGTGACCTATAAAATAATTTCTTAAACCATTGGCTTGTATTGCGTTATGCTTTTCGCTAAAAGCTACTATATTTTCACTTTCGTATGGAGGTTGTACTTGTATGCTATTGATATAATCTGTACCAACTTCTGAATACTCATTCTCACAGGAAAACAATAAAGTTAATACTAGAATTGAAGCTAAACTTCTAATTGCAATTTTCGACATAAAATTAATCTTCTTCTTCGTTTAATATATCTTTTAGGTAGTAAGTCTGGTAGGCATTTGCCATTTCTTCTCGCTTCACGTATGGCAAAATTGGTAATTCAGAATTTTCAATATAAGACCTAAGCTCCTCAGAAATATTTTCGCTCCCGATCACTAAACCGTCAGAGTTATCAATAGCAACTTTTAATAGATTGTCATGAGTTGGGCTGTCCAAATGAGCTACTGCATCGTCTTCTATACCATCAAACAAAACTTTCTTTTTCATCTCTTCATCTAACGTTCCCTTAAAGTTTTGATTGTATAGAGAAGTCACAATTTTAGCGTCAGAAAATAAAGGTTCATTCCCGTAATAATGTCTTAGATACATCGGCAACAAGGATGACATCCATCCATGAACGTGAATGATATCTGGAGACCAGTTCAATTTTTTTACAGTTTCAATAACTCCTTTTGCAAAAAAGATCGCACGTTCATCGTTATCATCAAATAATTCACCGTCTTCGTCAGAAAAAGTTGCTTTCCTTTTGAAATAATCTTCATTATCTATAAAGTAAACTTGCATCCTTTCTTTTGGAATTGAAGCTACCTTGATAATCAGTGGCATATCCAAATCGTTAATGACCAAATTCATTCCTGAAAGTCGAATAACCTCGTGTAATTGATGCCTACGCTCATTTATATTTCCAAACCTTGGCATAAAAATACGAGTTTGACCACCCGAGGCATTTATAAGTTTTGGAGCTTCAAAAGCTGTTGAAGAAATATCATTTTCGGGCAAATAAGGAACAACCTCAGATGAAACGTAAAGTATGCGTTTATCTTTCATAGAATTTTTACATTAAAGATTAATGACAAAAAGTTTGCAAATTTACAAAAATTTATGTGGATTCCCGTGAAAATATTAATATTGCAAACTCAATACATATACACAGCTTGTGGTTATTAACTCAAAAACGTCTCTCCAAGAAGTTTTAGAAATTATTAAAAAAGAAGGCAAAACGGTTGGGCTTGTTCCTACCATGGGTGCCTTACATGATGGGCATTTATCTTTAATAAATTTTGCTTACTCGCATTGCGATACGATTGTAGTAAGTATTTTTGTGAATCCTACTCAGTTTAACAACGCATCAGACCTAGAAAAATACCCTCGTAACGTAAGTAATGATACCGAATTTCTAAAACAACATAATCCTAAAACAATTGTTTTTACTCCAGATGTGAGCGATATATATAACGATAAAGTTGAGGCAGAATCTTTTGATTTTGGAAGTTATGTCGACTTTATGGAAGGTGAATTTAGAGTAGGCCATTTTGATGGAGTGGGAAGTGTTTTAAAGCGGCTTTTTGATATCGTCAAACCAGACAAGGCCTTTTTTGGTGAAAAGGACTTTCAGCAACTCATGGTTGTGAAAAAATTGGTCAAAATCACTGACCAGGATGTGGAAATTATAGGCTGTCCAACCAGCAGAAATGAATTTGGTCTAGCTCAAAGCTCTAGAAATTTTCGCCTTACTGATTCAGAATTGAAAGTGGCAGAACTTATTTATAGAGCTCTATCCAAAGCCAAAAAAATGTTTGACAACAATTCCATTAAAGAAATTGAAACCGAGGTAGAAAATATGTTTGAAGATGAGCCCGCTTTCCAACTCGAATATTTTTCTATTGTAAAAGAAGATGATCTTATTCCAACAAAAACTAAAGAACCTAAACAAAACTACAGAGCGTTTATAGCTGCCTTTCTTGGAGAAGTTAGGTTGATCGATAATATGGCGCTGAATTATTAAATTATGCAAATACATTTAGTCAAGTCAAAAATTCATCGCGTCACCGTTACTGGTGCCGATCTTAATTACATTGGTAGCATCACCATAGATGAAGATCTTATGGATGCCGCAAACATCTTTGAAGGTGAAAAAATACAAGTGGTCAACAACTCCAATGGGGAACGTTTAGAAACTTATGCCATTCCCGGTGCAAGAGGCAGTGGAGAAATCACGCTAAATGGCGCTGCAGCAAGAAAAGTCTCTCCTGGAGATATTCTTATTTTAATGGCTTACGCCATTATGACTCCGGAAGAAGCAAAAAATTTTAAACCTAAACTTGTCTTTCCAAACGAAAGAAATCTCCTGAATTAACCTGTATGAAAAAAGCCATTAAAAAATGGGGGAAGACTCTTGGTCCAATGGCTTTAGGTATTTTCTTTATTTGGTATTCTTTATCAAAGTTTACTTCAGAAGAACTTGACCAACTTTGGTTCAATATCAAAAACGTTGATATCATCTGGGTCATACTATCTTTTACGATGGGAATCTTATCTCATTTGTCTAGGTCTTACAGGTGGAAATATTTACTTGAACCCGTTCAAATTGTTCCAAAATTTTATAACTGCTTTCTATCGCTTATGCTTGGGTATCTGGCTAATCTTGGCATCCCAAGATCTGGAGAAGTATTAAGAGGTGCGACTTTAGCATCCTATGAAAATGTAAAATTTGAAAAGACTTTTGGCACTATCATTACTGAGCGTCTTGTAGACTTAGTTATGCTTCTTTCAATAGTTGGAATTACCTCTATTTCTCAGAGTGACAAAATATTT
Organism: Psychroflexus longus; assembly: GCF_020164595.1. Taxonomy (GTDB): domain Bacteria; phylum Bacteroidota; class Bacteroidia; order Flavobacteriales; family Flavobacteriaceae; genus Psychroflexus; species Psychroflexus longus. Next base: position 380,976 of record NZ_JAIQZE010000001.1, read on the forward strand.
GAATTCTTTAAAAACCAAAACATCAATCCTTTTTTTGGAGGATTGCTAATTGTTACTATGATTTTACTACTGCTTATTGGTTTTAGAATAATAAAATACAGCAAACTTCCTTTGTTTCAAAAATTAAAAAATTTCATAGAAGAACTTTTCAATGGGATGAAAAGCGTATTTTCAATGAAAAATAAAGTCTATTTCTTATTTCACACTTTTGCGATTTGGGGGCTTTATGTAGGTATGTTTTATGTTTTGAAACATGCATTTCCAGAAACTCAGGATCTTGGCCTGCAAGCTACTCTTGTAGCATTTATATTTGGCGCATTCGCGATGACAGTCACCAATGGAGGGATTGGTCTTTACCCTATAGCCATAGGCATCGCCTTTAACGCCTTTGGAGTTCCAACAGAAACAGGAGAAGCATTTGGCTGGGTAATGTGGGGAACGCAAACAGGTCTTGTTATAGTTTTAGGCGGACTTTCCTTCCTGCTTTTACCACTTCTCAACAGAAGATAATTTTAGTACATTAGCAATCTAAACCAAAGCTTATGAAGCTAATCCTAATTTCATTTTTATGTTTTATCACTTTCTCCAAATCCTGTTTTTCTCAAACTGAATATATTGAAGTAACTTCTTCAATTTTGAAAGAAACCAGACAAATCAAACTTCAACTCCCAAGAAATTATTCCTCCAGCAACAAAGAATATCCTGTCATCATTGTCCTCGACGGCGATTATTTGTTTGAGCCCTTTGCCGGCAACGCAGATTACCTTAGCTATTGGGAGATCATACCAGAATCTATTGTGATAGGCATCAATCAGTCTGGACATAGGATGAAAGACGGGAACATAGATCCCGAAAGCGGATTACCAAGTACAACTGGGGCAGATTTCTTCGAGTTTATAGGGTTTGAAGTGCTGAAGTATGTTGATGAAAATTACAGAACAACTCCATTTACAATAGTTGCTGGCTTAGATTATATGGCTAATCTCTCTAATTTTTATCTTTTGAAAGAAAATCCACTTTTCAATGGCTATATCAATTTTAGTCCAGATACAGACCCAAAGCTTCCTGAACGCCTTAAAAAGAAACTCGACAAAATAGATTCTAAAATCTGGTATTACCTTGCCACGTCAGAATATGACATCCCTGAACTAAAAAATAAAGCCAAAGAGCTGGATTCTTATTTATCAATATGTAATAATCCGAATTTCAATTACCAGTATGAAATTATAGAAGATGCAGATCATTTTAGCTTTGTAGCCGATGCAATACCTAAATCTTTGATTTCAATATTTTCTACCTATGGCCCGATTTCAGATTTCGAGTACGAGACAAAATTTCTCGAAGCTAAATCTCCAGCCAACACACTCGAAGATAAATACCTTACAATTCAGGAACTTTATGCTATTGAAATTCCCATAAGAACTGTAGATTTCCTAAAAACAGCAGATGCTATAGAAGAAAAGAAATTATGGGAGGATTATCGCGAGCTTAGTAAACTCGCCAAAAAACAAAGTCCAAATACAGTTTTGTACAATTATTTTCAAGGACGGTATTATGAAAAAATAGGCGAACCCAACAGAGCCATAAAAGAGTACCAGGCAGCCTACGGACTAGAAAAGGCAGGCTATCTCAATAGCGAGGTTCTTCTTGCCAAAGCAGACGAACTCAAAAGAATTTATGGAAACTAAACTATGGCTAAAACCAAAACAACATTTTTCTGTCAGAATTGTGGCGCACAACACGCCAAATGGCAAGGCCAGTGCAATGCCTGCAAAGAATGGAACACTTTAGTAGAAGAAGTCGTTGATTCCAAACCCGAAAAAACCTGGAAACCAGCGACCTCAAATTCACCCAAACGGATTTCCAAACCACAGCGCATCAATGACATTAAGATTGGTAAAGAAATAAGAATCCCCACCTCCAATCAAGAATTCAATCGTGTGTTAGGAGGCGGCATTGTTCCTGGCAGCATTACTTTGCTTGGTGGTGAACCCGGCGTCGGCAAAAGCACACTCCTGCTTCAGTTGTCTTTAAGTTTTAAGCAGAAAGTATTATATGTTTCTGGGGAGGAAAGTCAGCAGCAAATCAAAATGAGAGCCGAGCGTATTCAGAAGGAAGAGTCTAATTGTTATGTCCTTTCAGAAACGAAAACCCAACTCATTTTCACACAAATTGAAGCCATGGAACCTGAAATCTTAATTATAGATTCCATCCAAACGCTTCATACCGATTACGTAGAAAGTTCACCTGGCAGTGTTTCTCAAATTAGAGAATGCACCTCAGAACTCATTAAATATGCTAAAGAAACCAACGTGCCCATCATTTTGATTGGTCACATTAATAAAGAAGGCAGCATCGCCGGACCCAAAGTATTGGAACACATGGTAGATACGGTACTTCAATTTGAAGGCGATAAAAATTACGCCTACAGAATCTTAAGAGCTCACAAAAACAGATTTGGTTCTACCCATGAGCTCGGCATTTATGAGATGCAGGCAGGCGGATTGGTAGAAGTCTCCAATCCCTCAGACATCCTTATTTCCAAAACGGACACCCACTTGAGTGGAACTGCCATTGCTGCCACTTTAGAAGGCATGCGGCCGATGATGATTGAAATTCAAGCTTTGGTAAGTTCTGCCGTTTACGGCACGCCACAGCGGTCTGCGACCGGCTACAACCTGAAGCGACTCAACATGATTCTGGCTGTTTTAGAAAAGCGGGCAGGCTTTCACCTAGGTGCCAAAGACGTGTTTCTCAACATCACAGGAGGCATCAGCATAGACGATCCAGCCATAGATTTGGCCGTGGTTGCCGCCATATTATCCTCCAGTGAAGACGTGTCCATCCCCAAAGATATTTGCTTTGCCGCCGAGGTTGGCTTGGCAGGAGAAATCAGACCCGTCACCCGTGTGGAGCAGCGAGTTATGGAAGCCGAAAAGCTTGGTTTTGCCAGCATTCTCATCTCCAAACAAAGTAAATTACCGAAAGAAACTTATAAAATTAATGTGACCCGCGTTGCCAAAATTGAAGATGTCGTGGATGCTCTATTTTGAGAATGATAATTTTTTTTTAAGCTGAATTTGCCTCTGTTAACTTTAAAACTCATCGATACATTGCTTGTTGCTGAAAGTTAACTTTATGCGAAGGGCTTGGTTTTCGTTGGAAAAACTGAAAGCTATGAAGAAGATTGATTTTTTATTTCAAATCTAAAGTTTCAAAATTGTATTTTAAAACTAAACACTCCTAATACCTAACTCCTTAAACCTACTAACTACTTCTCGAACTCTCCGCTCAAAGTCCTCATCACTTAGCAAATCAAAGGCTCACAAACTAATTAACCCACAATTCAAAATATCGAATACCAATCATCAAATTCTAAATACTTATGTGTCTTTTAATTTCTTATTCCTTTCTCCTGACTAAAACCTACCAATTACTAACTAAAACAACCCCTCTTAGATTTAACGATAACTTCATTCTCAGATTTTCAAAAGACTGAGGGTCAATTTGGAATAAATCCTTATTTTCGCAAATCATTAGAAAAATAGCAAAAATGAGCAAGAAATTTCCTGAGTATAAAGGACTTGACCTCCCAAAAGTAGCAGAAGACATCATGAGTTTTTGGGATGAAAATGCCATTTTCGACAAAAGTATGGATGAGCGCGAAGGCGCTGAGCCTTTCATCTTTTTCGAAGGGCCTCCGTCTGCCAATGGCATGCCGGGTATTCACCACGTCATGGCCCGAAGCATCAAGGATATTTTTTGCCGTTATAAAACTCAGAAGGGATTTCAAGTTAAACGTAAGGCTGGCTGGGACACTCACGGTTTACCTGTGGAGCTAAAGGTCGAAAAGGAACTTGGAATTTCTAAAGAAGACATAGGTACCAAAATTTCAGTAGAAGATTACAACAACGCCTGTAAGGAGGCTGTCATGCGCTACACCGATGTATGGAACGACCTCACCAAGAAAATTGGCTATTGGGTCGATATGGATGATCCTTATATCACCTACAAATCCAAATACATGGAAACTGTGTGGTGGTTGCTGTCAGAAATCTATAAAAAAGGATTGATTTATAAAGGATATACCATTCAGCCGTATTCTCCAAAAGCTGGTACGGGCTTGAGCTCTCACGAACTGAATCAGCCTGGAACCTATCAAGATGTGTCGGACACCACAGTGACAGCACAGTTTAAAGCTAAAAAAGATACTTTACCTCAACAGCTTCAAAAGGTTAATGGCGATGTGTTCTTACTAGCCTGGACGACAACTCCCTGGACTTTACCGAGTAACACAGCTTTAACGGTTGGTAAAAAGATTGACTATGCATTGGTCAAATCTTATAACCAGTATACTTTTGAACCTTCAAATGTGATTGCCGCCAAAGAGTTGATTCCAAAGCTTTTTAAAAAGAAGTTTGTAAAGGTCGAATCTGAAGAGGAGCTTAAAAACTACAAGGAAGGCGACAAAAAAATACCTTATTTCATTACCGAAGCATTTAAAGGTGAAAGCTTGATTGAAGCTCAATATGAGCAATTGATGCCTTTTGCTAAGCCTTACCACAATCCAGAAAATGCCTTCCGTGTGATTGCCGGAGATTTTGTAACCACAGAAGATGGAACAGGAATCGTGCACACTGCCCCTACGTTTGGTGCAGACGATGCCATGGTTTGTAAGCAAGCTCAACCCGAAGTTCCAGGACTTTTGGTAAAAGATGAAAATGATAATTTGGTTCCGCTTGTCGACTTGAAAGGCCGCTTCCGAAAAGAAGTTGGACCTTACGCAGGCAAATACGTCAAAAACGAATATTACGAAGACGGCGAAACTCCAGAGAAATCTGTAGATGTGGAAATCGCTATTCAGCTGAAAGAAGAAAACAGAGCCTTTTTGGTCGAAAAATATGTTCACTCCTATCCTAACTGCTGGAGAACTGATAAGCCTATCCTCTACTATCCGTTGGATTCCTGGTTCATTAAAGTAACTGATTTCAAAGACAGAATGCATGAACTCAACAAGACCATCAACTGGAAACCTGCGGCAACTGGTGAAGGTCGATTTGGCAACTGGTTGGCCAATGCTAACGACTGGAACTTATCCAGATCGCGGTATTGGGGAATTCCTCTGCCCATCTGGAGAACGGAAGATGGCAAACAAGAAAAAATAATAGGTTCTGTAAAAGAACTTAAAGAAGAAATTGCAAAAGCAGTAAAAGCTGGTGTCATGGACAAAGATCCATTTGAAGGCTTTGAAGTCGACAATTTCAGTGAAGAAAATTACGAGAAAGTTGATTTACATAAAAATACCGTTGATCAGATCACTTTAGTGTCTGATTCTGGCCAGGCCATGAAACGCGAAGCCGACTTGATCGATGTTTGGTTTGATTCAGGGTCCATGCCTTATTCCCAATGGCATTATCCTTTTGAAAATAAAGAGAAAGTAGAAAACACCTGGAGGTCTGCCGATTTCATCGCTGAAGGAGTTGACCAAACCAGAGGTTGGTTTTACACATTGCATGCTATCGCAACGATGATCTTTGACGATGTGGCCTACAAAAATGTGGTCTCAAACGGTTTAGTTTTAGACAAGAACGGACAGAAAATGTCCAAACGTTTGGGCAATGCTGCAGATCCTTTCGAGACTTTAAAAACCTATGGTCCCGATGCTACGCGTTGGTATATGATTTCAAACGCCAATCCATGGGATAATTTGAAATTCGATCTGGAAGGTATTGGAGAAATTCAACGTAAATTCTTTGGAACGCTTTACAACACCTACTCGTTCTTTTCTATGTACGCAAACCTGGACAACTTTCAGTATGAAGAAAAAGACATCGACAGAAAAGACAGACCTGAAATTGATCGCTGGATTTTATCAGAATTGAATACACTCATCCAAACTGTGGATGACTTTTATGCCAACTACGAGCCGACTAAGGCGACGCGAGCGATTTCAGAATTCGTTCAGGAAAATATGAGTAACTGGTACGTGCGATTGAGCAGGAGACGTTTCTGGAAAGGAGACTACAAAACTGATAAAGTTTCAGCTTATCAAACTCTGTTTACGTGTTTGAAAACTATCGCTCAACTTTCTGCTCCAGTGGCTCCATTTTTCTCGGATAGGCTCTACAAAGATTTAACATCAACGTGTATTGGAGATCACAAAGAGAGCGTACATTTGGCTAATTTCCCAAAGCAAAATCCAGAGTTGATTGATAAAAGTTTGGAACATAAAATGCAGATGGCACAAAGCATATCGTCTTTAGCTTTATCCTTGAGAAAAAAGGAAATGATCAAAGTAAGACAACCTTTGGAACGCATTATGATTCCGGCTTTGGATCCGACAATCAAAGAACAAATTGCAGAAGTTTCAGACTTGATAAAATCAGAAATTAATGTCAGAACTATTGAATTTATTGATGACACCTCTGGAATTTTGGTTAAAGATATCAAGCCCAACTTTAAAGTCCTAGGACCGCGATTTGGGAAAGACATGAAGCATGTAGCTCATGCCATACAGAAGATGGAAGCTAAAGACATTACTGATTTAGAAAAAAACAAGTCTATCGAACTAGAAGTGAATGGTAAAAAGACTTCAATAAGCATTGATGAAGTTGAAATACTTTCTCAAGACATTGAAGGCTGGCTGGTAGCTAGTGGAAATGGCTTGACGGTCGCGCTTGATGTGACGCTCAACGAAGAATTGGTAAATGAAGGCATCGCCAGAGAATTGGTAAACAGAATTCAAAATTTAAGAAAAGACTCCGGACTAGAAGTGACGGACAGAATAAATATTGAACTTCAAGAGGATGAAAAAATATCTAAAGCTGTTCACCAAAATCTTGACTATATTAAAACTGAAACACTAACTAACGCTATTAATTTAACTACAAACGTGAAAAATGGTCTAGAGATAGAATTTGACGATGTCAAGACCGTTTTAGCAATTGAAAAACAGAATTAAAATGAGTGAACAAAACAATAAAGAGCGCTATTCTGACGAAGAATTGGCAGAGTTTAAAAAGTTGATTTTAGAAAAAATTGAAAAAGCTAAAAATCAACTCAATCTTTACGAAGACGCATATAAAAACGGCAGCAGTAACGATACTGAAGATACTGCTCCTACTTTCAAATCTTTTGACGAAGGCAGCAACACTTTGAGCAAGGAAGCAAATTCTCAATTGGCCATAAGACAAGGAAAATTTATCCGTGATCTTCAAAATGCTTTGATTCGTATCGAAAATAAAACTTTTGGTATTTGTCGTGAAACAGGAAAATTGATTCGTAAAGAGCGTTTGATTTTAGTACCTCATGCAACACTTAGCATAGAAGCAAAAAATAAGCAGTAAAATAAACCGTACATTTTTTAAACGATCAAAGCACGGAATTCTCTGTGCTTTGATCGTTTAAACACTAATTGAATTTCAGTTATTAATTATACATCTAGTTCTAATAGCTTTGAGTTTACCTTTCAAAATGTAATTTAAAATTTAAACAACGATATTTGTATATTAAAATAAAATAATTGAATTTGTACTCAGTTTTTACTATTAATGAAAATAAAAATAGAAAAAAATAATGCCCTAGGTTTACATACCGCATTAAATCAAAACCTTCATACTATTGACTCTAAAAGAGGTTTTGAGCTTAAGACCCGAATTGCAAATGGAATAGGAGATCTCAATCTTATTAGCTATGAATTTGACAAAGGTTTTAATTTTAATATTTTAAAAGGAGATATCAGCTCTTTACTAGAACTTGATTTTGAAGAAGATAAAAATAATTATTTGAGATTTTTCTTTGTAAGGAAAGGAGAGCTAATTCATAATGTATCTCCAAATATTCGTTATAGGCTTACAGACAACTTTTCTTGTATGGTCGCAGCAAAAGGTGGCGAAAATCAACTATTTACATTCCCTGTCCAGAATGACATTGAGCTCTTGTTTCTGCAGGTTGAAACTCAAAGCTTTTCTATTGATTTGAAATCAGATTTTTTTAGCTTACCTAAACAAATAGGTAATGTATTGATGAATAAGAAAATGGATGATCATTTTATTTATCACAGCCTTTACACTTTAGACATCAGCGAAACTATTTCAGAAATAGTAAACACTGAAAAAGAAGGGATGGTGAAGCGATTCTTTTTGGAGTCCAAAGCTCTTGAATTACTTTGGCTTCAATCCGAACAGTTTGACAAAGAAACCTCTGAAGGTTACAGTAAAAAAGTCCTAAGAAAGCAAGACGTGCCTGTAATCAAAAAAGCAAAAGAATACATTCATAACAATCTTGAGAAAAAACTGACATTGTCTTTAATTTCTCGAGAAATAGGTACAAATGAAACAAAGCTTAAAACTGGATTTAGAAAATTATATGGCAAAACGTTCACTGACATTATAAGACTGGAGCGATTGAATAAAGCAAAAGCTCTCATAGATGATGGCGATCTAAGCATAAAAGAAATTGCTAATTTTTGTGGCTATAAAAGCACATCAATGTTCAGCACTAGGTTCAAACAACGCTTCGGAACTACCCCTGGCAAGTATAAAAACTCTTAAAAAGCTTTTTTTTTATCTCAATCGGGTGAACTTTTCAAAAAAGAAAGATTTAAATGTATTTCTATTATACATTTACTAGAAATTTAAGTGCATGCCAATCAAGAACTTGAGTTCTACCGTTCTACTCTTCTACCATTGATTAAATACTGAAACTTATATTTTAAAATAGAAATAAATTACCCCTAATAATCGACCCCTAATGCGCACTCTTAAATCCATTTTATTACTGATAATCATAATAGCAGCTACTATTTTCATGTTCCAAAATATGGAAACCGTTAGCTTAAAATTTATCAAATGGCAGCTAGAAATACCCCTATCTGCTGCAAGTATACTGTTGTATGTTTTAGGTGCGGTTTCCGGAGGTTTGATTTTTTCAATGCTAAAGAAACTTGCTATCGAAAATAAAAGCAGAAATTAGACATTCACAATTAAAAAAATAAATTAATTCTGAAGCTCATACTAAAGCTTTATAATTTACAAACCCTTTATATAAACTATTAAACATGAATAAAACATTACTTACGACTCTTTTACTTCTTTGTTCCCTAACTGTATCTTATTCACAAGAAAGAAGCGTTAAAATTGATTTTGAATCTGGAACATTTTATAACACTCCAAGAATACCATTTGATGAAACCCTCTCAATAGTAGGCGAAGCTGGAAAGGATATAGAGATGGTAAAAGTCAATATCTCTTACGAAGAGAAAGATTACACCCTGCATTCTTATCTATGGAATAGAATAGAAAGGAACTCTTCTGAAACCTTCAACATCATCGTTCCACCAGTTTTAAGATCGAATACAAAATATGATTTTGAAATCATCACCTACAAGCTGTTATCTAATTCGCAAAAGTCAAAATTGCTTGAAAATCTTGAAAGCAGAATACGTTTTCTCTTGATGAATAACATGTATTACGATGGAAAAAATGTAAATGTAAACAAGCCCAAAAACGTTTACGAAGAGCTAGAAAAACTAGTAAAAGAATCATTAAAATACCATGAATCTAAAAACATGATTTCTGTAGAATCTCCTTCGTCTTTGGTACTACAGGAATTAGAAAAACAAAATGATTTTAAATTCAGTAGATTTTTTAAGAAAACGACCAGAGATGAGAAAAGCGAAAAAGCGAACGAATTGATCCAAGAAAAAGTAGATCACCTTGTGAAATTAATAAGCACTGAACTTGCTCCTTTTATCAATAGTGATATTGTACAGCATTATAAGCTGGTAAATATAAAATCAGTAAAGACAGATAAAGAACGCTTCACTTTACCAGTAAATGTTGGCATGTACGCCTGGAGCAAATCTGTGGATATCAACAGTTCATCTGTTGAAAATATTGATTTCACCCCTGGAGTTGGCATTACCATTCCTTTCAACAACAAAAGTAAGCTAGCAATGAAATCTCGTATTTTCGATTCGTTTGGATTCTCTCTAGGAGTTTTACTCGAACCTATTGAAGACGCAGAGGGAACAGAGTATGTAACTCCTGGAGTAGATCTTCCAATCTACACTGGCTTAGGCTTTAGAATGTTTAAAGTGGTACGTTTTAACGCAGGCATCCTCATACTTGGAGAAAAAGGAACCGAAAATCTTGAAAAATTATCTATCATACCAACGGCTGGATTAGCCTTAGAACTTGACCTATGGATGGGAATAAGAAAATAAAAGCACTGGTTTATTCACTTGTTCTGGTCGTTTCAATCACTGCCTGCAGTATTCAGAGTACGAGCTACACAGGATTGTATATTGATAGTGACTCAGCACTTGAATTTCCTGTAGAAACTGAAGTAATAAAGCCAGAGAAAGTTGATTTAACTCAAGTGGATCCTACAGATTCAGTAGTAAGTCCTCATGAACAAAAAAGAGTTATGAACATCTCTTCTGATAGTGTCTATTCAAAAAAACTTATTTACGAAAATACCTCTTCGTTACTTAAGAATCATTCTCGTAAAAACAGTATGAGAGAGGATACAAAATCAACAGAAGGCAATAGCGTGTCAGGTTCTAAGACTAAAGATTCTGTAAACAAAATCAGTCTGGACGCACAGAATAAAGAGTTTAAAAAACTACAACAGAAGATCACTGAAGATAAAAATTCAATGTACCTTAGAGACAGTTCTTTCACTTTAACCAGGGCACAGAAACTTCAAATTGTATCTGGAGAAAAAAAGACTCAGGAAGAAGCAGAAAATTATAATAAAGCGAATACCGACCGAAATCAGACACAGAGAACGGATACAGTCTTTATTGTAAAAGAAATTTACAGGAATACAAACGCTAATTTTTCAGAAAAAACCGAATCTGAAAACGACGATTTAAAAAACCGGATAGAGCGCTTAGAGTCTCAAAAATCAGAGTCTCGTAAAAAAGTTCAGCAAGATAGGGAGCCTGTTTATATAGAAAAAGAAGTTCCGTCTAGAGAAGTAGAAAAAAGCAGTGATGAAAGTTTTGAGTCTGTTTACAAAGAAGTTGTAAGGCATGAACCTGCCAGACCACAAAATAATGCAATCCAGCCTCTGATAACTATTCCACAGCAACGAGATACTGTCTACATCGAAAAAGAGGTACCTGTAAAAGAAACAATAGTTTTAGAAAACAAGAGTGATAAAGCTGTTTACGAAAAGCTAAATTCTCAGAATGATACGATTAAACAACTTAAAGAACAGCTTACTCAGAAGGCGCTTTTACAACAAAAAACGGATACCATATATAAGGTAAATGAAGTCCCTGTTTATAAAACAAAGGAGGTTGATTCTCTAAGTATTACTGCATTTTATGATATAGGTAAAACAGCACCTTCCAACGATGTGATGAAGGAACTAAAGGAAGTACTAGAAAGTAAGCCTGTAGGAAAAATTATGCTTTCCGGCTATACCGATGCTTCGGGAAACCAAAGCATCAATAAGGCTTTGACGGATAGAAGGCTGGAATACATAAAGGAACTCATGGCCAAAGTTGTACCTGTCCATAAAATTTATGTGCAAAATTTTGGGGATACATTTGCGTCGAGTGAAGTTATTCCGACAGAGCGAAGAGTTGAGATTAAAGTGTACATCAAGCCAGAAAATGAACAAATTAAAATTGATAAATAAGATATGAAAGTAAAGATTTTAGAAGCCAAAACCCTAAACGAACTCGATTCTTATTGGTCAAATGAAGATTACTCAGCTTTACTAAAAGAGTTTGACTTCCCCGAAGCTGATGAGGTTAAGGATGAAAATTTGAGAGAAATGCTTTTCATGGCCATTTCAGATTTTGAGCCGAACGAAGCTGCCAATATTATTCTAACCTACAAATTGAGCGATCAACTGAATGAAGGCCAAATTCATTCTATATCTCATGAAATGACTAACGATAAAGTGGCTGAAGAATATCCCGAACCTAGTTTGCACTACGATTTATTCAACATCAATCAGCTTTTATACAAGGCTTATAACGGTACTTTTCCTAATACTGAAGCTACACTTCTAAAATTTGAAGTTGTGGAAGACGATGGAATTGACATTGGAGAAGACAGAGAAATCCTGGCAAAAGTAATTGCGGGAGCCCTCAACAATAGAAGCCTTGTAAAAAGACTTTTCGCGGATCAACTTGAAGCTAGTGTAAAATTTGAAGATGCTCACAAATTCATCTGGACCATAAAAAATCCTGAAAAGAATAAGTATCATGTGTTAACATCTAAGTACTGGATAAGCAAAGAAGATATTGTAGGCTCTGACTATGATATCGAAGTCAAAAATTTTGAAGAAGAGTAAAGAAATTAAGATTAGAATCTGAAAATTGACTATCTTAATATCTATAAATTTAAACTGAATAATTAAAATCTTACACAATGAATAAAGAAGAATATAAAGCAAAGGCAGCACAACTTATAGATGAGGCTTCTGCAAAAATCAATGAATTAAAGGCTAAAAAAGAATCTGCTAAAGAAGATTCTGAAACAAAGTACGACAAGGCAATAGCAGAATTTGAAGCTAAAAAAACTGATCTGGAATCGAAATTTGAAGAATTGAAAACTACTTCAGAAGACAAATGGGAAGAGTCTAAAGTAAAGTTTTCTTCTGCTTTTGATTCTTTTGAAGAAGGGTGGAGTAAATTAAAATCAATATTTACGATACTTATCGTTTTAACTTTATTAGTTGCCTGTAATTCATCAAATAAAGATGAAAAGACGACTTCTGAAGATGTACAGAAAGAAATGAATGATGTCATTGAGGTGTCTAAAGAGTATAGTGCAGAAAAGTGGGAGGACTTAAGCAATAAAGTCGAAGAATTAAAAAATGATGTTGAAGACAGAACCAAAGAAGCCGAAGAGCAGTACAACAATCTAAGTGATAACCTTCAAGATAAATACAAAGAACAAAAGCAAGAGATTTCCAATCAAAAAACTGAACTGGACAAAAAGCTTGAAGCCTTTCAAAATGCATCTGGCGAGAAAAAAGAAGAGTTAAAGTCCGAAATTATTCAGCTTAAATCTGCTTTAGACAAAAGTGTTTCAACTTTCAAAAAAGAAATGGAAGAAAACCAGCAGTGATGGATCTTGAGTCTACTTAATTTCTTTAAAAACCTATGAATAGATCTGAGGAGTTTTATGAAGATGTGATTTTTTACTTTGAGACAAATTACATCAATCTTGGCTTAACCCTGCTTTTCTTAATTGTAGGGTTTTTGATAGCCAATTTTGTAAAGCAAAGGATAAAATTACGTTTGGTTAAGAAGTCTCCAAACCGAATCACAGCTACGTTTATATCTCAAATCATCAGTTTCGTTATCAAAACTGCTGTGATATTGATTACGCTTTATTTGCTTGGACTCGATTCTTTCACAAATAAAATTCTGGCAGGTGCAGGATTGTTAACCTTCGTTATCGGTTTTGCTTTAAAAGACATTGGAGAAAACTTTTTAGCCGGTATTATTCTTGCCTTTAAAAGTCCTTTCAGGCTAGATGATCTGATAGAAGTAAATCAAATTGTCGGTTTTGTCAAGGATATCAGCATTCGCGAAACTCTCATAAAAACACCAGATGGGAAAGATGTTTTTTTACCGAATTCTATCATTCTGAAGAGCCCACTTTTCAATTACACTATTGATGGTTTTTTAAGATATGAATTTATAGTGGGTATTGCCTATGAAAACAGTCCTACCAGAGCAACTGAAATCATTGAAAAAACTCTCAACCAGACCGAAGACGTCCTAAAAGGAGATAAAAACCCTACCATAGCTATTGACGAGTTGGCAACTAATACCATCAATCTAAAAATAAGATTCTGGGTAGATACATTTAAATCAAAAAAGCGTTCTGTACATCAAAGTGTTCGTTCTGAGGTCATGAATAAAGTGGTTGCAGCCTTAACTTCTGAGGGCTTTAGCTTGCCAGCTTCTATCGTTGAGTTAAAAAATTATGAATCTTCAAACTCTTTAAAAATCAAATTAGACAAATAAACTTTATAAATTCAGCATTTTCAATACTAAGCATATGAAAAGCATAAAATTCACACTACTTGCAGCCTTAATATTCATTATAAATTCCTGTTCAGAAACCTACGAGTTCCCGGTATCAAAGGTAACACCTGCAGCAGATATTACTGCTGAGATAAAAGAGCAACAGGATCCTAACTATTTAGTAACTCTGGAAGCAAAAAACTTAGCTGCTCCTGAGAGATTAGAAAAGCCAAAGAAGAATTATGTCATATGGATGATGTCTAAAAAAGGAACACTTAGAAATGTAGGACATTTTAATCAGGAAAACGCAGTAAAATCCACTTATACAGCATCCTTTCCTTACCAGCCAATGGAGATATTAATTACTGCTGAAGACGAAGAAGGAGGGTGCTTTCCGGATGGCATAGAAATTTCAAGATTAAATCTTAGGAAAAATAAAAAATAGTAAATTATAGTAAATTTAGTATCAGACTAAAAAATTCAAACACTTTTATTAATACTTAAATTTTAATATCATGAACAAAGAAGAATTCAAAGCTAAAGCAAACCAAAAAATCGACGAAGTTTCTGCAAAAATCAATGAAGTAAAAGCAGAGAGAGAATCTGCAAAAGAAGATGCAAAGTCTGATTATGATGAAGCTCTTAAAGAGTTAGAGTCAAATAAATCTGACTTAGAAAATAAATACTCTGAACTAGAGAATGCTGCTGAAGACAAATGGGAGGAAGCAAAAGATGCATTTTCATCTGCGTCAGACTCATTTGAAGACGGTCTAGCTAAAATTAAATCTCTCTTTTCCTAACAAGATTTTTGTCGGCTATACTTTCGTGGTATAGCCGCTTTTTTTAAAAAAAAATGAATAAAACTCTTATCTCCGCCTCTGTTGTACTAACTCTTTTCCTGTCAAATATTAAAGCATTTACTCAGGTTCTGCATACAGAAAACTTCAACGTTGTAATTGACACATCTAAAACCGTAAAAGGTAATTTCACGCCAAGTTTTAGGTACCGTAATCTGAAAGATGACTTTTTAGAAATAAGCAATACTGCAGATGTATCTCTAAGAATAAATAAACATGCATTTACGATAGCCAACAGAGTTGAATACAGTTTTTTTGGTGATGAAGATATTCTAAGTGGTGGATTTTTATATTTAGAATATATGAATCTTCAAAATAAAAAAATTGCATTTGAACCTTTCTTCCAGATACATTGGAATGAAGTGAGAGGTCTCAAAGAGAAATATGCCTCAGGAATGAATTTTAGATGGAGAGCTCTTGAGAAAAAGAGTACAGGTTTATTCTTTGCTATTGGTAGCTTTTACGAGTTTGAACGGTGGGGTTATTCCGGAGTAAAGGAAGAATTATTACCTCCTAATACAGACCCGGTTGAGTCAAGTAAAATACGAGCTAATTCCTACATAAGTTTTAAGCAAAAATTTGGCTCTTTGTTCGATCTAGACATAAGTGGCTATTACCAACCGGCCTTTTCATCTTTTTTTTCAAATTACAGGCTTGCAAGTAGTTTTGAATTAACTTACAACATCACAAAATTCCTGGGCCTCAGATTGCTTTATCAAAATATATACGACCCAGATCCATTGGTGCCTATAGATAGGTTATACCATGATATAAACTTTGGAATTACTCTTACTTTCTAGGATCTGAATAATCTCTATTTAAGCCCTAAAATAACAAACTAGTCCTTTAAAAACTTTTTTTATGAGATGTATAACATTGAACATAAAAGTAAACATTCATAAGTAGAATTTACAAACTGTTTAAATCTATAAAGAATAGTATTAGATTAAGTTTGTGCACATGAGAAAAATTGAAAACTGTCCTGTTTGCAGTTCAGAAAAAGTACACCATTTTATATCTACTTCTGCGCAAATGCATTCCGACAAGGAAGTTTTTAAGTTTGACCAATGCACAGATTGCGAATTTGTCTTTTTGAACCCAAAAGTGTCGCCGGAGCAGCTTAAAAATTACTATACAAAATATTATTTGCCTTATCGTGGAGCAGAAGCATGGGGTAAATATGGAAAATTGGTAAATAACAGTCTCAGGAAGCTTGATTTAAGAAAATTGAAATTTGTAAATAGTGTCCAAAAACTCAACTCTTCATCTTTACTGCTGGATGTGGGCTGTGGTCAACCCAGTTTTTTGAAACTAAGTAAAGAGAAATCTAACTGTCAGACTTTAGGAATTGATTTCTCCAATGAAGGGTGGAGCAACCAAAACCATAAATACCAAAATATAGAATTACAGATCGGTGAAGTTCGGGATTTATCTGAAAAATTAAGACCGGATGTCATCACTATGTGGCACTATTTGGAACACGATTATTTTCCTTCGGAAAACCTGAGTTATCTAAAGTCCATCTCAAAATCTTCTACAAAGCTGATCATTGAAGTTCCCAATTTTGACTCGTCAAGTAGAAAAAAATTCGGAAAGCACTGGGCCGGCTGGCACACTCCCAGACATACGTCCTTATTTTCGCCAAATAATCTAGAGATAATGCTCAACAAAAGTGGATGGAAAGTGGAACAAAGTTTCAGCTATGGAACTATGGATCCTTACCTCATAGAGTGGATGAGTAAAATGGAAGAAAAAGGCATAGCCTGGGATAAAAGCATGGAAGATGAAATCGTACCCTTTGTCGCAGATATGATCGGTTTTATGCCAAAAAAACTTTTACAAAAAAAGCTGTCTTTAGGAATTATGACCGTTGTTGCAAGTCCGGAATAGTGAGTCGAAAATCAATTTACCAACTTAAATAAGGATGACTTGACAACATGGAGTTGTAATATTTTACCTCACCAGTCACTTCTTTACCCAGCCAATCTGGTTTTTCAAAAGCCTCATTTTCTTCAGATAATTCTATTTCTGCCACGACAAGACCCTGGTTATCTCCATAGAACTCATCTACTTCAAAAACGTGTTGATCGGCATTGATGTAGTATCTCGTCTTTTCTATTTGTCCAGGTTCACAAATCTTTAGAAGGGTTTTGGCTTCTTCGAAAGGAATTTCAGTTTCCCATTCGAATCTGGAAAGTCCAGATTCTGAACTTTTCCCTTTGATGGTTAGAAAACCTTTGTCATCGATAACTCGAACTCTAACAGTTCTTTCTTTATGTGAATTCAAAAACCCCTGAGAGATTCGTTTACTTTGAGATGCCTCACTTTTAAAAGCATTAGAATTTACTAAGAATTTACGTTCAATTTCCTGCATTTATAACTTCACGTTTTCACTGATGGATTTTGCAATTTCTTTAAATTCTTCTTCCGAAAAAGAATCTTTCTTTTCAAAACGCATGTCATCCATTGTATTAATAGGAATAAGGTGAACATGTACATGAGGCACTTCCAAGCCAACCACAGCCATTCCTACACGCTTACAATCGATGGTAGTATCGAGGGCCACCGCAACTTTTCTAGAAAAGGTCATTAAGTCTAAATACGTTTTATCATCCAAGTCATATATCTTATTGATTTCTTTCTTCGGAATACAAAGCGTGTGCCCTTTAGCATTGGGATTGATATCTAAAAAAGCGAGAAACTCATCGGTTTCTGCAACTTTATACGAAGGAATTTCGCCTGAAATTATTTTTGAAAATATAGTTGACATAATATTAAATTTTATTTTGTTGTTCCAATTCAGCCTGGAATTCTTCCATAACTGGTTTTACAGTACTTTCAGGTATATCTTCAATTCTGATGTACATCAAGCCATCTATTGCATTGTTGAATAAAGGATCGACATTGAAGGCTACCACTTTTGCATTTTGCTTAATATATTTTTTAATCAATACGGGCAACCTTAAGTTTCCGGGTTCTATTTCTTCGATAAATTTATCAAACTTATTCAAATTAGCCTGGGTAGAATCAAAAACAAAATCCTTATCGGCGTCCTTTAATTTAACTTTAAATTCCTTTTTTGGTCTGACGTATTGAGCTACGTAGGGATCATAATAATTGGATTTCATAAACTCAATCATCATGGATTTTGAAAAATTGGAAAACTTATTACTAATGCTTACTCCACCAATCAAGTATTTATGTTCTGGAAACCTCAGCGTACAATGCACAATGCCTTTCCAGAGTAAGAACAAAGGCATAGGTTTTTGTTGATATTCTGAAGTAATAAACGCACGTCCCATTTCAATAGACTGGCTCAGCATCTTATGTAATTCAGGCTCAAAGCGAAAAAGCTCATTCAAATAAAACCCATCAATACCGTGATTTTTATAGATGTCCCGACCCAAACCCATTCTGTAGGCTCCCGCTATTTTATTAGCCTGGTTGTCCCACAAGAACATATGCTGATAATAATTATCATACTTATCTAGATCCAAAGATTTATTGGTGCCCTCGCCCACTTGCCTAAAGGTGATTTCCCTCAACCGTCCCAGCTCCATAACAATCTTGGGAATGTGTTTGCGTTCAGAAATAAAAACCTCATAATTATTACTGACCAAAAGCCGTCTGGATTCGTCTCTACAAGTTTGCACCTCTTTCTCCAGGGCTTCTGTCGCCATTTCTTCAGCGATAGATTTCGGCGGACGCTTCAAAGGAAATTTGATTTGTTTAGGGAAGTTCCCCAATAAGTTTTTCTTTTCAAAAGAATTCGCCAGGAAGTAAGTTTTACGTCTCAAAAAATTGGAGTAATCTGTAAGATCTTCAAAAACACTTTGATCCTGAACTGAAATCGAATTTCCAATTCTTACACGAATGGGTCTATGGCTTTGCTTTAGCATTTCTCCGGGTAATTTGGCAGTTCTTAAGCTATCGTTGAGCTTGGCCAGGCGATAAAAAGAAGCTGAATTCCGGGCATGAAAATATACTGGAATTACAGGCACCTCCACTTTTTTAATCAATCTTATCGCCTCTGTAGACCAGGGTTTATCTACCACCCGACGATCTTCGAGATGCGTAGACACTTCACCCGCAGGAAAAACCCCAAAAGGACTCCCTGACTGAATATGAGACAAAGCTTGTTTTATACCCCCTACACTCGATTTGACTTCTTTTCTGGATTCAAAAGGATTCACGGGCATAACGTATGGCCTCAAAGGCTCTAAGCGATGCAGCAGAAAATTGGCTACCACTTTATAATCTGGGCGTTGTTCCAGAAGTAATTTGAGCAAAATAAGTCCATCTATGGCTCCTAAGGGATGGTTGGAAATGGTGACAAAGGGACCCGTTTTAGGGATGCGCTTCAGGTCTTTTTCAGGGATTTCAAAGTGAACATCCAGGTGAAGTAAAACCGCATTGATAAATTCCACCCCTTCCAAATGCGCATACTGATCGTAAATTTCATTTAATTCTGAAATCCGAGTGGTTTGCATGATAAAGCTGCCCATGACATTACCGAGTATTCCGAACTTTGATAAATTAAGTCCATTAGCAATTTCAGTAGCAGTGATAAATCCCATATCCTATCTATTTAAGGAGTAAATATACTAAAGTTTGGGATTTCGTTAAGGTATGTCTGGACTTCAAGATGATTATTAAACTGTGAAGATTTGGGAGATTTATGTAACTAAAATTGAAAAACTGGATTTTGAAGGGGGGTTGAGAAATAATTTTCTACATAAAAACACTCAACAAACGTTAAGTGCGGTTTTCCCGTAACATAATTACGGTTGAACCGTAACTATAGAAGAATTGTTCATCATAACTTTATAAAAATAAGAATATAAGATAGTAAAAACCAAAAAAAGATAATGCTTCTACAAGGTAGAAACACTCCCCAGTATTGACATTGAAAAACCATGTCTCTTAAGCATTTCAAAGATAAGTTTTTCATGAGGAACTCGAATTACTTTTCTAATTAAATACTCAATAGAAAGTAAGTTTCAACCTGCTTATGTTGTTAAACTGAGTATCAATTTATTAAATACAAAAAAATGAAAATTTATTTTTTGCATTAGCATTTTTATTCATTGGAGTAACTAGTTTCGCAGATGCAGATTTAAGCAAGAGTGATACTGAATTAGTAAGAAGCTGTATAGTTTCCGTAACAAGTAGTTCGTATGATGAATTTTGTAATTGCTATACTACTGATACTGAATATCATTATTTAGGTGAAGTAGATAATAATGGATTTGGAAATTTAGATTGTCTATCAAGAGCTAGAAGATTTATGAACTTAAATTATTAACCACTAATGAAGCCCATTTTATATTTTTTCCTTTATACTTGTTCATCTTTGCTATTTAGCCAAAATTCTGTTATTGTGGAGTATGCACAAATATCTGAAACCACATACATAAAAAGTAATACAAAATCTATACTACATGCAAATAATGATATCGCAAAGCAATCTCATTTTAAGCCTCAACTTAATCAAGAGTATGAACATGGAGCAAGTATAAACGAAAATGGAGAGATTTCAATCATCGAAAAGCCAGAAGAGTCAGATATAAATTGGTTCATTAATCAAAATAAGAATGAAATTTTAAAATCCGTTTCAAAAGGAAACGTTCAACAAATTATTTATGACTCAAATCTTAAATATGATTGGGAAATCACCAATGAAGTGGATAGCATTGGAAATTACCAAGTGGTAAAAGCGATTACTCATTTTAGAGGTAGAACTTTTATTGCTTGGTTTGCTCCAGAAATTCCTATTGGCTTTGGGCCTTGGAAATTATATGGTTTACCAGGTTTAATTTTAAGAATGTATGATGAAGATCAAAAATTTAATTGGATAGTTACCAAAATCAATCTTAATGTTGAACTCACAGAAAGCGATCTTAATCCTGTTATACAAGATGATGCTTCAAAAATGACTTATGAGGAAGCAATAGGACTCTCTAAAGAACTAAGAAATGAAAAAACTAAAATAAGGAATACCAAGTTAGGAGGAAGAGGTAATAGCTTTAAAACCGTTCACCATAGAGAAGAAGACCTAGAAAGAAAATATGAATGGGAGGAAAATTGAACTGCTATTGAAAAAGCAAAACCTATTGAATTATTTACTTACATTCCTATCTTTATTGGTAGGAATGTTTTGTTATTCCCAAACCCAAATTCAAGGTAAAGTTACCGATAGCCTAAACCAACCTATTGCTTACGCCAACGTGTTGCTTCAGGAAGCAGAAGGACATAAAATCTTTAAATTTACCTCTACCAACCAAGATGGAAACTACCAACTTTCTATTGACAAAATAGGAACTTTAAAATTGGCATATATTTCTATGGGCTATGCCAAAAAGGAAATCCAAGTCAACCTCAGCGGTGAGGAGTCGCTTGTGGTTAATGCTATGCTATTTGAAGAAGAATTTCAACTAGAAGAGGTCATTATACAAGACGAGCGACCTATTTCTGTAAAAAAAGATACTGTTATATTCAATGCTGATAGTTTTAGGCGTGGGACCGAGGTTGTTGTAGAGGATTTACTTAAAAACCTTCCTGGGGTTAGTGTAGAAAGCGACGGTACCATAAAAGTGGGGGATCGCGAAATTGAACGCTTGATGGTAGGCGGAGATGACTTGTTTGAAAAAGGCTATAAAGTCCTGAGTAAAAATATGACGTCGGATGCTGTGGATAAAATTGAAATTTATGATAAGTATTCTCACAATCGCTTACTAAAAGGCATAGAAGAAAGCGACCGCGTTGCCATGAATATTGAGCTCAAAGAGGATTACAAACAGCAATGGTTTGGGAATGCAGATTTAGGTGCAGGTGGTTTTGATGAGTTCTATCATAAAAACAGAGCGAACTTAATGTCCTTTGGACAGAAAAGTAAATACTATTTTTTGGCCAATTCCAATAACATAGGAGTAGATGCTATTGGAGACATAAGCCAGATGATTTGGCCTATGCGTTTTAATCAATCTGGAACTGTAGGCGATGGCGAAAGGGCAAATGCCTTGCTGGGTCTTAGTACTGATGTACCTCAACTTAAACGTGAGCGAACTAATTTTAATGATGCGCGTTTAGTCTCTCTGAATGCAATTCATAATCTTTCTGAAAAGATGAAACTTAGAAGTATAGGTTTTTTCAATTGGGATGAACAGGACTTCTTTAGAAACCAGACCACACAGTTTGTTCTAGATGAACAAAACTTTACCAACACAGAGGATTTTTCTCTAAATAAAACAAAATTTCTAGGTTTTGGAAAACTCGATTATACCTATGATATTGAGGATAACATTATGCTGGAATACACAGGAAGTTTCAACAGTAGTGATGGAAATTCTGAGAGTAGTCTGGTGTTTAATGGTAATTCCACTTTAGAAAACTTACAAAGCGATAACCAGCTTATCGATCAAAAACTACTTTACACGCATAAGCTGAATGAAAAGGAAGTGGTGTTACTAAGCGCTAGATATATCAATGAAGAAAGACCTCAATCTTATGTTAATAATCAATTTCTATTTGAAGATTTGTTTGAAAACACTCAAGATGCAGATGCAGTTGGTCAATCGAGTAAAAATCAAATGAATTTTTACGGCACCGAAGCTGAATATAAAAAACGCAAAGACAATGAACAGCTCATTGAGTTTATTACAGGTCTTACTTACCGAGAAGACCATTTGAGTTCTTCATTTCAACTACGTGATGAAGCCGAAAATGATATCATTTTGCCTCGAGATTTCCAGAATGAAACGACTTATACGGTATTGAATGCCTATGCAAAAACTAAATACCTTTATCCTGTTACAGAAGACTTAAAATTTATAGGAAATCTATCTGCTCATCAACTAGTGAATAGCTTATCTCAAAATGATTTACCAGAACAGAATCAAAGTTTATTCTATTTACAACCTAGTTTAGGTTTACGATGGAAACTTAATTCTAAAAACACATTCATAAGTAATTACACTTATTCAACCAATAATGCCTCCATTATAGATGTCTATGAAAATAATATTTTAACCAATTTCCGGGGATTCAATCGGGGTATTGCCGAGCCTACTCAGCTGAATGCTTCCAATTACCTGCTGACGTATCGATTAGGCAATTTTGGAGATAAATTTTTTGCTAATGCTACGATCAATTATATGCAAAATCATGATTTCTTTAGTAGCCGATCTACTATAGAGCAAGATTTTCAACTTTCTGAAAAACTTTTGATAGAAGACCAGGAACTCATTTCTGTAAACACGACTATAGATAAATACATTAAGGCGTTTTCATCCAATTTAAAATTAAAACTCAATTATAGTCAAATCAATTTTGTCAACTTTGTCAATGCTTCAGGAGCAAGAGAAATAAATAACCAAAGCTTTGTGTATGGGCTTGAGTTAAGATCTGGATTTTTATCGGGGTTTAATTATCATCTGGGAACTGAATTTAGAACTTCAGAAGTTAAAACCACTCAGAGCAATTTCAGAAACAGGTTTAGCAATACAGATAATTTTTCCTTTCTGGATTTGAGTTATGTCTTTTCAGATCGATTTAATATGACCTTAAATACGGAGCGTTATTACTTCGGAAATCTGGATTCTGGCAATAACACGTATTACTTTTCAGACTTTTCGGCGATGTATATCACTAAAGACAAAGCATTGAATTTTGGATTAAGTGCCAAAAACCTATTCAACACCCAAACCTTCACCAACTTCTCCATAAGTGATATTTCAACAAGCACAACCAGTTACAGGTTATTACCGCGGATTGTAATGCTCAATGTCAACTTTAAATTCTAAGACTCTTTTCGATCTTTCAATAAATCGCGGATTTCCGCCAAAAGTTGAATGTCTTTTGGGGTTGAAACAACAGGGTTGGTTTCGTCCTGAGCTTTAGTTCTGAGTCGGTTTAAACCTTTAATCACCAGAAAAATACAAAGTGCAATAATTAGAAAATCTATAGATGTTTGAATAAAGTTGCCATAAGTTAGCTTTAAGGCTGGCTGTATGACGATTTCATCCTGAATGACTTCTTCTTTCAAAACTATATTCAATTCTTTAAAATTGATGTTTCCTAATACCACACCGAGCAAAGGCATGATGAGGTCATTTACCAAAGAGGTCACTATCTTGCTAAAGGCAGCACCAATGATGATACCGATAGCCATGTCGAACATATTGCCTTTGATGGCAAATTCTTTAAATTCTTTAATGATTTTCATTTTAAATGAGTTTGAGCTTAAAATTCAGCTTAAGAAATATGAATCTCAAATGGCATTTCAAAAGTCACCGGTTTGGCATCAATTTCTTTGGACTCAATACGCTTGATAAGCATTTCTGCAGCCTTTTCACCGATTTTCATGGCTTTCTGATCAATATAATTGATTTTAGGATAACTCAATAAGGCATTTTTTTCGTCTGAAAACCCTATCAACATGATTTTATTCATCATCTCAGGTTTTTCTGACTGGACAATGCTTTGAAACATGAGGGAAGAGGTGTTATCCGCTGAGATAACAGCATCAAAATCATGTAAGGAAAGAAAAGCTTTGATAAGACTGTGTGGCTGTGAAGATCCTGTAAGGTCCAATTCTAAATCTGGATCTGGCTCCAAACCATGATCTATAAGTGCTTTCTGGTAACCACCTTTTCTCAGCAAACCAATAGGTAAGTTTTCAATAGAACTCACAAAGGCAATTTTGGTCTTTTGTTTTGAAATCAAAATTCTTGTGGCATCGTAGATAGACTTTTGATCATTAATAACAACCTTATCGCAGTTGATTTCAGAAGTCGTTCTATCAAATAACACCAAATCTTTTTTATTGAGACTGATCTGATCCAAATGAAGAAAATCTTGTTTTGAAAGGGTTTCTGTTGACAGGGAAATTATAAAACCATCCACTCTCCCTTGTAGCATTAATTCTACGCTTTTTACTTCCTTTTTGAGCTGCTCGTGACTTACACAGATGATCGTATCATAACCTTTAATGGTTGCATACTCTTCTATACCATGAAGAACTTTTGCAAAAAAAGGGTTTAAGATATCTGGCACAACAACACCAATAGTGTTGGTTTTATTGACTTTGAGTGCGAGTGCAGTTTTATTGGGTCTGTAATTATAAAGCTCTGCCGCTTCCTTGATTCTTTTTTTGGTTTCCTCACCAATATCTTTAGCATCATGGAGTGCCTTCGAGACTGTAGATACAGAAACGTTGAGCTGTTTAGCAAGTTCTTTTAATGTTATCATATTGAAAAAAATAAAAAAGCGTATGCTCGATCATATCAAACATACGCTTTTTGGCTAATTTATTGAATTTATTCTTTTATTAATTTAATAGTTTTCGTCTGATCAAACTCATTCGAAACCTTAGCTAAATACACTCCACTAGATAAACCATTCGTGTTTATCACAGCTTCTGAAGCATTCACATTTACCTCTCTCACTAAACGTCCTGTGATATTATACACTTGAACACTTTTAATAGTCTCTGTCGTTCTAATATTCCAATCTCCTTTAGAAGGATTTGGATAAACTTTAAATTCAGCTTGAGTAAATTTATTGTTGCTTAAAGGAGTATCGCTTGAGAAATAGATATTATCAAAATAAACGATTTTAGAGTATAAATCAGATGTTGTTCCTAATTTATACTGGAAAAAAAGTGATTTATCAAAACCCAAGTTTTCGAAAAAAGATAGCGGTACATCAACACTGACCCATGAACCAACTTGTAAAGTACCATCACTTCCTCCTAATGTAAGTTCATAATTATATTCGTTAGTTCCGCCATCGTTATCTATTAAAATAAAAAGCACTTGTTCACCCATAGATCCTGGATCAAATCTATCGTCAACGTAGTAATCGAAATGAACTCTATCGTATTGACTTATATCAACAAGATTTGAAGGCTCTCTACCTTGGCCCCAACCTGCTGCAGAAAAGTCTATTTTTATTGTTTGATTGCCTGAAATATCAACAAATGAAGCTTCTCCAAAAGAATACTCAGGTACCCAAATGTTCGTATAATTGTTTGTATCATTATAAATGCTTAAAACATCTGAATTTGCTTCAGTTGGGTCTGGCGCAGAAACGGTAATATCTTCAATGGGCTCAGGAACTGGATCTCCGTTTGGTCCATCAATATCATCTATGTAATATGTACCAGTTGCGGTATTACCAACTCCAGCGTCTGCAAATAAGACCAGCGTTGGATAATCATTTGCTAATCCAGCTGGAAAATCAAGTGTAATGGTTTGCCATCCGTCAATCGTGGTGTCGAAATAAAGCTCGGCAGCACCTGGACCATTAGTTGCACCTTCAAATTTCAATAAATGTGTTCTTGTAGTAGCATCTGGTGACCAAAACCTCAATGTAATCGTATTATTTGAATCGTCAGATAAATCTACATATGTAGCTAAATTAATGCTAGCTCCATCAAAATCATTCCCTGCACTGGTTAACTCTAAAACTTGGTTTGTAGGATCTGTTGGATCTTCAACTACATTTGCTGTAGCATCATTAAAGCCAGAAAAAGAATCATCCTCTGCAACCTCAAAATCTAGCGGTAATTCTTGAGCCATAATTCCAAAAGGAATTACCATCAATAAAAATAAATAAGTAATTTTTTTCATAGTAAAAATTTAAAGGATTAATAATAATTTTCTTAAATATAGTAATAACTACAACGCAACAGTGTTAAATTAACCCATACAAAAACTATACGCTTTCTATTTCTTTACATACTTTATTTTTTCGTTTTTATCCCATAGACCCCAGTAGGCGCCTACGATACCCTCTGCTCCAACCTTCCAGGACTCGTCAAAAGAGGAAAAATAAAAACTTTCAATTCCTGCTTTTTTACACCATAACTGTGTGTTAATGAAATATTTAAGCGCATTTTCATACGACGGTTCTGCACCGCCTAAACTTTCTCCTTTACTAGGCCAGCCTGTTTCGGTGATAATTACTTTTTTACCTCTTCCAGCGTTCATGGCCTGACCAAACATTTGCTGCATATGGGTTAACGCATAGTCATGATGGCATTTCTCCCAAAACGGATAACAATTGGATAAAATAACATCACACATGTCTGTTAAATCCGGATGTACGGAGAATTCATAATAAGCATCAACATAACCTACGGGAATATGTGAAGGAATAGAATCTTTGACTTCTTGGATATGTTCTTTTAATTCCTCAAGAGGGATATCGTCTCTGTATAAAACTTCATTTCCAACAGCGGCGATATCTACAAGCCCATTATTTGCCATTTCTATAAGCGCATCCAACTCTTCTCTGTTTTTTTCCTTATCGTCACTTATCCAGGCTCCCACCAAAGTTTTAATCCCTAATTCTTTCGCAACTTTTGGAACGAACTCGTTGCCTTCAATGCATGAAAACGAACGAACCCACTTGATGTGCGGTTTTAGAATGGTCATACGACGTCGCACCTGCTCTTCTGTAATATGGTCTCCTGGTTTCTGACCATCTTCATACATACTGAAGCAGATTCCATGAAAACCATCTTTCATGATCGAATCGAATAAATCTTGTAATTCTTCAATGGGGACTTCCGGCACAAAATCAAGATTTTGTACGGAGGCTAAAAATTGTTCTTGCTGTTTAGTTATTACCTGTTCTTTTCTGTATGACATAAGTGATTAATATTTAAGTTTTTCTTTCTCGTTCCATAGACCCCAACTCTGTCCAACATCTCCTTCATGATGAATTTTCCAGGACTCATCAAAAGAAGAAAAATAAAATAGTGGAATATCCTCCTGATCGGCCCAATTCTGAATATCGATAAAATATTTCATCGCGTTAGTTTGAGATGGTTCTGCCTGCTCTGTACTTTCACCATCACTCGGCCAACCAGTTTCGGAAATAATAACGGGTTTACCTCCAGATTTTTCTTTGATAAGTTGATACATATAACGCGTATAGGCAGGTGAAATATTTATATCAGCTCCTTCCCAGAAGGGATAGCAGTTAATAGATATCATATCCAAGGCTGGAATAAGTTCAGGATGAATATCGAAAATGTAATACGAGTCTACATAGGTTACAAGAATCTCTTTGGGGATTGCTTGTCTTACTCTTGAAATATACTCTAAAACCTCATCAACACTCAGCTCCTCGCGAAGTAGAACTTCATTTCCGATAACCGCAATATCCACAAGACCATCATTGGCCAGTGAAATAAGATTTTCAATTTCCTTTTGATTTTTGGATAGATCGTTACTAATCCATGCTCCTACTGCAGTTTTAAGGCCTTTATCTTTTGCAATCTTTGGAATGTATTCGTTGCCATTGGTACAAGAAAATGATCTTACCCATTGAGTATAAGGCTGAATGATTTTCATTCTACGAACTATTTGACTTTCGGAAAGAGTATCGCTTAAATCCTGACCCTTTGTATAGGGACTAAAACAAATACCATGAAGACCTTCGTGTAGCTTAGTGGAAAATAAAGCTTTGATCTCTTTGTTTGATTTATTGGAAAAATCAAGATCATATTGTCTATCTGGTGTTATATTGAGTTCTGGTAACAATAGATGAGATCTCTTCAAATAGGCTGAAGAAGTTATGTTTTTAGGTTTTACTCTTCTTCGCTTTAGTTCTTCTCCTATTTTATTCACTCGTTTTTCATCAAGATTATAACCCCACATCACCAAAAATGCAGCTGCAGCAGTACCGGCAGGAACAACGATATCTGCAATCCTTAGATTGGTCATTGTCTCCACCGTTTGATCTGTGATATTCTGGTCAAAACCAACAATTTTTAGAATGACTCCACTTAGTATAATTGCTAAAGCCTGTCCAACTTTAACCATCCACCAGTAGATCGCTCCAAAGGTGCCTTCTTTACGAGGCAGGCCGTTTTCAAGTTCGTCCAAATCACAGACATCTGCTGTCATGGACATCATCAAGGTAAATAAACCACCCATACCAAATGCAAAAAAAGGAATTGGCAAAAAAATTAGCCAGGGCACACCATTAGAGACATCAATTGTAAACCAAGTCGCCCCAATACTTTTCAAATGAGGATTTAAAAAATTAAACACTGTACCCAATCCACCAGTTAAGCTTTCACCTAATAACGTTTGATTGAATTGTTCATTTAACTCAACATCAAAGCCCCACCATTTTAAAATATATCCTATGATTGATAAAAATGTAGAAATAAGAAAAGCATTTCGTTTCCCAATTTTGGTTGCCATTTTAGAAACTATAGGAATAACGATTAAGGCAGTAATTACTGCGTTAAGAGAATTAAACCAGGCAGGCCATGTCCCGGCCACTTCCCAGCTTCCCTGATACATATAAAACACAATGATAAATACTGAAAAAGCGGCTACCAATTGAAAACCATTGAACACTAAAAAGGTTGCTCCACAAAGCTTCATAAAAGGTTTGTTCTTGGATACTTGAACTATACCCTTATATAGTTCTCTCATGTTGGATCCTAATGTTTTCAGAGAGATCCTTTCCCTATCTTCCATTTCTCCTGCATCTATCCCTTTGCAAAAAAGAGCAGGTAAAACTCCAAAAACTATACAAATTCCTCCTACGATATAGGCCATGGTTCTAACACCTTCAGCTGGATTATCAAAGGTATCCGGATCAGGTATAATAACATACAGCCAGGGCACTATAATCCAAGCTATTTGTCCCATGGAGTTGGCAAGACTCATCAAACGAGTCCTTTCGTTATAATCTGGAGACATTTCGTAGCCTAAGCCAACCAGTGGTGTTGCAAACATGGTATTCCCAACCAGGAATAGGATTTGCAAAATCATCACGTACCAAAAATTATAGGTCATTGATGCATTTTCATTCAATTGCCACATCAGAATGAATAGTAGCCCACTTATAATTGCACCTGAAAAAATATAAGGCCTTCGCCTTCCATATCTAGATTTTGTATTGTCAGAAATAAATCCCATGATTGGGTCCGATAGCGCATCAAAGATTCTAGGTAAGCCACCCAAAAGCCCTGCCCAGACTGGATCCATTCCAAAAGCCGTAAGGATAAATACTTGCAGATAAACACCTAAGACCCCTGGCAATAAGTTCAGAACAAAATGACCCGCACCAAAAGCCGCCTTTTGACCTACTGGAACTTTATCTTCTTCGGGAGTTTTAATTTCAGACATACAATCTCAATTTAATTGGCGATAGTTATCGTTTGAATAGCTTGTGGACTTATAGATATAGTTCTGGAAACATCATTCAAAGTAAGGTCAAATACTTTCTGTTCTTCTGAAGGATTAAATACGATCACCACATGGCTACCATCTGGATTGGTTGCAGCACTGACTTGCAAATCGACATCCGTGGATTCAAAAGCGATGCGTTTTGCTCCCGGTCTTATGTATCTACTGAAGTGAGACATGGTGTAATACAAAGGTGTGAAATATACCTCATCTTGGTCTGGATCGACAATCACAGGCGCTATACACCAGTTTTCAAACCAGTTCGGCCCACCTTGACGATCCAGAACCATGTTCCAATCTATCCAGCCATCTACTTCATTGTTCATGCACCCTATAATATCGCGCGCATACCTATACACCGGTCTGTATTTGGGGTGAAGGTATTTGTTTTCCTCACTAGCCCAGTCGTAACCCCAGTCAGTGGCTTCTTTTTGCCAGTACCAGTCATCATCTTGCCAAACCGGAACCTGGGCGTCAATGCAACCCTCGGTTTCAATTAAGTATTTTTCTGGAGCTTTATTTTTAGCATATTGTAATTGGTCTCCAAATATTTTATAAGTACTGGCGTACCAATGTACAGCAGTTCCATCAAAGTATTTTCTAGACGTTTCGTCTCTGTACATTTCGTCCACCCATTCATCCAGATGTTCTCTATTTTGGTCGTAACCTAAAATTGCTAAATCGCTTTTACCATCTTGTTCCAGCTGAGGACCAAGATGATTGACTACAAAGTCAGTCATTTCTTTAGGCGAGAAGTGCATACTCTCCCAGTTGCTATCATTTCCTAAAGGCTCATTTTCGACGGTAAACCCCCAAATATCTATACCTTCAGCTTTGTAGGCATCGGCATATTTGGAGAAGAAAAGCGCCCAAGTGTCGTAGTATTCTGGCTTCAACTTCCCTCCAACCCATTTGTTGTTATCTTTCATCCAAGGCGGTGCTGTCCATGGTGAAGAAATAATTTTGAAGCCATCTTTTGAGGCGTTCATCGCCTCTTTAA
This sequence comes from Psychroflexus longus, assembly GCF_020164595.1. Classification (GTDB taxonomy): domain Bacteria; phylum Bacteroidota; class Bacteroidia; order Flavobacteriales; family Flavobacteriaceae; genus Psychroflexus; species Psychroflexus longus. The sequence continues at coordinate 412,050 of NZ_JAIQZE010000001.1, forward strand.
TCATGGGGATCAAATCATCTTTATCCTCTTCTATACTGAAATTTTTAAGGAGCGTATCTCCTTCAACAGGGGCATAAGAATATTGACTTAAAGAAAAGTCACAAGAATTCATATGAGTTCTGGTCAAAGAATAACGTGCTCCAGAATCTGCAAAATAAGCATCGATGACTTTTTGACGATTTTCTTCGCTCAATCGATTCAGTAAAGAGGCAGATGCTTCCGTAAAAGAACCCCCAAAACCAGTAAAGGTCTGAAAGGTTTGTTCAGGATTCAAGCTTATTTTTGAAGTGGATTTAGCCTTGCTAAAGGTTTCTATTTTCGATAATTGATTTCCACTTCTTGAAGTTTCAAAAACTTCAACTTCTGAAACTTCAGTCTTCTTAGCACAAGAACTAGCAATCATAAGTATAATTAAGACGATTGATGAAAATTTTAAAGACTTCATAATATGGATTTTTAATCATTCAACTAATGGTTCACATTAATTTCTTTTTTAACCGGAGGCATACTAACATCTAAGAGTAAGTCCTCGATTTTACCATCATAGGTTTTAATAACAGGTTGGTCACCTCTTTCCAATCCTTCAAAAACACCCTTATCTACTGCATCCCAGAGCACATATTTAGCTTTACCTTCTACGGTAAATATGCCAAAATAATTCTCAGATCCGCTTGGGTTTTGCGCATCTTTCCATGGCTCATCAAAAGCCTGGAAATAAAAGCACTTTATTTTGTTTTTAGTCGCCCATTCTCGCATTTTATCATAGTACAATGCTTGTTTGTATTCATCTGTAGCTTTGGATCCTTCATGACCATAATGCCCGTTTGAGAAACTTGCCCAGCCTGTTTCTCCAATATGAATAGGCTTGTTTACCCCCAAAGTTTTCATATAGCTGGCAACACTGTCATACTGAGAAATCGCGTAACTCAAAGAGCGATTCATCGCTTTATCAATCTTTTCGGTATTGCTTAGTTGACTTTCTTTGTGTAAAGTCCCCCAAAAGATCGGATTGTAATGCGTGTCGTGCATCGGATAGGTATGAATAGAAAGGTAATCCACACTTTTAATGAGCTCTTCCAGTTCTGGAGTATGGTATTCACTTTCACCACCTCCCCAAGAAGCAAAGTTATCTGAACTTGTAATCCAGAGATCTTTGCTAAGTTCACCTTCCTCCTTAAGAGCCTGGAGATGTTTGACCCATTTTAAAATAATGTGAGGTTGAACATAGTAGGCTTCCGCCCATTTCACCATAGCTTCATTCCCTACAGCAATAATTTTTACAATATCCGGAAATTGATTGGCTAGTTCTACCGCTCTTTCGATTTCAGTTGCATTACGCACGCTTTCTTCGTTATGATTGAGCGGTAACTCAGTCCATGCATTTTTACAATCTATCCATGCGCCTAGCATGACATACATTTCAAAATCTGGATATTCTATTTTAAGTTCCTTAATGGCCTGAAGAACATTGGCCGCATGGGGTAAACGAACATTGTAAGTTCTCAATACCTTAATGTCCATTGCATGTAAAATCTTCAAGTCTTCCTTAAGTTCACTTATCTCAGGTTGTATACTTCGAGTATTTTCACGGTAACCCCCATAAGAAATGGCTAGATATTCTGGTTTATTGAAAATCTCTTTTGCAGTTAAATTTCTATCTTTTTGCATTGATTCGAGCTCTTTTTGAGATTGTTGGCAAGAAGCTACTAAAACTAGACTTAAAGCTAAAAGGCTATGCATAGCTGACTTCATGACTTATTTATTTTAAAATGGAGGTTTCTACATGAACTGTGATCAATCTTACCTGACCAGATCTCTGGAAAATATCGTGGCTAATTGTCTTAGAAAGCTCAAGACCATGAATGGTTTCAGTTGAACCATCACTCATGTCAATTTCTATTTTGCTTTCAGCAGACATAATATAAACAATTGGCACCTGACAAAATGTAAATCCTAATGAACCGGGATGTAAGTCCATTTTATGCTTATCATTATTTAGATCTACATATCTAAAAACATGGACTTCATCCAAAAACTCAGTTTTCCTTAGCAGATAAGGTTGAAACTGAAGCCTTCCCTTTTTGACCTGAACACCCAATTCGCCAAATCGGCTAAGGATATCTTCTTTAACCTGACCTGTCATACCTGGTTGTTGTGCGCCTTTCCCGATAGGAGTATGTGAGTACGGATCTGTAGAAAAAGCACCGTAGAGTTTTGGAGATTTATGCACGCCAATACCTTCGTTGATTTCATAGTAATGCTCCAGTAAACGACCAACCACTTCTGCCGATGCTTCGTTATTTATAGCATCTAAACAAGTTTCTAAAACCGCTAATTGCAGTTTTGAAACCATATGCCAATAGATGGAACCTAAACCTTCATAGCCGTAAAATGTTCCCGAGCGTCCTGTAAAGGATTTATGGTTGAAAACCTCTTCGTAAATTTTCAAAATCAAATTCAATTCTTTTTCAACTAAACTTGAGTAAGCTGCTTCACCTTTAAGAGAAAGCAATGCTTGTTTTAACTTCTTAGCATTGTTGAAATTACCATTGAAGTGATACTGATTTTTAATGTCTTTTTCAATGATTCGTCTATCGCCATCTTCTACTAATTTTTGAAGCAATTCAGAAGATTTTACTGAAGCTTCAGGAACATGATTACGTTCCAAAAAGCCTTTTAAGTTTTTGAATGGGTAAAGTAAATAACTAAATTGGTCTGGTCTAAATAAGTCACTTTGTTTCAGGGCGTCCAACACCTCTAAAGACTGAGTTGATTCTAAGTAACCTGAACTTAATACAGCTACCTGGCCTTCGAGCATTTCTGAAAGATAATTAATCGAGACTTCATCGTCTTCAACGGTCATTAGATTATAAGCATGGTACAAATTGTCAGTTCGCTTGTTAGCCTCAATGGAATGCTCTAAATAATCTATACTTGTTTTAATAAACCCTTGAATTTGTTCTGCAGAAAGCTCAGTTTTCTCTCCTGAGAATCCTTTGGCATACACCTGAGTTCGGTAATGACTGGCAGCCTCTCCTAATTCATCCAAAATAACTTTACGCTGAACATCATTAAAACCAGATTTTATAAGGTCATGATGGGTAATGAAAGTATTATGCATTTTTGTAAAAAGCTGTGCCAATTCTTCTGAAATTGAGTAGTCTTCGTCGCCCTCTACATTTTCAAAAACCGTTTTGAAGAATTCTAAAAATCGTCTCAAATAAGATAACGTTACCATAGACACTCCGTTCCCTACCAAAGCATTGTTAGCATCGTTCCATTCCGGACGCTGGGTGTTCATCCAAATACCAGCTTCTGGAATAAAGTTGGATAGCTTAGCCAAAGTTGTTGCTAATATCTTTTCAACGAAATTGACGTGGATTATTTTACCCCTTTTGGTTTGAAGTAAGGCCCCATCAGCTCCTATTTTTTCACGCTTATCTCTGATTTTTGAATCCGCTTTATGGTCAAAATCGATAGTATCCTTTGGATCGCTTAAAATATCCTGGTAAGATTTAATTCTATAAGGAACATTGGCATATACAAATTCGGATTTTTTAAAGAGTTTAGCTAAACTTTGGGGCTGATAATCTTCATAAAATTCTAAAAATTTCAGCAAATAAATGATCTGATGATCTCCCCAGTAACCAATGTAAGACCACGGGTCGTCTGGTTCTATAGTTTCCCAATCGAAGCCATCTTTGGTTACCCGATAAGGGTTATACCCATCGAATGTAGTTGCATTCAGAAATTTATAGATCATGCTTTCGATAAACTCAGGATAGGAATGTGAAAGACTTTCCCAATTCTGAAAAATATCACGCCAATTGCCTTCGTAATTTAGAATTTTATGGCCTTGTTCATCTTTAGTATTGATAGAGAATTGATTCCAAGGTCGACTCGGGTCTCCGTGTCTGCGACTAAATTTCAGAGGTAAATACTCTGTACAGAGCCTTGTAAAATCTTCATTATTTATAGAATGCGCAAGTGCTTTCAATTGGCTTAAAGGAAATTCCTCTGGTAAAGCTTTTAACTTGGACTCCAGTTTTTTAGATAAAGGTTTATTGGCTTTAGACAAATAATCTCTAAAGTCCCATCCTTCTATTTGGTAATTATTATCAAAGATTCCACCGCGCATGATATTGAACATGGTGTTGGCATAATGACGGATGTCTCTTAAATTATCATTAGAACGTTGAAGTCCATCAGCTGCAGCATTGAGTCGAATCAGTTTTTCGGTGCCCGCTAGAATATCCTCTTCAATGATGTCCAAAAGATTTTCGTTGTGTAAATCTTGTTGAAGTTTAATCACTGACGCATGATTGTAATTGACATCGGCGACAATAAGCCATGTCTTTTTCTCTTCTGGCTCTAGATGAAGGGTTTTGTGAACAAAATACGCGCCCTTTTCAGCCTTGACATCGGTTTCTTGATGAATGTCCTGTCCAGTTCTGAAGTTTTCAAGTTGCAGAGAGGATAAAAGATAACCAGGATTATCTAGTCCTAACTGCCAAACTACATTTGCTTTTAAGGCCTCACTAGGTTCAGCTTTGTCGACTGGTACGGCACTTAAGGCAAAAATACCTAAGCCCGTGTTTTGATCGAGTTCGTTACGTTTATACGCATCAACAAGATTGCTACTCTGACTTTGCAAATCACTGACTACGCCAGCAGGTAATACATTTTGAAGACCATCTAAAACTTCAATTTTGACGGAAGATGGATTATGGTTGATCACTTCAGAAGTTTTTACAAAACCATATTTATCACTCGATGACCATCTGTAGGTAAAACTCAAGTTTAAACTGTGATTGATTTCTTCAAACATCAGTTTGTTTCCATAGATATTTTTGTACAAATGTCTTGTGATCTGATATTGCTCTAAAAACCTATTGGAGAAGGGCTCCCATACCTGAAAGCCAGCATCACTATGTACCTTAAATATGGTCTTACTACCAGTATAATGTGCAGATTCAGTTATTTTATCATCTGTATAATAGGGAAAAAGTGCATAATCTGCATTACGTCGACCTGCTGTAAGTCCTCCATTGCTAGATATAAACATCCAGTGGTTGGAATCGCTGACTATACTCATAAAAAATGGGCGTTGCGCATCATTATTGGTGATTTTTAAGAACTTCTCACCATTTATTCTCACTTGTTCCAATACACTTTCTTTGGTTGATTGTTGTGTCTTGTTGTCTTCTTGAATCATTCTTTGTTAATTGGTTCTACTTATTTAAGGTTCTATTATAAAGCTATTGCAAATCTAAGGATACGTTATCTATCCTAACCAGGCCAGCTTCACCGTTATTATCAAACAAAACTCTAGCATCTGGTGCACCAAACTCCTGAGAGCTTAAGGTTAACTCAAAAGTTTGTGGTGTATCCGTGAGGTTTACAGTTTGAATATCGTTGGAAAAATCACCGCCGCTTAGACCTATTCCTGCAATTATGGTTCTGTTTCTATCAGACCAGGCATCAAAAGTCAAAACATAAGGTTCGCCTTGAGTAATTGGTAATTTTTGACTGAGATTAACGAGGAATGGTTGATCGGGGTTGGGGTTGGTGATATTGACTTCGTAAAATGAATTGCCATTTTCAGTAACTACAGGTGCAGAAGCATTATCATTAACACCCACTATCCAACCTTGAGAACCATTCTCAAAATTACCATTCACTATCAAAATCAATTCAACCTCAACATCATCCTGAAATGTATCTATATCGCCATTGTCATTGATTGCAGTGAGCGACACTGTATAAGTACCATCCTCATCATAAGTTTTGACAGGATTAATCAAAGTGGAACTCGTAGCATCTCCAAAATCCCAAACAAAACTTGTCGCTTCATTGGATAAATTATTAAAACTAACGGTTCTATTATTTACTTCACTGACAAACCTGGCTTCAAAATCTACAAAATCGATACCGCTATCATTCTCTTCACACGAGAATTGAAACATGATCAAAACCATAAGAGGCACAACTATTAAGCTTTTATTTGATAATTTCATTTTAGTAAATTTTAGTTAATTGTAAACTCTTACGTAATCCACAACCATGCTTTGTGGAAAAACAGTTTCTGAATTCGGGTTTCCTGGCAAATTACCACCTATGGCTACATTAAGAATGATGTAAAATGGTCTATCGTTGAAAATCCAGTTTCCAGCACCATTAGTTTCTTCATCTACATCTTCTGGCGTAAGGGTATGGTACAAAACATCGTCTACATAAAAATTGATGCGATTTGGTGACCATTCCATTCCATAGACATGAAAACCTGTATCGAAACGGTCATTTTCTAAATTATATGCTTTAGAAATAGATTCAGCTCCAGAATATTGAGGTCCATGAATTGTACTAAAAACTGAAGTTGGCTCATCGCCTAAAAATTCCATAATATCAATTTCTCCACAAGCAGGCCATGGATTAACATCGCAGTCATTACCCAATAACCAAAATGCAGGCCAGTAGCCTTTTCCGTAAGGTACTTTAATCCGCGCTTCATATCGACCATATTTTTGTTCAAACAGATTTTGAGTGGTCAATCGCGCAGAAGTATAGTTATTGCCTTGAAAAGATTCTTGCCTGGCAGTGATGAGCAATACGCCATTTTCAACTTTCACATTTTGTGGTCTATCGGTGTAATATTGTAATTCATTATTACCCCAACCGGGTATGCCTTGGTCTGTGCCATCACCAATTTCAAAGTTCCAATGTTCCGGATTTGGAGCACCATCAATGTCAAACTCATCGGCCCACACCAAGTTGTCAAGCGTAACCACTTCCTGAGTTTCATCTAAATCGCAACTCAATATGCACATTAAAATTAGTAGAAAAATTGATGAATATTTCATCATATTAAGTTTACTATCTTTATTTATTTTCATAATCAATGGGTTTATATTTATTCAGTGTAGAAATAAATGTTATCTAAAAATATATTAGATATCGTAGGGTTATTAGGCCCATCTTCAGAATTAAAAAGGAGTAGACCAATCCTGTTTTTATCCCCAAGTCCCGAAAAGTCCGATAAAGGAATATCAAAACTGACCCATTGGTCTTCGACTAATTGATTTCCAGATATTAAAAAAGAGCCCACAGTTTCTGAAGCACCATAATTTGTAAGCTGTAATAATAATCTGTCGTTGGCTTGAATAGCTTCTTGAACATTAATATCTACATGTAAGTGAGTTAAATTAGTGGCATTAACAGGTTGAACTGCTTCTGACGGGAAGGTTACATCATTAAAAACAATGCCTACAAAATTTAGATCTGTATAACTTATTATAGACTCTGGTCCAACCGGGACAACACCGCCAAGCGTGTTTTGAAAGGGCTCAAAAAATGAATTGTATCTTGATACTGGAATATCCTGATAAGCATCACTAAATATAGAAACAACATTTTCTGCGGGCTGTGTTGGATCGGGAGCAAAATTGAAGCCTCCTTCAACATTAAGTGACAATGAACCTTGAGCTCCAACACCATCTAAGGAAGCAGATATTGTCACTTCGCCTTCACCTATAACTGATGCCAGGCCAAATTCGTCAACTGTAGCAACTCCTGGGTTTGAAGATGAAAAATCAAAAAAAGAAGGAGCTGCATTAACACTTACATTTCTACCAGATTCGGTGTTGAATGTTTGGGTAAGTCCAGTGAGCTGAAAAGGTACATTAATAAAACCTTGCTGTGATATGTTTTCACCATTTAAAATTCTTGGTTGTGGTTGAGCAATTGTTCCTAGATTTTCAAATCTTATTTCATCTATCCAAATTGTAAATCCAACACCATCTGTACTTGAAGTACCTGTTGAAAAGAAAAACATTCCTTTTTCCTGAATCAATTTTGAAGGATCTGGAATTGGTATGATTACTTTTCTCCAATCTGTTGATAATTGTATGTCTGTCCTTGCCACTGTGTATTTATCCAATTCAAAGTCGAACCCAAAACCAACTTCATCGAAAAGAGCGGTTCTTGAAGCCTTCACCCAAAAGGTTAAAGCATCATACTCTGTCAGATTTCTTCCTTCACCTCTATCTTTAAAAATACCACCAATAAAACCACCATCTGGATCATTTGGTGCGGGGATATCTAGTCTTATTGAAGAAGTGCCAACATAGGCTTCATTTTGGTCAGTTCCAAAACCTTCAGGGTTTGCCCCATCGGCAGGATTAAACGAGATGAAAAACTCATCTGTTAATCCCACAGGATTATCAGTATATACGTCTGCATTGGAAGGGAAAGTAGCCAATACCGCATCGTCGGATACGTCTCTTTCGCAACTTGTAGTCATGATCATAGAAAGGACAGCAAGTGCTATAAATTGAATATATTTTTTCTTTATCATCTTGAATATTATTTACCAATATTAAATCTTACATAAGTCATGATTTCCCATTCAGAACCATCTGGAAAGCCTACTGGACTAATTGCTGGATTAGTGTCGAAGGAACCAATCGGTGTTGCATTGGGTGAATATCTGGGAGAAAATTCATTTAATGACCGCCATATGCCTCTTATACCAACTTGTGTAGTGGGCAAAATATACCACTTTGGTTTTCCTAATGTAGTTGACAAATCTATCATGGTTTGGACAGGGAAAGTTAAGTTGAAATCCCTGTGGTAATCATAAGGACCCCAGTCGTTGATTTTCACATCCCCTCTAATCCAATATTTTTTATACCTCACGTCGAGATTGGCTCCAAACCTATCGGTCACTAACCGATCAGAGTCTCCATTAGCCTGACCGTTTCCGTAATAAAATGTACCCACGATGCTGAGATCAGGCCCTAAACTTGACACCATTCTAGCGTGAGCTTCCCATAAATCCTGAGCTGGGACTGTGTTTGCAAAAGGAAAAAATTCACGAGTGTCGAGAAAACCAATATGTGCATCCATCGTCGTTGGTAAGTGTCTGAATACAAAACCTGCACTCATTGCAAATTCAGCATCTTCAGATCTATTGTTATCCCAGTCATACATATAAGTTCCCGGAGTAGGATCGAAGGTGAAAAGAATTTCACCGGCTGTAGTTTCTCTATTAAAACGAACAGCAAATGGATCGTCGATAAAATTTCTTAATCGACCTGGAGCGTCACCATTATCTGGCATAGCGTCTACCAAAGGCTTTTGCCATAAAAAATTTGGGGCAATTTGCCATTTCCCAATATTATAGGTGAAACCAGATAAAAAATTGGATTGGTTACCACTTCCATTATCTTTTAATTTCCATCCTGTAAAGGTTAAAGTAGGGTCGAATCCCCCATTGGCTACAAGCCCTGAGATACCTCCTTGTGCATACCAGTTAAATTTACCGCCTTCATAAGTCAGTTTGGCTTTACCTCCCCAGTTATCGGATGCTTTTACATTATCTACTACGACATTGCCGTTATCATCGATATCTTGATAAGTACTTCCGTTAAGCGGACTTCCTGCCCATATACCACCTACCGTCAATCCAAATTTTCCAAAATCTCGTTCTAGAGCCAAAGTAGCTCTTTCCTGGGGCCACGGTGGAATCACACCACTTCGCACCTGATTCTGATCTAATATTCGTCGTCCGTTATCATCAAACTCTAATTCGGTTTCTAAGTCTCTATGGTAAATTCCTGTTACATCCCATTTTTGAATGGTCTTGGTATATTTATAAAGCATAGTAGGATTGGCACCCCACCACAATTGAGGACCAATGGCAGCTTTTAAACCATCAAGTTCTCCTTTGGCATCAATCTCTATTCCCGAGATTACACCTCCGTAGATATCTAAGTTCGGACCATAATTAGCTTCTGGATACAATCCAAAAAAATCACCTTCGTAACCCCAATGGTAATGACCTGTTCTGTAGAATCCTCTTAAGTCGAATAGATCGTTGTTCCATTCAAACTCAGCTTGGTAGACCTGCAAATTATTATTGTCTTGGATTATCGTTTCTCCGTCTGGAGTTTGGACTCGAATGGGTCTAGCTCTATTTTCATAAAAAATTTCGTTAATTGGATTTTCAGCGAGATCTCCAACGATGTTGAAGTCCACATTGAAAGTGACATTAGCTGCAGGTTTACCACCCACACCAATAAAATAGGATTGCATCTGGTCAAAACCCAATTGATTGGGATAAGAAGTGGAGTTTGGATCCGGATTGTCTGGTGTTGTAATTAAACTACCTCCAGTATAAAAGGTTGATAAATGAGCTGCTACTCTGCTAATTCCAACCTTTTGAGTTTCCCCACCACCTAAAGCGGCTTTATCTCCTCTAGCCCTTAAAACGGCATCCATCAAAGAAATATCCTCAAAATGCTTGGTCACAGTTAGACCATTAACATTTTCATCGTAAGGATTGAGTTCATGTGCTTCTTTTAGAGCGTAGTAAGCCGCCCTTGGGTATAAGTCGTACAAACCTCTTGCATTAGTTGGACCTTTGGCACACACTCCAAACCACTCTTCATTCATGTTATTTTTACCTTCCTTATGGTCTCTGTCATAACCTCCGTTTTCCCATGAGGCATTAGAATCGTGAACATCTAAATTATCTGTCTGTCCAAATTTCCACCAACCATCACTAAATTGGAAAGTAAAACCTCCAATAGAATTTTCAGCTCTTCCAAGTCCTGCAGCATTTGCGTAAATATCTTTCCAGTTATTCACCATGTAATAAGCCTGTGATTTCTGATCTTCTTGCATTTCGATGGCATTAAAAGCATCTGCTCCAAATTCTGTGAATAGAATTGGTTTGCCGTAGACCTCTTTTACTTTCTGAAAAGCATCTCCAAATGAGGCCCCTCTGTACATATTGGTTCCATAAATATCTACATCAGGACATTCTTCAGCGATAATATCAAGAAAGAGAACGTCACCGTTGCAAATTGCAACTGGAATATTGCTATTGATTTCCTTCATGTCTACAGCTGCTTCATTCATAAGGCGGTACATCGGACGACCCCTAATTTCACCAACAGCATTGATTTGATCTTCCTCGTCAGGGAAATCTTCTGTTTCAGCACCTGCCCAAAACAACCCATAATTGTTTTCGTTACCTAACAAGAATAACAGAAGCCCTGGAGTATCTTTATAATTCTGAGCTAGTTCATTAACTTCTGAGAGAAGTAATTCTACAGTGTCTGGATCATCGTATTTAGTTACTGGTGTCCATACTCCGTTTATCGTCAGTCCATACCGGCCAAAAGAATGGTTGAGCATGGTATAGATCCCATAATTTTCATAAATGTAAGTGATCCATTTTGGCTGAATGCCAGTGTAAAGTCTTACCGTATTAACCCCCATATTTTTCAGCAAGCCCATCTCTGCATCCAAAGCAGCCTGAATTATATCATCAGATTGTTCCCAAAGACTATAACTGAAATTTGTTCCTCTGGGAAAATAATCCCAGTTCATACCATTTACCATAAAATCTTTACCATCTACTTGAAGCTTCATTCCTTGCTCGTTAGAAATGACCTTTACATCATGAGCTTGTGAAAAACTAAAGCTCGTAAGAAGTAAAAAAGCGATTGCAGTTAGAAATTTTTTCATATCAAAGAATCTAAAAAATTCGTTATTCTCAAACTTAAAGGTTTTCGCCGTTAAACATTTGATTTAACACACTACAAAAAATATACACACTCGCTATGATTTTTTTTACTCCGAAAAATGAGTAAACCCGCTTAAGACCCTTAACTTAATATTAAGAAAGGATTTTCAGCGAGAGCTTTGATTTGGGTTGAGAGGATGTTTTGTATAGGAAATGTATAGCTGTAAACTGTTTAAAAAAAGGAAATTTCAAATTACTACACTTAAAAAGCAAAGATTTTAGTCATCACCTAATCAATACATTGATTATTCCTTATTTATTATACAAAATATATAGCATTTGATTATTAATAGCTTATAAAATATACATAAGTAGTAATTTCAATGAAAAAGATTATCAAATCAATTTTTAAAATGAAGATTTAATTCTTTTTTTTAACTATACATCTTTATTATTATAATTCTATACGCTTCGAGTTAGTATCCTGTGAATTGTATCCTAGAAATATTTCAAATTCACCGCTCTCAAAAATCCATTCACCGTTAGGCAAATAGTATCCTAGATCTTCTTCAGTAAGTGTAAAGCTTAAGCTTTCGCTTTCACCAGCTTTGATTTTTACCTGTTGAAAGGCTTTAAGCTCCTTTACAGGTCTTGAAATTTGAGCAACCAAATCTCTGATGTAGACCTGCACAGTTTCTGTGCCGTCCATATCTCCGCTATTTTGAACATCAACAGTGACTTCGATAGTGTTTGAGGAGGTTAACGGAGTTACTTTAAAATTACTGTAGATAAAGTTTGTATAGCTTAGTCCAAAACCAAAAGGATAGAGTGGTGTATTTTGTTCATCGGTATAATGTGACCTGAAGACGTCGTTTTGATTAGGATCATTAGGGCGTCCTGTAGATAAATGATTGTAATACAAAGGTAGTTGTCCGACATGACGAGGAAAGCTCATTGGCAACTTACCACTTGGGTTGTAATCTCCGTAGAGCACCTGAGTAATTGCTGAACCACTAAAGGTACCAAGTTGCCATGCCTCTACAATTGCTGGAATATGTTCATCTGCCCAGTTGAGTGTAAGTGGTCGCCCGTTCTGTAATACTAAAACGATGTTGGGATTCACTTTATAAACCGCTTCTAATAATTCCTGTTGTAATCCTGGTAATCCAAGTCTTGTTCTGCTTCTTGCTTCTCCGCTTTGCAATCCATGTTCACCAAGGTTCATAATGACAACATCTGCATTTTTAGCAGTTCGTACGGCTTCATCAAAACCTGATCTATCTGTTGTATTGACATTAAGTTCTTTTACAAATTTGGTTTCTCCTATAATTAGCTGAGGACCAGCTGCGTAATTAAGTGTATTATTTGCTTCATAAGCTTGCATAGCTTCCATCAAAGACTCAGCCGTTCCATCGTCAGCAGCTATTCTCCAACTTCCTAGTGGTGAAGTTTTATCCTGAGCGAGATCGCCAATTATAGCAATCTTTTGATTTGATTTTTGAAGCGGTAAAATATCGTTATCGTTTTTTAGTAAAACGATAGATCGTCGTGCAATATCTAAAACCTCATCTTTAAATTTAGGACTGCATACTAGTTCGTTTTCACGATCTTTAGATAAATATTTGTAAGGATCGTCAAAAAGGCCGAGTTCAAATTTAACTTTAAGAATACGTCCCGCTGCATCATCAATTAAGTTTTCATCTACTTCACCATCTTCTACCAGGCTTGCTAATTGCTCAATGAAATGATAAGACTCCATGTCCATATCAGTTCCAGCTAGGACAGCTTTTTTAGCAGCATCCCGACCGTCTTCTGCATAACCGTGGTTAACCATTTCACCTACAGAATCCCAGTCGGATACCACAAAGCCCTGAAAACCCCATTGATCTTTTAAAATATTCCTGAGTAAAAACTTATCACCTGTAGCAGGGATACCATTAAGAACGTTGAAAGCGTTCATTACACTTTTGACATCGGCTTCTAATGAAGCTTTAAATGGTGGAAGTATTACATTGTATAAAGTGGTAGTCCCCACGTCAACAGTGTTATAGTCACGACCAGCTTCAGCAAAACCATATCCTGCAAAGTGCTTGGCAGTTGCTGCAATAGTATGAGAAGCAGCTAAATCCTGACCTTGAAAACCATTTATTCTAGCTTTGGCAATTTGACTGCCAAGAAAAGGATCTTCTCCAGCACCTTCCATCACTCTACCCCAACGTGCATCTCTGGAGATGTCGACCATAGGCGCAAAGGTCCAGTTAATTCCTGCGGCTGATGCTTCTTCTGCGGCAATTTTAGCAGAACGCTTTATAGCTTCTAAATTCCAACTAGCAGCTTCTGCAAGTGGAATAGGGCTTATTGTTTTATATCCATGAATCACATCAAAACCAAAAATCAGTGGAATTCCAAGTCTCGACTCTTCAACAGCTATTTTTTGAACGGCTCTTACATTTTCAACGCCATGAACGTTGAGCATAGAACCTACCCAGCCTTTTTTGATGTAATCTAATTTTGTAGCAGCCTGACCTTTATCTGGCTCAGGACCCGTAAAATCCATAAATCCACTGTACTGGTTCATCTGGCCAATTTTTTCTTCCAAAGTCATTTTAGCTAAAAGCTCTTGAACTTGAGCGTCGATATTCTGTGAGGCATAGTTACTTTTAGGGTCTTGCTGGCAAGATAAAATGAGCATTGCAATACCCATATAAATAAAATGTTTAAAATTCATGTGTTGTTTATTATGCGATTTACTTTTCTAGTGACTCATTGAATTTTAATGTTACTTTTTATAGAAATAGTATTCATAAAAGAACCTTTAACAAATCAAATCAAACTTATTTTAAGCAATAATATCAAAAAAGAGGATATTAAAATCCTCTTTTTTGATATTGATATGGAGTTTATATTGTTGTGTCTATTCTGAAGTAATTATAAACCACCAGTCAAATTCAGAATTACCATCAGTTATTTTTAAAGTCATTTCATTAGGCTCAGAACGATCAAATATTTGATAACTGTGTGTTCCCGTATAGTATCCGATAAACCCTAGTCCTGATAGACTAATGGTTTCTGCACCACCAGGATTGATAAGTTGCCAAGTAGTTTGAAAATCATCCAAAGGTAAATTTTCTATATCTGCCCCATTAGGAGTTCCACCAGAACTTCCTAATTGATCAACATAAGCATCTCTACCAAAAACAGTTCCTGAAGTATCATCGTTATTGACGTTTGTGATAAATGTAAAAGTACCGTCTGATTCAAAAATATAGCGATCATCATACATTCCTACACCAACTTTTTCTTCTGGCGCAACACCAAAAAATTCAACAGGAATATTACCACCAACGGGACCTAAACCAAAATGACCAGGTACTGAAGATTTAATTCTCCACGTTTTTGAAGTGTCAGCGTCGGGATTATCAGGATCAAAATTATAAAGTTTAGTTTTTAATTCTACAGGTGGTTCATAGGTTGCTAAAACATCAACATCAAATGTTTCTGATGAAGAAACACCACCTTTACCATAAGCTATCACTGAAATGGTATAAGTATTAACACCTAAAGTGGAAAATATAAAAGATGCTGATCCTGATGGGGCATTCTTTTTATTGGATTGGTAAACGAAACCATAAGAGATTGCATTGTCTGCTTTAGCTGTAAATATAACTTCACCTGATCCATCACCATTAGGGTTTTCGCTATCAGCACCAATAATTTCTGCTGAAATATCAATATTGGATGGCGCTACGATTTCCCCAAACTGTTGATCGTCATCCTGGCAACCTACAACAAGGAGGAGAACCAGAAGACTTAAAATTATGTGATTGTATTTTTTCATTGTCTTAAAAATTTAATTGTAAAAATAGAAGTTATCGATATAAACGGTATCGTCAGCATCTGCTTCAACTAGGTTATCAAAAATTAACTGAGTAACAGCAGAAAGATCCATATCAAAATCAGCAAGTGGAATATCCACACTAACCCATTCTCCTAAAGTTAAAGCTCCAGCATTTTCTATATCTTCCTGAACTGGATCTAGTGCTGTATTAACTAGCTTAAGCCCAAGGCTTTCTGCATTAGGAGACCAATAGTCGAAATGGACATGTGTCATACTTGTTAAATCAGTTGGATTACCATAATCTGTCACAATTCCTAAGAAATCAAAGTTTGTAAATAACATGGCATTATTTCCATCTACTGAAACCTCCTCATAGCCTGAACCAGACCATACAGTTGGAAGCTCACTTACAGTAATTGAAGTATATGTATCACTATAAATTGAAATTACGTTTGATGCGTCTTGAGTAGGAACTGGAGCTGATGTAGTTGGCTCTTGCGCTACTTCTTTTGAAAAATATAAGTTATCGATATAAACGGTAGCTCTGTTTCCTGCTGTGTCAAATAACAACTGAGTCACCTGAGATCTATCCATGGCATAATCTGCTAGAGGGAATTTTACACTCACCCACTGGCCTGAAGTAATAGATTCTACAAATTCCATATCTTCTTCGCCAATAACAGTATTGACTAATTTAAAACCTAGTGCAGAAGCATCGGGAGTCCAATAGTCAAAATGCACATAGTCCATATCTGTCAAATCAGTTGGATTCCCATAGTCCGTGACTATACCGGTAAAAGCAAGATTAGAATACTTAATAGTATTATCACCCTCAATTACAACTTCCTCAAAGTTAGTGTCTGACCACTCTGTTGGTAATTCAGTAACTGTAATTGGCGTGTATCTATCACTATAAATAGCTATAACATTAGGAGAAGGTTCCGATGGTCTTGGTGCAGGAACGACGGGTACTAAAATCTCTTCAACAAAAAAGTTTTCTTCTACATAAGTTGTAGTTTGTGATGCAGCACCCATAACTTCAACTGAAATCGTATACGATCCAGATTGTTGATACGTGTAAGATAAAGTTTCCTCGATTGAACCACTAACTACAGACTCAACACCCTCTTCGCCAAAATCAACTTCAAAGCTTGTCGCAAAGTCAGCAGTGACAGAAACATTTACAGTATTGGATTCTACGCCATCATTCTCGATAGTAACTTCAAGATTTTCGGGTGCATTAAAGGACACTTCTATAGGCTGGACTGATTCTGTTTGCCTATCAGCCGCGTTCATAGCTACCAGGGTTAAATCAAAAGTACCTTCCGCGTAAATGTGTGAAAGTGATTCTCCAACGCTAATGGTATCTGAAAGTTCACTTCCATCGCCAAAATCAGCATAAAAAAAGTTCACATTTTCAGCTTTAGGCAGGATAGTTACCAGTCCTGAATTATCTTGAGTAAAACTAATCTTAGCGTCAATATTGGAAGGAGCCCCAATTGGTATATCTTGAAGACCCTCATCATCGGAACATGATACAGTAAACACTGTAATCATGAGTAGGTATAGTATTAAAAATTTCTTTTTCATCTCTATTATGTATTAGTAGTTTGCGTTTTGTTCCCAATTTCCTTGAGAAAATTGAATTTCTTCAAGTGGTACAGGGAAAACTTCATTTTTGTTTGGAGTAAATCCATCAATCACGTTAGCTGCTCTTCCAGTTCTTACTAAATCAAAGAAACGGTGTCCTTCACCTACAAGCTCTAGTCGTCTTTGAGTATATATCTCTTCGGTTAACTGACCTCCAGATAAGTTAACATTAGGCAAGCCTGCTCTGTTTCTAACTTGATTCACATAATTAAGAGCTAAACCATCATTGATGCCCCCTCTGTTTAGGGCTTCAGCTGCCATCAATAGAACATCTGCATATCGAATAGCTCTGTAATTGTTTGGTTGTGTCAAGTTAGCATCCCCTAAATTATCATTTTGTCTAGGAATATACTTTCTATTGTAATAACCGGTATGACCTGTTGTAGGGTCTTGGTTTCCTATGGTGAAAGTCGCACCTGTGTCTGCAGCCCAAGCTTCAATGTTTAAGATAGAAACATCTCTTCTTAAGTCATCAGAATCAAAGGCATTATAAGTTTCTTCAGTAGGTAAATTAAAACCAAATCCAGATTCAAAGACAGGACCATTGTAGCCTCTTACGCCACTAAACCCTACCATTACATTACCTTCACTACATTGTAAACAGTCAAAACTAGCTCCTTGGGCTTGACCAGAATATTGAATTTCAAATACAGATTCTGCACTATTTTCAGCTTCAAATTCAAAAAGGTCTTCGTATTCTTCATCACCTTCTGTTCCATACAAATGAAACTGTTGTGAACCAATAACTGCATCAAACAAAGGAGCTGCTAGATTAAACTCATCTTGGTACAAGTGTACCTTACCAAGAAGTGCCTGAGCAGAAGCTTTGGACGCTCTTCCTATTTCTAAAGCCTGAGAAGACATGTTCGGTATGGCCAGAGAAAGATCGTTCTCAATATATTCGTAAACTAAGTCAATTGATGTTCTAGGCAGAGATGTTTCTTCACCTAGTTCAAATTTACCTTCTGGCTTAATAGGAATAGCCCCAAACCATTTGACTAGTTCAAAATTGAAATAAGCTCTTAAAAAACGTGCTTCTGCAATAATCTGCTCTTTACCTTCAAATTCTATCTTATCAGCATTTTCAATGATATAAGATGCTCTGTAAACGCCAGCAAAATTGAAATCCCAAATATCATCTAAGTTATTGTTATCCGGGGTATGAGCCATTCTATCTACCTGCTGCCATCCTACAACGTCGGTTGCACTTTCTCCTCCAGCATGTGTATTGTCTGATGCAATTTCTCCAAGAATCACATTGACATAAGTAGACTGCAAAATATCATAAGAGCCAATCAATGCATTTTGAAAGTCTTCTTCAGCCTCAAAAAAGTTTTCTGAGGTAAGTCGGTAAGGTGGTTCTAATTCCACAAAATCGTCTGAACATGACACTAAGGCTAACGCCATTAAAATCATGATCCATTGGTTATATATTGTCTTTGCCATTTTCATTCGTTTAAAGTTTAACATTTAGTCCAAGCGTATAGGTTCTTGGCAGCGGATAAAATCCAAGATCAATTCCTCCTCCAATTGGAGCTCCTGTAGAGGCTGTAGGATCGTATCCAGAGTATTCTGTAAAGGTAAATGCGTTATCAACTTTAGCATAAATTTTAACTCCATTGATACCAAAAGCCTTTAGGTTTTCTACAGGAACATTATAACCCAGAGAAATGGTTTGTATTCTTAAAAAAGAGCCGTCCTCAACAAAATAATCTGAAAATAACTTGTTGGCTGTAGCTGCAGTTGTTACACGAGGTTCTGTAGAAGAAGTCCCTGGACCTGTCCAGCGGTTTAATCGTCTGCTTAACATATTAACGTTGATCTGATCTCTTTCAAAATTTCTTACAATTTCATTGCCTAAGTTAGCAAATGAATAAGCGCTAAAGTCAAAGTTTTTGTAAGTAAAAGATAAATTAAGACCCATGGTTACATCTGGTATTGGGTCACCAATATATGTTCTGTCATCTTGACTTATAACCCCATCTCCGTTCGTATCGACGAACCTTAAATCACCAGGACTAGCTTCAACACCTGCAAGTTGGGATTGAGAAGGATGTGCCTCGACTTCAGCTTGAGACTGAAATATTCCATCAGTCTTAAGACCGTAAAAATATCCTAAAGGTAATCCTACTTCCATTCTGGATGGGGGTTGCTGTCCTACACTAAACTGCCCGCCTTCTAGAAACTCTGCACCGTTAATTTGAGTAACCTCGTTATTAATTGTACTTACGTTATAATTGATAGAGAATGAGAAGTCATCACTAAAATCTTTGCTATAGCCCAATGTTGCTTCAAAACCAGTATTTTTAACTGTACCAGCATTGATAGTTGGAGCAGAACTTCCAGGAGCAGCTATACCAAATATACCTGAGGTTGGTATCCCTGGTATCAGAAGGTCCTCCCTTGTGTTATCGTAATAATCTAATGTGATATCCAAGTCATTATTGAATAACTGAAGATCCAAACCTATATCCAATTTTTTAGCGGTTTCCCACTTTACAGCTGGATTAGCTAGGGGACCTAAAGCTTGCCCGGTAGTTAAACCTTGGTCTGGACCTAATAAATACTCTGCTTCACCACTCAGTACAGATAAAAAGAGAAAATCTCCAATCTGGTCGTTTCCAAGCTCACCATAACTTGCTCTTAATTTTGCAAAATTTAAAAAATCACTGGTGCCAATAAAATCTTCTTCTGTTAACAACCAGCCTGCTGTCACCGATGGGAACCATGCAGTTGAATTATTAGGACCAAAATTTGACGAAGTATCTCTTCTTAATATGGCTGAAAACAAATATTTGTCTTGATAATCAAATTCAAATCTTGTGAAGTAAGATAATCTTCTGAACTCGCTTACAAATGATCCGTTGGTTTGATTTCCTTCTCCAACACCAGTAGCAGAACCTAAGTCAGCAAAGTCATATCTGTTTCTTAAAACACCTGTTCGAGAACCGAACAAACCTTCTCCATGAAACCTAAATACAGTTAAACCAGTTGTGTTTGTGACATCCAATTCATCGAAAAATGTTTTTTCTATAGTATTGAACAAATCAAATGTGTAATCATAAAAATCTTGCTGATCCAAATCGACTTGATTGACAGGTCTGTTGAATACTTTCCCCGTTCCAAAATTAAATTCAGGGAAAAATTGTCTGTTATTTAATTTGGAAGAATTAAAACCATATCGAGCAGTTAATTCAAAATCTTGAATGTACTCTAATTCAGCTACCACATTACCACTTAAACGATTACTTTCAAAATCATTAAATGTATTATTGATTTGAGTAAGTGGATTTACTACTTCGTTTCCTAAGTCAATAGTTCCGTCTAAATTATTTCTATTTTGATTAATGGTAGGAGCAATGTTCAAAGCATTGAACAAAACCGAGCCTAAACCAAATGAGTTAATTCCCTGGGATCTGTTATTTGTAAAAATAACATTGGCCTGAATGTTCAAGTAATCCTTCACTTCAGTATTTATAGATAAGTTAGCCGTAGTACGTTTAAAATTTGATTTATCTGGAGCTACAATACCTTTTTGATCTAAATGGGAAGCACTAAACGAGTAATTTGTTTTTTCAGAACCACCTCTTATCGCAAAGTTATTACTAACCACTGAGCTTGTCTCTAAAACAGCATCTTGCCAATCTGTATCGTTTTCAATATTGTTAAGATTTGAAAAAGGCAAAGATTGTCCCGCATTAGCGTATTTTTCATTGATAAGCAGTGCATACTCATTGCTGTTAAGCAAAGGAAGTTTTCTTGTTGTTTCCTGTAAACCTACATACGTGTTATATGTAATTTCTGGAGCCGTGTTTTTACTACCTTTTTTAGTTTCAATAAGAACAACACCGTTTGCACCGATAGAACCATAAATAGCAGCTTGTGCATCTTTCAATACCGTGATGGTCTCTATATCTTGTGGGTTTATGGAATTAAGACCGCCGTCATATTGAAAACCATTAAGAATAATAAGAGGGGAACTGTTACCGTTGGTGGAGACACCTCTAATTCTAATGTTAGATTCAGCACCCGGAGATCCAGATTGTGGAGTTACATTGACACCTGCAGAAGTACCCTGTAAAGCAGTCGCTGCATTGACAGGCTCTAAATCTTGAATCGATTCAGAGTTTACTGTAGATACAGCCCCTGTCACTTTTCGCTTACTGCTTTTACCATAACCTATGACAACTACATCGTCTAGAGCCTGAGTGTCAGAAGTCAATTTAACATTAAAGTCTGAGGCTTCTGCAACCTTAATTTTCAGGGTTTTAAAACCTAAGTATGAGAAAACCAGAGTTGCATCGTTAGGGACAGACGATAAAGTGAAATTACCATCAAAATCCGTTGTGGTTCCTGTAGAAGTTCCTTCAACTATTACGTTGACTCCTAATAAGGGCATTCCAGACTCAGCATCTGTAACACTTCCTTCAATGTCGTTTTCTTGTGAATATGTCCACATAGAAAGTAAACAAATTGTCGCTATCAAAAAGTTTTTAACCATATCATAAATTATTTAACGTAAATCTAATTTTTCATAAACTCTATAAACAGATTTGGACATTACAAAAAAACTACAGAAAGTTAAATGCATATATTTAATAGGCATTAAATACTGATAGGTGTTGATTTTATTGACACCTCAAGAGATGTTAAAATTACAACTACATCGATGTAGAACTTACAAAAATAGCTTAATGTATAGGTAATGTATAGAAAAATATAGCTCATGTATTGGTGCTAGATTTCTAGAATATAATCTGTCAAGCCTATTTCTCTATCTAGATCCATCTTTTTACGCAAACGATATCGTTTGACTTCTACACTTTTGGTTGAAATATTGAAAAGAGGTGCAATCTCTTTTGAAGATAAGTTGAGCCTTAGGTAGGCACATAATTTTAGATCGTTAGGAGATAAAGAAGGGTGTTTAGATTTCATTGTCTTTAAGAAATCTTTGTCTAAATTATTAAAAGCCTCCTTAAACATTTTCCAGTCATCTGTGTTATTTATGTTTTTATTAATGATTCTAATGACATTTTGAGATGACTTTGACAAAGGTTTTTCCTTCTGAAGCTCATCTTTAATCGATCCTAAAAATTCATTTTTCTTGATTAAGCTCATTGTAGAAACCGCTAATTCACGGCTTTTGCTATCAATATCCTGCTGAAGCTTTTCATTCTTAATATTTATAAGTTGCTTTTGGCTTTCAAGTTCTTTTAGCTCAAGCTCTCTATTGGCTTGGAGCTTTAATTCATGTTTTTGCTTTTTATAATAACTCTTATAAGCGTTATGAGTAATGATAATAATAATTACAAGTAGTAGAACATAAAGTACGATCATACCAGTGGAAAAGATAAAGGGCTGCTTTATAGTAAAAGAATAAGACTGGATTTCAGATTCATAAAGTTCGCCAACGCGAGCTCTTACTTGAAATTCATAATCTCCAGCAGGAAGATTGCTAAATGAGGTTTCATGAACCTGACTCCAATCGGACCATTCGTCTAAGAATCCTTTCAACTTGTACTGGTACTCAGAAGCGAAATATTTTTGGAAGTAAGGAATACTAAAGTTGAAGTAAAGATTATTGAATTTATTCTTAAGTGTCGGAGAAACTTCAAATTCAGCAGCTTCATATGTCCCCCCATTTTTTTTGAATTGAATTGAATTTATTTTTAAGGGTTTATCGATTTTGGTTTTAAAAAATTTATCAACATCAATAACAAGATAGCCTTGTGTGGTTCCCACTAAGTATTGATTTTCATCTCTTAATTGGTAGATATTTTCATAGCCTGCCATGGTTTCCCTAAAGTCGGAAGTGATAGGGATTGAGGCAATCCTGAATTCTTTTTCGAATTTACCCTGAAGCGTAAAATCGATGCTAGTTTTATTAAAACTCCACAGACCAATTTCTCCTTCTGTATTTACCAGTTTTCCTGATGAATACGTGAGAGGAGTATACATTTGACTTAGTAATGAGTCCCGCGCGAATTCATTTTTATCTTTTTTGTATTTCCAAACTCCAGAGCTTTGAGCATAATAAACAGTATTCTTGAATTTAATCAGACTTGAATATAAACCTAAATCGAAACCTTTAAACTGATGAATATTTTCAACTTCTGTGTAATTAGTGTTCAAACTGACTTTATAAACACCTTTATACTCATGATCTATTAAAATTTCAGTTGGGGATATAAATTCAATAAATTTTGATGAAACATCGAAGCCTTTAATAGGATTCCGAAAACTCCAAGTCCCAATATCTTTTTCTAAGATGCTCATTCCTTTATAATTCCCCTGCAGAACTAAATGAGGATGATTGGGAACTGGCTTAAAGCACCAGGTACCGGTTTGATCTGATATTTGATTAAACTGATTGTTGGTATAACTGAAGGTTCCGTTATTGTGACCACATAATAAATCACCATCGATCACATTGAGTGACCAAACCTGACCACTGGATCCCTCAACGAGAGTGAAGTTTTCTTTTGTGTCCTCTAAGGACCTGAAGAATAATCCTTGATTGGTCCCCAAAAAAAGTTTATCCTCAAAAATTGCAGAAGCGTAAACAGTACCCAAAACCCCCTTATCACCCTTGTAAACGGAAATTGGTGAGTCAAGGTTGACACAATTGATCCCATTGTCTAAACCAAGCCATATGTTTTTATCCGAATCCTCAAAAATAGATAGAACTGTATTGTTGTATAAACCTTCTTGTTGAGAAATTTGTTTATCAATAGTTCCGTCTTTATTCAGAAAAACAACTCCTTGCGATATTGTACCTAAAACGAAGTCACCTGATTTAGTCTGAAGACTTGTGTAAACCGAGAAATCTTGAAGTTTATTGTTTGGTGAAGGCCACTGCTTTGGAGAGGGTTCTAAGGTTAAAATACCATTAATATCAGTTTGAACTAACAGTTCAGAATCCTGCTTATAAAGATTAATTATCAAACTTTCTTGAAATACTGGATGATCTGAAACTAAGAGTGAATTGCCATCCTGTATTTTATAGAGTCCTTTATTTGCAATTTGAAAGAATAAGTCATTTTCCAGCTTATACATTTTTGTAATAGACCCGTCAATCTGAACTTTTTTAAGACTTTTATCTTTTAAATGATAGGTGTAAATATGATCTAAAGATTGAAATATAATCCAATCTTCTAGACGATCGATTTTCCAAAACTGCTCATCGGGTCCTATGGAATCGATAATAGGATTGGATAATGAACGATATTCTAATTCTCCAGTAGGTAAACTTTCCCAAAATCCAAACTCACGATAACTTCCGCTATAAATCTTATTGTCATGATAAAAGACAGATCTCAAAATACTTTGATTAGGCGAAGGATATAAGTTCCAAGCTTCACCATCATATTCTAAAAGTCCTTTGTTATTGGCCACATACATATGCTTATTATCACCTTGAGTTATGGACCAATTTTGATTATCTGCTTGGTAAACTTTAGGTGAAAAGGTAAGAACCGGAGGTAGTTCCTGTGAAAATGAAGTTGTAGGAAAACCCCATGTGAAAAAGAATAACACATAAACAATAATAACCAGGGAAGGGATTTTAGTCCCAAATGTCCTCAAGTTCTTCAAGAGATTTATTTTTGGTTTCAGGAATAAATTTATAGGTAAAAATTATAATTATGATTATAAACCCAATAAAAATATAATAAGGCAATGACCCATTCCAGAAATCATTCATGTTTGTTTCACTTTCAGAAACCACTGGAAAAAACTGAGACACCAAATAATTGGAAGCCCATTGAGCAGCAACCGCAATGGACATAGCGGCACTTCGTATACGATTTGGAAACATTTCAGAGAGTAAAACCCATACCACTGGTCCCATGGACATAGCAAAAGAAGCAATAAATAAAAGTACTCCAATCAGTGACAAGATTCCGACACTTTCCATTTGAAGGGTGACACCAAGCAGAGCAAAACCGACTATCATTCCTATACTACCAATATAAACAAGAGGTTTTCTACCAAATTTATCAACAGAGAACATAGCAATGAAAGTAAAAATCAGATTGATAAAAGCAAGTAATATTTGCTGTTCTAAAACATCATCTTTACCAAATCCTAGAGCTTTTTCGAAGATATCTGACCCGTAATAAAGTACTGCATTTATACCTGTAAACTGTTGAAGCATTGAAAAAACAGTTCCAATTATGATAATCCCCAATACGGCTTTAGAAAAGAAATTGACTTTTGGCTTTTCTGTGTTTTGATCTATCGAGTCTTGTATTTGGGAGGCTTCTTTCTTAGCCAAATCCTTACCGTGTATCCTTACCAATGTCCCAAAACCCTCCTCTGGTCTTCGCATCAAGTACAACCAACGCGGGCTTTTTGGAACAAAGAACAAAAGAATTAGAAAAAGTCCACTTGGAATAAGTTCGGACCAAAACATTCTTCTCCAGCCAAAGGCAATATTTTCCTCAACACTTAAATTTTTTCCTATAAAATAGGTTGCTAGAAACACAAGGAAAAATCCTATAACTATAGCCAACTGGTAGAAAGTAACTAAACTACCACGTTTGTGAGATGGAGCAATTTCAGCAATATACATGGGAGCGCTCATAGATGCAATGCCGATACCAAGTCCCCCAAGAATTCTAAACATAACCAAAAGCGAAACTGACTCTGGAAGAAACGAAGGAAGACCGGAACCCCAGGCTGAAATAGTAAACAAAAAAGCCGATATAATTAAAGAATTTTTACGACCAAATTTCATACTCAAATACCCAGCACTTATAGCCCCTACCAAACAGCCTATAAGAGCAGAGCCTACCACCCAGCCTTTCATCGCTGGATCAAGGTCAAAGTACTGACTTAAAAAATATTGAGCGCCGTTGATTACTCCTGTATCGTAACCAAACAAAAACCCTCCAAGAGCAGAAACAGAAGTAATAAGCAGTAAAAAAGTTCTGGGCTTCATAGAATAGTTTTAAAAGGCAAAGTAGAAAAGATATTTTAAATAAAGGATATTAAATGTAAAGAGATTTTTTTGTTGCTTGAATTTTGTTGCTTGAATTTTGAAGAATTCTATCTAAAAATAAAATCCCACTTCTTTTGAAATTAAAGAAGTAGGATTTTGAATGTATTGATGATTATAACTACACGTCAGATACTTTTAGCCTTTAATGGATAAGCCTAAGCGAAGATTTACATGAATTGATATCTCTTCGTGAACTTTTATTAATCCCATCGCCTTGGTAGGAGCGTCCAGATTAAAATCTTCAATATTTAAGTTTAAAGTAACATTATAGTTGATTTCTTTGCCTTCTTGTAATGATATAAGCACAGGAAGTGATTTTTTCACTCCTGCTATGGTCATTTCAATCTTGGCTTGAAAATTTGCCTTTTGAGGTATAATTTCATAAACCTCAATCTGTATGACAGGAAATTTATTAGCTTTTAAAAGCTCCTCAAAATCTTTATTTATCCGACGTCCGCCACAATCAAAAGAACCAGATTCCAGTTGCAGTTGAGCATCCTCTATAAGCCATCCGTTTTCAATATTTTCATAAGACAAAGTGAAGCTTTTAGGTTGAATTGGTTTTAAATAATCACAAGTGAATTCATTTACATTGGAAGCGCCATTAATATAAAGATGACTTCCTTCCATGATTTTTACCTCAACTTTGTTTTCTGCATTCCTATTAAGGAGCATTGAAAAAAGACTTAAAAATATTATACTTATTAATTTCATCATATAGGCTTAAAAAGTTAGACCCACTCCAAAAGAGTGAGTCTAACAGGCTTTGCTAATTTAAAAGCTAATTACTGCTTCAAGCATAAGTCCATTAAACTGTCCGTCAGCAAGAATGCTTGCAGCATCATAATCAGAATAAGATTGATTCACATATTCCAACTTTGCAAGAATATTTTTGGTCATAAACCATCCTGCACCAAGTTGTAATCTATCTACACTTATATCTTGTCCTGAAGCTTGTTCCCCATCAATATAGCTATACCTTCCACCTACATAAAAATCTTCAGTAGCTCCAAATCTGTAAATTAAGTCTGCCGCATAATGATTGTAAGTTCTGCTTGGGAGATTAGGACCAAACCCTTTACCTGAAGCATTTTCATACAGACCGAAGAACTCCAAACCTTTGTATCTCAAAAAA
The DNA here is from genome assembly GCF_020164595.1 of Psychroflexus longus. Classification (GTDB taxonomy): domain Bacteria; phylum Bacteroidota; class Bacteroidia; order Flavobacteriales; family Flavobacteriaceae; genus Psychroflexus; species Psychroflexus longus. The sequence goes on from NZ_JAIQZE010000001.1 coordinate 439,204, forward strand.
GGGTTGATCATTACAGAAGTTAACTCAGTAGATAATCCTGGGTTTATGCGACCAGATCTAAAGTTTCCAGAAGATGAGGCCCCTACTTCTTCCATCACCAAATAGTATCTTGAACCTGCTCGGTCACCATCATATAACCAAGTTTTAGAAGACTCTTTTGTAGTGTAAAGAGATCCCGTCATTCTGAATCTGAAATCGTCATTAAATTGCTTATCATAACCAAATTTAGCCAAGAAAGAAGGCTTGGTATTGGTCTCTTCAACAGATTGATTTAACTTACCGTTAGTTACACCAAGCATAGCTAACCAGCCATTGTTTCTATAATAAGCTTCAAAACCAACTTCTGTGGTAAAAGCATCCATCAAATAGTTACCAATAAAAGGGTTATAGATGGTTGCTGCATTATCTGAACGTCTGAAATGCGCATCACCATAATTATTCTCCATGTGTCCAAACTTGAAGGTTAAATACTTCATCGCATCGGCCATAAAGCCTTCACTTACAAATTCAAGTTTATCGACCAAAAGATATCCTCCTTTGACATAAGGTTCAGGATGGTGACGTGAGGATAGATAAGTCCTTAAGTGCATACGTACACCATCATAAAGAGCTACATCTAGATCTAAGTTGGCTGTTGCAAGATTAAAGTTGTCTCCCAAAGCTATTAAAGGCACAGCCCCATTATTCTCGTGATCAATAGATTGAAACTGTAAAGTGGATGCTCCACCGATTCTGACTTTTAATCCATCAAAAGTAGAGACTGTGTCTTTTGGTGCTTCAAAAACATTTATACCTCTTTGGTCTCTAGGCCTGAAGTTATCCAGGTCACGCTTCTGCGCAAAAGAGTTTAAAGAAAATGCCATTGTAAGGCAAATCATTAAGGTTAATTTTAGTGTTCTCATTGTTATTAGTTTTTAGGATTTATAATGTGTTAAGTTGAAAATTATGTTGACTGTCTCACCTGTGGTGATTGTTCCAAATAAAGCAGTGGGTGGTTCTATTCCGTAGTCTGTCATATTAAGACCTTGGTCTGCTTTAAGGATAAATCCAGCATTGGTTTTATGAAACTCTACAGGGATTTCGACGGTTTTGGTAGTGCCTGATATAGTTAGTTCCCCTTGAACCATAGCCTTGTAAACTCCTGTTGATGTTTCTACTAATTGAACTGGTATAGAAGAAGTAAAGGAAACTAGCTTATACTCATCTTCATTCAGAGCCTTATAAGTGTTTTTATCCATTTTACCTTTTCCACTATTGAAGCTTTTCACAGGTATAGAAAGGTCTATAGAGTTGACTTTTTCGAGCTCACCTTCACTTGCAGTTAAATCGATTTGACTAGTAAAATTTTTAGCGAGGATTTCCCAATCGTGAATGTTGGAAGTTCCTTCTATCAATATAGAATTATTGCTACCTGGAGCTGCATTGTATTGTACCTGAGATTGTACTACTGAAAAAACTAGGAGCAAAAGCAAAACCGGAATACTTTTAAAATGTATCATATATGTAAATTTAAATAGTTCATCAATTATAAATTATTTGTTAATTCAAAGTTGAGAAACAAGATATCCTTAGAATATGAGCGATATCATAAAAAGAGAATTTGAGTAACAAATGTTACATTTGAAAAGGTTTAAAATCTTGTGACAAATTCTTTTAAGGTTAAAGTGAAGTCAATTCTCCTGTCAAACCAATATCAAATCTTACTTTTAAAAAAATTGAAATTATGAGTGAAGTAAAAGCATATGGCGCCAAAGCTAGCGACGCCAATTTAGAACCATTAGACATCAAAAGAAGAGACTTACTTCCAACTGATGTTCATATAGAAATCGATTTTTGTGGCGTTTGTCACAGTGACATTCACCAGGTGAGAAACGACTGGAAAAATTCAAAATATCCCGTGATACCTGGACACGAAATCATAGGTCACGTTGTTGGTGTTGGAAGCGAAGTCACCAACTTTAAAGAAGGACAAAAAGTAGGTGTAGGCTGTATGGTAGATTCCTGCCAGGAATGCAATTCTTGTAAGGAAGGTCTCGAGCAGTTTTGTGAAAACGGCATGACGGCAACCTATAATAGTCCAGATGAACATCTTGGCGGACATACCTACGGTGGTTATTCCGAAGAAATTGTAGTCGATGAAAAATTTGTCTTGAATGTTCCAGAAAATCTAGATATAAAAGCAGTTCCACCATTGCTTTGCGCAGGAATCACCACCTGGTCACCATTGAGACAATGGAACGTGCAAAAAGGAGATAAAGTAGGTGTTGTAGGCCTTGGTGGTCTTGGGCATATGGGCATCAAATTCGCTCATGCTCTTGGCGCACACGTAGTGATGATTACAACGTCTCCAGAAAAAAGCAAAGATGCCGAACGTCTTGGTGCCGATGAAGTCTTAATTTCTAAAGACGCCGAGCAAATGAAACAACACGCCAATTCTTTTGATTTCATCTTGAATACCGTTCCCGTCGGACATGACGTAAATCCATATTTGAATCTGCTTAAGCGCGACAAAACCATGTGTTTGGTCGGAGCTATCGAGCCACTAAAAGGAGTCAACGGTGGTGCTTTAATCGTAAAGAGAAAACGATTAGCCGGATCACTAATCGGTGGAATTGAAGAAACTCAAGAAATGCTGGACTTTTGTGGAAAACACAATATAGTTTCTGATATAGAAATGATCGATATTCAAAATATCAACACAGCCTACGAAAGAGTAGTCAATTCTGACGTCAAATACAGATTCGTTATCGATATGCAGTCATTGAAAAATTAAGAAAGCACATCATAATTGTTTCAACATCGAGCGAAGTCGAGTTGAAAAGATACAATAAGATAAATTCCCTACCGAAATTAATTTCGGTAGGGAGTTTTTTAGTCCTTGTATTCCCATTCTTTTAGAGTGTCCATAGACACATACTCCAGCATTTTTTCATGACAGGATTCCAACTTTAGATACAAAGGGTGCCCTGATTCTTTACTTTTCAACCAAACTCCCATACATACACACCACCAGTCTCCGGGCTTCAAGCCGGGGAAACTCCACTGGGGTTTAGGGGTTATTAAATCATTCCCCCGTGCTTTATTCCATTCCAAAAAGCCCTCGGTCACTTTTGCCGCTACAATGTGCAAGCCTCTGTCCTGCTCGGCATATTTACAAAATCCATCCCGAAATACGCCTGTCATTGGATCATAAGAACAGGCTTTCAGTTCTGTCCCTAATACATTTTTCATCACTTTTTTCTTTTGATTTTGTTCTAAGTTAAGCATTAATAAGGAAAGTTAGTGTGCTTTCTAGCTAAGAACTCACTTAATTTGGGTGTCTGGATTTGAATCTAATAATCCATTTAGAATAAACTTAAAACAACATCTCAAACTGAAGTCGGCGTGTTTAAGATTACCGTGCGATAGAAAGGCTCTAGGAAATTTAGGCCAGGATGCTATAAGGTTAAATCATTAGATATTAAACAAAAATCAGTTTAAAACTGAATTCTGGTGTTTGTATATATAAGGAAAAAAAAAGTGATTAAAGAAGTAATATAGATTACAAGTAATTATACTATTTTTTTAAACTGAACTAAACGATTATAGAATAATTGATGACAAAATGTATAAATTTTAAAAAGAAAATCTAAATTTATGATTATACCCTTTTACTCTTATGCAGCTAATTTTAGTGTTAATTTCAAAAAGATATCATAGTAAAATTGCTCGTTGTTTTTGTACATGTCCCTCCATTACCGCAAGGTGTACATGACCCTGGAGCACCAGGCTTACTCAGTTTATAAGAGACGACACAACCTTCGGGTTCTTGAGAACAATCTGATGTTGTACAAGATGTATCTCCAGAAGCAAATAATTTATTGTTTTCTGATTTTTGAACAAAAAATGATGACTTAAATTCATTGCCTTTAAATACAAGCTGATATTCTTCTTTACCAATTTCAGTGATATAAATGTCGGTGAATTTTGCATTTATTTTGGATAATCTCAATAAATTTCTTTCCCAAGATTTTATTAAAACATCCTTATCTCCTTTAATGACTGGAAGACCATCTTCTAAAACACCAATTTCGATTAAATTATCATTATTGACTACTTTTTTACTTGAACTTTCACCTTTATCATTACTACACGATAAGATAAATAATGAAATAATTGCTACAGTAATTAATTTGAAGTAATTTCTCATTTTTTAAGTTTTAAATTTTCTTCTTTGGAATTTTCACAAATAAAAAAATAATTTCTACCAAATTAAATTACGAATTATTTTAAAAAGAAGTAGGTAAATGCATTTAATTAACACTATTGGATATACAAAGCCAGTTTAATTAGCTTTCTAAATCAATATCAAATAATCTAGAGAACCACATTAAACTACTGAAAGTTCAATATTATCTCACGCACAAATTAAATTTAGTACCCCAACTTTACTCTTACTCTTGTCAGAACCTTATCTGCAACTTCTTTTGCTTTAGTTGCCCCGATGCCAAGAAGCCTATCAATCTCAGGTTTATTGTTCATAAAATACTCAAACTTTTCACGCTCTTCTTTATAGGTGTCGCGAATCAATTCAAACAAAGCTTGTTTGGCGTGACCATAGCCAAATCCACCGGCGAGGTATTTGGATTTTAAATCAGCGACCTCAGCTTCGCTTCCGATGAGTTTATAGATCGCAAAAACATTACAGGTCTCTGGATCTTTAGGTGCTTCTAGTGGCGTGCTATCCGTTTCAATCTGCATGATCTGCTTACGTAATTTTTTATCAGACTGGAATAAATTGATCGTGTTACCTTTAGATTTACTCATTTTTGCCCCATCGGTTCCAGGAACGTACTTTGAAGATTCAGAAAGTTTTGCTTCTGGCAACACAAAGGTTTCTCCATATTGCGCATGAAAACGCTCAGCCACATCTCTGGTCATTTCAATATGCTGCAACTGGTCTTTTCCTACCGGAATAAATTCAGCGTCATACAGCAAAATATCGGCAGCCATTAGCATAGGATATGTAAATAGTCCTGCATTCACATCACTCAACCGGTCAGCTTTATCTTTAAATGAATGAGCTAAGGTCAGGCGTTGGTAGGGGAACATACAGTTGAGGTACCAGGTCAATTCTGTGACTTGCGGCACATCACTTTGTCTATAAAAGGTAGTTTTATTGACGTCCAGACCAAAAGCCAACCAGGTGGCTGCTGTAGCATAAGTATTCTCTTTTAAGACTTCAGCATCCTTTATTTGAGTCAACGAATGTAAATTCGCTATAAATAAAAACGATTCGTTTTTAGGAGAGTTAGCCATCTCAATTGCAGGGATAATGGCTCCTAATAAATTTCCTAAATGCGGGACTCCTGTGCTTTGCACACCGGTTAAAATTCTTGACATAACTCTGATAAATTACAAAAGCGTCAAAGATAATTGTTTTGTTTATGTGAACCCGTTCTATTTATTAAATTTGCCGCCTATGAAATGGATTAAGAAGTTTTTTATACTTGTTTGGCGGATTTGGTTTTACATCCTCGTCATTACACCACTCATTATACTGCTTCCGTTTCTATTGATTACCACATCTAAAGAGAAGTGGTACAATGGCACCTTCTTTCTAGGCAAGATTTGGGCAAATATTGTGTTGTACGGCATGGGATTTTATCCAAAAGTCACGTATAACACAAAGTTAGAGTGGAATAAAAGTTATATGCTCACCGCCAATCACACCAGCATGATCGATATCATGATGATGATTTATGTGTCCAAAACCCCGTTTGTGTTTATCGGTAAAAGAGAGCTAACAAAGCTTCCGGTTTTTGGTTTAATCTATAGACGCTCCTGTATATTGGTCGACCGAGGCAACGCTAAAAGTAGAAAAGATGCTTTTTTACAGGCTCAGCGCCGACTCAAAAACGGGGTAAGCATTTGTATTTTTCCTGAAGGTGGTGTTCCGGACGATATTCATAAGAAGCTGGACGATTTTAAAGACGGAGCTTTTAGATTATCTATTGAACATCAAATTCCAATAGTCCCTATTTCATTTCCCGATAGTAAAAAACGCTTTCGTTACGGCTTTGACAGTGGAAGCCCAGGTGTGCTCCGCGCTGTCATTCATCCTCTAATCCATACTGAAGGATTGGAGTTGAATCTTCCTAACCGCAAACTTCTAAAACAACAAACCGCAGAAGCCATTGCCTCTGAGCTGTACTGGTAATATCATTTTGCCTTATTGAAGCCATAGTAGGTCTTAGGTTGGAGGTGTTAGGTTTTAGGTTTTAGGAAAAATTAAATAATCCGCTATCGCGAGCGTCTCGCTCTTGAAAAGTTAAATAGCAGGCCCTATTTCTTTGATTTATCTCATCACGAATTTCAAAAGTTAACGCACATTCCAAGCAACAGGCAACAGACTTTAAATTTCTTGCGTTAAAATCAGAGGTAATTTTAATAGAAAATCTTTTCCCTCCAATGCTAGCTAAAAAAGATAAGAGAAATTCTTGTAACAATTAAAAATGAATTAACCTAACACCTCATTATTACATTAGGTTCTTTAAATTTGATAGTATTACACGGATTAATCATATTGAGTAAAATTTGAATTTATAACACATGGCAGGACATAGCAAATGGGCAAACATCAAACACAGGAAAGGCGCCCAGGATAAAAAGCGAGCAAAGCAATTTACAAGAGCGATCAAGGAAATAACGGTGGCCGTAAAGGAAGGTGGCGGGCCAGATCCTGAAAGTAATCCTACCTTGAGGAATGCCATTTCCAATGCAAAAGGGGTCAACATGCCCAAAGACACCATTGAACGCGCTATAAAGAAAGCCTCAGGAGCTGATGCGGATAACTATGAATCGGTCACTTTTGAAGGTTATGGTCCTCATGGCATCGCCATTTTTGTGGAATGTACCACCGACAATACCAACCGAACCGTTGCTTCTATCCGTTCTATCTTCAGTAAAAATGGAGGTAGTCTTGGAACCAATGGTTCTTTAGAGTTTTTATTTGACAAGAAAGGCGTTTTTGTTCTGGAAACTACTGAGTTAGAACTAAGCACCGAAGAGTTGGAGCTGGAATTGATTGACGGAGGAGCTTTAGAATTTGAAAGAGACGAAGACTTATTAAGGGTATATACTGAATTTACTGACTTTGGAAAAATGTCAAGTAAACTCGAAGAACTCAGCATTGAACCCAAAAATGCAGAAGTGCAGAGAATTCCATTAAATACTACCAAATTATCTGTTGAACAAGGCACACAAATCTTAAATCTAATTGATAAATTTGAAGACGATGATGACGTACAAAATGTTTATCATACTTTAGAAGTCACCGACGAATTGATTGAATCTATGGAAGAGGATTAGATTATTAATTTCAATTCACTAAAATGATCACTTAAAACTTTAACCCAATTTACCATGAAAACATCCTACACCACTTTAGTATTTTTATTAGTCTTTGCCTTAGGCTATAGCCAAAATGAGAACGAGTCTCAAACTGATGCTTCTAAGACTGAAAATGAGAACAGTAATTTCAAGCTAGATTACTATTTAGGTTTTGGAATGCTCTATACAGACGCCCTGGATATCAATCCCTTTTTAAGTGAAAGCAATGTTCCCACTGTTAGGCGTTTTCCGTTTGAGTTATCCTTTGGAATAACCGGAGATTTTGGCCGAAACCGAATTGATTTAGATTTTGGATTCTACAATCAGGAGCGTGAACGCGATGAATTTGGTCATAAAGTGAATTCAGCGCAACTGACGTTAAGATACCTCAGAAATGTAATTCAGTTTGAAAACAATGACCGAATTTTCCTAGGAGCAGGACTCAGTTATATGACCACTGAATTGGAATTTTACGATAAAAGCGACGACATCGATTTAAATGATCCGGGAAACTTTGGAGATTTAGCAAAGCTGAACAACTCACAATTCCATATCAGCCCAAGTATTGGATATTCTATTTTTGATTCAGATGATAATGAGGAGTTTGTAAGGATTCAATTGTCTTATGATATCAATGTGACCAGTGACAGCTGGGAATCTGATTATGCCAGAGTAAACAACAGCATCAGTGAAGCAGGGAATAGATTCCGTTTACAATTGATATTGCCGTTCTAAACCTTTTTGTTTTTCAGGAATAATGCGATAATAGCTGAAAAGAAAACGCCAGTAGCCAGATTATTAAAGACAGCGTCTCTTAGCATAGTATTGAGGTTGTAAATTTGCTCTAGGCCTTCTCTTGGAACTCCTTGTTCGGCTCTTACCTCTACAATATTCGACATGAATTCTGGTGAGATAAATTCGGTCATGAGATAAACCGCTGCCGGGGAGAGACCAGCTATTATGGCCGATAATACCACACCAGAGATAAAGGCTTTCTGCCAGGTGATCTCACCACCGTAGTACCTTTCCCGTTTTTGTCTAATCGCAATGATGTAGATCAAAGCCTGCGGAACCATCAACCAAAACGAAAAAATAGGTTGGCTGCTGACGTTTTCACCATGGTAACCCAGGTACTTTTCAAAGTACACCCAGGCTATACTAATAGCTGTAAACGCTGAAGCCCATTTTAATTCAATTTCAAATTTTTTCATGCTGTTGATTTTGAATTGATTATTTGTTATTAATAAGCAAAAGCTGAGCATCAACTCCATCTCAACTCTGCTCAATATTAAAAAAGAATGTAAACGTTATAATCTACCAACAAAACCAAAGATTACAATTGGCTCAATTCTATATTAGTATACTACTAGTACAAAGTCTTGAGCCTAGTTATTGATTAATACCCATTCGCCTTTATCGATCAAAGGAATGGCTTGTTTGTACTTCAACGTTTTTTCTTCGCCAGAACCTACGTGTTTGATAGTAACTTTATCGTTTCTACCAATCTTCGGTTGCTCTCTTACTACAGTTTCCACAACTTGTTGCTGCTGACTTGCCTGTGCACCTGCCTTCCTGGATTGTGCTGCACGCTCATCCAGATTTTGAATTTCGTCTTTCTGTGTTTTCAGATTTTCTTTTGGTCGGCGTTGTTTAGCTTCTGTGATTTGCTCTGGCTCACGCTGTGGTAATTCTCCTTTGAATAGGAAGGAAATCACATCTTTGTTCACCTCTTCAATCATGACTTTAAACAGTTCAAAAGCCTCAAACTTATAAATCAGAAGAGGATCTTTCTGCTCATGAACGGCTAACTGAACGCTTTGTTTTAGCTCGTCCATTTTACGCAAGTGGTTCTTCCAGGCTTCATCAATGATGGCGAGTGAAATGTTCTTTTCAAAATCGGTAATCAGCTCTTTTCCTTCACTTTCGTAAGCCTTCTTTAAATTGGTAACCACCTGCAAGGTCTTTTGACCGTCAGTAAAAGGAACCGCTATACGTTCAAATTTCTCACCTTGTTTTTCGTAAACTTTCTTAATGACCGGGAATGCCTCTTCAGCATTATTGATCATCTTATTTTTATAATTTTCGTAAGCTTCTTTGTAAACTTTACCAGCAGTCTTTTGAACAGGTTGCTTTTCGAATTCACCTTTAGTTACAGGAGAATTCATAGAGAAGAAGCGAATTAATTCAAACTCAAAATTCTCAAAATCGTTAGTGGCATTATTGGATGCCGTGATGACTTCAGCCGTATCAAATATCATGTTGGCGATATCGATTCTTAATCGCTCACCATATAATGCATTGTAACGGCGCTTATAAATCACCTCACGTTGCGCGTTCATAACATCGTCATACTCAAGTAAACGTTTTCTAATTCCGAAGTTATTTTCCTCGACTTTCTTCTGCGCCCGTTCAATAGATTTGGAAATCATGGAATGCTGAATCACTTCACCTTCCTCAAGTCCCATTCTGTCCATCAATTTGGCAATTTTCTCACTACCAAATAAACGCATCAGGTTATCTTCCAGAGACACATAGAATTGTGAACTTCCAGGATCTCCCTGACGACCAGCACGACCTCTCAGCTGCCTGTCCACACGTCTGGAATCGTGACGCTCTGTACCTACAATGGCCAGACCGCCTGCTTCTTTCACTTCTTTGGACAACTTAATATCCGTTCCACGACCCGCCATGTTGGTAGCGATAGTAACTACTCCAGGCTTACCCGCTTCAGCAACAATATCAGCTTCGCGTTTGTGTAATTTGGCGTTCAAAACATTGTGAGGCACCGAACGCAACTTCAACATTCTACTCAGTAATTCTGAAATTTCTACAGAAGTCGTACCAATCAAAATCGGTCTTCCCTGGGCTGAAAGCTGAGCTACCTCTTCAATGATAGCATTGTATTTTTCTCTTTTGGTTTTATAAACCTTGTCCTGCTTATCGTCTCTGGCAATGGGTTTGTTGGTTGGAATTTCCATCACATCCAAATTGTAGATCTCCAGGAATTCACCAGCTTCTGTCATGGCTGTACCGGTCATACCCGCCAGCTTGTTGTACATTCTGAAGTAATTCTGAAGCGTGACCGTTGCAAAGGTCTGGGTAGCATCTTCAATCTTTACATTTTCCTTAGCTTCAATCGCCTGGTGAAGTCCGTCGGAATACCGTCGACCATCCATGATACGACCAGTCTGCTCATCAACAATTTTTACTTTATTGTCCATGACCACATACTCGGTGTCTTTTTCGAATAAGGTATATGCTTTCAGCAATTGTCTCAAGGTATGAATACGCTCACTTTTGACGCTAAAGTCTCTGTATAGTTCTTCTTTTTTCTCTGCCTCTTCTTCTTTAGATAGGTTTTCTTTTTCAATCTGAGCAATTTCCATCCCGATTTCCGGCATGACGAAAAAGTCCTTGTTATCATCACCAGAAAGAAAATCAATTCCTTTGTCGGTTAAGTCAATCTGATTGCTTTTTTCTTCGATTGTAAAATACAATTCGGCATCCACCTTATGCATTTCCCTGTTGTTGTCCTGCATGTAGTAATTTTCGGTCTTTTGAAGCAATTGCTTCACACCTTCCTCACTTAAGAACTTAATCAGTGCTTTATTTTTAGGCAAACCTCTGTAAACTCTCAACAATTGAAAACCTCCTTCTTTGGTGTCGCCCTCTTTAATCAGTTTTTTAGCTTCCGCCAAAACGCCGGTTAATTGCTTACGCTGAACTTCAACGATTTTAGCAATCTGAGGTTTTAGGTTTTCAAACTCGTGCACATCGCCTTTAGGCACAGGACCAGAAATAATCAATGGTGTTCTTGCATCATCAATCAACACAGAATCCACCTCATCCACAATCGCATAATGATGCGGACGCTGCACCAAATCTTCTGGTGAGTGACTCATGTTATCCCGCAAATAATCAAAACCAAATTCGTTGTTGGTACCGTAAGTAATATCGGCGTTGTAAGCCTTTCGTCTGGCAGCCGAGTTCGGCTTATAGTAATCTACGCAATCCACGCTCATCCCGTGAAACTGGAAAATAGGAGCCATCCAGGCACTATCCCGCTTGGCTAAGTAATCGTTTACGGTGACCAGGTGCACGCCTTTCCCGCTAAGAGCGTTAAGGTACATTGGTAAGGTAGCGACAAGGGTTTTACCCTCACCAGTTTGCATTTCAGCAATCTTTCCCTGGTGCATCGCAATACCACCAATCAGCTGCACATCGTAATGAATCATATCCCAGGTCACAGGCTTTCCAGCGGCATCCCAGGAATTGTTCCAAATGGCCTTTTCACCGTCAAGAGTCACATAGTCCTTATCTGCAGAAAGTGTTCTGTCAAATTCAGTTGCTGTGACTTCGAGGGTAGTATTGTGAAAAAAACGTTTTGCTGTTTCTTTTACTGTAGCAAAAGCTTCAGGAAGGATGTCATTTAAGACTTCTTCTGTCTTTTGATAGACCTGCTCGTTCAGCTCATCAATTTCAGTATAGAAATTTTCTTTAACGTCGATGTCGATTTCGTTTTCAGCTTTCTCTTTTAGCTCGTCGATCTGAGCCTGAAGATCAGCGGTAGCTTCTTTGATCTTAGCTTTAAAACGGACTGTATTATCACGAAGTTCATCTATGCTTAGTGCTTCAAACTGACTTTCGAAGCTTTTAATTTGGTCTACAATTGGAGTGGTGGCTTTAAGATCCTTCTTGGTCTTATCGCCTACAAATACTTTTAATACGGAATCTAAAACACCCATAAGTGGCTTTATTAATTAGTGATTCAAAGGTAACGAAAAAAAAAAGTCTCTTTAAGAGACTTTTTATGTGATTTTAATAAGAGGATGGACGTTAATATTCGTCTTCATTCCATAAATAATCGTCATCTGTAGGATAATCTGGCCAGATTTCTTCTATGGAGTCGTAAGTATCACCTTCATCTTCTATGGATTGTAAATTTTCTACAACCTCAAGCGGCGCACCAGTTCGTATCGCGTAATCTATCAATTCATCTTTGGTTGCTGGCCAAGGCGCATCACTCAGGTAGGAAGCAAGTTCTAAAGTCCAATACATTGTAAGGATATTTTAATTTTTGCAAATGTAATTTTTTTAGCATAACGGCCAACATTTTTCAGATTTATTTGGTGGTAAAATTTTGCTAAAGCTCTGATTTCAAATTGGATTAGATCAAAGAGTCGTTTATGGTTTACTGTTTTTCGCTGATCGTGTATTCGTGTAATCGAGTAATCGAGTAGTCGTGTTGTCTGTCATCCTGAATGCAGCGTAGCGGAATGAGGGATCTTTAAATTATCGGTGAATGAAAAGATTCCTCATATCATCGGAATGACAGGTCGGCTTTTCGTTTACGGATATTCGTGTATTCGTATAGTCGTATAGTCGTGGGTTAAAAGCTGGTTGTCATCCTGAATGCAGCGTAGCGGAATGAAGAATCTTTAAATTATTGATAAATAAATAGATTCCCTGTCTTTGTTGCCAGGCAGGCTCGGCGAAGCGAAAAAGTTTCTTTGTCGGAATGACAGGCCGGTTTTTGGTTTACCGTGTATTCGTATATTGGTATAATCGAATAGTCGTAGGTCTTGAATCAAGGTTCAAAGAATTGCTTGTCATTCTGAATGCAGCTTAGTTGAATGAAGAATCTTTAAATTATCGATGAGTGAAAAGACTCCTTCTATCGTCGGATTTAGTTTATTGTGTACTAATGTAAATATGGTTCTCGACTCCGCTCGAACATGAAACAAATCAGGCATGTCATGATTAAAAGGTCAACCTGCCCGACTAGCGTCAGTCAGGCGGGCTGGTCAAAAATTAAATTTTTCGGAGTAAACTCGCAAATTCAGAGCCTTTTTTATTTCAATTTCTCAAAAACTCATTACTCAAAGACTCTTCTCTACTTACTAGTATCGGGAATCCATTTGACTTCGTCCGCGTTTTTTTGTTTGGCGATGCTTCTGGCCAGTACAAAGAGATAATCTGAAAGTCGGTTGAGGTACTGAAGCACTTTGTCGTCAAAAGGTTCCAAATTGAAAAGTGCTGCACAAATGCGTTCGGCTCTTCTGCAAACGGTTCTTGCAACATGGCAGTGCGATACAGCTGTGTGACCACCAGGCAAGACGAAATGTGTCATTTCCGGTAATTCTTCATTCATCCTGTCGATTTCTTTTTCCAGGAACGTAATGTCTTCGGCTTTAAGCTGAGGGAGTTTTGATGTGTTCGATGTTTTTCCGGGATCTGAAGCTAAAATCGCTCCCACGGTAAATAATTTCTCCTGAATTTTGATCAAACCTTCTTTAGAGCTGGCATCCAGATCCTGGTCTCTCACTAAGCCTAAATTGGCATTTAATTCATCTACCGTTCCGTAGCTGTCAATTCTTATGTTATGTTTTGCTACACGCTTCCCTCCAAATAAAGAAGTAGTTCCTTTATCGCCTGTTTTGGTATATATTTTCATTCTTAAGTTTTTTAATGTAAATATAGAAAGAATAAAAGGCTTATGAATAATTGGATTTTTGAGTAACTGGTCAACTGGTCAACCTGCCCGACTAGCGTCAGTCAGGCGGGCTGGTCAAAAATTAAATTTTCCAGAATAAGTACACAAGTTTAATGTATTTTTTATTTCAAATTTAAACATAGAACTATGAAAACACACAAGGATTTGGAGGTTTGGAAGGAGTCAATTGGTTTTGTTACAGAACTTTATAAAGAGACTAATGAGTTTCCGAAAACAGAACAATATGGACTTACAAGTCATATAAGAAGAGCTGCTATCTCTGTACCATCTAATATTTCAGAAGGCTTTGCGAGAAAAGGAATCAAAGAAAAAATAAGGTTTTTATATATCGCATTAGGGAGTAATACAGAAATAGAAACACAGCTTATCATAGCTAAAAATCTAAAGTGTTTGACTGATAATCAATTTCAAGTTCTAGAAAAACATAATCAAATGATAGGCAGACAACTTATTAATTTGATGCGCCATTTTGAGGATAAGAACAAGAGCTAATTAACTGGTTGACTAGTATACTAGTTAACATTTTATCGTATAGTCGTATAGTCGTAACTCGTAGGTCAAAGAGTCTTAGTTCTTGGGGCGTGAGCCAATGGTCAAAAGTTTTCTGTCATTCTGAATGTAGCGCAGCGAAGTAAAGAATCCATATTTCTCAATGAATAAAGAGATCTCTCGCCACTGCATTTCCCCCGAGATGACAATGGTTTATCGTATAGTCGAATAGTCTTGAGTCAAAAAGTCTTAAACATAACGACAACACAATTTAAAACTGAACAAAAAACAGACAACTGTAAACAGTCAACTACCTCAAAACTCCTGCCGTGCTTCTTCGTAGTATTCCTTAAACAACTCCAGGAGGGAAATGGAAGTTTTGGTTAGGTTTTTGGTCTCAAGCAGAATGCCGAAGTAAAGTTTTGAATTTTTTGGACTATTCTCTGTATCGCGAATTCTATCGATCTGTTTTTGAAGCAGGTCCGATATTTTATCTAAAACCTTTTTTTCATTGGTGATCAGCTGCTCAATACTATCAAATTCAGAAGACTGAAAGGCTTTCACCAATTCATTATACACCTCATCCAGATCCCGCTGAACGCTTTTCAGATCCCGAATCTGACTAAACTTCAGATTTTTATGATTATTACTCACATGGGTGTGGCTGCTTCTGGTAATGTAGGCCAGGGACTGCACCATATCCTGCAGATAATCCAAAGTCAGTACATAGAATTTTGAAGCCTCCACATTGGTATCCTCCAAAGATTTGATGTAATAAAATATATTATCTTTTAGTTCATCTATCATCAATTCAAGCTCTTCCTGTGTTTTCAAACTTTTTTTCAATCGGCTTAAATCATGATACCCTAAATTGTTGACGACATCCAACAGCAAATCATTGACCCCTGAAATGATCTTTACAATATTTTCAGAAGACTCTTTGGTAATTTCATTGATGGTAATGATGTCGGTTTTATTAAATTTCTTATGATTTCGCTGATATTTGACCTGTTTGGAATGACGAATCGCACTCCTTACGATAGAAAACAGCGCGAGAATAAGTAAAACAACAATTGCATAATAGGATCCAAACCAGATGATGAGCGATAATACTCCTGCTGCCGTGAAGGCAATGGCGGCTGTAGCAATCCAGCTCCCTATCACATTGAACACCCCGGCTACACGGTACACGGCACTTTCTCTTCCCCATGCTCTATCCCCAAAGGAAGTTCCCATCGCCACCATAAAAGTAACATAGGTCGTAGATAAAGGCAAGGTATAACTTGTGGCTAGCGAAATCAATATACTTGCCAGGACTAGATTTACCGAAGCCCTTAATAAATCGAAAGCTGGCTTAGCAACTCCTTTTTTGTAACTGAAAGCCTTTTCCGGATAACTAAACCTATTATTAATTTTATCCTGAACAGGATCTGACAAGACCTGAGAAAACGTCTGCCCCACAAAGACGGAATACCTTACGACGGTTCTTGACAAGGCATTGGGCTTGAAGCGCTCCTGCCCTTCACCTTGTCTGCCAAGATTCACTCCCGTCTGAACCACGTATTGTGCCTTACTAGAAAACCAAAGGGTTACGACCATAATCGCTCCAGCAATAACCAGTAAATAGGCCGGGGTTTGTACCTCCCCCGATAACCCGTCCATCAGGAATTGCGAAGGCAGTACGCCAGACGCTAAAAAAGCCTCCTGCCACAATATAAATGACTGCCAAGCAGCAATACTCACTCCAATAAAGTTAACCAGATCATTTCCTGCGAATGCTAAAGCCAAAGCAAATGTTCCTAATACCACAATGACTTTTAAGATATGAAAACGAAAAACCTGAATCAGCATCTGAGAAATCACTGTCCAGAACAAGAAGCTAAAACCTATGATCCAGAGCTTGTTTTCTAAAACTTGTTCTACTACATTTTGATCTAAAAAGGTAATCGAGTTGGTTCCTTTTAAAAGGATAAAATAAGTAATGGCTGAAAGAGACACACCCCCGTATAAACCACCTATATATTTTAATTTTTTGTGGTAATCGAAGGAGAAGATCAGTCTTGAAATGAACTGAACAACCGCCCCAACTCCAAAGGCTATAAACACCGAAATCAAAATACCAAAACTGATTTCTGAGGCTTTTTCAACGTTGATAAATTGCTCCAAACCTCCAAAGCCTTCTCCGTTTTCATAAAGCTTCAACAGAGATATTACGACTGCAGCCCCCAGCAATTCAAAGACAACAGAAACTGTGGTTGACGTTGGAATTCCGATGGAATTGAAGAAATCGAGAAGAAGAATATCGGTGATCAGTACGGCTAAAAATATGATGATAATTTCATCGAAAAAGAACATCTCCGGGTTGAAAATGCCCTTTCGAGCTACTTCCATTAAACCCGATGAAAATACGGCACCGACCAACACTCCTAGTCCCGCTACAATCAGAATTGTACGCATAGGCACCGCTTTGGATCCTATCGCCGAGTTCAGAAAGTTCACAGCATCATTACTCACCCCCACAACCAGGTCGGCTATGGCAAGTAAAAACAGAAGAACAATAAGGGAAATGTAAAGCGTTTCCATCCAGTAAAAATCAACCGCAAAAATGATACTTTCTTATGGTCTAAAGAAGGGTCTATTGTTATGAAATGATTAAGTTAGTTATCTGTTGTTCGTTGTCTGTTGTCTGTTGTCTGTTGACGGTTTGTTCGTGTATTCGAATAGTAATGTAATGGTATAATCGAGAGTCTTGATCAGTTTTCGGTTTTCAGTTTTCTGTTTACAGTTTTTCGTGTATTCGAATAGTAGTGTAATGGTATAATGGTGTAATCGAGAGTCTTGAGTAGTTTTTGGTTTTCAGTTTTCTGTTGACGGTTTGTTCGTGTAATCGTGTAATGGTGTAGTCGTGGTTCTTAACATTTTGACTCAGCTAATTGCTGGTAAGCTCGAACTTAAAATTAAAAACCTTGTGAGCTTAAGCTCACAAGGTTTTTAAAACTATTTGTAACTTATATTTATTTCAATTCGAAAGACACACGTCTAACGATTTGTCTGGCTTCTTCAGAGTTTTTATCTACTGAATCGTCAACTCCTCCACCTCTATAGCTTAAGCGGGATTCATCGATACCTGAAGCGATAACAATGTCATACACTTTCTTAGCACGATTTTCGGACAATCTCTTGTTGTAGTTTGAGTTTCCAATTTGGTCGGCATAACCTGTTAGCACGGCTTCTGCTTCCGGGTGTGCTCTCATGTACTTTACAATTTGATTGATCGCATCCAAAGAATAGTATTCTGGTTGCGTACTGTCAAATCTGAAGTAAACATTGATTAAGTTATCGTTAGCATCTGGCTTTACACCTTCCACACCACCAGCAAAGTAAGTTTCGCTCGCGTATTCTTTAGTGACGTACATTTTCTCAAGTGAGCTTTCCAACTCATCTGGAATACCGTTTTGATTTCTATCAATGGATTCACCTTTGGTGTTGACCGCTACACCAGAAGTTGTGTTTGGTTCTCTATCCAAATAATCTGCTACTCCATCTTTGTCTGTATCCTGCAGGTCACGCTCAAGCTTAGCGATTTGCTCTTCCAATTCTGATACGCGTTCTCCAAACATTTTTTCTGGTGAATTGTTAACCCAGTCGGCATGTTTGTCGTTACTTCCAAGATAGATTGACAAACCAGCAGTTGCAGATACCACCATTCCGTCAAAATTTCTTGTCTGGTTAGTTACATAGCCATCTAGAGATAAGTTTTGATCTAAAGTTCCTATGACTGATAGATCTAGATTTAATGCAAACCGATCTGACAATTTGATTTGTGGAGTAATCCCCCCCATAAAATTCAAATTGGTTTCACTTTGGTTTGCTGCCGGAACATTGGCAGGTAAACTAATATTAGTTATACCAGCACCAGCATGGAATAACAGGTTGAAACGTTGCGTGAATTCTCTAAATCCAAGAATGTTCCCCAAATTGGCTACTCCTTCGAGGTTCCCGCGAAAGATCTCCGCATTTCTTTCTGGGCCACTATTATTTGTATTTGTACTTTCAAAATAGAGTCCGCTCACTTTAAGACCAAACTTATCATTGAACATGTATCGCGCTCCCAATTCAAAGGCTAAATCTTGCATTTTAGTATCAAAAGGAACATTTTCTGACACCGGAGTCGATGCTTTCGCCACTCCTAAACCGAGGTCGATAGAAAACTTATTATAGTCTTGATTTAAACCTTCCTGAGCAAAGCTACTCAGTGAAAAAGCTGCCAGGATAAAAGTTAATAGCGTAATTTTTTTCATAATTCTGATTTTAATTTAAACAAATATAAAGTCTTAGTTTTTAATTAAGTGTAGAATTAATTTGATATTTTAAGAATTGTATAGTTTTTTTAATGATTTGGTTAATCATTTTATTATAATTTGTTGCAAGTATATATTAATTGCTTACTTCTTCCCCCTAGCCTTCAAAGGTGGAATTTTTTGTGTAGTTGTTATCAGTTTTCTGTTGACCGTAAATTTGTGTAATCGTGTAATGGTATAATCGGATAGTGGGGCTTCGATACGTCCGCCTGAGGCGGACACTCAGCCAAGGTTTTAAGTTTGTTATTGAACTAACTTGCGTAACTTAGGAGGTAGGTTCAACCTAATAGATTGAGATAAAATAATTGCTTCTGTTCATTTTTTCTTGACAAAAAACGAACCAAAAAGTCAAGCCTGATTTAAGGAAATTTTTGCTTCGTTACTCTACGCAAAACCCCTGCTGGCTTATTCGCTTCATGCCTGTTACTTCGTAACGCACTTCCGCGAAAGCCACAGGTATTTCTGGAAATCAGTCGGCTTTCTACTAATTAGATATTTACTATTTTAATTTATGTGAAATTTAGTCTTAAACATGTAATAACGGATGTCTCCTCGAGTGTTTTCATGGAGTAAGACGGAATGAAAAAGTATCGAGAGGTGGTTTCGGTGTTTTATCCCTGCTATACCCTAAGTATCCCCCTAGTATCCCCTAAGTATCTCCCTAGTTGACTATTTTATTTTAAGCGTGTATTTGGGTACTGGTATAATCGAATAGTCGTATAATGTTGCATGTTGACAGTTTTTTGTCCTAGCCTGTAGAGCCCTGAATAGGATTGACCTTTTTTAGAGTTGTTTATTTAATTCGAAGTTATTAATTATTTGCTGCTTTAGATTCTGCAAGAGCAGAATGTATTCCTAAGAATGAGTTAGTTTTAACAGCCCATAGGATTCTATTACATAATTTCCAAAAACTCATCTTTACTGATGTTGTAGTATCTACAGAATTCGCTAAGCGTAACGGGCTGGTGTTTTTGTTTTTGAAATTCCTGACGTACATCAGAAATGTACTGACGTGCCTGACGAGTGCCTATTCCGAAGAAGGCTTCTATGTCTGCTGCTCTTATTACACGTCTTTTGGTCATCACAATAACTCAATAAACTCCAAATTTAAAAGCAAACTATAGCATAGGGTGTGACAACTCAAGAGAATTTAGTCACATAACTCGTTAATTTTTAGGCCATTAAAAATTTATTTATTTCAATTTTACTCCCAATTGTGGAAAGTTTTAATGTTGAGGTCTCAAAACCAGATAGGTGAGTCCCAAGAGTGGTTAGTTCTTTAAATTTAAAAGTTTTTTAGCCAGATTATATAGTGTTAACCTATCGATAGTTGAGACATCACTCAACCTTTTAGTTACATTCTCTAATTCTAAACTATAGCCTTCTGTATTGAACCATTCTCTAAAAACGGCATCGCGACATATAATCATTGCCGGTTTTTCGGCTTCACTCATTTGTCGGAATAAAAAACTCAGCTGAGCAGGTTTTGTCATTTCTTTGGCAATAGTATGAAATAAGGTAAAGGCTTTTTCATCCCTAAATACGTGTTTAGGGTAATCCACCTCCCTTTCTAATTTTTGAATAGCTAAATCTTTTATCACTGAAGTCATTTTTCGCTTTTGAGCATCATCTCTACCCGATTTATAAGTACCCAGATCAGTTTCCAATACGTTTATTTCATCATGTATAAAATTGAATATTTTCAGCTTTTCATTTATAATAACTTTGATTCTAAACTCTTTTTCAATACTTAAAATAGTTTCTCTAAAAGTTTCAATAATATAGTTTTGATTTTCGCGCTTTTCTTGTTTGAGTTCATTTTTGAGTAGATAAAAATTTAATATCTGAGCTTTTTTAGTTTGAAAATTAATGTTATCTGAATATGTCATTGCATTGAGCAAAGAAAACCTAGTGAATAAGATGAGGAAATCAGTAAATTTATTTATTTCATCTACAAATACTGACACACTTACCTTAGTATCGTACAGACCTGCAAGTATAAAATTTAATTCTGGAGGGGATAATTTAAAATCACTTGACAATATATCTAAAGAATGAAAATAAGAGTCATTTTTCTCTAAAAATCGGCGGTACATATTTATTTTATCATCAAAAATGTCATGATCCTGAGCTAATTCCCATTGAGCATATTCCTGAAATCGGAGCAGTCCTTTACCAGAATTACCTGCTAACAGCTCTTTTAACATGTGCTCCTCCCTTTTGATGAAATTGAAGTCAAATATATTTTCAGATAAAATATAATTAAGATAATTGGCTACAAAGACCTGTACTACATTAGATCCTAAACCATCAATATCTTCTACTCTATAATCTGCATCATGGTCTTTAAATGATTTATCAGCACTAAAATATGGATTGACAAGGATTTTCATTTTTATGTCAAATTTGGTTATAAGATAAAAATAAACTTTTTTCGGTTTTGGGTTCTTGATTTTAGTTTATTCTGAGCGAAATCCCAGTGATACATGTTCTCGACTCCGCTCGAACTTAAACATATAAGAGTTCTCGACTTTAGTTTATCCTGAGTATGGTTCCAGCTAGAATGGTTCTCGACTTTAGTTTATCTTGAGCAAGCTTCAAGTGATAACGGTTCTCGACTTTGGTTTATCCTGAGCATGGTCGAAGGGCTTGAACTTAAACAAAGAAGGAATGAATGTTTAGACTTTTTGGTTAAGCTCATTGGAGACTTAGTTCAACAGAAGTATCGAGTAGTTTGATGTTAGAGGGTCAGACGAGGTTTCGATACATCCGCCTGAGGCGGATACTCAACCACCGGTTTTTAGTTTGTTATTGAGCTAACCTGCGTAACTTAGAGTGTAGGCTAAACCTGACAGGTTTCGATAAGGCTATTGCTTTCTTTCTTTTTTGCATTGCCCAAAAAAGAACCAAAAAACGCTAGGCTCGCTAAAAAAACATAAGAAAACCCTACGGAATCCCCAGCCACAGATAAAAAATAACTCATCACGCCAAAAAGCGTGACTCAAACCCGCCTGAATGGAACGGGCAGGCAGATTTTTATCTTTTAGCCACCTCTGCTTCCTTGTTTTTCAATGTTTTTTTAGTAGGCCGGGGTTTTATGAGCCGTTTTCATTGGTGCTTCGATACATCCGCCTGAGGCGGACACTCAGCCACCGGTTTTAGTTTTTAGTTCTTCGTTTTTAGTTGATCGTGTATTTGTGTAATTGTATACTGGTATAATTGTGTAGCGAGGTTTCGATACGTCCGCCTGAGGCGGACACTCAGTCAATGGTTTTTAGTTTTTTATTGAGCTAACCTGCGTAACTTAGAATGCAGGTTCAGCCTGACAGGTTTTGATAAGGCTATTGCTTTCATTCTTTTTTTAGTTCACCCCAGTTGTTACTGATTAAGTGTTCATGAATCTCGTTCCTCGATTTCCATCGCTGAAAAAAAGAACCAAAAAAAATCTAGGCTGACTAATAAAACATAAGAAAACCTTACGGAATCCCCAGCCACAGATAAAAAATAACTCATCACGCCAAAAAGCGTGACTCAAACCCGCCTGAATGGAACGGGCAGGCAGATTTTTATCTTTTAGCCACCTCTGCTTCCTTGTTTTTCAATGTTTTTTTAGTAGGCTGGGTTCTATGATCCGTTTTCAATCTGGCTTCGATACATCCGCTTAAAGCGTTCACTCTGCCACCGGTTTTTAGGTTACTTGTCTGGAAAGAAATAACGGATATCTCCTCGAGTGTTTTCATGGAGTAAAACGGAATGAAAAAGTATCGAGAGGTGGTTTGATGTTAGAAGATCTGAGGAGGTTTCGATACAAATTCCACTTTTTCCAAAAAAAGTTAAATCCACTTAACCTGACATGCTTTCAATATTTTTTAGTAGGCCGGGTTTTATTATCCGTTTTCAATGCGGCTTCGATACATCCGCCTGAGGCGGACACTCAGCCACCAGTTTGGATTCTGTTCCAGACACGGAATGATGGTGAACTATTGTGCGGTTTTGTGCAGTATGGTGCAGTCTGGAAATTAAGCTCTTTTTATGCTTCTATGTTTGTGTTGTAATTCTTTAAAAACACAAAATATGAGATAGCAATTTTCGAAAAAAAGAGACAGGATGTGCCAGGATTAATGCCTTTCCTGAGCCATCGATGAATCCCATTTATCAACTCTGCAGATGACCAAGGCAAACATTATTTAAACAATTTAAATTTTATTATTATGGCTAAGTTTGATGGGATATTTGATATCCAAGGGACGTTAAAAGGGATGACCTTTTATAAGTCTAAAGACGGTTCTACACTGATTAGAACCAAAGGCGGAGTTAGCAAACAACGGATCATGAACGATCCAAATTTTGCCAGGACTCGAGAAAATGGTTTGGAGTTTGCTCACAATGCAAAAATGGGGCAGTTGCTTCGCAGAAGCGTCCGTAATTTGCTACAAATCGCTAAGGACAGTCGAGTGAGTTCGAGGCTTTCAGGGCAAATTAGTAAGGTGAAGAATCTAGATACCACTTCTGCCAGGGGTGAACGCAAATTCTGGATTGGTCTCGAAGATCCTAACGGTAAAACACTTCTACAGGGATTTGATTTTAACCTCAACGCTAAATTTGGAAGTATTTTTGGAGCTCAGTATGTCTTTGATCCAGCTACTTCTACGCTGAGTGCTACTGATTTTGTAAGCGGAAATGACGTTGCAGTCCCAGAAGGCTGTACTCATTTTAGCATCCGAGTAGCAGCCAGTCGGATTGATTTTGAGGCTTCAAGCTTTGATACGGAGATTAGTGATGTCTTCAATTTTGCACTATCCATGACCCCTGAAGCTTTATCTATAGCTCCAGAAGCAGTTCCCGTTGGAGATGGATTTTTGTTTCATTTTGTGTTAATTGAGTTTTTCCAGGAACGCAATGGGATGCAGTATCCGCTTAAGAACAATGCGTTTAACTGCCTGAATTTGTTGCAGATTACAGAGTAGATTTTTCGTTCAAGATGGAAACCCCCGTTACGTGATGTGGCGGGGGTTTTTTGTTTTTTTAGTCTTTAACTGTTATTGGTTCTTAGTTGATCGTGTTGTCGTTATCGGTTTTCAGATTTCAGTTTTCAGTTTTCAGTTCTCTGTTGATAGTAGGGTTGTTATCGGTTTTCAGATTTAAGTTGATCGTGTAGTCGTGTAATTGTATAATGGTATAATCGGATAGCGGGGCTTCGATACATCCGCTTGAGGCGGACACTCAGCCAACGGTTTTTAGGTTCCTTGTCTGAAAATAAATAACGTATGTCTCCTCGAGTGTTTTCATGTAGTAAAACGGAATGAAAAAGTATCGAGAGGTGGTTTGATGTTAGAGGGTCAGACGAGGTTTCTGTATGGGTATCATGAAAATCAACAAGCTATTGGGTTTATAGATAAAGATCCTTATCCCGAGGCTTCGGGACATGATGACAACTGATTGATTTATAAATGGAACTTGATAGGTTTTGCAGGATTACCTACAACCTTAGCTCCATCTGGTACATCTTTTAAAATTACAGCGCCAGCACCAATTATACAATTGCTGCCAATTTTAAGATTAGGAATCACTATAGCGCCAGCACCAACATGAGTTCCGTTTCCAATACTCACCCCTCCACAGATGCAGGCTTTTGGAGAGATGTGCACAAAATCTCCAATTTCACAATCATGCTCAACAACAGCCCCAGAATTAATAATACAATGTTTACCAATTTTAGTCGAAGCGTTTATAACCGCCAAAGGCATGACTACACTTCCTTCCAGGATTTCGGTTTCTTCTGAAATTTGTGCAGAACTGTGCACTAAAGCTTTAGAAAATGAGCTTGAAGCCAATTGGTTCACTAGTTGCTCTCGCAGGAGGTTGCTGCCAACACTAATGATTAATGGATACTCATTTAATTTATCCTGATGCACTGAAGGTGACAAGACCTCACGATCTAATAAGGTTGTAACTGAAGTATCATCGTCAAATATGTAAGCCACCTCAACGTCTTTCAAAGTCGATATAATGTCTAAAATGACTTTAGCGTGACCGCTGGCTCCGTATAGATTTATTGTATTCATTTATTAATTGAAATTTACTTTATGCAAGATGCTGAAATAAATTCAGCATGACAAAGATATGGTTCAGCATGACAAGGAAGATCCTGAAACGAGTTGAGGATGACAATGGTTTGGAACAGGATGAGAGATGCTGAAATAAATTCAGCATGACACAATGATTTTTTTGTCACCCTGAATTTATTTCAGGGTCTGTTTCAGTGTCTGTTTCTATTCCCTTCAAATTTCTGAGCGGTGGCCTGCCCACCTTGATTGATGCCTTCGGACTTGATCACTTTTTTCAAGGTCAATATCAGGATCTGTAAGTCAAACATAAAACTTTGCTTGTTGACATAGTCTACGTCTTTTTCAAACTTTCCCTGCCAGGATAAGGCGTTTCTGCCATTGACCTGTGCCCAGCCAGTGATGCCCGGTTTGACTTCATGGCGTTTTCGTTGTTGATCATTGTATAAAGGTAAATATTCTGGCAGTAAAGGTCGTGGTCCGACTAAGCTCATATCGCCTTTCAATACATTAATCAATTGCGGCACTTCATCCAAGGAGGTTTTCCGTACAAACTTACCAACAGCGGTAAGCCGATCTGAATCTGGAAGCAATTGCCCATCCTCACCTCTTTTATCATTCATCGTTTTGAACTTAATGATTTTAAAAATTCGTTCATACTGGCCTGGTCGTTGTTGAAAAAAAAAGGGTTTACCCTGATTGGCTATGGCTAACAAAAGTGTCACGATGATAAAAATCGGACTCAACACTAGTAAGCCGATAAGGGCGGTGAGGAAGTCAAGTAAAGGTTTTATGAGGTTTTGGTACATTTTGGTTAGTGACTAGTTGATATGTAAGATGCTGATCTTGATAGCTGTCGGGACAGGATGACAAGTAAAATAACGCGTGTCACCCTGAACCTGCCTGACTGCGACACGCAGGCAGGCTTGTTTCAGGGTCTAGGTCTGGGTCCTTGCCTAAAGGCTTATACAAATCCTTCCACTCTGGATTATCCTGTTCTATTAAATTTATTTTCCATTGTCGATGCCAATTCTTTAACTGTTTTTCTCTTGCAATAGCATCTTCAATGTACTGAAACTCTTCAAAATAAACCAAGCGTTTTAGTTTGTATTTTGAAGTGAACTGACTGCCCTCTCCTTTTAGATGTCGCTCCATCCTGTCATCTACTCCACCGGTTACGCCGATGTATAAAGTTCCTCTTGGCTTGTTTGTGAGGATATACACAGTATAATTATGATGGCTTCGTTTGGGCATAGAAACATTTAAGATGCTGAAATAAATTCAGCATGACAAAATAAGTTTATTTGTGAGGAGATACACAGTGTAGTTGTGATGGCTTCGTTTGGGCATTATATGTTAGATCCTGAAACGAGTTCAGGATGACAAGTAAATAAAATAACGCGTGTCACCCTGAATTTATTTCAGGGTCTAGTTCAGGTTCAAGACCCAGATCTTTCCCCTTATCTTTCAACAAACATTTATACTCCACCAACAAAGCCTCCCACACCAATTGTTGTTCATATCTTGAGGTAATCATATCTCTGGCGTTGCTTTTTAATTCCTGATATTGGTCGGGATCCTGTACTAATTTTAGCATGGCTTGTTGTAAATCAAGTTGCAAGGCATTGGATGGTGAGGTTCCCGCCTTCGCGGGAACTATAATACCATTTTTGCCGTCTTCTATAATTTCATTACAGCCGTTGATATCACTCACGATACTGGGTAAGCCCATCGCTCCCGCCTGCATGACCACATTGGGAAAGCCTTCGCGGTAACTGGGGAATACCAAGGCATTCGCTATGGCGAAATACGGCCGAACATCCTCCTGAAAGCCTGTGGTGATAATATTGGGGTTGGATTCTATTTCTTTTAAGGTTTCAGGTTGTAAAGGATCGAGTTCGGATTCTAAAGGACCAACCAGTAATAATTTCAAATTTTGAATTTCAAATTTTAAATTTTTAAAAGCAGCAACAAGCTCATTGATCCCTTTGTCTCCGACCAGGCGACCGACGAAAATAAACACAAACTCTTTTTCTTGCATGCCAAGTTGCTGTCGTAAAGCCTGGTTTTGCTGTTGGGTGTAAATTTCTGGATTGAAATGTGAAGTATCGATGCCGTTGGAACTGCCATTAGCAATGACTTTTACTTTCTCTGCTCGAGCATAATTATTTTGAAGTATAAAGTCATATAAGCCCTGACTATTAGGATAAATTCGTGTCGCGTAGGCATAAGTCAATTTCTCGACCGCATCTAAAACTTTACGCTTAATTCCCGAAGCTTCCATGAGTGGCATGCCTGCCACGGTGTGCAAACGAATAGGAACACCAGCTAGATTTGCCGCCAGCATGCCTAAAATTCCAGCTTTGGGCGTATGCGTGTGGACTATGGCAGGTTTCTCTTTCCTAAATAAACGCATGAGCTTAACTAAAGACATCACATCTTTAACTGGTGTGATTTGACGGGTCATCTGGATTTCTTTCACCTTTACTTGTTCGTAAACAGACACTTTTTCCAGTTCTTCTTTGGGTCCTGAAGACACACACAGCACCTCAAAAAATGCACTCATAAACCTGGGCTGACCTTTGATTAAAAACTGAAGGGAAAGTGGCACCGTGGTGAGGCGGAGGAGTTTCATTTTGATTAAATTCTTTTTATAATTTTAGCTGGAATACCCGCAAGTAATACTTTCTCTTCAAAGCCTTTGTTAACAACTGCTCCAGCTGCAATAACTGTTCTTTCAGAAACTCTTACTCCTGCTAAAATTCTTACACCACAAGCTACCCAAACATCATTCTCAATTAATATTTCTTGAAATGATTCTTTATTATATTTAATTGGAGTTTGTAAGTCATTCCAACCATGATTAGTTGAAATAAGTGATGAATTATGGGCAATTGAAACATTATCACCAATTTTAATACCTCCTGCACCTTCAATATAACACATTGGATGTATGCTTACATTATTACCTATAGAAATATTTTTATGATTAAAAATGAACACATTAGGATGTATTGAAACGTTATCGCCTAAATATTTAAATATATTTTTTGCAAAAATATATCTCAAAATAATACCAACCATGCCATTAGTATTTCTAAAAAAATGAAATAAAAATTTATTAAAACTTATTCCAAATATTCTAGAAAAAAACCATAATAGGTTAATTATCTTTTTGTGCTTATTAAATTTTTCTCGTCCTGTCATTTAACCCCTTTCTTTTTTGATAACTCTAAATAAACAAAATATGCAAGACTGAATGGAAAAACTGCTAAAATGATCAAACTTGGAGCATTAATATTGAAAGGATTAACTTTAGCATAAAAACACGAATAAATTAAATGAAAATAATTTTTAAGTAAATCTGTCTTATTGTTTGCTAACCTTATCCTTTCTCTTCTGTAGAAAATAAAAGAATTAGGATTCTTTCTTAACTGATTGAATTTATTTTTAGAAATACCATCTTCTAGATATTCTACTACGCACAGTGGTTCATTAATTAACTTTAATAAATAATTTTGGTCGATAAGTCTATAAATGTAGCCGGGTGCTGGGAATTTTTCTTTTTTTATCGTTGGATATTTATAGTTTCTAATTATATCAGTTTTAAAAATGAATTTTTTATCGCCATATATCTTGTATTTTTTAAAATCTGAAAAACGTAGGAATTCAATATTATCAGGGAACTTACTACCCACAATATTTTTATCAGAATAAATATCCAGACCCACAATACCAGCAATTTTCTTTGAATCAATTTTACTCCATTCATTTAATATTACTTCTACAGCGTCGTTCAAAAAATAATCATCAGAATCTAGGCAAGTATTTAATTCTGTAGTAATCATCGTGTGAGCCCTATTTACAGTTTCTTGTTTACCTTTATTTTCATGGAAATAATAAGTGATATCAATTTTATTATCATCAATCCAGCTTTGTACTAATTCCCTGGTATTATCTGTAGAACC
The DNA here is from genome assembly GCF_020164595.1 of Psychroflexus longus. Lineage (GTDB taxonomy): Bacteria > Bacteroidota > Bacteroidia > Flavobacteriales > Flavobacteriaceae > Psychroflexus > Psychroflexus longus. The sequence continues at coordinate 467,972 of NZ_JAIQZE010000001.1, forward strand.
ATCGTCTAATACCAACCATCTAAAATTTTGATTGGTCTGTCTCAATAAACTTTGATATAAGTCAGGTAGTCTGTAAGCTCTATTGTATGTTGGAGTATAAACAGTTAACATTTTAAATAAATTCCATGATTAAAGTAAAGGCTAAACTTCCAAAAATTACGTAAATCAACTTTGTTTGATTTTTACTAATTGTATGCTTAATGTCGCTAATAAAAGGAGCGGTTAAAATAATAGGCATTAAAAACCAGGATAAATAAGCAATTCTATTGGTATATGGTGCGTAAATCAATAAAATCCAGATGCCGTTAGCAATTAAGTAGGTTCTAAAAAGAAGTTTATAAAGTGAATTTTGATATTTCTTTTTTAAAATCGCCCAATACCCAATAAAAATAGCAATAGCACTATAAATAATAAAGTCGATTCTAAACTGACCAGAAACTTTATACTTTTGACCTTCATCAGAAAAATAAGTTGATGCTCTTTCATCTTGCACGTAGCTATCACTGCTAAAAATGAGTTCTGCAAAGCTTTCTAGACTGCTTCTGAAAAATAAACTAATAGGTATGCAAAATATCCAAAACAATAAAGCATTTTTCTCTTTTTTTAGGAATAATGAAGACGTCACAAAAGCTAATAAAGGTAGTAGCATAGCTTTGTGAAAACTTACCGATAGAAGCATCATGGCATACATTAGCCATTTTTTTTCAAAAAACATTAAAGCATATAAAAAAATAGCGACAGCTAAGCCGTTTCTAACACCATTAATTCCAAAAGGGAGAAAAGAAAAAGAAACGACATAAGCTATAAATATATATACACCTAAATTTCCAAAGTGTTTTTTAAACATATAGTATGGCAACAAACAATACATCAAAGCACAAACCACATAAAAAACTTTTACGTTTGTAAAAAAAGTAAAGAATTTCATGAACACGTAAAAACCAATATCCTTGGTGAATTCAGTTTTTATGCCATACTTAATAGCCTCGAAAGTTTTAGTATAAGCAATTGTATCACCTAGATATTTTGGTGATGTATTAATATCTCTTAAACCGATAAATAAAACACAACTAGTAAGTATTAAAAAAAAGATGGCATTCTTTTGCTGCGTTATAATATAATCTATCGGCTTCTTAATGAGGACTGGCAAAAGGAAAAATAATAAGATAATACTCAACAGCAAAAAGTAGGCAGGCTTGTAGTACTCTATAGGAATCATCCTAACATTTCTTTTAATTTGTTATTATACTTTACCCAAGAACCCTTTTCTACACATCGTTTTCTTGCTAATTTAGATTGCTCAATTAATATATCTTTATTGTTTATTAAGCTTTCTATCTGTCGGCTTAAACCATAAATATCATCTTGTTCAAACAACCAACCGCCATTATTATGATCGATAGCGTCTGAAATACCACCAGTATTAGTCCCTATAACAGGCGCACCACAAGCCTGAGCTTCCAGAAATACAAGACCAAAGCCTTCTACCGAATTTTGTGTCGAAACATCTTGCGTAAATAAGACAAATACATCTAATTGGTTATAAAATTTAACCAAGCTTTCATCTGGTATGAAACCTTCAAATTCAACATACAGGTGGCATTTAGAATGTTTTATTTTTTCTTTGAGTGTTTCAAGGTAAGGACCTGTACCTCCAATTTTCCAGTTAATTTTTTTTTGAGTCTCAATCGGCAAATTCATTAAAGCTTCTAACACCTGATCAAAGCCTTTAAACTGATGTATACGAGATAAGCTCCCTATAGTAAAATTAGTGTTGTTTAATTTTAAATTTTGAGGCTTAAATTGGTCTATATCTACTCCTAAAGGGAGAGCTACACAATTCGCCGTTTTAGCTAATTGATCTACTAATTTTTTTGTGTAGTTGGAATTAGCAATTACCAATTTAATACGGCTCAAAACTCGCTTTGCAAAAATAGCCTGCCAGATGTATTTTCTAAATTTTGAGTTTCCGGCTTGTAATTCTGCACCATGGGCTAAACTGTACACATTTTTATGACCACTTAATAAAGCTAAAAAAGCCTCTGGATACCATAAGCTACATAGAATTTTGGTTGAGGATGTATCAAAGCTTTTTAATACTTTTAAAGCTTCCATTTCGCATTTCAACCTTTTAGTAGGTAACTCGATTAACCGAAAATTAGACTGTTTAGCAGGAACGTATTCCCCCTTTTTTTTTCGGGTTAAAATCACTATTTCTTTAAAATAGTTTTCTTGTCCAGCAGCTATTTCATAGCATAAACGTGAAATACCGCCTGAAGAAGGAGGAAAGTCGTATGCAAAAATAAATAAAGTATTAATTAAGTTCATTAAGTAATTCTATTTCTTTATGCAGCTTAGTCATGTATGATTCAAAACCATCTCTATATTCAGCGTATTTATTTATGTGGCTTTCAAAATTGATAGTATTATAAAACTTAACATCTTTATTTGAGATGTACTTAAAATTATTAATTTCATCATTTATATTCTCAACTTTATCTGCATAAGCAAAACAAATAATTGATTTTTTATTAATTAATGATAATAAATGAAAGTGATATCTTGTAGCAAACACTTCTTTAGCTTTGGAAATGATTGATGATATTTTATAAAAGTTGCTTGTATACTCGTAGATGTAGTCTACTTTATCAATAAAATATTCTTTTATAAACACTTCGTCATCTATTGTCATTGGTAAAGCGCTTATTTTAGTTATTCCTTTAGAACGATAATAGTTAATTAATAGATTAATGAATTTTAAATAATTTGATTTTTCAACAGGAACGTTTCCTTTCTTTTTCAACCATTCGTTTGCAAGTATAGCAGAATTAATTTCTTTAATATTTAATATAACTTCATCATTATATGATTGTACATCTTTACTAAGCAACTCTTTTATTAAAAAAGCATTGTCTACTCCATTAAAAATATTTTCTAAATTAAATTTTTTCAATCTTAAAAAGCTTTTCGAGTCTCTCGTTATAATTAAACTAGCTTTATTCAGCAACTCAAACACAACTTTATCAGAAGTTAAATAAAACCCTGGCACACCTACACCTAAAAAAACGACCTTTTCATTTAGGCTTAAAAGTTTACTTAACCATTTTATATTATTCTTATTGTTATCATGTAAAATATCACCTCCACAGACAATCACATAATTACTTTTAAATGAAATTATTTTTCTTTTGCTTTGGATATTGACTTTATATCCTTTTTCTAAGAAAAAATGAGAAGCCGCATCACAAAGTATTTTATCACCTGCGTTAGATGTATTGTACGAACCAATAATAGTAATATCATGTTTAATAATATTTCTAATACTTCTAAATCTGTCAATAATTGACTCAATTTTCCTATTAGCTTTTAACCTAAATTTGATCATACTAACTAAAATTTTGCCCAATGTGCTTTAGTGACTTTGTTGTATTTCCTACTATCCTTTAATGTTTCTTTTAAAATAAACAAAGCTTGTTTAAATGGAAATGGTTTTAGCTGACCTATATTTAAAAGCTTCTGTGCCAATTTTAAACCTAAAAATTTGTACATAAAGCTATTGTAAGTTGATTTTGAAAAATTCCGTTTTACAAATAGAATACGATTCCTATAGGTGTTATATAGCATTTTAGCAGACGTATGGTCATGTGATCTACCTACCTTATGGTAGATTATTGATTTAGGCGCATATATTAATTTAAACCCATTTCTTTGTGCTCGTAATGAAAATTCCCATTCTTCTGAGCCAAAAAAGTAGGCTTCAGGAAGTAACCCGATATTTTTAAATACTTCTGCTTTTACTAATGCTAAGCAGCAGGTTATAAAACCAACTTCATTAACACTGTCTATGTTAGCATGATTTTCTCGTCTTCGAATCCCTCGGTAAGTTTTCTGACATATATAACCGCCAGCATCCCAAATGGATTTTCTGTCATCATTAAATAAAGTTTTTCCTCCAACAATTCCTACTTTAGTGTCTTTTCTGGCTATGCTTATCATTTCTGACAGAAAAGAGTCAGTTACAATAGTATCGTTATTTAAAAGTAACACATACTCAAACCCTTGCTTTAGTGCTTCATTTATTCCCACATTACATCCCCCAGAAAAGCCTAAGTTTTCTTTTGATGTCAAAAAGCTTACCTTATTTACTTCTTGAAAGTTATTATTCAATCGAGTTAAAGAATCATCTTGAGATGCATTGTCTACTATATAAATTTGATAATTTGATTCATTTGACTCTAAAATACTCTCAACACATTCAAAGGTGTCCTGGTAAGAGTTAAAATTGAGAAGAATGATGGCTGTTTTCAATTGAAAAGATGTTTTAAATTATTTAATCTCAGTTTAATTAAATACTTAGCTTCTATATAAAATGCATTAAAATAGGTCATAAATTGTCGGCTTACTAATTTATACGCAAAGTGTAATTTACTATCGTAAAATTCATAACGAGCATTAGCTAAGGAGATTTCATAAGTAATAATCTTATTTAAATAATTAAATTTCAGATGCTTAGACTTATTTAGATCCAACTTCCTTTGCATAAAAGTATCTATTCTATGAGCGATTAGTTTTCGTCTTTCTTTAAGTCCCTTAATAGAAATTAAAGAATTAGATGATATCCCAACATTAACACGATATTTTACTAACTTTTCTTTTATAAATTCGATTTCACCAATTAATACTGCTCTAAAACCATATATCTGGTCTTCGTATGTATTTTCAAATGTAATTGGCCCAAAATACTGAGGTAATACCTTACGAACTGCTCCTGTAGCTCCAATATATAAACCTGTTGATTTAGTTACATTCTCAATTTCATATTTGGTTCCTAAAGGAGGTGAACCTTTGCCTATGTCTGAACCATTTTCAGTTATTTCTGTTACTTCTGAATGGACGAGAAGTGCTTTAGGATTATCAACAAATTTAGATACTAGTTTTTGGGTACGGTTGGGTATTGAAATATCATCACCTGCTGCAAAAACAAGTATTTCGCCTTTCATGATAGAAGTAATGTAGTTAACATGTTGAATTAATCCTTGATTGATATTGTTTTGTCTTACAATTACTTTATGTAAGCCATCGTATTCTGAAATAATTTCTCGAATAATCTCAAAGGTATTGTCAGTTGAGGAATCATCTGATATAATAATTTCAAGTGGCTTATAAGTTTGAGACAAAGCCCCTTTTATGGCTTCTCGAATATATTTTTCTTGATTGTAAGCTAATAATGCAAATGTTACTAATGGTTTTTCTTTCATGAAAAAATCAAATATGCCAGATCTTTTTAGGTCTGTTTAATACTAGTCTTGGTTTTACAGGTTTTAAAATTCAATGAACAATAAATCCATTAAGAGATCCTTAAACACATTAATAATCGAAAAAATCAATAGCAAATTTCAATCGATTAGAAGCATAATCTAAATCTGATTTTTCCATATCATCAACATAATAATTCATTTTCTTTGGATCTATAGATATATTTCCTGAATATTTAGTTTGATCTAATTCTAAAAACTTACTAAGTTCCTTTTTTTTAAACTCAAAAGCCAAATCTTCAAGCTTTACAAAGAGATAATTATTACAAGACTTATACTCTTGATGAATATCAATTAGGCGTTTATAGAGTTCTGATAGCAAATCGCAACGCTGTTTCAAATTACTTGGCGCCCAAACCATGCGTTCCATGGAGTGAACTACTCCAACTGGATGTCTCATGACATGTATATATTTTCCATTAGGAAAAAGCTTCTGAAGAAAATTTATATTTAAGATATTTGAAGGTGTATCTTCACACCAAATTTTAGCATTACTTTCCTGTTCTAAAACGTCTGTAAATATATCTAGAATAAAAGCTTTAAGGTATTGCAAAAGTTCATCTTTCTCTCTAAAGTATTTTGGAATATAAATGGTTTCCTTTGATGTTTCCCTTTCTATAGAATTATCTAAAACAGATAATCTCTCTCCTATTGCCAAGTAACTTAGTTTACTTAAAACACGATTTAATGGCGAAAGTGTTCTTCGAAAATGGTGTTTGTAGACAAATTTATCATTAGAGTGAAAATCCAAGCCTTCAAATGTTCCTAAAGATAAATTAGAGATTAAAACTTTTGTAGCTTTTTTCAAAGTCGAACTTTTAATTAAACCGCTACGATTCCAACCCAAATAAGGTGCTTTATAAGGGTTTGACATTTGTTTCAATACTTTTTCTTCAAAAGCTCTTATTGCAATTCTTCCTTGATCAATGGAATAGTTATTTGACAAGGCTTCATATAAATCAATTAATCCATTTTTGTCAACAATAAATCGGCTTTCCACTGGAATTTTCACACCCTGCTCATTACTTCCTATAAATTGAGATAAAATAGTGGTCCCACTCCTTCCGGTTCCTCCAATAAAAATTGGAGTTAAGTTCTCGTATTTATGCATCTTGAGTTTTAAAACGGTTCTAAAATAGATTGTATTTTCTTTATTGAATCTTTACCTAATCCTACCCATAAGGGTAAGCTAATCATGGTTCTAGCTAATTCCTCCGCAATGGGAAAATCGCCTTCTTTATAGCCTAAATGTTTATAAGCATTTTGGAGATGTGGTGGAATGGGATAATGAATTAGCGTCCCTATGCCATTATTGTTTAAATGAGCCTGTAACTCATCGCGCTTTTGGGTTCTCACTACATAAAGGTGATAGACGTGATCTGCGTTATTAGCAACTTGTGGTAATATTAAATTCGTATCTTTTAGTTGCTTATTATACATTTCAGCTATTTGTTGTCGCTCTTGTGTCCATTGGTCAAGGTATTGTAATTTAACTGATAGAAAAGCCGCTTGTAATTCATCTAAACGTCTGTTGAGGCCAATGTATTCATTATGATACTTTTTCTGGCTACCATAATTTCTAAGGGTTTTTATTTTTTCGGCAACTTCTTCATCATCTGTGGTTATGGCTCCTGCATCACCAAGCGCACCAAGGTTTTTTCCCGGGTAGAAACTTACCCCATTGACGTGTCCAAAACTTCCTGTTAGTTTCCCCTTATAACTAGACCCATGGGCTTGCGCATTGTCTTCTACCACAACTAAGTTATAAGCTTCAGCCAGCTTCATGATGTGATCCATCTCACAGGCCTGCCCATACAGATGCACCGGCATGATTGCCTTTGTCTTTTTGGTAATCTTCTCTTCTATCAACTCAGGATTAATGTTATAAGTCTCTAGTCGCGGTTCAACAAAAACTGGCGTGGCTCCAACGGCTGTAACGGCTAGCACTGTGGCGATATAGGTGTTGGATGGCACAATGACTTCATCGCCCTTACCAACACCAAGAGCTTCCAAGGCAAGAATCAAAGCATCCAGCCCATTGCTTACACCTACACTGTACCTGGTTTGATTGTATTTCGCGTAGCTAGCTTCAAAAGTGTGAAGTTTTTCGCCCATGACATACCAATAGCTTTCATACACCTCATTAAAAGCTTGCTGCATTTCAGAGCGGATTTGCTCGTGCATGGGTTGAAAATTGAGAAAAGGTATTTTTTTCATTAGGCTTTACTTAGGGATTGGTTTTGTTCTATCCAAATTTGACCTTGATTATCCTCAAATTTAAAATCTTTTATTTTTTTCATCTGGGTACCGTTTTCTGATAGCCAACCTATTAGTCTTGAGGGATTGCCTACTACTAATGCACGGTCAGGAATATCCTTAGTCACTACACTTCCAGCACCTACCATAGCGTATTTACCTATATTTAATCCTCCTAAAATTGTGGCGTTTGCACCGATAGACGCCTTTTCTTGAATTTGCGTTTGTAGAAACTGATCTGGATACTGTTTGGATCTCGGAAGCTTATCATTAACAAAGGTCACGTTCGGCCCTATAAATACGTCGTTACTAATTCTCAATCCGTCCCAGATTTGAACTCCTGGTTTTATAGTCACTCGATCGCCTATAATAACATCATTTTCAATAAACACATGACAATTAATATTACAATGATCGCCAATCACCGCATTTTTTAATACGATTGAAAATTGCCAGACACTCGTGTTTTGGCCGATATTCTCAGCTTGTACCTCCGCTAATTTATGTATCATTTTTATAACTTATAAAATCTTGATAACCTCTGATGTAATCTTTTTCATCATACGTATGCGAAGCTAAAACCAAACAAATCGCTCCAGATGAAAAATTATTGATTTCACGCCAAAGTCCAGCGGGAAAGTAAAGACCTTTGTTTGGTCTGTTGAGGGAAAAAGTTTCTTTCTTAGTTCCGTCATCAACCACAATATCAAAACTACCTGAAACAGCTACAATAAGCTGTTGTAATTCTTTGTGAGCATGTCCCCCTCTTTCTTCTCCACTTGGCACATCGTATAAATAATAAACCCGTTTAACTTCAAAAGGGACTTCTCTATTGTTTTCCACCACCGAGATATGCCCTCGTCGGTCTCCAATCTGGTCAATTTTAATCAACTTACAATCGTCTACAGTTGTTGGTTTCATTATAAGTCATTTATATTTCTGATATAATCTTGAGTATCAAATTTATGACTGGACAGATGTAAAGATACGGCATTGGTAGAATGGTTTTCTATATGTCGCCAGGTTTTGGGCGGGATATAAATGGCGTTATAAGAGCGATTGAGTTGGAGTGTTTCTTTATCTCCATTCTTGTGAGTTATGATCACATCAAAACTCCCAGATAAGGCAATAATAATCTCTTCCTGTTGGTGATAAGCATGTCCTCCTCTTTGTTGTCCACCAGGCACATCGTAAGTCCAAAACACACGTTCCACCTTAAAAGGGATGTGCGATATCTCCTGAAGAAACGTCAGATTACCTCGATCATCTTCGATTTTAGGGAGGTTTAATTGTTTTACTTCTTTAAGCATTTTTTATTTTAAAATTATTAGCAGCTTAATTATTTGCTCATAAGGTATTTTGAGTATGAAATAATATTTTTTTTAAAGAGTAAAATATAACCTATAAATACAATAGAAAAAAGAATTGCTTTTAGAATCAAGGCAAAAACATCTAATAAATCTAAGCTTTGAAACGTAAATAAAATTATTAATGTTCCCAAAAGAATAATCGCCAGATCTTTAAAAATAAGTGATAAGAATTGATTCAAATTTATATCAAATAAAGGTTTAATTATGAATGTATATATTGGAAAAATTATAATTATAGTTTGAATTAAGATACCAACTGAAATTCCTAAAATCCCCCAATAACTTCCTATATAAATCGTTATTAAATTCATTGGTAACATAATTAAATTATTATAAAACCCCCATTTAGCTTTACCACTTGCTAACATGGCTTGTCCAAAAAAAGATTGCATCGTCCTAAAGATAAAAACCAAAGCTAAGATTTGTAAAACATAATAACTTTCTGACCATTCATCGCCTAAAAAAAGTCTTGTGATTTCTGGTGCAACTAAAGCTATTCCAATAAGAATTGGAATTCTAATAGCATTTAATAACTCTAATATTTTTTTAAACATTTGAGTGACTCTTAATTTATCCTCATGCACTTTTGCCATCAATGGATAAGTCACCTTTTGAATGATCGGAGACAGTAATCTTATAGGTTGCTGAACAATACGTTTAAAAACATCATAGACACCTAATTCTCCAACACCAATAAATTTTCCAATTAAAATTGAATCTAGTTGTGTGTTTAAAAAACTTACTAAAAAAGATCCCGTTCTAAATGAACCAAAATTAAGAAAGTATTTTACTTCTTTTAAATTAAAGTATAATCTTGGAATATGTGCTTTTAAGCCTGTTATAAGTAATAATATAGACTTTACTCCCGTTCGCGCCAATGTTCCCCAAACCAAGGCATAAACACCATAACCTAAATAAGCCATACTTAAAGTAACACTTAAATAAACTGTAAACGCAATAATATCTAAGCTTGCCATCAGTTTAAAACGAAGTTCTTTCTGCAACAAAGCTTGATATTGTGCACTTAAACCCGAAAATAAAAAGCTAAAACTAACTAAGCCTAGGAGTTTGGGGAGCTCAGCTTCTTCATAAAAATCACCAATAAACCCCTTACTAGCATTGATTACCAAAAAAACAAGTAATGCTAAAAAAATATTTACCCAATATAAAGTAGATAGCTGTTTCTTATTGATTTCCTGTTTCTGGATGATGGCTTGGCTTATGCCTATGTCAACAAATTCAGCAGAAAAACCAACAACTATGTTCACTAAAGCAAAAAGTCCAAAGTCCTCTTTACCTAATATATTGGTTAAAACTAATATTAACACAAAGCTGCCCCCAGCTGTGAATATAGAAGATAAACCAGTCCATTTTACGCCACTTACAGCTTCTTTTTTATAGCTATTCTTCAAGATTTACTTCCTATCATAATCATCTTCTAGCCTTACAATATCGTCTTCCCCAAAATACGTCCCCAGTTGAACTTCGATAAACAGACAGTCTTTAGTTTTAGAGGGGTTTTCAATTCTGTGTTTTATGCCCTGAGGAATTTTTATCACCTCTCCGGGGTTGTAATCTTGAGTTTTACCGTCTAAGGTAATTCTTCCTGTTCCACTTACAATGGTCCAGACTTCAGAACGCTTGTGATGGTATTGGTAGGAGAGTCTGCCTTTGGGTTTTATCTTAATTCGCTTTACTTTATGCGTTGCCGAGTCTTCTAACACAAAATATTCTCCCCAGGGTCTGATGTCGTGTTCCATGTTTTTAATTTTTTTTCCATTTCGATAAACAGTAAACTGGCAACGCTCAACTTTTTCACTTCCGCAAAAAACTGATATCACTTTACTGCAGTATTACTTTTCCCGAGGCTAAACAATTGAAACCCGATTTTTGTCAAATTTTTGAGGTCTAGAATACCTCGTCCATCAAATACAAAAGCAGGCTTCATCATATTCTCATATACCTTTTGCCAGTAGTAAGCAGCAAACTCGTCCCATTCTGTCAGTATGGCTACGGCATGGGCCTCTTTCATGGCTTCATAAGGATTACTGACTACAGTGATGCGTTTATGGATAGCTTCCGGATCCAGTGTTCCCAGATTTTCCAGGTCGGTTATGATTTGTGCTTTCTTGACCTTGGGATCGTAAATGCTGATGTTGGCCTGTTCCTGGAGTAATTTTTCAGCCACGTAAATGGCTGCAGACTCCCTGGTATCATTGGTGTCTTTTTTAAATGCCCAGCCCAGAAACGCAATTTTTTTGTCAGCTACCGTATTATACAGCGTTTTTACGATTTTTCGGGCAAAGCGGTGCTTTTGGTAGTCGTTCATAAGGATGACCTGCTCCCAGTAGTCGGCGACTTCCTGCAGACCCAGCGAACTTGCGATATACACTAAATTAAGTATGTCTTTTTGGAAACAGGAGCCTCCAAAGCCCACCGAGGCTTTCAGAAATTTGGATCCGATACGGCTGTCCATGCCAATAGAGCGGCTTACCTCGGAGACGTCTGCTCCAGTGACTTCACAGAGCTCTGAAATTGCATTGATGGACGATACCCGTTGTGCTAAAAAGGCGTTAGCCACCAATTTGGATAATTCTGAAGACCAGACGTTGGTCGTCAAAATGCGCTCCTGTGGCAACCAACTGGCATAAATATTGACCAGCTGCTGCATGGCTTCCCGTCCTTCTTCAGTATCATCACCGCCTATAAGCACGCGATCGGCATTTTGCAAATCCTGTATGGCCGTTCCTTCTGCAAGAAACTCAGGATTGGAGAGAATCTGGTAACTGACTCCGTTACCCGTATTGTGGAGTATGCTTTTTAAAGCCTCTGCGGTTTTAACAGGTAGTGTTGATTTCTCAACGATGATCTTATCATCTTTAGCCACCCGCGCAATTTGTCGGGCACACAGTTCGATATACTTCAGGTCAGCCGCTTTGCCTTTCCCTTCTCCGTAGGTTTTGGTGGGAGTATTGACCGAAATAAATATCATATCGGCTTTATCTATCGCTTCATCTACTTCTGTAGAAAAGAAAAGATTCCTGCCGCGTGCTTCTTTCACCACCTCAGCCAGTCCCGGCTCGTAGATGGGTAAATTATCTAGATTGTCATCATTCCAGGCGTTGATTCGGGCTTCATTAAGATCTACGCAGGTCACTTTTATATGTGGATTCTTTTGTGCAATGACTGACATGGTTGGCCCCCCAACGTAACCAGCTCCTATGCAACAGATGTTTGTTATGTTTTTCAATTTTTTATTTGTTTATGGTTGACAGTTTTCAGTGGCTAGTGATTTGTGACTGGTGATTAGTAACTGATTATTTTTTTAGTTTTGAGTTTAATGTTATCTCTTAAATTGAAGCTTTCATTACTTTTTGTAGCTCACCCGCGACTTTATTGTTTTAAGTGTTCGTGAATCTCGTACCTCGATTTCATCGCCGCAAAAAGTAATCAACAACCCCGATAGCTATCGGGGAGGCTTATTTTTATGTCTTTGAAAACTACAAAAGTGTTTCCTCCACGCAGTGCCAACCGTTGCACTAGGGCACTGCTCCTCTTCCTTCCATCACCACTTTCTTGTTTTGACTACATCCATAAAAAGTAGGCCATATCTTTTAATTCAGAAATAAATTTCACTAGTGATAATTTTTTATCGATAAACAGTAAACTGGCAACGGTCAACTCTTTCACTCAATACTCACTTCCAGGAACGGCTTCGCCGCGGTGAGTCCCATAAGTGGGAGCACCGTAGCTCATTGTCTACATCACTACAACGTTGAAAAATGAGATCCTAAGTCAGTGTTAGCCTAGCGATTTGGCCTTTTGTCATGAAGAAATAGGATAAATTTTTCACTAGTTAAGTAGCATATAGATTTGGTGGTGCAAAGTAGGGGAGTTTCTTAAAAAAAACCAAAGGAATTGGAAAGTATTTTTTGTGTAGTCGTGTAATGGTGTAGTCGAGTAGTCGTGTAGTTGAGGAGTTTTTAGTCTGAGAGTCAAAGGGTCGAGGAGTGAGCTGTTGAACTGGTAGACTGGTGTACTGGTTGACTGGTAGACTGGAGATTAATTTTAAATTATGAATTGAGAATTTTTAATTTTTTGGTAAATGTGACTTCGATAGAATTCTCCAGAGGTCAAATTACCAGCCCAATTAGGTCATTCAGGCGGAGTCAGCCACTAGTTTTTGTTGGTCATTGAGCCTGCCCGACTAGTCATTCAGGCGAGTGGTCCGCCTATGGCGGATGTATCGAAATGACGTTAATTTTTATATTCCTTTTCACAATTACACGCTAAACTGAACACTGACAACCGACGACTGTTTTTTCTGCATCCATAAAAAGTAGGCCATTTTCACTATACTACTATTCCACTACTCCATTACTCAACTACACGGTGAACAGTGAACTAAAAACAGTCAACTAACTTACATCTATAGAAATAACTCAAGTTTATACATTCACCAAAGAATTAAAAACTACTCTCCCTTAAGCTTTTTAATTTCAACCACAAGCACTGGTATGTTTTTTTAAATGATTCCCCAGAGCATTTCTGGTTCGACTGAATCATAAGCATGAGCGATGATATTTCTCAATCCAATGATGTGTTTGGAAGATGAGATTTCAGCATCAGGTTTCAATTCAAGGATTTTCCGAACGGCTTCACCGATAATTTCTAAATCCCGTTCTATAGCCCTCTGGAGAATAATGTCATCAGAAAAATTAATGAAGTTATTTTCTGTTCTCAATTTTATAGATTCGATTTCAGCTATTACTGTTTCAATATCTAATATGTATTTGAGAAGTTTAGGCTGCATACAAATCTACTTTGGATTGATAGATGTGTTCTTTTAAGATCGGGTTTTTTAGTGATTTAGCTGAAACTAGATCTACATTCTTGTTTAGAAGTTCTTCCAGATTCTTGAGTAAAGAAAAATAGTTATCTGCGTAATCCAAAACATTTATCTGATCTGAAAACTCAACTAAAAAGTCAATATCGCTTTCAGCGTGCATTGTGTTATTAGCAGCAGAACCAAAAAGAGAGACTGACTCTACCTTATGCTGTTTACAGACAGTGATAATCTCATCTAATTTATTTTGCACCAAGTCTACCATGTTTCAAATATAATTTAAAATATCCATAAGTCTTTTGGGCCTGAGTTTGAATGATGGAGTTGCTGGTTTTTCGTGTAGTCGTGTAATGGTATAATGGTGTAGTCGTTTATTCGTGTAGTCGTGTAGTGGTGTAATTGGGGAGTTTTTAGTCTGAGAGTCAAAGGGTCAAGGAGTGAGCTGTTGAACCGGTAGACTGGTTGACTGGAGATTAATTTTAAATTATGAATTGAGAATTTTTAATTTTTTGGTAAATGTGACTTCGATAGAATTCTCCAGAGGTCAAATTATCAGCCCAACTAGGTCATTCAGGCGGGTGGCCTGGCGATAAAGAGGGTGCACTTCGACTTCGCTCAGCAGAGCTATTGAAATGATACTGGTTCTTCTTTTACTTTTTAGTTCACCTGTTATTTATATTTGATTTACTCTTACAACCTAAAAATTTCGTTAAAGTTGATGTTTTCATTCATTTTTTAGTTCACCCACTTTGCTATTGATCAAGTGTTCATGAATCTCGTACCTCGATTTCCATTGATGAAAAAACGAACCAATCCCCAAAGCTTTGGGGACTAGACTGATTTAAGAAAATTTTTGCTTCGCTACTCTACGCAAAACCCCTGCTGGCTTCTTCGCTTCATGTCTGTTACTGCGTAACGCACTTCCGCGAAAGCCACAGGTGTTTCTGGAAATCAGTCGTTTTCAATAAAAAGCAATGCTTCATCTATGATTAGTTTCAGCAAACCCAGAACATTTCACTAGGGCATTGCTCCTCTTCCTTGCTTCACCACTTTCTTGTTTTCATACATCCATAAAAAGTAGGCCGGTTTCTTTTAATTCAAAATTGAGAATTAAAAATTATTAATTTAAAACTCACCTCTCAAAAACTCACTGATTAGTTGACTGAAAACTAATTTTGAATTGAGAATTTTTAATTTGAACAACTGTGGCTTCGATACTATCCCAACAAAAATGTCGGGATCACTCAGCCACCGGTTTAAGCTGGTCATTGAGCCTGCCCGACTAGTCATTCAGGCGAGTGGTCCGCCTGTAGCGGATGTATCGAAATGACATTTCGAATAATTCAAAATTGAGAATTAAAAATTATTAATTAAAAGAGTCTCACTTCTCACGGACTCAAAAACTACTTTTCCTAACACCTATTCAGGACTCTACAAAAAGTCAATCGAAAACAGTCAACGGTTTTAAACTTTAAGCCTTATTTTCAGTCCAAATAAAAATTCAAACTCATGAAATACGTATTACTTTTTGTTTTTGCGCTTAGCTTTCAAATCGGTTTAGCTCAAGACAAGTCCGAAAAGAAACTGGATTCCATTCTGGAAAGCATGCCCAAAAGTGAAGGGCTGATCACAACTTATTTTGAAGACGACAAGCTTTACTTCAAGCTTCCAGAAGAGGCACTTGAAAAAGATATGCTGATGGTCACAAGACTTAAGCAATTGCCTGCTAACTATTCCGCGTACAGAAATGCGGGGTCAAAGACTTCTGAACAGATGATCCACTTTGTAAAAGTGGGCAAGTCGATAGATTTGGTTCAGGTGCTGACCACCAATGTCGCCGATGAGGATGATCCCATCAGTTTGAGTGTAGCTCAAAACAACCTCAACCCGATTTTAGCCTCGTTTCCTATCAAATCTGAAGATGGTAAAGACATCGTGATTGAAGTCTCATCGTTTTTTAATGCTGATTCCCCTTCCTTCAACATCATTCCGGACGGATTAAAATCAGAATATAAAATTGGAAAGGCCGATGATAAGCGAAGCCGCATCAATACGGTGAAAAGTTTTCCACAGAACACGGAAATCACCCATACGCTTACCTTCCCGACCTCCAATCCGCCACGTGGCAATTCTACCAACACCTTTACCTTTCAAATCAACCACTCCATCATCGCCTTACCAGAAGATAAAATGCAGGTGCGTTACGAAGACTCTCGCGTGGGCTGGTTTGGTTTGACCAAATACAATTACAGTTCAGACGCTTTAAAATCAGATGAAGTGAAGCTCGTTCGTCGCTGGAGACTGGAACCTAAAGACGAAAAGGCTTATGCGAGAGGCAAATTGACAGAACCCAAAAAACCTATCGTGTACTATTTAGACCCAGCCACTCCCAAGAAATGGAGAAAGTACTTTATCCAGGGGATTGAAGACTGGAATTCAGCTTTTGAAAAAGCTGGATTTAAAAATGCCATTCAGGCAAAAGTCGCACCTACCGAAAAGGAAGACCCAGACTTTAGCCCGGAGGATGTCCGTTATTCCACCGTTAGGTATGTGGCTTCTACGACCAGAAATGCTGTAGGACCTAGTGTTTCCGACCCAAGAACTGGAGAAATTATTGAATCGGATATCATCTGGTATCACAACCACCTAAGGTCTTATCGTAACCGCTATTTACTAGAAACTGGCGCTGCCAATCCGAAAGCGAGAAGCCTGGATACACCGGAAGAGGAAATCGGAGAGATGATGCGACGCGTGATTTCTCACGAGGTTGGTCATGCCTTAGGCTTACCTCACAACATGAAAGCCAGTTCTGCTTACGATGTGGAATCTTTGAGGTCGGGTGAATTCACTCAAAAAATGGGAATCGCCGCGACGATTATGGATTATGCCCGTTACAATTACGTCGCGCAACCTGGAGATAAAAACATACGTTTTGTAAGGCAACTCGGGCCTTATGATGATTATGCCATCGAGTGGGGTTACCGGTATTTCCCAAATAGCTCTGCTAAGGAAGACAAGGATATTCTGAAAAAATTTGTAGACCAACGCAGCACCGATCCTTTGTATATGTTTGGAAGCAGAGGAAACGATCCAGATGCACAAACCGAAGATGTTGGTAATAATTCAGTCAAAGCAAGTACGTATGGATTGAGCAACTTGAAGATTGTCGCTAAAAATCTCGACTCGTGGACCACAAATGAAGGTCAGGATTACGAGGATCTGGAAGAGCTATACGGCGAAATGCTGGGTGTTTACAGACGCTATATTTATCATGTGGTTTCCATCGTTGGTGGCGTTCATGAAACACTGCTGCATAAAGGTCAGAAAGGGGTTCCTTACAAAGTGGTCAATAAAACTGAGCAGGAAAACGCATTGAATTTCATTAGTGAAAACGTGTGGACGCCTCAATACTGGCTGGTAGATGAAGCTTTGGTGTCTAAATTTGCGAAGGATGGAAAGCTTGAGAGCCTGATCAGCATGAAAAAAGGAGTTCTCAATCGCCTATCTAGCGCAAGAAGACTCAATATGATGTGGGATACCCATTCTACCCTGCCGGGCGAAGGTTTATCTCCTCAGGAGCTTCTCGATGCCTTGGTAAAAGATATCCTGACGTCAAGGACTACACCAGACCAGGTGGAACGGGAATTACAGAAGCATTTAGTGCATCAATTGATCGAATTGGAAAAGGACAAAGACCTGGCAATGGAGTTAAAAGGACATAGTCTTGCTCTTCAAAATAAGGTCTTATCAAACTTAAAAACCAAAATGAGTACTAGTGACCAGACTTTAAAAGCACACTACGCCTATATGGTGAAAATGCTGGAAAAAGCTATGAAAGCTGGTGATTAGTGAGTAGTGAATCGTGGTTGGATTTTCAGAAAAAAATGATTTTGAAAATAAAAATCGCTCCATTATAAATGTAAAATCATAAAAAGTACGGTTCGACCGTAACACAAGTACGGTCGAACCGTAACTCAAAGTCAGTTCTAAAATTAATATTTGCCTAACTAAACCAAAGGTTAGTCAAAATTTCATCTGATTTTGAGACCGTTCCAATGAAAAGCAAGGCCTTCAAGCCTTGCTTTTTTATTTACAAGTAGTTTCCTTTTTTTCTTTTGACCTGCCTGACTGTATCACGCATGCAGGATTTTGGGCTGAGGAAGATTTCATGTGATTAGACATTCAGCTTAAGCATTAGGTCGACTTGGAGCCACGTCCGGGGTTTGGAGTTTTATCTGCAGCAATTAAGATTAGAAATACATTTTGTAGATTCTAAAAGTAAGTATAGTAGATGTCAGGGCGATGCCTCTTCAGTCGAATAGTCAATGGGGCGGGAGTCGGGAGTCAAATATAATGCAACCTTACTATTTCAGATTTCTTATTTCAAATTTGGTATTTCAAAAATATTTTGACGTCTGGAAACTAACTAATTATTGGAACCATGATGTTTTGAATCACGATACAGGACTTTAATACTGAATAACCAATATCGAATTATAAGATTCAAAATTTAGCGGTGAACTTATTTACTGGTAGGACGTTTGACCAGTTCACTGGTTGATGGTTGACTGGTACTTAAAAATCTTAATTATCGAAATCCTGATTTTAGTCATGGTAAAAGTGTTAGATAAAGAGCATCTTTATAACGAATTCAAAATCAGAAGCCATGAAAACGACCCCCATTCACAAATTAATGACCCGAAATCTAGTAAAACTCAATCTTGAGGACACACTTACCAAAGCAGAATCTTTGTTTAAGAGTAACAAGATCCGCCACCTCCCTGTGGTGAAAGGTGATAAAATTGTTGGAATGCTGAGTTATAACGACCTCTTGCGCATTTCGTTTGCAGACGCGACAGACGATGATGGTGATACCGTAGAAACTACTGTATATGATATGTTTTCGCTGGAACAAGTCATGTCTAAGCAAGTGTCTTTTGTCAAGGCCTCAGATGATATTGAAGTTGCGGCTGAACTGTTTACCACTAAAGATTTCCATGCGCTACCGGTTTTGGAAAACGACAAACTGGTAGGCATAGTGACTACTACAGATATGATACGATTTTATAATACGAAGTGTAAATAGAGGTTTTCTATGTCAGTTTTCAGTAGTCGGTTTTTTTGACTGTTTTCGGATGACTGTCTAGCGTTATTCGTGTAGTCGTATAGTCGTATAGTCGAGTAATGGTATAGTCGGAAGTCAAGGAGTCATGAGACCAATAATTTTTAATTATGAATTCTAAATTTGATAAAGACTGACATTACTAATAGCTAAAAGTCTCAATTGACGTTTTATGGCTTCGCCGAAGAGATTCAACATTTCCTTGAAACAGAGATTATTCAGTCGCCAAAGAAGTTCCTTCAGAATGACATCTGACTCAATTTAAAATTATGAATTCAAAATTCTTAATTCGTTACATACGAACTTTCCTAAAACCTAAGACCTATAACTTAATATCCTTACACAACTCCCTCAGAATGACAAGTACATACTGAAAGGGCTTCGACCAGAACAACAAAAGCCTAGCTGATTAATCAGCTAGGCTTTTGGTTCACTATTTTTTATTTGTTACTTCACCATCAGCTTGACTGACTGGCTGGCTTTTCCGTCTGAAAGGTTTAAGATATACACACCGGAAGCTAACTCTTTGTTTAGGTTAACTTCAACATTAGGAGTATTCTCTATAGTTTGATTGATAATCATTCTCCCCTGAAGGTCGAACAATTTCAAACTAAGATCTTTACCCTCAAAAGCTTGCTGATGCGAAATACTGAAACGCATTCCTTGTAGCGGGTTTGGATATACCGATAAGCTGGAATTCAATTCAAAATTGTCATCACTTAGGGAGACTTCTTCAAACTTGATGACGAATCTATTTGGTGCTTTGGAAGCAGGAATAGAGTTGTCGATCTCAAAAGAAACTGCCGTGGTCGCCTCCGATGGTAACTCAGTAGAAGTTTCTAAGTATCTATCGAATAAGTAAGCTTTTGCACTCGTAAAGTTTTCAGGCTTGATTTCAAAACGATAAGCTGTTTTGGTAAAGTTACCCAAGTAAAACGGTACACTGTCCTGTGCTGTTGGCATGTCTCTAGATTCAATCGACATATAGTTTGGATTTCTGTCAATAGCAAACCATTCATCGTAATTCCAGACTTTAGTAGCATCTAAAGTGTCTTTCGCATTGTTGGCGCCTGCTCTAAATTTCACTTTCACGGCATCAACCGCTTTGGTATCTATATTGTCGTAATATAGGTTGACGTAAAGATTGGTAACTGGCTCAGGAACGCTGAACGCTACATTTCCTCCTACTTCTGAAGCTTTATAAGATTCAGAATAAACAACAGCCTGTAATTCTAAAGTCGTTTCTACAAAGAAAGACTGATTGGGTTCTAAGATATTAGTAGCATCAGAAGTTGGAGGAGTTGGTTCTGAAATTTCATTAGTACCAGTTGCCAAATCTACTGTTGCATAACCTCCTCGAGTTCCCAAGGTAGCGTCGTATATATATACAAACTGAGTACTAACCCCAGAAGAACCATTCATGAATTCAGTCAAATTTATTCTGGCCTGATAAGGATTTCCAATCAACGAGAAATCCCCTGTACTTGAGCCTACTTTATCAACACCTCTAGACCCTACAACCAATCTTCCAGTTGTCCTCAACGTAGTCGCAGGCCCAACTGCCGTATTGGAATTCAGTGTTGTTGACCTGTCTCCCCGAATCAATATTGCATAAGCTTCACCAGCATTAAATCCTTTGGAATTGGTATTTGGGATTGCATTCCATGACTGATTACTGGCATTCCATTCAAACATGGAAGGATTTCCAGTAAGTGTAACGTCAAACCCTTTAATATCTGTTGCATCAGGCTTAGAACCAGTAATATGAGTTCCATAACCTGAATCAGGGCCAAGTTGATTATTAGGGTCTTCACCGTCAACAATAGTTTCTGTGTTATTTACTCCTTCCTGCCAGTTATCACGTATAGTAGGTTTTGGTGATAATGCTGTAGTAACAGGAGAAGACAAATATCTAAAAGCTCTATTACTTGCTGGAATGTAGCGTTCGATCTCGTAATTGTTTCCTACTAATTTTCTATTTGTAGCATCAAAAATTCCTAGAACAGCTGTTTTGGATTCTGTACTCCTAAACGTCACTTTCCCATTCTGTGAGCTTGTAAAGTTTGCAAAATCACCATTTAAGGTAATGGCATCTTCAATGATCAAAGTAGCACCATCTCTGACGACCACATCTGAAATGGTATTGGATCCAGTTAAGGTTACAGTACCACTTTCTATAAAAATACTTTTGTCTGGATTGCTTCCAGTATTAGAAGCTTCCGGATCGCCAAGGCCAGTTGTTGTCCAATCACCGTTGTATACAAAATCGTTATCACCGACTCCAGGGGTAGCATCGTTAACGGATGCAGATTCTAAAATCCATTCTGAACTAGTATAAGTAGAATTAGACTCTCTTACGGTAGGAATGTTTCTGTAGGCTCGTTGACCCGTAAATTCCCATCCAGTGTTTTCTGCATCACCATAGACATCCAATATAGCTCTCGGTTCGTTAACGTCAAAAGAAAGTTGATAGATCTCGGTACCATCTGATCCTAAAGTGGATGATGCTACAAAGTCGGCATCTCTTTCATAAATAGGATTAAAATTTGCATTATCTGTGAAACTAATAATGAAATAAGATTTTGGAGGAATAATTTGACCTGTAAGTTGTATACTTTCTCCAGTTCCTGAAGGATTGATTAAAAAGTAATTCTGATCATCCAAATCTATAGGTTCAACATCCATATTAAAGAGCTCGACATATCTACCATTTGAATCACCACTTGGATCTATGACTTCAGAAATGAGTAATGTTGACTCTAATATTATATTGAACTCATCACTATCTATACTTGTTGGACCTGATGTTGTTGAGGCTGTAAGTGTCAAATCAAAGCCTGTGGCAGTATGTTGTAGAGTGTTAAAATTAGCATAACCCAAAGAAGAACTTATGTTTCTTGAAACTGGGTTACCGCTTAAAACTCCTGTAGAAGTAATTGAAATGTTAACTGTATTATCTAGATCTACATTACCTTTGGCATCCAGATTTCTAACTCTTACAGAAGGTGACATACTAACACCAACGAAAGTAGTTGTTGGTTGTTCAAAAAACTCGAGTTGTGTTCCTATAACTTCAATATTGAAAGCGTTGCCTTCAAAAGCAGTGATGTCCTGAGAAAATATAGAACCATCACTGGAAGCGAGCTGACCCTGGTTACCTTCAGCTATTGCCAGCTGAATGACCTCTCCGTCGGTAATCCCTCCCCCATTTAAATATACACTTACGGTATAGACTTTTCTAGTGCCATCAGCAACTTCAAACATCGTGTCAGGATCTCCAGTGATGCTCAGTAATATTTCATTGGGATTTATGGTCACAGTTTGATTGGCTTGTATTAAGGTATTGGTTCCATCTGAAATGGAAATTCCCTGGATTTCATTTGACCAATCCGCAGAATTAGCAGTTCCTGCTACAAACCTCAACTGAGTAATGTTGGTTGGGAGATTATCGAAATTTCCAGAATCTACCACCTCAAAACTAAACACCTCAACCGCCTGTCCAATCTCATTATTCACATCTGCTATAAGCGTCCCTGCTGGAATTTGTGGGTCTGATGCAATAATATCAGTATCTCTGGCATTGGAATTTCCGGTTAGTTTAACGTTATCCACTCCAAAATAATCGTCTGCTCCAGTGTCCTGAACTATAATTCTTAAGGCTACGGTTTGTGTTCCGTCAGGAATAGTTACGTTCACTGTACCAGATCCATCAGAAGCTCCACTATCTCCTGTGAAAAGAGAAACTGTACCTGTATTACTGCCATCTATCAAGACTTCATATTGAATAAAATCTGAAGTTGTATCATATCCGTTAACTTCCCAGTCAAAACTAACATTAACATCAGTAAACCCAGTCACATCTATAGGATCAAAATCAAGTGAAGCTGATCCAGAGTTTTCTGTGTTTAAATTATTAACACCAAAAATATTATTTATAAAACTGCTGCTTGCAAGAGGAAAAGCAGCGCCTGAATCTATGACATTAAAATAAGAAGTACCCCAGCCACTATTAATAACAATACTAGGAGTATAAGTCCATTCTGGTGTCGTTCCATCAAAATCCTGGATGGCAATAATTGCATTTTGAACATTAAATGAATTACTTTCTATTAATTGACTACTTGTTAAACTAGTGTCTGTTGTTTCTGCCGTTAAAGTCAAGCCAAGAGCTTCTTCAGAAAAAACAATAGTAGGAAATGAAGCTATACCTCCTGAAGCAGAAACTGTAAAGGGTAAATTAGAAACTCCACCCGAAGACGACATCTCAACATTTGAAGTTTTTGAAGTATCTATATTTCCATTAGCATCTACAAAACCTACCTGAACCGTCGGTACAAACGTATCACCGACTTCAACATCGGTTGGTTGCTCAAGAAACGCTAGCTGTGTGGCTACTACATCAACAGTGAATTCATTTCCAACCACAGAACCATTAGTAAAACTAGAATTAAAAAGAGAGCCAGTAGGTTCAGCGGTAAAACCAGAATCAGTGCCCTCCACCTGAAACTGAATTACAGACTGATCATCAATTCCAGTGGAGTTAAGCAAAATATCGACGGAAAAGTTTAAAACGCTTCCCTCACCAACTATAACTGGAGAATCGGGTGTAAAGATGATTTCATTAGTAGTTATAGAAAAAGTTCCTGCTATTGAAGTTCCGGCAGCAACATCATTGATAATAACTTGCTGCAAGTCAGTTGACCAATCCACAGAATTATTTGTAGCAGGCACGAATCGCATCTGATTCACTTCAGTTGGAACGTTATCGCCCCCTAGATCTGAAATATCAAATCGAAACACCTCTTTAGCATTGACTGATGCATCCACAGCTTCAAGTATGTCTGGTCCCACCTGAGTTCCCGGACCAACAACCTCTGAAGTCAAATCATTGGCTGCAATGTTATAAGTTGTACTTATTATCTCAGTAAAAGAACCTGAAACAGCCTCCATAGTTAAGCCTGAACCTGCTGCGGAATGCGTCAGGTTAGAAAATGCAGCTACTCCATCCACCGCAGGTTCACTTACGGGTTGGCCATCTAAATCTCCAGTAGAGCTTAACTCAACAGCGGAGACTTGATCGGTATCCAAATTGCCGTAAACATCTACAAAACTAACTTCCACAGCGGGGTCCATGATGTTGTTGACATTGGTATCGGTAGGTTGTTGTGAGAATACAATTTTTGTAGCTTCAACGTCTATGGTGATTAAATTTCCAACGATATCAGCCGGGAAAGTATCAGCAAATTGAGAGCCCGAAGCATCTGCCTGGAAATCTGCATTGGTATTGATTTGAAGCTGAATCACCGACCCGTCATCTATAATACCAGTTTCATCTGATAAAACAGCTTCAATTGTAAAATTTTGAGTCAAACCATCGGGGATGCTTAAGGCCGGACTTGGCGTAAATTCAATTAAACCTCCAAAAATATCAAAAGTTCCTGACACTGCTGTACCGGTTTCATCTTTTAAAATGAGGCTGTTCAAAGTTGATGGCAGGTCTGCCGTATTCCCTGTAGCAGGTTCAAATTGCATTTTAGTTACGGTAGTTGGTAATCCGTCGCTGGTTCCTGCATCCTGAATATCAAAAGTGAAAATGGACTCTGCCTGAGAAGTAGTGGTCACATCTGCAGCAATGATGGTTTTAGCAGGCACTTGTTCTGCCGGATCTACAACTACAACTGAATCGTCATCATTTGTACTGATCGGAGTTCCAAGTAATTGTACATTATCAATTACGTTATCACCAGTATCAGATGTGGCTCCTCTTAAAATAATTCGGATTACGAAGTTTTCATTATTGTTTACATCTTGAATACTTGAAAAATCAATAGTATTTGCCGAACCAAAATTTCCGCCTCCACTTGGGGAATATTGAATAAATTGAGTAAAGTTTGAGCCACCATCGATAGAATATAATACATCATTATCATCAAAACCATCTGTAGTCCTAGAACTAAAAAATCTTAATCCAATTGTTTCGAAACCTAATGTTGAAAATTTTAAATCTAAATGTTTACCATTATTACCTGAAGTTGCATCTCCTCTTCTGATACGAATAGCCTTTCCGGCAGCTGCTCCATCACATGAAGCAGTTGTGCTACCTGGAACATCTGTTACATTTGTCATATCAAGATTATGTTCTATAGCACCATCTCCAACTGACCTATTATCAATATTAATAGGAGATGCATATGGGGTTGTCCCATTAAAATCCCAGCAATGGATAACGTCTTGAGCGGAGATGGACGGGGCGGTAAAAAGGAGAATGATCAGTAAACCTAAATACCTGGGATGTAGTAGTTTATTCATAATAAAAGATTATTTAATCAAATATATAAAAAAACGCTCTGAAGCTCACTATCTATTTCTAAAATTAAAGCCGTATCGCTTTCATAATCAAATTTATGCAGCGCTTTTAAGAAGCTTAGAAGATCTTTTTCAACCATCAGATGATGCTCTCCTCTGGCATTTTTCAAAGCTTAAAATAAACCAGGATTGAAAGGCGATTTGAATTTATCCGGCTGATAAAAAGTATCGACTCCGCTCGGCCCGACCTCATCAGTGAGTTTACTTGACCCGGCCCTTACAAGGGTTTATAAGATTGCTTATCCGGCTGTATTTCAGCTGCTTAATTCAGTTTAAAGCTGATCTTTTTCTCCTCCAGTTCCGAAATCAGTTCATTACAAATATTTACTTTCCTGGACTTACTCGGCATGTGGATTTTGATCTTATTCTTCATTTCATAGACCACAAAATTCAGGATATGATCACCGGTATAGCTGGACAATAAGTCCTGCATGGCCAGGACCTGGGACTCGGTCAGGTCTGCGACATCCATTTGGATCGTCAGCTTCTTGGCGTTTTCTTTCAGCACATCCTGCAGCTGCTTAAAGCCCAGAAATCCGATACGCGTACGTCCGGGCTCTCCGGTTTCCCTGTTGATAAACTGGGTGGCTTTCAGCTTCACATGCACAAAGTTGTCCTGGATTAAAAAGTGCCTGTACTTCAAATATTCCTCTCCAAAAATCCAAAATTCGTGGCTTTCGTTATAATCTTCGAGCACAAAGGTGGCGAAGCCTTTTCCGGTTTTGCTCACTCTGTGGTTCACATCGGTGACCACACCTGCCAGACTTATTTCTTTGTTCAAATTCTGATCAATATGAGACATATCCCTTAAACTTGAATTGCAAAATGAATTGATCTCCAGTTTGAAATCATCCAGGGGATGACCCGTCAAGAACAAACCCACCACTTCCTTTTCAGCCTTTAAAGTCCGCATGGTATGCCAGGGCTCACAAGGTGGCACTTCTGGCTCGGGAATCTGCACTTCACTGGCATCGCCAAACAAGCTCACCTGCGCCGAATTTTTATTCTCCTGGTACCTCGCCGCATACTTAATGACTTTTTCCAGAAATGTCAAATCGCCTTCGGTCACCTGGAAATACTGCGCACGGTGTACATCTCCCAAACTATCAAAGGCTCCAGCATAAGCCAGACTTTCAAAAGCTTTTTTATTGGCTGCTCTCAAATCGATACGCTTGGCCAGATCAAAAATCGACAAATAATGCCCTTCCTCTTTTCTGTGTTCCACGATGGTATTCACGGCTCCGCCACCAACACCTTTGATAGCACCCATCCCAAAGCGAACCGCATTGTCTTTATTTACCGAAAACTTATAGTAAGATTCATTCACATCTGGTCCTAAAACGTCTAAGCCCATGCGCTTACACTCTTCCATAAAGAAAGACACCTTTTTGATGTCACTCATGTTATTGGACAACACAGCCGCCATATATTCCGCTGGATAGTGAGCTTTGAGGTAAGCCGTTTGGTAGGCTACATAAGCATAGCAAGTCGAGTGAGACTTGTTGAAGGCGTAACTCGCAAAGGCCTCCCAGTCTTTCCAGATCTTCTCCAGCTTTTCTTCATCGTGCCCGTTATCTTTGGCTTGGTTAATGAATTTAGGCTTCAATTTCGCCAGAACGTCTTTCAATTTCTTACCCATGGCTTTTCGCAAGATATCGGCTTCACCCTTGGTAAAACTGGCTAGTTTTTGAGACA
Organism: Psychroflexus longus; assembly: GCF_020164595.1. Lineage (GTDB taxonomy): Bacteria > Bacteroidota > Bacteroidia > Flavobacteriales > Flavobacteriaceae > Psychroflexus > Psychroflexus longus. Next base: position 494,942 of record NZ_JAIQZE010000001.1, read on the forward strand.
ATAACATCACCTGCTCCTGATACACCGTAATCCCGTAAGTTTCTTCCAGATATTCCTGCATTTCGGGTAAGTCGTAGGAAATCTCTTCCTCACCGTGTTTCCGCTTAATGAAACTCGGGATGTACTCCATCGGTCCAGGTCGGTATAAGGCATTCATCGCAATTAAATCCGCGAAAACCGTTGGCTTCAAATCCTTCATGTGTTTCTGCATCCCAGGCGATTCGTACTGGAAAATCCCTATGGTTTCTCCACGCTGGAAGAGTTCGTAGGTGGTTTTATCATCCAGCGGAAAAGCATCCGGATCCAGCTCAATGCCATGACGTGCTTTTACAATCTCTACGGTATCTTTAATCAGCGTTAAGGTCTTTAAACCCAGGAAGTCCATTTTCAGCAGACCGGCATCTTCCACCACCGAGTTGTCAAACTGAGTGACGTACAAATTGGAATCTTTGGCCACCGACACAGGAACGAATTTGGTGATATCATCGGGCGTAATAATCACTCCACAGGCATGAATCCCAGTGTTCCTTACCGATCCTTCCAAAATTCTAGCCTGGTTGACCGTTTCAGCTTCGGGCGAATCCTGTTCTGAAATTGAAATTAGTTCCAGAACCTTATCGATTTCTTCAGCTCTAAATTTCTTCCGAATTTCTTTCTCGTCCATGCTAAAGATCTTGCCCAGCTTGGACATGTCTGGAATCAATTTAGCAATACGATCGGCTTCATAAAGCGGCAGATCTAAAACCCTGGCGGTATCCCGAATCGCCGACTTCGCCGCCATCGTTCCGTAGGTGATAATCTGAGCTACCTGGTTCTCTCCATACTTATCGATGACATAATCCATGACCTTACTTCGGCCTTCATCATCAAAGTCAATATCAATATCGGGCATGCTCACTCGCTCCGGATTCAAAAACCGCTCGAAAAGCAAGTCGTATTTAATCGGGTCGATATTAGTAATTTTCAGGCAGTAGGCTACCGCACTACCGGCCGCAGAACCTCTACCAGGTCCTACCGAAACGCCCATTTTACGAGCTTCGCGAATGAAATCTTCTACAATCAGGAAATACCCAGGATAGCCTGTGTTGGCAATGACCGATAATTCGAATTCCAATCGCTCTTTTATGGCATCGCTTAAATCGCCGTAACGCTCTTTGGCGCCTTCAAAAGTGATATGTTTTAAATAGGCATTCTCCCCTCTTTTTCCATTATCGTCCTTGTCTTTTTCATCCAGAAACTGCTCTGGAATTTCAAAAGCAGGGAGTAAGACTTCTCTGGCCAGTTCAAAAGCTTCTACTTTTTCGGCAATTTTTTCAGAATTGGAAATGGCTTCAGGTAAATCTTTAAACAAAGATTTCATCTCCTCCGCCGACTTGAAATAATATTGATCGTTTGGCAAACCATAGCGATAACCTCGGCCTCGCCCTATTGGCGTGGCTTGTTTTTCACCGTCCTTTACACACAACAAAATATCGTGAGCATTGGCATCTTTCTGGTCGGCGTAATACGTATTGTTGGTCGCCACCAGATTAATATCGTGTTTTTGTGCAAGGCGAATCAGAGCTTCGTTGGCCCGATCTTCATCCTCCTGCTGATGACGCATGATCTCCACATAGAAATCATCGCCAAAGGTTTCTCTCCACCATACTAAAGCTTCTTCCGCCTGATTTTCACCAAGGTTCAACAACTTGCTGGCAATCTCACCGTACATGCTTCCCGAGAGCACAATCAGATCCTCTTTATAGGCTTCAATGACTTTCTTATCGATTCGCGGTACATAGTAAAAACCTTTGGTAAAGCCAATCGATGACATTTTAGCCAGGTTATGATAGCCATTTTTATTTTTAGCTAAAATCACCATCTGGTAGCCATTGTCTTTGTGTGTGCGATCCAAGTGATCTTCACAAACAAAAAACTCACAGCCAATAATAGGTTTAATAGGCTGAGAGGAACTTTCAGCATCTTCAGAAGCCACTGATGTATTGTGTTTTTTCACTGCATTGACAAAATGAAAAGCTCCCATCATATTCGCATGATCGGTAATCGCCACCGCCGGCATATTGTATTTTGCTGCTGCTGATACCAAATCTGGTACGGCCGTGGTCGATTGTAAGACCGAAAACTGGGTATGGTTATGCAGATGCACGAAGCTTGATTCCTGAAGCTGCTCCAAGTTTTCATCCAATTCTGCTTTAGAAGGCGCTTTTTCTTCTGATGTTGCCTCTTGCTTTTGCTTAAGTTTTTCAGAGGCTTTTTTAAGGTTGACGTGATTCAGTCCGACCTTTTCAATCGGCTGAGGATGTTTAGCTTTAAATTCTCTTAAGTACGTCGTCTCTACCTGAAGCTCTTTCTCCGAGTAGTTTCCAATTCGGATCAATTCCAAAAAACACCTTGTCGTCGCTTCCACATCGGCTGTGGCATTGTGCGCTTCTTTAAATGGCTCACCAAATAAATGCTCGTGCAATTCCGTAAGCGTTGGTAGTTTAAATTTACCACCACGCCCACCAGGAATCTGACAGAGTTTTGCTGTTTTCTCAGTACAGGTGTCCAGCACAGGCATTGACGCCATCGGCGACTCCAATCGAGCCCGATGAAATTCTGCACCCATCACATTCACATCAAAACCAACGTTCTGCCCCACGACAAATTTTGACTTCAGCAAGGCCTCATTGAACTCTTCTAAAACAAAATCCAGCGACTCTCCTTTTTCCTGAGCCAATGCGGTCGAAATCCCGTGAATTCGTTCCGCATCGTAAGGAATATCGAAACCATCAGGACGGATCAAGTAATCCTTGGCCTCCACCAAATTTCCCCACTCATCGTGCACCTGCCACGCGATCTGTATGGCTCTTGGCCAGTTGTCTGTATCGGTAATTGGTGCGTTCCAACGTTTAGGTAAGCCGGTAGTTTCGGTATCGAAAATGATATACATGAGCAGAATTTTGGATCATAAAATTAGCAAAAACCAGAGTTTAAAAAGGCTTTATTCTGAATTTATTCCTGCTAAATTAAGCGCTTTCCGATAGTGAGTTTTAAGCCTTTCGTCAACTTGATTTTAGCGTCAAGGGTTTTGAGAAAATTTTGAATAAATTCGACATCATGATGATATTGGAAACCTGAAATATCAAGATCTTTACTCGCCACAGTAATGTCAGGGCGATGCCCCTCTTTACAAAAATCAATCATACATCTATTACGAAGATTTCAGGGCTAAAGCCCCATCAAAAAAACACTTACTAAACATAAATCACATTCAATTCTACGAAGATCAAAAAGCTAAAACCCCTTTCTATCTGTATCACGTTACTTAAATTTAATCCAAAAATCTACATGATTGCAGAGTTAACGTCACTTTCAAAAAACGTTATTAAATCTACAAAGATTTCAGAGTTAAAGCCTATCTGTATCTGTATTATGTTAATCAAATTTGATTCTAAAATATACGAAAATTTCAGGGCGATACCTCCTATCAAAAAAAACGTCTATAAAGTACAAATTGCATTCGATTCTACGAAGATTGCAAGGCGAACTCCCGTTTCGAATAGACACCTAAAATACACATCGCATTCAGATCTAGGAATATTAAGGAGCTTAGCTCCTTAATAACTGTTCGGAGGGGCAGAGCCCTGATATCTTTTATGAGATTAAATTAGCTCAAATCATACCATTTAAATAAATACTTAGTCTCATAATCAACATCAAATTTCTCTAGAAGCGATAAATACTCTTCTCTAAAGGATTGCTTTTTATGATGTTGTGGCTGGTTCAGAATGTATTTCACTACCCTATCAATATGGGATTTGGAGTATATAAACGCTCCAAATCCCTTTTGCGAACTGAATTTTCCGTGGACCAATCCTTTGTCATTGATCCATTTAGATGAACCCGATTTTACTTGTTCCATCAACTTAGATGGAGATAAATCAGGATGCATCCCTACAAACATATGCGTGTGGTCTGGATTGCAATAAATCGCATAGGTTTTGCATTTATGATTATCCACAATACCACACATCACTTTTTCCAATTCTTTCCTGAAAGGTTCTCGGATGAGATTGCCTTCCTTTGACGGAAAACACAAATTGAATGTATAATTGCGTGTATGTATTTGCCATCGCTTTTTATGTCAGGGCGCTGCCCCTTTTTAATAAAATCAATTGTTTTTCTACGAAGATATCAGGGCTAAAGCCCGTATCTAAAATATTACATTCAAAACACAAATTAAATTCAAATCTACTACAAAGATATTAGGGCACTGAACCTATCAAATAGCACCTATAAACACAAACCGCATTCTAATCGAGGAAGTCGCTAGAGCTAACACCTCTTTTTTTTAATAAAACATCAATCTACTACTCACTAATGATCTTATGTTGATGGCTTATGGATTCTTCGTGAATCGCCTTTAAAATTTTAGTGATGAATTCTTCACTCAAATTATGTTCTCCCCCTGCTTCTATCATAGAATCCAGCACAAAATTCCAGCGTTTGGCCTGAAGAATCGCTACATTGTTTTTCTTTTTGAGCCTACCTATATCATCTGCGATTTTCATTCGTTTTCCTAAGAGATCAATCAGCTGGTGATCGACCACATCAATCTGAGTTCTTAGCGTCTGTAGTTTATTTTGGAAAGCGGTTGCTTCCGTGAACTCCTTCCTCATTTTTAGATCAATTGTCATTTGATCTAAAGCCTTTGGCGTAATTTGCTGCTTGGCATCGCTCCAAGCATTGTCCGGATCGAAGTGAGTCTCCACCATGATTCCATCAAAATTCAAATCAAGCCCTGTTTGGCAGATATCAAAAATAATATCACGTCGTCCGGCAATATGAGAGGGATCCAGAATAATTGGTAAATCTGGAAATTCAGTTTGCAAGTCAATCGCAATTTGCCATTCAGGATTATTCCTGTACTTCGTTTTTTCGTAAGTAGAAAATCCTCTGTGAATCACTCCAAGATTTTTAATATCGGCATCATAAAGTCTTTCTACTGCACCCAACCAAAGCGCTAAATCTGGATTGACGGGGTTTTTGACCAGGACAGTTTTATCGGTTCCCTTTAAGGCATCCGCGATTTCCTGGACAATAAATGGACTCACGGTGCTTCGTGCTCCAATCCACAGCACATCAATGTCCGCTTTGAGAGCCAATTCGACATGATTCCTGTTGGCCACTTCGGTCGCTAGCTTGAGTCCTGTTTCCTTTTTTGCAGTTTTTAACCATTCCAGACCAATAGCACCTACGCCTTCAAAATTACCAGGTCGGGTTCTGGGTTTCCAGATGCCTGCACGCATTACGCTTGTGTCTGTATCTTTAAGCTGATGAGCAATTTTCACCACTTGCTCTTCGGTTTCTGCACTGCAGGGTCCTGCTATAACTAAAGGATGATCTAGATTGAAGGCATCTAACCATTTTCTCTGTGTGTTGTTAATTTCCATGACTTTCTTTTTTTAATATTCCGTTTAAAATAGGTGTTAGGTTATTGACTTCTTGTAATTGTTGATTGATTTCTGAATAATGGCTTTGTTCAAGTTGACCTTTAAAAGCCTGTAGGTTATGAATATATTCTTCCAAAGCCCGTACAACTTCTTCTTGATTTTCTTTGAAAATTGCGGTCCAGGTCACCGGATTGGATTTCGCCAATCTTACCGTAGAAGCAAATCCACTTCCTGCCAAATCGAAAATAGTCTTATCATTTTGCTCCACCTGCAGTACAGTTTTACCTAGCATAAATGAACTGATGTGCGACAAATGAGAAACATAAGCCAAGTGTTTGTCGTGGTCCTCTGCTCCCATGTATTTGATGCTCATTTCCAAGGGGGCAATTAATGATAAGGCTAAATCTAAAAGCTCTGGACGTGAGGCCTCAACATCACAAAAAATCATTGTTTTCTTCTCAAAAAGCAAACTAAAAGCCGCTTCCGGTCCTGAAAACTCCGTTCCAGCAATTGGATGTGCTGCCAGAAATTGATCGCGTTTTGGGTGTTCGGCAATAGCTTTGCATAATTTACCTTTGGTCGAACCCATGTCCATCACCAAAGCCTTTGGATGAACCTTGTCCAGCACATCCAGAATCACTGAGTTTGCCTTATCTACAGGTATACTTACTACTACTAAGTCCATTTCAATTAGATCTTCATCACTCAAAGCTTGATCTATAATATTCAGCTCAAGAGCTTTTTGAAGATGTTTCGGATTCTTATCCATTCCATAAAGCTGTATTTCAGCAAAATTCTTTTTGAGAGATAATGCAAAGGAACCTCCTATGAGGCCTAGACCTATACTTGCTACTTTCATACGGCTTTTGGCTTTAAGATGCGTTCTTTGCACGTTTTTAGTTCATCTTCAGAAACACATAAGGAAAAGCGGACGTAGTTGGAGCCGTTTGTCCCAAACACGGTGCCTGGAGTGACAAACAAATTCCGGTCATACAGTAATTCATCAGCAAGATCTTCAGCGGTTTGGTTAGATTTGATTTTAGCCCAAACAAAAAGCCCAACAGCTGAAGGATTGACTTTCAAATCTAAAGCTTCACACATCTCCCAAATCAAAGCCCGGCGTTTTTTGTAAATGACATTTTGAGCTTCAAACCAAGCTAAGTCGAGTTGCAAAGCTTTGGTGGCTGCCTTTTGAATAGGAAAGAACATACCACTATCCATATTGCTTTTCACTTTTAAAACCGCTGAAATAAATTCAGCATTGCCCACCAAAAAACCAACTCTAAAGCCAGCCAGATTAAAAGATTTGCTCAAAGAATTCAATTCTAGACATACTTCTTCCGCCCCTTCTAGTTGAAAAATTGAAAATTTTTCATCCGTCAAAACCATGCTGTAAGGATTATCATTGACCAATAGAATATCGTTGGCTTTTGCAAAACCAATCAATTCCTGAAGCTTTTCCTGATCTGCAGGCTGACCCGTAGGCATGTTAGGATAATTGATCCACATCAATTTCACCTTTGAAAGATCCAGTTGCTTCAATTCTTCCACGTCTGGATGCCAGGAGTTGTCTTCGGTTAAATTATAAGAAACGAGTTCTGCGTTGAGCAATTTGGTAGCCGCCTGGTAAGTAGGATAGCCAGGATTTGGTACCAAAACCTGATCACCTTCATTTAGAAAAGCCATAGAAATCAAAGCAATTCCTTCCTTGGATCCCATGAGCGGCAAGACTTGAGTTTCTGTATTGACATTTACATCATAATGATTTTTATAAAACCCAGACATGGCCTGCCTTAACTCATCTAAACCCTTATAGGCCTGATATTGGTAAGCACCTTGTTGAGAAGTGGCCTTCACCAATTCCTCAACCACTTCTTCTGGCGGCGCTAAATCTGGACTCCCAATCCCTAAATTGATGATGGGTTTTCCCTCTTTTTTGAGCTGAGCAACTTCCCTCAATTTTTTACTGAAGTAGTACTCTTTGGTTTCCTGAAGTCTGTTGGATAACGAAATCATGACTTTCCATTTTTGTATTGACCTACACAGGTCGGGTTTATACTTATTGCTGAAATTGCTTTGAAAGCTTTTTGAAAATGCAGTTCATTTTGAAAACTAACATCTACTATAAAAGCGTATTTCCATATATTATTTGGAATCGGAATGCTTTGGATTTTGGATAAATTCAAATGGTGATCTGCCATAAGATTAAGCACTCGCGCTAAACTTCCAGACTCATGAGCAATTTCAAACTGAAGGGTCGCCTTATTGACATCATCGCTTAAGTTGGCTTGTTTTTCGATGACCACAAAACGAGTTTCATTGAGGCTATTGTTCTGAACATCTTCAGCAATTACATTTAAATTGAAGAGTTCTGCTGTGCCTTTGGGCACAAGTGCTCCAACGCCAGAGATTTGCTGCTGGGCAATTACCTGAGCAGGTAAGGCCGTATCCACATCCTCTATAAGATGAATATGGGTTTGATCTGTAAAGAAATAACTGCATTGGTGCAACGCCATCTGATGCGACTTAACCTGAACTAAATCTGCTAGCTCCTGACCTGGAAGCGCCACCAAATTATGACTGATGTTCAAGTAATATTCAGCTGTGATTTGCAGGTTATAATCCAGAATGAGTCGGTAGTTTGGCAAAATACTCCCTGCAATGGAATTTTCAATAGCCATAATGGCTTTTTGAGATTCGCCAGTAACGACGGAACTAACCAGTCTTTGGAAGGTTGAACACTCTTCAACCTCAACATGATCAACATCAAAAAGCTCGGTTAAAGCTTTGTAATGGTTGGATCCCTTTATTCCTTGTATGGCTACTTTCATTTTTATAAATAAAAAAAAGCCCCGTAAAAACGAGGCTTTATATATTAATAATGAATTTATTTCATATCAACCTCGTTTCGCCGAATTAGCAAAATAAAAGTTGAAATAAAAATAAAAACGAGTTGTCATTTGTCTTGTAATATATGACTAAATTAAAATTTATTTTGAATAAACAAGCTTAAACCTAAATAAAATTCAAGAAATTAATCTTTATGATAAGTTTCTTGCCTTGGAAGGTTTAAAAATTCTTTCACTATAGCTAGTTCAGAATTGTCTTTTAACCAAAACAGATGGTAAATCTTTAGTAATGATTTAAAAAATAGAGTTTTAATATTCAAACACAAGATCCATAGGAAACTGTAAATCTGGAAATAATTTGGAGGTTATAATTTCATCTTTGTCTTCTTAGATCTGGAATTCCTGAAATTCTTCATTTTCTAAAGAGAATATTTGTAGTGACTTTCCTTCCGGATTCACAAGCCAATATTCTTTGACACCGTTTTCCTGATAGAGATTAAACTTTTCGTTGTAATCTTTTTTCATTGTAGAACTTGAAAGCACTTCCATAATTAAATCTGGCGCTCCAACACATCCACAATCATCCAATTTGGAGGGGTCACAAATCACACAAATATCGGGCTGCACAACAGTAGTGATTTCTTTATCTTCTTCACCAATATTTTTCACTAAGCATACATCAAACGGCGATTGGTAGACTTTACAATTCTTATTTTCTAAAAATTTCTATAGCTGTACGTGGGTAACACCTTCAATTCTTTTATGAAAAGCCTTGGCGCCGGACTTATTTTATAAATACGCCCTTTGATGAGCTCTACCCGTTCCTGAAACCTCCAGGTCAGATAATCAGTATATGTTTTGCTGAAAGCCAATTGCGATATATCGGTAATTTTTGGCTTCATTACGAAATTAATTGTTTGTAAATCACCTATATAGAATATTTGTTTAGGTGTGTTTTTGGTCAAACTTAAATCAGGTTACAACAGCTGTTGCCTTCAAAAAATATAATCGAAACTTAGTTTTTTAAATATGATTCTTGTCTTGGAATGGTTAAGAATTCTTTCTGTCTGCCATTCAAATAAATGACTTGTTCTCCCTCATAATGCGCTCCTTCTTCCAACATGACTCTGAAGGGTTTTTGCCATTCTTCAAGAAAAACTTCAGCATTCAATTCAATAGCGTATACGGTATTTGGATATAAACTGTAATTTCCAGAACCAGGCACATCACCCTGATTATCCCACATGCCGATAGTTGGACCTGCAGCATGTCCATGATAACCCATGGGGTGCGTATAAATCGTACCCTTGATATCTTCAGCTTTCATTTGTGTTCTAGCCTGCTTCAAAATTTCATTGCCTGTTCGTCCTGTTTTGAAATTGGAAGTTAAAATATCCTGCAAACGATTTCCAACAGCTAAAGCATCTACTAAATATTGGGGAACCTCTTTCTCATCCGGTTTTAAGACATAGGCCAATTCTTGGGTATCTGTGTTAAGTCTTAAGTAGGTAATCCCAAAATCCATATGTAAAACATCACCGGGCATAATGACTTCGGGATCTGGGTTGTTATCGAAGGTTCTTAAATGCTCCTTGCTTTCGTTACTTGCTCTTTGTATATCAACGGTCGGATGAAACCAGGTTTCTAGTCCCAAGTCTTTTATCCTGTCTCTATACCACCACACCACATCTGTAGTTTTGGTAACCCCAGGAGTGATCACCTGTTCTGATAAACCCTCCTGAATAATGTCATGCGCAATGCTTTGAATGTGTTTGTAAGTCGCTAATTCTGAAGCAGTCCTTGTTTCTAACCAACCCACTGCTAAATCTTCAGCTGAAGTCAATTTCTTATGATACGATTTCGGTAAATTTTCCAAAAGTAATTTATATTCTGTATGATTTAATCCATCAGCATGTCCAAAATCATCTGAAGTATTGATGCCGATTTTATTCGGGTTTCTCTCTTTTATCAATTCTACCAATCGCTTCCACTGGTCTGGTTGTTGTTCGGGATCCCAGGCTTTTTTGAAATGTTCTCCCACATTATACCTTGCTACAGCAATGGTTTCTACTTTGTCACTAGATTTTGGCTTGTACATCAACAACATGGTTCTTCGCCTGGCTGCAAGCCAGGTGCTTGGTAATAGGGTTTTAATGATAGGATCTTCGTTGTACTCCCTGGAAATCACCAGCCACATGTCTATACCTGCTCTATCCATCACTTCTGGAAGGACCGTTTCCAGACGCTCACCAAGCCATTGGTCAATCACTTCAGATTGCTCTTTTTGAGACAAAACAGCGAAATCCTGAGCTTGAAAGCTAATGGACATTATTAAAACAAGAAATAGAGTTAACAAGGTTTTCATGAGTTGAAGTTTTAAATTATAATTCTAAGTTAGAAATAATTTTAACGTTACTTCTTTATTGTGTCAAATTAAGTACAACATCAATTAAATTCCTTAGATATTTTAACCCAGTTCTTATGGCTCTGGAAAAATCCTATTCGAATAATTTCATAAAAAAACCTCATCAAAGTTAATTGATGAGGTTATATAGTTACTTATTGAATTTAGTCTAACCCACTGCTTTCAATTTTCTAAGACTTGTTCTTTCTAAAGCTTTTTCAGCATAAGTTTTAGTGACTTTTAGTTCTGTTTCGTCACCTTCCGGCATGTCAAACATGGCATCAGTAAGAATAGCTTCACATAATGAACGCAAGCCTCTGGCACCTAATTTATACTCAAGAGCTTTCTCCACAATAAAATCTAAAGCACCGTCTGTAATTTGAAAATCGATATTATCCATTTCAAATAACTTCTGATACTGTTTTATAATTGCGTTTTTCGGTTGCGTCAGAATCAATCTCAAGGTGTCTTTATCCAGAGGATCCATGTAAGTTAGAACAGGTAAACGACCAATAATTTCTGGAATAAGTCCGTAATCTTTAAGATCTTTAGGGATAATATACTGTAAGATGTTTTCTTTATCTACGCTTTCGCCCAACTTTGAGGCACCGTAACCAACAGCCTGCATATTCAGGCGCTTGGAAATGTTCTTTTCAATACCATCAAAAGCACCACCTGCAATGAACAGAATGTTTTCAGTATTGACCTCAATAAACTTTTGGTCTGGATGTTTTCTACCGCCCTTTGGTGGTACATTCACTGTAGTTCCTTCCAAAAGTTTGAGCAACGCCTGTTGTACGCCTTCTCCACTAACGTCTCTGGTGATAGAAGGATTATCACTCTTTCTGGCTATTTTGTCAATTTCATCTATGAACACGATACCGTGCTCGGCTTTTTCCACATTGTAATCTGCTGCAGCAAGGAGTTTGGTCAAAATAGTTTCAACATCTTCTCCAACGTATCCTGCTTCAGTAAGAACTGTTGCATCGACAATAGCTAAAGGTACATTCAGCATTCTAGCAATGGTCTTGGCAACTAATGTTTTACCAGTACCTGTTTGCCCTGCCATGATGATATTACTCTTTTGGATTTCAATATCGTCATTTGAGTTTGGCTGTAACAATCGCTTGTAGTGGTTATAGACAGCAACGGACATTACCTTTTTAGTTTGGTCTTGTCCTATTACATATTGATCTAGAAAATCTTTAATCGCTTTAGGCTTTCTCAACTTCAATTCTGAAGTCAATTCCTCCGTACTATCCTGCTTAGATTCTTCTAATACAATACCGTGAGCTTGTTCTATACATCGGTCGCAAATATGCGCATCCAGTCCTGCAATGAGCAAGCTGGTTTCTGCTTTTTTACGTCCGCAAAACGAACATTCTAACTCTTCTTTAGCCATAATTTACTCTCTTGTCAATATTTCATCTATCATTCCGTACTCTTTGGCAGCGTCTGCCTTCATCCAGAAGTCTCTATCACCATCGTTGTATACATCATCATAAGATTTTCCGGAATGCTTGGAAATGATTTTGTAAAGTTCTTCTTTCAAAAGAACAATTTGTTTTGCAGTAATTTCTATATCATCTGCCTGTCCTTGAGCACCCCCCATTGGTTGGTGAATCATAACTCTTGAGTGTGGCAGACCGCTTCGTTTTCCTGCAGTTCCAGCACATAATAATACTGCTCCCATAGATGCTGCAATTCCTGTATTGATAGTCGCAACATCGGGTTTGATAAATTGCATGGTGTCGTAAATTCCAAGACCAGCATAAACACTTCCTCCAGGAGAGTTGATGTAAATCTGGATATCTTTAGAAGAATCTGTACTTTCTAAAAATAACAATTGAGCCTGGATGATATTGGCTACCTGATCATTGATCGGTGTTCCTAAGAAGATGATTCTATCCATCATCAATCTTGAAAATACGTCCATAGCCACTGCATTCATTTGTCGCTCTTCGATGATATTTGGAGTCATCGCAGTAGGAATCATACTTGTGATGACCTTGTCGTAATAATTGGCATTGACACCGTGATCTTTGGTGGCAAACTTTTTAAATTCTTTATCCATTTTCATAGTATCCTCTGTATTTTAAAACGAATATAGCTTGAAGTTAAAGTCTAGCGTTGTTCTTTTACTAAATGTTAACTTCAAGCTATAGGCTTAGTTTTTTATATGTTGAATATGATTTACTTATAAATCTTGTCGACAAACTCTTTATAAGTTACATCTTTTTCTTCAACTTCCATTTTATCTTTATAAAGCTCAAGTAGTTTTTGAACCATAACTTCTTCAGAAAATTGTCTCACTTGTTCTTCGTTGGACATTAAGTTCTGAATGATAGGATCCATTTGGTCTTCTGGGAAATCTTGCTGACCAAACTGCATCATTTGCATTCTGATTTTTTCCTTGGCTACTTTTTTAACATCTTCGACTTCGACTTTGATATCGTTGTCTTTAGCGATTTTAGCTTCGATCAATTGGTATTTAATCCCTTTTTCGCTTTTTGTGTATTCTTCTGTAGCCTCCTCTGGCGTCAATTGCTTTTCTCCCTGAGTTTGAAGCCATTTCTGAAGAAATTCTGCTGGCAATTCCATGTCTGCTTTTTCGATTAAAAGCTCTGTGACATCATTGAAAAATTGTTGATCACCTTGTTGCTGAAAAGTTTGCTTAGACTGTTCTGCTATCTTTTCTTTAGCTTCTTTTTCTGAAGTTACCTCACCTTCACCAAATGCTTTGTCAAACAATTCCTGATTAAGTTCAGCTAAGATTTGTTCGTTGATTTCTTTGATCGTGAATGTCAAATCCACTTTAAGACCTTCAACTTTATCTTTTTCAAGACCTAAATGTCTTGCTAAAGTGTCGTCATCTTTAAAAAGTTTATTGGATTTTAAAGTCACTTGATCTCCGACTTTAGCACCTAAAAGCGCTTTTTGATTAGTCTTACCTTCAATATCTTCAACCTTGAAAGTCGCTTCATTTTCGATGCTTTCCTCTTCATTATGGAAAGTACCAACAACTGTATAATTCTCTTTAACCTCTTCTTGAGTCACTAGTTTTCCATACTGACGCTGAATGGTTTTGATTTGATTATCAATCATCTCCTCGTCTGCAGAAATATTATAATAAGTTACAGGACCTTCACCCTCCAGAGTGACATCAAATTTTGGAGCTAGACCTAATTCAAATTCAAATGTGTAGTTGTCAGACTCCCAGTTAAGGTCATCCTGTGGTCTAGGAAGTGGATTTCCTAAAATATCGATCTTTTCTTCTGTGATGTAAGAATTTAAAGATTCTTGCAATAATTTGTTGACTTCATCTACCAAAACAGCCTGACCGTATTGTTTTTTAATCATCCCCATTGGAACCATGCCTTTTCTAAAGCCTGGAATGTTGGCAGTTTTGCGATAGTCTTTAAGGATTTTATCCACCTTTGGACTATAATCGTCCTTTTCAATATTAATTTTGACTACAGAATTCAGTTGATCTTTGTCTTCTCTCGTTATATTCATTCTAAAGGATTATTTTTTGAAAGTGCAAAATTACAATTTATTTCACTGCTTACCAAGTTTTTATAAATCGTGAGCGCTTTCTAAAGCTTAAAGTATTCCAAATAAATCAATCCAATTCTGAAGATTCTGAAGCGATTGCTTTGGAATCTCTTTTCAGTTTGACGAACATAATGACATCAAAAATAAAATGAGCAGCCATCGCCGCATAGATATCAAAATACAGAACTAAATATCCAAAGCCAGCTGAAATGAAAATCAGAAAAATTCCGTAAATAGATTTTTTCCAATCTTTGGTAGATATGTATCCATGAAGTATTACGAACAAAATCGCAGCAAACCACAATCCTAGCAAAGGCTGTAGAGCCCCTCTAAACAAAATTTCTTCACCTACCCCAGCACAAAACGAATAGAAAAGTATGTCTGGCCAATGTAGGTCCAAACTTTTAAAAAGGTTGGCATAAAAAGTATTCGTTTCTTTTAACGGTGGTAATTTCAACAGTAATACCCCAATGAAAGCAGCTACAGCACCAAATCCCAAACCTAAAGGAATTGACAAAAGCAAGTTGTTATAATTAAACATTTCAAAATACTGAACCTCATCTGAAAATGCTAGAATGAGATAAGCTATGCCACTAAATCCAAAGAGCGTAAATACAGATAAAGTAAACATGGCTTTTTTGGTTAAAAGCATAAGTCGATAAATTTTAAAAATTCAATTCTTTAGTAGAATAAGTTGATGTGACGGTTCTAGTGATAAGTGTGCAAGACTTACTTATTAAAAATATAAACTCTTACTCGAAGCTATCTTCTTCCTGAGCGTTCGGCAACTGAAAATATAATAGACTGGAGAAATGAAAGCAGGATACTAAACAACACTGCCCACCAGAATCCATCGACTCTAAAAGCATCTACGAGACCGTCTGCCATCAAAATAATAAGCGCATTGATTACTAATAAAAAGAGACCAAAAGTTACTACTGTGACCGGCAGCGTTAATATAAGAAGAATGGGTTTTACAAATATATTGAGTAAGGCTAAAATCGCAGCAACTACAATAGCAGTAAAAAAATCGGAGACATAAACTCCGCCGAGGATATTGGATAACACCAAGACAATTATTCCTGTGAGTATAATTTGTAATAAAACTTTCATCGGTTAGGGTTTTGGTTGAATGTAAAAATAAAAAAACTGCTTCAATAAATCTATTGAAGCAGTTTTTAAAGAATTTAAACCTTAATTAATTGACGTTATCGCTTAATGTAACCGTTCCGTATTCACCAATATTGACTTCTGGCAAGTCAGAACCGTAAGTCATATTGATAGCTCGGAGAGTTTCATTGGCAACCAGGGCATAGCCACGTGGGGTTAAATGCACTCCATCCAAAGAAAAACCACCACCACTCACAAAATCTGAGGTCACAATACCTCCAGGAAAACTAATTCCTTGTGATACCTGCTGTAATAAACCGTCAGCATCTACAAATGCTAAATTATTGGCTTCTGCCAGACCTTGGATTGTAGAATTGTAAGCTGTTCTCGCATTTGAAATATTTTGTAATTCTGATGTATCTAGAGCATCCTTATCATCAATACCATTGACCGCATTCAAGACCAATTGTGCTTGCTCCGGACTTGGACTACCCCCTTGTTGAAGAAGACCTAAAACCTGAAGAACCTCTGGTGAAAGCGCTACAGAACCATAACCTTGAGCTAATGCGCCTTGGTCAATCGTAAGCAACAGCAATTCTTCGGGTTGCATTTGTCTAAATCCTAAAGGATTGGTTTGTGTGACAGGAACATCTATGATGAATCTATTAGGACCTTCATTAAATGTGATAGCATATTGACCCGCTATTGCTTGTGCTTGTTGAGGGGGCACTCCTTGCTGAATAAGTCCTTGGGTAAAAATACCTGCAAGAGCTTGAAAAAAGCCTGTTAAGTTTCCTGCAGTTTGAGCATCCAAAACCAAGGCGTTGTTGGGCACAGTAGTAAAGAATGGAATATCTGTAATGTTTGGAATGTTGTAAACTACACCTCCAGAAGCTGACTCTGTTAGACCGCTTACCAATTGACTATAAACACTGGCAAACACGTTAGGATCCGTAATGTCATTGGGAGCATAAGTAGAAGGGTCTATATTTCCAGTTTGGTCTACACCTGTACCTCCACTTGTCGCATAGCCTAAAATATCATTGTTTCCAATCCATAAGGAAAAAAAGGAAGGATTTTGTGCTAAAGCATCACCAAGAACCGTAGCATTATCTGTTGAAGAAAATCTAACAAAATAAGGATTTGCCTGAGCAGGGAGACCTGCAGCATTTCCATATCCAGGAGCTAGCAGATGAAAACTTTTTGCACCAGGAACTCCCATGTTATTGAAAGGTCCAGAAAGTTTGTTTGTAATTTCAGTTTGTGGGTCTCCAGCTAAAGGAGCTGGGGGTATAACTGGTTGTCCAGCATTTGAAGACAACACCAATCTATTATTAGTTATTTGATTTCCATTCAATTTCAACCCACCAAGGTTGTCTGCCATAAGTGGCTGAGTGAATTCTCCTCCACCAACAAGCTCAAACTGACCTGACAAAATATTCGGAAAGGAGTTTTCTTGCCCCTCTACATAAAGAGCATTATCAGCATAACCGGCGGTAAGAGAATTTCCTAGTGAAACGTAATTAGAAAAATCTGCTTCACCAGCTGTATAGATTTCGTTTTCTTCAATACCTTCTTCAAACTCAGGCTCACAAGCGAAGAGTCCGAAAGCTAAAAAGGGTAAAAATTTTATATAGTTTTTCATTATCTCTGATTATAGTTTATAAGTTACTCCGATACCTGGCAGAAATGCATTGGACTTATAAGTCCCTTCGAAAGGCACGCTTTGCCCATTTTCTGTGTAAGAATCATAAGAAGCATCAATTTCTTTAAATCTTAAATAAAGAAAGGAAGCATCAACTGCGAATTTTTCTGAAATTTGAAAAGATAGACCGGCAGTATATCCGTTTCCATCATTCCTTGGTGTTTCAGGAGCGAAGAACCCCTCCTGAACAGGAGAATCATCAAAGTAATATCCTGCTCTCAAAGTCAGATTATCTGTTGCTTTATACTGAGCACCAAACCTATAACTAGAAACATTTTTATAATTTCTTGGATTGATTGAAGTTGCAACGTTTGGGTTTGCAAAATCTATATCCAGTGAGTTATAAACCTCCCAGAATACTCTTTGATAATCGAATGCGAATAGCCACTTTTCATTCATTTCATAGGCAAAACCCATCGTTAACTCGGCAGGCATTGGAAGAGTAGCATCAAATTCAGTTGTTCCACTTTGTGGAGTAAGCGTAGAATTTGGGAAGTCGACAAAGGTAGCCTCTCCACCTTCCGCGTTGAGTAGTATTTCTGATCTGTAATTGAACCCGATTCTAAGCTCTTCAACAGGGGTAAACATAAAACTCGCACTCCATCCGGTGTTGGTCACACCAGTATCGTCAATGGTAATGTTCGATCTGTTGCCCTGTTCATCTGTAAGTGTTCGGTTGGCATTTCTATTGAAATTTACGTTACCAGTCACGAAAATAGGTCCACCACCAATACTGAAATGTTTAGAAAGTTTTATAGAAGCTAGAGGTTGAATAAAAATAGCAGCAAGATTAATGTCATTAACCAAATGAGAACCTGGCCAATCCCTTTCCCATTCTACAGAACTACCAAAAGGAGTTGAAACAGATAAGCCTAAACTTATCCACTCATTAACTTTATAGGCGGCGTGAAAATAAAATGGGGTACCAGGATCCTGACGTGTTTCTGCAAATTGACCTGTAGATGTATTTTGCCACTTGACGTTTGAGAACACACCGGTTATACCAGCTGAAACTGTGAATTTATCTTCAAGGTATACTAAACCTGAAGGGTTGAAAAAGGCTGTTTCTGCACTATTGACAACGCCTACGCCAGCATGACCCATCGCTAAAGCTCTCTGGCCTTGGGCTGCTACTCGATAGCCTCCTGCATAAGCTGAAGCAGATGCTAACATGAGAAGTAAACCTGAGATTAAAAAGTTCTTCATATTGAATTTATTTTATTATGAAATTCTAAAATTCGTATTCAAATTTATCATTTATTAATAATTTTACAACGCTGAGGCTGCTTTCTTTCAATGGTGAATGGTACACGGGCTTATAAGCATTTGATTTCCAGTGATGGGAAAACTTAAATTTTATTCATTATAAATGCTTAGAACTAAAAAAGCTTCGTTTACAAAAACGAAGCTTTTTTTAGCAATTTAAATGAATATTAGTAAGGTATGGTGTTTCTCTAATTCAGTAAGCTTGGTGAATAGGTCGTATTGAAATTTGATATGTCAATAAGGTTTCCGGAAGCTTCAAAGTTTGTCCCATAATTAGAATCAATAACTTTTAGAATTTCATTAGCTATTAAAGCATAGCCTCTGGAAGTTGGATGAACTCCGTCTAATGAAAAAGCTCCACCGGTTACTAAATTTGAAGTTAATATTAAGTCATTTTGTTCCACACCTACAGAAGCGATCTGATCTAACAGAGTGTTGGAATCAAATAACCCAAAACCATTCGCACTAGCAGTTTGTTCTATAATCTGATTAAATTCGATTGTAGCATTCAAAATATCTTCTTGTTCTTCAGGAAGTAATACCCACTTATCTTCCAAAGGAAGAGTAATTCCTTCAGCAGAAAATTGACCAGCCAAGGCTTGAGGAAGTCCTTGAGACACAAGGAACCCAACTCTAGCCGTGTTTACAGTTCCTATAATCGAACTGCTAGGCAAAACAAGCAAGTCATCGGGAGTAGCTTGTCTGGCTTGGCCATAAGTATTGCCAAGTAACTGTGCAACTTGTGGAGCTGCCTGCGGTGGCAATCCAAAGCTTGTTACCAGAGCTATAAACTGTGGATTTGGAGCTAAGGCGCCAGATATTTGAGCTGAAATGTTAGTTAGGTTTTCATCCTGAATAACTACGGCGTTAGCAGCATTTGGCGAAAATTCTATAATTCTTTCAGTTTCTCCTAAAGCCTGGAAAACTTGATTTATCGCTCCAAAAATAGAATTCAATGTTGGAATCTGTGCTCCAAAATCTGGATTGGATGGATCCAAAGGATTATGAGGGACAGTTGTAAAATGTGGTATAGCTGCTACATTTGGAATATTGGCTAAAACGCCCTGAACATTAGGAACATTTCCAACAAGCGAACCTACTATAGCTTGGTAAGTCTGGCTAAAGCCAACTCCCGGAGGACCATCTACTGGTGTAATTGGGTTGGAACCATCTCCACCAGAAAGCGCATATCCTAATACATCGTTATTGCCAATCCATAAGGTGAAAAAAGAAGGTTGCTGTGAAATTGCATCTGCCAGAACCGAAGTTTGTGGCGAACTTGCCATCCTTACAAAATATGGATTGGCAGTTGGAGGATTCGAAACCACTCCGGAAAAGTCACCATAACCTGGAGCCAGCAAGTGGAAACTTTTTGCACCAGGAACCCCTAGGTTGTTAAAAGGTCCGGATGGATTATTTGCCAAGATGTCTGTTGTAGGCTGGACACCAGAAACAAGACTTGAAAGAGGCACAGGACCTGAACCATCAAAAACCAGCCTTGGCCCAAAACCTGGAAGCGGTGAGCCTCCTGCTAAAAGTCCACCTATATTATCGTTCATTAAAGGCTGTACAAAAGCACCGCCATTGGCAACCAAGGAAAATTGCCCTGCTAAAAGAGAAGGCATTGAGTTTTCCTGTGAAACCCGGTATAGAGCACCATCAGAAAATCCAGCTGTAAGAGAATTTCCTAAAGATACATAGGTTGAAAAATCAGCATTTCCAGCCGTAAATTCTTCAAAGTCCTGACCAGTGCTTTGAGATGCTCTTTCCTTATAATCCTCCAAAGCATCATTTTCACATGCCCATAAACTTATTATTAAAAAAGCGAGAATAAAATATTTAGAATTTTTCATTTAAAAAATTTTAGAAAATTAAAAGTTATTTATGGTCAAAGAAATATAGTACTGAGAGCCAATAAAGCCTGTTCCAAATGCTGTGAAATATTCGTCTTGTAATATGTTGGCAGCACCAAGCTTGAGTGTAGACTTATATTTTGGGATTCTGTAATTCACTTGTGCATCGAAAACATTGAAAGAAGGAACAATTCCATCTCCAAAACTCGCTTCCCAGAAATAACTATCTCTCCATCTCCAGGCGACATTGAAACCAAAGTTTTCAAAAAGGTCTGTGTGACCAAATGAAGTTTTAACCTGATGTTCCGGAGTATTAAAGCCTAACCTTACGTTAGGATTTGCAGCGACATCGAAGTCGAGCAAGGCATAGGTATAATTTGAACTTAAGTCAAAACCACCGAAAACTTTTGTAGATAAACCTATCGCACCTCCGTAAGATCTAACTTCTTCTTCTGTGTTGGTATAGGTTTGGAAGACCTGAAAGTCTCCATTAGCGATGGCAGCAACTGCCAAAGGAGTGTTTGTACCAGGGACTGTTTCTGTTAATTCCACATCACCATAAAAAGGAGCAAGAACATTTTCGTTGGATAAAAAGTCTTGATATATGTTGTGATAGACCGATGCATCAATTACAAAACCTTCGATCTTACCTCTGTAACCCAACTCAAATGAAGAAACCTGCTCAGGTGTCGCAAGACTTGAGTTTCCAATTTCAAGATCTGCTGGATTGCCTGACTGAGAGAAATCCTGACTAACAGAATTTGCCGTGAAAGAATTTTCGTAAGCTCCTGTTCCATCAAGATCTAAAGTTGGTGAACCCAAAACAGCAGCTCCAAAAGAACTCAAGTTTCCTTGAGCAACACTGAATTGCTTCGAATATCTTGCTGGGTTATCAAAGGCGCTACCTATTAAAACAGCTCTTCCTACATCAAGTCCGATATATAAATCCTGAGTGGTTGGATTTCTAAAACCTGTTTGGAAAGAGGCCCTAATATTGTGATCCTTGGCAATGGTAAATCCAGCGGAAAGTCTTGGCGAAAAGAAGCCGTCAAATAATTCTGATTTGTCATACCTCAATGAGCCTGTTAATTTCAATTTTACTAAATCTGATAATTCCACATCTTTTTGAATTTGCGTATAAAGTCCAAATTCAGAATATCCGATGCTTCCATCATTATCTGTATAAATTGTTCCGCCTGAGTTGAGTTCATAAACTCTTAACGAACCACCAGCCTGTACCTCTGCAAAGTCCCATAAGTGTCCAAAGTTATAATTGGCATCAGAATGATAAAATCTTGAATTATCCTGAAATTTTGATCCCTGACTTAAATCTGGATTTTGTATCACCTGATCAAAAGCGTTTTGAAATTCTGGAGTCCCTGGAATTAGTCTACCTGTATCTGCGGCTGCTCTGGAAGCATCATGCTTTTGTTGTGTTGTCAAACCTTGTGGATTTCCTGATAATTCAATACCTGCAAAAGTTTGAATGTAATCTCCAAACCAGTCAGCATCACTTTTCCAACTTCTATTGATATTGATTCCAGTGAAGACCATATCATAGGAGTTTCCTGCGTCGTCAATGTTCACATAGGTTCTGAAAAAGAAATTATTGTTTTTCACCTCAATTTTATGCTGTTGAAGAACAAAATCTTTAATGTTATATCGGTTAGCTCCCTGATAGATGGTGTTTCCACTTCCTATTTTACCAACATATTGTATCTCAAAATCATCTTCCCATGGTCTGTAATACAATCCCCAGTCTGCTTTCAAGCTCTCTGCATTGTAATTAGTAAGATCCACTTCATTGTAACCTGTTCTACTCACCTCAACATCTGGTATAATACCAAGCCCTGAAGCGCTTCTTATATTTGTGGAAACTTCGTCTCCGTAAATATTTATTCCATCATAATCTGTATCTGCTCTTGTCAGTCCTCTACCCAATTTATCTTCCTGGTTTGTTGCCCACCAATCAGTCCCTTTGAGATAACCCAAATTGACTTTAGCCGCAAATTTATCGCTGAATTTATGAGCTAATCTTATCCCAACGTCTGTGAAAGAGTTATCACCAGCAGCTTCCTGTGAAGTAATCCCTTGTTTCACATAACCACTTATACCCGAAAATTCGAATGGGTTTTTACTTCTCATGAATAAAATACCGTTGAAAGCATTGGCGCCATATAATCCGGACGATGCCCCTGGTAAAATTTCCACACTTTGCACATCAGTTTCAATCATCCCAATCAAATTACCAAGAGGGAAATTAAGTGCTGGAGCTGAGTTGTCCATTCCATCTACAAGCTGCATAAATCTTGCATTGGCAAATCCAGCAAAACCTCTGGTGTTGACAGAACTAAAGGTTAAACTATTTTTATTGATATCTACTCCTTTCAGGTTTTCGAGTCCTCCATAAAAATCTGCGGAAGCTGTGTTTCTTACCTCATTGATTCCAAATCGCTCAATGGTAACTGGAGATTCAAAAACACGTTCTGGTGTTCTTGAAGCTGAAATAACAACTTCATCGAGCTGACTGCTCAATTCTAACTCCACCTCAATCGTTTGAGTTTTACTAGAAATATTTACCGTTGAGTTTTCAAATCCCGTAAAAGAAATTACAATATCAAAAGGAGGGATCCGATCTGTTTTTAATTCAAATTTACCATCAAAATTCGAAGTTGTTCCTTCATCAGAACCCATTACTATCACATTAGCACCGGGCAAAGGAATTCCTGAATTATCTTTTACTGTTCCTGTAATTACAGTTTGAGAAAAAGAGGACAAACAAAACATCAAGAAAAGAAAAGAGAATACTTTTTTCATAATTATATTTTAAAATTCGTTAAAGCGAATCTAAATAATTAAAATTTAATTCGCCAAATTTAATTTGATAAAAAAATAATTTATGTCCAAAATTTTTATTGATCTACTATTTTATTTGTCAAATAATTCCTTTTGTGATTATCTACAAATTGTTTTTTGACTTTTGAAAGAATTAGATGCTTTGAATATCAAGCTGAATTGATCTTGTCTATTAACAAACTCATATTTCATTGGCAGTTGACATTGAATAAGTACTCAGATGTTTTGACAATTTGTATTGGATGTTCTTGAACAAGAAAAATGACGTATACTCTATTCAGTTAATTCATTGAATAAGATATTTCTCACTTTTTATTACTTTGAAAATAAACCTTGAACTATGAAGATAAAAAACTCCTCAATTCCTAAAAACAACTTACCAGGAATAGATGAGTCAACAAATTGAATTTGTAAGATTTATTTTTTTAAAAGTTTAAGACTTAAGATATTTTAAGCTCATCTTGAAGAACTCTTCTCTTTTCTCTGCATGAATCCAATGTCCAGCACTTTCAATGGATTTAATTTCAAAATTATTAAAATGAGCACTTATATCCGATTCGTCGCTAGTTGTGATATAATTGGATTTGCCTCCTTTAATAAATAAAATTTCACCCGTGTATTTTGCATTTTGAGGAAGTCCTTTGCCTACTTCTTCAATATTTTGACTCAATGCTTTTAGATTCAATCTTAAGTTAAGTTCATCCTGAGTTTTCCAGTACAGATTCTTTAGAAGAAACTGCCTGATAGGTTTTTCTGAAATATAGTTGGACAAAAGCTCGTCAGCATCAGATCTTGAAGTGAGTTTCGCTTCAGAAATTTTGGTTAAGCCTTCTAATATTTGTTGATGATGGGGAGCATAGTATTTTGGAGCTATATCTACAATAATGAGTTTATCAACTTGTTCGGGGAAAAGGGTTGCAAACCTCATTGCTGTTTTACCGCCCATAGAGTGGCCGATAATTGAAGCAGACTCAATGCTTTTTCCTTTTAAATACTGCTTTAAATCTTCAGCCAAAAGATCGTAACTGAAAGCATCGTCATGAGGACTCCTTCCGTGATTCCTTTGGTCGACAAGATGCACTTCAAATCCTTCTTTAGCATAAGAATTGGCAAGTGTTTTCCAATTGTCACCCATACCCAAAAACCCATGCAGGATAATAAGAGGTTGACCTTCGCCTTTTACTTTGGAATGCAATTTCATTTAGCTTAATTTTTTAAGGTAGGCTTTCACAACTGGCTCTAAACCATCGTAAAGCGCTTCAGAGATAAGAGCATGACCAATAGACACTTCATCTAAAAATGGAATCTTTTCAGCAAAATATTTAATGTTATCCAGAGATAAATCATGTCCTGCATTAATACCTAAACCCAAACGTTTTGCTTCTTCGGCACATTCTACATAAGGCTTTACGGCTTGCTCTTTATTCTGTGTGAATCCTTGAGCATAAGCTTCAGTATAAAGTTCAATACGGTCTGTCCCAACCTCTGCTGCACCCTGTACCATAGCAACATCTGGATCTACAAAAATAGATGTTCTTATTCCGTGAGCTTTGAATTTTGCAATCACTGTTTTCAAGAATTCTTTATGCTCGACAGTGTCCCAACCTGCATTGGACGTCAAAACGTCTACAGCATCGGGAACCAATGTGACTTGTGCAGGTTTAGTTTCAAGAACGAGATCAATAAACTTTGGATTGGGATTGCCTTCAATATTAAACTCTGTAGTAAGAACTTTGGTTAATTCTCTCACGTCTGTGTAACGAATATGACGCTCGTCCGGTCTGGGGTGGACTGTAATTCCTTGAGCTCCAAAAGACTCCAGACGCTTTGCGGCTTCAACTACATTGGGAGTATTCCCTCCTCTTGCATTTCTTAAGGTTGCGATTTTATTAATGTTAACACTTAATCTTATCATTGTTAGTTTTTAGACAAAAATACAATCAAAAGAAAGACTTTGCTTGTATTTTATGTATTTTGCAAGAAAACATGACCTTATGATTTGGCAGAATTTTATAGACCAAACTTTAAAACCTATACAGGTTTCAGACACGATTTCAGATATTAAATTAGCTTTTAAAGCTTCAAAGTTTAATCACCTGCCTGTTTTCAAAAAAGGAGTTTTTAAAGGAAGTGTAAATGTTAGTGACCTTTTGGAACTAGAGCAAACCTCTATGCTTTCAGAATTCAAATATTTAGTAGAAGTATTTTATGCAGAAAGTCATAAAACCACCTTAGATCTTATTCATGAATTCGCCAATCATCAAACCAACTTGTTGCCAATATTGGACACTGACAAAAACTACATAGGGGTTGTAAAGCTCGAAGATGTGTTGGATCTTTTTGGCGAAACTCCCTTTGTAGCCAATGAAGGCGAGGTCATGATCTTAAGAAAGGAAAGAACTAAATTTGCCTTTAGTGAAGTTGCCCAGCTTATTGAAACTTTGAATGCCAGAGTTTCCGGGATGTATGTCAGTAAACTTACAGAAGAATATGTTGAAGTTACCGTGAAAGTAGAACATCAAGGCATTAATGAAATCTTACAAACTTTCCGTAGGTATGAATACCAAATCGCAAGTGAGCATCCTGAAGACTTATTTGCTGAAGATTTGAAAGAACATTCAGATTATCTCAATAAATATCTTGATATATAAATCATGGTAAAATCTGTCGCAATTTTCGGCCAGTCATTCTATCCTGAAACTGAAAAGTATCTCATACAGCTTCTAGAAGTTTTAGAGAAAAATCAGATCGATATTACTATAGAAGAGGATTACTACAGAATGTTGGTTGAAGAAAAACCAGTAAGGAATTTAGAAAAATATTCCACTTTCGAAACTTTAGACAAATCTGTAGATTTATTTTTTACTATTGGTGGTGACGGAACCATTTTATCTGCGACAAAATTTGTAAAAAACCTAGATATACCTATTGTAGGTATTAATACCGGGAGGCTCGGGTTTTTAGCAACAATTCATAAAGACGAAATTAAAAAGAGTATTGAAGAAATACTTTCTGGGAATTATAAGGTTTCTGAGCGCTCACTATTAGAGGTGAATCTTGAAACCAAAGAAAAAATTCTAGGTAATTTTCCGTTTGCGCTCAATGATGTAGCCATTAGCAGAAAAGAAACCACGTCAATGATCACTATTGAAACCTGGCTTAATGGTGAATTTTTAAATTCATATTGGTCTGACGGGATCATAATTTCTACTCCTACGGGCTCTACCGGTTACTCCTTAAGTTGCGGAGGACCTATTGTCACTCCACAAACCAAAAGTTTCATTATAACGCCTATTGCGCCCCACAACCTAAACGCCAGACCTCTGATTATACAGGATGACTTAGAAATAAAATTGAAAATTTCCGGGAGGGAAGATCAATATTTGATTTCTCTAGACTCAAGACTGGCTAGTCTAGAGAAAAACACTATAGTCCGTATAAAAAAAGCAGATTTCAAAATCAAACTCGTCTGGCTAGAAAATGACAGCTTTATTACTACACTTCGGAAAAAGCTATTGTGGGGACAAGATAAGCGGAACTAAAGCAATAAATTCCATTCAAAAGTGTTTTTAGAGACAAAAGAATAAAAACACAAGTCATTGAATCCGTTATTTTTATATTTGCAAACTTTTGGAACTCTATGAGATATATCCTGTTAAGCATTTATTTATGTTTCAGTATCAGCTTGACTAAAGCACAAACCTATGAAGCAGGGTTGGTCATTGGAGGTACAAATTTTGTAGGAGATGTAGGTTCATCCTCTTTCACTCGTCCTGAAGATTACTTTAGTCAGGATAAAGTTTCTTATGGAGCTATTTTAAAATGGAACCGAAGTCCAAGACATGCCTTCCGCTTTACCATAATGAGGATGAATACGTTTGGTAATGACCTTAGATCGGACGAACCAAAAAAGCTAGCTCGAGGATATGCTTTTGAAACTGATATTACTGAATTGTCTTTGGGCCTTGAATTTAATTTTTTTGAATGGGATCTTCATGAACTGAAAAGACCTCTTTTTACTCCATATATCTACTCAGGACCGACCTATTTTTTCACCAACGATTTTTATTTAGATCCGGCAACCAACGAACTTACAGAAGGAGAATCAACCTCTAATTTTGCAATACCTTTGGTATTTGGAGTAAAAGGAACCTTAAGCAGGCATTGGATATTGGCAGCAGAGTTTGGGGCCAGATATACCTTTACAGATAATTTGGATGGAAGTGCACCAGATGAAATAGTTAGTCCTCCAATTTATCCTACCTTTGGAAATTCAAATATGAACGATTGGTACATGTTTACAGGAATAACGCTTACTTACACCTTTGGTCGTAAGCCTTGTTACTGCAATTTTTAGTGAATGGATTATAAATCAAATATAATAGTAGAACGATTGCCAAAACACATCGCCATCATTATGGATGGCAATGGACGTTGGGCAAAGAAACAAGGCTTAATGCGAGTCCGAGGTCACGAAAAAGGGACTAAAGCCGTGAGAGAAACGGTTGAAAGTTGTGCAGAGTTAGGTATTCAAAATTTAACTCTTTACGCATTTTCTACAGAAAACTGGAACCGACCAAAACTTGAAGTTCAAACCCTCATGAAACTTCTTGTATCCTCTTTAAAGGAGGAAATCAAAACTTTGCAAGAGAACAAAATAAAGCTTCAAGCCATAGGCTGTATAACTAATTTACCTTCTAAGGCTAGGAAAGAGCTCAATGAGGTTATTGATAAAACCGCGCATAATGATCACATGACTCTCACACTTGCTTTGAGTTATGGCTCTAGAGAAGAACTTACCCAAGCTGTGAAGTTGATTAGTGAAAAGGTAAAAAATAACATAATAGATTTAGAAAGTATTGATGAATCTACAATAAATAAGCATCTTTACACCCAAAATTTACCAGACGTAGATATGATGATTCGCACGAGCGGTGAGCAGCGGATCAGTAATTTTTTACTCTGGCAAATGGCCTACGCAGAATTATATTTTACAGATGTTCTTTGGCCAGATTTCAGAAAAGATAACCTTTTTGAAGCAATTTACGAATATCAAAAAAGAGAAAGAAGATTTGGAAAAACAAGTGAACAACTCTAAGTGCTCCATATTGTTTGCTAGAACAACACGATACATATCCGTTCTGGCCATTATATTATTTAGCGTAATTATAAACGCTCAGAATTCACCTTTAGAATCTGCCGGCAAGAAATATACTCTTGGAGAAATAGAAGTCATTGGTTCTTCGAGCTATAACGAGCAAACTGTAATCGCTTTTACAGGTCTTAAAAAAGGAGATGAAATTTATATTCCTGGTGATAAGATAAGTAAGGTGTTGAAGAAGCTTTGGGATCTTGGCTTGTTTAGCGATATCAACTTCTATCTGAAAAATGTAGATGGTGATACTGCGGATCTGCAACTTGAAATTGTTGAGGTTCCAAAATTAAATGACGTCAAAATAAGAGGTGTAAAAAAGCGTAAACGCTCTGAAATTGTAAAAGACAATAAATTACAGAAAAACACAAAGGTCACAGAGAATTTTATAGTCAATCTGCGCAATAACCTCGAGGATAAATATAAAGAAAAAGGCTTTCTGAACGCTAAAGCAAAAATCACTACAACCCCTGTTGTAGATACCACATCCACAGATAACCTAGTGGATATGACCGTGAATATTGAACAGGGAGACAAGGTAAAAATAAGCTCTATCAATATAGAAGGTAATGAGCAATTTTCAGATTGGAAGGTAAAACGAATGATGAAGAAGACTAAGGAAAAGTTTTTCTTAAGATTCTGGAAACGTTCCAAGTTCATTGAAGATGAATATGAAGCGGATAAAGAAAGAATCATCAAAAAGTTCAAGGAAAAAGGCTATCGTGATGCGAGAGTTGTAAGTGACTCCGTGGTCGTGAATTCTGATACAGACATAGCTGTTAATATTGAAGTGAAGGAAGGAGACCGGTATTATTTTGGAAATATTGAATTTCTAGGAAATTCTGCTTACACTGACGCCCAGCTAAATCAATTAATGGGAATTCGTAAAGGTGATCCTTACAATGGTACCATTCTACAAAATAAGATTGCAAATAATGAAAAACCAGATGCTGATGATCTAACAAACTTGTATCAAAACAATGGATATTTGTTCTCGAACATCACTCCAGTCGAAACAAGAATATACAACGATACCATTGACTTTGAAATAAGGATTAACGAAGGGAAGATTGCTTATTTCAATGAAATTTTGGTCACTGGAAACGACAAAACCAATGATAATGTCATCTTCCGAAATTTAAGAACGCGTCCAGGACAACAATATAGCAAGCAGGATGTCATGAACACCATTCGTGAGCTTGGGCAACTTGGATTCTTTAATGCTGAAAATTTAGAGCCTAAGTTTGAAAGCGTGGATCCACAGTCGGGAACTTTAGACTTACATTACATTGTAGAGGAACAAGGCAGTAGCCAGATAGAACTACAAGGTGGTTATGGTGGTGGTGGTTTCATTGGAACGCTTGGTTTAAGGTTCAATAACTTCTCTATTAAAAATCTTTTCAATAAAGAGGCTTACAAACCTGTACCTATGGGAGACGGACAATCACTTTCGCTGAGGGCTCAGGCAAGTATCGCTTTCCAAAATTATAGCTTGTCGTTCGTTGAGCCTTGGCTTGGTGGTAAAAAACCGGTACAACTCTCGGTGTCTTTATCTCAAACCATTCAGTTTTTATTTAATCCGTTAACGAGAAGAGCAGATAACGACAGAAGTTTTACTATTTCTGGAATAAATGTAGGTTTTGCAAAACGTCTGAGAGAACCGGATCAAAACTTTACTTTGTCCACCAGTGTAGGTTATCAAAATTTTCAGTTGAACAACTACAACATAGGATTATTCAATTTTCCAAATGGATTTTCAAATAACCTATCTTTTACTGTAGGACTCAACAGAAACAATACGTTTACCAACCCAATTTTCCCAATGGGTGGTTCTGAGTTTGACTTTTCTGTCAAATTCACTTTACCTTACTCTGCATTCAACGATGTAGATTATGGACAACTTAGAGCTGAAAGAGATGAAGCTCTTGCAACGAATGATAATGAAGCCCTAGCAAGAATTGATCAGCAGAGATTTAATTGGCTGGAATTTTATAAAGTTAAGTTTAGTGGGGACTGGTACAATAATCTGTTTGATAAATTAGTTTTAAGAACACGATTTGAATACGGTTTCCTTGGAGCTTATAACAATGACAGAGGTATCCCTCCATTTGAGCGTTTCTTCTTGGGAGGTGATGGCCTTGCAGGTTTTGCTCTGGATGGTCGTGAAATTGTGGCTTTGAGAGGTTATCCTAACCAATCTATATTGCCAAGAACAAGAACTGTTGGCGGAGAAGAAAGTTTCAACGACGGTGCTTCCATCTATAACAAATACACAATGGAATTGAGATACCCTATCACTTTAAAGCCAACGGCATCCATTTATGGTCTTGCCTTTTTGGAAGGTGGTGCTACGTTCGATCAGTTTAAAGATTTTACGCCATTTGAAATGAGTCGTTCTGCTGGTGCAGGTTTACGAATTTTCATGCCTGCTTTTGGTCTTTTAGGTATTGACTTTGGATATGGATTTGACCCAATACCAGGATCGAACACCGGTGCAAATGGATGGGAAACGCATTTTATTATTGGGCAACAATTTTAAAAGATGGCACAGTTTTTAATACATTAGAGATATGAAGTTTTTGAAATACCTTTTATTCTTAAGTATATTTTCTTTCTCCATGTCTGGTCAAGGTGGCTTGAAAATAGCTTATGTTGATATGGATTACGTATTGGAAAAACTTCCAGAATATAAGCAAGCTTCAAATCAACTGGACATGAAAGCTCAGCAATGGAGAACTGAGATTGAAGGCAAGCAAAATGAAATCAATAAACTAAAAGCTGAACTCGAAAATGAAAGACCTCTTCTTACTTCTGAACTTATTCAGGACATGGAAGATGAAATCAGTTTTTTAGAAAATAAATTACTTGAGTACCGCAACAAACGCTTTGGCGTTTCTGGCGATTTTATTGTTCAGAAAAGACAATTAATTCAACCCATTCAAGATCAGGTTTTTAATGCCATTCAAGAAATTGGAGATAGTAGAGATTATGATTTTATTTTTGAAAACTCTGCAGATGCTTTACTTTTGTTTTCAGCTAGGAGACATGATTTAAGTGAAGTCATTTTAAAACTGATCAACAGGAATTCCAGAGGTGCAGGTGCAGAAACTGCAGATGTAATAGAAGAGCTAGAGGACTATAAATCTGTTGAGAAGGCAGAAGAAGACGAAATTAAAAAAGAAGAACAGGCGCTTAAAGAAGAGGAGCGTAAAAGCGAAAGAGAAGCTCTTATTGATGAACGCCAAAGAAAAAGAGATTCCTTAAGAGATGCTAGACAACGTGAGTTTGAAAAACGAAGAGCTAGAATATTAAAAGAACGAGAAGAAAGACAAAGAGAAAGAGACTCTATAAAAAACGCAAGAGAAAATAATTAATTATAATCACTAAACTAAAAATTAAGAAATGAGAACATTAAAAACAATTGTAATAGCCTTGGTATTGTCTTTTGGATTGATGGCAAGCACAAATGCACAGTCTAAAATTGCACACATTAACTCTCAGGAATTTGTTCAAAACTTACCAAGCTACAAATCTGCAATGTCAGAACTCGATCAACGCGAGAAAACTTACCGTAAGGAGATAGACGACTTGCTAAAAGAAGCGCAAAAAACTAATGAGCGTTACCAAAGAGAAGCAAGTACTAAAACTGAAGAAGAGAATCAAAAAAGAGCTATGGAGCTTCAGGAAATGCAACAGTCTATTCAGGAGTACAGACAAACTGCCTCTGAGGACCTTCAGAAAAAACAGGAGGAATTGATGAGACCTGTTCTTGAGAGAGCAAGAGAAGTCATTCAGAATGTGGCTAGAGAAAAGGGATACGATTATGTATTGGATTCTTCACTAGGTTCTGGCGTATTGATGGCAGATGGTTACGACTTGATGCAGGACGCTAAAGTTGCTATAGGAGAGTAATTCAATTTACTTTATAATTCATACAAAAAGACCATCTTTGTGATGGTCTTTTTATTTTAATATGTCTCAACAACCCATTATTTTATTTGATTCTGGCGTAGGAGGAACTTCTATTCTAAAGGAATTAGTAGAGCTTTTACCCCAAGAAAATTTCATCTATCTGGCCGATAGTAAAAATGCTCCCTACGGAGAACGAACAACCCGAGACATCATAAATCTGAGTGTAAAAAACACAGAGCTTGCATTGAGCATGCAGGCAAAACTAATTGTGGTCGCCTGCAATACAGCTACTACCAATGCCATCTCTCACTTAAGATTAAATTATCAACTCCCTTTCATAGGAATAGAACCCGCTATAAAACCTGCAGCCCTACATTCTGAAGTCAGAAGAATCGGAGTATTGGCTACCAAAGGAACTTTAAGTAGCGAGCTGTTTAAACAAACCTCAGAAGCCTTTACACAGGGAATAGATGTTATTGAAGTCATTGGAAAGGGTATTGTTGAAGCTGTTGAAGGAGGCTGGACTAAAGATGAAAAGTTTATAAAACAATTGGAAAAACAATTACAGCCTTTTATACACCAAAGTATTGAT
Organism: Psychroflexus longus; assembly: GCF_020164595.1. Taxonomy (GTDB): domain Bacteria; phylum Bacteroidota; class Bacteroidia; order Flavobacteriales; family Flavobacteriaceae; genus Psychroflexus; species Psychroflexus longus. The sequence goes on from NZ_JAIQZE010000001.1 coordinate 527,631, forward strand.
TACCTGGTTTTAGGCTGCACTCATTTCCCATACATCATCCCTCAACTAAAACATCTTCTACCTTCTCATGTTAAAATTATTGATTCTGGTAGAGCAGTCGCAAAACAGACTGAAGCCGTGTTGAGAAAAAACAAGCTTAAAACCTCTTCAAAAACAGAAGGACAAGTTCAGGTGTATACCAATGCAGATAATGTTTATCATGTTAAGGAGCTCGTCAAAGAAATTCACAATGTGGAAGTAAAACAGATGGATTTTTAATAGTTTACTGCTGGACAAACACAGGTTTGGCGTTTTCTGTTTTCTCCAAAATCGTAACCAATAGTGATCTGGTGAAAACCAGAAGTTGAGATAACTTCAGAAAATGCCTGATGAGAATAGGTGTAAGCCACCATGAACCGATTGTAATTGAACCCAACAAATGGCGAAATATATTGTAAGTTTTGTGATTCTGCTTGATTTCCTGGTGCTGTAAAATCGATACCGTCCAGAGCTCTTCTATATGAAACTCCACCCCAAACCTGGCCTACATTAAGTTGATAGTAAGCTTTTGCGTTTATATCCACATTAGACTGATTTATCGCTTCTCTATGCTGGAAAAACAGGGAAGGTTCAAAAATCCACCGAGACTGAAGGGACGAAATAGTGTAGCCTACTGAAGCCAAATATTGACGCTGATTTTCAGACTCAAATACTTCAGAAAAGACCCTTCGCTGTTGAGGGAGAATGTTTTTCAAGGTGAGGTGTGCAAAAAAATCTAAAAAGAAATAAGAAACTCCAAAGTCAACATTAAAAATTGTTTCAGACTGTTGAGAACCATCAATTGCTGGATCTGGAGTTCCTATTAAATTGAGACCCCTTTGGTCCAGGCGGTCCTGAACCACACCAGCACTCAAACCAAAAGAAAGTTGATTGATGTCTGCAGTAGACCTTGAAAACATGAGATGGTAAGCAAAGGTAGCGTAAGCGGCTTGTTGCGAAAATCGACCATTGGAATCGTTATAAAATATACCACCTAAACCCACTTTATCGTTTATTCTTCCATTTACACTCATGGTTTGTAAGCTCGGAGCATCATCAACATCAAACCATTGTTGCCTTGCCGTAAGTCTTATCTTATTAAAATTAGAGGCCCCTGCCATTGATGGATGGACCAAATAATAATTGTCCGTCAGATAATCGGAATATATTGGCAAACTCAAGTTTTGAGAATATGCAACATTAGGAGTCATTGCAACAATTAATAAAAAAATTGCTGCAGATAATTTTTGAAGTAGAAATGAGAAATTTATCAAGTTCAAAAATGATTTTCTAGAAGATGATCTAATAACCAAATATATATTTTATTGTTCTTCATCTATAATATTTGCTTTCAATCCTAAAAAGTTTAAAACTTCACAATTAGATAGTTTTAACTGCTAATAGAAACTAAATTAGATCAATTCGAAACTATTGTTTTGTAATTTTGTAGAAAATTAGGATTATGTCAAATTATACAGTAGAAATAAAGCCAACCAACAAGCCTTCCATACTAAAGTTTGAGTTCAATGAATTTCTGACTAAGCAAAAAGGCTACGAATATCATAATATTGAAGAGGCCATCAAGTCACCTATAGCTTCGCAACTGTTTTACCTTCCATTTGTAAAGACCGTTTACATTTCTCAAAATTTTATTGCTATTGAGAAATTCAATATTGTTGAATGGGAAGACGTACAAGATGAAGTCGCAGAACAGCTATTAAAGCACCTCAATGAAGGTGGAGAAATAGTTAAGGAAGAAGAAGCAGAGTCTACCAAAAAAGTTCCGGTTACGGTTTATGCCGAAAGCACACCAAATCCTTCGGTGATGAAGTTTGTAGCCAACAAAAAACTAGTATTGGAATCTGCAGAATTCAAAACAATTGATGATGCCGACCGTTCCCCTTTGGCCCAGAAATTATTTCACTTCCCCTTCGTAAAAGAGGTGTTTATGGATGAGAATTACATTTCCATCAACAAATACGACATGGCCGAGTGGGACATGATCACTAATGAGCTCCGAGGGTTTATAAAAGATTATATTGAAGAAGGCGGAACCATTTTAAAAACTGGATCTGTTTCAAAAGAGAAATCTGAAGAATCTTCTTCACCAAAAATTGACACTTCCAACCTGGACGACGTATCTAAAGAAATCGTTCAGATTTTAGAAGAATATGTAAAACCAGCTGTAGCGAGTGATGGTGGGAATATCGTATTTAAGTCTTACAACAAAGAATCCAAAGACGTAGAAGTCATCCTGCAAGGCGCTTGTAGTGGATGCCCTTCCTCGACAATCACTTTGAAAAACGGAATTGAAACCATGCTTAAGGAAATGCTTCAAGGTAAAATCAATAATGTTGTGGCTTTTAACGGCTAGTCAAAACTATTTACAATCAACTCGGCGGTTCGGCGACTTGCGCCTACACCGCCGAGTTTAGTTTTTAACTCTTTATAATCGCTTAACATTTTTTCTCTGCCTTTTGAGTCGAGTATTTTATCCAATTCTAATTTGAGTTGTTTTGATGTCAATTCAGTTTGAATCAATTCTTTCACCACTTCCCGATTCATAATCAAGTTCACAAGTGAGATATAATCCAATTTCACAATTTGTTTAGCGATCCAGTAAGAAATCAGGTTTCCTTTGTAGCAAACTACTTCCGGCACTTCAAACAAGGCTGTCTCGAGGGTCGCTGTCCCCGAAGTCACCAATGCCGCATGAGATTTGCTCAATAAATTATAGGTGTCATTAGTAATGAATTTTACTTCGGAATTTGATACTACTGACTTATAAAATTCTTCATCTTGGCTTGGTGCTCCTGCGATGATAAATTGATACTTCGGGTAATCGCGAACTACTGAAAGCATTACTGAAAGCATTACAGATATCTCCTGTTTGCGGCTTCCTGGAAGCAAAGCGATAATTGGTTTATCGTCCAGGTCGTGCTTATTTTTAAACTCTTCAAAACTGATTTCCTTACGCTTTTCAATTTGATCTAAAAGCGGATGTCCTACAAAGTGGACATCAAAATCATGCTTTCCTTCATAAAATTCTTTTTCAAAAGGAAGAATGACATACATGTGGTCTACGTCTCTTTTGATGTCTTTAATCCTACTTTCTTTCCAGGCCCAAATTTGAGGGGACACATAGTAATGTGTCGCAATACCTTGCTGCTTTGCCCATTTTGCAATCCTCATGTTAAAGCCAGGATAGTCGACAAAAATGATAGCATCGGGCTGATTTTTAGAAATATCAGCTTTACAGAGCTTGATGTTGCTTAGTATGGTTTTCAAGTTCGTGATCACTTCCCAGAAACCCATAAAAGCCAAATCTCGATAATGTTTTACCAATATCCCTCCTACTTCAGCCATAAGGTCGCCTCCCCAGAATCTAAATTCTGCAGAACTATCTTTTTCCAGTAAAGCTTGCATCAAATTTGAGGCGTGAAGGTCACCTGAAGCTTCACCAGCTATAATATAATATTTCATCAAGTTTTGTAATAAGATCGATTAACGAAATTACAATAAAATAAGCAGTAGACCTTAAGCTAAGGGTCAAGTTCATACTTGAGTTCCTGTGGGATTTGCTACATTTGCAAAATCTTTTTAAGACAAAGAATTTATGATTCAATCCATGACCGGTTACGGTAAAAGCAAGCTGGAAGAAACTGGCAAAACATTTACCGTTGAGATAAAATCTCTCAACAGCAAAAGCTTAGATGCCAACGTAAGAATTCCCTCAGAATTTAGAGAACTGGAGCTCCCCATCAGAAATAAGCTTTCTCAAAGCCTGGGCCGAGGAAAAGTTGATTTTTCTCTTCAGGTTGAAAAACATGATGAGGAAAGTACAGCTAGAATCAATACTAAGGTCGTTGAAAATTATCTGAAACAACTTAAAACGCTTCCAGTATCGACCTTGAAAGACGACAGTCGCCTACTTCAAATCGCAATGACATTACCAAATGCTTTGAGTTCAGAGAAAAATGAATTGGAAAAGGAGGATTCTAAAGCGGTTTACCAGGTTTTGGACCTGGCTTTGGAGCAAATCAACACCTTTAGAACTGATGAGGGGAAAGTCTTGAAAGAAGATTTCGAACTCAGAATTCAAAATCTTACTGAATTACTTTCAGAAGTAAAATCGATAGACCCGGAACGTATCGAGCACGTAAAAACGAGATTGAGAAAGGGCATCGAAGACCTTAAGGAAAAAATTGACGAAAACCGATTTGAGCAAGAATTGATTTACTATATCGAAAAATACGACATTACCGAGGAGAAGACGAGACTCGATAATCACTTATCGTATTTCTTAAAAGCTCTGAATTCTTCTGATTCCAATGGTAAAAAACTCAATTTCATTTGCCAGGAAATCGGCAGAGAAATCAATACCATAGGAAGTAAATCCAACTTTGCTCCAATGCAAAAAACCGTGGTGCAAATGAAGGATGAACTTGAGAAGATAAAAGAACAACTGCTTAACGTACTTTAAGTATGGATGATAAAAAACAAGGAAAGCTTATTGTGTTTTCTGCTCCTTCAGGTTCTGGAAAAACAACTATAGTAAGACATCTGTTAGCACAAGAGGATTTGGGTCTGGAGTTCTCTATCTCAGCAACCTCACGATCTCCAAGAGAAAATGAAGTGGATGGTGAGGATTATTATTTCATGGACTTGAAAGAGTTCAAATCCCACATCAAAAATGATGATTTTCTGGAATGGGAAGAAGTCTATAGGGATAATTTCTATGGCACCTTAAATTCTGAAGTGGAACGTATTTGGGCAATGGGAAAGCACGTCGTTTTTGATATTGACGTTGTTGGAGGCCTTGACATTAAGCGAATTTATCCTGAACAAACACTTGCTGTTTTTGTGGAACCGCCAAGTATTGAAGAACTCAAAATCAGACTTAAAAAGAGAAAGACAGAGTCAGATGATCGTATCGCCATGAGAGTTGCTAAAGCGTCTATTGAAATGGCAACTGCTCCGCAATTTGACCACATTATCGTGAATGAAGATTTGGACACGGCGCTTGATGAAGCCTATCATTTGGTCAAAGATTTTATTAAATGAAAAAAGTAGGTTTATATTTTGGGACATTCAATCCCTTTCATATTGGGCATTTGATCATAGCCAATCATTTGACTGAACACACAGATTTGGAAGAGGTTTGGCTTGTGATTACTCCTCAAAGCCCTTTTAAAAAGAAAAATAGTCTTTTGGAAAACCATCATAGGTTTGAGCTAGTGTACCGGGCAACCGAGGAGTACGAGAAACTAAAACCATGCGATGTGGAATTCAAATTACCACAGCCCAATTATACTTCCAAGACATTAGCAGAGCTGAGGGATTCGCATCCAGATTTAAGCTTCACATTAATCATGGGGGAAGATAATCTGGTGAATTTTCATAAGTGGAAAAATTATGAAACGATCCTGGAGCATCATGAAATCTATGTTTGCCCCAGAACTACAAAATCTGAAATTCCAGAACAATTTCAAGATCATCCAAAAATATTTGCCACCGATACTCCAATAATGGAAATCTCATCGACACTTATAAGAAAAATGATAAAATCTGGCAAAAATGTAACGCCTTTACTTCAACACAGGGTTTGGGAATATATTGATCAGATGAATTTTTACAGATAAAGGAATCACATTAGCAGATTAAAAATTTGTTAATCTGAAATATAATGTATTAATATTTATCAAGTTCAAAGAAAATCAGATAAGCACATGTGTTGTGCAAAAGAAAACTGAAAAACAAAACATATGACAAATCCTAATCCCAATTTTGGTGTCATCGGCAGTGGAAGCTGGGCAACAGCAATTGTTAAAATGCTATGCGAAAATGTACCAGAAGTGAATTGGTATGTAAGAAAACCGGAAGTCATAGCCCATATTGAGAAGGAGCATCATAACCCTAATTACCTCAGTGCTGTTGAGTTTGATCCAAAACAGGTAAGATTGTCCAGCGACATCAACAAAGTCATTCAGGAATCAGACTTTTTAATTTTTGTGGTGCCCTCAGCTTTTTTAAAAAAGGAACTGGACAAAATCACTGTAGATATTTCCGACAAAATCATCTTTAGTGCAATTAAGGGGATTGTACCGGAATCTCAACAATTGGTTGGAGAGCATTTTCATACAGAATACAATATTCCATTTGAGAGAATTGGCGTCATTACTGGCCCCTGTCACGCAGAAGAAGTAGCGCTGGAGCGCTTGTCTTACCTTACCATTGCCTGCGCCAATGAGGACCATGCCACAACACTGGCTCAATTTCTTAGCAGTGATTATATAAAATGCAATGTTTCTGAAGACGTCATAGGAACTGAATATGCCGCTGTACTTAAAAATATTTATGCGATTGCTGCAGGAATCGCACATGGTCTGGGCTACGGAGACAATTTCCAAAGTGTCCTTATGAGTAACGCTATAAGAGAAATGAAACGCTTTATCAAAAAGCGCTACAAGATGAAACGAAACATCAACGATTCTGCTTATTTAGGAGATTTGCTGGTGACTGGTTACTCTGTCTTTAGCCGTAATCGCTATTTTGGAAATATGATCGGTAAAGGCTATACCGTAAAAAGTGCCCAGATGGAAATGAGTATGGTGGCAGAAGGCTACTATGCTACGAATTCCGCTTACGAAATTAGCAAGACCTTTGGAAATAAGAAAGCACGAACCCCGATCATAAATGCGGTTTACAAAGTCTTATACGAAGGAAAGAATCCAAAAAAAATCTTCGAAAAATTAGCTGACAAGCTTAATTAATACAACATCCTAATGAATTCAGTTTTAAAAGGTGGCATCCTGGTTGCTCTGGGTGCTTCATGCTATGGTTTGCTCACAACTTTTGTGAAGCTCGCCTACGATGAGCATTATACCGCTTATGAAGTAACATTTTCACAAATCCTGATTGGTTTTGTAGCTTTGGTTATTTTGAATCTCTTTTTGAAAAAGAAAAAGCCACCCATTACAGATCCAGCTTTGAGGCGTAAGACAATCTTTTATCTTATTCTTGCCGGAAGCTCATTGGGTTTTACAAGTATCTTCTACTATTTAGCAATGCAATATATCACAGTTTCGGTAGGAATTGTGCTATTGATGCAAAGCGTGTGGATAGGTGTGGTTCTGGATAGTATCATCAATAAAATAAAACCCACCAAAATCAAGATCATCTCCGTTATTCTTATTTTGATAGGAACGGTTTTGGCCGCGGATCTACTCATCGAAGAACAAGACGTAGAACTCGCAGGTATAGGTTTCGGTATTCTAGCTGCACTTTCCTACACAGTCACCATTATGACGTCCAACAGTGTGGGAACTCAATATCATCCTATTACCAGGAGCAAATGGATGATGCTTGGTGGACTCATAGTCGTTTCGATCATCACCCTGCCTGAATTAATTGAGTACATGGATTTTGGCATTTTTACACTATGGGGTCCTATTTTGGCTCTATTTGGAACCATTTTACCACCTTTATTCTTTACCGCTGGCATGCCTAAGATAAATGTAGGGCTTGGCGCTATTATCTCTTCAATCGAGCTTCCAGTTGCAGTTTTGATGGGATATTTCGTTTTACATGAAGATCAAAACATCTTCAAATGGATAGGAATTCTTCTGATTTTGTCTTCGATAGTCCTTATGAATTTAAAGAAAGTCAAAAAGGAGCCTTTGTAAGATTTGAGGCTAATCTGCTATAATTCCTTTTGAAGATAATAATGGTAGATTTTTTATGTCTTTGGACTTTAAGCTGTGTTTTGGAAATTTAAAATCCTTGTGCATCAATTTTCCATCGAGAAAATAAGTCACTTGAAAAATATTGTCTACTTCCAACACATCTTCATGAAGAAACTCAAGCTTGGCAAAAGATTTGCCAGGTAAGACTTCTAATTTCTTTCTAAGCACAGAAGTTGTTTTAGTTCTGCTTTCACCTTTAGAGACAATTAAAACCGTTTCAATCGCTTCAGAATTATCATTTACCAGATAAATAGTCCACTCTTCAACTTTGAATATCTTGTTGTATTCAAATGAAGCGACGACATAAACATTTTGTACTTCGGGAATATTTCTTTCTATATCCTTCTTCATTTGAGTTTAAAATGAAGATTTGAATTGCTCCAGAAAACGCACATCGTTTTCATAAAACATACGGATATCTCCTATCTGATAAAGCAGCATTGCTATACGTTCTATACCCATGCCAAAAGCAAAACCGCTGTACTCTTTTGGATCGATGTTACAATTTTTCAAGACATTTGGATCGACCATTCCACAGCCCATGATTTCCAACCAGCCAGTACCCTTGGTAATTCTGTAGTCAGTTTCCGTTTCCAAACCCCAGTAGATATCCACCTCTGCGCTTGGTTCTGTAAACGGAAAATAAGAAGGTCTGAGTCTGATTTTAGACTTTCCAAAAAGCTCTTTGGTGAAGTAAATCAAAGTCTGTTTCAAGTCTTTAAAAGACACATTCTTATCAATGTATAAACCTTCTACCTGATGAAAGATACAGTGAGATCTAGAGGATATATCCTCATTTCTAAACACTCTCCCAGGAGAAATCGTCCTAATAGGAGGTTCGTTATTCTCCATATAACGAACTTGGACGCTAGATGTATGTGTTCTCAACAAAATATCTTTAGGATCGGTTTGAATGAAAAACGTATCCTGCATATCTCTCGCCGGATGGTATTCAGGTAAGTTAAGAGCAGTGAAATTATGCCAGTCATCTTCGATTTCCGGGCCTTCGGATACATTGAAACCAATGTTTGAAAAAATTTCTGTAATTCTATTTTTAACCAGAGATATAGGATGCCTTGCTCCAATTTCCATGGGCTCACCTGGCCTTGTAAGGTCGCCATAAATTCCTTTATCTTCCACTTTTGAAGCGATTTCTCGCTTCAATTGGTCCACTTTTTCCTGGGCAGTAACCTTTAACTCGTTGATCGTTTTACCAAATTCCTTTTTCTGCTCATTAGGAACGTTTTTGAATTCAGCAAAAAACTCATTCAGAATTCCTTTTTTCCCTAGATATTGTATTCTGAATTGTTCAACATCCTCAGCTTTATCAGCTGTAAACTGCTCAACTTCATCTATATATCCTTTTATCTTATCTATCATCGTAATTGGTAAAATGAATTGGTAAATTTAGAAAAAATAGACCGTTTCTTACCTAGAAAACTTATTATTTAAAGTCTTATGCTATTCTATGTAATTGCGTTTAAGAAAATAGCTGACCAATGCTTCCTTCATCAATACTGTTTGTTCTCCGGCTTTAAGAGCAGGCAGTTTTGAAATATTATTAAAATGTGGCCATCCGTCTTCGTCTACAAAATCAAATTCATAGAACCCGTAAGGTTCCAGGACTGTACAAATAGCGATATGCATCAAGTTGACTTTATCGTCTTTTTTGAATTTACCCTGTGGTTGACCAAGTTCTTGTACCCCGACTAAATAGATTATTGCATCTATATCCATTTGTTCGCCATCTGCAAATTGATTGGACAACTTATTCTGAAGGGTTTCCCATCGTGTTTTTAGTAACTCATCTCTCATATTACAAAGGTACTCGCTTTAACCGAATTGCTTATATTTGGCGTTATGAATATGATAGATATTGTCCTGGGGATTTTCCTTTTACTCGGTTTTATAAGGGGTTTTCAAAAGGGATTCATTGTAGAACTTGCAGGAATAGTAGCTTTACTGGCAGGAATCTTTGGAGGTATAAAATACGGCTATTTTGCTGAAGGTTATCTTGAAAATTGGACGGACTGGACTGTCTCTAGTATTGAGATTGCTAGTTTTTTTATCGTGTTTATTGGTATAGTAGTTTTAGTATCAATTCTTGCCAAAATTCTAACTACCATTGTTCATAGCATTGCCCTAGGCTTAATCAATAGAATATTTGGAGCACTGTTTGGCGTTATCAAAATGGGGTTATTCATCTTGATTATTCTTTTAATATTTGATTATATAAATGGTGAAGGTAGATTCATCAGTGGAACCAAACTTCAAGAATCTGTGATTGTCTCTACCATAAGAGAATTAAGTTCAACACTGCTTCCCTCTTTAGAACAATTGCTAAATGAAAGCAAGCTCTTGGAAAACCAACAGGCTAAATAAAAACCCCGGGCTTTCACTCGAGGTTTAAATTCTTCAGAAAAAATAAATTTTAAGACAGCAGTTCTACTTCACCCGTTTGAAGTGAATAGACACCGCCAACTATTTTTATTTCTTCTTTTTCTTCCATACTCTTTAAGATTGAGCTTTTTTCTCTAACTCTGTCCATAGTTAGCTCTACATTTTTTTGAACAACATCATGAACAAATTCCTTATTGGTAGAATCTCTTTTCCCGTCAGTTTCTACTGCCTCAACTGCTGGTTTTAAATTTTTAAGAAGATGTGTTATATTCCCTAATTCAACACCATCACAGGCTGCACTCACAGCACCACAACTCTCATGACCAAGTACAAAGACAAGTTTACTACCCGCTACTTTACAGGCATACTCCATGCTTCCCAAAATGTCAGTATTTTCAAAATTTCCAGCAACTCGTGCTACAAAAACATCACCAATGCCCTGATCAAAAACAGTTTCTACAGGCACACGACTGTCTACACATGATAAAATAATAGCTTTTGGGTATTGTCCACCTGTGGCACTTACTTTCATTGCATTGTAATCTCTTGAATGAAATTCATCTGAAGTGAATCTTTTATTTCCTTCTAGAAGGTCTTTTAAAACTCTATCTGGCGTTAATGCTTCCTGCTCTTGTTTCGTTATAATTTTATTTAAACCCATAATTAGTAGTTTGATTTTAAATTGAAGAATTTTTTATAGCTAGGAGGATTTTTAAATTCTCCCAACTCTGAAATAATGGTAATATCTATGTTTCTGTTCTTTGCCTTGATAGAAAAATCATTTAAGATTTCTAAAATGTCATAATCTATAAATTTAGATTTTCTAATGTCAATTTTTAAATCCGAATCAGACTCTATAGTATTTAAGGAGTTCAGTATAGCGCCTTTATTGAAAAAAGTTACTTCTTCAGCTAAAGTCATTTCAACAATTTTGCCATCGCCTTCTTTATCTTCCTGATGTAAAAAATGAGAGTTTTTTAAACTGTTGTATAAAACCGTAATCAAGCCTGAAGCCAATCCCAAACCAATACCTATAAGTAAATCTGTAAATACAATTCCCAAAACAGTAATGATAAAAGGGATAAACTGAGATTTACCTATTTTAAACATTTCTATAAATAAAGCAGGTTTGGCTAACTTATAACCTACAATAAACAGAACAGCTGCCAATACAGCCAACGGTATAAGATTGAGCAAATCTGGGATAAAAACAACCGCTAAAAGCAACCAGACGGCATGTAAAATTGCTGACATTTTTGTGCGACCGCCAGATTGAATATTTGCAGAACTTCTTACGATGACCTGAGTTATCGGCAACCCACCGATAAAACCAGAAATCATATTTCCTGTACCTTGAGCAAATAACTCACGGTTAGTTGGAGTTACGCGCTTTCTTGGGTCGAGTTTGTCAGTTGCTTCTACGCTCAGAAGGGTTTCCAAACTTGCAACAACAGCAATTGTAAAACCAATAACCCATACTTCTGAACTTCCAATGATTGAAAAGTCAGGAAATGTAAATTGATTTATAAAATCTGTAAAGTTTTCAGGTACCGGGACAACAACTAAATTGCTATCTGATACTCCCAATAAACTAGCATCATCGATAAAAAGTTTATAAGACACCCCTACGATCACAGCTACTAAGGGCCCTGGGATAATTTTAAATATCTGATGTTTTTTTTCCAAAACATTCGACCAGAATAACATGATCGCTATACTTACTATGGTGATGGTTAATGTTCCATAAGAAAGGGTTTCCCAAGCTAAGATAATGTTCTCAACCATTGCTTTTAGGTTGTAATCAAAGAACTCAAAATCATCAGGCAAGCCAAATGCAATAGAGAATTGTTTCAAAAATATAATGATACCAATACCAGCCAGCATACCTTTAATGACGGAAGATGGAAAGTAGTAGCCGATAACTCCTGCTTTTAGAAAACCCAAAATGATTTGTAAAGCTCCACCGATAACTACAGCTACTAAAAAGTATTCGTAATTTCCTAGACTGGAAATAGCACTTAATACAATAACCGCGAGTCCGGCAGCAGGACCACTCACTCCTAATGGTGATCCACTAATAGATCCTACAACGATACCACCTATGATTCCTGCTATTACCCCCGAAAAGAGTGGTGCTCCACTCGCTAACGCAATACCAAGGCATAATGGTAAAGCGACAAAAAACACAACTACACTGGCCGGTAGATCTTTATTTAAATGTTTGAACATAATTGAATTGATACGGTACTTCTATTTTAGAAGCTTGAATTTTTAAATTGAAATCGAAATAATTAACTGAAGTAATTCAATTTAAAATCCGGGGGAGGAGAAACTATTTTTTGATAAACACTTTTATAATGAGATATAAATTGTGAAAATGAATCTAAAAAATAAAAGTCTTGAGAGAAAACTACATGACTTGATTCATCAGCGATGATCTCACCAAAAGAAATGCTGCTTTTTTCTGAATTTTCTTCTTCATTTAAGTTGATAAAAAAAGAAACATCACTATCTGCACCCGGTTGTATTAACATAATTGTGGGTGTAATCAAAAGATTAGCAAATGAAATAATAAGTATAAAAAGTTTTAATCTCATATATTAAACAAATATATGGATTAGTTAAAGAGTGGTTGTTGATTTTTATAATTTTTTAAAGGATGAGGTTTTTACCCAACCTTTGGATCCATCGGGGAGTTCTATCTGGGTATACTCTCTAAATGTTGATCCCAAGCTGACTTTCGTACCTTGATTCAATTCAAAATTGATATCACTTCTAGGATTTGGCTCTACATAAGCAGGTAATTGATTTTCGAAAATAATAGCATAGGATTGTTCTTCCTGTAGCTCATTCTGAAAACGGCCAAAAAGTAAACTTGCAACAGTTAATACAACAAGAAGTATGGCAACCGAGAAATTCCTTCGTTTTCCCTTAGTTGTGGTACTTCTGAAATAAAGGACAATAAATAATCCAAAAATCACTGACAAAATTATACTTAACCATGCCCAGGAGTTCAATGTCATTGCATGGGTAATATTAAAGATAAGAGAATTAAGATTAGACTCTGGAATATCTTCAATTTTATCTATGGTTTGTGTATTTGCTATTTCAAGATTTTCCTGGATGTCCTGGTCCGATGGGTTGTACTGAAGCGCTTTTTCGTAATGATAAATAGCATTGGCTAAATCATTCTGCTTAAAATAAGCATTACCCAGGTTAAAATACAATTCGGCAGAGACAAATCCATCTGTTAAAACACTGTCATACAACTCCACTGCCTGTTCAAACTCATCGTCTGCATAAGCCGAATTTGCTCTCTCAAAAGTATCTTCTCCCTGAGCCAATACAGAACAACTGAATAAGACTATTAATAAGTAATTATAAAACTTCATCTTAAACTTCTTTATCAATTTCAGAAATAACTTTCGCGGCTTTGTCAAAATCGTTTTTCATGTCTTCGGTGACTGATGGTGTATATCTGGCAAGTTCGCAACTTTCAAGAATTTTCAAAAAGCTTTTTGTTGTTTCCTGAGAAACTCCTTTTGTAGAGAGTAGTTCCTGGATTTTATCTTTTTGCATATCTAAAGTCTGAATCTTCAGTCTTGCCTTCATGTAATTATGAAGCGCTCTCTCTAAAGATTCATAAAAAGCTTTTGAATCACCAATATTCTTTTTCGCTTCAGACAAATAGCGTTTAACCAATTTATTTGCGCGTTTAAGTTGTGCTTGATTTTGATCAATCTCTCTATTTTTCACCTTGCCAAAAATCAGCATCAATGGAATACTTAAAAATGGTATGAAAAACAGAGTCCAATACAATGGAGACTGGAAGAATTGAGTTTCATTTTTTTCCTTCAAGTTGGTTTTTAATTTGATGTAATTGAAATTACTTTTAGAAGAAATAATATTTTGAGGTCTATTGGAGTCGCTACCTGAAGCTACCTGGCTTTCTTCTGGTCGTTGCGGACCAGAATTTACCTGAATGGTAATTGGAGTAGATTTCAAGGTTTCGTAAGATTCTGTATTTGGATTGAAATATGAAAAGGAAGTAGGCTGAATCACATATTCTCCCTTAAACTCAGGAATTACCGTATATTTTTCTGAAATACTTCCTCGCATTCCAAGGCTAGTCGTTCTCACATTTTCATTTCGTTCTGGCTCGTATACTTCAAAAGATGAAGGTGATTGGATTTTTGGTAAGTTGAATAACTTTAAGTTACCTTTTCCGCTGACTTCTGAAGTTAACTCAAGTGACGTTTGAGCATCGAGTTCTTTTTTATTGGCTTTCAATTTAAAATCAAATTCACCAACTGCACCAGAAAAACCCTCAGGCTTATTTTCTTCCGGTAAAGGCTTTACATCTATGGTTTTGGTGTTGGCAGAAAAGTTTTTTTCCACTACATCATACATACGTCTGCCAAAAAAATCTCTTTTATCTGTTGGCACCTCTACAGAGACAGCCAAGGATAAGGGTTCAATTTTAAGTTCACCAGTTTTCTGAGGATAAAGAACCGTTTTGCGAAGTTCTACATAGCGATAAGGTTGACCGCCAAATTCACCTTCTTTTAATTCAAGCTGATCTATATTGATATTTTGACTCCAGAATCCTTCAAACTTTGGATCATCCAAAGGCCTCCAATTTCTAATATTTACTGTTGGACTCAAAAACAGTTTGTAGACCACATAAATTCCTTCATTCAAATAAGGCTTAGATTTGCTTACTTCTGCGATTAAATGAATGCCACTTCCTGCTTCTGCAACAGCTCTTGATTGATTGGGCGTATCGACCGCTGCTGTGACTTCTACCTCAATTGGTGAAGTTTTATACACTTGCCCCTCTACAGTAATTTCTGCCTGACCAATAGTTATTTTTCCGCGTTTTTCTGGCTGAAAGAAGTAAGTATATGTTTTTATAAACGTACTTTTTCCATTTTCATAATGCTGTGAGTAAAATTGGTTAGGCCCACCGATTTTATTCAAACCGTCAAAACTTGGAGGCCTGAAATTATCACCATTAGCATCTATTTTAAATTCAACTTTTAAGCGTTCGTTGATACCTAATTTCGACCTACTTGCTTCAGCTGTAAACGAAACTTGAGCCAATGAAGTTAGGCTATATAAGAAAACCAATAAAATTGTAATCTGTTTCATTTTACCAGTCTTTGCCTGTTTTAGATTTTTGACCTTTAGCCTTTTGTGCATTCAATTTTTCCTGAACGTCTTTTTCCTGATTTTCAATAGCTTCTAGCAGACGCTGAATTTGCTCTGGAGAGATTTGTCCCTTTTGGTTTTGAGGCTGCTGAGGCTGCTCTTTCTCCTTATCTCCTCCATCACCTTCCTTCTCCTTCTCTTGCTTGTCTTTATTGCCTTCATCATCTTTTTGATCGTCCTCACTTTCATTTTCATCTCCTTTGTCCTCATCCTGATCTTTGTTTTGATCATCTTTATCCTTGTCCTCGTTTTCTCCCTTGTCTTTGTTGTCTTTGCTTTCGTCTTCGTTTTTATCCTGGTTTTTGTCTTTATTATCGTCACCACCTTTGTTGTCGTCATTCTTCTCGTCTTTCAATTTGGACTTAGCATAAGCCAAATTGTAACGAGTTTCTTCATCTGTAGGATCATTTCTCAAAGCGTCTTTATAAGCATCAATTGCCATTTGGTATTGTTTTTCTTCCATAAGAACATTACCTAGGTTGTGATAGCTTTTATGCTTTAAAGATTTATTTTCTGTGCTTTCAATAGATTCAACGAGTCTCAGTCTTGCAGATTCTAGCTCATTGTTCTTAATGTAAAGATTCCCGAAATTATAACTGATATCTGAGTTGTTTTTATCTATGGCTTTTGCTTTTCTGATTTTGGCTTCAGAAAGAGGGAAGCTAAGATCGCTTGATTCAGCTTCAGCTAATAAAGTTTTAGCTTCCTTGGGCGCATTCAAAGAACTTTGAGACTGCGTCGAAATCGCAGTAAGTAAACTTATTGCGATAAATAAAAATATAGTCTTAGTCTTCATCTTTCGTTCTCTCATTAAATAAATTTAATCGTTTAATCCATGCTGTTTTTCTTTCCAGCAAGAGTATATCGAAAAGTACCAAAAATATACCAAACCCTAAAAACCATTGATATTTACTCTTAAAATCAGCAAATTGTTTAGCTTCAAATTCTGTTTTTTCAATCTTTTGCAATTCGTCAAGTATCTCGTCTACTGCTTCAGAGGTACTAGTCCCGTCAATATAACTACCGTTTCCTATTTTTGCAATTTTTCGCAAAGTCTCCGTATCTTTTTTGGTGATCACCGTTTCACCGGCATCATTTTTCAAATAAGATTGTATCCTTCCATTTTCTTTAATGGGAATTGGATCTCCGCGCTCAGTTCCTACTCCTATCGTATAAATTCTTATTCCTTCTTCTGCGGCTTGCTCTGCCATACTTTCAGCGTTACCGTCATGATCTTCACCTTCAGACAATATCACCAGGACTTTATTGGTCTGGTCATCATCATTGTAATATGACCTTGCCAAATCCAGGGCCTGAGAAATAGCAGTTCCCTGACTAGAAACCATCTCGGTGTTCATGCTTTGCAGGAATGTTTTTGTACTCGCATAATCTGTAGTAATGGGAACCTGAGGAAAAGCACTTCCCGCATAACCTACGAGTCCAACACGGTCTGAGGTCAAATTATTTATAATTTCAGTAATAATACGTTTAGACTTTTCAAGTCTATTTGGAGCAATGTCTTCTGCCAGCATACTTTTGGAAACATCCAAGGCAAAGACAATATCAACACCTTCACGCTTTACTGTTTCCAGCTTTGTACCGAGTTTTGGATTGACAAGTGCCATGACAAAACAGGCAAAGGCTAAAGTAAGCACAATGAATTTCAAGTTTGACTTAAAGCTGGACTGCTCTGGTGCTAATTTCTTGAACAGCCTGATCTCGGCAAATCTCTTTTGCGTTTTCTTTTTCCAATACACATAACTTAGAAACATGAGCAGTAAGACTGGCAAGACCAGAAAACCCCAAAAATAAATATGTTCTTCTATTATAAACATTTATACAAAACTTCTAAAAAATGTGTGTTTCAATAAAAATTCCAGGAATAACAAAGCTCCAGCAATGATCAAGAAAAATCTGTACTTCTCATCATAATTATAGAACTTAAATTCTTCAATTTCTGTTTTTTCCAAGGCATCAATTTCTTCATAGATGGCTTGAAATTTTTCGTTGTCTGTCGCTCTAAAGTATTTTCCACCAGTGCTTTCTGCTATGGTTTTCATCAAGGCTTCGTCAATTTTCACCTCCACATTTCTATATTCAAACTGTCCGTTAGGTTTTATTCCTACTGGAGATAAGGCCATTCCATTACTCCCAACGCCAATTGTGTAGGTTTTTATGTCATACTCTGTTGCCAGTTGTGTTGCGGTAATAGGATCTATAAAACCTGCGTTGTTTTCTCCATCTGTCAATAAGATGATGACCTTGCTTTCTGCTTTGCTGTCTTTCAGTTTATTTACAGAAGTAGCAAGCCCCATACCTATGGCTGTTCCGCCCTCAATGTTTTGTGTGTAATCAAGATCGTTTAACGCATTTATGATAATTGACTTGTCACTTGTAAGTGGAGTTTTGGTATAACTTTCTCCTGCATAGATGACGAGACCTATTCTATCATTTGGTCTGCCGTTTACAAAGTTGTTTGCTACTTTTTTCAAAGCTTCCAGACGGTTTGGTTCCAGGTCTCTGGCAAGCATACTTGCAGAAATATCCACAGCCATGATGATATCAATACCTTCTGTTTTTTTCACTTTGGTAGTTACATCAACTGTCCTTGGTCTCGCCATGGCGATGGTTAAAAAGACAAGAGCCAGCATCTTAAGAATAAACAATAGAGGGCGAAGCTGTGCTAAAGTACTTTTAGTAAATCCCTGTGTGCTGGAAATTTTGAGAGTAGCGGTTTGTTGCTGACGCTTTTTAAAATACCAGAACACTGCCAACGGAATAGACAGTAGTAACCAAAACCAGTTTGGATTTTCAAACGTGAAGTTTTCAAAAATCATTGACCTAAGTTTTTAAATTCCACTGCATTTAGTATTCTATTGGAAATCTTCTCACCAAACTCATCATCCCGATCATAAAAAATAATGACTTGCTGAAAACCACCTCTTCCAAAATTCACGATCTTGTATTCCTTCTTGATGTCTTTCTTGGTGATAGGATTTTCGATAGAAAAACTTCCAAACACCTTTTTACCTTTTACTCCTCCCAAAGTTTCAAAATCTTCTGATTTTGTAATGATATTATAGGCACCACGCTCTTCAAGATTGCTATAAATTCTATCTACAATCACATCTAAGTCGATGTCCTGAGAGTCTTTAAATCTTACTTTATTCAGTGTCACGTATAGGTTTTGATACAAGGTGCCAAAGCTGTAGGTTTCTTTGTTAGCGACATTCTCTAAAATTTCTTCGGGAAGATCCAACTCTCCTCTTACTAATACATCTGGAGTTGTCATGCTTATCGGCGGCACACCATAATCACTGGTCACCCAATCTCCTTCGAGCAATTCTTTAGACGGATTCCCAACAACTGTGTCCCTCAAGTACTCATAACCTTTTGTAGCCACTACCGCAGACACGGTAACTATTATTAATATGAGTCCAAGTACAATGCCAACGATCCACTTCTGCTTTTTACGTTTTTTGGCCAAGGCTTTTTGGAAAGCTTCGTCTTTCTTTTTCTCCTCTTCCGTAATTTGAGGAATAGAACTTTGGACTTGTTTTAGAAATTTTTCTATTTGCTTTCTGTCTGACTTTAAAGTAATAAGATCTGGTCTGCTATTGGCAAATTTAGCAAGATCAGCACGCTTCAATATCTTTTCGTACTCTAAAATCAGGTCCTCTTTGAGCGCTAGCTTTTTCTTTTCTTTTTTGAATTTTAATTCAGATATAAGTTCGTTGGTCGTGAATTCCAAAGCGCGTATCTCCAATTTTTCTTCTAAATACCGTCTCGTGATATAAGTGAGTTCAGATATGTACTCCTTAAAGTTTCTGTTTTCCAGGACTGATGATTTATCAAGCTCCTTTAGAGAGATCATTGCCTGTTCGTAAGGAGGAATTCTGCGTTTGGCCTCATCTCTTTTTTTCTTCAGTTTAAAAACTAAGAAGGCAATTCCTGCTAAAATCAAGAGCGTAATCAAAGTCCACCAGAACCAGGATGGCAAAGCAAAAGGTTTGTCAACACCTATTGAAGGTTTGATGGGATACAGTTTTTGCTTCGTAGTATCCAATACGACATCGTTAACTCTCACCTTTAACGTATCCGTATAAAAGGCTTTTTCATTGATTTTGACCAACTGTGGAGGAACAGAATAAGTGCCAGAATCAAACTGAGTTAACTTATAAAGCTTAGTAAGAGTGAAGGTCTTGGCTTGAGGGTTTAGAGTATCAATTTTATAGTCTTCCACCATTTCCAAGGGCACAAAGGTTTGGTCTTTTGGAAATACGACCAGGTCCTCTTCATTGACCTCATCTACTTTGATAAGATAATCTATTTGTTCGCCAATCTGAATGGTATCCTTGTCGGTTTCGAAACTTACCTCCTGAGCATGGCTGATGCTACAAACCAAAAGCAACATCAAAATCATTACTGATTTTGATTTTAAACTATCGATTGTAAAAAGTCGTTTTCTACTCATATATAATTATCTGGATTTGAAATATCCAAGAAGTTTAATAACATAATTCTGATCCACACGGGTACTCAAAAATCCTAAACCACTCAACTTGAAAGCTCTCTGAAAATAATCTACTCTATCCCTGTAATACTTTGTATATCCTTTTCTGGTTGATTTACTCGAGGTATTCACCCACATGGCTTTACCGGATTCTGCATCTTTCATTTGTACCATTCCGAGATTGGGTAATTCCTCCTCCCGCTCATCATAAATCCTAATGCCTGTGACATCATGCTTTTGTCCTAGTATTTTTAGAGTATGTTCATATTCATCTGTCAAGAAATCTGAGAGTACAAATACAATCGCCTTCTTCTTCATCATATCAATGAGGTATTTAAAGGCTTTGGAAAGATTGGTTGTTTTGTTTGAGGGCTCAAATTCTATGAGCTCTCGAATAATTCTCAACACGTGCATCCTCCCTTTTTTTGGTGGAATATACAGTTCTATTTGGTCTGAAAATAGCATAAGACCAATCTTATCGTTATTTTTGGTTGCAGAAAAAGCAAGCGTCGCAGCCATTTCTGTAATGATATCTTTTTTGAAAGTTTCCCGGGTTCCAAAGGCTGTCGATTCCGATATATCTACAAGAAGCATCATCGTTAATTCCCGTTCTTCTTCGAATACCTTCACGAATGGCTCATTATACCTCGCAGTAACATTCCAATCTATAGATCTTACATCATCACCAAATTGGTAAGCACGCACTTCACTAAAGGTCATTCCCCGACCTTTGAATGTGGAATGGTATTCTCCACCAAACACGTGGTCACTCAACCGACGTGTTTTGATTTCAATTTTTCTTACCTTTTTTAAAAGAGATTTGGTATCCATGCAGTGTGATTACTTTTTGTTTGATTTAGAATTCAATCAAATAAGTATAATTTCTAGAATCTTATAATCGTGTTCTGAACACATTCAGAAGGAAATATTAAGGTACCTCAACTTCGTTTATGATTTTACTTATCAAATCTTCCGATTTGATGTTTTCTGCTTCAGCTTCGTAGGTAATTCCAACTCTGTGTCTTAAGACATCGTAAACTACTGCTCTCACATCCTCTGGAATCACATAGCCTCTTCTTTTGATGAAAGCGTAGCACTTGGCTGCAATCGCCAGATTGATACTTCCCCTTGGTGAAGCTCCAAAACTGATAAGCGGCTTGATTTCGGCAAGCTTATATTTTTCAGGATAACGTGTAGCAAAAATAATATCCAGAATATATTTTTCTATTTTTTCATCCATATAGACCTCCCTAACCGCACTTTGAGCACGAAGAATCTGGTCTGTAGAAACCACAGGATTTACTTTCCCAAAACTGTTGTTCAGGTTAGCTCTCATCACTAATTGTTCATCCTGAAGATTTGGATAATCAATCACTGTTTTCAGCATAAATCTATCGACTTGCGCTTCTGGCAGAGGATAAGTTCCTTCTTGCTCGACCGGGTTTTGGGTTGCCATAACTAAAAATGGCTTATCAAGTATAAAGGTTTCATCTCCAATAGTGACTTGCTTTTCCTGCATGGCTTCCAGCAATGCTGACTGTACTTTTGCCGGAGCACGGTTGATCTCGTCGGTCAACACAAAATTGGCAAAAATAGGCCCTTTTTTGATGTTGAAACTATTTTCCTTCATATTGTATATCATCGTTCCTACAACATCTGCTGGTAATAAATCGGGAGTAAACTGAATCCTGCTGAAGCTACCTTGTACAGCTTTGGAGAGCGTGTTGATGGCAAGCGTTTTTGCCAGACCTGGAACCCCTTCCAGAAGAATATGCCCCTGACCAAGAAGGCCAATCAATAATCGTTCTACCATATGCTTTTGCCCCACAATGACCTTATTCATTTCGTTGGTAAGCAGGTCTACAAACGCACTTTCCTTTTCTATCTTTTCGTTAATGGAGGCAATGTCTACATTAGCTTGATCTTGTTCCATATTCTTGTTCTTATAGTGTTATAACCTATTCTTATATGTGCACGCAAATTGAAAATTTAATCTATTTTCTGTTGTTAATTCTTGGTTAAAAATCAGCTATTTACGATAAGCTTATGATTAACCGGATAATGGAAAGATTTCTATAATTACATTTTGTAAATCCATTGCTCTGGATTTAGCTTATTGGTGTTTTTAAATAGCTGGAAAATAAGAGTTGTTTTACCTGATGAGGAATTGATTCCCACTTCACCGATTTCTTCGCCCCTGTTTATTTTATCTCCAGACTTCACAAAAACTTTTTGCAAATTGTTATAAACGGATAAGTAATCTCCATGACGTATCATCACAACCACGTTCGCCCCTGGAATTTTACTGACCTGGCTAACTTCTCCGTCAAAAATAGCACGGGCTTTACCGTTCTTTTCAGTATCTATTCTCACGCCGTTACTCATCACCTTAATGGTTTTCACAATAGGATGCGGACGCTCACCAAAACGCATAGAAACAACTCCAGACTTGACAGGCCATGGAAGTTTACCTTTGTTTTGAGCAAAATCTTTGGCCAAAGCTTGTGCTTCAGGGGATAACTTAAAAGTTGCTTTGGAGTCTGAGCCCACTTTTTTATTTTCTTTGGCAATGGCCTCTCGAATTAACCGATCGATTTCCCGATCTATCCTGCTTACTTCCTGTTGTTTTTGCTTAAGCTCCTGAGCGTATTTTTTCTTCTGTTTGTTGATGCTAACAAGCAATTGCTCAAGATTATTTTTATCACTTACCAGACTGGATTTTGTTTTACGATTTTGTGCGAGTATTTTTTCCTGATCTCGGCGCTGTTCAAATAAAGTGGAATTTAATTCCTGGAGAGTTTTAGTTTGTTGCATTACCTCTTCACCCTGCTTTTTTCTGTACTGGGCAAATTGTTTCATGTATTGAATTCGCTTATAAGCTTGCAAAAAAGATTCTGAAGAAAACAAAAACATGATTCTGCTTTTACTGGATTTACTTCTGTAAGACTTTTGGATCATCTTCTCATAGTCGGTCTTCAGCTGTTCCAGTTCATTTCTAAGTCTGTCTATTTTATTGGCATTGGTATTGATTTCTCTGGTCAGTAAATTGGCTTCCTGATTGTTTACCTGAATCAATCGTTCGGTTGCTTTAATTCTTTTCTGAAGATCTTCATACTCACCCAATGCAGATTTCCCCTTAGATTCTGTGGTTTTGATGATACTATTTATCTCATCGATTTCCTGCTGAATTTCCTGTCGCTTAGCTTCAAGCTCTTCTCTTGTTTGAGACATGCCCGTTAAGCTAAAGCTTAGCATTACAATTAAAAGTATGTACTGAAAGTTTTTCATTAAAGTTCTAAACGTTCGTAGTTACTGGGTATTGTAAAGGGAAAACTTAGCTCTTCACCAAAAATGACTGAGCGGTAATCGATATCTATAAGGACCACTTCGTCGTCTTTTTTGGCCGTCATTAATAATTTGGAAGGGAACTTTTTTTGATCTACAGATTGAAATTTGAAGTAATCCACCTTCAGGCTTTCATTTTTGACGTTGACCAGAGACTGAGATTTCATTTCAAATTTCCCGCTATCGATGATTGCAGAGAAGGCTAAAATAGATTTAATATTCTGTAAGAACACATAAGCATTATCATCAAAAAGCATTTGATTCCTTTTAAGTTCATACATTGGTCTTCCAATCAATAAGTTCTGGAGATTCTCAAAGTTGACTTCTACACCAAGAAATTCTTTAGCCATCGAAAAGTCCCCATCAAAATAAGTTCTGTTTATTTTTTCGTAATACTGAAATCGGTCTGGAGTAATATAAACTTTGGCTACCGGCAGCAATCCCATCACTTTGGCACTCATCCATATCGCCTTGTCTTTTTCTATCCTGTAAGTTATGCTGATGGATTGTGAGCTGCTTTCAGTTTCATATCCCGCTTTTATTTTACCATTAACGGTTTTAAATTCAGCAAGATTGTTTTCAAAAGATCTTATGACAGCTCTGGCAGATTTTTCCTTCAAATCTTCTCCAGCTCCAGCTTTGGAAGATTTACAACCCGTCAAGGATATAAAGATGATTAAAATAAGACTTATACTTTTTAAACTTTTCTGCATCAATTGGAGATTGTTATTAGTTTTTGCTTGTAAACATTTGCCTTTTCCTGATTTCCCAAAGCAAGATAGGATTCTTTCAATGCACTGTAAACTTTTTGCTTTAGTGCTTCATCGTCAAAAATATAATCCAAAGCAGTTTCCAAAAATTTAACGGCCTGATTATGATCTCCCAGCTGTCCCAAAGCAAAGCCTTTTATATAATACAACAAAGGCTGAGAAGGAAAACTTTCCAGAGCATTTTCACTTGTTTTCACTGCGTCTTGGTATTTATTCAATTCCAACTCAAGTTCAAGGATATTCTTAATCAACTTAAAATCATTGGGCTTATTGCGCAAGGCTGACTTATAGTTCTCCAAGGCTTTGTCCTTGTCTCTGGATTTATAAAATTCTCCCAGCTCCGCTTTGCTGGAAGAATTTTTTTCTGAAGACAATGCAGAATCCAAAACACTCACAAAAGCGTCCTGAGCTTCTGGATTTTGCATAGCCAAAGCCTTAAACGTATTAATGACTTTCACCTTATCCTCTTCTTCAAGGGTGAGGCTTTCCACCACCTTTTTACTATAAATTTTAGCTTCAGAGATGTTTCTGTTGACAAGATAAGCCAAGGCCATTTCAACGTAAAGCTGAGGATCATTAACTGAATACTGTTCCAATTCTTTACCGATTTCAATAGCTTTTTTAGGTAAATTGTTTAGTCTATAAAGCTCCATCAACAAAGTTGCTGCTCTTGTATCTTGTTTAGAATTCTGAAATCGTGTTTTGAAAAATTCAACACCTTCATCTAGCATTGAACCTTCTTTGTAAATAATCATTCTGAATTCGTCCCGAAATTCAACAATGCCTTTCACCGCATCATAGTTGTCTAAAGCTTTTAAAGCTAACTTGTATTCTTTGCGAATTAAATGAAGATTGGCTAATTCCTGATAATAGACTGGATCAGTCTTAGAAATAAATTCTGCTTCAGTAATAGCTCCATCATAGCGTTTCTGCATATTAAAGACATAAAACAGCTGTTTGTGAATATTCACATCGTTCTGATATTTGGGATCTTCCATGGTTTTCTTGAGAAAATCCTCAGCTTCTTTATAATCTTTTAGATCTATATAATTTTTGGCTAGCTCATAGAAAACTGCTGTATTTTCTGGTTGTAGTTCCAGGCATTTTTCCAGTTCTTCAATAGCTTTTTCTGGATTTTCTACTGCTCTTTGAGCGATCGCTTTAAAGAACACCTCCTGAAATTCGTCTGTGTTATTACCAAGCTCATCAATGTTGATGTCTTCGGTTAGGTTGTCTTTGTCCTGAGCATAACCAAACAGACTTATCGCAAAACAACAAACAAAAAAAAGACGAATGCTTTGAGACATATTTTTTTATTCTAAAACGGAATAATCACCAATACTCAATGAGGTGAAGTTACCGTTAAATTTAGCGAAATTCCCAATCATGGCTTTGTCTAATTTGGCATTGGTGATTTCAGCATTTTCTTGTATCAAGGAGTTTTTAATGGAGCAATTATCCACAACCGTGCCATCTCCAATAGAAACGTTGGGTCCGATTTTAGCATTTTTCAAAAACACATTTTCTCCAATAAAGCAAGGTTCTATAATTTCAGAATCTTCAATTTTGACAGTAGAAGAAATCAACTTCTCTTTATTGTCTTCATGAATGAATTTCAGCATTCTTGAATTTGTTTCAACGGTGACATGCTTGTTGCCACAATCCATCCATTCATCCACTTTCCCTGGCTTAAAGATAGCGCCATTGGCTCTCATTTTTTTGATCCCATCATTGATTTGGTATTCACCACCATGCATGATATTTTCTTCGATGACTTTCTCTAGCTGAGTTTTCAGCACAGAAACATCTTTGAAGTAGTAAATCCCTATCACCGCCAAATCTGAAACAAATTCTTTAGGTTTCTCCACCAGTTCGGTAATGTGTCCTTTATCATTGAGATTCACCACACCAAAGGCTTCAGGATTATCTACCTGTTTCACCCACATCACGGCATCAGCATCTTTATCCAATTTAAAGTCAGCTTTGAACAAAGTATCAGCATAAGCGATCACCGCCGGACCTTGCAAGGATCGTTTAGCGCACATTATGGCATGACCTGTACCCAAAGGCTTATCCTGATAATAAATTGACGACTTGGCACCAAGTCCTTTCGCAATATCTTTCAGCTTTGCTTCAATTTCCGCCCCAAAATCTTCAGAAATGATAAAAGCGATTTCGTCGATTTTTTCTTCCAATACGTTAGCAATGCCTTCAACAAGACGTTGAACTATAGGTTTTCCAGCAATTGGAATAAGTGGTTTAGGAATGGTGAGTGTATGTGGTCTAAGTCTTGAGCCTCTTCCGGCCATGGGAACTATTATCTTCATGTATATTAAATTTAGTAATCAATGATTTATTTTAATAGGTACTTTATGTGATGTCTTCTGTAAACTTTATTAAATTGTTTCAATAATTTCTTGCGCTTAAGTAGCCTTCAGCTCTTGCGTACTTGTAGTGTTCTGGAATATCCTCAGGAATATTTCCTTGTATCAGCCAATTGATATCCAAACCTGTGGAAATACACATTTTCATCAGCCGTGGATTATCTTCAATGAGCAAACCTAAATCTTTCAAGTGGTCTTCAAACTCTATGAAATAATCCTGATCCAGTTTTTCAATGAGGATCAAAATTCTATAGACTCTGGCAACAAGCGCAACGCCAAGTTTTGAAAATTGACGAGAAGAACCAGTATTGATGATATTTTTGTTGTTATGTTTTAGCACTTCTTTCATGAGCAGGAGGTTCAAGCTGGCTTCACCGAACTTATCTTTGGTCACCTTCACATGTTCGGTAATTTCTCCACTCAGGTACCGAATGTCCATGTTCAAATATCCCAAAGAGTAAAATCTATCGCTAAAATGTTTGACTTTTTCTTCAACTTTTTGCTCCATCTCTGCCCGTTGATCTTCAACTGTCGAAGGGCTAATAAGTTCGAATTCCAAACGTTTAGACAGAATTTTATCTTTTTTCAGCAAACGAAAAAGCAGCTTATCTTTCTCCTTATCGGGAAGACAGCTCAAAGCTTCTTTAAATTCCTTGCTGAAGGTCATTTGGATTCAATTAGTTGTTTCCCGTACTCCCAAATCCGCCTTCACCTCTATCGGTTTCAGAAAGCACTTCAACTTCCTGGAAATTGGCTTGCTCGTGTTTGGCAAACACCAATTGCGCGATGCGGTCGCCTGGATTTATACTGAATTTGTCTTTAGACAAATTGATGAGGATGACTCCCACTTCGCCTCTGTAATCTGCGTCGATAGTGCCTGGAGAATTAAGAACCGTAATTCCTTTTTTGAGAGCCAGACCGCTTCTTGGTCTTACCTGAGCTTCTACTCCAGCCGGCAATTCCAGGAATAATCCTGTTTTGACCAAGCAACGCTCCAGACTTTCCAGATGGATGGCAACGTCAATATTGGCTTTAAGATCTACACCAGCAGAAAGTTTGGTTTCGTAAGTTGGAAGTTCAAATGCTGAACGGTTAATGATGTTTAATTTCATGAATTAGTTACTTTTTATAAGCCTGAAAATCTCTTTCTTTTCAGAGATAAATACACTGAAACAGAAAATTAAAATAAGTGATACTCCTACAACATAATTTTCTCTGAAATAGTAAAACGAAATTAGAGAAAATAGAACGGATATAGATAAGTAAATTAGCATTTTACCATATTTATAGGGAATCGCGTAATGCTTTTGTCCAAGAAAAAAGGAGATCAACATCATGCTGCCGTAAGCAACAAGTGTTGCAATGGCCGAACCTACATAACCAATAGTCGGGATGAGCCAAATATTGATCCCTATAGTGAATATAGCTCCCAGTGAGGAAATGTAAGCGCCGTACTGGGTTTTATCAGTGACTTTGTACCACACGGAGAGATTGTGATAAATCCCTAAAAACAAGTTGGCAAGCAGGATAATCGGCACAATTTTCATCGCCTCCCAGTAGCTTTCATTTTGGATGAAAAGCACTTTGAAAAGATCTGCAAATACAATCACGACCAATAGAATAACAGTACCGATAATGACAAAGTATTTGGTAATCATGGCATAAGCCGTTTTTGGATTTTTACTGGAGGCATGGCTAAAAAAGAACGGCTCAATCCCCAAGCGAAACGCGGTTGCAAATAACGTCATGAACATGCCTAATTTGTAACAGGCTGAGTAAATTCCAACTTGTTCTTTAGCGATGTTTTCTGGCAGCATACGTTCCAAAAACAAACGGTCGATGACTTCATTAATTGAAAAAGCAACTCCAGCTACCAAAACCGGCAGCGCGTACTTCATCATGGATTTCCAGAGTTTCCAATCAAATTGAAATTGAATTTTAGAATAAAATGGAATAAGTAACAAAAGCGTAATTGCACTGGCTATAATCAAGGAAATGAAGATATAACTGACTTCAAAATTCGGGATGTAAATGGATTTAAAGAAATCACTTGATTCTGCTAGGTCTTTTAGATATAACAAGAAAAAAACGTTTAACCCAAGATTGATTGCCACATTCAGAGTTTTTATAATAGCAAATTTTACAGGCTTACTGTTGGCGCGTAGCCATGAAAAAGGAATAATCGCCAGCGCGTCTAAAGCTAAAATCCAAATGATCAATTTAAGATTTTGTGTGCTTATCCTTGTAAAACTTTGGATTTCAGAAATGGATAAGTAAGCTAAAATGACAAACACTAAAGTGGTTGTTATAATGGACCAGGTCGATGTATAAACAACCTGAGATTTATCCTTTTCTTTATTATAAAACCTGAAAAAAGCAGTCTCCATTCCGTAAGCCAGAATGACATTAAAAATCACAAAATAGGAAAAGATAATCGAGTAATCTCCAAAGGAGGTATTCTCCAAAACTCCCGTGTAAAGCGGCACCAAGATCACTGAAAGCATTCTAGGGATCACCGTAGCCACTCCATAGATGAAGGTGTTCTGAAAAAGCTTTTTGTAGATACTCACTAGTTAATTTTGATCTTTCAAATGTAGTAAAATATGAGGTTAAATAAAGTGACCGCTCGATCGCTTACTTTGAGCTGATATCGAGGGGTTTTTATAATTTATAAAAACCGACACTTATTCAAATACAGCAGTATTGATGTCTTTTGTTTCCTAAAAAAGTTAAGGTTATTCCAATGCATAGCCGGACTTAGTTAGACGCTTACGATCTTTATATCTTTCAGTTTTTAAATTTCAAAACAGAAAGCATCTTACTGAATGAAGATAAAAAACGCCCATCAAAATAACCTCAAGAATATAAATTTAGAGATTCCAGAGAATCAACTTATTGTAGTCACTGGCTTGTCTGGATCTGGAAAATCTTCACTGGCGATGAATGTGATTGCCAATGAAGGCTATCGCTATTTCCTGGAAAGTTTGCCAGCTTATAACCAACAAAACGGGCAAGCGATCCCAACCGCTGAAGTAGATGACATTCAGGATTTGCCGCCGGTCATCAAAGTAGAACAATCCAAACGCTTCCAATCCATCAACACTACTTTTGGAACGCTGTCTGAATTGACTTCAGTTTTCAGAATTCTGTTTGCCCGCTATTCTGCTGAAGAAACCATGAGTAAGTCGTTCTTTTCCTTCAATCATCCGAAAGGCGCCTGTGAAGTTTGCCGTGGAATCGGAGAAGAAGAATACATCGATCTGGATAAAGTGATCGGTGACGAGAACAAAACGCTGAGAGAAGGCGCTATCACGACCACCTTACCTAACGGCTACATTGTGTATTCACAAATCACCGTGGAAGAATTGAATAAAGTTTGCAGAGCTCACGGTTTTCATGTGGATATTCCCTGGAAAGAACTTTCAGAAGAACAACAGGACGTAGTATTGAATGGGAGTGATCGTCTTAAAGTGTTTTATGGTAAACACGGCTTAGAATCTCGCCTGCGCTGGCAAGGCATCAAAGCCAAGCCTCGGGAAGAAGGCTATTACAAAGGCATGTTGCCGATTATGCAAAACATCTTGAGAGTAGACCGAAACCCAAATATTTTGAAATTTGCGAGTTCCAGAGTTTGTCCAAGTTGTAATGGTGGTCGCATTAAAGCGGAGCATTTGAAGCATAAATGGAAAGGACAAAACTTTCAAGCCTGGCTGGATTTGTCTTTAGATGATTTATACCACCAATTGAATCAGTTGAAACTTTCATCTGGTGAACAACAATTGGTAGACAAAATAATTATTCAGTTGTTGGACCTGATCCGATTGGGCATGGGTGACTATCGACTCAGTACGCCGAGCATGGACATTTCCTCTGGGGATGGACAACGCATCAAACTTATTAATCAGGTAAATTCGAAGTTACAGGGCATTTTATATATTTTTGACGAACCTTCTATAGGTCTTTCGGCCGATTATCAGAATTACTTACTGCATATCTTGGATCGGTTGATCCAACGGGGAAACACGGTTATGGTGGTGGAACATGATTTAGATTTTATACAAGCCGCCGACTGGATCATTGAATTAGGACCTGAAGCAGGAGTAAATGGTGGTGACGTCATTTTTAATGGTTCCAGAGAGAAATTCTTGAAGACTGAAGATCTAAACAGTCCAACTCTAGCTGCCCTGCAGTCAAATAAAATTCCAATAGCTGATGCTTCAGAAAAACCATCTAAAAAAGTAACGGCTGATGATTTTCAACCCCAGGCCAATGCGCTAACGGTCATCAGTCGGAAAACGCCAGAGTTAATTAAACGCATTTCTGATTTTTGCGAACACCAAAATTTCAATCTTCTCACGGTCACTGACCAGCCTATTGGCAAAACACCACGGAGTAATCCAGCAACTTATACAGGCTTGGCCGATAAAATTCGGGATCTACTGGGTAAAACAACCGAGGCAAAATCTTCAAATCTTAGCAAGAGTGCCTTTTCATTCAATAATAGAAAAGGGCGTTGCGAGACTTGCGAAGGCGCTGGAGTTATCACCCTTTCCATGAGTGTGATGGGAAACATCAATCAGGTTTGTCCAACTTGTAATGGAAAGCGTTTTAAGCCAGAAGTACTAAATGTGAATTGGAATGGAAAGAATATTTCAGAAATCTATAATCTTAGTATTGAAGAGGCCTTTGACTTCTTTTCTGGTGAAAAAAAAATCACCGACATCCTGTCGTTGATGATTCAGCTGGGTTTAGATTACATCAAATTAGGTCAACCTTCCAATACATTATCTGGAGGAGAAGCCCAGAGGATTAAGCTCACCAAGCACTTTGCCAAGAGATCCAAACAAACACTTTTGGTCTTGGAAGAGCCCAGCATTGGCTTACACCATCAGAATGTGATTCAATTACTTGAAGCACTCAATCAGCTGAAATATCAAACTGCAGGCATTCTTTGTTTTGAAAATCACCAGCTGTTTCAGAAGAAGTGTGATGTTTGGGTTGACAATGCTTTGAAGGTCAAATTTATTGAATTGAAATCTGAAAAACCTCAGCAGCGGGATTCAATTTCCATACGTGGAGCTCGAACGCATTCTCTAAAGGATTTAGCCCTGAATTTACCGAAGCATCAGCTTTCTGTGGTGACAGGCATTTCAGGCTCAGGGAAATCTTCATTGGTTATTGACACTTTACACGGTTTTGGCCTTCAGGAAATGACCAAACAGTTTTCGGCGTATCAGCAATCCAGAGTGGGTGTGAATTTTCAGTTTGACGTGAATCATATTGAAGGACTAACTCCCAGCATTTGCATCACAAGAAAGCAAAAAAACTATTCTCAGCGATCGGATATTGCCAAGCAAACGGGAATTGACAAAATCCTGAGGTTTGCTTTTTCCAGAAAAGCTCAATACGAAGGTGAAGACTTATCGGCTAGTCATTTTTCCAAAAACCACGAATTAGGAAAATGCAGCGTTTGCCAGGGTATTGGAGAGGAATTGCTTCCAGACCTGAACAAGCTTGTGCTGGATAAAAATAAAAGCATTGTTGGTGGATTATTTGCTCACAATAAAGCCATCGGCTATTATGGCGATCCTGCCGGGCAACATATGGCGATTTTAAAAAGCGTGGGGAATGCATACGATTTTACACTACAAACCCCTTTTAAGGAGTTAACTGAAAAACAAAAAGAAGTTTTATTGTACGGAACTGGAGATCAAGTTTGGGAAGCCAACTGGGTTTATCAGACCAAAACACGCGAGGGAACACAAGCTTTGGAAATGACATGGGATGGTCTTTTCAGTTACTTGAAAGAGGAATATTACAAGACTCGCAAAAATAAGAATATAAGTCAGTTGACGGCTTTATTTTCCTACAACCAATGCAGCAATTGCGAGGGAAGCGGATTGAAACCTGAGCGTTTGAAATTTAAACTTGCTGGCGAGTCGATTCACGAAATTAAATCGATGAATTTTAAAAGTTTAGAAAAGTGGCTGTCCAAAAATGCAAAGACCACAAGTATAGATGGAAAACTACTTTCTAAAATTGAAACGTACATCACAAACACCATTACCAGGGCAAAAGAATTGCACATTGATCACCTGGAACTCAGCCGAAAATCGCCAACACTCTCAGGAGGTGAAAATCAGCGTATCGCTTTGATCAAACAACTGAACAGTCCGTTGAAAGGCATTACCTATTTGTTGGACGAACCTTCTGCTGGACTGTCGCAGGATAATATCCCCGACCTCATCCAAATTCTGAAAGAACTAATTCAAAAAGGAAATACGGTGATTGTGATCGAGCACGATAAATCCATCATTCAGGCTGCAGATCATGTTGTTGAGATCGGTCCTAAGGCTGGAAAATTGGGAGGTTATATCACTTTTCAGGGCGATGCGAAAGGTTTCTTGGAACAACCGAATTGCCATCCTTTTTTGAATGCTGCGAGCAAAAAAGTGCAATTGAAACCTGGCAAAAGTCATATAGAGATTCAAAAGCTTGCCAAACATACTTTAGTAAAAGACAAGTTGAAAGTACCTATTGGTGGAATTACAGGTATCACTGGTAAATCTGGTGTGGGGAAAACCACTTTGGTCAAAGAAATATTGATTCCAAGTATAAAAATGGGTCAGCCAGTGAATTGCTCAAATATCGACTTTCCTGGAACTTATGCAGGAGCGCATTATTTTGAACCTAAAAAGCTTAGAACCCATGCCAGCACTTTATTGGTGTCTTATCTGGATATTCTGAAAGACATCAGTAAGGTTTTTGCCAGCGAAACAAAATTAAATGCAAAAGATTTTTCTTACAAAACGAAAAAGAGCCAATGCCCAAATTGCAAGGGAAAAGGTTTTGTAGAAACCAGTTTGGATCTTACCGCTAATGCTATTGAAACTTGCGAAGTCTGTGAAGGTAAGCGTTACCGAAAAGAAATTTTAGACTTTAAAGTGAATTCCAAACACATTGCTGATATTCTAAAAATGACAATTTCAGAACTAAAAAAATGGTTTTCTGATTTTAAAATCTCTAAAAAGACCCTTGATTTCATCGAAAGTCTTGAAGACATTGGCTTGTCACATTTAAGTTTAGAACAGACTGTGCAGTCACTTTCATCTGGAGAGAAACAACGCCTGTTACTTTTAAATTGGTTACAAGATGCCCCTAAAAATGAGCTGTTTATTTTAGATGAACCTAGCACAGGTCTTCATTACGCAGATATTGATTTGCTCTATACTATTTTAGAAAGACTGAGTTTAGATAATGACATTTTGGTGATAGAACACAATCCGTATCTGCTGGAAAAAATAGGTGTTGGTTTAGTTTTGGAGTAAACTTCGGATTTCTTATAAAAGTAAGTTTAGGGTGAACGGTATTAAAAAACAGACCTTAAGATTCTTTCTCTTAAGGTCTGTTTTTTATAATTGTTACAATTTTTTAGATGTACTAGATACCCAGATGTCACGCCAATTATATCTATTAGCGCTAAGCAATGTATTGTTGAGCTTTTAAGTTAACGGTAACTAATTCAGAATAAAACCTTTATAAAAAATCATACTGATTATTCAACGTTAATAAAAATATCATCCAGCTCGTAGGTGCCGTCTTGACTTTGCTGTCCACTACCAATGTATTTGAAAGCGATGTGTCCATTGCCTTCAAAACAAGACATATCTACGAGCTTTGAACTTACCCAATCTCCAAAGAACTGACTGTTTGAAACAATTACAGCGTCTTCTATTACACCCCAGTCTGCCGTCGTAATTCCTTCTTCAGTTCCGTTCCAATTTGTGGAATACAGCACTTGCATCACGCTATCGTCTGAAAAACTGTTTGAAGTTTTGAACTCTAAAGTCACTTTAGAACTGTCAACTACTGGTATTTCCGGAGAAATTAACCAAGAAATTGTACTTGCATCACCAGAGTTGAAAGAGCCAACTCTAACTGAAATTCCTAAAGATTGGTTTGTCCCATTATCTACAAATGCTTCCCAAGCTTCGGAACCAGCTTCAATATAATTGGTCCAACCAGGAATATTTACAGGAGAATTGATATTTTGATCTTCAAAATTGACGTTAATAAATTCACTGTTGGCTGGCGTAGAGGCTAACCCACAAGAAAACACAATCGGATCGCAACGTTCGCCCGTCATATCAACATCTTCAGGTGAATTGATGTAAAATGTAAAGAACTCACCGAAGAAATCTCTTGTCACAACCCCTTTGAGAGATCCAGATCCTGGAGGTAAGCTTAGGGTTTTAAAATCTGCAAAGGTGCTTGTACTAAAAATAAGTTCATTGGAACTTGCGCAACTTTCCAAAATTCGTTCTCCGTCAAAACTATCACCGGTCTCTGATGCATAACTTGCTGAGCCGTTTTCTGAAAAGTAAATTTTTGAAAATTGAACGTCTGTAAGTTCCACATAGGTATTCACATCTGAAAATTCCAATTCCGAAAGTTGCCTTTGAACAGGAACAATATCAGCAACAAGGGTGTCTCTAATAATTGATTCGTCAACAAAAGCTTCTGGAATTCTTGCAATATCGGTACCATCTGCAATACCTAATCTTGGCTCATTGCCTTCTCTTTGTCCTACCGATAGGCCGTCTAGTTTTATATAAACTTTTCTTCCAAAATCAAATTTTGTGAATAGTGGATTGACATCTACTTGTATCGCCACGCCATAAGTTGGATTTTCTGGTTTATCCTGGACTATTAATTCTCTGAAGAAGTTCCCAGACTCATCATTGGAAATAACGTAAGCTTCTACTACATTATCTGTATCATTAAATGTAAACGGACCGTTATCATTCTGCTCCAAAATACCTTCTAATACAGAAAGACTCACGATATTCCCTTCAATATCAGGAGGAGTCTGTTCAAATTGTGGCGCGTTAAAATCATCATCTTCAACACAGGAAGATGTTGATAATATCATTCCTAAACCAAGGAATAGAAAAAGTAAATTGTGATTAAAAATTTTCATCTTAATAGTTTTATTTTTTTAAAATCTTATGTAAGCACTTAAATAATATGTAGTTCCAAACCCAAAGAAATAGCGGTTGCCAAACAATGGTCCATTTTCTCTATTCAGATCTTCACCTCGACTCCTGAAATTACTAGTTCTGGATTGTTCAAATCCACCAGTTTTATATTCCTTATCTAGTACGTTGTTGATCACTCCAAAAAATCCGATGAAATAATCTCCAACTCTCCAAGATTTTCCCCCAATTACATTGATAAGCATATAGTCATCAAAACGTTCCTGTTTCAGGATATCTCTGGCCATTGCTTCATCATAGTCGTTGTAAACAATACCATCTGTATCTAAAGAGAAATTATCTGATCTTAGTAAGCCACTTGGACTTATATAAGAATGTGAAAAGAAATTTGAGGTTAGTCCTACGTTCCAATATTCAGGATCTCTGTATTCAAAACCAAGTTGAAAAACACGTTCGGGTCCTCCTGGAACTCTTACGTTTTTCATGTCAGTTTTTCCATCTCCAAACTTTAACTTCATGTCAGGGAAATTTTGACTTGTTAAGTAAATATCCGGATTACTATCATAGATGTAATGACCAAAAGAGCCTGCAGCTTTTAACTTCAGTGTTGGTAAAACTTGAGCTTCAACGCCAAATTCAACTCCATAATGCAGTCTATCAATACCCGTCATCACTTCTTGTACAAAGGCATTATTTTGATTGTTTGCAGAGGGCAAACCTGTGAGTTCTTCAGAATAATAAAACCCTACATTAGTTTCATCTTGAAAGCCAGTATAAAATCCTGTTACTCGACCACTTAGAATTGGCGATTTATAAATATAACTCAGATCTGCAGATTGAATTTTCACCTCTGTAATTCCATCTACAACATCTCCATTTTGTCTGGCATTGCTATAGGAATTTCTTATTGTTGGTGCATTTTGAAAGTAAGCTGCATTCATTGTAAAAACATGACGCCCAGACAATCTATAAGTTGCACCTGTTTTGAACGCATAAGTTGAGAAATCCAATTCCTCCCCGGGCCCAAAAGAACGATCTCCTGGGAAAAACCCATTTTCGTAAAACCCTGTACGCTGATACTTTGTTTTACCAAAACTAAGTCCTGTATAAAAATCTATACTTCTATATTGAAATTGAGATTGTAAAAACCCATCAAAAACTTCAGCATCAACTTTATAATTATATTTATAGCGATCACCTTCCTGGACAGTTCGATTTGGATTTCTGCGATCTGCTTGAGCCAACTCCGAACCTAAACCTGTAAGTAGAGCAGTCTCTTCAGCAAAGAAATCAACATCCAAATAACGCTCTCCACCAAGAAGATCTTCCATTTGGGCGAAATTCTCGCTTTCTAACTTTCTGTAGTTAAGCCTACCATTTATGGTGATATTGTCTTTTAATTTATAGTCCAAGATGGTGTTTGCCATGAACATGTTATCCTCCACTCTGTCAGATTGCAGAGCATAGGTTGAGTTTCCTCCTCTATTTTGATTTAAGTTGTTAGCAAAGTAAAGGTCGTTCCATTGAAACTGTCCATCTTGTTGAAACTTTCTTTGAGCTAAAAAGGCGTTTTGATAATCTATTGGCGTTGGATTGGATTCTCTCAGATAATAACTAGGTAAATTTTGATAATAAATCGGAGAAGGATTTCTTGCACCTCCCAAAAAAGCTTGTTCTCCTGTATTAGGGTCTATTAAGAGTCGTGTTCCTCCATTGTCTATTCTTGTTGTAGAAAAGAAACCAAATTGGTAACCAATATTTGTATTTAATGAAAGTTTATCGCTAATGTCCCAGTAGTGATTTAACATAAACACGGGTTCCTCAGTTTTACGAATTCTCGAATTTCTTTGTACCCCATTCAAAAGGCCCCAGTTTGGGTTATATTCTATCCCTTTTAGATCCACAGCTTCCTGAGTTACTGCAGTTCCCATGCCTCTTCGATTTGGAGCATAGAAACCTGTAAAATTTAAGCTATGCTTATCGCTGATTCTTTTTTCAACAGACAGCGAAATCGAATTGGCATCGTATAACGTTCCTTCTCTAAAACCTTCTTCACCAAATCGTCTCGAAAGCAAAAGCGAGTAAGACCAGCCACCATCGAGCAAGCCAGAATTGTAACTCCCCATAACCCTACCTTCATAACTTCTGTTGGAACTTGCATAAGAAACTCTACCTCCTTTTCGCATTTTGGACGCTCTCATAATAATATTTGAGACTCCAGCTACATCACCAATGGTATAATCATTTGCAGTAGTACTCATAGAAAACACACGATTTCTCTGAACGTCATTTAAACCTCCCCAGTTGGCCCAATTGGGTCTACCCGAGAATTGCTTGTTCATTTCCAAACCGTTAATCAGTACTTTACCATTAGCATTATCAAGACCTCTGGGGTTAAAAAATGCAGCACTAAAATCAAAAGCAGCTGCTCGTAAGTAGGTATCCTGAGAGGAAGCTAAAAGTCCAGAAATGTTAAACGATGAAGCGTCATCTCCATCGAGTTCGTCTTCAGACAGGGAAATTGTTCCTATTTGCCTGTTTTCTTCGCTAAAATCTATTTCCAAAAAAAGATTACCCAGATCAAGGATTTTCCCTTCTTCAATAATTATTGGATAACGTTTGGATTCGTAATTGTTTCTACTCACTCCTAAAATTTGTTCACCTAACGGTAAGTTTTGATTAGCAAAAGAAAATCTACCTCTTGCATCTGTAAAAACTTCAATCCCGGAATCTTCAATTGTAATTT
The DNA here is from genome assembly GCF_020164595.1 of Psychroflexus longus. Classification (GTDB taxonomy): domain Bacteria; phylum Bacteroidota; class Bacteroidia; order Flavobacteriales; family Flavobacteriaceae; genus Psychroflexus; species Psychroflexus longus. Next base: position 565,759 of record NZ_JAIQZE010000001.1, read on the forward strand.
TAGTATCTGGCAATGGCTCTTCGGTATCTATGTCTGAAATCAAACCGATGACATTAGTTTGTTGAGCATGAACTCCATAACTACCGAGTATTAGCAAAAATGCGAAAGCTAATCGTTGACAACTTATCATATCACTCTGTATTATCTTAATGTTAACATAAAACTGTTAATGCATTACAAATATATTTTAAATCTAGATTAATGGTATTTTTGTAATTGAAAAACATCAAACTTTACAGAAAATTAATATTAAAATGAATTCATCCTTCAAAATTCAGTTGTACCTGATAGCCTTTTTGTTTTTATTGACAAGCTGTGGATCGGTTGAAAAGAATACGACCAATTCCAAAGAGACAGATGAATTTCTGGTAAATACTATAGCTTTTTATAACCTGGAAAATTTGTTTGACACTGAAGACGATCCAGATAAGTTTGATGAAGCATCACCTATAATGGAAATTGCTGAAGGTGAACGAGAGGCTATTTACAAGGAGAAAGTTGCAAATATGGCCAAAGTAATTGCAGACATAGGTTCTGAAGTCACTGGAATGCCTCCTGCAGTAATTGGGGTTTGTGAAATTGAAAACTTTAAAGTCCTACAAGATGTTGTGAATGATAAAAAGCTATCTCCTTTTGATTATGGTATCATTCATTATAATTCACCTGATGCCAGAAGTATTGATGTGGCTTTACTATATCAAAAAAGAGTATTTCGTCCAATTCACTCAAAAGCTCATGAACTAGTTTTATACAATGATTCTGACAGAAATAAAAGAAAGTATACTAGAGATCAACTTTATGTAAAAGGCAAATTGGATGGTGAGGAAATGCATTTTATAGTTAACCACTGGCCTTCCAGAAGCGGTGGTGAGAAGAAGAGCAGACCTGGTAGAGTAAGTGCTGCAAAGCTGACCAAGAAAATAAAAGACTCCATACAAATGCAAGAGCCTTATGCTAAAATCATGATCATGGGCGACTTCAACGATGGACCTTATAATGAAAGCATTAAAGAAGTTCTTGAAGCCAAAGAACACGCTGAGGATGTTGGTCTTACCGGAGTTTACAATCCATTCGAGAAACTTCACAAAAGAGGAGTAGGGACCATAGCCTGGAGAGACACCTGGGATTTATTTGATATGATCTTGGTGACCAAACCTCTTATTAATAAAAAAGATTACAATAGCTACACACTTTATCAAGCCAATATCTTTAATCCATACTATCTTCAAAATCCAAAAGGACGCTACAAAGGTTATCCTTACCGATCTTTTGCAGATGGTGGGTTTACGGGCGGCTACAGTGACCACTTCCCTGTTTATCTGTATCTTATCAAGAAAAAGGAAAGCTCTGGAGTTAATGTCGCTACTGATAAGTAAATAAGTTTTTTTGATAAAATTTTCACACAAGTCCAGAATCAATCCATTACTTTTAAACAAAAAATGAAAAATTCAGGTATACCTTTATTGATTCTGACTACTTTAATTTTAATACTAGTTACTATATTCGCGGCTTTAGATTTGTCTTTTTCGTGGGTATTTTACCTCACCGTTTTAGGGCAAGCTATTTTGGTTTTTGCGGTTTATAAGGTTCTGACCGACGATTATGAAACTGAAAAAACCTTTCATAACTGGTATGAAGATCGGCCTAAGAATGAAGATGAATAAAAGGCTCCGTAGTTCAATGGATAGAACAAAAGTTTCCTAAACTTTAGATCTAAGTTCGATTCTTAGCGGAGCTACTACTGGTTTAGGTGTTGAACTTAAAACCTAAACTTCATATAACCTACAAAAAACCTGGGGACAGCTCTATACACCAAATCTCCTCTTTGAAAGTTCGTGATGGAACTAAAGGTATAATTCTTTGTATTGAATATATTCTGAGCATCGATTCCAAATACATAAGATTTTTGCTTCGGTCGATATTCTAAATTAAAGCTACTGGTTTGATAAACTTCAGAATTCACATCATAAATTTCATTCTTGAAATTCCCGAAAAGCCTATCGTAGAGTTTCAGAACAGTTTCTAGTTTAGCATTGTAAATGTTGTTAGTATTAGAAGAATTTCCAATACCTCCAGAATTTGAATTTACACTTCCAGAAAATTTAAAGTTTAACATTCCATCCCAATACGTTGTCCCACGAAAATAGTAATTATCACCCTCATTAGTCACTTCAAATAATTCATCATTCAGAATAAACGGATTTTCAAAACTGGTTTTAGTATACCCCAGCTTCAATGTGGCATCTATAAGCTTCAGAAATGTCGTAAATCCAAGTCTTGCTGTGAGTAGACTTCCATCAGGTATAAATTGACGCTGTGATAAATTGAGTCTTTCACTTAGCAGATTATCGGCAGATAACTGTTGTTCATAATCTGAATAAGATACACCAGCCTCAATAAGAATTCGTTTTTTGGGTCTTGAAAAGATATAATTAAACGAATATTGGTTTCTAGTCATTTGCTCAAGCCTATTGACACCCAAAACTAAACTTCTATAATCTTGAACGATAAAATTCTGGTTAAGGTCGGTTAAACTTGGAAGTTCATTAATTCGTTTGTAACGCAAAGAAAAACTGCCAACTTTTGTTTTTCTAAGACGTAGAGCAACATTAGGGTTAAAAAACAAGAAACTTCTGGAATCCACATGGGTTCTCATGTTCACATGAGATAATTCTACATCCGCTTCAGCTATCAATCGATCGGGAATAAAGTCATACTTGGTTTTAAAATTCACAAAGGATTTGAATCTTGCTTCTGAATTTGATCCCGATAGGCTATCGATTTCAGAAGTACCGAAGTCATTTTCCAGGTCTAAAGCACCGTAATTAAACTCTCGATCTTGATTTAAAACCCCTAGTTTTACAGCAAAACTGAGTTCATTGAACTGAAAAATGGAACTTCCTTTAAGACCTTGATATACCGTATTGTCTTTTATTTCGGTTTGAAGTTGACTTGAATTTTGTTCTTCAGAAATAGTATTTGGTGAAATATCAAACGTCTGCCGATCTTCATTATAACCCGTAAACCCGTAAAAGCTTAGCGCTCCGTTCTTGATTTTCTTAGTGAGATGAACATTGGTTGATAAGCTTAAGTTGCGCTCATCCAAGACCTGAGCAATGCTTTCATAAGCATTAAAAAGCAACTCATGATTCACATCAGAATTGGTCCCTGATATATCGGTTTGAAACGTGATGAAATGGTCTTCATCTATAGAATGTTTAATTTCAAAATCGTTCTTTAAATTTAAATTTCGGGTGTTAAATGCATTATCTTCCTGAAAATCAATATCACCGTCTGGCAGAAAATAAGAAATCCTATTCCTATAATCACTGTTGAGCTGATCTGTGTTGACAAACAGGGAGTTCCTAAGTTTACTGTCCCCCCAGATGCTTTTATTCGCTAAAAGGTTATTGGAAAGACTTTGGTTCTCGATATAAAATTTGTCGTCGATTAATATAGAACTTGGTCTCAAGTTCAGAAACGAATCTTGATCTAAACTGAAGTTTTCATCAAAATCATTAAACCCCATTTGCTGATACACATAATTATCTAACTGTTCTCCAGCAGGCTTGCCTATGGAATTGAGGTTTCCTAAATCCAGAAACTTAATTTCAGGCCGGATGAGGCCAAGATTAAGATCCGCTTCATAGCGACTGTCATTTCCTAATCCAGCTTTTGCAGCTCCAAGCCAAATAGATTTGGCTTTGTCTTTTAGCTTTAAGTTGAGCACCACGGTTTCACTATCCAGGAATTGTTTCAACACTGGATTTTCGCTATAGTTGTTGATGACCTCCACTTTACTTAAGACATCGGCATCCAGATTTTTGGAAATCACTTTGTAATTTCTGTCGGCAAGATCATCTCCTTCTATGAGTATTTTTTGAATATCCTTGCCTTGGGCTTTGATGTTGCCATCCTCATCTATTTCTATGCCCGGCAAATTTTTTAAAACATCTTCTACGGTTTGCTCGGTTTCGTCTGCAAAAGCAGATACCCGATAAGCGACCGTATCTCTATTGACTTTGATTTTTTCTTCAGTTTCCAGAACGACTGTATTGAGTTGCTCTACTTTAGGTGTGAGTTCAAAATCTTGGTTGATAGTAGACTTAGTATTGGAAATCATGATTTCCTGAGATTCATAACCAAAACTACTCACTTTAATAGAAAGTGAATCTGCCTCTGAATCTACTGCTAGTTCATACCTCCCATTTTCTGTAGAATAAGTGTAGCCTAAAATGCTTTTGGAAGATGTACTTACAACGATACTAGACCCTTCAAGCGGTAAGTTAGTTTCCTTTTCTAGGATTTGACCTTTTATTTTAAACTCTTGAGCCTGAACTAAAAACGTAAAAAATAGGCATAAAAGAAGTAGGATGAAACGAAAGATTTTCAAATAATTTGATTTTGATTAAAACTATGCCGCTAATATTATTCCTTAATTTCATAGACTTCTATATAACTATCTGTTTTCAATACGTTTGATTCTGAACCAGATACTCCCATGTTTTCTGCTATCATTCTGCCTCCCATTCTGGCATCAAGAAAGGCTTTGATTTGCCTCTCTTTGAGTTCTTCAAATGAAATCCAGGAAGAGTTTGGATTGTTTATAGGTTTCAGGAGGTAAGACTTTTCAGTTGGGTACTCTATGTTTTTAAAATACCAGTAGATTTCTTTATCAGTATCATAAGCTTCCAAGATTAAACCTGGTAAGCCTACTAACTTCCATGGGCCGTAGGGCAGAGGAATTTCTGATGTAAACCAAGCGGTATAATCTCGCCCTCTAAAATGAGCGGTTGCCTTTTGGACTTCATAGGTTCCAATTTTTTTTGTTTCATCTGTGATGTCCCATGATATATCTATGGTCGTATCCTTGACATATCGAAATCCTAAATCACGAGAATTTAAAACCTTTTCTTTAGGGTTGTAATAATACTGAAAGCCTTCAGGATTGGTCACTACAGTAATATAATATCCATTCTCTGAACTATTAAAATATGAATTTTGCTCGCGAATATGTCCTCCTTCTAAGGAATCTTTTCTTGTTACATATAAAGAATTATCCTTATCAAACACTAGCATGGATTTATAATCAGGACCAACTGGACCACCCATCATCATACTCTGGACTTCCCCGTAGTTTACGATGCCTGTTTGGGCATTTATGTTATGACAGAACAACATTGCACTTGAAACTAAAAGTAGAATTAAAGCTTTCATAAAAATAGATCTTTGATAAAGCTAATAATAAACTAAATACATAGTTTAATTATTTTAGAATTTAACACAATCAATTCAAATTCCGCTTTTGGATAAAAAACGTCTTAAGTAATTTAGACGCTTCTTCCTGAAGTATTCCAGACTCTACTTTGGTTTTGGGATGCAGTTTTGTGTTCATGGCTCGGTAACCTCGGACTTCATCTTCAGCAGCAAAGACCAAACGCGATAACTGGCTCCAGTACAAGGCCCCGGCACACATCTGGCAGGGTTCCAAGGTGACGTACATCGTGCAGTCTCTTAAGTATTTTCCTCCGATAAAGTTAGCTGCGGAGGTGATGGCCTGCATTTCGGCATGTGCCGTGACATCTACTAGAAGTTCGGTGAGATTATGGCTTCTGGCGATGATTTGATTTTTATGCGTGATGATGGCACCTACAGGAACTTCGCCTTTTTCCAAAGCCAAATGGGCTTCTTCCAGGGCTTTTTTCATAAAATACGTATCGTCAAAAGGAGTTAGCATAGTCAAAAATAGGATTTCTATGTCAGAACTATTCTGGTTTTCAAAAAATAACCACAAAGTCACAGAGAACACAAAGAAAAATCCTACTACCTAACACCTAATACCTAAAAACTCACAGACTATTGCTAACTTTGTGTCATGAGTACAGTTTTACTTTCCAATATCAATTCTCCTGAAGACTTACGCCGATTATCACCAGATCAACTGCATCAAGTTGCCAAAGATCTTAGAGAGTTTATCATCGACATAGTCTCTACCAAAGAAGGGCATTTGGGGGCCAGTTTGGGCGTTGTGGAACTCACGATTGCTTTGCATTATTCTTTTGATACACCTAATGATCTTTTGGTATGGGATGTGGGACATCAGGCTTATGGACATAAAATTCTCACTGGTCGACGCGAGGTGTTTGAAACCAACCGTAAGCTCAACGGCATTTCAGGCTTTCCCAAACGTGAGGAAAGCATCTACGATACTTTTGGAGTGGGTCACAGTTCCACCTCCATTTCAGCTGCTTTGGGCATGGCCATTTCATCTCAGTTGAAAGGTGACTTCCATAAACAACACATCGCTGTGATTGGCGATGCGTCGATTGCTTCAGGAATGGCTTTTGAAGGGTTGAATCACGCTGGCGTCACCAACGCCAATCTTTTGGTGATCTTAAATGATAACGCCATCGGAATCGACCCTAGCGTTGGAGCCCTCAAAACGTATTTAACTAAAGCTAAAATCGGTCAAAAACCATCACAGGATAATATTATTGAAGCGCTAAACTTTCATTATGAAGGTCCCATTGACGGACATGATTTACCTAAACTTTTAAAAGCTTTTGAAAATCTTAAAAACATAAAAGGTCCTAAGCTTCTTCACGTTATCACCAAAAAAGGCAAAGGTCTGAAACAAGCTGAAGACGATCAGGTGAAGTACCACGCCCCTGGAAAATTTGACAAAACCACTGGTGAAGTTTTGCCCAAAAACAATGAACATTTACCCGCTAAATTTCAGGATGTGTTTGGATTAACGTTATTAGAATTGGCTAAAAAGAACGATTCTATAGTCGGTATTACTCCAGCTATGCCCACAGGAAGTTCGCTCAAATACATGATGGAAGCCTTTCCCGATCGGGCATTTGATGTCGGAATAGCCGAGCAGCATGCGGTCGCGCTTGCTGCCGGGATGGCTACTCAAGGGCATAAAGTTTTTTGTGCGATCTACTCTACCTTTTTACAGCGGGCTTACGATCAGGTGATACACGACGTGGCAATACAAAATTTACCTGTTGTTTTTTGTATTGATAGAGCCGGCTTAGTTGGCAATGATGGCGCTACTCATCACGGGGTGTTTGATTTGGCATATCTGCGCTGTATTCCCAATTTGATCATTGCAGCACCAGCTGATGCTATTGAACTACGCCAACTATTGTACACAGCTTCTTTAGGCCTGGATCATCCCATCGCGATTCGCTATCCGAGAGGACGTGGAGAAATTTTAGACTGGAAAGTCGATTTTAAACCTTTACAAGTTGGTAAAGGCCGTAAGCTTCAGGGGGGAAAAGATTTGGCTGTTTTAAGTTTAGGAAGTATAGCGAACAATGTTTCTAAAAGCATTGAAACCATCGGTAGCAAACCTGCCCGACTAAATCATGAAGGCGAGTTCAGCATAGCTCACTTCGATCTGCGGTTTTTAAAACCTCTGGATCATGAGTTGCTGAAGGAAATTTTTAAAACCTTCGATCAGATTATCACTATTGAGGATGGAGTAGTGAAGGGCGGATTTGGTGATGCCATCTTGGAATATGCTCAAACCTGTAACTACAAAGGAAAAATCCATAAATTAGGAATCCCCGACCAGTTTATAGAGCATGGTGATACCAATGAGCTTCATGAACTTGCTGGCATTTCTACTAAAAAAATTAAAGAAAAAATTCTTTTTATTCTGAACCAATCTTAATTTCTTCCCTGCTCATCAGGATATAGCTCATGTACCGGATCGCTCTGCCAAAAGTCTTTGGTGTCTACATCCAAAGCAGTGACAGGACCTTTAAAAGCTGCTCCTGTGTCTATGTTCCACACATTGGCTAAATTGACAGGCTCAGTTCTATTAATGCGTGTGGTCGGCGTGTGACCGATATAGATCTCTTTGAACAACTTTAGGCGATCGGGATAAAAACCATCATCGGGTTGTATAGAGGAATCCATGGCCAAAACCATTTCCCAAAGCGTTCTATCCCAATACACCGTATTGGAGTGAAATTCTGAAGCTGGACCGTGCATGTTGGCAAATCCCGCATGAACAAATAATCGATTCTTTTCATCGACGTAATAGTTCGTGAGATTTTCTAAGAAAAGTCGGTGTAAATCTTTAAGAATGGAGTTTACATTTTGGTAGGCTTTCAATGTGCTTTCGCCACCATGTTCGAGCCACTTAGGATTAGATTTTGCGGTTCGGAACCAACCTAAAACCAAATCGTCGTGATTCCCTCTTATAAAAACACAATCCTGTTTTTCTTTCAACTGTATCAAATGCGAAAGTAAATCTGGCGTTTCACTCCAACCGTCAACATAGTCACCCAGAAATATCAATTTATCATCTTTGGTCACATCAGCCCGATTTAAAACCTGCTCTAAAGCTTTAAAACCTCCGTGTATATCTCCTATAACTATCGTTCTACTCATTCTAATTGTATTTTATTTTTCGTAATATTCTCATGTTGTCTTTTAAACGATCATAAGCTTTTTTCTGAATACTTTTCAGCAAGGGTTTAGCCTCTTCAAGCTTTTCCAAAGACGAATCAAACCCGTTGAGATAAGCTATAAGATATATGGTTGACATATTGACTAGCTCACTCTTTTCTGCTGAATTTAATACTGACTTATTCATAAGTTTTTTCAGTAAACTATCGTTATGGTTAAGAAAATGCCTCAATGTCTTTTGGTTGAATTGTGGGGGTTCAAATATCAATTCAGATTCAATATCGTAATGCATATTGTCCTTAAACTGAATGGAAACCTTTTCTAAGGGATAGTACTTAAACTTATCCTGAAGTCCTAATTGTACGTATTCTAAAATTTCAAATTTATCATCGTCGTATTGAATTTCAACCTCGTCCAAATCTGAATAAAACAACTTGACCTGTTCATTGATCAACTGGATATTCACTCTGGAATAGAAGGTTTTCTCACCAACAGATTTTGGCTTTGCGGCCCAGCACAGCACGAAATATTCTTTGAAGACTTTATATTTAGGGTAAAAGTCTTTACTTTTTAAAATGAAATCGTGAAAGCCATCTAAAGTTAAATCAATATTATTCTGAGAATTTTGCTCTATGGCAGCAACGATTTCAGAATTGATGTCTTTGATTTCTATATCAAACACTTTAGGCTTACTGATGCTTCCTTCGCGCATAAAAACCGTTCCTCCCCAGTATTTCCAAATGTTCTTTCTCAAGGCACAAATACTATTGTCTTTCTTCGGCCGTATAGAAACCAGACCAACTACTTTATCGTCTGGTAAATGCGGAAACTGAATATTTTCATAAGAGACAATAGGCGGATTCTCCAGATAGGCATTGACTAGATTCTGAATCTTGCTATCATCAAAAAAATCGACTCCAACGATGCTATTGCTTTCGTCCTCAATACCAATGACAATATAGGAGTTGCTGATGGGGTTGGTGTTGGAAAGCGAGCAGATGTGCTTAAGGAATTTAGCCTTGCCTTCTCTGGTACCAATGTCAACTTTGAGTTTTTTATCGTAAAAACTATTCTCCCCGCTGTGGGCAAGTAAGTTTTTAATAAGAAGGCGCTTGTTAATCATAGACTTTGCTAAAATTACAAGAAAAATCCTAATCAAGCTTGTGACAAGTTTGAATTAATTCCAAAAAAAAACGAGACCCAAAATGGGTCTCGTTAAATTTATTAAGATGATAATGAAGTTTTAGTTGAAGAGATATCTTAAACCAACTTGCATTTGCCATCTTGAAGATAAGATTCCTGAATCATCGAAGTTTTCAATATCAGCTTCTGATTGGAAATCATCAATATTGAAACTAAATACTGGATCTGGACCACCTTGCTCTACATCTAAGATTCCAATAGAACCAGGAATAAATGGTCTTCTACCCCAGTCTTTATTGATCAAATTAGTGAAGTTAAAGATGTCAAAAGATAATTGAAACGTGTGCTTCTTGTTATTGAAATCTAAGCTGAAATCTTGAAGGAATTTCAAGTCAACAATATGACTCCATGGTCCTCTTTCACCATTACGCTCAGAATATAGACCTCTACGCTCTCTTAAATATTCACTACTTTCAATATAACTGTTGAATGCTTCCCACTGCTCTTGTTGCTCAACTGGAGTTCCTGCAAATGTGATTTCGCTTGCATTTCTAGGAATATAAATTAAAGCATTATCTCGTGAGTCATCATTTAAGATATTCGCATTTCTACTGTTGTATAAGTAAGTGAATGGACGCCCTTCTTCTCCTGCATAGAATAAAGAAACTGTACTTTTCACGTTGTCGTTCCATTCGTGCTCATAAGAAAAATTACCTGTAATTCTAGAGCCTACAGAAAAGCCTGTACGCTGAATACCTGGGTTTGCATTTTTACCATTAACAGTTTCAAGGTTTCTCCACTGGGAAGAGTTTTGGGACGATGTGCCAGGGAAAATTTCATAAGCATCACCATACGTATAGGCTAATTGCCCAGCAAAACCGTTAGCAAATGGTTTAGTCAATTTAAACGTTGCATTGTAGGAATAACCTTCACTGGTGTTAGATGCCAAGAAAATACTTGAATAGGTATCATCTATTAAATCTCTTCTGTTGTAGTATGGTCTTCCATCAGCTCCGTTTAATGATCCAACTGGACCTCTAATATTTACATTTTCATAAAATACAGCATTTAAGACATCATTGTATAAGAATTCTCCAGAAGCAATTAAGCCCCATACTGGTAATTTTTGATCTACTGCAATATTATATTTTGCAACCTGAGGTAATTTAATGTCTGGAGCAAATAAGTCGATTTGTCCACCTACAGCACCAGTACCTGGTTCAGCTCCTGGTTGAACTGGCTGATCAAATGGGTCTGGATTAAAAAACACATCTCCATCTATAGCTCTTTCGTCAACAAATCCTGCTGTAATACCATTGTTATTATATTGACCACCAGGCCATACTAGAGGCACTCTGGAAGTAAATACACCTATACCACCTCTTAATTGAGTAGTTCTGTTTCCACCAACGTCCCAAGAAAACCCTAATCTTGGTGCAAAATGTATTTGTGTATCAATAGGTTTTCCAACTCTAGCACCTTGTAAGTCTTTACCGTTTGCTTCAAGGAGCTCAACAGTTCTGGTGTTAAAGTCATTATTTACTAACCCATCTTCAAAAAATGGTAAATCAATACGAAGACCTAAACTTACTTTAAGATCATCCGTTAGATCAACATCATCCTGAGCATAGAACCCTAAAGAAGAATAATTGAATTCAGCAGCACCAAGGGAATTATCCCCAGTCCCACCTTGTAGAGAATAACCTCTATCATAAAATCTTGCTGGAGCTTCGTTACCATCAATATCATCTAGGTATGTATTGAAATCGGCAAGTGAACTAAACCTATATTGACCAAAATTCTGTCTAAAGAATACATTCTTAGAATCAATATATTCAAAGTTAGCTCCAAAAGTCAATTTGTGACGACCTCTATAAAGTTCAAAATTATTGGTAATGTTCAACACTTTTTGTTCCAGTAAATTTGCTGTAGAGAAAGGTTCAGAACCAAAGTAAATATTTCCTGATCCATCAAATATTTGTACAGCTGGAAATGGATCTCCAGTTGGATCTCTATCGTCTAAAACATCGGTATAGCCAATAAGTAAATTATTAGACATGTCAGAACCATTTGTCGTACTCCACTCTAAAGTAGTCGAATTCGTTCTTGAAGGAAAAAATACACCTCTACCAGTGAAGTTAAGGTTTCTATCACTACTTTGTCTAGGATCTGTATTTTCAGCATTAACATAAGAATTCTTTACAGTTATAGTATTCTTATCGTTTACGTTCCAGTCGATACGTGCAATTAATTTATCACTGATAAGTTTCGTTGGGTTATTTTCAAAGACACCAGGATTATAACCATAGTTATCAATCAAGCCCTGCTTTAGGTTAGCAATATCTTGTCTTGAAGCATCTCCCTGGTAGCGATCAAAAACAAAAGGCTGTGGAGTTTCTTCATCCTGTCTTTCGTAATTGATAAAGTAAAATAATTTATCTTCAACTATAGCTCCACCTACCCTAGCTCCAAAAAGCTCAGCCGTAAAGTCAGTTAGTTTCTGTCTATTATCCTCAGTTAGTGCAGTTGGCGTTTTACCAGCTAAGTCTTGATTTCTTAAATAGTAATAAGCAGACCCTTCAGTATTGTTTGATCCAGAACGCGTAATCGCGTTAATAGACCCCCCAGCAAAACCAGATTGTCTCACGTCAAATGGAGAAAGGTTAACCTGAAATGATTCAATTGCATCAATAGAAATTGGACTTACTCCAGTCTGTCCACCATTGGTTCCTGAACCTGCAAGACCAAACGCATCATTGTTTACAGCACCATCAATGTAGATTGCGTTGTAACGGTTGTTTTGTCCACCTAATGAAATACTTCCGTTTTCGCCCACCTGAGCTTCTGGAGTAGTTCTAATAAAGTCTCCTAAAGAACGTGTTGCAGAAGGTAAGTTTGCAACTTGTCTTTGCGATATGTTAGTGTTAGAACCTGTTTGTCCAGAATCAAAGATTCCATTTTTTGAAGCAGAAATAATCACTTCATCCAAAGCATTATTGGATTCATTCATCTGTCTGCTAATTCTTTCAGAATCTCCAAGTCTTAGAAAGACACCTTCTAATAGGATATCCTCGAAACCTACATAAGTAATGGTTATTTTGTAAGGACCACCAACACGCATGTTTGGTATTCTGTAAAAACCATCAAAATCAGTAACAACACCATACTGGGTTCCAGTAGGCGTGTGCACAGCAAGAACATTCGCTCCCGGAAGAGGCTGATCATTGTTGTCTGTAATCTTACCATTAAGAGAGGAGGTAGTTACCCCTTGTGCATAAATACCTACTCCCATAATCAAGAATAAGCCAAGTAACAATTTTTTCATTTGAAATTTGTTTTTTGTTTATATTTCAGGTGCAAAGAAACTTCAGATAGAAAGTTCTAATATTAAGCCAATGTTAAGAAACACTGTTAAAAAATTAAATTTCACTTCTTTATAGTCATTCTAAAAAAGAGTCCTAACTCAGCTCATAAGGTAGAATTCAAATGGGAAGAAGATTTATTTTATTAATAATGGAGGTGACTTTTGGTCAATAAAGGAATATGAAATAGTGAGAGGTTTCTAAAGATTTAAAAAACCTTAAAGAACCTCTTTATATTCAACCTGGTCAATTTTAGCTTTTAAGGGGGATATAAACTCAAAATAGGAAGGCTTGAGTTGTTCTTCCATAGGTTCGGCTTCTGGTAAATCTTGTTTATAGGGATCTACTTGTTGTCCATTCACCCAAAACCTATAGCAAACGTGAGGACCTGTTGCCAGACCAGTTTGACCAACATAACCTATAACTTCACCTTGCTTTACATACTGTCCCACTTTTGCAGCACGTCTGGACATATGCAAATATTGTGTAGAATATTTACTAGTATGTCTCACTTTAACGTAATTTCCATTTCCCCTTGTATAGCTGGATTCTGTCACCACACCGTCTGCTGTAGACCAAATGGGAGTTCCTGTTCCAGCTGCATAATCTGTTCCTTTGTGGGCTTTCCAACGTTTTTGAACCGGATGAAAACGACGTCCTGTGTAACGAGAGGATATCCTGGTAAATTGCAGCGGCGCTTTCAGGAAAAATTTCCTAAGTGTTTTTGCATCTTCATCAAAATAGTCTGTGCGACCCGTCAAGGAATCCACAACAAACTCGAAAGCGTAGAATTCTCTTCCTCTGTGTTTTAATAGTGCTGCATCTATGCTTTCTAAACCAGCATAAATGGTGTCGTCTATATATTTTTCTTTGTAAATCAATTTAAACTGATCTCCTTCCTGAAGTTTAAAAAAGTCAACGCTCCATTGGTAGATATCAGCGAATCTGTTGGTGAGTAAATAGTCTAGTCCTGCTTCATCAATCGCCGCTGAAAGTGATGAGGATATGACTCCAGAAGTCGTTTTTTGCTTTATGGTCACAGGCTTTGACTCTGCAACTCCTTTTACGCTATCTATGCTGATAATTGCATAGTCAATCAATGATTTTTGATACACAAAATGCTCTACTCTTTGAATAGAATCTTTGCTTTTTACGATGAGATAAGGCTTACCATAGTTGATTCTTCTAAAATTCATCACAGAATCTGGAATACTTTGAGTAAGCTGATAAACTTTACCTGGAGTAACACCATAACGATCCATAATATTCCCAAAGGTATCCCCTTTTTCCACTGTGTCAAAAACTACCTCGTAATCACTCAAGGAAAAGCCAAAAATTTTAGGCTCTGGAACAGGTTCAATTTCAATAGATTTAATCGCCTCTTCGGAAGAATTTTCTCTTACATCTTCATTGCAAGAAAGTAAGATTAAGCCAACAAAAATGAGGAAAAGGCGAGTACTGTGAAAATTGAGCATATATGTTTTAATTGAAAACGTCAAAAATACATTTTATTATAAGTAGGACAAAGCTTAGTGTAAAATAGGCTTGTATAAAAACTAAAAAAACCTCTAAGGAGAGGTTTTTTATAAGTGTTCAAGAATTGATCATTAGCTATCAGCCAATGCTTCAGCACCTGCAACAATTTCCAAAATCTCGTTGGTAATGGAAGCTTGTCTTGCTTTGTTGTAAGATAGTTTCAAATCATCTCGAAGTTCTGTAGCATTATCTGTTGCTTTATGCATTGCTGTCATTCTGGCTCCATGCTCTGATGCAACAGAATCTCTTATGGCCTTAAACAATTGAATTTTTAATGATTTAGGAATTAAATCTTCAACGATTTCAATTTTGTTAGGCTCAAAAATATAATCAGAAGAAATGCTTTCGCCACTTTTTTTACTAGCAGGCTTTATTGGTAAAAACTGCTCTGTAGTAACAATTTGGGTTGCAGCATTTTTAAAGCTATTGTAAACTAGCTCTATTTTATCATACTTTTCGGACTGAAACATTTCCATGAGATGCTCAGCTATCTCAGCGACATCATCATAAGATAAATCATCGTAAATATCGTTATGCGAAGATTTGATCTCACGCTTTTTCTTTAGTACGTCTTCGGCCTTTTTTCCAATACTTATAATGTCAACAGATTGATCAGAATAAGTTTCATCCATAAGAGTTCTTACCCGTTTTACAATATTGGTATTGAAAGCACCAGCTAAACCTCTGTTTGACGATATGGCAACCACCAAGACGTTATTCACTTCTCTATAGTTAGAATATGGACTGCTTGTATCATTATCCAGGGAAGCACTTAAACTTTGAAGAAGTTCATTCAGCTTTTCGGCATACGGTCGCATGTTCTCGATCGCGTTTTGGGCACGATTAAGTTTTGCAGCGGAAACCATTTTCATGGCTTTCGTAATCTGCATGGTAGACGATACCGATGAAATTCTACTTCTTAACTCCTTTAAATTAGCCATAAATTAAAACTTATGCTTTGTATTTTGCAGCTATTTCTTTGGCTGCACTCGTTAGTGTATCTGTAATTTCATCTGTTAATTTACCAGCCTTTAGTTGGTCCAGAACATCTCTATGTTTAGAATTGAGATAAGACAAATAGTCGCTTTCAAATTCTTTAATTTTTTCAACAGGAACTTCTTTCATCAAGTTTTTAGTTCCAGCATAAACGATAGCAACTTGTTCTTCAACAGGAAAAGGATTAGCTTCAGCCTGCTTTAAGATTTCAACATTTCGCTTACCTTTCTCTATTGTATTTCTGGTTGAAGCGTCCAAATCTGAACCAAATTTAGCAAAAGCTTCAAGTTCTCTATATTGTGCCTGGTCAAGTTTTAATGTACCCGCAACTTTTTTCATAGATTTAATCTGTGCAGAACCACCAACACGAGATACAGAAATACCTACATCAATTGCTGGTCTTACACCAGAGTTAAATAAATCTGAGGTTAAGAAAATCTGACCATCTGTAATCGAAATCACGTTGGTAGGAATGTATGCAGATACATCACCTGCTTGTGTTTCAATAATTGGAAGTGCTGTAAGTGAACCACCTCCTTTTACTTTACCTTTCAAAGCTTCAGGTAAATCGTTCATCTGTTGAGCAATGTCATCATCGTTGATGATTTTTGCAGAACGCTCCAATAATCTGGAGTGAAGGTAAAATACATCACCAGGGTAAGCCTCACGACCTGGAGGTCTTCTTAATAATAAAGACACCTCACGGTAAGCTACAGCTTGTTTTGACAAATCATCATAGATAATCAATGCTGGTCTTCCTGTATCTCTAAAATACTCTCCAATAGCAGCACCTGCCAATGGAGCATATACTTGCATCGCTGCTGGGTCTGATGCATTTGCAGCTACAATAGTTGTGTAAGCCAAAGCTCCTCTTTCCTCTAAAAGGTTAGCAATACCTGCAACTGTAGAAGCTTTTTGACCAATGGCTACATAAATACAATATACTGGCTCTCCTTTGTCGTAAAACTCTTTTTGATTAAGAATTGTATCGATACAAACAGAAGTTTTACCAGTCTGTCTATCACCAATGACCAATTCTCTTTGTCCTCTACCTACAGGGACCATGGCGTCAATTGACTTGATACCCGTTTGCATAGGCTCGGTGACGGGCTGTCTGTAGATAACTCCTGGTGCTTTTCTTTCGATTGGCATTAAAAAAGTTTCTCCTTCGATTTCTCCTTTACCATCGATAGTCTCACCTAAAGTATTTACGACTCTTCCTACGATACCTTCTCCTACTTGAATGGAAGAAATCTTTTTGGTTCTTTTTACAGAATCCCCTTCATTGATATCATTGGATTTACCTAAAAGTACAACGCCTACTGCGTCCTCTTCTAAGTTAAGAACCATACCATTAAGCCCTCCTTCAAATTCTACAAGTTCTCCAAGTTGAGCATTGGATAACCCATAAACGTTGGCGATACCATCACCAACTCTTAGAACTGTTCCTACTTCATCTAGAGAGGTTTCAGATTCGAAACCGGAAATTTGCTTTTTTAAGATTGCTGTAACTTCAGCAGAGTTTACTTCAGCCATAATTTATTTTGCATTAATTGGTAAATACATACCACTTATTTTTATAATAATTGTCTTTTGAATCGCTTAAGACCGCCAGACACACTTGCATCAAATTGAAGATCTTTCAATCTGAGTATAAATCCACCAAGAATAGATTCATCAACTCGGTTTGTAAGATTTGCAGTATATCCGGTAATTTCTTTAATTTTTTCTTGTACTTTTTCTTCTAAATCTTTAGTCATCTCAACAGCCGTCACTACAGTTGCAGACTGGATGTGATGAATAGAATTGTAAAGATTTATGTATTCTTGAGCAACATGGTTTAGTATTTCGATTCTATTATTGTCAGCAAGAGTTTTTATCAATTGTTTGACTAAAGACTCGGCATCTTCAAAAATCTCCAACAAAACAGACTGCTTTTTATCAACTTCTATTAGTGGACTTGAAAGCATAAGTTTTAACTCTTTGTTTTCAGAAATAGTAGAATGTATGGATTTGAAGTTATCTAAAACTTTTTCATCCAATTTATTCTCTTGAGCCAATTCTATGATGGCTTTAGCGTAACGTCTTCCTGCTTTACTTCCCATGTGTCTAATTAGTTGAGTTTGACATCGTCAAGCATTTTGTTGACTAGAGTCATTTGTTCATCCTTGTTGTCCAATTGCTTCTTCACAACAGTTTCTGCAATCTGAACAGACAACTCAGCAACTTGAGATTTGATTTCTGCTAAAGCTTGTTTCTTTTCACTCTCGATGGTGATTTGAGCTTTATCCAGAATTCTTTCAGCTTTCTCATTTGCATCTTCTGTAGCTTCTTCGATAATAGTCTTCTTCATCTGCTGAGCTTCCTTCAACATTTCATCGCGTTCTGCTCTGGCTTGTTGGAGCAATTTTTCATTGTCAGCTTTCAGGTTAGCCATCTCTTCTTTAGCTTTTTCAGCAGAAACTAGGGCATCATTAATCGAAGCTTCTCTTTCGCCTACAGCCTTCATCACAGGCTTCCAAGCAAATTTAGTCAGCAAGAAAATCAAGATGATCATGACAACTACTTGCCAAACAAATAAACCGTATTCAGGAGTAATTAATTCCATATATGATAAGTTTTTTTTTAAATAAAATAAAACCCTCACCCAACCAACCGTTGGTTATGAGGGTTTTCATCATTTTTAAGAGGTAAGAACCCCAAGTAAAGCAGCAACTACTCCAAAAAGAGCAACACCTTCTACAAGTGCAGCTGCGATAATCATAGCAGTCTGGATTTTTCCAGAAGCTTCTGGCTGGCGAGCGATAGCTTCCATAGCGGAGCCACCGATTTTACCAATACCAAGTGCTCCTCCCAAAACTGCTAATCCTGCTCCTAAAGCTGCAAGTCCTACATGTAATAATTCCATAGTAAATAAATATTAAAAATTAAAGATTAATGATGTTCATGTTCTTGAACTGCCATACCGATAAATAGTGCTGACAGCATCGTAAATATAAAAGCTTGCAAAAATGCAACTAGTAATTCTAAAACTGTAATGAATAAGGCAAACGGTACTGAAATTGCTGCAACTCCTGCAGTTTCCAGTATGAAAATCAATCCGATTAAACTTAAGATAATTATGTGTCCTGCGGTGATGTTTGCAAACAAACGAATCATCAAGGCAATAGGTTTTGTAAACACCCCTAAAACCTCAACAATTGCAAGTATTGGCTTTACTGGAGTCGGAATTCCTGGCATCCAGAAAATATGTTGCCAGTAATCTTTATTACCGTTAAGTAAAATAAGAACCAGCGTAAATAAACCTAGTGCAATCGTAACGGATATGTTTCCTGTCACATTCGCAGCTCCAGGTAAAAGACCTAAAAGATTTGATAGCCAAATGAAGAAAAATACCGTTAGGAGAAAAGGCATAAATTTCAGATATTTTTTCTCACCTATTTGTGGTATTGCGATCTCATCTCTTACAAATATGACTAAAGTCTCTAATATATTTTTAAATCCTTTTGGCGCAGCTTTTGATTTTTTATAATGATTTGCAAGTCCCAAAAATATAAGAACAAGCAGCACTGCAGTGATAAGCATGGACGCTACATTCTTTGTGATTGAAATATCAAAAGGGCGATTAGCATTCATAGCTGCATGAGTCTCTTCATCAAATTCTAAAGTCTCTTCTCCTTCATTCAGCACATAAATCTTCTCATGATAGTTAACGAATTTCTGACCATTGGACTCCACAACATGCTCACCTTCTACATCATGATGAAACTCGCTCGACATAAAACTAGTTAACCCCTCATCTGTCCATAAAATCACAGGCAGTGGTAGTGTAACAGATTCCTCTCCTTCTCCAAAAAAATGCCACCCGTGAGAATCACTAATATGGTGCATGATCATTTCGGTAGGGTTGAAACTATCATCAATTACTTCTTTCGTATCTAACTGGGCGAAAGATGAAAAGGAATTTAAAATAAGCATGAGCATTAAAGCCACTGTAATCTTTGAAGATTTGTGTGTTGCCATAAATTGTTGACTTAATATCAATTCGAAAATTTCGTGCAAATGTAGGTTTTTACTTTTTAATTTTAAATGAAAGCTTCAAAAAAATATTTTTTCAATAAGTTATAATTCAATTTGCTTGCTTTAATTGAAAACTATTTAATTTGACTCTTTTGGATTGATCAATTTAATGACTTGGATAGCTTCAAAAATTAAGTATATGAAGTAAGGAACAAAAAAATTGAGAATATTAGCAAAGGAAGGTTTGTCATCTGAAAGAAAACCCGGGAGTAAAAACAAAATGGCAGCTAGCATTTTGAACAAACTAGTACCCATAAACGCAAAACCTGCATAATCTTTATAATTGGAGTGTATCCATTGAATGATTCCAGCTACAAAAAAAGCGGATATGATATGAAATACATATATTGAAGTAAAAGAATAATAGGTTACTATTGAAAAAAAGGAGTCGATGCTCCAATGTAATATAATTATAATAGCCGAAAATATAAGTATCGAAACGTAGGGATTCCTTAAGATGTTTTTCATGTAATAGTTACTTGAATTTTTTGAGCGAGGTTATAACTTGAGCTAGAGCAACAAATATCCCAAAAAGCGATAATGAGATTGTGAAAAGTTTTGAAGAATCTGTATAGTTTTCATCCAACCAAATTCCTAGAAAAACAAAACTGGTTATGATAATTCCCATTTGTAAACCTACCCCAGAAAAATACAACCAAGGATTAGGCTGATTGTTCTTTTTTGGCATTACCAGATATAGATTTCATAGCCCCTTTCATGCTACAAGTTGCATTGAATACTGCTCCAGGTTCAATTGAAAGTTTGTCGGCAAAAACTTCTCCTTCTATTTTGGCAGTAGCTCTTAAGGTCAAAAGTTTACTCACCTTTAATTCTCCCTTGAATTCTCCTTCAAAGTCAGCATTTTCACACTCGATTTGACCTTCTATATAACCGGTTTTACCAACTACAATTTTGCCAGGTGTTTTGATGTTTCCTATGACCTTTCCTTCTATACGAAAGCTACCTTGAGAGTCAATACCGCCCTTGAAGACAGTACCTTGTGCAATCTTGTTTTGTTCTTTTGTTAAGTCTGAATTCATAGGATTATTTTTTTTTTCTGAAAACATGTTATTTGATTTTTGCTAAATATTCGTCCAAGTTTTTATTGATCTGGGCAATCTTGTAATTTTTTTCTGATATTACAAAATAAGTCAAACTCTCATCAAAAACAGCATTTTTAATAAATTTTTTGGCTAGGCCTTCTGCTCCCAATTTACTACTAAGACCAGTTATGGTCAACAAAGTTTGATTTTGACTGTAAATGTTTTCACTTAAGCTTAAGTCAAGCCCTTCCTCCTCTTGAATTGAAGCTTGCAATTTAATTTTTAGTTCCTGTATATGAAACTCCTCCGCATTCTCCTTATTGAAGTCAAACACTAGTAGGTATTCTGCATTAGGGTCGGGTTTCAAATCAAACTCTGAAGAAAGAGGCTTTCGCTTCAATTCTTTATATTGTTTTTGGGCATATTTCCCTTCTTGTGATTGTGGGTAAGTCAGAGCCACGTAATTAAGCGCTTCAATATAAGAATCTACACCTTCAATCTTTGCAAGCACTCTCGCTTTAAGAAGTTCTAATTTTGGCAAGATTGAATTTCCAACAAACACTTTAGTATACATATCAATCTCATCCAGGAGGTATTGATAATTCCCGGATTTATAGTTTTTATACATTTTATTGTAAATGTTTTGAGGATTGTCTGCATTACTTCTATAGTCCTCTGGATTTCTCAAAATGCTCGCATATCTGGAATCTGGATGGTTGCTTAGTATGTCATTTTTCCATTGAACAGCTAGATCTGTTTTTCCAATTTCTTCGTAAATTTTATATAGATAATATTTTGAAGGCAGGATGAGACGCTCCTCAGGATTGTGCTCTAGTAAAAAGTTCAGTTTTGAAATAGCAAGCTCGTATTTTTTAAACTTCTCTTTATAAATAATACCGAGTTGGTAATAAGCAAAATTTCTTTGATCAGAAATACTATCGATTACTTGTTCATCACTGGGGATTTCAGCGATATAAGTCTGAGGATCAAATTCTGGTCTTACCTTTTCCTCCACAATAACTTCTTCATCTTTTATGTCGGTACCTCTTGAGGGATTTCGCCTCCAATCATCCGTCAACTCTATATTTCCCCAAGTTTTTCTAAAAGACTCTTCTCCGCGTTGCTTCTGAGTGATGTCGTAAAAATAGAATTTGGTAGTACTGGACTGGCTTCTTCCTATTTGGCTTTTTTGTGCTCCAAACCTCGAATTTGCAAGTTTTGAGACTGTATTACTCGCAAAGATACTTTTCTCTTCTTCTTTCAGTTTTTCGATATACGCTGTAAAGAATTCTATCCGCTCTTCTTCAGTCGCTTCAACCAAATTCAATATACTATCCGTTGTTTTGGCAATTCTTTCAAACTTAATAACATCTTCCAGGTTGTCTCGCTTTCTTTTGATTTGCCGGTATTCCAGGGTTTGCTGAGCCAGGTTGCTTAGCGTACTATCGTAATATTTTCCAGAAGTTTCGTAAGAAGCTTTATCAAAGTAAATTTCCCCAAGATTGAAATAATTTCTGCTTTTTAAATACTTGTCCTTTGGCTTTTGCCCTAAAGATTTGTTGAATTTATCGATTGCCAAATCCACCGAGTCTTTTGCAAGTCTGAAGACCGCATTATCAAAATAAATAAAATCTAAAAAAGGCCTGTTTTCTCGATTTTCTGAAAGCTCCTGAAAAGCGAGTTCTGTTTCGTGCCACGACGCATTTTCAAAACCCTGAAGTCTAAGCTTCTCTAGTTCTGAATGAATCATGTAGCGTCGAGGTGACTTTCTGTTCAAAGCAATAACTTCGTCAAAACTCGACCTCGCACTATCTTTTTCTCCTAACAGTGAAAATAATTGACCTTTTATGTAAAGCAATCGCCCTCGCTTTTCATCATCTGGAGCTGCTTCAATAGCAATTCTTAGAGGAGCGATAGCAAGTCTTTCTTCGTTTTCGAAAATATAGGCTTGTGCCAGTGTCGTCGATGCCTCATAGCTTTCTAGAGGAGATAATTCTTCAGAATTCATGAGAGACACTAGATTCTCTATTGCCGTATCAAAATATTCAAGTCTTAGGTTAGTTTTTTCAACCCAAATCTTTGCTTCATTAATGGTTGAGCTTTTAGGATAGTGATTCAATATAAAGTTGAAAGCATCTTTAGAAGGGACAAAACGTTGATCGTAATATCTTGCTTTTCCCAGGAGTAAAAAAGCCTCATCGATTTGTGGGTTGTATTCTTTGCCCCCCATAAACATAGAGTGTTTTTGGATGGACTTGGTGGCCTTTTCTTCGGCGATTTCAAAATTAGAATTTTCGCCTTCAGAAGTGTTTTTCTTCAAAGTCCTGGACTTTTGCTCCTTGATTGCCATCCTCTCGATTGGCAAAACAGTCCAGTAATCTTCGTTGTACAAAGCTTCTACTTCTTGTTTCCCTTTATCCAAAGCCAAATTACCATTGTAAACAATGTTATAATAGGTCGTCATGGCATGAAAATTCTTGTTCAGGAATTTATCTTTTTTTCTTGAACATGAAGACAGTAAAGCAATACAAATAAGGATTATAAAAGAAAGCTGTAAACGCATGAAAAATATTCTAAACTTAATAACTAGAAAAAATAGATAAAAGTATATTGGTGCAAAAATAGCTCTTATTTATAAAAGGGTGTTTTAAAAGTTATCTATGGATTACCTCTCAAAATATAGCTCTAATTCCTTCAGCGTTGCTTCGCTTGTGTAAATGTCTTTTACAACTTGGCCTTTGTCCAAAACGACTACGCGCTCACAAACTTCTGTGACGTGCATTAAGTCATGACTAGACACCAAAACTGTGACGTTTTTTTGAGCAGACAAGTCCTTGATGATTTTCTTAAGACGAATCTGAGTTGTAGGGTCCAGATTGGCAAAAGGCTCGTCAAGAATAACAACCTCAGGATTGCCAATGAGCGCCGCTACGATTCCCGCTTTCTTTTGATTCCCTTTAGAAAGGTCTCTAAGATATTTCTTCTGATTCAGAATTTCTCCATGAAAAAAATCTGCAAACTCTGCCAAAAGTTCATCCACTTCAGCTTTAGAAGTGTTTCTCAAATCACCAATGAAGTAGAAATATTCTTCAGCAGTCAAATAGCCTATTAAAAAACTTTCATCTATAAAAGATGAAGTGTAAGGCTTCCAATCCTCATTTTCACTTACGATAATTCCTTTGTTTTCAATATGACCAGTAGTTGGCTGAATCAAATCCAAAAGTAAACTAAAAAAGGTAGTTTTACCTGCTCCGTTGTTTCCCACTAAGCCAAAACTTTGACCTTTTGGAATGTCCAGAGCTTCTATATCTAAAACTTTATCGGCTTTATAACTTTTGGATAAATTTTGGACTTTAATAATCGTTTCCATAGGATGTAGTTATTTTTTTTCTGAAAATGCTGAAATGGTTTTGTACTTATTTTTTTGATATAAGTTCTCGATAATTTTGAGAAAGTAAGATTTAAAAACTAAACCTAAAACCCCGCTTAAGGCCAATGCAATAATGCCTGCATTGAAATTGATAAACTTGTAGGGCAAGTAAAAAATGATCATAGGACCTAAGATTTTAGGCAGACTGATGAGCAACTGCGTAGGGTTAAACCCCTGAGTGTTGCTAAAAGCTTTGGCTTTTTGGTTAAGTTCTATCGGAACTCTATTCAGAGCTCCACCATACAAAGTGATGAAGGAATTAAGTCCAATATTGAAAGAAGCTCCGGCCGCAATCATTGCGTAAATATCCCAGCCAAAATAAATGTAAGGCGTGCTTAATACAAAAGAAACGGCACAACCTATCACCATCAACAACCATTTGGATTCCAGGTATTTTTTATATGACACATTCTGGCTCATCATCAATTTGTAGTATTCACTATCCCAGGATGGTACTAGTTGGCCAAACGTGATAAGGAAACCACCTGAGACAAAAATGGCAGCAAAGGCTAGAAAAACAGGCATATTCTTATAGGTATCTTGGGTAAAAAAGATAAGACCGTAAAAGAGAAATAAGAACGACATCAATAAGACCTGTTTGGGTCTCGCGTTCCTGGTAATCATTTTGACATCATTTTTCAAGAACGTTGCTAAAGTTCCAAAACGATTTAAAAATTCAAGATTATAATTTTTGAATTTCTCTTTTTTAGTCTGGACTGCACCGTCCACATAAAAATTCTTTCTTAGCAACCTGTAATTCATTCTGAATAAGACAATCACCAAAGCTACAGGAAGTAGTGCAGTAAAACCGACCTCATAAAATGAGTTGAAGAAAACTCCCGTATATGGGGTGATATCAAAAATGTTGAAATATTGTAATCCAATAAAAGAAGCTAGCAGTGCTATGACAACATAAAATGCTGTGTTGTTTTTATTCAGAATGAAATTCAAAAAATTGATGGAAAAGCTTATGGCGAGTATACTTGCAAACCATAAGACAGCCATCAATGGATTATAGCCTTGAACCATCAAGACGATAGTCAAAGGAATAAAAAATAATAGCGGCAGAATATTGAAAAAAGAAAAAGAGGTCTTCAGCAGTAAGAACTGAATTACAGATTGGCGTTTTACGGGAAGTAACAACATGGGTTTGATATTCATCACTGGTAACTGTTGCATAAAATACCTAAGGGCCAGATCTCCCATTACCCAATAAATCATATAATTATTGATAAGCATAAAAGGATCTTGATCGGGAATAGCTTTTTTAAAAATAAAAAAAACACCTATACCAGCCAGAATAGCTAACCCACCAAAATAAAGTGCTCCTAAAATCATTAGGATTTTAATAGCTAGTCCTTTTTCAAAAAAAGATGAACGCCTAAATTGTTTCCACTCCAGGCTCAAGAATTGCTTAATAGTCATGTCACGAGATTTGATTGGTTAGTCTAAAGTCTATCTGTTTGTTACAAGACTTTGTTTCAAATTAAGCTCAAATTTTCATTTTTTTAAGAGATAAATAAAGTTATTTTTATGAAAATTTTTAATAATGAAACAAATTACAGCTATACTGTTATTGATTTTGGTCCAAAGCTTTGCTTTTTCACAAGAGGACTATCCAGATTTAAAAGAGATTTCCAAAAGGCTTAAGGCTTTGGATAAAAGTTCCAATGTCGACTTGTCTACACTGACCAAAACTGAAGGTGGAAATGACATCCAGGTCCTTAAAATTGGAAAAGGAGATCTCAATAACAAACCTGCTATTGCCATACTTGGGGGTGCAGAAGGCTATCATGTATTGAGCGTTGAATTGGCTTTACAATTTGCAGAACGTATTTCTACTAATGAAGCAGCCCTGGAAAAGACTACTTTTTACGTCTTCCCAAATATGTCACCTGAAGCTTATGCACAATATCATAACAAGCTGAAATACGAGCGCAGAGGAAATGCGTCCAGTCTTGACCATGACCGTGACGGCAGATTGAGCGAAGATCCTTACGAAGACCTCAATAAGGATGGATTGATAACTCAAATAAGGATAGAAAGTCCCCTTGGGAGATATGTATCACACCCTGAGGACCCAAGGGTGATGATAGAAGTGGACACCACTTCTTCAAATTCCAAACGCTATCAATTATTTTCTGAAGGGATCGATAATGATAAAGATGATAATTTCAACGAAGACCTAAATGAAGGTATTGCTTTCAATAAAAGTTTTACCTATAAATTTCCAGCTTTTGAACCACTTGCTGGAGATTTTGCGGTATCCCAAAAAGAAAGCAGAGCATTGCTGGATTACCTTTTTAAGCAGTGGAATATCTACGCCTTTGTCACTTTTGGCCCCGCCAATAATTTGTCATCACCACTTAAATATAATGTTTCGGAAGCCAAAAAAAGAATCGTAACCTCTCCTTTGGAAGGTGATGTAGCTATCAATAAAATGGTTTCAGAATTATATAATAAGGTTGTTTCTCAAAAACCATACATGCAGGACAATATGGGAACCGACGGCGACTTCTTTCAGTGGGCTTACTTTCACTTTGGAAGATTAAGCTATAGTACGCCAGGTTGGTGGGTTCCTGAAGCTAAAAAGGATTCTACAGCAACTTTAGATAAAAACATAAAAGACACCAGAGAATCAAATTTTCTAAAATGGGCTGAACAAGAAGGTCTTGAGAATGTTTTTGTAGATTGGGTAGAAATCAATCATCCCAATTTTGAAAACAAAACAGTTGAAGTTGGCGGCGTAAAACCCTTTATAATGAATAATCCAACGTTTTCAAAAGTGGATAGCATCGCGATAGAACACACCGATTTTATTCTACAACTGGCGCAACAACAACCAAATCTTGAGTTCCATAACTTGAAAGTGGAAAACTTAAAAGGAGGACTGAAAAGAATCACTGTTGACTTGCTGAATAATGCCAATTTACCCACTCATTCTGATCTTGGACAACGCTCCCGCTGGTTGCGAAAAATCAGAATTGATTTAAGCGCTTCCAAAAATAATATTCTGGCTGGAGACAAAATAGAACTCGTTACAAAGTTGGATGCTTTGGAAACCAAATCTTTATCCTGGATTGTGAAAGGAAACGGAAAATTAAATTTAAAAGCTGGTGCTCCACATACTGGCTTTGCTGAATTAAACATAAACTTATAAGCCATGAAAGCTATCAATTATACCTCACTGTTTTGTCTCGCTATTGTTTTGATGTTTGGCTCAGTTTCTCAAGCACAGGAAAAGTTCTTTAGAGCTATTGGTACTCCTCACGAACCCAAAGTAGAGGCTAGCTGGAATCGCTACAATACCTACGACGGCATTGTAGACCTGATGAAGAAAATCAATAAAGCTTACCCAAAACTCACTCGACTGGAAAGTATCGGAAAATCCTATGAAGACCGTGACATTTATATGTTAACTGTCTCAGATTTCAATACTGGAAATCCAGATGAAAAACCTGCGATGTACATCGACGGGAATATTCATTCCAATGAAATACAAGGGGCGGAGTTTTCGCTGTACACTGCCTGGTACCTCACAGAAATGTTTGATGATCTTGAGTTTATTACTGAATTATTGGAAGATAAAACCTTCTATATTGTCCCTACCATCAATCCCGATGCGAGAGATAATTATATGAAAGAGCCAAACACTCCACACTCTCCAAGGTCGGGAATGATTGTCCTAGATAATGATGGGGATGGAGAGAGCGGCGAAGATAGATTTGATGATCTTGATGGTAATAATCATATCACCTACATGATCAGAAAATCTCCAACAGGTCAATACATTAAAGACCCTCAAGATGATAGAAGATTGATAAGAGTTGCTGATGAAGAACAAGGCGAATACGAAATGCTAGGTTACGAAGGCATCGATAACGACGGCGACGGCGAAGTTAACGAAGATGGTATTGGCTATTACGACCCCAACAGAGATTGGGGCTGGAAGTGGCAACCCGATTATGTGCAACGCGGCGCTTACAAATATCCTTTTAGTTTGCCAGAAAACAGAGCTGTGGCAGATTTTGTCATGAAACATCCCAATATTGCAGGAGCTCAAAGCTATCATAACTATGGTGGTATGATTTTACGTGGACCAGGCGCCGAAGAAGATAAAGACACTTACAACAGAGAGGACGTTCGCATATACGATGCCATCGCTGAAAAAGGGGAAGAAATGATCCCTGGCTACAGATACCTCACCGTTTATAAAGATTTATACTCTGTTTTTGGCGGTGAATTGGATTGGTTTTACGGTGGAAGAGGAATTTACACCTATACCAACGAACTGATGGTGTCTTATCTTTATTACCATAAAAATGAGGGAAGAGGTAACCAAGAAGAAGAATTGAAAGTCGATAAATACTTGACTTTTGGTGACGCTTTTATAGATTGGAAAGAATACAAGCATCCACAATATGGAACTATCGAAATCGGAGGATTCAAAAAGAACTTCGGTCGGGCTCACCCAGGATTCCTTTTGGAACAAGATGCCCATAGAAATATGGCTTTTACTATTTATCATGGCTATCAAACTCCAAAACTGAGCATTATAGATGTCGAAGAAAAGTCTTTGGGCAGTGGTCTTAAAGAAATAACTGCAACCATTTACAATGAACGATTAATGCCAACCCACAGCAGTCAGGATTTGAAGTTTAAGATTGAAAGACCCGACTTGGTTACTATTTCCAATGCTGATGTTGTTGCTGGAATGATTGTAGAAGATGAAGATTTCAATAAAGTCAACGAACAAGTTCACCATCCAGAAACTCTTCGCGTACCCAACATTCCTGGAATGGAAACTGTAAAAGCACGATGGATAGTTTCAGGTGCTGGAAATTATAATATTAACGTTGATTCTGCTAAAGGTGGTAAAGCTAGCTGGAGTAAATAATGCTAATCAAAACTTAAGTCAAAGAGTCAGTTCTGTCTGTTTTAGTACATTTAAATAAAAACTAGATTTATGGCAATTCAAAGGCCCTTCAACCTCACTAAGTGGATTAAAGAAAATAGAGATTTACTGAAGCCACCCGTTGGCAATAAAAACCTGTATAAAAATGCGGGAGATTATATCGTCATGATTGTTGGCGGGCCCAACGCACGTAAAGATTACCATTACAACGAAACTGAAGAGTTATTTTATCAGCTCGAAGGTGAAATTGAAGTTCATATCCAGGAAGATGGTGAGAAAAAAACCATATCCTTAGGGCCTGGAGATATGTATTTGCACCCCGCTAAAGTTCCACATTCACCGGTTAGAAAAGAAAATTCTATCGGTTTGGTAATAGAACGCAAACGAAGCCATTTAGATGTAAAAGACGGTTTACTTTGGTTTTGCGACAATTGTAACCATAAACTTCATGACGTCTATTTCCCATTGAATGATATTGAAAAAGATTTTCTAAGTCATTTCAAAACCTTTTATAAGAGCGAAGAATTAAGAACTTGTGATAAGTGTGGAGAAGTCATGCCTGTAGATGAACGCTTTACTGCTTAATTTTATTACTAGTCTAATTTTCATAAATTCGAAACAAATTAAAATTTTAATTAAATGAGTGATATTTCTAAAGAATTCGGAATCGATGATGCTTTAAAACAACTCGATATCCAAAAAAATAATAAAGGAACTTCTGTAGGTGAAAGCTTTTTTGCCAGTGGAGAAATCATAGAATCTTATTCTCCAGTTGATGGAGCCTTGATTGGAAAAGTACAGGCAACTACAAAAGAAGATTATGAAAAAGTAGCTGAAACTGCTCACAAAAGTTTCAAAGAATGGAGAACCTGGCCCGCCCCGGCAAGAGGTGAAGTTGTTCGTCAATTTAACGATGAATTGCGTAGACTTAAGGCTCCGCTTGGGAAATTAGTTTCTTATGAAATGGGAAAATCCTACCAAGAAGGTTTAGGAGAAGTTCAGGAAATGATTGATATCTGTGATTTTGCCGTTGGACTATCCAGGCAATTACATGGCTTAACCATGCATTCTGAACGCCCTGGACACCGCATGTATGAGCAATGGCATCCATTGGGAGTGGTAGGGATTATTTCAGCTTTCAATTTTCCTGTAGCCGTTTGGTCCTGGAATACAGCCTTAGCCTGGGTGTGTGGCGATGCCTGCATCTGGAAAGGTTCAGAAAAAACACCTTTGACTTCTGTAGCCTGCCAGAAAATAGCAGCTAGAGTTTTTGCAGAAAACAAGGTTCCTGAAGGTATTTCTTCTTTAATTACTGGTGATTATAAAGTTGGGGAATACATGACACAGGACAAACGATTACCGTTGATTTCTGCTACAGGCTCAATTAGAATGGGTAGAATTGTAGCTCAGGAAGTCGCTAAAAGACTTGGCAAATCTTTATTGGAACTTGGTGGAAACAATGCCATCATCGTGACTCCAGATGCCGATATCAAAAATACAGTGATCGGAGCTGTTTTTGGGGCAGTAGGAACTTGCGGACAGCGTTGTACCTCAACAAGGCGAATCATTATCCACGATTCTATTTACGATAAAGTTAAAAATGCCATTGTGGACGCCTACAAACAAATCAAAATTGGAAATCCACTGGATGAAAACAATCATGTAGGACCGCTTATCGATAAAGATGCTGTTAAAAATTACCTGCATGCTCTGGAAGAAGTCAAAAAAGAAGGTGGAAATATTTTAGTAGAAGGCGGAGTTCTTGAAGGTGAAGGCTATGAAAGCGGTTGTTATGTAAAACCTGCTATAGCTGAAGCAGAAAATCACTTTGAAATTGTTCAACATGAAACTTTTGCACCTGTCCTTTATTTGATGAAATACTCTGGGGAAGTGAATAACGCTATAGAACTTCAGAATGGAGTGGTGCAGGGATTATCTTCAGCAATCATGACCAACAACCTGAGAGAAGCTGAAATGTTTTTATCTGTTGAAGGTTCTGACTGCGGAATTGCGAATGTCAATATCGGAACCTCCGGAGCAGAAATTGGCGGTGCCTTTGGTGGTGAAAAAGACACTGGCGGAGGTAGAGAGTCTGGATCTGATGCCTGGAAAGTTTACATGAGAAGACAAACCAATACTATCAATTACACCAAAGATCTTCCTCTTGCTCAAGGCATAAAATTTGACTTGTAAAGATTTGAATTAAAATCAGGCCAATTCCCATTGGCCTGATTTTTTGTTTAGCCTTAAATATATTTAGCTAAACAAAATAATTTACTGCTAGATATCTGTTAATTAAATGTTGCAGTGATTTTTGCGAGCAAGAAAAAAAACCGCTTAATTTGCAAACTTGCACACGTTTATTTTGACAGATATAAAGTCAGATAGGCAAAGAAATTTTTAATTCATGAGTGATGTAAAAGCAGCTATCACTGCCGTAGGCGGATATGTTCCAGAGTATGTTCTCACCAATAATATATTGGAAAGCATGGTGGATACTAATGACGAGTGGATCACTGCTAGAACTGGCATTAAGGAGAGACGCATTTTGAAGGAACCTCATCGAGGTTCTTCATATTTAGGGATAAAAGCCTGTGAAGATCTATTCAAAAAAACGTCAACAAGACCAGAGGATTTAGATTTGGTGATTTTCGCAACTGCAACTCCAGACATGCCTGTTGCTTCATCCGCAGCTTACTTGGCTACAGAAATCGGGGCAGTCAACGCGTTTTCATTCGACTTGCAATCGGCCTGTTCTAGCTTTTTATACGGTATGTCTTTGGCATCTTCTTATATTGAATCAAAAAAATATAAGCATATACTGCTCGTTGGGGCAGATAAGATGTCATCAATAATAGATTATACAGATAGAAGCACCTGCATCATTTTTGGAGATGGTGGTGGTGCTGTTTTATTTTCACCAAATAGTGAAGGACTAGGCTTACAAGATGAGATTTTGAAAACTGATGGAACCGGACGTCAATTTTTGAAAATTGAAGCTGGAGGCTCACAGTTACCTGCTTCAGAGGAGACTGTAAAAAATAAACAGCATTTTGTGTTTCAAGATGGTAAAACTGTGTTTAAGTTTGCAGTATCTAATATGGCAGACGTAAGCGAAAAAATAATGCAAAAGAATAGTCTCACGGGAGAAGATGTGAATTGGTTGGTTGCTCATCAAGCCAACAAAAGGATTATTGATGCGACTTACAAACGTATGAATCTAGATTCAAAAAAAGTATTGATGAATATACAGCGTTACGGAAATACAACTTCCGCAACTTTACCATTATTATTAAGCGATTACGAGAAACAATTAAAAAAGGGAGATAATGTTATATTTGCAGCATTTGGTGGTGGCTTCTCTTGGGGCTCCATCTATTTAAAGTGGGCATATAATTCTTGAACCCGAAAAACTTAAAACTATGGATTTAAAGGAAATTCAAAACTTAATTAAATTTGTTGCTAAATCTGGAGCAAGCGAAGTCAAGCTTGAAATGGATGACGTTAAAATCACTATCAAAACTGGAAGTGAAGACGATGGCAGAACATATGTACAACAATTACCTATGAATATGCCTCAACAACAAATGCAACAAGCTCCTGTTCAAAATCAGCAACAGGCACAAGCTCCAGCAACTGAGGAAAGTTCTTCGCCAAAGGCAAATGATGATGATAAATACGTCACTATAAAATCGCCTATTATTGGAACTTTCTACAGAAAACCTTCTCCAGATAAGCCAACATTCGTTGAAGTAGGTAGCGAGGTGAAAGAAGGTGATGTACTTTGCACAATTGAAGCAATGAAGCTTTTCAATGAAATTGAAAGTGAAATTTCAGGAAAAATAGTAAAAGTATTAGTTGACGATTCATCTCCTGTTGAATTTGATCAGCCACTATTTTTGGTTGATCCTTCATAAGGAAACTAATTGTTTTAGATTTTTTCTTTAACCAAAACAAACGTTCATGTTTAAAAAAATTCTAATCGCCAACCGTGGAGAAATTGCCCTGCGAATCATTCGTACTTGCAAGGAAATGGGCATTAAGACGGTTGCCGTATATTCTACAGCAGATAAAGAAAGCTTACACGTAAGATTTGCGGATGAAGCAGTTTGCATAGGACCTCCACAAAGTAGTGAGTCTTACTTGAAGATTCCAAATATTATTTCAGCAGCAGAAATTACCAACGCGGATGCTATTCATCCAGGTTATGGTTTTTTATCTGAAAATGCCAACTTTTCAAAAATCTGCCAGGAACATGATATCAAATTCATTGGCGCTAGTCCGGAAATGATTGATAAAATGGGTGATAAGGCAAGCGCCAAAGCTACCATGAAGGCTGCTGGAGTTCCCTGTGTTCCAGGCTCTGAAGGTATACTGAAAGACTTTGAGGATTGCAAAAAGGTCGCTAAAGAAATAGGTTATCCCGTTATGCTAAAGGCAACAGCTGGAGGCGGAGGTAAAGGCATGCGTGCAGTAAAAACTGAAAAGCAACTTGAGCACGCCTGGGAATCTGCAAGACAGGAAGCTAAAGCTGGTTTTGGTAACGATGACATGTATATGGAGAAACTCATCGAAGAACCTCGCCATATCGAAATACAAATTGTTGGTGACCAAACAGGAAAAGCTTGTCACTTATCTGAACGTGATTGCTCGGTTCAAAGAAGACATCAAAAACTTACTGAAGAAGTTCCTTCACCGTTTATGACCGATGAACTTCGAGAAAGAATGGGTAATGCAGCAGTAAAAGCTGCAGAATATATCAAGTACGAAGGAGCCGGAACTATAGAATTTCTAGTCGATAAACACAGGGATTTCTATTTTATGGAAATGAATACGCGTATTCAGGTTGAGCATCCTATTACAGATATGGTTGTGGATCATGACTTGATAAGAGAACAAATTCTGGTTGCAGCAGGTGTTCCAATCTCTGGCAAGAACTATTATCCAAAATTACATTCTATTGAATGTCGTATTAATGCAGAAGATCCTTTTAATAACTTCAGACCTTCTCCTGGTAAAATAGAAACTTTACACCTACCAGGCGGTCACGGCATTCGAGTTGATACTCACGTTTACAGTGGATATACTATTCCTCCGAATTATGATTCCATGATTGCTAAATTGATTGCTACTGCTCAGACGAGAGAAGAAGCCATCAACAAAATGAGAAGAGCATTAAGTGAATTTGTCATTGAAGGCATTAAAACTACAATCCCATTTCACATTCAACTTATGGAACATCCAGATTATGTGGAAGGTAATTACACTACAAAATTCATGGAAGATTTCGTCTTAAAAGAAGTTGACGAAGATGATGAGTAGATAACTAAGAAAAATTTAAAGGCTACTATCGAAGTAGCCTTTTTTATACCCAATTTTTTGGCTCGTGTAAAACCTCCAAAAGCTTCTCTTCGTCAGAATTTTTTTCAGGATGATAATTGTATTGCCATTGAACATGGGAGGGTAAACTCATCAATATACTTTCTATCCTACCGTTGGTTTTGAGTCCAAAAAGAGTCCCTTTATCATGAACAAGGTTGAATTCCACATAACGTCCCCGTCTAATCTCCTGCCAGTTTCTTTGTTCTTTAGAATAGTCTAAACCTTTTCTCCTCTCAACGATGGGCACATAAGCTTCCAGAAAGCTATCTCCAACATTGGTCACAAAATCAAAAATATCTTCAAGACTCCTCATAGAAGTAGGCTTCAGATAATCAAAAAACAATCCTCCAACACCTCTGGCCTCTTCCCTATGTGAGTTCCAAAAATAACGATCGCAATTAGCCTTATAATCTGAATATAAATTCTCTCCAAAAGGATCACAGGCATTCTTTGAAACTTCGTGAAAATGTTTCACATCTTCTTCAAAGAGATAATAAGGCGTAAGGTCTTGTCCACCACCAAACCACTGGTCCACAACTTTCCCATTTCTATTGTACATTTCAAAATATCTGAAGTTTGCATGAACGGTAGGAACCATTGGGTTTTTTGGATGCAGCACCAAACTGATTCCACATGCAAAAAAATCACAATCTTGTACATTAAAGTAATTCTGCATGGCTTCAGGTAAATTACCATGAACTGCAGAAATATTGACTCCTCCTTTTTCAAAAACAGAACCATTTTGTATCACTCTAGTTCTGCCACCACCACCTTCTTTTCTCTCCCACAAATCCTCTTCAAAAGAAGCACTTCCATCTACCTCCTCGAGTTTTGCTGTAATTGTATCTTGAAGTTGCTGTATATATGTATAAAATTTATCTTTCATGATTTCACTTTTTGTATAAATGCAAAAATAAGGCTTTAATAAAGTTTCACTATTTAGTTTTGTTAAGAATAGGATAAACTAAAATATCTGATTGTGGATAGGCTAAACTACTTTGTAATTTAGAAGATTATTAAATCTTACATCTGATTAATTTTTTTGAGAAATTACAGGAAATAAATAAACTATATGAAGTTCAATACAAAAACGATACATGGCGGTCAGGAGAACGTAGATCCAGCATATAAGTCAGTAATGGCTCCTATCTATCAAACCACAACTTACCAGCAATCTACTCCAGGAAATCATAATGGCTTTGAATATTCTCGAAGTGGCAACCCAACAAGAACTGCATTAGAAAAGTCCTTAGCTTCAATTGAAAACGGTGAATATGGGATAGCTTTTGGATCTGGTTTAGCTGCAATTGATGCGATCATGAAAACATTAAAACCTGGGGATGAAGTGATTTCAACTAATGATATTTATGGCGGTACTTACAGGTTGTTCAATAAAATATATAAAGACTTTGGAATAAAATTTCATTTTATTGGCATGCAAAGTTTAGAAAAAATTGAATCCTATATTAACGATAAGACCAAATTGATTTGGACTGAAACCCCAACCAATCCAATGATGAGTGTTATTGATATTGAAGCGGTTTCAATGATTTCCAAAAAATATGATATCCTATTAGCTGTTGATAACACTTTTGCTACGGCATATCTCCAACGACCACTTGATATGGGTGCTGATATTGTGATGCACAGTGGCACAAAATATCTTGGAGGCCATAGCGATGTAGTGCTAGGGTCTGTGGTAGTTAATGATGAAGAACTCGCAAAGCAATTACATTTCATACAAAATGCTAGTGGTGCAATACCAGGACCTATGGACTGTTTTTTGGTGCTGAGGGGTATTAAAACACTACACTTGAGAATGCAGCGTCATTGTGAAAACGGGAAAGCTGTAGCTGAATATTTGAATAGTCATCCAAAAGTTGAGAACGTTTACTGGCCAGGTTTGGAAAGTCATCCTAACCATGAAGTTGCAAAAAGACAAATGAAAGATTTTGGTGGTATGGTTTCTTTTACAACAAAAAATAATTCTTATAAAGATGCTATCAAGTTTGTTGAAAATTTGAAAGTGTTTACTCTTGCTGAATCCTTGGGAGGAGTTGAGTCTTTAGCTGGGCATCCTGCAAGCATGACTCATGCAAGTATACCAAAGGAAGAAAGAGAAAAAACGGGTGTTGTAGATTCTTTAATTAGACTTAGCGTTGGTATTGAAGATGTAGAAGATTTAATTCAAGACTTAAAACAGGCTTTGAAATAATTATAAAAAATCATTAATATGTTATACTATTCTAGAGTATAGACATATCCGAAAGTGAACCAAAACATCCAATCGTTATATTTGTTTTGTTCACCTATGGGACTTAATCCATCTATCAAATCTGAATAGTAATAGTGCCATCTGAGTTCAGCAATCAGATCAGAGTTTCGAGACACCCTGTATTTTACACCCCCTTGAAAATTTGCAGAAAAAGTAACATTTGATCCGTTGGTATAAGCTGGTTCTTCACCTGGACCAGCAAGAAACGTAGGAAATGTAGTTTCTGGCAAACCAAGACCATCTTCAAGGGTAGTTCCCGCTATAGGAGAGTAATAAACAAGATTCAAACCTACACCTGCGTAAGGAGTAAATGTATTTGGGTTCCTTTCGTAGTCCCGAATTCTCATTAAGTAATATTCTAATCCAGAACCGATTTCCAAAACATTTGCTTCACCAAACATAGATCGCAATTGCAAACCAGCTTGATCGTTCCTATCTGCTATTGCACCGTAATGGTTTAAACTAGTAGAATGATAAATTAAACTGGTTCTTACCTTAAAATGTTGTCTGGGATATTGTGAAATAAAATCAGTGTAAGCAAAGTTTAAATAGTGATTCAGTCCAAATCCAAAACCTATATTATTATTTATGGCTTCCGGATCACCTCTTAAACCATAATCCCCTCTAAAAGAGACAGGGCCTGCCATAACTCCGACTTCATGATAGATTTGTGCAACAGCTTCAGATTGTGCTCCTAACGTTAAGAAAAACAATAATAATATGATAGGATGATGCCTAAATTTCATGAGTCAAGGTTAATTGAAACAAATATAGAAAAACAAAAAAATAAAACAGTATTTATTTCAAAATATGACCTTGTAAGGGGTTAGAACTCAAACAAATATTAATCAATTTTTAAGTTATCTCTAAAATCGAAATTATATCTTTGCGGAAATAATAAAAAATCAACCAATAAATACGAATAACCAAATGAATAAAGAGTTAAAAGATTTCTTAGACAGAGTTTCGGATAGAAACCCAAATGAACCTGAATTTTTACAGGCCGTTCATGAAGTAGCTGAAGCCATCATTCCATTTATGGAGGAAAACCCTAAGTATAAAAACCATAAATTATTGGAACGCATGGTAGAACCAGATCGTGTAGTAAGCTTCAGAGTAACTTGGGTTGATGATAATGGTGAAATACAGGTCAATAGAGGTTTCAGGATTCAAATGAACTCAGCTATTGGACCTTATAAAGGTGGTTTAAGGTTCCATCCATCTGTTAACTTAAGTATTCTAAAATTCTTAGCTTTTGAGCAAGTGTTCAAAAATAGTCTTACAACTCTTCCTATGGGAGGTGGTAAGGGTGGTTCAGATTTCGACCCTAAAGGAAAATCTGACAATGAAGTTATGAATTTCTGTCAAAGTTTTATGACAGAGCTTTACAGACATATTGGAAATGATACCGACGTACCAGCCGGAGATATTGGTGTTGGTGGACGTGAGATTGGCTATATGTTTGGTCAATACAAAAGAATACAAAATGAATTTACTGGAATCCTCACAGGAAAGGGCCGCTCTTATGGTGGATCTTTAATCCGTCCTGAAGCTACAGGTTACGGTAATGTTTATTTCACCAAAAGTATGTTGGAAACTCAGGGGCAAACTCTTGAGGGAAAAACTATCTTAATATCTGGCTCTGGAAATGTTGCTCAATATGCCGCAGAAAAAGCAATTGAACTTGGAGCTAAAGTA
Source organism: Psychroflexus longus (assembly GCF_020164595.1). Classification (GTDB taxonomy): domain Bacteria; phylum Bacteroidota; class Bacteroidia; order Flavobacteriales; family Flavobacteriaceae; genus Psychroflexus; species Psychroflexus longus. Next base: position 604,046 of record NZ_JAIQZE010000001.1, read on the forward strand.
TTGACAATGTCAGATTCTGGGGGTTATATTTTAGATAAAGAAGGAATTGATAATGAAAAGTTGAATTTCATTATGGATTTAAAGAACAATAAAAGAGGTAGAATTAAAGAGTATCTTGATCAATATCCAGGAGCTAAGTATGAAGAAGGAAAAACACCTTGGAATGAAAAAGGTGATATCGCTATGCCATGCGCTACACAAAATGAACTTCTAAAAGAAGACGCTCAGGCACTTGTCGATAACGGATGTATTTTAGTTGGTGAAGGTGCTAACATGCCATGTACTCCAGAAGCCATTGAAATTTTCCATAAAAACAAGGTCCTGTTCTCCCCTGGAAAAGCTTCTAATGCTGGTGGTGTAGCAACTTCTGGTCTTGAAATGTCACAGAACTCTATGAGATATAACTGGACAGCAGAAGAGGTAGATACAAAACTAAAACAAATCATGAATGATATTCATGAAGCCTGTGTCACTTATGGAAAAGATGAAAGCGGTTATGTAGACTACGTAAAAGGTGCGAATATTGCAGGATTTGTAAAGGTAGCTGATGCTATGATTGCTCAAGGTGCAGTGTAAATTTCTCACACTATAATTTTATTAAAAGCCAGTCCTAGAAATTTGACTGGCTTTTTTCATTATGTCATAATATTTACAATAAAATCATCTTTAAATTAGTTCTTTGTAAAGAGAACAACCCTATGAAGAATTTTTGGTTTTTAATAGCGCTTTTCCCCTGCTTTCTGTTTGGACAAGATTTCTCCGAGCGTTGGAAAAGTTATTTTTCCTATTACAATATCACAGATCTACACGAAAGTAATAACAGGATTTATGCAGCTGCTGAAAATTCATATTTTGTCTATGATATCCCTACTCAGTCCATTGAAAAAATAACATCCATTCAGGGATTATCTGGAGAGCAAATCTCAAAAATTTACCACTCAGAAATCTCCGGACTAACTTGTGTTGGGTTTGAGAACGGTCTCATTCAGATTGTAATGGATAACAATTTGAATGTGTTCACCGTTGTCGATATTCGAGATAAAATTTCAATTTCTCCAAACAGGAAACGAATTAATCATTTTTACGAATTTGAGGATCGCTTATTTATTTCAACCGATTTTGGTATTGCTGAATATGATTTAGAAAATTTAGAATTTAAAGACTCTTTTTTTATTGGTAATAATGGAAATCAAATTCAGATCAATCAAATCACAGTTTCAGATGGGAGGATTTTTGCTGCAACTACAACTGAAGGAATCAAAACAGCGAGTTTGAATGATCGAGAGCTGGTTGATTATCAAAACTGGCAAACTGAATATGATGGCAACTGGAAAGGGGTTTTATCTTTTGCCAATCAAATATTTGGTTTACGAAACAACAATACAATATATAGTTTAGAGAATGGAACTATTTCAAATTTCAAATCAGTTGGATCTAATGTGAAGGATTTTAAAGTTAGTGGAGGGCAAATGATGGTCTCTGCAGACAATCAGGTTCTAGCTTATAATTCAGAATTGAATCTGGTCGCTTTTTTTAATCAGCTTCAGGATCAGAAATTTGATATCAATACAGCTATATTTGGTAATGGTCAGTATTTTCTGGGTCATACTACTTTAGGGCTATTAAATTTTAATTCCGGTGACTTTGAAACCTATTCTGAAATAAGTCCTGAAGGCCCTTTTTTTAATAGGATATTTAGTTTAACAGCAACGCCGACAGATCTTTGGATAGCCTTTGGTGAGTATGATCAATTTTATAACCCTTTTCGACTCGGGGGTATAAACCAGAGAGGATTGAGCCGTTTAACCTCAGAAGGCTGGGTAAAGATTGAGGTAGAAGACCTCAACAATGCAGGTGTTCTTTCTCACATCTCGGTAGATCCACAAAATCCTGAACGTGTCTTTGTGAGTAGTTTTTTTGATGGACTTTTAGAACTTGAAAACAATATGCTTGTAAAACAATATGATTCATCTAATAGCACCATTGAAGGAGTTCCCAGCATTATAAATGACAACAGAATAGGAGCCAGTGCGTTTGATAACCAGGGCAATTTATACTTTTCAAATTCACTTACAGAGAATCAAATAAAAAAACTTGATTCTAGTGGTGATTTTTTTACTCCCGATACTTCAGAAGGTTTGAGCAACCCGACCGAAGTTCATTCAGCTAAATTGGTTATAGATAGAAATAACAATGTATTTTTAGCAACTCTTAGAGAAGGCGTGATTGCTTACAATAGTTCAACAAATTCTGCGAGAGCTATAAATAGCAATGTACAAGGCGTAGATTATCCGGATACATTTAATGCCAATCCCAACATTACCGCCTTAGCTTTAGATGAAAATTCCAGATTATGGATCGGAACCGATGAAGGATTAAGAGTCATGCCCAACCCTACATCTATTTTCGAAGAAAATTCTCGTGTTACCGTTTCTCCTATCATCATAGAGGATGTGGACGGCTTACCACAGGAATTGCTTTTTGAACAGTTCATAACAGACATTGCTGTAGATGGGGCCAATAACAAATGGGTTTCTACGGCAGACTCTGGAGTTTTTCAAGTTTCTCCAAGCGGAAGAGAGATCCTTAATATTTTTAATACGACTAATTCTCCATTACCAACAAACAGTGTAAGAACTGTCTCCATTAATTCTACAACTGGTGAAGTTTTTCTAGGAACAACAAGTGGATTACTCTCCTATTCTAGCCGAATAACGGCAGAAAATAATGATCTGGAAAATCTAAGAGCTTATCCAAACCCAGTAAGACCAGGATATAATGGACTCGTCACTATTGATGGGCTTACAAACAATGCCAATGTAAAAATTACGGATATCACTGGAAATCTTGTTTTTGAGGAGTTTTCTTCTGGAGGAACTCTCCTGTGGGACACTCGGGCCTTTGGGAGGCATAAAGTCGCTTCCGGTGTTTATTTAATCGTTGTCACTGGAGAGGATCAGATAGAAACGACTATTGGTAAAATTATGATTATACGCTGATGCAGATCAAAACAAAAGCTATTGTAATTTCAAACCTAAAATATGGAGAGGCGGACGTTATCGCAAAATGCTTTACTCTTGAAAAAGGATTAGTCTCTTATATGCTGAAAGGCATCCGCAAGTCCAAAAGGGGAAGGTTGAGAATGTCCATGTTTCAACAACTATCACTTTTAGATATTGAAGCTTTTCACAAAGACAATAAAAATCTTCAATACCTGAAGGAAGTCAAAGTTTCTTACCCCTACCAAAGCCTTCAATCCAATATTTACAAGTCAACCATGGTGATGTTTTTGGCTGAAGTACTGAAAAGTTGCATTCAGGAAGAAGAAAAAAATGAAGCTTTATTTTACTTCCTCCAGGACAGTTTTATTTCTCTGGACAAAGCTGAATCTATCAGTAATTTTCACCTTCAGTTCATTGTAAAACTTACTCAATTTCTTGGGTTTTATCCAGACAATCAGAGTGTTGATTTTCCTTTTTTTGATATGCTAAATGGTGTGTTTCAGTTGAAAGAATACAACACTTATTCTTTTAATAATTCGAATTCAGAATTACTGAAAGAGTTTTTGAAAAATTCAGAATACAATTCTACCAATCCGATAAAACTTAATCAAGAACGAAGAAAAAGTTTCCTTGATTTTATGATGCTTTACTACGAATTACATCTTCAAGGTTTTAGAAAACCTAAATCACTTGAAGTTCTTCAGCAAATTTTTTAATGTCTAAGTTCAAGTTATAAGTGCAACATGTAAGTTTAAAATACTGCGGGCTAGCCCGCAGTATTTTAGGTTCAATAGTTATATTGATCTTGCATGAAAAAATACAAACAACTGACCTTAGGTCAAAGA
>NZ_JAIQZE010000010.1 GCF_020164595.1 Psychroflexus longus
ATTTCTTCGACTACCTGAAGCTTAAAAGAAAGCGAATAATCTTTTTGGGTTCGCTTTACATACCCTTTATTTGTTGGTGATTCCATATACACTTGATTTTAGTGTATCGCTATATTAGGACGGGACATAAAATTTAAAAAAAACGGCAACTGAAAAGTTGCCGTTTTTTTTGCTTTAAATATTAGCAGAACCTTTACCTTGCCTTATAAGCTCGGGTTCTTGCTGTGTTAAATCAATGACCGTAGAAGCCATATTATCCCCATAACCAGCGTCTATAACTATGTCCACAAGTTTATCCCATTTTTCTGCAATGAGTTCTGGATCTGTTGTATATTCTACAACATCATCATCATCTTTGATTGATGTTGAAATGATAGGATTACCAAGATGTTGAACAAGCATTTGCGCTATTTTATTATCTGGAACTCTTATACCAACTGTTTTTTTCTTCTTAAATACTGAAGGTAAATTATTATTACCTGGCAATATGAAAGTGTAAGGACCCGGTAAATTACGCTTTAAAATTTTGAAGGTTGCTGAATCAAGCTGAGCTACATATTCAGAAAGGTTGCTTAAGTTTTCGCAAACAAAGGAGAAATTTGCTTTTTCAAGTTTCACGCCTTTGAGACGTGCAATTTTTTCTAAAGCTTTTGTGTTATTTATGTCACACCCAAGTCCATAAACGGTGTCTGTAGGGTAAATTACCAATCCACCATCTTTAAGAACTTTTGCAATGCGCTTTATTTCTTTTTCTGAAGGATTTTCTTCGTAAAGTTTGATGAGTTCTGCCATGTTCTTATGATTAAAATGAATTCTAATTTACGAAATTATTCACCTATAGATGATCTTTTTTTGATGGTATTCACTTTATCTGTAATATAAGATACGATAGTACCAAAAATAGCTATTCCATTAAGAATTAAAATGCTTGTGACAAGTTTGCCTGGATTTGTTACCGGATAATAATCTCCATAGCCAACTGTTGTGATTGTGATATAGCTCCACCATAAGGCATCTTCAGCCGTTTGAATATTACCTACATCTTCTTCTAAGTACAAAACCAACGTTGAACTCAAAATTAATGTTATGGTAGATACGAAAACTATCAATCCATAGAGGCTTGCTTTTTTGTTGGTAATAATAAATTTATAAAGCCTGTTAAAAGATTTTATTATTCGTAACACTCTAAAAATTCTAAGAACTCTAATGTATCTCAATTGATTTATAACAGGAAGAGAAGACAACAAGTCCAACCAGCCGTAGGTGTAGAAATACCGCCATCGTTTTTTTCTTTTGTATAACTGTACAAAGAAATCATACAAAAAAATCATGCAAAGCCCGAAATCGTAATAATGAATTAGGCGATATAGCTCAGAATCCTTTTCAATGAAGAAAGTAAAACTCAACAGTATGATACTGAATATTGATAATAGCGCAACAATGAGTTTGGTGACTGTTAACATTAAGAGATAACTTTAAGTTTAGCAAACTTCAGGATGAGGTTTTTAACTCCTCCATTTTCAAATTTGATGGCCGCTTTTTTATCCATACCCGCACCTTCAACTTTTAAAACCTCACCTTTTCCAAATCGTGTGTGTTCAACAATTTGCCCTTCATCTAGTTGTACCGGCTTAGCCTTTTTTGTAGGAAGTTCGTCACCTTCTGGCTTTACTTTCCTGAGTCGCCTTAGTTGTTGCTCTGTTGGTTTATGACTTGGGGGAGGTGTTCCATTGGTTGGTTTGGTTTGTCTTAATTTACTTTTATCGACATCGTCAAAAATATCCTTATCAATTAATGATTTGTATCTGTAATCATCTTTGGGAATCATGTAGTCCAGATACTGATCGTCAATTTCTTCGATAAATCGACTGGGTTCAGCATCGATTAATTTTCCCCATCTATATCGGGAAAGCACATAAGTCAAGTAAGCTTCCTTCTCAGCTCGTGTAAGTGCGACATAAAACAAACGTCGTTCTTCTTCCAGTTCGGACCTTGTGTTCATACTCATTGCGGAAGGAAAGAGGTCTTCTTCAAGACCAACTATATACACATAAGGAAACTCTAGTCCTTTTGCCAGGTGAATAGTCATGAGGGCAACCCGGTCTTCGTCTGCCGTTTCTTTATCCAGGTCGGTAGCCAAAGCAACATCTTCCATAAATTCTGAAAGAGATCCTTTAGCATCCACCAGTTCTTTTTGACCTTCCACAAAATCACTGATACCATTTAAAAGCTCTTCAATATTTTCAATTCTGGCAATGCCTTCTGGTGTACCGTCTTTTTTAAATTCCTGAAGAAGTCCTGTTTTTTTGGAGACAATTTCTGTGATCTCAAGGGCATTCAAATTTTCATTCTGTATTTGAAAACTCTTGACCATATTCACAAAGTTGGTCAGTTTGGTCTGAGTCCCTCTGTTGATTTTGAGATCCAGCTTTCCAATGTTTTCTATAATTTCAAAAATTGTTCTTTTATAGTGATTTGCCGCTAGTGTCAATTTATCTAAGGTCGTTTGTCCAATCCCTCGAGAAGGATAATTGATGACACGTTTTAAGGATTCCTCGTCTTTTGGATTTATAATTAATCTCAAATAGGCAAGAACATCTTTTATTTCTTTACGCTGATAAAAGGACAACCCCCCATAAATTCTGTAGGGAATATCTTTCCGTCTTAAAGCATCTTCAATGGCTCTACTTTGTGCATTGGTTCGGTATAAAACGGCAAAATCTCCATTTTTAGCACCCTCCTGCATGCGTTTTTCGGTGACAGAGCTCGCCACAAATCGACCTTCTTCGGCATCGTTGATAAGGCGATTTACATGAATTTTAGAGCCATCTGTATTTTGTGTCCAGACTATCTTATCCAGCTTGGTTTTATTTTTTTCAATGATGGAGTTTGCTGCTTCTACGATGTTTTTTGTGGATCTATAGTTCTGCTCTAACCTGTAGGACTTGACATCGTCATAGTCCTTTTGAAAATTCAAAATGTTATTGATGTTTGCTCCTCGAAACGCATAAATACTCTGAGCATCATCTCCTACGACACAAATGTTCTGAAATCTATCGCTAAGAGCTCTTACAATCAAATATTGAGAATGGTTCGTATCCTGATACTCGTCGACTAAAATGTATTTGAATTTCTGCTGATACTTAGCCAGCACATCCGGGAAACGCGTTAAAAGTTCGTTGGTTCTCAACAGTAAATCATCGAAATCCATAGCGCCAGATTTGAAGCAGCGATCTACGTATTCCTGGTAGATATCGCCCATACGAGGACGTTTAGCCATAGCATCAGCTTCCTGCAATTCTGGGTTTTGATGATAAGCTTTAACAGTAATCAGGCTGTTTTTAAATGAGGAAATTCTCGATTGAATTTGTTTATATTTATAAATGTCCTTGTCGAGATTCTTTTCTTTAATGATTGTTCTAATCAGTTGTTGAGAATCATTACTATCGTAAATCGTAAAATTGGAGGGAAAGCCAAGTTTATCGCCTTCGAACCTCAATATTTTTGCAAATACGGAGTGGAAGGTTCCCATCCATAAGTTTTTTGCTTCAGGACCAACAATTTCAGAAATCCTGTTTTTCATTTCTCTTGCAGCCTTATTGGTAAAAGTAAGTGCGAGAATATTGAAAGAATCGACACCTTCACTCATCAAATACGCAATTCTGTAAGTAAGAACTCTGGTCTTACCAGATCCAGCACCAGCGATAACGATCATAGGACCATCTTTCTGCAAGACAGCCTCGCGCTGAGCATCGTTCAATTGTTCAATATAGTTCTGCAAGAGTTGAATTTTTAAATTATTACAATCACTTCAAAATTAGTGAATTTTGTAAGCATTTAGTGGGATATCATCTTTAAAAATTAAATCTCTAAACCTAAACTAAGGTTTAATATTTATATTTGAAAAAAACTTCATAATGGTATCATCTTCAGAATTTTTAAACTATTTGGCTTATTTGCTTCCTGCACTTATTGCTGGTGGTATAGGCTATTATTTTTTTAAAACTTATGTAGATCACCAAAAGGAGATGCAGTATCTAGTCCTAAGGAAAGAAAATAGGAGTGAGGTTCTTCCATTGCGACTTCAGGCCTTTGAGCGTTTGGTGCTCTTTCTTGAGCGTATATCTCCAGGCCAGCTTTTATCTCGGGTAAAACCTGTAGGTGATGATAAATATGATTATGAAAATCTTCTTATTGCTTCTATAGAGCAGGAATTTGAGCACAATCTTGTGCAACAAGTGTATGTAAGTCAGAAATGCTGGGATGCCATAAAGGCTTCCAAAAATTCGACCATTTCACTTATTCGACATACGAATATGAGTGATAAAATCACCAATGCTCAAAAGTTAAGAGAGGTTATTTTGACAGATTTACTGGAAAAGTCATCTCCAAGCGACACAGGTATTGCTTTTGTTAAAAATGAGATCAAACATCTTTTTTAGTATCTGTTATTAAAAAAGGTTTTTTCTTTTGTAGAAAAGTTATCCCTCAGTTTTAGAAGTGCGTTTTTATGAAGATCAGATTTCATCAGTGTGTCCAATAGCTCTCTGCAAAATTTCTTGAACTGCCAAACAGGATGGAAAACACCTTCCATCAAATCCTTGTAATTATCTTCAGTGAATGTATTAATTTGATATAAATACCCAAAAGCATGGCGCCTTATTTGGTAAGGATAGCCTGGTTGAGTGTGACTGCTTAATTCAGAATAAACTTTTGATTTCTCTTTTGGATTATAATCTGAAGTTGCAAGATTTAAGGTCAGCCATAAAAGTTTCACATTTTTATCCTGAAAGCCTGTGATGTTATTTGTTCGATCCAGGTACTCGTGCCTGTCCTCTGGGAAAGACATCCATAGGTGTAATAGTGCTTTTTCTATTGTCGTGTATGACTTGTCATCAAGTAAAGTCTCGTAATCGGTTTTGAGAGCTTTTGGAACGGCCGTAAGAGAATTTGCTACAGCCTGACGAACGTAAAGATTATTTGTTTTTAGAGCCTTTCGGTACAAGGGTAGTGAAAGTTCAGGTTCATTACTGTTTAGTTGATAAACCGCTTCTTGTCCTAAATAATCATTGACAGGAAAATCAAGAGCTTCATCAAGCCTTTCAGTTTTAAAAGTTAGTCGCGTTTCTCTAAAAGCCACTAATTTCATGTAGTCTTGAATAAACTCATTTTTTTTCAAAAATTCCAAAGTTTCTCTCGATTGGAAAGCCTTCTGGTTTAGCCATCTTTCTTTATAATTAGTGAGCGGTTGGCCGTATTCGAGTTCCACTTCATTCATAAAATCGTCTGTAGTCACATTTTTGAAAGTATATTTGTTTAGATAATTTTTTACGGCATTTTCAAAAACAGTTTCACCTACAATTTCTTTCAAAATGATAAGCGCCCAAGCTCCTTTTTGGTAATAGGTAAGGGAAGAGCCGCCGGGACTTACTAGAATCTGGCCTTTGCCTGTATCGCTTAAGGTTTTAAGTTCTTCTGCAGTTTTATAGATTTTGAAGTAATAATAATCCTCCCCAAAAATTTCTCGTTCAGCTTCCAGAGCATAAAAGGTTGCAAAACCCTCATGGAGCCAATGATGGCGAGAGGAAGTTTCAGTAACTAGATTTCCAAACCATTGGTGAGCAAGCTCATGCGCCTGCACGTTGACAAAGCTCTGGTCGTTTAAACCTATATCATCAACTACAAATTCTTCAGAAAATATATTAAGTGTAGTGTTTTCCATGCCAGCGTACAAAAAATCCCTCACAGGGACTTGCTTAAAATTCTGCCATGGATAGTTAACATTGATTTTGCTTTCCAGAAAATTAAAGATTTTGTTATGATGCTTATAGGTGGAATTCACTTTATCTGCATGTTTGGTTTCAAGATATAACTGAAGGGGAGTGCCATTATTACTTTTGCTTGTCGATCTCCTGAAGTGACCCATAGCAAAAGCAACGAGATAACTGCTCATAGGATTTTGCATTTCAAACGTCCACGATTTATGATTCAATCGATTTCTGGTTCGGGAAAGTTTGCCGTTAGCCATAACCTCATAATTCTTTGGTGCATTATAAGTGATATTAAAAATGAGTTTATCATTCATATCATCCAGGCTTGGTAACCAATGTGAGGTATATTTGCCTTGACCTTGTGTCCAGACTTGAGAAGGATAAGCTTTCAAATCTGAATTGAACCCAACAAAATAAACAGTTTGCCGTGGCTTTGCTTCATAAGAGAATTCTGCAGTGTATTCTGTATTTTCCTTAAAATTACTGGTGATCCATATCTTATCGTCCTCTTGAACAATCTTGAAAGGGTTTGTTTCAGAAGTCTTAATCTTCATATTTACCCCGTCCAAGAATACCGAATCTATGTTTTGAAGTGCTTTAAATTTGACTTGAATATTTCCTTTGATTTTAAACTCAAGGGTATCAACTTCAACTTCAGCCTCCATTTTCAAGAAGTCTACTTTATCAGTTTGCTGGCTAAATCCAATAGCAGAGTAGAGTAGTAAAAGTATTGTCAGCTTTTGCATGTTCCAAAGGTAAGGCTTGGCCATAAAAAAAACCTGCTAGAATTCTCTAGCAGGTTTAAAGTTTTAGATAACGAATTAATCGTCTATCAATTATTTTACAATCTGTAATCTAATCTACAGTAGTCAATTAGTTCAGTATCCACTAATGGCCCTGGACCTGCATCTATTACAGTATTGCCATTTGCAGCTCTAACTTGGAAGCTAACTTCCCCATCAAAATCTCCAGATGAGAAAACAACTGAAACAACATCAGTGTCAGGTGGAACTATAAAGCTTGCTGTTCCTGAGCCACCATCATCCAAACCAAACCTTGTTTCAACTCCGTCAACAGTGACAATCAGTTCTGCACCATTCCAGCCATCACCAAAACTATCTTGTTGATCTATAACCCATGTTCCTGGTACAGGCTGTGCTGGTTGACAAATTAGGTTCATGCTGTATTGAAAAGGAGAACGGTAAAATCCTCCACCAGATACCACTGCATTTACATTTGTACTCGTAAATACCCTGCCGTCATTCATGACTAGTTCCATACGGATATTGATTCGCCCACCAAGTGCATAGTCTGTATCATTTATACCAAAGAAATCGTCAAATTCATCTCCAGTAAAATCAAAATTCAAAACTGGATATTCACTACTATTGTCCAAGTCTGCTGGAGAAAACGTCTCGAAGAGAGTTTCATCTTGAGTAACGTTGTCTGGATCAGATGCATCTCTATTATCAGTAAAAGATAAGAATACATCAATTTTCTCGAAATCTTGACCACGTTGATCTATAACTTCAGCAGACACTGAAATTAAATTATCTTCACCTACTTCAAACTCCAAGTTCGTTTCGATAGTTTTTAGTACAGTGCCTCTTTCAGTAGTTTCCTGTAGAACTTCTGTTACTTTCTCTGTATCACTACAACCAACTAGAAAAGCAAGAACTGTAATGATACTTATTTGTTTTATGAGTGTTTTCATTTTAATATTTGTTTTAATTATTAACAGGGAAACCAGTGGATGGGTTATTATCCCAAAATACTTTCACTGTTAAATCATCCTTCTGAGATACGTTTGGATTAGCAGTAACTTCTGTTGCTGGATACCATAATGTTCTTGGTAGTAATCCTGGATTTGGTTCAACACTTGGCTGAATATCTGTCGGTGCCCCAGTTCTTCTATAGAAGTTGTAGGCATCAGTGCCGTTACCGATCAAAGAAATAAAGAACTGCTCTCCAATGATGTTGAGTTGTTTTTCTGCATTTGCAGTATCAAACTCATCAATAACTTCTGTGACGAAGCTTGACACTTCCGCGTTGGTTGGAATTGTCGATTCATCAAAATCTGCTGCACTTCTAGAGGTAAACGACTGAACATAGTTTATATGTTTTACCATAGCATTTTCTAAAAGCTGAGATGCTGTACCTGGATCATTATCTATCTCCAATGCGATTTCTGCTCTCCAGAAATCAACCGTTGAGGCTAACAAAATTGGAGTAATTCCAGCACCATTTGCACCGTAGTTATTTCCATCAATAATTTCAAAACTGCTGTCGTCAAAACGACCGCCTGCTGGGTAAATTCCAAAAGCTGTTCTTAAGAATCCATCTGGCGGAATACCATCATCTTGTCCATGATCTCTACCCCATAAACCTCTATTGTCTTCAGGAAAACAATATAAGATATTGTTGTTTGCATAATGCGGGGGTATAGTTTGTATAATACAACGCTTCTCTGAACCAGAATCCGGATCTACATTGGAGACCACATCATCTACTTGTCTGTAAAAGTAATAACGAATTCTTGGATCTTCAGTAGTCTGGCCATTTCTCATTTGGTCCATTAACCAATTCGACATATACCATGTATCCGGACCACCTGGGGCATACTGGACGTTATAAATAGGATGTCTTGAATTTGGATTATCGAGGTTTTCTCCCCAGTTGAAAACAAAGTCTTCCCCTTCTTGAATATAGTTTCCTCCGCTTACAATGGTTTGAAAATCATCAATTGCAGATGGATTGACCAATCGCTGTTGAAAATATATTTTCATTTTTAAAGTGTTAGCTAGCTTAACCCATTTGTCATAGTCTCCTCCATAGTAAAGATCATTTGCTATATTAACAGTAGTTGGTTCATTAAGCTTTACAATAGCATCATCCAAAAGATTTAAAGCAGCTTGATAAACATCAGCTCCACTATCTACTGCTGGATTTAAAATTGCAGGATCCAGACCTTCTGAGTAAGGGATATCACCAAAATAATCTACTAAAGTTACTACGATATAGGCTTCTATAACTTCACCGACGGCTCTATGCTTTTCAAATTCACCTTCTAAGCCATCTATTTGCTGGTTCATTGCACGTATGTCGCTCAAAATATCCGCATAAGCTTGGTTCCATACTCCGCTAAATGTAGCAGGACCAAAAACGTTAAGATAAGTTCTGCCAAACATATTTCTTATTCTAGTAAATCTCGAACCATAAGAACCCATTGTATTTGTAAAATCTCCAGTTCTTACTAAAATTGCATTCATAGATAAGTCGATATCAGCTTGATCTGGACTTAATTCGTTTGGGTTATTTAGTTTGTCTAGGTCTGTAGTTTCACACGAAAAAAGTGTAAGTAGACCTAGCATCAAAATAACAGTATATTTTATGTTTTTCATTGTAGTTATTTTTTAAAATGTTGCTCTTAAAGTAAATCCATATCGCTTTCCGCTTGGGCCGTTTAGAAAATCAAAGCCTCGACCATTACCCACTCCAGTACCTATGATGTTTGGATCAAAGTTTACCCCATCCGGAGTATTTGGAGCATTATACCAAAGGTTATTACCTTGAACTGATAAAGATAAATTACCAAAAGGTGTTGAATCTAGCCATTCTTTAGGAAATTTATAAGTTAAAGATACCTCTTGTAAACGAACAAATGAGCCATCGTACACTTTTAACTCATCTGGCGCACCAATACCAAATACATCAAAATAGTAAGTGGAATTGTTGATTTGGATATCATTTGGCTGTCCTGAGTCAGCTAGTACACCTGGAAGAATGTAAGTATCTAATCTGTTTTCTGTATCTGTTGTTACCCCTCTACCTAGCATGGTTGCAATGGTGTTGGAGTAAATATCTCCTCCATGTTGGTAACTAATTAATGCATTGAATGTGAAATTTTTGTAAGATAAAGTTGTGCTGAAGTTAGTTAAGAAATCAGGTGTAGCATCTCCAATGACATTAGGTCCGTTATCTATGACGTAAGTACCCTGAGAATTCACCAATGGGTTTCCATCCTCATCTCTAGCAACCGACGATCCAATCATTGTGCTAAATGGTAGGCCTTCAATAGCTGCGTTTCCTAAGTTTGAAAATCCAGAATAAGGAATGGCGTTATCTACGGGGTCATCAGTTGGTTCCAAACCAAGATCTGTAACATTAGAACGTATCTTAGTGTAATTCAAATTTACATTCCAATTTAATCCTGTTCCATCATTTTGAATGACGTCTATTCCTAAATCTCCTTCAAAACCATAACCCTGGATTTCACCAATATTAAACTGTGTTGAAGTGAAACCAGTAGTTGGAGCTAAAGGTCTATTGATTATTAAGTCCTGTGTATTTCTCTTGAAATAAGAAAAGTCCAGTGATATTCTATTGTCTAGAGCTCTAGCCTCTAATCCAATTTCATATTCTTCATAAAGCTCAGGCCTAATGTCTGGATTAGCTAAGACTCTTGATAAAGAGTTGCTTGCTATTGGCGTACTGCTTCCAGCTGATTGGAAAAATCGTGTATTTAAAGGTAGCGTATTTACCGTAGGAAATCCTGAGGCAAAACCAGCAGAGGTACCATATCCTGCTCTAATTTTTAAGTAATTCAGTCCATCTTGACTTCTTAAGTCTGAAAAAGCAGATGTTGGAAGAAAGGATACACTTGTACTTGGATAAAATTGAGAGTTATTCTCTTGATTTGACACCCAATCGTTACGAGCTGATAAATTAAAGTATAAGTAATCCTTATATTCAAAATCGGCAACTCCATATACACCTACAATATTTTGAAAAGTTTCAAATTGTATAGGTGATTGCTGTCTAAAGTTGAAATGCCTAAATACATCAAAAACAATTTGGCCAGAGCTTCTTACACCGTCTCTTTGAAATTTGTTGTATCTAGATGTAGCACCTAGAGTAAAATTTACATTGAGATCTGATGTTAAATCATATTCACCATTCAATTGGAAGTTATGATCCCATACGATATTGGTGTTTGTAAAAGAAGAATATTCTCCAAGAACTGGACCTATTGTAGCACCAATATTAGTACCTGTCTCGTTACGTTCTGAATAGATATCTAAACCACCTCTGTATAAAAAATTCAAACTTTCATTTATTTCATACGTTAGTGTATTAGCAGTATTAAACCTAGAAGTTGTTTGTCTTACAAAACTATTATTGGCAACCCATCTTGGGTTTGGAATTGCTTCATCGTTTCTATAATAAACACTAGCACCAGTCACGGGATTCTGGAAAGGAATCTCCATTAATGGAATGTTTCTAGGGGTAAAAAATATATTTGAATATACAGACAATCCATCACCCGTTGTACTGTTACCATCGCCAAGGGCTACAGGAGGTGTTTTAAAGTCAGTTCTTGAGACGTTAATTGTACTATTAACAGTTAGCTTATTTGATAATAGAGCTCTGCCTCCTACAGAAAAGTTAGTTCTGGATAGACTGTTGTTAGGAGTAAATCCTTCATCATCTAGATGTCCAAAATTAACATTGTAAGAAATTTTACCATCTTCTGAAGTTTTCCCTATGTTCACTGAAGTATTTTTTACTAATCCAGTTCTAAAGAAGTCTTTTACGTTGTTTGGCTGGTTTTCCCATTGCAATGTTGCTCCTTGAAACTCTGGAAATACGTCTGCTAAATTAGCTCGGTTATAAGGATGGTTATAAGTTCCATCAGCATTAATTCCACTTCCTTGTTGCGGATATCCACCAAAACCCTCGGCATTAAAACCAGGGCCCCAGTTTGAAAAAAAGTTTCCAAAGGCACCATCAAATCCATTACCATACTTACTGTTATAGTCCGGTAATGAAGCTATTTCATTGAAGAAAATTCCTTGTGAAACAGAGACTTCACTTTTCTTTTGTCTTTCCCCAGCAGAACCAGCTTTGGTAGTGATTAAAATCACCCCGTTTTTTCCAGCAGAACCGTAAACAGTTGCTGCAGCAAACCCTTTAAGCACAGATACGCTTTCAATGGAGTTTGGATCTAAATCTAAAGATCGTGAAGATCCTGCGTTACCATCTTCAAAATCACCAACTCCATTGGTGTCGTTTGAAATTGGCACACCATCTACAATGAATAAGGGTTGGTTGCTACCATTTATAGAAGTATATCCTCTAATATTAATGTTGGTTGCAGATCCAGAAACACCGCTAGAGTTGTTAATCACAACCCCGGAAGCCTTACCTTGTAATACGCGTCCTAAATCACCTTCAGATCGGTCTTCCAATCCTTCTGACTCAACAGCACTTACAGAATAACCAAGAGATTTCTTTTCTCTACTCGTACCAAAACCAACAACGACAACTTCATCAAGCGCTTCTCCTGATTCCATTTGAACATTGATTTCAGACTTGTTACTCACAGCAATGGTCTGCGTTGTAAAACCGATGTAAGAGAACTCTAATTGTTGAGTAGGCTCCACATCGATGGAGTAATTTCCATCAAAATCGGTTTGTGTTCCTTGTGTTGTTCCTTTCACCAAAACATTAACTCCCGGTAATGGTAAACCAGTGTTATCGGTAACCGTACCGGTTACCGTTTTGGTCTGTGCAATACTGAATTGCACCGTTAATGCCAGAAAGAGCATTAAAATTCCATTTAACTTTGTTTTCATATCATTTGTTTAATTGAATTAGCCAACTACAAACCTAAATGCATTTTAACATATTAACAAGATACTAACGTTAAAATTACATAATTTATTAAAAAATATTTATTAATAATTTTCAAAATACTGAAAAACAGTGATTTACGTATTGTTTATTATAATTGTTTAAATAACGAACAGAAGTTACAAAATTAACTATATCGGTTTAGTAAAAGATTTTCAAAAAGTGAGTCACTTTATTTTACCGAATAAAGCAAGATTTAACTTAAAAATGAATTCAAGATCAAAAGACAAAAATTAAGACCGATTTTGATTAGAGATCTTTTATGAGATACCATTTAATTTTAAATATTTAATTAAGTCTGAAATTATATCTTGATTTTATCCCTTTTAGGAGTACGTATTTATTTTAAAAAAAGGATCTTATTGGATTTTTTGAAAACTATGATATCAAGTAAAAATCAATTTAAAAGGTTTAATCCATCTTTAAGGGTGATTTTCAACCAAAAAAAACCTGCTAGATATTCTAGCAGGTCTTGATACTAAGTTAAAAGGATTATTAGTTTAATTCTGATCACTTGAGCTTAAGTTTGGATTTGCGTTAATTTCAGCCTGAGGAATCTTAAAGATCCAATCGTCATTTATTGATGGTCTATCGATTTGATAGGCTTGCTGGTAAAGAACTTGAGAAGCTCCAGATCCACCATCTGCAGCATGATCTATATTTTCATCCCAACGTATTTTATCGGTATATCCAAAACCTTCACCCCAAAGCTCTAATCGTCTTTGAAACTTGATTTGTTCCATTAACGTTTGTTTGGTGTTAAATACGGAAACATCAAAAGCGCTGTCCCTTTCGTTAACTAAGGCCTCAAGTGCTATTTGAGCATTTGGAATATCATCCATCATCGCTAAGGCTTCAGCTTCAATTAGATACATTTCTGAAGATCGCATATAAATGACATCATCTGGATCAATTGTACCAGGATTTGCATTCTTTAATTTGAAATGCATATATGGATGTTGATTAAAACTGTTTGAAATACCATATTCAGCATTAATCTCAGCTCTACGTGCATTAAATTCGGCCTGGTCAGTATAATTAGGATCATTTCCAAACCCACCTTGTCCATTTGCAGCTGATGTATTTGTGTTTGGTGCATCCACTATAAAAACTTTACCTCTATAGTCTGTTTCAGGAATAGCATCTACCAATCTACGGTCTGCTATTTTAGGATTATTTCTTATCTGACTTCCATTGAATGTATTACTGGCTAAATAGAAATAAGATCTAAAAAATGTAGTTTCAGCTTCTATTACATGGCTTCCCCAAATCACTTCTGAGAGTTCATTAGAATTAAAACCAGAAAGCCAGTCAGCTTCATTCATTAAAGGGTAATCTTGTCTTGCAGCTACTGCAGATGCTGCAGCAGTTTCCCAGTCTCCTTTAGATAAAGCCCATCTTGCTCTAATGCCATAAGCCACATCAATATTCAATTGAGATTTTGCTGCAGCTCCCGAACCAGATCTTCCTGTACCGTTTTCAAATGCTGTTATAGCATCGGTCAAATCACTTCCAATTTGGTCGTATATATCTTGTACACTTGACCTTGGTTGACTTGTGAACGGAGATTCTGAAGAAAATAATAATGGTACACCTGGATCTGTTTCTGGATTACCAATCAGATAACCTTTTGCGTAATGTTGTACTAAAGAAAGGTAGGCCATAGCTCTATAGGTATAAGCTTGACCTAATATTTCATTAAGTCTCGCTGTTTCAGTAAATCCACTTTCAGCAATACCATTAATTAAAAGATTTGCGTGTAATATGATGTTGTAACGGTGATACCAAAGTAATTCAGTTGTTAAAGAGGTTTGAACTGTGTGATCATTCCATTGCGCATTGGTTCGCCATCCGAGATTATTGGCGTTTGCAGAATGAATAAGATAACCTGCTAAATTGTCGCCCATTGGTACCCAGTAATGATCATTAGCCCTCCCAGTGTTACCACCAGGGAAAACGGTTTGTGATTGAGAATATAAGCCCCTGTGTACACCGTTTAAAACAAGTTGCATATTGTCAACACTTGCAAGTGCATCGTCAGCCGATATCGCATCGGTAGGAGTTCTCTCTAAGAACTCGTCTTCGCATGATAGTACTGGAAAAAATAAAGCAGCCAGTAGTATAAGTTTAATTTTATTTATCATATCTATAATTTTTTATAGTGAAATGTTTAACCCTAGGGATATAATTCTTGGAGCAAAAAAGTTGTTAGCTGGAGAGGTGCCCGCTAAATTGAATTGAGGATCGAGTCCATCTCTTTTACTTTTAAAATAAAGGTTTTCTCCTGTTAAGTTTACAGTCAAATTATCTAAGCCTAATTTTTCGACCATAGAGCTGTCGAATCTATAGCTAAGACTAGCATTTCTTAAGTTAATATAAGAACCATCTGTTAAAAAGCGATCAGATTGAGTTTGAACTAAAAGGACATTTCCATTTTCTAATCGTGGTACATCTGTAATGTCTCCAGGTTGTCTCCAGGCATTTAAAATATCAGGATGTGAGGATCTTCCATAAGCACCCGCGTGCATAAGGTCGGCGTAACCATTGTCTAAAACACTTCCTCCAATACCATAAGTAATCAATAGATCTAGCGTAAATCCTTTATAGCTGATTGTATTAGCAACAGAGCCAATAAAATCTGGAATTGAAGAATCTCCTGTATATGCTCTCTCTGTTTCTGTCCAATCGTTGGTCGTTAATTGATTTCCATTAGCATCTAAGACTGGAATACTCTCGTTGTTTGCGTCAAGTTCGTATTGTAAGTATAACTGGTCTCCCGTAGCTGGATCGACTCCTGCAGTTCTAAAAAGGAAGAAATCAAATCTAGATACTCCTTCAGCCCATCGTTTACTTCCATTAATGAATGGATCTGGTAGACTTGTGATTTCATTTTTAAGCGTTGATCCTAATAAGGTTAAATCCCATTTAAGTTCATCGGTATTAACCATATGACCAGTCAAGGCCATTTCCCAACCAGAATTGTAAAGGTCTCCAGCGTTTACTGGAACCACATTCAGTCCGTTACTAGGTGCAATTGGAAGATTGTAAAGTAGGTCAGTAGAATTTCTTCTATAATATTCAACAGAACCATCTAAAAAGTTATTGAATAAACCAAACTCTAAAGCCACATCATAGCTTTCTGTGGTTTCCCACTGTAAATCCTCATTTCCGATATCAGTAAACAATATTGCAGGATTTGCAGCATTAGAGGTGATGTTGAATCTAGCTTGTGAGAGATAAGAATCTAAAAGATCGTCATTACCTACTTCACCATAAGAGCCTCTTATTTTTAGCTGATCTATCCAATCTATCTTCTGTATAAATTCTTCCTGATCCATTCTCCATGAAGCTCCAACAGAGTAAAAATTACCCCATCTGTTTTCAGACTGGAAAACCGAAGAACCATCAGCTCTAACAGATGCACTTAAGTAATATTTGTCATTGAAGTTGTAATTTCCTCTAAAGAAATAACTTTCCAAAGACCTGTCGAATGTTGCTCCATCTAAGTCTACAATGTTTGAAAAATTAGCAAATTCAAATATGCCGCTTGCAGCCTGAATCGTTGCCAAACCATCCAAATCACTAATAGAAGTTTCGTAGCTCTCATGACCAGCAGTCAAGTCTAAATTATGAAAACCAAAACTTTTCTGATAAGTTAGAAGTTGGTTAAAAGTTTCTGTATCACGTCTTGCCCGTCTTTGATCTAAACGACCAACTGGCTGAGCATCTCCAATAATTGGGTTTTCGTATTGACTTGCAAAAAAGTCAGTTAAATCTCTACCATAATTTAATTTAAAGGTCAACCCATCTATGATTTCATACTCACCAAACAAACGTATACCATATGTATTGTTTTGTTCGAGTTCACGATTTAAAGTTAATTCTTGAATCGCGTGTCTTCCTTGATTCGTTGGTCGTGATCCAATTCCAAAGTCTGGGAAGCCTTCTCCACTATCCCATAAAGGAGCACCTACTTCATCTAAAACTATGTTTCCATCTCTATCGTTGACAAAAACTGGATAGATAGAACCAATGCCTTGTGCAAAGCTAAAAGGGTTAACAATACTACCTGTTCCTGCAGAACTTGGTGCTCTTGCTTCAGTTAAAGAAAGGTTTGTACTACCACCGACCTTAATTTTATCAGTGACCTGAAAATCGGCATTCAATCTAGCAGTGAATCTGTCAAAACCTGAAGTGATCACATAACTGTCTTCTTCCAAATATGAAGCAGAGAAAAATACAGAGTGATCTTCCCCGCCTCCAGATACATTCACATTATAATTTTGTCTTTGTCCAGTTCGCTCCAATTCCTCAAACCAGTCTAAGCTTTTGTAAATGAGTTGAGCATTAGGATTGAGTCTACCATCGGTTCCTACAATTTGATCGTTGGCCACATTGAAGGGGTTATAACCTAATTGATTGTAGATGTTTGCACTAGCAAAAGCAGCGTCTCCATTGGCAGCAGAAGAATTTCTTAGAGCTTCCCACATTGTTTCATAATATTGACCTGGATTCACCTGATCATATAATGGTCTACCTCTATTTATAATACTGGATTGAGCAGAAGCACTTACTTTTATTGCTCCTTTGGTACCGCTCTTTGTTGTAATGATAACCACACCATTAGCAGCTCTGGATCCATAAATAGATGTTGATGCGGCATCTTTTAGAATAGTGAAAGACGCTATATCTTCCTGGTTCAATGTATTTAAAGGCGCATTATATTGTACTCCATCTACGATATACAAAGGATCAGTATCGCCATTTAGTGTTCCAACACCTCTAATGACTATTCCTGGAGAATCCCCAGGGCCTGTGGGTGTTGTAAATTGCACACCTGTTGCTCTACCTTCGATAGCTTCAATTGGAGAGGTCACATTACGGGTTTCCAATTGTTTTGAAGAAATTACACTTGCAGAACCTGTAAAAGATTCTTTAGAGGCTGTTCCATAGGCGACAACAAAGACTTCATCTAAGGATTCACCAGTCTCTAACTGGATGTTGATTTCTGTTCTATCACCAACACGAACGGTTTGGGTTTGAAACCCTACGTACGAAAATATGAGTTGCTGGTTATTGTCCACTTCAATGGAATAATTTCCATCAAAATCAGTTTGTGTACCACTCGAAGACCCCTTAATAAGCACATTTACACCAGGTAATGGCAAGCTTTCTGAATCTGTAACAGTTCCAGTAACCGTCTTGGTTTGAGCAATTGTTACTTGCACCACAAACGCTAAAAAAAGCGTCATAAATCCATTAATTTTTAATTTCATGTTTTTATTTATTTGAATTAGCCAAACACAAACCTAAACTAAATTAACAATATATTTATGTTAAATTTATTTTTTTAAAAAATTATATAATAATCTGTTAAACAGGTTATTATATAAAAGCTATTTATTTATAACACCAAAAATGTTAATTTTAAATCCTAATAAGAAAAACAATTTTAACGTTCTTTATTCTTACTTTTAATAAAGCCAGATTTAACTTTAAAATGAATTCAAAATCAAAAGACAAAAAATAAGACCGATTTTGGTTAGAGATCTTTTATAAAATACCATTTAATTAAGTCTGAAATTATTTCTTGATTTATTTTTTTTAGAGATCATGTATTTATTTTAAAAAATGATCTAATTGGACTTTTTGATAACTATGATATCGAGTAAAATATAATTTAAAATATTTAATCCAGATTTTTAGAGTGATTTTTAACCAAAAAAAACCTGCTAGAATTCTCTAGCAGGTCTTGATAATATACTATAAAATTGAAAGCTAATTCACATCCCAGAAGATTTGGGTTTGTTGTGTGTCTCCTCCAATAGCTTGAGAAGCTTCATTATAATTTGCTTCATTCAAATTTTGCTCATTAACAGGATAAGTATATCTCACTGGTACTGGATTTCCTGTAGATCCGGGTAGATTTAAATTTGGTTCGTTGTATTTTCTCCAAGTTGACCATCCTTCCAAAGGATTATCAAACATAGCAATCCAAAATTGAGTTCCTATTAAAGTATTGGAGTTCGAAGGATCATAAGAAACATTCGGTTTGCTCAAATAAGCATCAATAGCATCTTGGTCATCAATACCAGCATAATTCATAGATGCTGTAATAGCATTGTTATAATGTGTTTCTGCATCACCAAAAACATTATAATTTAATTCTGATGCAGTTGCTAAATGAAATGAAACTTCAGCAAAATCTAAATATATACCTGCATGTGTTGGATCTCTAAAGGCTTCCCCTATATGAGTCGATCCAGAAAATGGATTTTGAGACCCATAAATACCTCCTTCATAAACACCATCTCCTAGGTTTTGATCGAAATAGTAGGTTCGTCTTGGATCTTCCAGATCGTTCATGATATCAACTATAGTATTTGCTGCAACATAATCGGATCTTCCGCTTTGTACTAAATCTTCCCACAATGGGTTGGTATTAGGCGGTGAACTTTGGTAAGCTATTATCGCATTATCTTGATTTCCTGTAAAAACTCCTTTACTAGCGGCATCTTCTGCAGCGCTTTTTGATAAATTTGGATTACTATCAGAAATTCTCATTGCTAATCTAAGTTGAAGAGAGTTATTGAATTTACTCCATTTACTCATATCTCCTCCGAATATTACATCTGGACCGACAAATCCTTGTCCAGAATTTAACAATGCACTTGCAGCTTGAAGTCTTTCTATAAGATCTTCATATATTACGGCATCATCTTCGTAAGCTGGAAGTGTATTTGTTTCTGCCTGTAAAGCTTCATTATAGGGTATATCTCCAAAGGTATCAACCAAAACTTGCCATGCATAAACTTGAATAACTTCAATTTGTCCTATACGTGCATCCTTCTCACTTTGAGAAAGATCAGAATTATCATTGATATACCCTTTAGCGTCATCAAGATCTAATAAGATATCTCTATATATTTCAGACCACTGGGACTGAGGTATATTTCTGTTTGTCAAGTCATAATTTGGCTCATCTACGTAAGTTGTAGCTGTGAGGTACTGACTTACGAATCTAAAAATATTGATGTTTACATTTGGGCTTGCCAAAAAGTCTCCCAAACTCACCGCTGCCGAAGTAAATAAGAAGTCTTCTGATACTTGGGTTGGATTTTTTGGGTCTTGATTGAGCCTTTCGTACTTTTCATCATCAGAACATGATGCGAAAAGAAAGGCTACCGTTAATATGATTAAGTATTTTTTCATTTTTTATTGTTTAAAAATTAAACCTAAGATTAAGACCATATTGCTTCATTGCTGGATACGCTCCAGACTGATAGCCTTGTACATTACCAGAACTCAATCCAGCTTCAGGATCTGAATACGGTAAGTTTTTATCAATAATCCATAGATTTCTACCTATGAATGAAATAGAAGCGTTGGTAAATGGCAATTTTTCGAGAATTTTATCGCTGAAATCATAAGTAAGACTTAATTCTCTAAGCTTTATGTAAGAGGCATCATAAACGTGCCCTTTGTTCGCATCACGTGCATACCCGTAAGGATTAGCATAGGTATCAAAAGGAACTCTTGTTTCGTTTTGGGATCCATCTGCATTTACACCTGGTAAAATTATACCACCGCTATCAGCTCCTCCAGTTAATGGTGCTCTCATCTCGTTTCCAAGATCATTTATACCTGCTGTGACATCATAAACTCCGGTAGCCATTCCGTACCAAGTATCTAATGAAAAGATATCTCCTCCTTCTTGTATATCAATCAAGAAACTAAATCTGAAATTTTTATATCTAAATGAGTTTGTGATACCTGCATTCCAATCTGGCTGAATGTTTCCAATTACGTTATTATTAGAATCTGTTGTTTCGTAATAACCGTCGCTATTTACGATTTTACTTCCATTTTCATCGTAAACATAATCAGTTCCTCTTATCGCTCCATATGGTTGACCTGGAGCTGCATTAATTGAAACTCCTCCTTGCAGGCTTGCCAGTTGAAGGTTATCGACTCCATCTGTTAGGCTTATCACTTCATTTCTATTTCTAGACCAGTTTACACTAACATTCCAGTTGAAATCATCCATCTGTACTGGCTTACCACTAAGAAGAACTTCAAAACCTTTGTTTTCTATCTCTCCTGCGTTAAGAAGTTTTCTTGTGTAACCTGTGGCATTAGAAACAGGAACAGGAGTGATTTGATCCTCTGTTCTAGTGTTGTAGTAAGAAAAATCTACACTTAATCTGTTGTCTATAAAGCTGGACTCTAAACCTACTTCAAATGACTTAGAAGTTTCGGATTTTAATTCAAGATTATTGAGAGTTCCGTTCAAACTTGCAACACCTTGACCGTCAAATGGTGCTGAGACCAGGTAAGTGTTAAAAACTCTGTAAGGATCTGTTCCACTTCCTACTTGTGCATAGTTGGCTCTAAATTTTGCAAAACTCAACCAATACTTATCAATGATGTTTGATAATAAAACACTTGTTGAAATTGATGGATAATAATAAGTATTGTCTGAACTTGGTAAAGTAGAAGATCTGTCTCTTCTCATGGTAGCTTCCATGTAATATGTGTTCAGGTAACCTAAACTTGCTCTGGCAAATATACCGTCGAGCATTTGGTCTGCTTCATATTCTGAAGGTGGATTTAGCGGATCTTTACTATTGCTCAAGGCAAAAAAGTCAGGTGCATTTAATCCTCCATTGGTGGATGCTCTGATAGATGATTGCTCATTTCTTCTCAAATTGAAACCAACATTACCATCTAAATTTAAGTCATCACTTAAATTTTTATTGAAATTTAAAATTAAGTCATAATTGTATTCAGCGACTCTGTTATCAAATCTTGAATACCCTGAAACTCCAACAGATCCAACATTTTTACGTTCTTCTTGTAGTTCACTGTATGTATCAAATGTGAAACGTCCTAAAACACTAAATACATCACTGATTTGATAATTCAAATTAATATTACCAAAGTAGCGATTTCTAGTGTCTGTTTGGTAATTTTCATATCTCGTAAAATAGGGATTATCTGTATAGATTGGAGTCAAATTATTTGGACCGTTTGGATTCCAAGTAATATTATTACCAGTAGCAAAATATGCATCTCTTTGTTTGTACAAATCAACGTTTGATTGATTCCATTGTCTAAATGATTGCATAACATTCAAAGCATCATAACCAGTACCATATCTTCCTTTTCCATCTGTTTTGATAAAGTTGAAATTAGAACTCACACTGAATTTATCAGTCAAATCATGAGATGCAGAAAATTTGATGTTGTTACGAGTGATGCTACTATTTGGTAAGGCTCCTTCTTGATCTAAATTTGTGAATCCAACTCTGTATGTGCTTTTATCGGTTCCACCATCCAGTGCAACAGAATTGATCATTGTATAACCAGTTTCCCAAATGTCATTTGGGGTGTTTTTTCCAGCCACCCAAGGGGAAGCTTGTTGATAAGTGTCTAGCTCAGGATAGATAGAATTCCATTGATAAATCATTCTATCCGGGTCGAAAGCTGCACCAAAAGAAGCATCTTCTGTAAAAGGAGTTGTTTCATCTAAAACACCATCACCGTTGACATCAAAAAGATTAAAATAACCATCTTCAGATTGATAGTATGGCCCATATCCAGCTCCATATTTTTGCTGGTAGTCTGGTAAGGTTTCATCATCTGCGTTAGAAAACATTACAGATGATCTTACGGTTACGCCTATACCTTTGTTTTTTTGTCCCCTTTTAGTTTCGATAATGATCACACCATTAGCAGCTCTCTCTCCATAAAGTGCAGAAGCAGCAGCTCCTCGCAGGACATTGATGGATTCAATATCATCAGGATTGATATCCGCAGCAGCGTTCCCGTAATCATACCCACCACGTCCTTGGGTTTGTCCTGTTGTGTTGGAATTTTGATTGATAATTGGCGTTCCATCTACTACAAATAAGGCTTGATTACTTCCTGTTAATGAAGCATTTCCTCTTATTACTACATTGGTAGAACCTCCCATGGTACCCGAAGATTTTACCTTAAGACCGGCAACTTTACCAGATAAAGCGTTTGTAAAATTTTGTGTTGCTACATCAGAGACTTCATTTCCTCCGACCTCTTGAGTCGCATAGCCTAAAGATTTCTTCTCTCTTTTTATACCCAAAGCAGTTACAACAACTTCATCAAGTTGACCCGTATCAGGTTGTAATGTAATGTCAAGGCTTGTTTTAGTCCCAATATTTACTTGTTGTTCTTTCATTCCTAAATAGGAAAACACCAAAGTAGCGTCATCACCAACTTGAAGGGTAAATTCTCCATCAAAGTTAGTCTGAGTACCATTAGTTGTTCCTTTTTCAATGACGTTAACACCTGGTAAGGGTAATCCAGTGTTGTCAACGACAGTTCCTGTCACTTCTTGATTCTGCGCTAACCCCACATGGGAGATTAAAGCGAAAACGAATAAAAAGATCCAATTTGCATTTTGTTTCATTAGTTAGTTGTTTTTGAATTAGCCAGCGGCGAAACTAAAGGGCTCAAAAACTTTTAACAAGGCGATAAGGTTAAAACTTTATGACTTGTTAAGTAGTTACTATAATTTTGTAAATATTGCTCTGGGCGAGAGAGGATTGAAGCTATTTAGAAATCATCTAAATATCGACCAGTCCAATTTTAAAGAGAAAACATTGGAGTATAAAGCAAGACTTTGGTCGCCAATATCGGTAAGGGCATAGTCAATTTGTATGCCTTTATACTTGAAGCCAACTCCAAAGTTGGGCTGAAAACCAAGCTCGGTGCCGTTTCCTCCCAGTTGCTCCAGATTTTGAAAATTGCCAACGCCTCCTCGCAGATAAACTAAATTGACATAGCCTACTTCAAAACCAAAAGCAGGGGTAGCACTTAACGTACCGGAGGAGATCACGTCGTTGGTTTGCGCAAATCTCATGTCAAGATTTAAAGAAGTGTTCAAGTCAAAATCTCTTGTAATTGCAGTTTTTCTTGCAATCCCAATTTGAAGTTTTGGTAAAGTGATTTCTGAGGTTTCTGGCATTGACTGATTTTGACCTTCTATTGCATTCTGAATTGTAGCTAATTCAGAATCATCAAAAGTCCATGTATTGTAGGTGGTTGTAATGTCTCTTGCCATTACACCGAAGTACCAGGAGTTTTTTTGAAATTGAATTCCAGCATCAAAACCAAATCCCCAGGCATTGGCAAAATCGCCAATGACTCTTCTTATGATTTTGGCATTCACGCCATAAGAAAATCCTTCAAGAGGTAAACTTCTGGCGTAAGATAAAGTAAAAGCATAGTCTGCTGTCGAGAAAAGACTTATGCGATTGTAATCAATATTGCCCTGTTCGTCTATAAGTTGAGTTGTATTTAAAATGTCATCTACACCAAACCTTATTACGCTAAAGCCAACAGCGCTTCTACGGTCAATCGGCATCGCACCAGCGACATAATTGTAAGTAGCAATATTGGCAAAATAATTGGCATGCATTGCAGAAACTTGATTGTCTTCCAGATGAATCAAACCAGCAGGATTCCAATATCCAGAATTCACATCACTCGTAGTAGCTGTTACAGCGTTTGCCATTCCAAAGGAAGCGGCATCCACACCAATGTTTAAGAATTCGTTGGAATACTTTGCTGTCTGTGAAAAAGCAAAAAATGTAGAAAACGAAATTAATATGAAGGTAAGCCTCTTCAATCTTGTAATTATTTTGAGCAAATATGCTACAATTAATAATATTAAAACTTATTTTGCTATTTCTTATTGTGTGAAAATATTCAACTTTATGTCATTGATAAAAAGACAAATCCCAAACTTTATAACCCTTTTAAATTTACTCTCCGGAAGTGTTGCTGCTGTACTTGCAGTGCAAGGCGACTTAGGGGTTGCAACTCTGTTTGTCGGCTTTGGTATTTTTTTTGATTTTTTCGATGGCTTGGCTGCCAGGGCTTTGGACGTGAAAAGTGATCTGGGCTTACAATTAGATTCCTTAGCAGATATGGTTACAAGTGGTTTGGTTCCAGGGATTGTAATGTGTCAGCTTTTATTACAATCTATCGATTCTTATATGGATTTAGACTTTCTGTCTTCAGAGGTGAATTGGATGATTTTTATAGGATTAATCATTACACTTGGTTCTGCCTACAGATTGGCAAAATTCAATATCGACGAGCGGCAGACTGAAAGTTTTATAGGCTTGCCAACACCAGCCAATGCCTTGTTGATTTTAAGTTTAGGACTTATCCTGGAATACCATCCGGAATCTTTTTTAATTCCTTTGATTGAAAATACTTACGTTCTTATTTTTATTTCAGTACTCAGCGTTTTATTACTCAATGCAGAATTGAAATTATTCGCATTGAAATTCAAAAACTTAAACTTTAAAGAAAATTGGTTTAGATATTTTATTGTGATTTTCTCCATCGTAGCTTTACTTTTACTTCAGTTTGTTGCGATCCCTCTCATTATTTTGACTTACATAATGTTATCGATAGCTCTGCAGTCTAAAACTTGATTTATCTTCTCCTTCTTGTCACTGCAAATAGAAATATGAATAACGCCAGGAAATTTGAAATTCTAGGAATATAGTCGCCAGATTTAACGTAAAAAGTTTCACCTTCATACAGAGGTAAATCATATTTCAGAATAGTTTTTTCATCATATTCAGATTTTTTAAGAACAGTCCCATCTTTGTCTACAAAGCCTGATATTCCAGTATTTGCACTTCTTACAACCGCTCGTCTTGTTTCAATAGCTCTCAATCTCGCATAACTCCAATGTTGTTTGTGCCCTTGAGTTTCTCCCCACCAGGCATCGTTTGTTATGATAGCCAGTGCATTGGCACCATTTTTTATGTATCCATTTACAAATTCACCGTAAACTGACTCATAACAAATAATAGGAGCAATGCTCGAACCATTATTCAATTCAAAAACGCTTCTCTTATCTTGAGTGGTTTTCATAGCAACGGTGCCGCCAAGATCTATCATAATATCTCCCAATAATGGCTTTAGAGTAGATTGATAAGGAAAGTTTTCTACTCCTACGACTAATTTCGATTTATGGTAAAACTCATGTTGAGTGTCTTTTCTCTCGAATACTGCACTGTTATAATCATTGAACCAAACACCTTTTCTCAAAAAATTGCTTTGTGGTGACAATTGATTCTTATCGCGTAAAATTTCATACATCGATATGCCATATAAAATGTTGAGTTTCTCGTTTTGTTCAAAAAGTTGCTGAGAAAATCTCTTAGCTTGAGAAAATCTGTAGTTGTTTATATCGACACCTTCAGCAAAAACCGTCTCAGGCGCTATGAGAAGTTGCTTCTTTTCATTGAGGTAAGGTTTAGTAAGCTTGATTAGGCTTTTGGAAATTCCTTTATTATCTGTTGTGTACTTTTCAGCATAAGGGTCAACATTAGGTTGAAGACTTAAGGTTTCAATAGTATTTTCTGAACTTGTTTCAGGCTTTATTATAAGGCTAACGATGATAGGTAACGCAATTATGAGTATAAATCTTAGTCCTGTGCGAACGAGTATCCCTTTATCTTTATGCTGGATATAAAGCAAAATCCCCTTAAAAATTATGAAGTTGGAAATCAAGATCCATAGACTTCCGCCAAAAGTCCCTGTGTATTCATACCACTGGATGAGATTGATATCATTTGCAAAGACATTACCAAGATTTAGCCAGGGCCATGAGAATTCCCAACCAAGGTGAAGTTTTTCAAAGCTAAGCCATAAGGCAATAAAAAATGAAGATGCTGCTGTAAATGTAACTTTTTTAGCTATGATATGATAAATCAATAAAACCACGCTCATCAATAGAGAGTTGGCGAGAATAGCAAAAATCCCACCGAAGGGAGTAGAGAAGTAAAGCCAATAAGTCGTTATAATATTCCATATTAAGAAGCTGAGGTAAGCATAACCAAAGGTTCTCAAGTTTTTTCTTTTAAAATTATCTTTCCTGATGTCAAATTCAGCAAGTAGAAGTGGGACAAATCCAATAAAACTTAAAGGGCTAAATCCGCTTGTAGGCCAGCTTAATGCTAATAATAATCCAGATGCTAAGGCTAAAAGTATGTTTTTCAAACTCAATTTTTTTCAAATTTACTTTAAAATTGAAGCCCTCAAAAGAAATTCTAACAAACAAAAATATAAAGAAATAGTTCATCGAGTATTCATCTGGATATTTTATAAATTTGTCTGCTCATCCTGAAATATGAAAACTAACCAAGCTACCCATTTTGAGATTTCTGAGAGAAAAATACTACTTAGAATTTTTGATGTGGTTTTTGTTTGGATCGCCCTCTATATAACTACAGAAAGCTCCGCGTTCACTTATTTTCCATTCAAAGACAATGTATGGACTTGGTTAGTCACGCTGGGTTTTTACATTTTATTGTTTGGAACTGTTTTCGAAATTTATGATTTGCAAAAAGCTGAGTCCAGAAAGGCTACAGTAAAAAATGTAGTGTTCACTAGCTTGCTTGTTACCTTATTTTTTCTGCTTACACCTATTTTCTCTCCTCCACTTCCAGATAACCGATTTCAAATCATCTATTTTTTTGGAATAATTCTTTTTACTCTATTGGTTTGGAGATTCCTTTACATAGGCTTAATTGCTTCACCTAGATTCTTTAAAAGAGTTTTGATCGTTGGTGATGATGTTGATATTGATAAAATTGGAAATGATTTGTTATCGAATGACCCTAATTATGAAATCAAAGGTTTTATAAGTACTAAAGAAAGGACATCTGTCAATTTTGAAGCTTACAAACTTAGTGATCTGCAAAATGTTGTCCAGGCCCGTAAAGTAGGGGAGATTGTAGTTGCAAATTCTATGGATGGTTTGAGTTCCGAGCTTTATCAGGCTTTGACACCTCTTCTTAAGACAGGATTTCCAATTAAAGCCTATGCGCATGTTTATGAAGAAATCACCAGTAAAGTGCCCATTCAATATATCAACAACGATTTTTATTTTTATTTTCCTTTTAGTAGAAGCAATCAGAATCGACTTTATCTTTTATACCATAGAATAGTCGATATTCTAATGAGTTTAATTGGTTTGATTTTTGGTGTTTTCTTTTTGCCTTTGGTATTGCTTGGTAACTTGATAGGAAATAGGGGTAGTCTATTTTACAAGCAATTAAGGTTAGGAAAATCCGGTAAGGAGTTTTATATAATCAAATTCAGATCTATGATCAAAAATGCTGAGACTGATGGTGCTCAACTTGCTTCGAAAGGTGATGTAAGAATCACAAAATTCGGAAATTTTTTAAGAAGAAGTCGACTTGATGAAATCCCTCAGTTTTTTAATGTGTTGAAAGGAGATATGAGTTTGATCGGTCCAAGGCCGGAACGTCCTGAGTTTGTTAAAACACTTTCAGAAAAAATACCATTTTATGAAGTGAGACAAATTATAAAACCTGGTCTTACCGGCTGGGCTCAGGTGAATTCAAAATACGCCAATTCCGATGAAGATATGATTGAAAAGCTTCAATATGACCTTTACTACATCAAGCATAGAAGTATTTTTTTGGATTTAAGAATTATTCTCAAAACGATAAGTACGGTTATATTCTTTAGAGGTCAATAGTTATTCGTCGAAAGCCAGAACATCCTTAGAATTAAATCCAATCTTTATGGTATTGCCTAAAACAGGTTCGTTTGTGACAACTGTAAGGTGTTCTCCATTATCAAGTTTTAGAAGTAATTGAGAGTGGGTGCCTAGAAAGGTTCTTTTGAGTATTTCAGCTTCAGAAACATAATCACAATCTTGATTTACAGTAAGGTTTTCATTTCTTATGGCATGGCAACAATCCTCCTTTAGCGGACATTTGAATGCAGTCTGCAAACCTTTATTAAGTTGGACTGTATTCCCGAATAATGAAGCGACGTATATGGACTGTGGTTTTTTATACAAAGCTGAAGCCTCATCTTTTTGTACTAGCCTGCCATTTTGAAGAATCAGAATTTCATCTGCTACTGCTAGGGCATCCTGAGTATCATGAGTAACAAAAATAGCGGTTACACCAGTTTTTTTGATGATATTGAAAACTTCGTTTCTTAGCCTGTGCCTCATCATGGCATCCAGGTTACTGAAGGGCTCATCCAAGATCAATACAGAGGGGTTGGGAGCCAGAGCTCTTGCTAATGCAACTCTTTGTTGTTGTCCTCCAGACAATTCATGAGGATAACGTTTTTCAAAACCTTTCAAACCAACAAGGTCAAGGGTTTCTAATGCAACATCTTTTTTGGTTTTCGATTTTTTAATGCCGTAAATCACATTTTCTAAAACGGAAAGGTGTGGGAACAAGGCATATTCTTGAAATACCATCCCGACATCTCTTTTTTCTGGAGCAGTATTTTTTTTGATGGAAGCTACGAGTTGGTCTTTTATGAGGATTTCTCCATTATCTAGTTCTTCCAAGCCAGCAATCAATCTGATTAGGGTTGTTTTACCACTCCCACTTTCACCAACTACTGCGCAGATATCTCCTTTTTTGACGAAAAAAGATATGTTATCGAGCGCTTTTACCTTTCCTTGGTCATAAGACTTTGATAAGTTAGAAATGTTAAGTGTTGCTTGCATTCTTCAAAAGTAACTTATTTAAAAAAATTGCGGGAATTAATGCCGTTAATATTATGAGAAGAGAAGGAAGTGCTGCAGAACTTACCATTTCATCACTAGCGTATTCAAAAGCCTTAACGGCCAAAGTATTTACGTCGTAAGGTTTCATGATTAAAGTAAGCGGTAATTCCTTCAGAATATCAATGAAGACAAGAATAAAAGCACTCAATAATCCAGTTCTTATGAGGGGGAACTCAATTTTGAAGAAGGTTCTGAAGTTTCCTTTGCCTAAGACTTTAGAAGAATCAGATAAGCTTCTGTCTATTTTTAGACTAGAAGACTCTAGGGGTTGGTAGGCTACAGCTAGAAATCTTACTACATATGCATATACTAATGCAATTAACGTCGCATTCAAAATCAGTTTTGAAGTAATATTTCTTTCGATTAACCACTTATCTAGGTATAAACTAGGTATTAAAACACCTATAGCAATTATAATCCCAGGAATCGCATAACCTAAAACACCAAGCTTTGAGGTGGTTTTAAGCAATTCAATTTTATTCCATTTTGTAAAAAAGAGTAGGAGTAGAGCTACCAAAACGGTAACCGAAGCAGTTAGAAAAGCAATGCCAAAACTTTCAAGGGTAATTGAAATAAATTCAACATTCCAAACTTTTTCTAAAGTTTGTTTTACCCAGATAACTAACTGGACAACAGGTAAAATGAAACCTAAAAAAACAGGGACAAAGCAAATTATACTAAACCAAATTTGATTACTCATTTTTGGTTTTAACCTTGAGTTGTAATTCTGCTTTGAAGATTTTGCTGAAGTGAAGTTCAGATTTCTTCTTTGCCACTTTTCGAAAAGAATTAATCCGAATACGATAATCAAAAGGATGGCTGATAAATAGATAGCAGTTTCAGGTTCTCCAAGAGAAAACCAGGATCTAAAAATCCCAGTAGTAAATGTACTTACTCCGTAATAACTTGCAGCACCGTAGTCATTCAATACTTCCATAAGTACTAAGACTAATCCTGCTATTACAGCTGGACGAGCTAGTGGGAAAATAAGTTTGAAAAAAGATTTGAATTCACTTATTCCAAGCATTCTTGAAGCTTCGAGTAAATTGGTTGCCTGAGCTAGAAAAAAAGTTCTACAACTTACATAAACATAGGGGAAGAGTGAGATGCTGAGAACAAATGAGAGGCCGTAAATGTTCATGAATTCTATTCTGAAACTATCTACTCCCACTAATTCCATAAAGTTTGAAAATACTCCAGAATATCCAAAAACACCAGCATAAGCATAGGCCATAATATAAGCGGGGACCGACAGTGGTAAAATTAGAAGCCACTCCAATTGTTTTCTGAAAGGAAATTCAAACCTGGAAACCAGCCAAGCTGTTGTAACTCCGAAGACAATAACAATGATAGAACAGAAAATGGCTAATAGAAATGAATTTTGCAAATAGTCAAACAGTACGTAGTCTACTATATGATTCCAGCTTTCTCCAGGACCGTCAAATAATTTGAGGCCTATGGTGAGAATTGGTATGGCTACTACTGCTAAGATTAACAACAACAAAAGAGACCATCTATTGAGGTCTCTTTTTAGTTTGTAAAATCTATCTTTTATGTTCAACTAAATATTATTTCCAGCCTACTTTATCAAAAATAATAACAGCTTCTTTATTATTTCTGCCAAGTTCGTTTAGTGATAATTTGTCTTCTTTAAAATCCCCCCACTGCTTCAATATATCTGAAGGCTCAACATTTGGATTTACAGGATACTCATAGTTAGATCCTGCAAATATATTTTGAGCTTCTTCTTTCAATAAGAATTCAATAAATTGAATAGCATTTTCTTTGTTTGGAGAATATTTAGCAACACCAATACCACTCACATTAATATGTGTTCCTGTTGTTTCTTGGTTTGGGAAAAATATATTAACACTATTTCCAGCTTTTAATTCATCCTCATCTTCAGAATTTAAAAGTTTTCCAATATAATAGGTGTTCACAATAGCTAAATTCCCAACACCATTAGCTACTGCTTTTACCTGATCCCGATCATTACCTTTAGGTGACCTAGCCATGTTATTAACTATGCCCTGGGCCCAATTTTCTGCATTCTCTTGACCTTTATTAGCTATAATAGAGGCTAAAAGAGACTGATTATAAATATTAGAAGAACTCCTAACAAGTATTTCATTTTTCCATTTATCTGAAGTTAAATCTTCATATGTAGATAATTGAGTGGAGTCTATATTTTCTTTAGAATAAGCAATCACTCTAGCTCTTTTGGTCAATCCAACCCAGTGTCCATCTTCATCCTTTAAATAGCTGGGTACAATAGAATCTATAAGAGATGAAGAAATCGGTTGTAATAAATCTTGAGATTTAGCTCTGTAAAGTCGACCTGCATCTACAGTTATAAGTACATCAGCAGGAGACTGCTTACCTTCAAGACTCATTTTTTGTATCAATTCATCAGCACTGGCATTCACAATATTGAGTTTTATTCCGCTTTCTTTTTCAAAACGTTTGAATAATTCCTGATCCGATTCATAGTGTCTGTGTGTATATACAGTTAGTATTTTTTCAGATTCTTCTTTGTTTTCAGATTTACATCCGATTATTGAAACTGCAATTAGAAGTAAATAGATTATTCTTTTCATAGTTTTTTATTTACAAATTTATAACAACTAAACTTATTTAGACTTATTATTAATAATATTTTTGATCAAAAAAAATGACCTCAATTAAGAGATCATTTAATTATTAAACGCTTCAACTTAAAGAGCTGAAACATGTTTTGTAAGTTGAGACTTCAAATTAGCAGCTTTGTTATTGTGAATAATGTTATTCTTAGCCAATTTATCGATCATTGAAATGATCTCAGGAAGACTTTTAGTCGCTTCGGACTTATCTTCTGTAGCTTTCAATCTTCTGATGGCATTACGAGCCGTCTTATGTTGATAACGATTTCTTAAGCGCTTTGCCTCGTTACTTCTTATTCTCTTTAATGCTGATTTATGATTAGCCATAACTTTAAATATAAAATTTTAATAGTAGTCCGTAGGGGAATCGAACCCCTGTTACCAGGATGAAAACCTGGCGTCCTAACCCCTAGACGAACGGACCGTGTTAATAATTTATTATATGAACTTAAACTTGTAGTCCGTAGGGGAATCGAACCCCTGTTACCAGGATGAAAACCTGGCGTCCTAACCCCTAGACGAACGGACCATTAAATTTGCGAGTGCAAAAATAACCAATTTTTTAAATTGCACAAATGTTTTTTTGAAAAAAATCAATAAGCTTTCGCGAATAAAACGCGTTGAGAAGAAAAATTGCCTGTTAAGACGCATTCACCATTTTTTTTATGACCTTCCATAGGAATACAACGGATTGTGGCTTTTGTGATTTCTTTAATTTTTTCTTCAGTTTCTGAAGTTCCATCCCAATGTGCCGAAATAAATCCACCTTTATTTTCAAGGATGTCTTTAAAATCCTCAAAAGTATCCACTTCAGTAATATGAGAATCTCTAAAATTCTTAGCTTTCGTAAACAATGCACCTTGAATTTCTTTAAGGAGATTGTCAATAAGGTTTTCAATACCCTCTTGATCTTCAAAAGACTTGGTAAGCGAATCCCTTCTGGCAAGTTCAACGGTTCCTTTTTCAAGATCTTTTGGTCCAATAGCAATTCTTAATGGTATACCTTTCAGCTCATATTCTGCAAATTTCCAACCCGGCTTATGAGTAGTTCTATTATCATACTTTACTCTGATGTTTTTAGCTTTTAAGGCTTCAGCTATCGACTCTGCTTTCTCAGTGATTAGATCTAATTGTTCTTGATTTTTGAAAATAGGAACAATGACCACTTGTATAGGTGCTAAGTTTGGCGGAAGGACTAAACCATTGTCATCTGAATGGGTCATCACTAGTGCGCCCATTAGCCTTGTTGAAACTCCCCAGCTTGTTGCCCAAACATATTCTTGTTTTCCCTGGTCTGAGGTGAACTTTACATCAAATGCTTTAGCGAAATTCTCACCTAAAAAGTGTGAAGTTCCTGCTTGTAAAGCCTTTCCGTCTTGCATTAAAGCTTCTATACAATAAGTCTCCAAAGCACCAGCAAATCTTTCACTTTCAGATTTCAAACCCTGTATCACTGGCATTGCTAGAAAGTTTTCAGCGAAATCGGCATAAAGTGAGTTTATAAGCTCAGCCTCTTCAATAGCTTCTTTTTTCGTGGCATGAGCTGTGTGTCCCTCTTGCCACAAAAATTCTGTCGTTCTTAAAAACAAACGGGTTCTCATCTCCCATCTTACCACATTTGCCCATTGGTTGATTTTCAATGGTAAATCTCTATATGATTGTATCCAACCTTTAAAAGTATTCCAGATAACCGCTTCTGAAGTAGGTCTCACTACAAGCTCTTCGTCAAGTTTAGCTTCAGGGTCAACTCTTAATTTTCCAGGTCTGTCCGGATCATTTTGTAATCTATAGTGTGTAACGACAGCACATTCTTTAGCGAAACCTTCAGCGTTTTTTTCTTCTGCTTCAAACAGAGATTTTGGAACAAATAGGGGGAAGTATGCATTTTCATGCCCAGTTTCTTTTAATCTCCTATCCAGCTCAGCTTGCATTTTTTCCCAAATGGCAAAGCCGTAAGGTTTAATAGTCATACAGCCTCTTACAGCTGAGTTTTCAGCCAAATCTGCCTTTACAACTAACTCGTTATACCACTTGGAGTAATCTTCTTTTCTACTTGTTAAGCTCTTTCCCATGCTGTTTGCTTTGGCACAAATGTTGTACCTGTGTTAATGATTATTTAGTTAGCACAAAACTAATTAAATTTGATAATAGTAATAATAAAAACCACAAGTTATGATACAATCAAACAAAATTTTAAATTTCGTATCCTTAGGAATATTATCTGTGGTTTTCTTGACTTCGTGTTCGTCTTACAGAAATGTAAATTCTACGTCTGATGGAATTTATGGATCTAGCGTCCCTTCGGAGACTAGAAGGTCAGTTTCTAATGAAAATACTACACAACGAAAATCCATTTCAGTTCAGAATTCAGATAACCAAACAAATACTTACTCAAAGTTCTTTCAAGATCAGGGGCAAATGATTTCTGAAGCTAGAATTTCTAATAATGAAGTATTTACTGATGTTGACAATTATTCATCTGATGATGGCAACTATACTGAAGAGGAAAAATATTACGAAGAACCAGTGTACAATGGTAATAATGCCGGTTGGGGTACAAACCCAACTTCCGTAAGCGTTAACTACATAAATAATGGCTTTTTCGGTCCTAGTTGGGGCGGCTTTGGTTTCGGTGGACCATTCTTTGGAGGAGGCTTTTATGGCCCAAGTTGGGGTTTCGGTAGATTTGGATATGGAGGCTTTTATGGTCCAGGCTGGGGAGGATTTGGCTATGGAGGATTCGGTTATGGAGGATTTGGTTACGGCGGCTTTTTTGGCCCAGGATTCTATGGCGGAGGATTTGGTTATCCTTTTTATGGTGGTTTCTATGGTGGCGGCTTTTATGGCAGAGGATATAATGGTATAGCTTATAATAGATACAATAGAGGGTATACAAGCAATACTAGATCTTTAACAAACTCGAGAGGTAATTATAGTAATAGATCAGGAACTGCCAGATCTAATGTTACTAGAGCAAATTCTACAAGATCTAGAGGTAACGTTACCAGAGCTTCAAGTAACAGGTCTAATGTTGCTAGAAGTACACGAACTAATACTTCAAGATATTCTAATAGAGTAAACAACTCAAGAAGCATTGGGGTAAGAAGTTCCTCTAATTATTCAAGATCTGGAATTAGAAATTCTAATAATGTGAATGCAAGATCCAGAACAAATTCAAGCTATTCAAACAATTCTTCTAGAGCAGGATTATATAATTCATCTTCCAGAAGTACGAGGAGTTCTGGTGTTAGATCTTCAAGCGGTTCATCAAGAAGTTCTGGTGTTAGATCTACAGGCAGCTCATCAAGAAGTTCTTCTACGAGAAGCAGTGGTAGTAGTTCAAGGTCTTCTGGAGGAAGATCATCCGGTGGAAGATCTTCTGGTGGTAGAAGTTCAGGAGGAAGAGGATAATTTTTAATCAAAACAGATCGAATGAAAAGGTTTATAATTTTAGTCTTATTTATTGGTACAAGTGGCTTCTCGCAGGATATTACAGATGCTCTACGGTTTTCTACTCAGGAAGTTAACGGAACTGCAAGGTATACAGCAATGGGAGGAGCATTCGGTGCTCTAGGTGGAGATATATCTGCGATTAATATTAACCCAGCGAGTTCTGCAGTTTTTTTAAATAATAAATTTTCAGGATCTTTAGATTTAACCTCTGTCAATAATGACGCTTTTTATGGAGGAGGTTTCAACTCTACGTCTTCATCAAATTTTGATCTTAATCAGCTAGGCGCAGTATTTGTATTTGAAGCCAATAATCAAGATGCCTTATTTAAGAAATTGACATTAGGATTTTCATACAACAGAACAAATAATTACGATAACGAATATTTTGTGAATGGAGATAATATAGAAACCATTGCAGATTATTTTATCAACAGAGCAGATGGAACTGCCCTTAATACATTTGATCAAGGTTTGTCAAATCCTATTGGAGCTTATCGTGACTTTGGCAGAAGACAAAATTTTGCCGCTCAACAGGGCTTTATAGGGTATAACACATTCATAATTGATGCTGCAAATCCTGACAATCCTAATAATACTTCATACGTGAGTAATGTTTTTGGGACGAGTTCCAATCAAAATTATAGTGAAACCACTAGAGGGAGTTCAGGGAAATATACGATTAATGGTGGAGGTATGATTGGTGATCGGCTTCATCTAGGATTGAACCTTAATTTTCATTTTTCGGAATATAGAAGAGAAACTTTATTTGATGAATTTAATTCTGGGCCTGGAGTAAATGAAATATTTTTTGATAATGATTTAAGAATTAGAGGTAGTGGATTTTCATTCCAGTTGGGTGGAATTGCCAAAATCACCGAAGAGTGGAGGTTAGGTTTTACCTATGATTCTCCAACTTGGATGAGTATTTCAGAAGAACTTATCCAAAGATTAGAAACGGTAAGGGCAGGCGTTAATACTCCAGCGATCCTAGATCCAGATATCCTCAATATTTATCCAGATTATAATTTTAAAACTCCAGGGCGATTGTCTTTGAGCACAGCTTACGTATTTGGAGGCTCTGGGTTAATCAGTTTTGATTACAGTTATAAAGATTTTTCAGCTATGGAATTCACTTCAAGAGGATTTGGTTTTCAAAATGATGAAATTTCAAACTTAATGTCAGGAGCTTCTACTTTCAATCTTGGTGGTGAATACAGAATTCAAAATACTAGTTTAAGGGCTGGTTACTTTATTCAAGAAAGTCCATATTCAGATGAAAATTTTCTTGGTGATACGACGGGGTATTCTTTTGGGTTAGGCTTCAATTTTGGCAATGCCATTTTGGATTTCTCCTACCAACGTGTAGATCAAGATCGACAAGGCATTTTATATTTTACAGATATAACTCAGGAAGCAGACATACAAAGTTTTATGAATAATTATATGGTTACGTTGACTTTAAATTTATAACATCAAACTTTAGAGGAGATTTTATAATCACATATCTTTCAAAATCCTATTTTCGCTAAAAAAAATTAATGGATATTTTTTTAGTAATCTTAGGATTTATTCTTTTAGTGGTAGGAGGAGAGTTTTTAGTAAGATCTTCTGTTGCTCTTTCATTAAGATTTAATATATCAAAAATGATCATCGGTCTTACTGTTGTATCATTTGCTACATCAGCTCCGGAACTTTTAGTAAGCTTACAGGCCGCCTTGTCCGGTTTTTCTGATATCTCCTTAGGAAATGTTATTGGGTCAAATATTGCTAACATAGGCTTGGTACTCGGTCTCACTGCTATTATTTCTTCAATAGACACCGATAAGGACTTTTTGAAATTTAATTTTCCAGTTATGATTTTATTATCTGGATTGCTTTATTTATTTCTTTTTACAGGGAAGCAAATATCCAGAGTTGAAGGGATAGCCTTATTAATAGTCATTTTTATTTTTGTTCTGATTTTGATTCGAAAAGCTATAAAAGGACAAGTTGATGGTTCTGAAGGTGTAGATGAAACCCTAACTCACACCTCCATTTTTAAAATAATTCTATGGCTTTTTATAGGTGCCGCAGGACTTTATTTTGGGTCTGAATGGTTAGTTGATGGCGCTGTAGGAATAGCAGAATCGTTTGACGTAAGCGAACGAATTATCTCTGTAACGATGATAGCAGTGGGCACAAGTGTACCTGAATTGGCTGCTTCCGTAATTGCTGCACTGAAGAAAGAAAAAGGGATCTCATTAGGAAACCTTATAGGTTCCAATATTTTTAATATTGGTTCTGTAATAGGACTCACCGCACTCATTCAACCTATCTTTCTTCAATCTGAGGAAGTTTTAAGCAATGATATTTTGTGGATGATTGGATTTTCATTGGTACTTCTTCCATTAGTTTTTCTGCCTCCAAAAAACACAATATCTAGATATAAGGGGGTTATTATATTTTTAGCTTATATTTTGTTTCTACTTCTAACCTTCATTAAAAAATAGAGGGGTTATTTTTTAAAAATGCTGTCTTATTAAATTTAACCCCCTTTATTTTATATCATATTCTAAAATTATCTATTTTTGTTTGAATTCAAAACTTAATTCAACATGGCAACTTTGAGATTTAATGCTTTAAAAGAATCACTTAATAGAACACCGGTTAAAATTCAGGAAGACGAACGCCGCTCCGATCTTTTTGGAAGCAATGTTTTTAACCAAAAGGCTATGCGCCAATACCTTACCAAAGACTCTTTTGAAGGGCTAAAAAGTGCAATAGAAAGCGGCACTAAAATAGATCGTTCGCTTGCGGAAAATATTTCAACAGGGATGAAAGAATGGGCTATTTCAAAAGGAGCGACCCATTATACACACTGGTTTCAGCCGCTCACAGGATCAACAGCCGAAAAACACGATGCTTTTTTTGAAACTATTGAAGACGGAGGTGCCATGGAAAAATTCAGTGGTTCTCAATTGGTTCAGCAGGAACCAGATGCATCCAGTCTTCCTCACGGTGGAATCAGAAATACTTTTGAAGCCAGAGGTTATACGGCCTGGGATCCATCTTCGCCTGCTTTCGTTTGGGGGCCTACTTTATGTATTCCAACAATTTTCGTGTCTTACACTGGAGAAGCTTTAGATTATAAAACACCGCTGTTGAGATCGGTTTCCGCATTAGATAAAGCGGCTACAGATGTAGCTAAATATTTTGATAAAAAGACAAATAAAGTCATAACCACATTAGGCTGGGAACAAGAATATTTTCTTGTAGATTCAGCTTTAGCTTCATCGCGTCCAGATTTGATGATGTCAGGTCGAACCTTAATAGGTCACTCTCCGGCAAAAGGTCAACAGCTTGACGACCATTACTTCGGATCTATTCCTAGTCGTGTTCTCAACTATATGAGAGATTTGGAAAAAGAATGTATGTTGCTTGGAATTCCTGTCAAAACTAGACACAATGAAGTAGCACCAAATCAATTTGAACTTGCTCCAATTTTCGAAGAGGTTAACCTTGCAGTAGACCACAATTCATTATTGATGGATGTGATGGATAAAATTGCAGAGCGTCATCATTTTAAAGTGCTATTTCATGAAAAACCATTCCAAGGGGTAAACGGTAGCGGAAAACATAATAACTGGTCTTTGGCAACAGATACTGGAGCTAACTTACTAAGTCCTGGAAAGACGCCTATGAAAAATATGAGATTCCTCACATTTTTCATTAATACGATTAAGGCCTTTTATGAAAATGAAGAAATCATAAGAGCGACTATCGCCTCTGCTTCCAACGATCATAGATTAGGTGCAAATGAAGCACCACCAGCAGTAATGTCAGTTTTCATTGGATCACAACTTACCAAAGTTCTTGATGAACTTGAAAAAGTTACTGACGGAAAGTTATCCCCACAAGAAAAAACTGAACTTAAACTCAATGTAGTAGGTAAAATTCCAGAAATTTTATTGGATAATACTGATAGAAATAGGACTTCACCTTTTGCATTTACAGGGAATAAGTTTGAATTAAGAGCCGTAGGATCAACTGCAAACTGTGCAGATCCTATGACAGTTCTCAATGCAATAGTTACAAAACAACTTAAAGAATTTAAAATTGAGGTTGATAGTCTTATTTCAGATAATAAAATGAAAAAAGACGATGCTATCTTTAATGTTTTGAGAGAGTACATTAAATCGTCTAAAAAAATACGATTTGAAGGCGATGGATATGGTGAAGCTTGGGAAAAAGAAGCGAAAAAACGTGGTTTGAGTAATTTTAGAACAACACCTGAAGCCCTTAAGGCAAAGATTTCTAAAAAGGCTATTGATCTGTTTGGGGAACTTAATATCATGAATGAAAGAGAAGTCAAAGCTAGGTATGAAATCGAGATCGAAGATTATTCCAAGCATATTCAGATTGAAGGTAGAGTCCTAGGTGATATCGCCAGAAATCATATTATCCCAACAGCTATTAAGTATCAAAACGTACTTATCAAAAACGTGAAGGGCTTAAAAGAGATATATGGTTCAAACTTTAAAGATCAAGCCAAGCAACAGATCAGCATTATTGAAGCTATTTCTGAGCATATAGAAAAGATAAATGAAGAAGTAGAGTTGATGATAGAAGAGCGTAAAAAGGCTAATGTTCTTGAAGATCCTACAGAAAAAGCCTTTGCATATTGCAATCAGGTGAAACCTTACTTTGATGATATTCGTTACCACTGTGATAAATTAGAACTATTAGTGGATAATGAAATTTGGCCTATGACTAAATATAGAGAGCTTTTATTTACTAAATAAAACAATAAATAGATTTCTTTCACCCAGTCTAGTATGTTTACTACGGCTGGGTTATTTTTTTATAAATTTGCCATAAATTTTTTAAGATGAGTGATCAAGATAGATATGCAAAAAGAGGGGTTTCTTCACAAAAGGAAGATGTCCACAAAGCCATAAAGAATATAGATAAAGGCCTTTTTCCACAGGCTTTTTGCAAGATTATTCCAGACTATCTTACCGGTAGTGACGATCATTGCGTTGTCATGCACGCCGATGGTGCAGGAACTAAGTCTTCACTCGCTTATCTTTATTGGAAAGAAACTGGCGACCTATCCGTCTGGAAAGGAATAGCTCAGGATGCATTGATTATGAATATTGACGACTTGCTTTGTGTAGGAGCTACAGATCATATTTTGGTGTCTTCAACTATAGGTAGAAATAAAAACTTAATTCCTGGAGATGTTATTGCTGAAATCATTAACGGTACTGAAAATTTAGTCAATGACTTAAAAGCACATGGTGTCAATGTTTATACAACTGGAGGAGAGACTGCAGATGTCGGTGATTTAGTGAGAACTATCATCGTTGATTCCACAGTAACGGCCAGAATGCAAAAAAATGATGTTATTGATAATGCTAATATAAAACCTGGTAACGTCATTGTTGGACTTTCATCTTTTGGTAAGGCAGCATACGAAGATCAATATAATGGTGGTATGGGAAGCAATGGATTAACTTCAGCCAGACATGATGTTCTGAACCACAAGTTAGCTGAGAAATACCCAGAATCTTTTGATCCTGATGTTCCGAAAGATTTAATTTACTCAGGTAGTAAATCTTTGACCGATCATATTTCTGAAACTTTACCAGACGTAGGTAAATTGATCTTATCTCCAACTCGAACTTATGCACCAATAGTTAAAAAGATTTTTGAAAAACTAGGTAGAAAATCTATAAATGGCATGGTTCATTGCAGTGGCGGAGCTCAAACTAAAATACTTCATTTTGTCAATAACTTGCACATCATAAAAGATAATATGTTCGATGTTCCTCCGTTATTTCAACTCATACAAGAAGAAAGCCAAACAAACTGGAGAGAAATGTATCAGGTTTTTAACATGGGACATCGTTTAGAATTTTATGTTGATGAGTCTGTTGCTGATGAAATTATAGAGAT
This sequence comes from Psychroflexus longus, assembly GCF_020164595.1. GTDB lineage: Bacteria > Bacteroidota > Bacteroidia > Flavobacteriales > Flavobacteriaceae > Psychroflexus > Psychroflexus longus. The sequence continues at coordinate 41,121 of NZ_JAIQZE010000010.1, forward strand.
TTCAAAGAGCTTCAATGTTGATGCGCAAATAGTAGGAAGGGTAGAAGCTTCAGAAAATAAATCTCTAAGTATTTCATCAGACCAAGGTCATTTCGTTTATCAATAAATATTAATGAATCGAGTTTTAATAGTCGTTTTTTTCCTGGGTTGTATAACTCATGGATTTTCTCAGTCTTTTGGAGAAATTATTGATGTGAAACCCATTGGGGATAATATTTTTCCAGTGGGCGCAACCCCATTTATCAAAACAAGCTTGGATCTGGTAGTTAAATATGAGTTCAGTTACAACGAGTTGGTGCCAAGAACTGGTAGAACTAGTTTTTGGGAATCTGTGAATAAGTTCACTTTGGACGTGAGTGAAGTTGCATTTGTGAACTGGAACGCAGGGGGTGTAAATTCAATCTCTGGGCTTTACGGGATGAATTTAGTAAGGGCCTATAATAATGATGGTTTTAGATGGGATAATCAATTTCGATTCAGGTACGGAATTAATCAACAGGAAGGTCAGGAGCTGAGAAAAACTGATGATGATTTGGAGTTTAATTCATCTTTTGGCTATGAAATTTCTAAAAACTCGAAATGGTTTTACACTGGTAAATTTAGGTTTAAAACTCAAGTTGCCAGAGGATTTGATTATCCAGACACAGAGGTTTCAATTTCAGAGTTTATGGCGCCCGGCTATATTTTTCTTGGTGCAGGTGCAAAATTTGTTGAAACTAAAAGCAACTTTGAACTCTATTTATCTCCTTTAACACAAAAGTCAACGTTTGTATTAAACCAACGCTTGGCAAACCAAGGAGCTTTTGGTGTAAGAGAAGCTGTAAGGAATGATCAGGGTGTAATTATAAGAGAAGGAAAAACTTCCAGAAATGAACTCGGTATTTTGGTAACCAATGATTTTGAACAAAAGCTGTTTGAAAGTACTGTGCTTTCCAGCAGAATAAGCCTATACACAGATTATTTAAACAATTTTGGAAATATTGATATTGACTGGGAGCTTGTTTTAGATTTCAAAATTAATAGTTTCATGAGAGCAAATCTAGGCGCTCATATCAGATACGATGACGACATCAAAGTGCAAAATGAAGCCGAAGATGGCTCACTTACTCAGGGAGGTCCCAAAGTTCAGCTTAAGCAGCAATTGGGTATAGGCATCGCCATTGACTTGTAGAGACACTTTATTATATAAAAGATTAAGGAGGTTTTGTGGTAAAAAAATCATCAGAATTCACTTAAATTTGCATCACATTTAATAGATATGCTAGATAAATTAAATTTTATAAAACAACGTTTTGATGAAGTGAGTGATCTTATCATTCAGCCAGACATCATGTCTGATCAAAAGCGTTATATAAATCTTTCTAAAGAGTACAAAGATCTCAAAGCCATCATGGATGAGCGCGAGGTTTATATTGAATTGAAAAACAACATAGAGGAAGCAGAAGAAATTATTTCGAATGAGTCTGATTCTGAAATGGTAGACATGGCCAAGCTTCAGTATGATGAAGCCAAAGATGAACTGCCAAAACTCGAGGAAAAAATCCGGATGATGCTTATTCCCAAAGATCCCGAAGATGCAAAGAATGCAGTTGTTGAAGTAAGGGCTGGAGCTGGTGGTGATGAAGCAAGTATTTTTGCCGGAGATATTTTTAGAATGTTGACAAAATACTGCGAAGGCAAAGGCTGGAAAGTAGATGTTGTGGACTATAGTGAAGGCACTAATGGTGGATACAAAGAGATTCAATTTGAAGTTTCCGGAGAAGACGTTTATGGAACCTTGAAGTATGAAGCAGGCGTGCATCGTGTGCAACGTGTACCACAAACAGAAACTCAAGGCCGTGTACATACCAGTGCTGCTACAGTTATGGTTTTTCCTGAAGCGGAAGAGTTTGATATAGAAGTAAACCCTAAAGATGTACGTATCGATTATTTCTGTTCTTCAGGACCAGGTGGACAATCGGTTAATACAACTTATTCTGCAGTAAGATTAACACACGAACCTACCGGAATTGTAGCTCAGTGTCAAGATCAAAAATCACAGCATAAGAATAAAGAAAAGGCTTTTAGAGTTTTACGATCTAGACTTTATGAAATGGAACTCGCTAAAAAACAGGCAGAAGATGCTGAAAAAAGAGGTTCTATGGTGACTAGTGGTGACCGAAGTGCAAAAATTAGAACCTATAATTACGCACAAAGCAGAGTCACAGATCACAGAATCAACTTGACGCTTTATGATCTAGACAACGTTATAAACGGTGATATTGAAAAAATAATTAATGAATTAAAACTCGTTGATAATACCGAAAAACTCAAAAATATCTCTGACGATTTATAAAAGTTAATGGAAATTCAAAAGTTAATCCAGCAAATTGAAAAGAAAAAGTCCATGCTTTGTGTTGGTTTGGATGTGGATTTAGAAAAAATACCCAAGCACTTGCTTGATCATGAAGATCCTATTTTTGAATTTAATAAGGCTATAATTGAAGCCACACAGGAATTTTGTGTAGCCTTCAAGCCTAATACCGCATTTTATGAAGCTCAAGGACTTAAAGGTTGGGCAGCACTTAAGAAAACCATAGACTATCTCAACACGTTTTATCCCGAGCAATTCACCATTGCTGATGCTAAGCGTGGTGATATTGGGAATACATCTTCAATGTATGCCAAAGCTTTTTTTAAAAATTTAAATTTTGACTCTGTTACAGTCGCTCCTTATATGGGTAGAGATTCGGTTGAGCCTTTTTTGAGTTTTAATGATAAGCATACGATTTTATTGGGACTAACTTCAAATCAGGGATCCGAGGATTTTCAGTTCTTGAAATCTGAAGATGAATTTCTGTTTGAAAACGTATTAAAAAAATCACAGACCTGGGAAAATAGTCAGCAATTGATGTATGTAATAGGAGCTACTAAAGCAGATCATTTAAAGTCAATTAGGTCAATTCTACCCAATAGTTTTTTACTTATTCCAGGAGTTGGTGCACAAGGCGGCTCATTAAAAGAGGTATGTAAGAACGGAATGAATAGCTCTTATGGATTGCTTATCAATTCTTCCAGAGGAATTATTTATGCATCAAATCAAAACGATTTCGCCGAAAAAGCGAAGTTAAAAGCTAAAGCACTTCAAAAGGAAATGGCATTATTCATAAATTAAAAAAGCTTACACTGTCAAGTGTAAGCTTTTTATGATAAGAATTTAAAATGCAATTACATTTCTTCCTTAGTTTCTTCCATTGCATCTCCAGTTTCTTCAGCAGCATCTTCTACCGCATCACCAGTTTCATCTGCAGCGTCTTCAACTGCATCACCAGCATCTTCCATGGACTCTTCTACTTCGTCTGCTGCTTTTTCAGCATCACTTTTTTGTTCTCTACAGCTCACTATTCCTAATCCAAGAAGTGCAGCCATTGTAATTGATAAGATTGACTTTTTCATTTGTTTTGATTTTTGATTGAAAGCCAAAAGTATAGAAATTTCTTAAATATTTTAAAAATTACCAGGGTTTTTTATTATTTCTCTTGAGCGATTAATGTGGTTATCAAGCGTTTCCTTTTTCATTTTTTTGAGAAGACTCATCATCATATTCATTCGCATATTTCCTTTAAAATGCTCTTGTTTTTCATAAAGAAAATTCCAGTATAAGTTGTTGAATGGACAGGCATCATCGCCTTCTTTTTTGCTTACCTTATACTTGCAGGACTTACAGTAGTTCCCCATTTTATTGATGTAACTCCCACTGGAAACATAGGGTTTGGTAGCTACGATACCGCCATCTGCAAATTGACTCATTCCTCTCGTGTTAGTTAGTTCAACCCATTCGATCGCGTCTATATATACACCGAGATACCAAGCATCGACTTCATCTGGATCGGTCATGGTTAATAAGGCGAAGTTTCCTAAAATCATCAATCGCTGAATGTGATGCGCATAAGCGTCATCAAGACTTTGATTGACAGAATGCTTTAGGCAATTCATATCCGTTTCACCAGTCCAATAAAAATCTGGAAGTTTGTTGGTGTTTTTAAGTTCATTTTTGGACTTATAGCCAGGCATTTCTTTCCAATAAATACCTCTCATGAACTCTCTCCAACCCAAAATTTGCCTTACAAATCCTTCAATTTGAGAAATATCAATATTTTCTTTATTCTCGTAATAATAATCTAATGTTGTTTCAATAACTTCTTTTGGAGATAACATCTTACTATTCATGGCAAAGGAAAGCCTTGAGTGAAATAAGAACTTCTGGTCGGTGTGAAGTGCATCTTCGTAGTCACCAAAATGAACCAGTAAATTCTCACAAAAATAATCTAGCACTTTTAGGCATTCTTCTCTGGATGTAGGCCAAGGGAATTTGTTCTCGTCAATTCTCCCCATGGTTTTTACATCCATTGCCTTCAGTTGTTTCAAAACCCCACTGATGTCTTTATCAAAAGTTTTCGCCTCTGGTATAGATGGCTTTCCGGTCCATTTTTTACGATTGCTTTTGTCGTAATTCCATTCTCCACCTTCGGGTTTTTTGTCATTGAGCATCATTATCCCATGTTTCTTCCGCATATCTCTGTAGAAGTACTCCATGGTCATTTCCTTTTTACCCTCGAAAAACTTTTCTATGTCTTCTCTTTTTGTGTAGAAATGCTCAGTGTCATAAGCTTCACTTGTAATATCTAACTTATTACAGTAAGTTTTTAACTTAATGTCAAGTCTATATTCGTCTGGATACAAATATTCAAAATGTTCAATATGTTCTTCCTTTAAGATTTGGTCAAGGTTGGATGGCAAATTCTGTTGATTTTTCTTATCATCAATCTGATAATAAATCACTTGATGTCCTTTTTCTTTTAGCTCATTTGCAAAATTTCTCATGGATAGAAAGAAAGCCACTACCTTTTGCACGTGATGTCTTACATAACCAGTTTCCTGTTGAGTTTCTGCCATGAAGTAAATGACGTTCTCATTTCTTTCCTGAAACCAGGAATGCTTGTGGTTTAGCTGGTCACCGAGTATAAATCGTAATGTTTTTTCCATTGCATCAATTTTTACAATCTTATTCTTTAATTTTCTACTACCTAAATAGCCCTGATGGAAGCGATATCCTTGGCCTTTGAGTGACTTTGCAAACTGCTTTCTAAAAAGCGACTGATAAGAAGCTCTTTTATAAAGCCTAGTTTGCTGTAGCTCATAGGGCAAGATTTAGCTGAGAGCAGGTTCCTGGCTCTTAGAACAAAGAGTCCTGCAACCAAGTTCTCTGGTACTTTCCGTTGGAATCATAACGATCTGCCTGGCTTTTTATATTGAATTTTCTGTCTCTAGGATCATTGCCCACTCCGGAGTTGTACATCCAGTTGCCCCAGTTGCTGTGGACATCATAATCCACCAACATGGCTTCAAAATATGCAGCACCAATCCTCCAGTCCTGTTTCCATTCCTTTGCCCAGTAACTATTGACGTTTTGTCTACCGCGATTACTCATAAAACCAGTTTCACGAATTTCTATCATATTGGCATTGACAAATGATTCTGGAGTGTTACCATTAATCCATTGATTGATGGCTTTACTACTATTTCCCCAGTCATAATTCTTGTTGGTAATACCTTTCAACTGAAATATTTTGTTGCCGTGTTTAAGCGAAACATATTTGAAGTAATCTCTCCAGATGAGCTCAAATATCAACCAATAAGTATCCTGATTTTTCTTAATTTTTTTTTCAAATTTTTTGACTTCATGATAAATAGAAACCGCTGAAATACTTCCGTTTGCAAGCCATGCAGAAAATTTGGAACTGTAATCTTTGCCTAGCAAACCATTTCTGGTCTTTTTGTAATACTGTAGTTTCTTAGTATCCCAAAAATAATGTTGTAGGCGGTTCCAGGCTTCATTCTCTCCTCCATGAAATGGAAATGCTGTTCTTTCATCCATCTCAAATTCTTCTAAGCCTAAATCTTCAAGACCTGGTATTTTGGTTTCAATGTCCAATAAATCATTGGAAGAACGAGCATCTGGGACAGGAATCTCACTCCTTACCTCACTTTGCTTTTCGCATTTCTTCCTGAAATTTGTGTAAACCTCTGGAATCTGACTAAAGTCGTCATATGGAACATCGTCCGGATGAAATAGGAATTGATTGTAGTTATCAACAAAATTAGATTTTGTTAGGGCTGACTTCACTTCGAGCTCTACTTGTTTTTCTTCCTTCGTCCATTCGGTTTGAAAAAAAACAGTCTTGATGTTATACTTTTCGTCGAGTTGTTTCAACACATTTACCGGCTCATCGTGCTCAACTTGCAAGCTGATGTTTAGATTTTTCAGATTTGTGGAAAGTTGAGTAACCGACTCTATTAAAAATTTAGCTCTGTACTTTTCGGTTTTTTTAAAACCATATTTTGTGGTTTCGTAATGTCTTGGATCGAAGCAATATAAGCCTAATACCGGTTCATCGTGTTGGCAAGCCTCATGTAATGATTTTTGATCTCTGGTGCGTAGATCATTTCTAAACCAAACTATATTTATGTCTTGTTTCTTCTGCATTTTTCGCTACAATATTTTACGTTTTCCCAATTTTTTTCCCATTTCTTTCTCCAGGCAAATGGTAAACCACAAGTAGCACATATCTTCTCCGGTAGATTTACTTTTTTATGTGCCATTATCTTTTCAAAGTTTTTAATGTTTTGTCTGGCCTTGCATACTCGTACCTCTCAATGAGTTGAGTTTTTACATAGCCGTCTAAACCTATTATTCCTGCTGAATTTGCTTTTGCTAAATCTAAAAATCCGTCATTATCTTGTAATCCATCATCGAATGTGAGATGTTGAATTTCTCCAATAATTAGCCTGCAACCGTTTTCTTTGATGTAATATTCGTTGATGTATTTGCAGCCCATTTTAATTTTCGACTCTTTGACGAATGGGGCTTTGAAGTTATGAATGTATTCTTCGGTTAACCCTACTTTTTTGAACTCTGAATCTTCTTTCTCATACTTAGCTGAAGTTTGATGTGCTTTATCCACGAAATTTTCATTAATGTGATTCACTGTGAAAAACAAATTTTGACAGAAGTTATCGTACGAATGACGCTCTACAGTAGTAGGTCTCAACATGAAACTTAACATCGGTGGATTGCTACCCAAATGAATTACTGAATTAAAAACAGCTAAATTGGAAATCCCAGATCTTGAAACAGTGCCAATAAGATTCCCTGATTTAATACCTCCACACGAATTGATGAGGTGCATTCGCTCAATTCCAGGTAAGTTGATAATGTCTTCTTTTGAAAAATAAGGCATAAAAAAAGGTCGAGTTTTAATCTACCTAAAAATAGATATTGTTCAATCATTTATTGTTAAAAATTAAACAAAATTAAATTATTTCTGTTCTTCAAGTTTGGGATAGTCTGTATAACCTTCTTTACCAATTGCATAAAAGGTGTCCTGATCCCAGTCCTGCATTTCTGCATTTTTTTCAAATCTCACAGGTAAATCTGGATTAGAGATAAATAATTTACCAAAAGCTACCATATCCGCATGGCTTTCTTCGATCACTTTATTTCCGCTATCCTGGTCAAAACCTGCATTGATCATAAGGTTTCCTTTGTATAAAGGTCTAAAGTGTTCAGCAATATTGCTTACCAGATAATCCTTTTCACTTACATCATTAAAAGGTTCTGACAAGTGGAGGTAAGCCAAATCATACTCATTTAGCTTCTTGACGATATATTCAAAAGTTGGAATGGTTTCTTCATCAGCTTCCATCCCGAATATTCCATCTAGTGAAGGATTTAATCTCAATCCTATCTTATTCTCTGGCATAAAAACTTTCACGGCGTTCAGTATTTCAAAAAGTATTCTAGCTCTATTCTCAATCGACCCGCCGTATTCATCTGTTCGATGATTGGAAGATTTGTTAAAGAATTGATGTAGTAGATAGCCGTTGGAAGAGTGAATCTCTATACCATCAAAACCTGCGTCTACAGCATTTTTAGCAGCTCTTTTAAAATCCTGAACAGTTTGTTTTACTTCTTCTGTTGTCATAGCTCTAGGCTCTACAGTATCCTTAAAACCTTCTTCTGTAAAACATTGTGCGTTTGCATTAATTGCACTTGGGGCAACCGGTTTTTCACCATTATGAAAGTCTGGATGTGAAATTCTTCCTACATGCCATAACTGGACGAAGATTTTTCCATCCTCTTCATGAACTGCATCTGTCACCTTTTTCCATCCCTCAATCTGTTCTGGCAAATGAATGCCTGCCGTATTTATATACCCTCTGGCTTGATAAGATATTTGGGCACCTTCGCTTATAATTAGTCCTGCACTTGCGCGTTGTTTATAATACTCTGCGTGAAGGTCCGTAGGTGCATTATGCTTATTATTGGCTCGATTTCTTGTCATTGGAGCCATAATCACTCTATTTTTTAATTCCATATCGCCCATTTTAATAGGCTTTAGTAAAGCTTGATCACTCATTATTAAATATTTTTTTTGTAAACTTAGTATTTATTAAAATCTAGTTAGTTAAGGCAATTATAAAAGAAACTTACTTTTATCTTATTAAGATATAATGATTTATTATACTAAAACAAATTATGAATATTTCAGAAAATAATTTAAGCTGGTCCGATTTTCAAAAAGTAGATATGAGAGTTGGTACAATTCTCAAAGCTGAAGTATTTAAGGAAGCTAATAAGCCGGCAATAAAACTAGAAATTGACTTTGGAGAATTAGGAGTGAAGCGTTCTTCCGCACAAATCAACAGGCTGTATTCACCAGAGAATATCATTGGAAAACAAATCATAGCTGTTGTCAATTTCCCACCCAAACAAATCGCTAACATGATGAGTGAGTGTTTGGTCCTAGCTGGAGTAGATAATGAAATTGGGATATCTCTTTTATCCCTAGATCATAGGTTAAAAAATGGAACTCGAATTTCTTAGACCTTGGAATTTAAAATGGTTAAAAAGTTATGCCTGCTTATTTCTTCTGCGCCAAGGCTTTCCAGATGCTTGGTATAAACCTGACAGTCTATAAGACTAATGCCATTTTTTTCCATATTTTTGACCAGGGTAATGAATCCATACTTCGACGCGTTGTCCGCCTCAGTAAACATGCTTTCTCCACAAAATACTTTTTTTTCTTTCAATAGAATTCCATAAAGACCACCAACAATTTTATCATCCTTCCAAACTTCAACAGATTTCGCTAATCCTGCTTCATGAAGTTTGATGAAACTCTCTATCATATCTTCAGTAATCCAGGTGCCGTCTTGTCGATCTCTATTAATGTTTGCACATTTGCGCATCACATATTCAAAATCCTTGTTGTACGTCACTGTGAAGGCTTTTTCTTTAAAAAGCTTCTTCATAGATTTTGAGACTTTTAAGTTCTCAGGAAACAGTACCATCCGAGGATCTGGACTCCACCATAAAATAGGCTGCCCTTCCTCATACCATGGAAAAATTCCATTTTCATAAGCAACTTTTATACGTTCCAAACTCAAATCTCCTCCAAAAGCCAATAATCCTTTGTCGTCTGCAAATTTTGGATGTGGAAATATGATGTCTTTAGTGAGTTTATACATGTTTCAAAAAATAAGTAATCCTGTTATAAAAATAAGACTCCCAACTATAAATAATATAAAAGTGAATGGGAAAATATCACTTGCTTTTAACTTGGTTATGGCAAGAAGCGGTAAAGCCCAAAAAGGCTGGAGCATATTTGTAATCTGGTCACCATAACTCAAGGCCATGATAATTTTGGGGAGTTGCACGCCAAGTTCTGTAGCAGATTGCAAGGCAATAGGTCCTTGTATTGCCCACTGCCCACCACCGCTGGGGACAAAAATATTTACGATACCAGAACTGATGAATGTAAAAATCGGTAATGTCGTTTCATTAGAAATACTAATAAAAAATTGGGCAAAGTTTATGGCCAGTCCACTTTCCTTCATCACCCCTATGATTCCAAAATAAAGTGGAAATTGAATTAAAATCCCTGAAGCTCCTTTAATAGCTTCAGAAAGAGAATCCAGGTAACGAATGATGGATTTATGAAATAAAATCCCCAATCCAAGCATCAGGAAATTGAGCATATTGGGAGTGATATTGAGTTTTAGCAGATTCTCATGATACACCACGAAAAAGCATAAACTAATCAATCCTCCAAAAATTAAAGGTAAAAGCCTGTTGTTCTCCAGAGGATGCGCTGTTTTTTCTTCTGAATTTGATCCTACTTCACTTAAGAGATTAGAGACATCAAACCTGGAAGAGGATCTATGCTTTATGCATCTGAAAATTAATGGAACTACTAAAAGAATTACGACAAATATGATGATGTTGCTCCAGCTAAAGATAGTTTCAGAAGTAGATAGTTCTGAAGGAAAACCAGCAGGAATATCACTGATAATAGAATGTAGATGACCATTTTCTGAAGCCTTCAAAGGAGCTGAGCCAGATATGCCGCCATGCCAAACCATCATTCCAGAATAACCTAAAGCGCCAATGAGCGGATAGTTGATGTCCAGGTTTTCTTTTGCGGATTTCTCGCCAATTTTTCTGGCGAGTATGGCTCCAAAAATCAACCCTAAACCCCAGTTGAAAAATCCCATTAGCATGGTGCTTACGCTTACTATGACGATGGCAGTTTTGGTGTCTGTTACGCCTTTTGTTATTAATTCAAGAAGTTTATTTACAGGACTACTTAAAACAAAAACATGACCAAGAACTAAAATTAGCATCATTTGGTAGCCAAAAACCAATAGATCTTGATTCCATATTCCAGATTGCCAGGCTTGTAATGTGGAAACTACTTGGGAATGGTCACCAGAGAAATCGCCGAAGACAAAAGCTAAAACAAGAGTAAGCAAAGTAAGTCCAATACTCAAGGTAAAAGGTGAGGGGAGTACTTTTGCAAAAAAGAGTTCGAGTTTAGCGATCAACAGATAATGGTTATTTCAAAAATTCTGAAGTAAAAATAAAAAAAGCTCTAGATAAACGTCTAGAGCTGTAAGTATTTGTTATTGAATACGAGTTAAAATGGCAAATCATCCTCGTCATCATCATTCAGGTCCTGTACAGGTTCAAATTGATCCGACGGTGGCACTGGAGGAGCTCCAGCTGAATTACTTTGCTCCAAGTTCTCAATTCTCCAACCATTTAAAGAGTTGAAGTATTTGGTTTCTCCTTGTGGACTTACCCACTCACGACCTCTTAAATTAATCCCTACTTTCACGTTTTGTCCAACATTGAAATTATCTAATAAGTTGGTTTTATCCTGAACAAATTCAATAAGAATATGTTGAGGGTATTGTTCTTCTGTGGTTACAACCATCTCTCGTTTTCTGAAACCATTACTTCCAAATTCTTTGGTTTCTCCTAAGACTTTAATTTTTCCTTGTACTTCCATAATTATTGTTTTGCGAGTAAAATATTTAAAGCTTTTTCAAGCTCATTTTTTTCTATATATTCCTGAGCGATCACATGTATGCGCTCATCAGTGCTTTCTTCTATAAAATGTTCTAAATCATTTTCAGAAATAAATTTTTGAATTAAAACTTTGTCAGGTAATTCTTCAATATTTCCAAGTTTCCCCAAATCGTTTCCTGTTAGAATTTTACTTAGCCTCACAGATTTCGGTAATTGGTCAACACCAATTCCAGTTTTATGTATAGGCTTTTCAACTTCAAACATGCCTTCATTTGCTCTGGAATACCAGTTACCACCCATTCTGGACACTAAGTCTATTTTATGTTGATCGATGTGCAAACCTTCATCCAGTAAATCTTCTCTAACGTGAATTTTAACCACCTCGGCAACTACAAGATTTCCTGCACCGCCTTCTTCTCCAAGTGAGATAATGTCATTGACCATACACTCATATTGTACCGGAGATTCTTTTACTCTTGGTGGTTTCACTAAATCCGATTCTAGCATTGTAAAGCCAGCCTTTTCAAATTCATTTATACCTTGAGCGTATTCTGTACTTGAGAGTGAGACTTGCTGAACCATATCCCAATTGACAACATTGATGACTACTTCTTTTGCCTCCATTGAATTTTCCAAGGTATGCTTTATGGAATTATCCCTAACGCGCCTCACGGGTGAAAATATTAAAATAGGTGGCTTAGCGCTAAAAACGTTGAAAAAACTGTAGGGAGATAAATTAGGTTTCCCATTCTTATCGACGCTGCTCACAAAAGCAATAGGTCTAGGTCCTACAGAACCAGAAAGAAGTCCGTAAACGTTTTTAGTTTCCAGTTCTGAAGGCAAAAAACTTTTCATGCTTGAATTTTTACAAAGGTAATTAATCTCTTTTGGAATTTCTTTTCAGAAAAGATCTCACTTAAAAAAAATACCTGGAGCTAGATTTTAAAAAAGCTAAACACAGAATTTCCATATCTTCTTTGTTCAGAAAAGGTATCGATATGTTCCAGCTTTGTATGTTTTGAGTGTTCAATAATGAGCAAACCATCCTCATTCAAAAGTTTACGTTCTCTTATAGTATTTTCAATCCTTTCAAATTCTTCCAGAGGAATTCCATAAGGAGGATCTGCAAAAATAAGATCTGCTTTCTGAGGTGTTTTCTCTAAAAAATCAAAAACATCACTTTTTATAATGTTTAAATTCAAATCTAATTCTTCAGAAGTTTTGGTCAAAAATTTAATGCAGTCATAATTTGAATCCACAGCAGTAATGCGTTGAGTTCCTCTTGAAATAAATTCAAAAGAAATACTTCCTATCCCTGCAAAAAGGTCAATTACTTCTAAATCTCTAAAGTGCAATCTGTTATTCAGAATGTTAAATAAACCTTCCTTGGCCATGTCTGTAGTTGGCCTTACAGGAAGTTTCTTGGGAGCTATAATTCTTCGTCCCTTAAGACTGCCAGATACAATTCTCATATGTTATATTAGATTAAAATGCTCGTGAAATCCTTCTTTATATTCAAAACCAGATAAATCTTCCTTGTTTTTGAAGTGCATATGCCGGATATAGGTTGAAAGTATTGAGAAAGCTTTATTGTCTTCAGAATTATAAAAATTTCCTGTGAAATCAATAATCAAATCTTCTCTATTGAAATTCAATTCTTCAATAGAGAACAACACATAGTAGGCAAAATCTTCTGCTGTTTCAAAGAAAAAGGCATTTGCAAGTTGTAATTTTTGATTTTTAAACGCCGCCAGATAGAACTGATTTCTGGATACATGAATTTTCAAATATTCTGCTGAAACTGAACTTTCATTAAACCCATCCTCAACCAAACCTGAAACTATATGAGTGAATTTAAAGCTTCCAAATTCTTCGAACAAATAGTTGTTGATATTGATGTAGGGAATATAAACTGTATTCCCATGTATAGACTTAATTTCATCATAAGAGAAATCATCACCTTCTATAAGTTTTGAACTATATTTTAAATAGTGAGGCAGATGAGACTCTTCAAAATATTCCTGGGGAACGATGCAGAATTGAGGATTTCCATAAATGATTTCAAGTTCTTTAATTGCATAATAGCTTAAGAACTGAGAATTGATTTTTGATCTTAAAAGCTTAAAAAGTTCGGATACAGATGAAGTTGCTTCCAGTTTAAAATGTTCAAAAACCAGTGGAGTTTGATATTCGTTAAGTACTAAAAAAGAAAATCCATCTTGTAAAATTAAGATGGATAGTCTATTATGAATATGTGTTGTGTATACACTCATTAATTGTCACCAAAGTTTTTTGGCCAATTACCATTTGTATTAACTTGTCTCATAGATCCTACTTTAATAGCATCTCCATCAACACCATCAACAGATTTTATTTGCTTTTCTTGGATCACCAAATCTCTATCTTGGTCTGCAAGAATCAAGTCTTTTGGTGCACTCACTTCGAAAACAGGAATTTTATTTCCATCTTCTTCTATAAATCCCGCATCAATTTTGAAAGTCTTCTTGTCTGTATGTGGTATATACATTATTTGCTTATATCTGTCTGATTGACCAAATATGGAATCTTTAACAGCTGCAAACCCTAAAGTATCAATCACTACGTCTTGAATATATCTGTCTACTCCGTAGGTTTTAAGGTATTCTTCGTCAAGAAAAGTAGTATCTCTTCTTTGCGTAATAACATATTCAGCAGTGTCAATGAATTTAATCATATCATCGAAATTTCCAACAAAGTTACCTATGATTTCTCTGTGAGCTAACTCCACATCACGGATGTCTTTCATTTTTTCAACAATATCTACGTATCTTCTGTCTCTTATTTTATTGAATTCGACAGGTCCGTAAACCGCGTTATAAGTGAAGTAACCTAGCACTCCGATAACAACCCATAAAACAATCTGTATTACAATCTTCATAACTTAAAATTAAGAATTTTTGATTTAAACAAAACTACAACTTTTTTTCAATCACAAAAGTTTACTACCAAAAAATCGTGCTTATATTTGAAATTTACGAATTGTATCTTACTTTATGAACAATCAAGAGTTTTACGAAGCCCTCAAAACCGATTTTGGACACCTTCCAACACCAAAGCAAGATCTTACTTTACAATTGTTGTCCAAGTTTGTTTTGGAAACTTCAGTAGACCGCATTTTTTTATTAAAAGGCTATGCGGGAACAGGTAAAACAACGATAATAGGAACACTTGTCAAAAACATCTGGAAGGTAAAAAAGAAGGTCATTTTGGCGGCACCAACAGGTAGAGCTGCTAAAGTCATCTCAAACTACAGTAATCAATACGCTCAAACCATTCACAGAAAAATATATCAGCCCAAAAGTACCAGTGGTGGAGGAATAGAGTTTGTTCCTCAAATTAATAAGCATAAAAACACAATTTTTATTGTAGATGAGGCTTCAATGATTCCAGATTTCCCAAGTGGAGATCAACTTTTCAACCGTGGATCTGTGTTAGATGACCTCATGGAATATGTTTATTCTGGAGAAAATTGTAAGTTAATTTTTATCGGAGATACTGCTCAGCTACCTCCGGTTAAAGCGAATCTGAGTCCCGCATTAGATGAAAAAACCTTAACTACTCATTACCAAATGGATGTAATTCCTGTAGAGCTTGATGAGGTTGTAAGACAAAAACTCGAGAGTAGTATTTTATTAAATGCTACCAAAATCCGGGAAACCATTGAAAATGAAGATTTTGAAAGCTTCAAATTTGAGTTGTCTAATAAAGCTGACATGGTGAGACTTGTAGATGGCTACGAAATCCTGGATGCTATCAATGAAGCTTATGACAATCTTGGTCATGAGGAAACCGCCATCATTGTAAGATCCAATAAAAGAGCTAATCTATATAACGAGCAAATACGGAGTAGGATATTACTGAGAGAAGATGAAATTGCTCCGGGTGATTTTTTGATGGTTGTTAAAAATAATTACTTCTGGGTCAAACCGAAAAGCGATGCAGGCTTTATTGCTAATGGTGATATTGTTGAAATTTTAGAAATTTTTGGAATCAAAGAACTTTACGGGTTTAGGTTTGCAGAAGTAAAAGTCCAAATGGTAGATTACCCTAAAATGAAACCTTTTGAAACGGTGATTATGTTGGACACATTAAATTTGAATTCTCCGTCCTTGCCCTATGAGCAGTCCAATCAGCTATATCAGGAAGTGATGAAAGACTATGAAGACATTACTTCCAAATACAAGAAGTTCTTGAAGGTGAAACAGAATCCATTTTTTAATGCTTTGCAGGTCAAATTCAGTTATGCGATCACTTGTCATAAATCCCAAGGTGGACAATGGGACACGGTGTTTGTAGAACAGCCTTATTTGCCAGATGGTATTACCAAAGATTATTTAAGGTGGTTATATACCGCATGTACTCGAGCTAAAGAAAAACTTTATCTCATCGGTTTTAAAGATGATTTTTTCAGCGAAAAGCAATTGTAAACTTTTAATAAAACCTTTAAACTATGTCTAAGTCTTTCAAAGTGATAGCAATGATTCCAGCTCGGTACGAAGCCTCCAGATTTCCTGGAAAGTTGATGCAGGATTTAGCAGGGAAAACGGTAATTACCCGAACTTACGAAGCCGCAAAATCAACTGAATTGTTTGATGAAGTTTACGTTGTTACAGATTCTGAACTCATTTTTTCTGAAATTGAAAAAGAAGGTGGAAAGGTGATAATGAGTAAAAAGGAACACGAGTGTGGCAGCGATCGCATTGCAGAAGCTGTTCAACATATGGATGTTGATATTGTTATCAATGTTCAAGGTGATGAACCTTTCATTAATGAAAAGGCCTTAAGTAAACTACTGAATGTTTTCAAAGAAGATAAAGACAGACTCATAGACTTAGCGTCGTTAAAAGTAAAATTAACCTCTGAAGAGGATATTTTGAATCCAAATCATGTCAAAGTGATTACAGACCTCAATAATTTTGCGCTTTACTTTTCCAGGTCACCAATTCCTTTTCACAGAGCCAAAGACTTACAGGTCGATTATTTTAAACATGTGGGCATTTACGCCTTCAGGAAAGATGCCCTGATGGCTTTTTATAACCTGCCGATGAGTCCATTGGAATCAGCAGAAAAAATCGAATGCATTCGTTATTTGGAAAATGGTAAAACCATAAAAATGGTGGAAACACAAGAAGTAAGTATCGGAATTGATACGCCGCAAGATCTAGAAAAAGCAAGACTTAGATTTACTCATTGAGGGTCTAATAACCGTTCGTGTAAGTTTTAAAGTATCCACTTGTTTAACTGGAAATTGATAGATTTATCTACTTCCTCTTATGGTATGTCGCTTCAGAATTTTCTTTCCTTCAATTTTTGACCTTTCAGATTGAATAATTTTCCAGATAGAATCTGAGGCGTGTTGGCGAGATTTTTCTAAATCAACCACGGGTTCTGGGTAATCTTCACCCAGTTTGAATCCATACATTTCTTGTTCCATACTAGTTAATTTCCAAGGTTCGTGAACAAATTCAATGGGGATCGTATTCAATTCTGGGACATATTTCAATATAAACTCTCCATCAGGATCATGTTTATAGGAATTTTTTACCGGATTGTAAATCCTTAACGTATGGATACCTGTAGTTCCAGCTTGCATTTGCAGTTGAGGATAATGAATGCCTGGCTCAAAATCTAAAAATAAACTCGCTAAATGTTCTGATGCATCCTGCCACTTTTGCCATAATAAATGAGTGAAAAATGAGACCAGAAGAGCTCGCATTCTAAAATTAAGATATCCCGTTTGAGTCAAGCATCTCATACTTGCATCCACAAGCGGAAATCCTGTCATACCCTTTTTCCAGGCTTTAATTAAAACATTATCTTTTTTATGCTTTAATACATCAAACGCAGAATTAAAATTTTGTGATTCTGCTTTGTATTCCATTTCAAACTTCTGTATGAAGTGTGCCTGCCATCTCAATCTAGATTGAAATTGACTTAAAGCTTGCTTGTTTTTAATTTTTTCTCCTTTTTCCATTGAAGCATGAATAACTTCCCTTATGGATAGCACTCCCCAGGCGATGTAAGGCGATAAACGACTACAGGATTTTCTGGCCAAAAGTGGTTTTGAAATGTGATTTTGATAGTTGGAATAGCGTTCTTCCAGAAAACTATTGAGATAACGAAGAGCGGTTTTTCGACCTCCTTTTTGATAATTTGCATCTCTTTCTACAGAAATATTTACAGTTTCAAATTGGCCTTTGAGCTTTTGTATGGTCTTGGAATCGACAAGCTGACCCTGATTTGCAGAAAATGGAATCACCTCTTGATTCATGAAATTCTCCCATGAATTGACCCAGGTCCTTCGGTTGCTCAAACCCCTAATGACACCATTATTGATAAATTCTTTCCATTGGATTTTATGAGAATCAAAAAAGCTTTTTAACCTTTTGTCCCTTTGGAAAGTAATATTCAAACCAGTCTCCTGATGAGAAAAAACACTTTTAATTTTCAGTTGTGCGTGTATCTTTTTAAATGCCTCTTCTGCTGATGATTTTACAATTAATACTTCAGATTGATAACCAGCTAATTCTTTTTGAAGATCTGCTAAAGATTCTTTGATGAATCTAAAATGCCTTTCACTATAATGTGGATCTTTAAGAAGAATAGGCTCAAACACATAAAGAATCAGAACTGGATGCCTGTTTTGTAAAGCCTTATGTAATGGTGCATGGTCCTGCAATCTCAAATCTCTCTTCAGCCATACTACATTTACCATTTTATTTTCTCTTAATTTTTTACTGCGTCTTTATACGTTTCCAGACAACGCTCTCTAGCCATTTTATGCTCAACCATGGGTTCAGGATATTCGTCGGATTCAAACTCTGGCACCCATTTTTTGATGAATTTTTTATCCTTATCAAATCTGTCAGTTTGAGAATAGGGATTAAAAACCCGGAAGTAAGGTGCTGCATCTACGCCAGAACCAGCGACCCATTGCCAGCCTCCGACATTGGAGGACATTTCATAATCCAGTAGTTTTTTTGCAAAGTAGGCTTCACCCCAGCGCCAATCAATCAACAAATGTTTACAAAGAAAACTTCCAACAACCATTCTCAAACGATTATGCATCCATCCAGTTTTATTGAGTTGACGCATTCCTGCATCCACGATGGGATAACCCGTTTGTCCTGTTTTCCATTTTTCAAACTCTTCTTCGTTATTTCTCCATTCAATTCTGTCGTATTTGGGCTTGAAGGCTCTATCCTGTGTTTCCGGATAATGATATAGAATGGCTTTATAAAATTCTCTCCAGATCAACTCATCCAAAAATGCTTTATTCTCAACAGATAATGCCTTTTTCACAATTTTTCTGTAACCGATGGTGCCGAACCTTAAATAAGGACTTAACCTTGAAGTACCCTCTATAGAAGGAATGTTTCTGGTATCGTCATAATCTCTTAATAAGTCTTTATCAAAATTATGGTCTGGAACTTTTATGGAAGACTTCTCAAATCCCATGTCAGACAAGGAAAAATTGGGTAATCTTGTATTTTTATAAGTGTTATTTAGTAAGTCTTCAGAAGGATTGATTTTAAAATTGATATCTTCGAATTCTTTTTTCCACTGCTTCATATAGGGCGTGAATACTAAGTACATCCCACCATCATTTTTTTCGACTTCAGTTTTTTCAAAAATGACTTGATCTTTAAAATCGTGGAATTCTATACCGTTTTCAGCTAACAGAGCATTAATTTCAGCGTCTCGTTTTTGAGCATAAGGTTCGTAGTCTCTATTGGTGTAAATCGCTTCAACTTCAAAATCTTCAATAAGCTGTTTAATTGCATTTTCTGGAGTATCATGGTAAGTGGCAATAGAAGAATCGTGATGCTCCTGAAGATAAGAGCGCATTTTTTGTAATTCATCGTGAATAAAAGTAACGCGAGCATCGTTTTTTGGGAGCTCGTCCAGAATATGCTTGTCAAATATAAATAAAGGAAGCACAGGAAATTCACCTGAAAGCGCATGATATAGCCCGACATTATCCTCAAAACGCATATCTCTTCTAAACCAAAACACTCTTACTTTATCACTCATTTTATTAGAAATTTAAATTACTTTCTTAAACGTAAAAAATCTTCTTGTAAGTTAACCGACTTACAAGAAGATTTTAAAAATTTTAGCTGAAATCTAACTTACATTAAGACTTCCCATTCCACCATCTACTCCAAGAACTTGGCCTGTAATCCATGTAGAATCTTCGGATAGTAAGAAACTTGCTATTTTTCCGATATCAGAAGGTTCACCTACACGCTTAAGTGGGTGTCTTTCATCCATTTTTTCTTTCTTTTTATCGTTGTTTAGCAATTTACCAGCCAATTGTGAATTAACAAGAGATGGGGCAATTACATTCACTCTAAATGAAGGTGCGTACTCTGCTGCTAGTGATCTAGCAAAACCTTCTATAGCACCTTTCGCTGCCGCAACACTGGTGTGAAATGGCATTCCAGTTTGTACTGCAACAGTACTAAAGTATACAATACTAGCTTGTTTAGAATTTTTCAACTTGGATAGCAAACCATGAGTAACTTTTACCAAACTCATAAAATTCAATTGAAAATCATCTTCAAAGACTTCAGGTTTCATCATTTTGAAAGGCTTCAAATTGATACTTCCCGGGCAGTATACTAAACCATCTAAAGTGTCTGGTAAATCCAATTCTGAAATGTCATCTGTTAATGCGTCAAACTTATGATAAGTCACATCATAGTCTGATAAATTTTCATCAGATCTTGATGCCACTATTATATTGTGTTCTGCACTTAACTCTTTTACGATTTCCAAACCTATTCCTTTGGATCCACCAATAAGTAAAATATTCTTTTTCATAATTATCTATTTATTTTGATTTTCAAAATGACCAAATTTTTCAATCATTTTAGCCTCTCTGGCTCTAAAAATTTTATTCAATTTTGGCTTAACAACTAGTGGGTGCATTAATCTACCCAAAACTCCGAGTGGTAATTTATAGTGGACTAAATCCTCAACCTCTACGCCACCTTCAATTTCATTGATAAAATGCTTGTGATGCCACAACGCATATGGCCCATATAGCTGAATGTCTACAAAATAGTTAGGTTTTTCCACATGTGTAATTTCAGTCACCCATTTTGTATTGAAACCTGGCAGAGGAGTTACATTATATTGTAGCAATTGTCCAGTAAACATTTTTCTATCCGCGCCAGATAATATTTCAAACCCCATGTCATCCGGCATAATTTCTTGTAAATTTTTAGGATCTGAAAGAAATTCCCAAGTTTCTAGTTTTGTAATGGGTAATTTCTGTTTAGTGTTGATTTCATATATCATGATCCAAAAGTAAATATTTTATTGTTTAATGAAATAAGATTGAAGTTAAACAAAAGTTATTGTTACGTAGTTTCAAACCTAAAAACTGATAAATAAATCTTTATACGATACTTGATCATAAGGAGTATGCTTTTATTTGTAACAAAATAATTTAGATGATATATAAGAGTCTTTTATTACTGCTTGTACTCACGGGCTGTAAAAGTTCTCAAACTGATTTGCCTGTTTTGCAGAATTGTCCTGGGAATGGGGATTGTGAAGTTCAAGTTTTTAAAGAAACTAAACTATTACTTCAAAAAGAATCATCAGAAATCTCAGATGTATCTTTTGAAGAGGACAAAGATTTTCAAGTTATTTTTATCAAATACAAAGACTCCAAGAGAAAAGAATATATTGAAGAAATCTATCTTCAAATCCCATCAAGATTTAGAGAAATTCATTCCAAAAATCATAGTCTAAACAATCAGAAGGTAGTGTTTGGTAAAATCTGTGATTGTGAAGAGACTGGATTTACTTATGTAAATCACGGAGAACTTGTAATTATAAATAACAAGGAAACTATTTCACTTCATTTAGAAATCAAATCAGATAAAAAACATATAATTCAGATTATCGATCTTGAAATCTAATTATCAATAACATCCCCAGAAAATGTAGGAACGCCAGGTGAGAAACTCGGTTTTTTTGTATCCTCTTCAGAGTTTAGTTCTATGACATTGTAAGGGAAGTTCCCATTTCTGATCTTCTTTCTTTTCTTACAATCCAAATTGGCGTAAAACGTTTCATACTTTTCCTCAGCAGTCGTATCCCAGGCATACAAATAAACTTCTCTTACATAGGTTAAAATCAAATCGTAAGAATCGTGTTCTCCATAAGATCCTAACGCAATGATAGCTTGTTTTGAAGAGTCAGCTTTAGTTTTTTCCTTATTAGGATTAGTTATAAAATCATAAACCGTTTCTTTTAATTTAATTTCAGAAATTCCTTCTTTTTTGATACCATTCATCAATAACTTTCCCTCCTGATCAATGATTAGCGTCAACAGATTATTGGATTTTGAAGAGGTATAATCTTCATTTGAAATTTCTATTTCAATTGGGCAGGTGTTGTCAAGCCAGACTTGACTATGTGCACTACTTAATATTAATAAATATAAAACAGTAGAAAATAGAGTTTTCATAATTTTCATCTTTATCTACAGCAAAGATATAAACTTATTCCTCCAATATCACTAGAGCTGATACATATCATTTTTAGTAACAGGCTATTGTGAGATTTTTGTATCCTAATTTAATTTTATGTCAAAGGATAAGTGTTTTCACTGTGGTGATGACTGTTCAACCAAGGTTTATCACGATGATAAAGTCTTTTGTTGTAATGGTTGTAAAACTGTTTTTGAGATCTTTTCTGAAAATGACTTGACTTGCTACTATGATTTAGAGCAAAATCCTGGGGCAACTCCAAATGAAATCAATGGTAAATTTGATTATCTTGAAAAGGAAGATATCGTAAATAAGCTCATTGATTTTCAGGAAGATTCTACTGAAATTGTTACTCTTTATATCCCTCATATTCACTGTAGCTCATGCATTTGGGTTCTCGAAAATCTTCATAAATTAAATAAACACGTCGTTTCTTCTCAAGTTGACTTTCCCAAGAAAAAAGTTACGATAACTTACAATACAGAAGAATTTTCTCTGAAGTCATTGGTCGAGTTGATGTCGAGAATTGGCTACGAACCTTATATCAGTCTTGAAAATTACGGACAAGCCAAGCAAAATTTGGATAGAAGTCTCGTTTACAAAATTGGGGTTGCCGGCTTTGCTTTTGGTAATGTAATGTTTCTGAGTTTTCCAGAATACTTTGAAGTATCTGAATATTGGTTGGAGCAGTATAAGCCAGTTTTTAGATGGCTCATGTTTTTCTTCAGTTTGCCGGTGGTTATCTACGCTGGACAAGATTATTTCAAGTCGGCCATCAAGGGTTTGAGAAGTAAAATTCTAAATATTGATATTCCCATCGCTCTAGGAATTACCGTTTTGTTCTTGAGAAGTACCGTTGATATTCTTTTCAATTTAGGATCTGGATTTTTCGATAGTCTTACGGGTTTAGTATTCTTTCTGCTTTTAGGTAAAATCGTGCAACAGAAGACGTATAAATTTATGTCCTTCGAAAGGGATTATAAATCCTATTTCCCAATAGCGGTAACGAAAATAAATTCAGAAGGAAAAGAAGAAAACACGCAGGTTTACGAAATAGAAAGAGGAGATAGGTTACTCATCAGAAATCAGGAACTGCTTCCTGTAGATGGAGTCCTGATGTCCGCTACTGCAGAAATCGACTATAGCTTTGTTACTGGCGAAGCTAAACTTGTAAAAAAAGTATCTGGCGATAAAGTTTATGCAGGAGGAAAGCAGAGTGGAAGCGCTGTAGAAATTGTTGCCGAAAAGTCGGTTGAACAAAGCTACCTGACCCAATTATGGAGCAATGATGTTTTTCAAAAAGATTACAATCCAAAATTTCAAAGTCTTATTGATAAGATCAGTAAGAAATTTACAGTAGCAGTTCTTTCTATAGCTTTTTCAGGCTTGCTTTTCTGGCTGTTTTACGATGCCAGTCTTGCCTTAAATGTATTTACAGCGGTGCTCATTATTGCATGTCCTTGTGCTATTGCTTTGGCGACACCCTTTGCAATGGGTAACTTGTTGAGGATCTTCGGGAAGAATGGGTTTTATCTCAAAAACACAAACGTCCTGGAGCAAATGGCAGGCCTAGATGTGTTTGTTTTTGACAAAACAGGAACACTAACAACAAATAAAAAAAGTGATATTTCCTATTCTGGCCTGACTCTAAGCGAGGATGACAAGATGGTATTGAAAAACTCCTTCAGAAACTCCAATCATCCTTTGAGTAGAGAGTTGTATTCCTTTTTAAGCAGTCAGAATATTCAAGATTCAGAATCTTTCGAAGAACACCTCGGAGAGGGGATTATTTCATCTTACAATGACCACACCTACAAGTTGGGTTCTGCAAAATTTGTTTCGGATCATGTGGAGGATCCGAGTTTGTCAACTGCCGTTCACATCAGTAAGGATGAGACTTACTTAGGCAAGTTTGAATTTGATACGATTTACAGAAAAGGAGTAGAGCCACTTTTCCGGTCTTTGGACTCGCATTATAAACTGATTATTCTTTCTGGAGATAACGAAGGAGAAAAGCCAGTGCTTACCAAGATGTTACCCAAAACTACCCAAATGTTTTTTAATCAAAAGCCTGACTCCAAAATGCGTTTGATTGAAAAAATTCAATCTGAAAACAAAAATGTCGCCATGGTTGGAGATGGTTTAAACGATGCTGGAGCACTTAAGCAAGCTGATATAGGTATTGCCATTTCAGAAGATGTAAATGTTTTCTCTCCTGCCTGCGATGCGATAATGGATGCTTCTGAATTTTATAAACTTGATAAGTATGTTGGCATTACAAAAAAAGGAATCAAAATCATTAAACTCAGTTTTGCATTCTCATTCCTCTATAACGTCATTGGTCTCTATTTCGCCTTGACAGGTCAGCTACAGCCTGTTATTGCTGCAATACTCATGCCTTTAAGCTCAATTTCAATCGTCATTTTTACAACATTGGCAACACAATACATTTCCAAACCAATTCTTAATGAAAAGCCAAGTAAACATGACTAAGGTCATTTTTTAAAGAGAACTACCCGCGTAATTTTGAAAAAAATTAAACTATGAATGTCATTTACGGACTTCTTGCCATCAGTATTCTTGTAGCCCTTGTGTTTTTTGGGCTCTTTATTTTCTCAGTTAAAAAAGGCCAATTTGATGATGATTATACACCATCGGTAAGAATGCTATTCGATGACGAATTAGTTAAAGACGATGACGCTAAAGTAAAAGACAAAGAAAATTCGCCCAATCAACAAAAACAATCATAATTATGGAGTTACAGCAATTTCATTACGATAACAAAATCGTAAAAAACTTCCTTTATGCCACAATTATTTGGGGTGTGGTAGGAATGTCTGTTGGCCTATTATTGGCATTTATGTTTATTTTTCCAAGCGTAACCGATGGTATCTCTTGGTTAAGTTTCGGTCGTTTAAGACCATTACACACCAATGCTGTGATTTTCGCATTTGTTGGTAATGCTATTTTTGCTGGGGTATATTACTCTACTCAAAGATTACTCAAAGCTAGAATGTTTAGTGATGCTTTAAGTAAAATCAACTTCTGGGGATGGCAATTAATCATCGTTGCAGCAGCAATCACATTACCTTTAGGTTTTTCAAGCTCAAAAGAATACGCTGAATTAGAATGGCCTATCGATATTATGATAGCCATTGTTTGGGTTGTTTTTGGATGGAATCTTATCGGTACAATCCTCAAAAGACGTCAACGTCACTTATATGTAGCCATTTGGTTTTACTTAGCCACATTCGTTACCGTTGCCGTGCTTCATATTTTCAATAGTTTGGCCTTGCCTGTTAACCTGTTTAAAAGTTATTCTGCTTACGCTGGTGTTCAGGATGCTTTGGTACAATGGTGGTATGGACACAACGCGGTTGCGTTTTTCTTGACTACCCCATTCTTAGGTTTGATGTATTATTTTGTACCTAAAGCAGCGAACAGACCTGTTTATTCTTATAAATTATCGATCATTCACTTCTGGTCTTTGATCTTTATCTACATCTGGGCTGGTCCACACCACTTGCTATACACTGCATTGCCAGACTGGGCTCAAAATTTAGGTGTTACCTTTTCTATTATGTTATTGATGCCATCCTGGGGTGGAATGATTAATGGTCTTCTTACCCTTCGAGGTGCATGGGATAAAGTAAGGACAGATCCTGTTCTTAAATTCTTCGTGGTTGCTATTACAGGTTATGGTATGGCTACTTTTGAAGGACCTATGCTTTCGCTTAAAAATGTAAATGCTATCGCTCATTTTACAGACTGGATTATCGCTCACGTTCACGTTGGAGCCTTAGCATGGAACGGATTCCTGACTTTTGGTATGGTTTATTGGTTGGTTCCTAGATTGTTTAAGACTAAATTATTTTCTACTGGGTTAGCTAACTTACACTTTTGGCTGGGTACTCTAGGTATTGTCATGTACGCGTTACCAATGTATGTTGCCGGTTTCTTACAGGCTTCAATGTGGAAACAATTCAATCCAGATGGAAGTTTGTTTTACGGTAACTTCTTAGAAACTGTTACTGAAATTATGCCGATGTATTGGATGAGAGCTATCGGAGGTAGTCTTTATATCATAGGTACTTTTGTAATGATTTACAACGTCATTAGAACAGCAAAAGCAGGTTCAAGCGTTGAGGATGAACTTGCAGAAGCAGCTGCTTTAAGCCGCGGTGGTAGAAGAAAAAGAGGAGAGAAATTCCATACTTGGTTGGAAAGAAAGCCTATCCAATTAACTATCTTGGCAACAATCGCCATTCTTATAGGTGGTATAGTTCAGATCATTCCCACCTTATTGGTAAAATCTAATATACCAACAATTTCTACTGTGAAACCCTATACCCCATTAGAACTTGAGGGTCGTGACCTATACATTCGAGAAGGTTGTGTGGGATGTCACTCCCAGATGGTGAGACCTTTCAGAAGTGAAGTAGAACGTTATGGTGAATATGCCAAAGCTGGAGAATTTGTTTACGATAGACCATTCCTATGGGGAAGTAAACGAACAGGTCCAGACTTACTGAGAGTTGGAGGAAAATATTCTGACAACTGGCACTTTAACCATATGTACGATCCGCAAAGTACCTCTTCGGGATCTATCATGCCAAGTTACCAGTGGTTAATCAAGAATGAGCTTGATAAATCAAACACTGAAGATAAATTACAAACTATGGCAGATCTTGGAGTTCCATACTCTGATGAAGAAATAGAAAATGCTCAGGCTTCAATGCTTGCACAGGGAGAGGAGATTCAATCTAACTTGTATAACGATCCGGATTTTGTAAAAGCATATGAAGCTGATAAAGCTTATGCGGAAGAAAATAATCTCGATTTTGTTGAAATGAAAAACAGAGAGATTGTTGCTCTTATTGCATACCTGCAAAGACTGGGAACTGATATTAAAATAAAGACTAACCAAGAAGTCACAACTTCTAATTAAATCCTTGAACTATGTTGAAATTTATAAAAGGACATATGGAAACGATACAAGGGATAGAGATCTATCCCATCATTTCTCTGCTTATTTTCTTCATCTTTTTTGTTGTGCTTTTCTGGTGGGTGTTTACCGCCAAGAAAGACTACGTGGAAGAAGTAAGTCAAATACCATTGGAATCTAAAAACGACCATCAATTATGAGAAACCTAGCATCTATATTTAGAATCATAGCGCTGGTAGCAATAGCTTGGGGAGGAATTGAACTTCTTTTTGAAACAGAACCAGGACAGCTTGCCGTGTTAGCATATCCAAAAACCTTAATTTTCTTAGGAGTCATAGCTCTAGTGTCTATTGCTATTGAAGTTTCTGTTGCTGCACTTAGATTTACATTGTTCAAGTCACTTTCAGAAGAGAAACAAGAAAAATTTTTAGCCTTAGAAAATAAGCAAGTAAATCAATTGAAGGCGAAATTTGAAAACCTTCCAAAACTTTTGACTCGTTCAAGACCTATTGAAGAAGAAGGTGAAATTGAGCTGGATCATGACTATGACGGTATTCGTGAGCTGGACAATAAATTACCACCATGGTGGATCTATAGCTTCTATGCGAGTATAATTTTTGCAGCCATTTACTTAGTGAGATTCCATGTGTTTGACGATTACACCCAAGTTGAAGAATATAAAGCTGAGGTGGCTCAAGCTGAAATAGACATTGCTCGATATAAAGAAACTGCCAAAGATTTGGTTACTCTGGAAACAGTAACGCTTATGGCAGATCCATCAGATCTGGAAGCTGGTAAGCAAATCTACACCAACAACTGCGTAGCTTGTCACAAGGCTGATGCAGGTGGAGGAATTGGTCCTAACCTAACAGATGAACATTGGATTCTTGGGGGTGGAATTAAGAATGTGTACAGAACTTTACTTGAAGGTGGGCGACCAGGAAAAGGCATGGTGTCTTGGAAAAATGACTTCAAACCTTCAGAATTACAGCAGGTAGCGAGTTATGTGCTTTCATTGCAAGGAACTGTCCCAGCTGAACCTAAAGAACCTGAAGGTGAGATTTGGGTAGAAGAAATAGAATAATTTTAAAATAAAGCAAAGTGGATAATAAGCAAGAATTTAGAAACAGCATAGGGACGTTAGACCAGGAGGGAAAGCGTGCCTGGGTATATCCAAAAAAGCCTAATGGTGTTTTTTATAAGTATAGAAAATACGTTAGTTATTTTCTGTTACTTTTCTTGTTCGCCGCTCCTTTTATTAAAGTCAATGGGAATCAATTTTTACTTTTTAATGTATTAGAGCGTAAGTTCAACATTTTTGGATTTCCGTTTTGGCCACAGGATTTTTATCTCTTTGTGATTTCCATGATTATTGGAGTCGTTTTTATCGCTTTGTTTACTGTTGCTTTTGGAAGGATCTTTTGTGGGTGGATTTGTCCACAGACCATTTTTATGGAAATGGTATTTAGACGAATAGAATATGCCATAGAAGGCGATCGAGGCAAACAGATACGCTTAGATAAAGCTCCGTGGAACAAAGAAAAAATATTAAAAAAAGGAAGTAAATGGGCTATTTTTGCCTTCATCTCCTTTTTGATTGCCAACGTGTTTCTAGCTTACCTGATCAGTAGTGATGAGTTAGTGAAATACATCACCAATGGACCAACTAGTCACTTAGGAACATTTATACCATTACTCATTTTTACGGCCGTTTTCTACTTTGTATTTGCCTGGTTTAGAGAGCAAGTCTGTATCATAGCTTGTCCTTACGGAAGACTTCAAGGTGCGATGCTGGATAAGAAATCTATTGTGGTAGCTTATGATCACAAGCGGGGAGAAAGAGAACTTGGTCGTCAAAAATTTAAGAAAAATCAAAATAGGGCAGAAGAAGGTGTTGGAGATTGTATTGAATGCTCGCAATGTGTTCAAGTTTGTCCTACGGGGATAGACATTCGAAATGGGACTCAGCTGGAATGTGTTAACTGCACCGCATGTATCGATGCTTGCGATTCTATCATGGAAAGCGTGGATTTACCTAAGGGACTTATTCGTTATGCTAGTGAAGAGAATATTGAGAAAAAAGCCAAATTCGAATTTACACCGAGATTGAAAGGCTATTCAGCAGTTTTGACTATACTCATTGGTTTTTTAATAGGTCTTTTACTTATCAGAAGCGATATTGAAGCTAAGGTTTTGAGATTACCTGGACAACTTTATGAAATGACAGAAGAAGGTAAAGTGTCCAATGTTTTCACTTATAAATTACTGAACAAAACCAATGTGGAAATGGATAGTATTCATTTTAAACTTAACTCTTTTGACGGTGAATTAAAAATGGTTAAAAAAGAGTATTTCAGCATAGATAAAGGCGGAATTGCCAAAGGAACCTTCTTCATAGAAATAGAACCAGCTCTGCTTAGCGATTCCAAAAATAAAATTGAAATAGAAGTTTATAGTAAAGACCGAATCATTGACCGGGCAACGACTAACTTCATGGGACCACGAACCTTTAGATAAAAAATTATGAAATTAAATTGGGGAACATCTATAGTAATAGCATTTGTACTTTTCATTGGATTCATCATGTTTATGGTGGTACAAATGTTGTCAAATAAAGAACTAGAATACGACCTTGTCGTGGAGTCTTATTACCAAAAAGAATTGACTTTTCAGGACGATTTGGACTCTGCACAGAATGCGGCAGATTTGGAAAATCAGGTGAATATAGCAATGACATCAGAAGGGCTTCAGATTATTTTTCCTTCAGATTTTGATTATTCTGAAATAGAAGGAGAAGTTTTTCTTTACAGACCATCAGATAAGGCATTGGATTTCACAGTTCAGCTTCAATTGGAAAACAGTGAATATGTTTTACCAAGATCATTGATGGAGGCTGGGAAATGGGAAGTCAACCTAAAGTTTAATCACAAAGGCGAAGATTATTTTATTCAACAAAAAATTCAAATCTAAATGTTGTGGACAGCTTTCATTTTAGGACTTTTAGGTAGTTTTCACTGCGTTGGCATGTGTGGACCTATAGCCCTTATGCTGCCCGTAGATCGCCGAAACCCATGGCGAAAAGCCTTCCAGGTTTCCTTATACCATTTAGGCAGAATAACAACCTATGCGCTCATAGGCTTGGTATTTGGCCTTATCGGCGAAAGTTTTGCATTATTCGGATTTCAGCAACAACTCTCAATTATCATTGGAGTTATCATGCTGTCTTCTCTTCTTTTTTCTGAATCTATTCTAGGAAAGCTTAATCTGGCCAAACCACTTTATAAATGGGTAGGTAAACTGAAGTCCGAGCTTGGCTCTTCGTTAAAGAAAAAGGATCTCGATACATTCTATTATTTAGGCTTTCTGAATGGTTTACTACCCTGCGGCTTGGTCTATATGGCAGTTTTTGGATCTATAGCCATCACAGGATTGTTTGAAAGTTCATTGTATATGGCCTTCTTTGGTCTAGGTACAATCCCGCTAATGAGCATTGTGATTTATGCTAAAGACTGGCTCAAATCAGTTTTAAAATTCAATCCTAAACGCTTAATTCCTATTGCTATTGCCATAATTGGCATTCTTTTTATCCTTCGAGGAATGGGGCTTGGTATTCCTTACGTTTCCCCAAAACCTGCCCAAACTCAAGTAACTTCTTCTATGGAATGTCATTAACTTTGAGATTGACCTTCCTCCATTCTATATTTAATTTCATACACTTACGAAATCGTTTTAGTTTAGCTTATAATCAATTTTAACAAAAATAATGCTTAATTAATCTTCTACTACTGATTATTTTCCTCATAATTAACTAGATTTAAGAGTTAATTCTTATAATAACAGTTGAAAATATTTTTATGAAGGGAGAATCAATGTACGATAGTAGTTTTGAGCATGACGCTTGTGGAATCGGGTCTGTCATAAATATTGATGGGAAAAGAGAACACCAGCTTATAGTCGATGCTCTCACCATGTTGGAAAATATGGAGCATCGGGGAGGAACAGGCGCAGACCCGGAAACAGGCGATGGGGCTGGAATTCTTATTCAAATTGATGAAAATTTTATAAAGGAAATTGCAAAAGAGATTGCTGTTGATATTGATGCCGGAAAACCTGTAGGAATTGGAATGCTGTTTTTTCCAAAAGTTCGAAGCGTTGCCAATCAGTGCAAAGAAATTTTAGCCAAACATGCAGAGGAACTCGATCTTGAAATTTTAGGATACAGAACGGTTCCAGTAGATTCTAAAGTTCCGGGTATGGGAGCAAAACCTGTGGAACCATTAATTGAGCAGGTTTTGATTCAGCCAAAAACTAAAATGTCTAACGAAGAACTGGAAAGAAAACTCTTTGTTCTCAGAAATCATACAACTCATTATATAGGTAAAAACATACAAGGTAACAATAAGGCATTTTACGTCTGCAGTATGTCTATCAATACCATCATATATAAAGGGCAACTCAAGACCAATCAACTAAGAAAATATTTTGAAGATTTAAGAAATCCAAACTTCAAATCTGCTTTTGCGATTATTCATTCACGGTTTTCAACTAACACGTTTCCAAATTGGAAACTGGCTCAGCCTTTTCATTTTACATCTCATAATGGCGAAATCAATACGATTAGGGGGAATGTGACAAAAATGAAATCTAAGGAGGCAAATTTTAAATCTAAAGTATTCTCCGACGAAGATCTTCAGCGTTTACTTCCCGTCACTAATCCCGAGCATTCAGATTCGGCTAACTTAGATGCCATGGTAGAAATGCTTGTTCTGGATGGGCGACCTTTGGAACACGCGATGATGATGCTTGTGCCAGAAGCCTGGCAGGATAATACATCCATAGACCCAGAACGAAAGGCCTTCTACAAATACCATGCTTCTGTAATGGAGCCCTGGGATGGCCCGGCAGCGCTTATTTTTACAGATGGTAAGAAGGTCGGGGCAACATTAGACAGAAATGGTTTACGGCCTTCAAGGTATTGCATTACATCGACCAACCGCTTTATCATTTCTTCTGAAGCCGGCGCACTTCCTGTGGATTCTTCACAAATTATCAAAAAAGGTCGTTTACAACCTGGACGTATGATCATGGCAGATCTTGATTCGAATAAAGTCATTTACGACGATGAAATTAAAAATAGAATCGTCAAGGATAAGCAGTATTCGCAATGGATTAAAAACCAACGTATCAAATTAAGGCTTCAGCCAATTCCTGAATTTGAAGAAAATAAATTATCAAGTGAAGAGTTACTTCACCTTCAAAATGCCTATGGTTATACCTCAGAAGAATTGAAAGTTATTCTTGCCGATATGGCCGTAAGAGCAACAGAGCCAATAGGATCAATGGGTGCTGATACGCCGCTGGCTATATTGAGTAAACAAAGTCAACATGTGGCCAACTATTTCAAACAATTGTTTGCGCAAGTTAGTAATCCACCAATAGATCCTATTAGGGAGAGAATGGTAATGTCACTATTTACAAGAGTTGGAGAAAGTCTTAATATATTGGATGAATCTGAATTACATACCAAACAGATTCATATTTCACAACCTGTTTTATTGGATTCTGATATTGAAAAATTTAAGCATCTAGCAGAAAAAGGCTTTGACTACGGTTTTATAAATTGTGTTTTTAAAGCGGATGGAAAACCTGGAAGCTTAGAGAAGGCTATAGATGAGGTTTGTAAGGAAGCAGAAAATGCAGTGAAATCTGGTAAAAAGGTTTTGATTTTATCTGATAAAGTTATTGATAAAAACCATGCGCCAATCCCATCTTTGCTTTCCACTGGAGCAGTTCATCACCATCTAGTCAAACTGAATTTGAGAACTAAAGCTGGTATTTTAGTACAAGCGGGAGACATTAGAGAAACACATCATTTTGCAACTTTAATAGGCTATGGAGCCAGTGCAGTCAATCCTTATTTAGCTCTACAATCTATCGAACATCTGCAGATCGATGGAAAACTCGATGCAGATATAAGTGTAGACCAAGCCAAAGCCAATTATCAAGAGGCAATAGGGTATGGGCTCCTAAAAATTCTCTCTAAAATGGGAATTAGCACAGTTCAATCTTATCAAGGCGCTCAGATTTTTGAAGCTTTGGGCTTGCATACTACCGTGATTGAAAAATGCTTTAAAGGGACCATATCAAGGATAGAAGGAATTGATTTTGATGGACTTGCTCAAGAAGTTCTAGTCAGACATCATAAAGCTTTTCCGGGAAATGATGAGGTGAAAAAGAGTTTGGAAGTTGGCGGGATCTATCAGTGGAAGTTGAGAGGTGAAAAACACCTTTTCAACCCGGAAACTATTCATTTGCTTCAGCATTCTTCACAGACGGATAATTTTCCCTTGTATAAAAAGTTTGCTAAAACGGTCAATGACCAATTAAAAGATTCATTGACCTTAAGGGGTTTACTGGAGTTCAAGAAAAGAACACCCATACCACTTGCGGAAGTAGAACCGGCAGAAGATATAATGAAACGTTTCGCTACTGGAGCCATGTCATTTGGTTCTATTTCGCACGAAGCACATTCAACTTTAGCTATTGCTATGAACAGGATTGGTGCCAAAAGCAATAGTGGAGAAGGTGGAGAAGATGAAGCCAGATTTGAAGTCAAGCCAAACGGTGATTGGGAGCGTTCTGCCATAAAACAAGTAGCTTCAGGTCGTTTTGGGGTGACGAGTTACTACCTCACCAATGCTGATGAACTCCAAATTAAAATGGCTCAGGGAGCAAAACCAGGAGAAGGTGGCCAATTGCCTGGTCATAAAGTTGATGAGTGGATTGGTAGAGTAAGAAATTCTACTCCCGGTGTTGGATTAATATCACCACCACCACACCATGATATTTATTCAATAGAGGATTTAGCTCAGCTTATATTTGATTTGAAAAATGCAAATCGCAAAGCCAGAATCAATGTGAAATTAGTTTCACAAGCAGGAGTTGGGACTGTGGCTGCCGGAGTTTCAAAAGCCAATGCTGATGTGGTTTTGATTTCTGGAGCCGATGGAGGAACCGGAGCGTCTCCTTTAAGTTCTATACGTCATGCAGGTTTGCCTTGGGAACTTGGTTTGTCCGAAGCTCATCAAACGCTGGTGAAAAATAATTTAAGAAGTAGAATCACCGTTCAGGCGGATGGTCAATTGAGAACTGGTAGAGACCTCGCCATCGCGACTTTACTCGGTGCTGAAGAATGGGGAATTTCTACGGCAGCTTTGATTGTGGAAGGCTGTATCATGATGAGAAAATGCCACACTAATACCTGTCCTGTAGGTGTTGCAACCCAAAATCCAGAATTGAGAAAACTCTTCACAGGGAATCCAGACCACGTGGTCAATTACTTTAGATTCCTGGCGGAAGATTTGAGAGAAATCATGTCACAACTTGGGTTCAAGACAGTGAGTGACATGGTTGGTCATTCAGAAGTAATGAAAGTAAGAAAAGACGTACCATTCTGGAAATTGAAAGATTTGGACTTGAGTCCAATTTTGTATCAAGAACACATAGCTGAACAAGTAGGTGTTTTCAAACAAATTGATCAGGATCATGAAATTGATGAAGTTTTGGACTGGAAACTTTTGGAAGATGCAAAACCAGCTTTCGAAAGTAGTAAATCAGTCAAAAACTCATATTCCATCAGAAATATTGATAGAGCCACTGGTGCAATTTTATCCAATGAAATCAGTAAA
Organism: Psychroflexus longus; assembly: GCF_020164595.1. GTDB lineage: Bacteria > Bacteroidota > Bacteroidia > Flavobacteriales > Flavobacteriaceae > Psychroflexus > Psychroflexus longus. The sequence continues at coordinate 75,714 of NZ_JAIQZE010000010.1, forward strand.
AAATTTAAAGCTGAGGGATTGAAAGAAGATACAATACATTTCAAATTTGATGGATCTGCTGGTCAGAGTTTCGGCTCCTTCTTAGCTAAAGGCGTCACTTTTGAAGTTGAAGGCGAATCCAATGATTATTTTGGCAAAGGATTATCCGGTGGAAAATTGATTATTTACCCTCCAAAATCCTCTTCATTTGATTCAGCAGAAAATATAATTATAGGAAATGTGGCTTTTTATGGAGCAACATCAGGAACAGCTTATATCAATGGAATGGCTGGCGAACGTTTTGGTGTCAGAAATTCAGGAGTAGAAGCCGTAGTAGAAGGTGTAGGAGATCATGCTTGTGAATATATGACCGGCGGTAAAATTATAATTTTAGGAGAAACAGGTAAGAATTTTGCAGCAGGTATGAGTGGCGGAATCGCTTATGTACTCGATGATCACAATGCTTTTGAAAATAACTGTAACAAGGCAATGGTTGGACTAGAAATACCTTCAGAAGATAATTTTGAGGAACTTAAAGTCTTGATTGAGAGTCACTATAAATTGACGAGAAGTAAGAAAGCTAAGCACGTTTTAGATCATTTTGAAGAGATGAAATCTCATTTCGTCAAGATTATTCCACATGATTACAAACGAATTTTAGAAGCGAAAGAAAAACAAGAACAAAAAATAGTAGCATAATGGGACAACACGACGGATTTTTGAAATATGATAGGGAGTTGCCAAACAGTAGAGCTCCAGAAGTGAGAATTGGTGATTATAAAGAAATTTATGAGCCTTTTCCAGAAGAGAAGACCAAGAGTCAGGCAGCAAGATGTATGGATTGTGGAGTGCCCTTTTGCCATTCAGGTTGTCCGCTTGGTAATATCATTCCAGAATTTAATGAAGCAGTTCATAACGAAGATTGGAAAAATGCAGTTTCCATTTTATACTCAACTAATAATTTTCCTGAGTTTACCGGAAGAATTTGTCCAGCACCATGTGAAGCTAGCTGTGTTTTAGGAATTAATAAAAATCCTGTGGCGATTGAACACATTGAGAAAACAATTGCTGAGAAAGCTCACGAAATGGGATTTATAAAAGCCAATGCACCTAAAGTGCGGACAGGCAAGAAAGTCGCTGTTATCGGTTCCGGCCCTGCAGGGCTTGCCGCTGCAGATCAATTGAATAAAGCTGGTCACTGGGTTACTGTATATGAACGAGAAGCGAAAATTGGTGGATTGTTAAGGTATGGTATTCCAGATTTTAAACTTGAAAAATGGGTAGTAGACCGTCGCATTCAAATCATGGATGATGAAGGAGTACGTTTCAAAGTTAATGCTGAAGTCGGTAAAACCGTAAATCCTGATATGTTAAAAGACGATTTTGATTCCATAGTGGTTTGTACCGGTTCAACGGTTCCAAGAAATCTCCCTATACCTGGCAGAGAATTAAAAGGCATCCATTATGCTATGGATTTCCTTAGTCTTCAGAATAAGGAAATTGATGGAATTAAGTTTGACGATAAAATTACTGCAGAAGGCAAAAATGTCGTGGTTCTAGGGGGAGGTGATACAGGTTCAGATTGTATAGGCACTTCTCACAGACAAGGTGCTGCATCTGTATTGCAACTGGAATTAATGCCGAAACCTCAAAGCAGTCGCGGAATAAATGATCCATGGCCAATGTGGCCAATGACATTGAGAACATCCTCTTCACACGAAGAAGGCGGTGAGCGTAAATGGAGCACCTTAACCAAGGAGTTTGTTGGAAACGATAAAGGTGAGCTTACTCACATCAAGCTTGTAGACCTAGAGTGGGTCAATCAGGGTGGACGACAACAGATGAAGGAAATCGAAGGAACAGAGCGTTTAATACCCTGTGAACTTGCTCTACTGGCGATCGGTTTTACCCAGCCAGAAAGCTCACTTTTGAAGCATCTTGGTGTTTCTCAAACTAAATCTGGAACCATAGATTCTAATAATTATTCAACAAATATAGATTTCATATTTGCTGCAGGAGATGCTAGAAGAGGACAATCGCTTGTTGTCTGGGCTATTTCAGAAGGCCGTGAAGCTGCCAGGGAAGTTGATGAATTCTTAATGGGAACTACCGAACTTCCATCCAAAAACGATTCATACTTAAGTTTGGAAGTATAAAAGTTTATCTTAAATTTGGATAAAAATTTTGAAAAAGAATCCTTACGCAGTTGTAGATCAGACAGCATTTCCTTTAATAACGGTAACATTTACTGGTGAAAGAGGAACGAACGCTAGCTTCAAGTCCTACCTGAAAGAACTAGATGATTGCTATTTTGCACAGCAGAAATTGGCAATTGTTTTTGATGCTACAAAGGCCGTGGTGCCTAAAATTTCCCACCAGATTTTGCAAGCTCAATGGTTAAGGGAAAATACTACTTTGATGGAAGACTATTGCTTAGGGACAGCTTATGTGATTCCAAATAAAACCATGAGATGGGTGTTAAAGATGATTCTTTTGCTCCAAAAACAGCCCGTTCCTTTTGAGATATTTTCAACGTATAAAGATGCACAAGTCTGGACCTGGAGTCAAATTCAAAAGAATTAATTGGTTCACTTCAAAATTTGAGGTCTTTTTTTTATCAAAAAACCTTTCCAGAAACTGATTGAAATCATATAAGCTTTTGTTTAAGCTCAGCCATAGTAGACTTTTGGCTCTTATTTTTGTACTTTAATTTAATATAGAAACAAGTATATGATTCATCTACTTAATAAAGTGACTGCTGAAGAAGCCGTTTCCAAAGTAACTTCTGGGGATAGAGTTTTTATCCAAGGTGCAGCGATGACTCCCTTAAAACTTATTGATGCTCTAGTTTCGAGATATAAAACCTTGGAAAATGTTGAAATTATGCACCTTCACACTGAGGGTCAGGCAGCATATACAGAAAAACCTTATTCTGATGCCTTCAAAATTAATAGTGCCTTCGTTAGTGGAAATGTTAGAAACTCAGTGAGAGAAGGGAACGGTGATTATATTCCTATTTTCCTAAGTGAAGTCCACAGACTGTTCAGACGTTCAATCTTGCCTTTAGATGTTGCTTTTATACAAGTTTCACCTCCAGATCGGCATGGCTATTGTTCGCTTGGTGTCTCAGTTGACATCACAATACCAGCGATCCAAACCGCTAAGTTGGTTATTGCACAAGTCAATCCTCAAGTGCCAAGAACTCATGGTGATGGTATTATTCATATGAGTGAGTTAGATTTTGCTGTTGAAGTAGATGAGTCCATATTTAGTCATGAACCCGCTCAAGTTTCAGAATTGGAAAGGAAAATAGGAGCTAATGTTGCAAGTTTGGTCGAGGATGGTGCAACATTACAAATGGGCATTGGAGGAATTCCAAATGCTGCCTTACAAAATCTTGGGGGTCACAAAGATCTCGGTATTCATACAGAAATGTTTTCTGATGGAATTTTACCTCTTGTTGAGAGTGGTGTGATCAATGGAAGTCAAAAGGAAGTAAAAACTGGAAAAATTGTAACTTGCTTTGCTTTGGGTTCCCAAAAACTTTATGATTTTATGGATGATAATCCACTGGTACACATGAAAGAAGCAGCCTATACCAATGATACCGCTATTATTAGGCGTAATCCTAAAGTGACAGCTATTAACTCAGCTATAGAGATTGATCTGACGGGTCAGGTCTGTGCAGATACAATCGGAAAAATGCAGTTTTCTGGAGTGGGAGGTCAGATGGATTTTATAAGAGGAGCTTCCTTGTCTGAAGGAGGGAAAGCTATCATCGCCATGCCATCTGTGACCAGTAAAGGCATTTCAAAAATTTCTTCATTCCTGAATGAAGGTGCAGGTGTAACGACAACTAGAGCTCACGTACACTATATAATCACAGAATATGGAGTCGTTAATCTTTATGGTAAAAATCTAAAACAAAGAGCAGAAGCCTTAATTTCAATCGCTCATCCAGATCATAGGGAAGATCTTGAGAAAGCAGCTTTTGAACGCTTTAGGTCAAAAGCTTAATAGATAATTAGTTTGAGTATTAATTTAATAATTTACAATTATGAGTCAGAAATTTAATGAAATTATAAAAAGCGAAACTCCCGTACTTATAGACTTTTTCGCTGATTGGTGTGGACCTTGCAAAATGCTAGCTCCAATCCTTAAAGAAGTAAAAGAAGAATTTGGTGATGCTATTAAAATCATCAAAATAGATGTGGACAAAAACGAGCAATTAGCAGCTAAATATCAAGTGCGTGGTGTGCCAACCATGATTGTTTTCAAAAATGGTGAGCAAAAATGGAGGCAAAGTGGTGTTCTGCAGAAAGATGAGATCGTTCAAGTCATCAAGTCAAATTCTTAATGTCTTGGTTTAAAAACAAAAAAGCACCTCAACTTGAGGTGCTTTTTTATTAATACAAATTATTTATCAAATTTTGAGAGTGAGAACTGGCAATTCTGAATGATTAACCACATCTTCACCGATACTTCCATTGAAGAAATGAGATAAGCCTTTTCTTCCGTGTGTTGGGATAATGATGAGGTCAGCTTTAAGTTTCTTCGATCCATTTAAAACTCCTTCCTGTATGGTGTAATCATTAAAAATTTCGATATGCTCCTTATTTAATGGCATTTGAACCTTATTTAGAAAGACTCGCATTTGCTCATGTATTTCTGTTGTACTGCTGAACTGATTCCCAGGGAGATTCACATACAGCATATGCATTTTTGCATCAAAACTATCTGCAAACTTTTTAGCTTTTTGATAGGCTTCAATATTTTCGATTTCAAAATTAGAGGCGAATACTGTATTTTTAATATTGATACTTTGTATTTCATTTTTGACAACCAATACTGGTACTTCAGAATATCTTACAACTTTCTCCGTGTTTGAACCTATCACAATTTCCTCCAATCCTGATGTGCCACTTGAACCCATCACGATCATATCAATCTCGTTTTTACTAACTGTATCTCTAATAGCCATTGCAGCAGATCCTGGTTCAACGTAACTTTTTACAGTGACATCCTCTAAATAATCTTGTTTTAAAAATTTCTCAAAACGCTTATGAGCAAGTTTCATGAAAAAAATGATTTGCTCGTCGTTGACATTAAACTGTTCTGCGCCAAACAGAGATTCTGCAAGTTCGACTACATGCAATACATGCACTTCTGCATTATTCTTTTTGGCGAGTTGTGCTGCAACTTTGAGTGCGTTTTCAGATGGTGTTGAGAAATCTACGGGTACTAATATCTTTTTCATAATATTTGGATTTAAATGGTCATTGAAAATAATTCTGATTCTGTTTGCTTCGCTTTCAATCTAAGATCAAAGGCCATGCATATGTTTCTAATAAAAGCTTTTCCTGCTGGTTTTACTTGTATCATATCATCTTCGATGTTTATTAAGTCGTCAGTTTTAAATTCATCCAGACCGCTTTTAATTTCAAGCTGATGACTAATGTCTAATCCATCCAGATCAGTTACAAAGTGACACATTAAATTTAATATTTTTCTTCTGATAATCAGATCGGTTTTATTCAAAATATGACCCCGGGAAACGGGTAATTCATTTTTGGACAAACTAGTATAGTATTCATTAAGTTTTTTATGGTTTTGCGAAAATCCATACCAACTATCGCTTATGGCAGAAACTCCTAAACCGATCATTTTGTCAGTTTTGGTAGTGGTGTAGCCCATAAAGTTTCTGTGAAGATTTTGATTCTGAAAAGCTTTGGTTAAATCATCTTCAGGCAATGCAAAGTGATCCATTCCAATTTCTATGTATCCTTGATCCTCGAGCATTTTTTTTCCCGTTTCATATTGCTGACGCTTCAAATCCGGAGAAGGTAAATCCTTTTCATCATATCCACGCTGTCCATTTCCTTTGGTCCATGGCACATGGGCATAACTATAAAATGCAATACGATCTGGCATTAATTCTATGGTCTTCTCTATGGTTGAAATAACATCTTCAAGGGTTTGTAATGGTAAACCGTAAATAAGATCGTGACTCACAGAATTATATCCCAATGCTCTAGACTGTTCAGTAATTCTTTTGACAGTTTCAAAAGACTGAATCCTGTGTATTGCAATTTGAACTTTAGGATTATAATCCTGTATGCCGTAACTCACACGATCAAAGCCTAACTGCCGCAATGTTTGCAAGTGATCTGTTGTCGTATTATTAGGATGACCCTCAAAGCTATAGCTTACATCTTCAGGAATTTCACAGGTTTTTTTAATTGTTTCCAGTAGATATTCCAGATGTTTTGGATCGAAAAAAGTCGGTGTTCCGCCACCAAGGTGTATTTCTTTCAGAATAGGTTTATCCTGAAGAATTTCCAAATACATGTTCCATTCTTTAAGAAGAGCGTCTATGTAGGGTAATTCAACTTCATGACGTTTAGTGATACGTTTATTACACGCACAAAACGTGCATAAACTCTCGCAAAAAGGGAGATGAATATACAAGCTTATTTCTCTGGAAGAATTGTCTTGTTGAAGACTATGGATCCATGACTTTGTACTGTAAGTGGTTTCATCCCAAAAAGGAACCGTCGGATAACTCGTGTATCTAGGTCCGGGGACATTATATTTCTTTATTAAATTCTGCATTACCATTGCATTTTATTCAAAAGTAATAGGGAAGTGGCGTATTTAAAATGATATAAATCAGCATATAAGATATTACTATTATATGTGCGCGTAAAGAATGCTAACTTTGAAAATAAAAAGGGAATGCCAAAACTTAAAGATGTTGTTTTAGTTTCTATTCAGTTTTTCTTGATGCTAGTATATTTTCTGAATGTGGAGTGGTTTTCATTAAACTTTATGGAGCATTTCATATGGTTTTACCTAGGTGTTCTAGGTGTCGCTATTTCAGGAATCGCACTTTTACAGTTAAATGTTAACTTATCTCCTTTTCCAACACCTAAAGCTAATTCCAAACTGATTACTAATGGTGTTTTCAAAATCAGTAGACATCCAATTTATACGGGAATTTTAATCTTTATGTTTAGTTTTTCGTTCTGGCTTGGGGATGGTTATAAATTAAGTGTAAGTCTGGCGATTTTAGCTTTATTCTATTATAAAACCCGCTACGAAGAATCTTTACTTGAAAATACATTTGAGGATTATAAATTCTATAAATCCAAAACGGGACGGTTTTTTCCTAAATTCTAAACTCTAACTTCTAAGATAACTAGCTCCATTCACATCTATAATTGTTCCAGAGAAATAAGCGGATTCTTCTGAAGATAAAAATAAAATAGCATGAGCAACTTCTTCAGGTTTTGCCATACGATGGAAAGGAGTTTCTTGCAGCATTTTTTCATTTTCTGATGCAGTGAGTGTTTCCGTTGCCATATCGGTTTCTGTAAACCCAGGCGCTACAACACCAACATGAATATGATGAGGGGCAAGTTTTTTTGCAAGGGATTGGCTTAAAGCATTCAACCCTGCTTTACTAGCGCCATATGCGGGCTGATCGGGTTCTCCACGAAAAGCACCTCTGGATGACACATTAACTATACTTCCACTACCAGCTTTTATCATATGATGTGCCGCTAGGTAGCATAAATGCGCTGGAGCAAAAAGATTGGTTTGAAGTGTTTTCTCCCAGGCAGAAGTCCAGTCTTCAAAATCAATCTCATCTACTTTATGAGAAATCGCTATTCCTGCATTATTGACCAATACATCTATTTTTCCGTAGGCATCAATGAAATCATCAATCAGAGCTTTAGCTTCTTCCTTGACAGAAACATCCCTCTTAAAAAGTTGATGTCCACTGCCTGGTAGTTCTGCAAGTGTTTTTTCTGCTTCACCAATTCGACTTCTAAAGTTGATACCGACTTTGGCTCCTTTAGCGGCAAAAGCGAGAGCAGTAGCTTTTCCAATTCCTCTGGAGGCTCCAGTGACTAGTACACATTTATCTTTAAAATCCATAGACTTTGTTTGAGTTAAAAATTTATTCGAAATAAAAATAAGGCTTTTTGAAGTTGATAAGCATCTAAAATGGTTAATAATGCCTGCTTCGCTTTTACTTTGGAATTTAAGGGATTTTTGTGACAAAGGTTACACCTGTAATCGCTTTGAGAGCTTAATTTTGTGTTCCGCTATGGAAAAATATATTGACATCTTTTTAAACTCATTTTCAGGGTATTTTAATTACCTGATCAATGAAATTCAAAACCCTTCGCTGACAAATTATTTTTGGTGGTTGATTGGACTCTCCTTTTTAGTCCTCGCTATGGAAATCATTATCCCTTGGAGAAAAGACCAGAAAATTATAAGAAAAGGATTTTGGCTGGATGTATTTTACGTCTTCTTCAACTTTTTTATCTTTTCTCTTATAGGTTATAATGCTGTTTCCAACGTGTTTGTAGAATTGTTTAATGATTTCTTAGGCTTATTCGGAATTGATAATTTAGTCGCTTTTCACATTCAGAATTTCCCGATTTGGTCTCAATTTCTTATCATGTTTCTGGTGGCAGATTTCATTCAATGGAATGTTCACATACAATTGCATAAACGCTCATGGTTGTGGAAGTTTCATAAAGTTCACCATAGTGTAAAGGAAATGGGTTTTGCGGCTCAATTCAGATTCCACTTTATGGAAACTATTGTTTACAAGGTGGTACAATACGTTCCACTAGCTATGATAGGTTTTGGAATTCAGGAATTCTTTATCGTACACATGTTTGGTGTTTTGATTGGACATCTGAACCATGCTAATGTCGGTTGGGATTATGGACCTTTTAAATATATATTGAATAATCCTAAAATGCATATTTGGCATCATTCCAAAGCTTTACCAGAAGAGCGTCCTTATGGAATGAATTTCGGGCTAACTTTAAGTCTTTGGGATTATTTATTTGGCACTGCTCATATTCCTGAAGATGGTAAAAATATTGAGCTTGGTTTTGATAGCGATGAAGATTATCCTCAGGATTTCTGGAATCAATTGAAAAGGCCTTTCAAGGAGTAAGCTGATCTTTATTCGTCAAACAAGGCTTTCAAAAGGGTCATAATCCCTTTAAAAATTAGAAAAATAGCTCCAAAACTAATTAAAATTCCAATTATTAAAATTGGCCAGTATAAAGTTTTATCTTGATTGTTGAAGGCACTATATAATATTGAAGGTCCAATGAAAATGAGCGGTAAAGCACCTGCCAGATATTTCACGCCTTTGGCTAAAGTATCTTTATTGGTGTGTTTCATGATCGATAGCTTTCCTCACACTTCCGTGAATTTTTAATAACTCATCAGCTTTCTTTTCTGAAATATTTAAAGCCTCAGCAATTAGAAGGTTTCCACGCTGCTTTAGTTTTGCATTGCTAAGCTGCATATCTACCATCTTGTTGTCTTTAACTCTGCCCAGCTTAACCATTACCGAAGTTGAAATCATGTTCAACACCAACTTTTGGGCTGTTCCTGCTTTCATTCTGGAACTTCCTGTTACAAACTCTGGTCCTACAATTACTTCAATGGGATAGTCAGATACTCTTGAAATTGGTGAGTTTGGGTTACAAACAATACAGCCAGTAATAATTTCTTGCTTTTGGCAAGCTTTCAATCCACCAACCACGTAAGGCGTAGTTCCAGAAGCTGCAATGCCTATCACAACATCATCTTTTTGGATATGATGCTCTTTGAGGTCTAACCAGGCCTGTTCGGTATCATCTTCGGCGTGTTCGACTGCTTTTCTGATGGCTTTGTCACCGCCGGCTATGAGTCCGTTAACCAGTTCTGCCGAAACTCCAAAGGTTGGTGGACATTCACTGGCGTCCAAAATCCCCAATCTTCCGCTGGTGCCTGCACCAATGTAAAATAATTTTCCTCCCTTCTGAATTTGCTTTACGGTCACGTCAACTAAGCTTTCAATGGCTTGAATTTCCTTCTGAACTGCGAGTGGAACCTGTTGATCCTCAGTATTTATATGGGTTAAAAGTTCCCGTGTTGACATGGTTTCCAGATCTCTGTACTTGGAAGATTGTTCTGTTATTTTTTCGAATGATTTGCTCATTATTGAATGGTATAAATGACTTCATCTACTTCTGAAAGTCCAAAATAACCAAAAATTAATTCTTCTGAATCATTTTCATTCTTGATGTTTCCTCTCACGGTAGCAGGTTGAGTTTCAAAAGGACCACCTGCGCTGCCAGCCTGAGCAAGTAGTATTTCCAAGAAGTTAAAGTACTCTCGTGAAATCCCATGAATTTGTACACCTATTTCCATTTCCGGCGCTAGGTCTTCTTCCGAAAATAATCCAAATATTCTGTTGCCATCATTGAATTCATCATCGAAAACATTAAAGTCTGGGAAGGCAAGAAAAGGAGCGAAAAACTTGAATAAATAATAATTTTCTATTCCTTCGGGATCTTTGTAGAATGCTTTTAGTTCGATGTCTTCACCAGAAAAACCGCCTTCATCATTTTGTTCAATAGAATCTATGGCAACTACAGGTTTCAGAGTTTCTTCTGCGGTATAGACGCTACCATCAAGTTCTATCGTTAAGCTGTAAAGTTCATTCAGTTCTGGTTCAAAATTATCAGTGGAATATTCACCTGAAGTGACTTCTTCAAAAATAAATTCTTTACCAGAACTGTTGCTTACCGCTATACTCGCTCCAGAAACCGGATTGGGTTCTTGCTCAAAAAAACCACGCGTACGAGTCAGCTTTATGGTTTGATTTGCTCCATCAGTACCTTTTTTCCAACTCAATATAGCATCCACGATAAGTCTTGGCTGTGCTTCTTCCAGATCTACTTCTACCACATCTTCACAAGCGGATAGCAAGCTTACAAGACCAAGTAAAATAAAGAATTTCCTCATCATTTAAAATTTAAAACTATAACTAACAGATGGAACTATTCCGAAGATAGAAAATCTAACCGCTTCATTTTGCCCTGTGGTTGTATTCTGCTCAAAATTTAACGATGCGGCGTTTCTTCGGTTATAAACATTATAAATACCAAAATTCCAGGAGGAAGACCAGCTTTTGTTATTCTTTTCTGGAGTATAAGTCGCTGATAAGTCTAGTCTGTGGAAAGTAGGTAGTCTGTTCAAATTTCTTCCTTCAAAAACTGGAATATCAAGATCCTGAAATTCAAATTGGCCGACGGGAAAATTCACAGGTCGCCCAGTTTGTAGTACAAAATTACTATTAATCTGCCATTTTTCATTAAGCTCGTAACTGCTGGTTAAAGACACATCATGTGTTTTATCATAACCATTGAGATACCAATCTCCATTATTGATGCCGATTTCATTAGGTGTTCTTCCAGGTGTGCGCTGCTCACTTCTGGATAAGGTGTAAGATAGCCAGCCTGTAAGTCTTCCTGTATTCTTTTTGAGATAAAACTCAAGTCCATAAGCTCGGCCTTCGCCATTGAGGATCACCCGTTCAATAGCATCATTGGCAATGAGGTTGGCCCCGTCTATATAGTCAATTCTGTTATTGATGGTTTTATAAAAAACCTCAGTTTCTAAAGTGAAAGGTATGTTTTCAAAATCCTTGAAATAACCAAAAGCAAATTGATCTAGTTTTTGTGGCTTGATGTAAGTGCCACTCGGAGCCCACACGTCAAATGGAGTAGGAGATGAGGTGTTGGATAGCAAATGAAGGTTTTGAACCATGCGGTTGTAACTTGCTTTTATAGAAGTATTGTCGTCTATGAGGTAAGAAATTCCAGCTCTTGGTTCCAAATTTATAAAGCTTTCGTTGACACGAGATGTGTTGCCACTTATTGTTTCCGTAGGAGTTGCTTCGACGTAGATACTTCGATTTTCGTCATATAAAAGCGGATTGTTATTGGAATAAATGTCGATGGATTCATCTTCCATTCTTAAAAATGCACTCACTCTTAATCCATATTGAATATTAATCTTGTCGCTTAAAGATTGATTTACAGACAAAAAAGCTGCATTATCAAAAGCATATTTGTTATTCAATTTTCTTGGGTTGATTCCAGAATCTGCAGTCGTAGGCACGATTTCACCAGGATTTATGGTATATTGAATGCTGCTCAATCCATATGAGAGATCAAGATTTGGGCTGATAGTATGATTGATCTGATAACTTAAATCGAAATTGGAAATACTATTATCAAAGTTGAAACCTACCAAAGCCAAATCAAGTTCGTAGTTGTATTGGCTATAAGAAAAATTCAAGTTTGAATTTATATTTTCATTGAACTTGTGTTCCCAGTCTAAAATCCCAAATGCATTACCGTAAATATTGGTAAAGCTATCGTTGATATTGACGTAATCTAAACCGTAGTAACCAGAAAAGCTCAGCGAATTCTTCTCGTCAATATTGAAATTCAGTTTGGTGTTTAAATCGTAAAAATAAGCAGAATTAGAATTGTCTGTTAGTTTCAGGAATAAATGTGCATAAGTCCCTCTTCCACTCAGGAGGAAGAAACTTTTGTCTTTTTGAATAGGTCCTTCCAAAGTGAGTTTACTGGAGATGACTCCAATTCCACCCTCGCCTTTTAATTTTTGTGTATTTCCTGTTTTTTGTTTGATATCCAAAACTGAGGATACACGTCCTCCATAGTTGGCGGGAATACCACCTTTATAAAGTTTTAGATTTTTGACAGCATCCGGATTGAAGATGGAGAAGAAGCCAAAAAGGTGAGAGGAGTTATAAATTAAAGCATCATCTATCAAAATTAAATTTTGATCGGTGGCTCCACCTCTTATATTAAATCCAGAAGCTCCTTCACCAGCGTTAGAAACACCAGGGAGTTGGAGTAAAGACTGTATAACATCAACCTCACCAAAGACCACTGGAATTTTCTTAATACTTGAGGCATCAAGTTTACTCACACTCATTTCCGGATCTCTTATATTAATGCCTTCAATATTATCTGAGACTACAACTTCCTGCAAATCCTCAGTCTGTGGAATCAAATTGAAATTTAATGTTTTATCATTATTGAAGGTGATTTGTTGCTCAATAGTTTTAAAACCAAGATAAGTAACTTTGATCGTATAATTACCCTTAGCAAGTTTTATTGAATACTTTCCATTTTCGTTGGATACCGTTCCTCTATTGCTATCATCGATAATGATATTTGCCCCAGGAATAGGTTGATTATTATCGTCAAGTACAGTGCCTGAAAGCTCATAGCCTTGTGCTGAAACAATATGAGCATTAATTAAAAAAAAGAGGATGAATAAAAATTTGATAGCTGAAATTTTGATCAAATATATTTAACAAAACTTACTCTAGCTCTGAATAAAACTTTAAATAAAATAAAATATTTCACAATTTTTTATTGCTTCCTTGAAATCGTAAATCCGTCTCTTATAGGTAATAAAAGGGTTTCGATTCTTGGATCGTTTTTGAGCAGTAAATTATATTCCAGTAAAGCCTTGGTGTCTTTATCTCTAGGATTAAGCTCTTCAACAACTTTACCGCTCCATAAAACATTGTCGGATAAAATTAGCCCGCCAGGTTTGAGCTTGTTAATAATTAATTCAAAATAACGTGGATAAGATATTTTATCGGCATCGATGAAAACCAAATCGAATTCAGCATCAATTTCAGGGATTATTTTTCTTGCATCACCAGTATATTGAAAAATTCGATTTCCGTAGCCGCTAAGATCGAAATACTTGCGCTGCAGATCATACAGTTCCTCGTTGCGATCGATGGTATGTATTTTCCCTTTTTCTGAAAGACCTTCTGCTAAGCTTAAAGCTGAGTAACCTGTATAGGTGCCAATTTCTAAAATAGAGTTTGGTCGAACTAATTTTGAAATTAAACTCAACAGCCGGCCCTGGTAATGCCCACTTAGCATTCTAGGCTGAAGGACCTTTTGCCAGGTTTCTTTGGTTAATTTTTGAAGCAAGTCGGGTTCGTCTTCTGAATGTGCTTCAACATAATTTTGAAGCTTTGATGAGATAAAATCCATTAGCTAATGATCTTGTTGACTAAATCTTCTTTTTTCTTCTGATCATCTCCAAACAGCCATTGAAGTACGTTATCCGACCATATTTCGTCCTTTTCTACTTCGGTGATGACCTCTTGTTCTAAAGCTAAATCTAATATTTTTCCTGGATAAGAGGATTGAGGTTCGCTCTCCATTTCACCAAGCGGATAAGGATCGTCTAGTCCTGCTAGGATTTGGGAACTTTTTTGATTTTCTAATAGTAGCTTCAAAGATCGCGTATCGTGAACTAAAGTGTCAAAGAAAATATTCTTATGTCCAACCGATTTTCTTGGGTGAACTTTGCCTTCAAATAAATCTGGACGACCATCAAAACCTTGAATACGTCTCCCTAAATTGATCTGTGCCAATTGTCCGCCATGGGCGAAACACACCCGCATGTTTGGATATTTATCGGGATAGCCATTCAAGGTTAAAAAGTGATAGGCATCTGCACATTGAGCCAGCATCCAGATGAGATGAAAACGCCAGGAGGTATTTTCCAGTTTAATGAACTTTTCGCCATCGTAAGGATGAATTTCTACGGCCAGATTATACTTGCTTGCCAGTTCAAAAATAGGTTCGTTTTCTTCATCAAAGATGCAACGCCAAGTGCCGATGCTGTCCATATAGTGAGTTGGTAAGCAGAGTAGTTTAAGATCTAATTCTTCAACGCAACGCTCGATTTCCCAAAGTGCACCACGCACAAAACCAGGATGAACTACAAATCCACAGGTGAATTTTTTAGGATGATTTTGTTGAATTTTAGCGTTGAAATCATTTTGAAAGCGCAGCGCTTTTTTCATTTCTTCCACGCGAAGCCCATTTCCGTAAAGTTGAGATAGATTGAGAACAACGGCATGGTCTATTTTGTAACGTTCCATCCATTCCAGCTTTTCGTTGAGAAAAAAACTAGAATCGGTTACAGGTCTTTTCCAGCCTTTTTGAAGCATGAATTTTTTATCCTCATCGATCCAGAAAATTTCCTTCTCACGCATGAAATCGGGAATTTCTTCTGGGTAAGGCAGCAGATGAGAATGGCCATTAATTCTAAGTTTTCGTTTTGTCATCTCTACTTTTGTTTAAATTTTCTGAGGCATTAAGGTAACTAAATTTAATTCAAAAAAAATTGCAACCGCTTTAAACAGCCATTGCAATTTAGTAATAAAATAAGGTATAAAACTGAAGAATTCACTTCAGAAGTATAGGTTTATTGTTTTTTCCAAAATTTTGTGGTTAAGCTTCTATCTAGATTTTTGATTTCTAGATCAATGTTTTTGAACTTGGCCGTTTGCTTAAAATCTTCAATAATTTCAAAAATATCATGATGAACAAATTTCGCATCACTACCATCAATAAGCAGGTGACTTTTTTCTGGAACATGGTCTAGGTATAACAGAATGTCAGCTTTGTTGAGGAACGTAGTTTCTTGTGAAAGTTTTAAAACATGATTCTTGTTTTCAGCATTGGCCTTTTCATTGATAAATGCATTTTTATAATTATCTCTCAAGATAAAGAAAACAGCTACCGTACCTCCAACTAAGATTCCAGTAATCAAATCTGTAAACATCACCACAAGAATGGTTATGATAAAAGGTAAAAATTGTTTTTTACCTTGTTTATAAACATTTTTATAGATCTCTAGACTTGTCAATTTGTAGCCGACTACAAAAAGCACTGCAGATAAAGCCGCGAGTGGAATCAAGTTTAAAACGTAAGGAATGGCAAGTACACAAACAAACATGATAATACCGTGGGTTATGGTGGCCGTTTTGGTACGTCCACCAGCGTTTACGTTTGCAGAAGTTCTTACGATAACAGCTGTAATGGGAAGTCCCCCAATAAAACCTGCTACAATGTTTCCAAGACCTTGAGCTTTCAATTCTCTGTTGGTAGATGTTCTTCTTTTGTAAGGATCTAATTTATCACCAGCTTCAGTACTCAATAAAGATTCTAAACTTGCAATAAATGCTATAGATATTGCGAATGTATAAACCTCCGTATTTCCAATAACTGAGAAATCCGGAAATTGAAAAAATTGGAAAAATTCACCAAGAGAATCTGCTACAGGGAGATTTACTAAGTGACTCGTGTCCAAAGCTAGACCAGGAAAAGAGGCTTTGAAATATTCGTTTAATAAAATACTTACAATTACTGCAGCAAGTGCAGATGGAAAAAATTTAAAAAAGGTGAATTTTTTCATAATAGGCCTGTCCCATCCTATTATGATGAAAAGTGAAACTATTGTGATAATTAAAGCACCATAATTGATGTGTCCTACAATATTCATTAATCCTGAAAAAGTATTGGTTCCATCGTTGTTTTTGAAACTATCAACGCCTTCAAACACATCGTCAACTCCGAAAGCATGTGGAATCTGTTTCAGTATTAAAATCAATCCAATAGATGCTAAAATACCTTTAATCATAGCATTCGGGAAGAAGTAAGCTACTGTACCAGCTTTTAGATAACCCAAACCTACTTGAAAAATCCCTGCAATAATAACAGAAACAAGGACAGCTTCGAAACTACCTAGAACCTGAATAGCCGTGAATATAACTAAAGCAACACTTGCTGCAGGTCCACTTACGTTTATACTTGAATTACTAGAAATACCAACGACAATACCTCCTATGATACCAGCAATAATTCCAGAAAATAGAGGAGCTCCAGAAGCTAAGGAAATTCCTAGGCACAAGGGTAAAGCAATTAAAAATACAACTAAGCCGGCTGATAAATCAGTAACAAAATGTTTTTTGATGAACTCGAGATTTTCCTTCATAGAATGTTTGGTTTTTTTTTAAAAGTCGCAAAAATAGTCAAAATAAAAGGTTTGGTCAGTTAAGTCAGCATTAAACTTTGGAAAAAATTTACGGATCTTCTTGAGTTTTGAAGAAATCGATGGAGATTCCGTAAAGTTTATGTTTAGAAATACTAACTGCTGAATACCATGATCTGAATTCCAGATTTACAACTTATTTCCTAAAACCTTCCATCTATCAATACCGTTTTCAACTTTTCCAGTGGTAAATGTTTCTATGTTCAACATTTTCTTATGCCTTTGACTTGTTAGGATAAAGAAATTTTAATACTGAATACTGTGTATGGAATATTTAATATTAGTTACCGATTACTAATTACCTGTCTAATATATATAATCTAGCTTTCAATCAAATTTTTCATTTTCCAAGCTTCGAATGTGTTTAGAATCAAACCAGCAATGGTCATGGGGCCAATGCCACCAGGAACTGGAGTGATATAGCTTGCTTTTTTTGAAAGCTCCTCAAAGTTACAATCTCCAACCAACTTGCCAGATTCCAATCTGTTGATGCCAACGTCGATGACAACCGCTCCTTCTTTGATCATATCTGCCGTCAAAAAGTTTGGCTGACCTACAGCTACAATAACAATATCTGCTTTTTTAGCTTCTTCTATCAATAATTCTTTAGGAGTATGAATATCGCAAGAAGTCACTGTAGAACGTCCCACTTCAAAGTCATTCCCCAACATGATCGCTATAGGTTTACCTACAATATTTGACCTACCTATCACCACAACATGCTGACTGTTGGTAGGGATGTCGTAATGCTGAAGCAGTTTTAAAATCCCATATGCTGTAGCAGGTCGCATGGACTTCTGGCCTAGAGCCATTTTTCCAAAATTCAGCGGGTGAAATCCATCAATATCTTTGTAAGCACTTATTTCGTTGATAATCGGTTTTGGGTCGATATGATCGGGGAGAGGCAACTGAACAATAAAACCATCAAAGTGAGATTTATTTAAAATTTTGATTTCAGAAATCAAGTCGAAGGTCGAAATATTGTCTTCAAAACGAATGATTTTGTAATTGATTTCTGCCCTCTCACAAGCTTTAGTTTTCGCTCGAACGTAAGATTCACTAGCTGCATTATGGCCTACCATCACAATCGCAATACTAGGTCGGGATAAATTATACCCCAGGTGTTTTTGGTCGATGTAATGATCGATATCTGCTTTTACGTTTTTTAAAATTTCTTTTGAGACTGCTCGGCCGTCTAGTAAGTTCATGACAATAAATTAAAGGTCAAAAATCAATTCGTTTTCCTCTGCTTTTTTGGAAACTTCACGCACCAAATTTAATTTTTCTTGAAGATTCATTTCAGGTTTTAGAATGTTTTTTCTTAACATTTCTTGAATGACCAGGTCCTGTGCCCGCCCCTGACTTATCGCTTTGGAGTAGGGAAGGTCTTCTCTGAAGGTCACCAGCGAGTATTTTGAATGGTAATCCTTTGGAAATTCCTTTTCAAAATCCAGCTCCAGTTTTCTTTTCGCTAGAAAAACCTCTTCAGCCGTATGCGATTTCATTTCATGAAAATTATCCAAAGCCAAATCTGCAATGGCATCAGCATCTGGTTTTCTGTGCTCACTAAACCGTTTCAAAGCAGCATCAACATCAAAATCAGTTTCCTTTAGAGCTTTATCAAATTCCACAACATCTTCAAATGATGCATTCATACCCTGCCCATAAAAGGGCACAATAGCATGAGAAGCATCACCCATCAATAGGGTTTTGCCATAAGTCCACGGTGAACAACGGATGGTTCCCAAAGGCGCCGTAGGATTTTCAAAAAACTCAGTTTTTAAATCTGGCATTAACTTGTAAGCATCAGGATAAACCTCTTTAAAATACTCTTCAACAATAGCCTCAGAAGTCAGATTATTGAAATTATATGTTCCACCTTCATAGGCTAGAAATAAAGTGACCGTAAAGCTTTTATCCATATTTGGCAAAGCGATCAGCATGTTTTCCCCTCGTGGCCAAATGTGTAAGGCTCCTTTTTCAGTTGCATAATCCCTAGTTTTGGTCGCTGGGAAAGTTAACTCCTTATACCCATGGGTTAGGAAGTCCTGCGAATGACTAAATAAAAAGCCTTTTTCTTTTTCCATTTGCTGTCTTACAATAGATCCCGCACCGTCTGTTCCTATGATATAATCGGCTTGCAAAGTATATTCTGAATCTGACCCTGCTGACTTAAAACTGGCGTTCGCTTGCTTAAGGTTCACGTCGGTACAAGTGACTTCAAATTGGATCTCGACACCAGGATAAGTTTCCAACTTATCTAAAAGTAAGGCGTTAAGACCAGTTCTGGAAATGGAATTGATGTATTCTCCCTCGCGACCGCTGTATTTTGAAAGTTGAGGTTCTCCCTCTACATTGTGCAACATCCTGCCGTACATCGGGATGCAAAGGCTTTCTACTTCTTTTTCTAAACCTACCAGTTTTAAACCTTTTAAACCGCGATTGGACAAAGCCAAATTAATGGAACGTCCAGCGGCAAGCTTGGCTTTTCGCAAATCTGGTCGCTTTTCCGTTAAAGTGACTTGATAGCCCAATTGGGTGAGTTGCAGAGCCAATAAAGACCCGCAAAGTCCAGCGCCAATAATCAGTATGTGTTCCTTCTTAGTCATGTAGACAATGTTTTAAACGTTGTACAAATTCATAAACATCCGTAAATGAATTATAAAGTGGAGCAGGAGCCACCCGGATCACATCGGGTTCCCGCCAATCGGCAACGACGCCTCTGGTAGTGAGTTTTTTAAATAAAGAGCGATCGGCATTTTTCATTTGTATGGATAATTGACATCCACGTTCTTCAGGTGATCGAGGGGTTAAAATTGAAATACTGGAATCTTTCAATTCATCTATCAAAAATTCAAGAAAACCCGTTAATTGGATGGATTTCTCTCTCAACTTATCAAATCCAGCTTTTTCAAAAAGGTCCAAAGAAGATCGCGTTCCTGCCAAAGATAAAATCGGTGGATTGCTTAATTGCCAGCCATCCGCTGTGGGTGTAGGATCAAATCCCACTCGCATGTTGAATCGTGAGTCTTTGTTATGTCCCCACCAGCCAACAAACCTATCGATCGTAGTTGATTTAATGTGTTTTTCATGAACAAAGCATCCGCCAATGCTTCCAGGGCCAGAATTGAGGTATTTATACGTACACCACACGGCAAAGTCGGCGCCGATGTCGTGTAAGTTAGGCTTAATATTGCCCGCTCCATGGGCTAGATCAAGACCTACCGTGATATTTTCTTTCTGACAGCGCTTGGCGATTCGTCTCAAATCAAACGCCTGGCCCGAATAGTAATTAGTGCTACCAATCATGACTAAGGCAATTTCATCTTTATGGGTTTCCAGTAACTCTTCAAAATCTTCATGTCGGCACAGGTGTTCATTTTCCCTTGGCTTCCACAGAATTAAACCGTCTTTGGGGTCGATGTTATGGAACTTTAATTGAGACTCCACCGCATATTTATCGGAGGGGAAGGCATCGCTCTCAATCAGAATTTTAAATTTTGTTTGAGTCGGTTTGTAAAACGACACCATCATCAAGTGAAGATTCACCGTCAAAGTATTCATGATGACGACTTCCTCTGGCTTGGCACCCACGATTTTAGCCATAGGCTCAGCTAAATCTTCATGAGAAGTGAGCCATGGGGTTTTGGCATCGGTATGGCCTTCAACTCCAAAATTTGCCCAATCCTTTAATTCCTGCTGAACATAGTCAGCCGTTTGTTTAGGCTGGAGCCCAAGTGAATTTCCGCACAGATAAATTTTAGGTGAACCGTCTGCTTTGACCGGGAAGTGAAACTGACTTCTGAAGGGGTTTAGAGGATCGTTTTGATCCTGTTCTTCTGCAAAAGCCCTGGAATTGATGTATTTCATAAATTAGTTGACGCTTATATCGGTAAAGAAAATTTTAAACTGGCCTTCTTTGGTATCGTGCATCCGGGCAATTTTGATGCCTTTAAAGTCATCGTAATCTTCCCAGGTGGTCGCCAGTCTTGGTTCGTCGCTACCGCTGGGGGTGTATGACCATTCACGAATCATGTTAGTGTCATCCACGTAAACATGGTAGGTGTCGCCAGGGGTATAACCCGCTTTATTTTTATACATGACGGAAATTTCCTGCATCAATTCATCAGAAATCGGTGCTTTTACTTGTTCGGCAACTTCATAATCAAAGTTATCGTCCCAAACCAAATGGAATGGAAATAGTAACCAGTATTTATCATTTACAAAACCACGATCGGCAAAAGCGATTTCTTCTTCAAACTTATTGGTGTTATACGTGAGGGTGGTGTCTTGCGTTTTCATAGTCACCTGACCTGTTTTAGGTTTCCATTTCCAGGTGCGGCTGGAGATATTATCTCCATTTTGAGCATTAAAGGTATACGATATAGAATCTACTTCAGACCAGTTGTCGTAACCATTGGCATAGGCGATTTCTTCGAGAAGACTCAGGTCTTTTTTAGAGGTCACTTCAGAAGTTGACGTAGCTTTTGAGTCTTTAGACTTTTCTTTTTTCTGCTGACATCCAACTAGGATGAGTAGAGATACACATAATAAAGCAAAATGTTTCATGGTGTTTATTTTTGAGTAAAGTTAAGCGATGCATAAGGCTTAGACAAATAAAATGAAATGGCAAGGAATTTATTTAACAGCTGTCGGAGATCTAAGTATTTGAAATTTTTAAAATATACTTTTGTATTTCAAGACCTGAAATTTAAATATTTATTAATTTCAAACCTTATAAAAATCATAAATTAAATGTGTTTTGAGTTTTAAAAAGAAGATTAATGTCTATCGGAAAAAAGCAACCAAGTCTATAACCAAAAATTTACTAGACCAGCAAAGCATTAATCTATCCGATCGAGAGGATATCAAACGCATTTTAATTACTCGTCCCAATCATCGGCTTGGTAATCAGTTGCTTATTTCTCCTTTAGTGAAAGAAGTACACCGGCAGTTTCCTGGGGCCAAGATCGATTTATTTCTAAAAGGTAATCTTGGTGAAATCCTTTTTAAAAATTATGAGTATGTAAATCATATCATCAGTTTGCCAAAGAAGCATTTCAAAGAATTAGGTCGTTATCTAATCTCATGGTTTAAGTTGAAACGCCTTAAATATGATTTGGTGATCAATGCGGAAGCCTCTTCTTCCTCCGGACGTCTGTCGACTAAGGTGGCGAGAGCTAACTATAAATTTTTTGGTTATGAACGGGAGTTGAATCTTTTCGATGTAGCCAATGTAGATCATATTTCTAAATACCCCATTTACAGTTTGCGTTACTTTCTGAAGCAATCCCTTACAGAAAAGCCCTTACCCGACTTAGAAATTAAATTGACAGCTGAAGAATTAAATCACGGAAAAAAAATATTAGCTGAGTATGCTGATTTAGAAAAACCCACAATTTGCTTGTACACGTTTGCTACAGGTCATAAATGTTTTTCAAAAGCGTGGTGGAACCAGTTTTATACAGCTTTAAAAAATGAGTATCCTCACTATAATATTATTGAAGCATTACCAGTAGAGAATGTATCGTCCTTAGATTTTAAAATCCCCGCGTTTTACAGTAAAAATATAAGAGAATTGGCTTCATTTATCTCTCACACATCCGTATTTATTACTGGAGATTGTGGTATCATGCATTTGGCTGCAGCGACAAACACACCTACCATTGGGTTGTTTAATGTCACCGCAAAAGCGATGTACGAGCCTTATAATGTGGCCTGTTCAGGGATAGATACCAACCAGAAAAGCGCAGAAGAAATTTGCCAAATCCTGAGGACTCACATAGAGAGTCTGGACTTTGCTGAAAGTGAGATTTGAGTTTTTTAAATCAGATGTCAGGGCTCTGCCCCTCAACGCACAGACTGATTACATGTTTTAAGAAGATTTGAGGGCTCTGCCCCCTTCCCTTTTTTTACGATCATAGCCCTGTAATCTCTGTTTAGAAGTACGGGGAGTAGATATGATAGGGGCGTAGCCCCGCAATCTTCATAGCCAAAGAAGACAGTATATTATATAGGAGGGGCGCTAGCCCTGACATCTTAAAAACTAAGTATTATAGTAGTCTGTGTATCTAGAATTTATTTAACAGCTGTAGGAAGGTTTCACTAGCTAAAGTTTCTTAGTTTTAGTGTTTAATTGAATTCTAAATCAATTTATTATGACTTATCAGTCTTCAGAACAATACTTATGAAACCATATTTTACGCTTATTTTTTGCCTTTTCATTTCTATAAGCTTTTCCCAAAGTAATATGCCGACCTACGAAGTGATTTACAAAATTGAATCCCTTTTCGATATGTAAACACTGAAAGATGAAAGACAGGTGTTTAAGGATATTATGAAGAAAAGTATGGACTATGCTAAGCGAATGAAATTTGTACTTACCACAAATTCAAAAGCATTCTTTTTTTCTGAGAAAAAACGAGTGCAGTTTGAAAATCCAACCCTCGTAAATGTATTAAAAAGTACTGTTGCATCTTTTACACGTTTCAACGAAGAAACTTATGCTGATTTTGAGACCTATAGTCTCATCTTTGTGCAAAATTTAATGTCTGTCGACAGAACGATAAAAACAGGTTTTCATGATTTTGACTGGGAAATTAAAAGTGAAACTAAACCCATTCTAGGCTTTGAGGCTAGAAAAGCTATAGGAACATATTATAATTTGATATGGGATACAACAACAGATGTGGAAGCCTGGTTTATTCCTGCTATTCCTCTTCGTTCCGGACCTGATATTTATATGGGATTACCAGGTCTAGTTGTTGAAGTTCGATTACCTAAAGTAATTGTTACAGCCACTCTTATAGAAGAAAAAGAAAAGGTATCCATTGAGAAACCAGATGAAGCAACTGCCATGAGTCAGGAAGAATACGAAGACTATGTTTCCAGTTCTAAAAAACAACTAGAAAGCTTAAATCGAGATTACAATTCATCCTATTCAATTTAGTTTTTTATACTTATTTTATTAAGGGAAGCGTATTTTTTTTACAGAAAACCGTACATTTTTGCTTATGACTAAAAATTTAACACTTAATATTTTTATATATTAACACTAATCTTTTAGTTTGTAGAGTGTGTAATTATCAATTATATCTAATTAAAACTCCAATTACAAAAAAAGAGATTGAATGTTAAGCTAAAAGAAGGAACAAATTGATTGTTTATGGTAAATAATTCTTCATCTTTAAAAAGAATCATGAAATATATTTTAGGCTTATTAATGTCAGTCACTGCAGTTTATGGTGTTTACGGTCAAAATAAAGCAGTTAAAATATATGTGGAATATGCTGTCCTAAAGGGTGCTAATGCTAGTTCTGAATATTTGATCGCAGACTCAAATCATGCGCTTTACACGACTGATTTTTTGGAAGTAACGAATGATGAACCCATAGCAAAAGAAGGCAATAATCAATTCTCAATTACTCCCACAGAAGTGAAAATTAATGCGATGAAGTATTACACAACCTCAGATTCGCCAATTTTACACTTTGTTAGTCAGCCTAAAAACAAGCAGAATCCCATAGTAGCTAATGATAGTTTGCCTGATTTTTCGTGGAATCTTAATACAGATGAATTCAAAATGATTAGCAGGTTTAAATGTTATAAAGCAACGACAACATTTAGAGGGTCTAAGATTGTAGCTTATTATACGCCCGAAATTCCGATAGGATTTGGGCCTTTTAAATTTAAAGGACTTCCCGGACTCATCATGGAAGTGTATAATGATGATCATGGCTTAAAGTACCACTGGACAGCAACAAAACTAATCATCCCATTTGAAAACGAAGTTGATTTGAAGTTTTCATCAGAACTATATAATACTCCTATTGTGGCGTATAGAAGTATTGTAGAGAAATTTGATAACCGACTGAAACAGATGGATCAACGGATGACAACCAGAGTATCGAGAGGTGGTTCCATAACATTAAACAAAACTGAGAGAGTAAGCATAGAAAAAATTTACGAATGGGAAAAACCAGTCCAAGACTAATGTATGCTGTAGTCAAAAAGAATTTGACATACATTCTATTGCTTTTTATCAGTCTCAATTCTTTTTCTCAAGAAGGCATCGAAGTGATTTATAAATACGAGTCTGACTTCCAAAAAGAATTGACAGATGGCTTTATGGGAAAGATGCAAAATAAAACCAGAGCTTTCTTACCAAAAATTGACTTCTTACTGCAAGCCACTCCCAATGAATCTATTTATAAAGCGGACGTTGGATTAGTATCTGAGGGTTTAAAAGAACAGCTTTTCAATTTAATGATTGGTTCTGCAAAATCCAACGGTATAATTTATAATGACCAGAATAGAAATATTAATTTACATGAAAAAAATGCCTTTGGCCGGCTTTATATTATCCAGTCTGAGTTTGATGGGTTGGCATGGAAGCTGGAAGAGGAAACAAAAGGCATTTTAGGATTTAACTGTAGAAAAGCGACTTTAGAATTTTATGTGAGTGAAGAGCAAAGAGCTAACCAAAAAAGAGAGATTGTAGCCTGGTTTACTTCAGAATTGCCATACCCTTATGGGCCAAGTGTGTATAGAGGCTTGCCGGGACTGATATTAGAACTGGAGGTTCACTGGGATTTTGGCTATATACTGACCGCTGTTGAAATGACTAAAAGCGATAAAATCGAAATTGAAGAACCCTCGAAAGGAAAAACTATTGATGAGTCAGAATTTAAAGAAATTGGCAGGCAAAGTAGCTTGAGATTTAAGCGATAGCCATTTTATGATAAAACTATTACCTATGATTAAAATTGCTTTACTGTGCATGTCTTTACTTTTTAGCCTGCTTGGTTATACTCAAAATTATAGAATCACTTATGAGTTTGAAATTCCACACCCTGAATTTCCAGAGAAAACTGAAGATTATTTAAAACAACATTTCACTAAAGAATATAAAAAATACAATCAGATAAGTGAATTTTTAAAGATGCACACCATTTCCGATGGTAATGCTTACTATACCTCGTTCAACAAGATCATGGAAAGTGATGAATATGATTCCACGACTTTATCATCGGTAAAACTTTTGGTGGCTTCGGTATATCCTATTTATTACAATAATGGAACTAGCCTTGCCCACAATCTGCTTTTTTCAGATCGAGTTGTAGAGGTTGATAATGAGGACTATTTGACATGGGAGATTTTAAATGAAACAAAAACTATTTTAGGTTTTAAATGTTTTAAAGCACTACCAATATTAAATCCCAATAAACCAAATATTAAGTCAAGTTTTATGCCTGTACATGTATGGTTTGCACCAGGTTTAAATTTTAAGGCTAGCCCAAGTGTATTCGGAGATCTGCCAGGAGCAGTTTTAGAATTGGAGAATCATAACTCAACTTTAAGGGCTATTGAAGTTCAAGAGACAAAAGAAAAGCCGCAAATAATAAAATTAAGATCAGGTCAGGAATTAACTACTTATGAAGCTTTAGATAAAAGGGCTCAAAAAGCGCATTCAGACTACATGGATAATTAAAAGCTTTTCCTACCTGCCAGAAATTCATTAACCTAGTCCATATATGTTTAAACGTTTTGCATGTTTTTTTATCCTTTCAATATTCACAACTGTTACATCTGCACAATCCTTCCAACTCGAAGGCTTTATCAGCGATAGTCTAGACAACCCGCTAGCCAATACCAATGTGATTGCGACACCTTTACAACAGGCCAATTCTCAAATCAAGTTTAGCATCATTACTTCCAAAGGAAAATTTAGACTTGAATCATTTTTTAGCAAATTGATTTAGTAAATTTCACCATTATTGCTTTATTGTATAAACTACTTAAGAATTCCATTATTATTGCTAAAATGTACGGTTCAACCGTAATTGTGTTACGGGAAAACCGTAAATGTTACCGAATACTTAAATTTTAACATCTGTTTTTACAGCCTACCGTTTTTATTTTTTTAGGTTTGAATCAACAAACGATAACTCTATTGAATATGAAAGTGTTCTTCTAGCTTCAAAAAAAGGAAGCGCTTTTCGGGATGAAAAGCGCTCCACAGATTCATACCTAAAATGATAATTTGAGTATCTACTTAGGTATAAGACATGAAAAATTCATATCTCAAACGTATTGCAATGATACTAATTTTTCATGAAGATGTGTACAGCCTTGTGCTGAGACTCGATTTAAAACAATCGAAATTTATTTACATTTTAAAAATTAATATCATGAAAAAGTTTTTTTCAATTATCGCTTTAGGAGCGATGACAATGAGTTTAAGTAGTTTTACGAATTTGAAAGAAGATTCTAATACTTTACTAAATGCAAATTGTACTCAATTAGCAATGGATGTCCATGATTCTTGGACTAATCAAGGTTATACAGATCATTTTGCCTCTGGTCGTGCTGATGCTGCATATGATAGTTGTGTTTCCCATTCAGGAACTTCAGGAACTGAAGTAACTATATCTCAATAGATTAAGATATAAAATTTTAATTTAATTACCCACCATAATTCAATGGTGGGTTTTATTCAAAAAACATGAAATATTTATTAATTCTTTTAATTTGCTTTACAGCAAATGCTCAAACTTCTGGTTTAGTAAACTATAAGTCCAAGATATTCTCACAAGTCATTGACACAACAGAAATTAAAGATGATAAGATTAAGAAATCAATGTTACAAACCGTCCAAAAAATGAAAAAACAGATGCCTTATGCTTCTTATGTTTTAAAATTTAATTCCAATGAATCTATTTTTAAAATAGCAAAGAAAATGACTGTTGATGAAATTATTGACTACAATTTAATTGCTGGGTTCTCCGATGCTGATGGTGAATTTTTCAATAGTAAAAACAAAAAAATAAGATTAAGAAAATTAAAAGCATGGAATAATGAGTATATAATACGATCCAATTTTCCAGAATGGAAAATCTCTAATCAGAAAAAAGATGTTTTAGGTTATCAATGTTTAAAAGCAACTACAGAAAAAGAGTTGGACAATGGAGATATCATTGAAGTAGTTGCATGGTTTGCGAAAGATATTCCTTTTAATTTTGGTCCTAAAGAATATGCAGGGCTTCCAGGTTTAATATTAGAAATAGAAGAACGAGGTATAAAATTTTATGCGACAGAAATTGATTTAAATAATAAGAAACATAATATCAAATTACCAGATGTTAAAAAAAGCATCACAAAAAAAGAATTTTTAAGTCAATCTCCTTATAAATAAAGTTTATAAAGAAAAGCCTGTTTTTAACTAATAAATTAGTTATATTTGAATTCAAATTTAATTTATGATTTATAAGTTTTTCATTTTCTGTTTTTTGACTTTTAATCTATCCTTTGCACAGAAGTCTTTTATTTATAAAGTTTCAGCAGATATAGATTATGATAGTATAGAAGTGGCAACAGTTAAAAAACTCATGAAATCAGTAGAAAAAGAACTTAATCAACAAAGCTTCATACTGGTATTAAACAAAAACAAGTCACTTTTCAACAGTGAAAAAAGAATCGATAATCAAAATCAAAATTTGAATATTCTAAATATTGCTAAAGCAATGACATATGTCAATGAAGAGTGGTTTTATAATGCTGATAAATCTTATTTACAACTTAATACCAAGTTTATGAATAAGCCACTTTCTGTAGAATTTAATGAATTACCTGAATGGCGAATTGAAAATAATACTAAAGCAATAGGGAACTATAAAGTTATAAAGGCAACCACAAGTCGAAAATTCATAGGTTCTAAAGGTGTGAAAGAAAAAGAGATCGAAGCTTGGTTCTGTCCTGATATTCCCATACCTCATGGGCCAATGGGAGCTGTAGGTTTACCTGGTCTTGTTATCCAGTTAAGACTTCAAAACACAATCTTTACACTAGATCAAGTTATAGAAGAGGATACATTAGAATTTGATGAACCCGATAAATCTAATACTATGCCTTCTAAGGAGTTTTATACTTTGATAGATCAGAAAGTTGGTGACTTTAAATCATCCATTCAAAACTAATTTACTCGACACTTACTCGTTTTTATGCCAAAACTTTTTACTTCATTCCTCATCTTTATACTATTCATAAGTGTTACTTCAGCTCAATCTGTTCAACTTGAAGGCTTTATCACCGACAGTCTAGACAACCCGCTAGCCAATACCAATGTGATTGCGACACCTTTACAACAGGCCAATGCTCAAATCAAGTTCAGCATCAGCAGTTCCAAAGGAGAGTATAGATTAAAGCTGGAGGAGAATCAACCCTATTTAATTGAAATCACGCATTTGGGGTTTAAAAAAATCACGGATACTGTTCAATTGTCTGAAGATGTATCCAGAAATTTCGTAATGCAAGAAACCACTGAAAGTCTGGAGGAAATCCTGATCAAACAGGAAATGGCGGTGATCGTAAAAGAAGATACGATTACTTACAGGACCGACCAGTTCAAAACCGGGGAGGAGCGCAAGCTACGCGACATCCTTAAAAAACTGCCAGGTGTAGAAGTAGACCGGGAAGGAAACGTTACCGTGAATGGTAAAGAAGTAACCAAGCTCATGGTAGATGGGAAGGCTTTTTTTACAGGAGATGAAAAGCTGGGGGTGAATAACATCCCTGCCGATGCGGTGGATGAGGTGGAAGCTCTGGATAATTATAGTGAAGTGGCTTTTCTAAAAGGTCTGGAAGACAGCGATAAAATGGCCCTGAACATCAAACTCAAAGACGGAAAAAAGAAATTTGTGTTTGGCGATATCGAAGCTGGAGCAGGAGTAGAAGACCGGTTTTTGCTTCATCCCAAGCTGTTTTATTACAGCCCCAAAACTGCCGTGAATGCGATTGGCGATTTTAACAATACAGGACAAAAGTCGTTTACGATGCAGGATTATTTAGATTTTGAAGGCGGTATGGCCTTGGCTCTGGAAGATCAGGGGGCCTATTCCCAATTATACTCAGATGATTTTGCCCAATTCCTTAGAGAAGATGATTTCGTCTTCAATAAAAATGATTTTGGAGCGGCCAGTCTCTCCCAGGAACTTGGCGGTAATTTTAGTCTGGATGCTTACAGTATTTTCAATAAAAGCAAGATGAGAACACAAACACTTCAGGACATCACTTACCAAACTACAGAGGCGCCAGATGAACTTAGGGAGCAGACCAATCAAAACGATTTGTTGTTTAGCATCAGTAAAATCAAATTGAGGTACGACAATAATGATGATACCGATCTGCGGGCCAATACCAATTTTAAATACAATACGGCAGAGGCGCAATCGCTTTTAACTTCTGAAGTAGGTAATTCTAGTCGGTTCGTCAATACCAACACTCAGCCAGAAAATTTTGAGTTCCTACAAACCTTCAATCTCAATAAACAGTTTTCGTACAAACACACCTTAAAGCTGGAAGCTAAAATCAAAAGTGAAGACCAAACCACCAATAGACTCTGGGATTTCAACCAGGCTTTGTTTACTGATATTATTCCTTTGGTCGACGAAGGCGATGATTTTAGGCTGAATCAACTCAACCAAAAGCAAGTCCATAATCTAAGTGTGAATGCAAAACACTACTGGGTGCTGGAAGATTTCCATCATATTTACCCAGTAGCGGGAGTGGATTATTTTAATTATAACTTTAACACCCTCGATGAGCAGATTTTAAACGATGGCAGCACCAATAGTTTTGAGTCGGCAGGATTCAATAATCAAATGGATTTTGAACTGTTTAAAGCCTCTCTTGGGTTTCAGTACAAAACCCAGATTGGGGAACTGGTGTTGCGGCCTGGTCTGGTGGTCCAAAATTATAACTGGAACATTTCTCAATTTAATGAAGAACTGGTGAATGACCAGACGGCTATTTTATTACCAGAGCTCTACGTGGAATATAAATTCAAATCTTCAGAAAAACTACGACTGAATTATAACCGCTATACCAATTTTGGAAATGCTTCCAGTTATGCCAATAGATTAAGTCTCCAAAGCTTTAACCGAATCCAACGTGGGAATGAAAACCTGCAAAACCAGGTGTATCACTCAGCGAGTTTACTTTACAGTCAGTTTAATATGTTCAAAGGCTTATTTTATAATGCACGTTTATCCTATACCCATCGCGAAAGCAGTATTCGTAATCAAACCCAGATAGAAGGTATCGATCAGATCAGTACCAGTATTTTTACCGACTTACCCGAAAATACGTACAGTGTATATGCTACGATCAACAAACGCATTCCAGATTTTACCTTTACTTTAGGAGGAAACACCAACTTGTCTGAATATTCCAGAATCATCAATGATGAGGTGCTAGATTATGAAAGCCTCAATTTTGGTTATAACGCCAAAGTAAGAACGCGTTTTGACGACTGGCCCAACCTGGAAGCTGGGGTACGACAGAGCTTTTCCAGATTAGATTCAGACGCCATTAATAACAAGTTTACCACGTTGTCTCCCTTTGCGAATTTGGAGTATGATTTTGGTGACTTTATTTTTGAATTCAATTACGATTACAATTATTTTGAAAACCAGACAACAGGGGATGTTAATCGCTTTGAGCTGGCGGACGCCTCTTTGTTTTATGGCAAAGAAGATTCAGCCTGGGGCTTTGAAGTCAATGCCACCAATTTATTTGATATCGGCTTCAAACGTCAAAACTCAGTGAATGAGTTTATCGTTTCGGATAGACGGATTTTTGTACAGCCCAGGATTGTGATGTTTAAGGTGATTTATAAGTTGTAATCTGGTTTTAATTTAATTCTTTTACGCGATTTAGGTGTCAGGGCTCTGCCCCTCGGTACATAAACTAGGTGCTTGTTTTACCAAGATTAGTGGGCTCTGCCCCCTCCGTCGGATGAGTATATGTTCGTGTGATGATGATTTAGGAGCTGTGCTCCCTTTTAAAAGGGCGTAGTCCTAATAGTCTTCATATCCTAAGGGAATGCATGTAAAAATTTTAGTCCCAATATTCTTTATAACGAAAAAAACGCGGAAGGGGCAGAGCCCCGTCATCTTCTTAGCCAAAGAAGACAGTATATTAAGGAGGGGCGCTAGCCCTGACATCTTAAAAGCCATGTTCTAGTATCATTATCTAATGAGACATAACGCATTAACACGTGCTTAGCTTTGTCAACTTGTCCCGTGCTTTGGGACAAGTTGACAAGCCTGGACGTTGAGCTGAAGCCAGCTTTAGTATTGAGCTAAGTGTTGCTAGGTACTAGTGTTTAACATCGAGCACTTCACTACTTCAGTATAAACTCCGTTGAGATGAATGGGTTCTCGACTCCGCTCGAACTTAAAACAAAAGTTATGTCGGAATTATAATTATGCTTTCTTATAATTGAAAGCTTTAATTAGAGATATCTGAAATGGTTTAATGATTTGTAGGGTATTACAAATCGAAAGCTTCTTTCAGTTGATCCACATAATCCAATTTTTCCCATGTGAATAGTTCGACTTCGTGTCTAACTTCTCCTGAGTAATCTGAACGGTAGATTTTAGTTTCTAAGCGAGGTTCTTTTCCCATGTGGCCATAAGCGGCAGTTTCTCTGTAGATAGGGTTTCTTAATTTTAAGCGTTCCTCGATCATTCCTGGGCGCATATCAAAAATCTGTCTGATTTTTCTGGCGATGTCTCCATCGCTCATGTCGATGTGTTTATTGGTGGTGTTCACCAAAATGGACGTAGGTTCGCTTACCCCAATAGCATAGGACACCTGGACCAAAACTTCATCGGCAATACCAGCAGCTACCATGTTTTTGGCGACGTGTCTGGCTGCATAAGCGGCAGATCTATCTACTTTACTAGGATCTTTTCCAGAAAAAGCACCACCGCCATGAGCACCTTTACCACCATAGGTGTCTACTATGATTTTTCTACCCGTAAGTCCAGCATCACCGTGAGGTCCACCAATGACAAATTTCCCTGTGGGGTTGATGTGGTAAGTGATATTTTCATCAAACAAAGCTTGAGTCTGCTCATCAAACAAAGCTTTTACTCTTGGAATCAAGATGGATTTGATGTCATCGGCGATTTTTTGAAGCATGGTCTCATCTTTATCAAAATCGTCATGCTGAGTGGAGACTACAATTGTATCTATGCGCTGGGGTACATTATCGTCGGAGTACTCAATAGTGACTTGAGCCTTTGCATCTGGTCGTAAATAAGTTATGTCGTCGTTTTCTCTGCGAAGCTTGGCTAGCTCAATAAGGAGTTTATGTGAAATGTCCAAAGCCAGGGGCATGTAGTTTTTGGTTTCGTTGGTCGCATAACCAAACATCATTCCCTGGTCTCCAGCGCCTTGTTCTTCTTTGGAAGCTTTGTCCACACCCTGGTAAATATCCTGAGATTGCTCGTGAATCAAAGAAATTACACCACAGGAATCTCCAGAAAATTGATAAGCTCCTTTAGTATAACCTATATCGTTTATAACGTCTCTGGCAATTTGCTGAACGTCTAAGTAAGTATTGCTTCTTACTTCACCTGCCAGAACGACCTGTCCGGTA
The DNA here is from genome assembly GCF_020164595.1 of Psychroflexus longus. Lineage (GTDB taxonomy): Bacteria > Bacteroidota > Bacteroidia > Flavobacteriales > Flavobacteriaceae > Psychroflexus > Psychroflexus longus. Next base: position 108,910 of record NZ_JAIQZE010000010.1, read on the forward strand.
GTGACTAAGGTTTCACAAGCCACTTTAGAAGTTTCGTCAAATGCTAAAAAAGAATCGAGTAAAGCATCACTGATTTGGTCAGCGATTTTATCGGGGTGTCCTTCAGAAACACTTTCTGAAGTAAATAAATAGGACATAAAAATAAGTTTAAAGTTATAGTCGCAAGGAAGGATTTGAAAAGACTATAATCTCAAAGAGCACTGCTTTAGCATTTTAAAAAGAGGTTGCAATCAGTCAAATCCTTCCTCAGTGCAAACATAATAAATTTGAGTCATTCTAAATTGTATTAAGTTATTTTTAGCAGATTTATACTTCAGATTCCTTTGCTTTGTATAAAAATACAGAATCATGAAAATCAGTCTCCATAAGAAACACAACAGCGATGTGCATTTTGAAGCAGAAAATGCGTTAGGCCATAAAATTGAGCTTTACAATTCTACAGCACCCGACCCCAAGGCCCCGAGTCCTATGGAATTGATATTAATGGGAACAGCAGGTTGTAGCAGCATCGATATTGTACATATTCTTAAAAAGCAAAATCTGGAGATTAAAAATTTAGATGTAGAAGTGGAGGGCTTACGTCAGGATACCGATCCTAAGGTCTTTCACACGATCAAATTACTCGTAAAATTAGAGGGTGATATTCCGGCAAACAAGGCGAAGCGAGCGGCGCAATTGTCTTTCGAAAAGTACTGCTCAGTATCTAAAATGTTGGACGCCACCGTGGATATTCAGTACCAGGTGCAGTTGAATGGGGAGTTGTTGGAGTAGTTAGTGAGTCATTGAGTTTTTGAGTCGGGTAGTAGGTTGTCTGATTTAAAAACCAATTCAAAATTTTTAATTCTTAATTTTAAATTGTCAGTCAACCACTTCACCGAAATTATCGAATATATAACAAATAGGGATTGATCTTTTTCTTATAAGACTTTAGATCAGATTCCCAGTTTTTTCTAATTTCCTGGGCGGTTGTTCCCTGTTGAATTTGCTCCTGCAAGCTTGCATTTCCAGCCAGTTTATTGAAAAAATCGTTGAAAAATAATGCTTGGTCCTGGGTGTGACGATAGGCCTGAAGTAACCAGTCTAAATTTAAATGGTCGAGATCGCTCTGATTTTGAAGGTTCCTGCCGTAGCAAAGCTCGTTCTCATGTTTAGGATATTTAGCCCCTTCTGAGGAAGTAGGTGTGAATTCAAAATCAAAAATGGAAGCGTCTAAAAATGGCGATCCAAACACCTGAAACTGCATCGATGTTCCTCGTCCGGCATTCACATTGGTGCCTTCAAAAAAGCACAGACTTGGATATAAATTGATAGACTTCGCATTGGGCAGGTTAGGCGAGGGTTTAATAGGTAAGTCATAGCTCAATTGCAAGGAGTAGTCCCTCATGCTAATGATCACTAAATCACACTGTATTCCATTGGCTAGCCAGCCTTCACCATTTATCATTTTTGCATATTCAGCAATGGTTAATCCATGAACCACAGGAACTGGATGCATTCCTACAAAACTTTTAAACTCATCCTCCAAAACAGGTCCGTCGATATAATGACCGTTGGGATTTGGTCGATCCAAGACCAAGAGTGGAATATTTTGCTCAGCACAAGCTTCCATAATGTAATGCAGACTTGAAATGTAAGTGTAGAAACGAGCACCTACATCTTGTATATCAAACACCATGATGTCTATACCTTCCAAATCTTTAAGACTTGGTTTTTTTTGGGATCCGTAAAGGGAAATAATAGGAATTCCCGTTTTGGCATCTAGTCCATCTTTGATGAGTTCACCTGCATCAGCAGTGCCGCGGAAACCGTGTTCGGGTGCAAATACTTTTTGGACCTCGATATCTCGACTCAAAAGTGAATCTACCAAATGAACGTAATCCGTTTCAGAAGTAAAGATCACCGAGGTTTGGTTACCTACAATTCCAACATTTTTATTCTCAAGCAAACTGAGATAGGTTTCTGTTCGATTGGCAGCAACACCAAGGCTGCTAAATGAATTAGTTTCATCATCTTGCGCTGTACAAGAAATACATGCCAAAAGAATAAAATAAACTGTATTTTTGAACCACTTTAAAATCATAAGTCAACTTGAATTTTGAATATTTTGTTTCTAAACGGCTAGTCACCAAAACCGATCATAAAAGTAACATATCGGCTCCGATAATTAAAATCGCGATCTCTGCGATAGCGATTGGAATCATAATGATGTTTGTAGCGATTAGCACAGGTTTGGGTCTTCAAAATAAGATAAGAGAAAAGATTGCCGCCTTCAACGGGCACATTGTGATCAACAACTTTTCCAACAACCAGTCGACGATCACCCAAAATCCCATAACCACCAAGCAGGATTTTTATCCAGAATTTACCGCGGTTCCAGAAATAGAACACATTCAAAAAGTAGCGACCAAATACGGCATCATCAGAACGGAGACCGATTTTGAAGGTATCGTGGTAAAAGGAGTAGGAGAGAACTACCGCTGGAAATACCTGAAGGAATATCTAACCAAAGGTCAACTTCCCATCTTTGATGAGGACATAAGCCGAGAGGCGTTGATCTCAAACTACCACGCCAATCGGTTGGGCTTTGATGTGGGGGATAAGCTCATTGTTTACTTTATAAGAGAAGATCAGGACCGTTTACCGAGATCGGTAGGATTGACGATTTCAGGAATTTTTGATTCTGGCTTTAAGGAATTTGATGAAACCTACATCATCACCGATTTGAGACAGATCCAGAGATTAAATAACTGGGAAAAAGACCAGATTGGTCAGTTTGAATTGTTTGTTGAAGACTTTACAGAAATTCAGGACGTTGGTTATAAGGTCTACGAAGAAGTGGATTCGTTTTTGAATGCCAGCACCATTATTGAATTATACCCTTCTATTTTTGAATGGCTCAAGATGTTTGATTTCAATATCATATTGATTATCGGAATAATGATTTTGGTAGCAGGTATTAATATGATTACGGCTTTACTGGTGTTGATTTTGGAACGTACGCAAATGATAGGCATCTTAAAATCCTTGGGGTCTTCAGATTGGTCCATTCGAAAAATATTTCTTTACAATGCGGGATTTTTGATTTTCAAAGGTTTGTTTTGGGGGAACCTCATCGGTATTTCACTTTTGCTCATACAGAAGTACCTCAAAGTCATTCCTTTAAATCCAGAAACTTATTATGTCTCTGAAGCCCCAATTTATTTAAGCTTAGACTATATATTTGTAATAAATATTGGTACACTTTTATTGTGTGTGTTGATGTTATTGGTTCCATCGGTTATCATTACTAAAATTTCTCCAGTGAAAGCCATGAAGTTTGAATAAGTAAGATTGGAATTAGTCTAAACTTAATAACATAGTATTTGACTTTTACTTTTTTATCTTTGCGCCATTAAATTGAAACTATGGATTACGCTGAAAATATCATTGGAACTATTGGTAAAACACCAATGGTAAAAATGAATAAAATAGTTGAAGAGATAGACGCCTTAGTTCTGGCTAAGTACGAGACCTTCAACCCAGGAAATTCTGTCAAAGACCGGATGGCTTTGCAAATGATTGAAGATGCTGAGGCCTGCGGAGCGCTAAAACCTGGAGGAACTATCATTGAAGGAACTTCTGGAAATACAGGTATGGGATTGGCTTTGGTTGCAATCGTGAAAGGCTACAAAGTGGTTTGTGTCTTGAGTGATAAGCAAAGTAAAGAGAAAATGGATATTCTTAGAGCTGTAGGTTGTGAAGTACATGTTTGTCCAACCGATGTGGCTCCAGACGATCCAAGGTCTTACTACTCTACGTCTGCCAGATTGGCTAAAGAAACTCCTAATTCCTGGTATGTGAATCAGTATGATAATCCATCCAACTGTAAAGCACATTTTAAAACGACGGGTCCTGAAATCTGGGAACAAACCGATGGTAAAATCACTCATTTTGTGGTAGGGGTAGGTACAGGTGGAACCATCTCTGGAGTGAGTAGCTATTTGAAAATGAAAAATCCCGATATTAAAGTTTGGGGAATCGATACCTACGGATCGGTTTTTAAAAAATACCATGAAACCAGAGAGTTTGATGAAGATGAAATCTATCCTTATGTCACCGAAGGGATTGGTGAAGACATATTGCCACTAAATGTAAGATTTGATGGGATTGATGGTTTTACCAAGGTCACCGATAAAGATGCTGCAGTTTATACTCAAAAACTAGCCAAAGAAGAGGGTATGTTTTTAGGAAACTCAGCCGGAGCAGCGGTGAAAGGCTTACTACAACTAAAAGAGCATTTTAAAAAAGACGATGTGGTAGTCGTGCTGTTCCACGACCATGGCAGTCGCTATGTTGGAAAGATGTTTAATGACGATTGGATGCGGGAGATGGGATACATTGATTAAGCCAAGATTAATAAAAATAGAAAAAAAGCTCCTGAGAAACCAGGAGCTTTTTTTATTATGGTAAAAACCGTGGTTAAAGCATAAAACCTTATCTAAATTCGAAAAAGCATTTATAAAATAATTAAAGCAATAAATAAAAATTAATAGCTGCTATTTAAATTATATAGCATTTATTGTGTATATTTAGCAATTATTGATAATTTTATAAATCTTTAAATCAATAAAGCTTATGGACATACTACTACCAGAACCCCTGATTCATATTTTTCTTATGTCCTTATTTGGATTAAACATTATCTCATCCTTTCACATACTTGTAGTTCAGAAGAAATTGATGGATAAAGTTATATTCATATCCATAATTTGGATTTTACCTATGCTTGGCATTTTAGCCTACTATGCCTCAGCTTATGTATTTTTTGATGAAGAAAAAAGAAACCTGACCTCTTAAGTGAAGGTTGTCTTAGCCCTGATTGTATTGAAAAGCCCACACCCCAAATCCCCAAAGCTTTGGGGAAGGGGAGGACTTGAAGTGGAAAGCAGGTTCCCGGCTCCAAAAAAATTAAAATTCTGAGGTAAAGTGAAACCTAATGTTAGGATATTTTTGCTGAGTCATCTGTAGAGAAAATTCAGAATCGGCTAGAAATACTAATTGGTCAGACTTATCCTTAGCCAAAAATTTCGACTTTACCCGTTTGAATTCTTTGAACTCTTCACTTTTAGGATCTTTGGGTTCTATCCAACAAGCTTTGTGAACATTGATGTTTTCGTAAGAACATTTGGCACCATACTCGTGTTCTAATCTGTATTGAATCACTTCGTATTGTAGTGCCCCTACTGTACCTATAATTTTTCTGTTGTTTAGTTCTAAGGTGAATAACTGTGCCACGCCTTCATCCATCAATTGCTCAATGCCCTTATTAAGTTGCTTGGATTTCATCGGGTCGGCATTATTGATATATCTAAAATGCTCTGGTGAGAAGTTTGGAATGCCTTTGTATTGAAGTATTTCTCCTTCGGTAAGGGTATCTCCAATTTTAAAAGTACCAGTATCGTGAAGTCCAACGATGTCGCCTGGAAACATCTCATCTACAATTTCTTTTCGTTCTGCAAAAAAGGCATTAGGGCTAGAGAACTTCAAATTCTTATTACTTCTCACATGCAGATAGGGTTTGTTGCGTTCAAACTTTCCAGACACGACCTTCACGAAAGCAAGTCTGTCCCTATGGCGAGGATCCATATTAGCGTGAATTTTAAAGACAAAGCCAGTGAACTTATCTTCTTCAGGCTTAATTTCACGGATGTCACTTTGTTTTGGTCTTGGAGGTGGAGCGATTTGAATAAAGCAATCCAGCAATTCACGCACCCCAAAATTATTTAAAGCTGAACCAAAAAATACAGGCTGTAATTCTCCTCTTTTGTATTGATCTATGTCAAATTCTGGATACACACCTTGAGCAAGCTCAAGTTCTTCTCTTAGTGTGTCAGCAGAATCTGTGCCTATAAGTTCATCAATTTCGCCTGTAGATAAGTCGCTCACCTTCACGGTTTCTTCGATATCTTTTTTTGGATCACCTGTGAAGAGGTTGACATTTTTCTCCCAGATGTTATAAATGCCTTTAAAGTCATAACCCATTCCGATAGGAAAACTTAATGGCGTCACATGAAGCCCAAGTTTTTGCTCTATTTCGTCCAGGAGTTCAAAGGCATCTTTACCTTCTCTATCCATCTTATTGATGAATACAATAATAGGAATGTTACGCATTCGGCAAACTTTGACAAGTTTTTCCGTTTGCTCCTCAACCCCTTTGGCAACATCGATCACAACGATAACACTGTCTACAGCGGTTAATGTTCTAAATGTATCCTCTGCAAAATCCTTGTGACCAGGAGTATCAAGAATATTGATTTTTATGTTTTTATATTCAAATCCTAAAACAGAAGTGGCTACCGAAATTCCTCTTTGGCGTTCAATTTCCATAAAGTCACTCGTAGCAGTTTTCTTTATTTTATTGGACTTTACAGCACCCGCTTCCTGTATAGCGCCTCCAAAGAGGAGTAGTTTTTCCGTTAAAGTCGTTTTTCCAGCATCGGGATGAGAGACAATACCAAATGTTCTTCGGCGATTGATTTCCTTGTTTATTTTCATGCTGCAAATTTAAATTTTTATAGTCTGAAATCAATCATATTCACCTATTTATTGATGATTTTTGCTTAAAAAAATCAAAATACTTTAATATCTTTAATATATATTTGTGTTAAACTATCTACTACATGAGAATAACTATTTCATCCCTTATATTCTTTTCTGTATTGATTTTTCAAGGTTTTATTGTGAGTGCACAAGAAGAAAAATCATATCTGCCTAATCCATTTCAGGAACTCATGCAAGTACTCAATGCCTCGGGTACAGTTGAGGGGTTTATTTATGCAGATCTTAATGGTAATGGGGTTCAAGATAATGGAGAGCTTGGAATTGAAGGCGTTCGAGTTATAATCGTGAATTCAAATGGAACTGGACAGACGACTTTGACCAACTCAGATGGAATTTGGTCAACACAAGTTGTAGAAGGAAACGCTAATATTATAACTGATTTATCTAGCTTACAGCCAGGGTTCTTACAAACTGAAGGCACAGACCCAAGTAACGTATTGGTAATTACAGATGAAACAGTTCAGGCAGAAACCAAAGGTTACGCTTTCCAAGGGGATGCTACCGGTCATTTATATTTTGACACCAATGGAAATGGTGTTCAGGATTCTTTGGAGCTGGATATGCCAGATGTGGATGTGCTTATTACAGATCAATATGGAAATTCACAAATTATATCTACAGATGTTAATGGGGATTGGTTAGCGACAGTTTTATTTGGTCCGGTTCAAGTAAATGTTGAAGTGGGCGATGCTGATTTTCCTACTGGAGCTTTCCAGACTGAAGGTGATAATCCATCAAATCATGAAATTCCTAATGGGGAGGTGACTTTTACGGAGAACGATGGTTTTTTTGAATCAGGAATTCTTTCAGGAATTTTATATTTTGACGATAATGGTAGCAGTGACCAAGATCCTGGAGAACAAGGAATTGCTAACGTTTTAGTGGAAATTTCAACCTCTCTGGGAGATACTATAAGTTTAACTACAGGTGGAGATGGATCATGGAGTGCTAGAGTTCCAGTGGGAACAACCGTTTCTCTCATTGATGAAGCAGATCCTGATTTTCCTATTGGATCTTCACAAACTGAAGGAGATAACCCAACTTCAACTGATGTTTTAAATGGTGAAACCTATGAAGAGTTTGATGGTTTTTTAGGTTCTGGAATTCTGAGAGGTCACCTGTACTTTGATGAGAATGGTAATGGAATTCAGGATGTTGGAGAACCAGATATGCCAGATGTTGATGTTGAAATTATAGATTCTTTTGGTGACGTAACTTTATTAGAATCAGATGTCAATGGTGATTGGGAAATTGAAGTCCCAGCTGGAAATACATTTTCTAATATTATACAACAAGATCCAGATTTTCCTCAAGGAGCTACTCAAACTGAAGGTACTGATCCTTCTTTAACACAAGTTATTGCTGGTGAAAATATTTTATCTGATAATGATGGGTGGTTTGAGGTAGATCCAGAATTAGAGGGAACACTTCTCGGACATTTATATATAGATACTAATGGAAACGGAACTCAGGATGTTGGAGAACCAGATTTGCCAAATATAGATGTTCAAATCACAGATGTTTTTGGAGAAATTACAGTTTTGCAGACAGATGCTAATGGAGACTGGTCAATTCTGGTTCCATCTGGGAATACAACTTCAGACATTCTTCAGAATGATCCAGATTTCCCTCAGGGGGCTGTTCAGACTGAAGGTACAGATCCAACAACAACGTTTGTCCCTGTCGATGAAACTACACTATCTGATAATGATGGTTTTTTTGTTCCAGATCCAAATTTATTTGGAATACTGGAAGGTCACCTTTATTTTGATGACAATGGGAATGGAATTCAGGATGTTGGTGAACCAGATATGCCTAACGTAGATGTTGAAATTATCGACGTCTTTGGAGACGTCTCACTTTTAGAAACAGATATTAATGGGGATTGGTCAATAGAAGTTCCAGCTGGTAATACTTTTTCTAATATAGATCAACAAGATCCAGATTTTCCGACTGGAGCAACACAAACTCAAGGAACTGATCCTTCTTTAACTCTAGTTATTGCAGATGAGATAACTGTTTCAGATATCGATGGATTCTTTAATCCAGATCCAAATTTGTTAGGGACTTTACTGGGGCATTTATACTTCGATACCAATGGAAATGGGAGCCAGGAAATTGGTGAACCAGACATGCCAGATATAGAGGTTGAGATCACCGATGCCTTTGGTAATGTTACGGTTCTTACAACAGATGCCAATGGAGATTGGTCTATTGAAGTTCCAGCTGGAAATACAATATCAGATATAAATCAAGATGATCCAGATTTCCCAGTAGGTGCAGTTCAGACTGAAGGAACAGACCCAACAACAACTTTTGTACTTGCTGATGATACAGTATTATCCGATAATGATGGTTTTTTCAATAATGATCCTAATTTATTAGGCACGCTTTCAGGTCATCTTTATATAGATACCAATGGAAATGGAAATCAGGATCCTGGTGAACCTGATTTAGGAAACATTGAAATTGTAATAACAGATTCTTTTGGAGATACAGATTCAGTAATTACAGACGCAAATGGAAACTGGTCAATCCAGGTGCCTGCTGGAAACACTATTTCAGATATAAATCAACAGGATCCAGATTTCCCGCAAGGAGCTACACAGACTCAGGGTACAGATCCTACTACAACCTTCGTAACTGTTGGAAATACAACATTTTCTGAAGATGATGGTTTTTTTGTCCAAGATTCGAATTTAAACGGAATCCTTACAGGTCACCTTTATTTTGACGATAATGGTAACGGAATACAAGACGTTGGAGAGCCAGATATGCCTGACGTAGATATAGAAATTATAGATGTTTTTGGCGTTGTTACTTTGATCTCAACAGATGTAAATGGTGACTGGTCCATAGAGGTTCCGGCAGGAAACACATTTTCTAATATAGATCAGCAAGATCCAGATTTTCCATCTGGTGCTGTACAAACTGAGGGAACAGATCCTTCGTTGACATTTGTAATTGCAGATGCCGTAACATTATCTGATAATGATGGTTATTTTGTGCAGAACCCTGATGTAACTGGAACACTTTCGGGTCACCTTTATTTTGATAATAATAATGACAGTATTCAAAACAACGATGAACCTAATATGCCGAATGTTTCAATTCAAATTGTTGATGGTGACGGAGTTTCTCAAAATATAGTTACAGATGCTAATGGTGATTGGTCGACTACTGTTGCTGAAGGTGAAGTGATATCTACGATTGATGAGGAAGACCCAGATTTTCCAGTAGGAGCAACACAAACCCAAGGAACAAATCCAACCCTCACGCAAGTCAACGCTGGTGAAGATATTTCTGAAGAACCAGACGGTTTTTTCACTTCAAATCAAACTGGAACTTTAAGCGGTATTGTTTATGAGGATCTTAATGGTGACGGAACTCAAGACAATAATGAAATTGGTATAGAAGGTATTGAGATTGAAATTCTAGAATCTGACGGTGAAATCACAATTGTTACAACCAATGAAAACGGTCAATGGTCAACTTTAGTCAAAATTGGACAAACAACATCAACCATAGATGAAAGTGGCTCTAACTTTCCAATAGATGCCATTCAAACTCAAGGCACCAATCCTACGACCACATTTGTAGCATCAGATTCAAATATTAATGAAGTTCCGGACGGATTTTTTGTTGAAGAAACTACAGGTACCTTGACAGGTCGTCTTTATTATGATGATAACGCTAATGAAACCCAAGATGATGATGAAGAGGGTATTCCTAACGTAAGTATTATGATAACCGATGTGAACGGAGATGAATTTGAGGTTGAGACTAATATTGATGGTAACTGGTCTATAGAAGTTATAGCCGGTGAAACTATTTCAAAAATTGACACTGATGATATTGATTTCCCAACAAATGTTTCTCAAACAGAAGGAACCGATCCAACAGCGACCTTAGTCCTTGCTGGTGAAATTATCAATTCTGGTAATGATGGTTTTTTTATTGATGACATTGAAATATTTAATGCGGTTGGCTCTGAAGGAAATCAATTAAATGAATTTTTCAGAATAAAAGGAATCGAGAATTATCCAGAAAATTCAGTTCAAATATTCAATAGGCAAGGAGTGAAGGTATATGATGCCGAAGGTTATGACAATGGAGAAGTGAAATTCAACGGTTTTAGTGACGGGAATGTCACAATACAGAAAGATAAAAGACTTCCAACCGGCACCTATTTCTACATTCTTAATTATGTGAATAGACTGGGTGAACCTTTAAGGAGAAACGGATATTTACATTTAAATTAATAATGAATGATGACTAAAAGTCAATTTATATATACAAGCCTAGCAGTTTTTTTCCTTTTATTAGGTCTTAAAGTCCATGCGCAACAAGATCCAAACTTTACTCAATACATGTATAATACCATGAGTATAAATCCAGCTTACGCTGGATCAAGAGATGTGTTAAGCGCAAGTGTTTTACACAGGTCCCAATGGCTTGGGTTTGACGGTGCACCAACCTCCCAAACTTTATCTGCGCATTCACCCATAAAAGATGGACAAATGGGGTTGGGCTTTAATATGGTAAATGATAAGATTGGTGTTATGCAAGAAACTGATATCAATGCAGTTTACAGCTATGCAATCGAAGTTTCAAGATATACTAAACTTTCATTTGGTATAAATGCTGGTGTCAATATGTTGAATGTTGACTATAATGATTTAAACAGATTTGACAACACAGATCCTGAATTTTTAAATAATATTGAAAATAAATTTTCACCACAAGTAGGTCTGGGAGCATTACTTTATAATGATCAATATTTTGTTGGTCTTAGCGTTCCTGCCTTATTAAGAACAGATCGATTTTCTGATAGTAATACTGCCGATGCAACTGTAAGAGATCGCTTACATTATTACTTAACAGCTGGATTAGTTTTTGATATCAGTCCTTCACTAAAATTTAAACCATCAATTTTGATGAGACATGTAAGTGGATCTCCTTTGTTGGCTGAATTGTCTTCAAACTTCTTAATAAATGATAAATTTACAGCTGGCGTTGCTTATAGGTTGAACTCAGCATTCTCAGGACTTTTTGCTTTTCAAGTCAGTGATTCTATATTGTTAGGTTTAGCCTATGATAGAGATACGTCAACATTTTCAAGCTACAATGATGGATCGCTTGAATTTTTCGCGAGGTTCGAGCTTTTCAAAAAGTATAAAAGGATGTACACCCCAAGATTTTTTTAATTATGAAATTTAACTATAAATATTTTATTCTTATTGCTGCATTTTTTGTTGGGAGTGCAACTTATTCTCAAGTTGATAAACTTAAAGAAGCTGATAAGATGTTTGAAGGTTATGCTTTCATCGATGCTCAAAAAATATATCTTGAGGTAGCTAAAAGCGGTTACGAATCTGAAAACCTTTTTAAGAAGCTAGGGGACTCTTATTATTTCAATAACGATCAGGAGAGCGCATTGGAGTGGTATGAAAAATTGTATCAATTAAATCCAAATCAACCTAAAGAATACTTATTCAGATACGCACAATCGCTCAAAAGCGTTAAAGAATACGATAAATCCGACCAAATAATGCTTGAGTTTGATGCATTAAACGATTCAGATAGTAGAGTTTCAAAATTGAAAAGAGAACGGAATTATTTGGAACTTATTGATATGCAATCAGGAAGGTTCAGTATCACTTCACTTCCCATTAATTCTGAATATTCCGAATTCTCTCCTTCTTTTTATGGAGATGCAAAATTAGTGTTCGCATCAAACAGACCAGTTTCTTCCTCAGTAAAACGCGTGCATGAATGGAATAATCAACCTTATCTAAATTTATATAGCGTTGACATATCCGATTCTTTAGATTTAGAATCAGAACCTGTTAACTTTTCAGAAACTTTAAATTCTAAATTTCATGAGTCCTCTGCTGTATTTACAAGCGATGGAAAAACAGTTTACTTCACAAGAAATAATTTTTCAGGAAATAAATTGAATCGTGGTGAAGACGGTGTTAGTTATTTGAAATTATTTAAATCAAATTTAAACTCAGAAAATGAGTGGACTAAGCCTCAGGAGCTTCCTTTCAACAGTGATAATTATTCTGTTGCTCATCCCTCTCTAAGCAATGATGATCAAACATTGTACTTTTCCTCAGACATGCAGGGTACTCGAGGAATGTCAGATATTTTTAGAGTCAATATTTTAGGAAATAATACTTACAGCGAGCCTGAAAATTTAGGCGACCTGATCAATACCGAAGGTCGGGAAAGTTTTCCATTTATAAGTAGAGATAATTTGCTTTACTTTTCATCGGATGGCCATCTAGGATTAGGTGGATTGGATGTTTTTGTTGCTGTTATAAAAAATAACGGAGAATTAGGTGACGTTTTCAATTTAGGGAGGCCTATTAATAGCAACAAAGATGATTTCAGCTTTATAATTAACTCAAGACTTAAAAAAGGATTTTTTGCTACCAATAGGGGAGAAGGCGATTCTAACGATAATCTTTATTCAGTCACTCAACTTCAAAAGCTTATGACCGCTTGTTCTCAGTTGCTTAACGGTAAAATCTTTACAACAGATGGAGAAGACGCTCTTGCAGATGCTAAAGTTGAACTCTTTGATGAAGATTTAAATTTATTAAAAACAACTACTACAGATTCCGAAGGCTTCTATCAATTTGAAGTCGATTGTGATACCCGCTATGTAGTGAGAGTTTCTAAAGATGGATTTGCCACAATTGAAGAATTAGTAAGTACAAATTCTGATTTTAGAACCGAGAACTCACTTGATTTCAATGCTGAAGCAGGAGATGAACTTGGCATTACTAAAGCTGATAAGGGTGATGATTTGAGTCAGTTATTGCAATTAGACCCTATTTATTTTGACATTGATAAATTCCAGATTCGTCAAGATGCTGAGGTTGAATTACAAAAAATTGTAGCAGTTTTAAAGTCTTATCCTGAAATGCGAATAGATGTAAGGTCACATACTGATAGTAGAGCTGGAGATGCCTATAACCAAATCTTATCCGATAAGCGTGCTACCGCAACACAAGATTACATTATTGAAAAAGCAGGAATAAGTAGGGACAGAATTTCAGGAAGGGGTTATGGAGAAACCGAGCTTGTTAATAACTGTTCTAACGGTATTGATTGCTCAGAAGAAGAGCATGCCCTTAACAGAAGATCGGAATTTATAATACTAAACGATAACGAAACCCCTAAAGATATTCGTAATGAAATTTTAGCTTCAGAAAATAAAAAAATAGATAGTCTTAAAAAATCTTCTTACTATGATTTTGAAAATTCCAATGAAGAAATTTATACAGTTCAAATAGGAGCTTTTGGTAAGAATTCCAACGTAGAATTCGATAATGTAGAAAACGTTTTCAGCCATGTTTATAGTGATGGTTACAAACGATATTTTTCTTCAGTTTTTTCAACAAGGAAAGAAGCTGACGCTTACAAGATGGAATTAAGGAATAAAGGAGTGGAAGGTGCTTTTGTTGTTGGTCTTCGGGGCAAAAGTCGATTTTAGAATATAAAGTTTAATTACTAAATAAATCATAAATAGCACCTTTTGAATCAAGGTGCTTTTCTTATTTGTACCCAGATTCAAGTTATTTTGTATTTTTGGTTTTATGACAGATAATACTTCAAATTACGTAATCCTGGTGGATGAAAATGATAAGCCACTAGGTACCATGGAAAAAATTGAGGCACACGAAAAAGCTAAGCTTCATCGTGCATTTTCAGTATTTATATATAATTCCAAAAATGAATTAATGCTTCAACAAAGAGCTTTGTCAAAATACCACACACCAGGTTTATGGACAAACACATGTTGTAGTCACCAAAAAATAAATGAAACTAATATAGAGGCTGGGAAAAGACGACTTCAAGAAGAAATGGGTTTTAGCACGGATCTCCAAGAAACAATATCCTTTATTTATAAAGCTCCATTCGAAAACGGTTTAACCGAGCACGAATATGATTATATACTTGTCGGTGAATACAATGATGAACCACAACCTAATCCCGATGAGGTCAATGCTTGGAAATGGATGAAACTTGAAGACATTGAAATAGATATAAAAAAAAATCCAGGTAATTATACTGAGTGGTTCAAAATTATTTTTGCGAAGCATAAAAATGAAATGATAAAATAATCAACATAAGCGTATGAAAGTTACAGTACACCGCAAAGCTCATTTTAATGCTGCGCATAGATTATACAGGAAAGATTGGACCTTTGAGAAGAATGAAGAAATCTTCGGTAAATGTAATAACCCACAGTATCATGGTCATAATTACGAGCTTATAGCTTCTGTAACTGGTGAAATTGATCCAGAAACCGGATACGTTATAGATGTTAAAATTTTGAAGGATTTAATCAAATCTGAAGTTGAGGATGCATTTGACCATAAAAATTTAAATGAACAAGTTCAGGAATTTGAGAACTTAAATCCAACTGCAGAAAATATAGCAGTAGTCATTTGGAACAAACTGAAACCAAAATTGAAAGAGGGGCATGAGTTAGAAATTACACTTTATGAAACACCTCGAAATTTTGTAACTTATAAAGGAGAGTAAGATGTCATTAGAAAAAGGAGAAAAAATACCACATTTTGAACTTAAGGATCAAAACGGAAATGATTTTGATTCAAATGAAATTATTGGTAAAAAACCTGTTGTGATTTATTTCTATCCAAAAGATTTTACTCCTGGTTGCACAAAAGAGGCATGTAACTTCAGAGATAGTTACGAAGATTTTAAAGAAGCTGGAGCAGAAGTAATTGGTATAAGCAATGACTCAGAAAAGTCCCATTCAAAATTTGCAAAAAAACACAATCTTCCTTTTATTTTACTTTCAGACTCCAATGGTAAAGTGAGAAAGAAATTTGGCATAAAGAAAAGTCTGCTTGGATTGGTTCCTGGTAGAGAAACATTTGTCATCGACGGTGAGGGCAAAGTGATTTTTAAATTCAATAGCCTAGATGCTTCAAAACACATGAAAAAAGCATTGAATGCGGTTAAAAAAATAGATTAGTGTTATATCCCTTAAAATTCACACCTATTCTAAAAGAAAAAATTTGGGGAGGTCACAGATTTCATTCCAAAACCAATCAAAACTTAGGGGATAAGAAAATAGGTGAAAGTTGGGAAATAAGCGGTGTTAAGGATGAAATTTCCATTGTTGAAAATGGTAGCTTAAAAGGCGAAGTACTTGAAGATTTAATCATCGAATTTAAAGACCAATTACTTGGCAAATCTGTTTACGAAAGATTCAATGCTCAATTTCCAATTTTAATAAAATTTATTGAAGCTAGAGATAATCTTTCGGTCCAATTGCATCCTGACGATCAACTTGCTAAAAAACGTCACAACAGTTTCGGTAAAACCGAGATGTGGTACATCATAGAATCTGAAAATAATGCTAAATTAATATTAGACTTCAAAGATAATCTTTCAGCCAAAAAACTTAAGGATTTAATAAACTCAGGAAAAATTGAAAACTCCCTGAATTCAATCAGCGTAAAAGAGGGAGATGCCTTTTTTATAAAGCCTGGTTTGGTTCATGCCATTGGAGCAGGAGTATTGCTTGCAGAAATCCAACAGACCTCAGATATTACTTATCGTATATATGATTGGAATAGAGTTGATGAAGAAGGAAATACTAGAGAACTACATACAGATCTTGCGCTTGAAGCTATTGATTTTGATAATACATCAGATTATAGAATACGATATGATTCTGTGCTGAATACCAAAGTTCCTTTAGCAGACACACCCTATTTTAAAACTAAATTTTTGGAAATCAATAAGGATTTAAACCTTGATTATTCAAAAGTTGATTCTTTTATAATTTTCATGAACGTAGGCCACAGCTCAGCTACAATTAGTCATAAAAATATTCACTATTCAATCCTTTCAAAAGAAACAATTCTTATTCCAGCTTGTATTGATACTTTAGAAATAAAATCAGCAGGCACCAAACTTTTAGAAATCAGCATTTAGTTTTTTAAATTAGTTTACTTTTGCAGAAATTAATTTTTATAAAATGGCTAGTAAGAAGCAACTAAAAAAAGACCTTAATGACCGTTTCGGTGAAATCATCGACGGAGCATTAATCAACCAAGAGGCAAGTTCAGAAGACTTTAAAGAGAAAACTGAAGAACTTGTAGACGATGTCATATCAGAATTTGATCAATTTGTTGAGCAAATCAACAAAAAAGATATTGAAGACAGAGGTAAGCATTTAAAATCTGTAAAAGAATCAATCAACACTAAAGCTGATGAGTTTATAAAAAGACTCAATAACTTCTAATTCCTTATTCAAGATTTAATTTCTTGACCTTCTAGGTTGAAAGTTAAATTCTTTTCTTATTAACCTCGTAGTGATTTCTACGAGGTTTTTTTATTTAAATTATTTAAATCTAAATTATTGTAATCCTTACTAGGGTAGTTCTTCGATAACTTCAGTTTTCATACTCTCATTATCATTCTTCCTTCTTGCTTCGATGAGATCTTTCAATCGTTTTCCATACAATGATTTCTTCACAGGTTTTTCCAAGGAATTGTAAACAGTATCCAGATATTTAAGATTGGCATCAAATGCCTCAGATAAGATGACATAAGGCGAAACTTCCAAATCTTTATTATTCAGGGCGAAGTTGACAGTGTAAAGATATTTACGCTTCAGAATGGAATTGAATTTTCTGTTTATACTATCAATTCTGCTTTCATCTTGAGACTTGTTAGCTTCAAAATTTTCTTCAATTAAATCCAGTCGCTGCGAATTAAATCGCTTTACTATTTCATTGTATTCTTCGAGTTTCTTCTGATTTTTGAATTCTGAGATAACCTCTAAATCCATTCCATAGTTTTTCAAAGTTGTAGTGATTCTAATTTCTCCAGGCTCAGCAAAAAAATTGATAAGTTCTGGGTAATTGGAACCATTATATCGTTCCAATTCTATAAACATGAGCTGTGGTTCTTCAATATAAGTATTGAAAGTAAATTCTGAAGACCCAGAAATTTGTATGGAATCTACATTCACTAAAGTTGAATCATTTATTTTTTGTAGGTAGATTTTTCCTTTTTTTAAACCAACAATATTGCCTGTAATCAATAGGTTGTTTTTGTCCTTCTGACATGAAGTAAAAAGGATTGCAAGGATAGCGAGTGATAAAAAATGTTTCATGTATTGCTTTATTAAATATTTGATGAAATTTCCATTAGAATTGTACAACCTAAAGCGGCATAGGTACCAACAACGTAACCGAATACCGCTAATAATACGCCAACACTTGTAAGTGAAGGATGAAATGCAGAAGCGACTACCGGTGCAGAAGCTGCTCCACCAACATTAGCCTGGCTTCCTACTGCCAAAAAGAAATAAGGTGCCTTAATGACTTTTGCGACAATTATAAGCAATCCAGCGTGAATACTCATCCAGATCAATCCAATAAGAATCAATCCAGGGTTTTCAAACACAGCGGTCAAGTCCATTTTCATGCCTATTGTGGCAACAAGAAAGTAAATGAATATGCTCCCAATTTTGCTTGCACCAGTACCTTCATAAGATTTTGCTTTAGTAAACGATAACCCAACACCAAAAGCAGTTGAAATCGTTATCATCCAGAAAAATGTAGAAGAAAAAGAAGCTAAAGCCGACGTTTTATCATTAAAAGCGTCAAAGTTTGTAAGTAAAAATTCTGAAATATGTTCCGAAGCCCAATGAGAAAAGCCTACAGCAAAAAATGCTATTCCAAGCATTATCATATAATCCTTAAGTTCAGGAGTTCTAGAGACACTTTTTGTGTATTGAGATACTTTTTTCTTCAGTTCTTCAATAGCAGAATTATCAGCTTTCAGCCATTTATCTATGTTTTCTGACCTACCTATCCCGAGTAAGATGATTGCTAGCCAGAGGTTGGCAACAACGATATCAACCAAGACCATCCCACCGTATTTTTCAGGATTATATTTGAATATCTCTAGCATTGCTGCTTGATTCGCTCCTCCACCTATCCAGCTTCCTGCAAGCGTGGAAAGTCCTCTCCAAACAGCGTCAGGTCCCGCACCTCCTACAGTTTCTGGGGAGAAAATCGAAATGATTAAAATCGCAATAGGACCCCCGATCACAATACCAATGGTTCCTGTTAAAAACATAATGAGAGCCTTAAACCCTAAGTTTTTTATAGCTTTTAAGTCTATACTCAAAGTCATTAATACCAGAGAGGCTGGAAGGAAATACCTACTGGCAACAAAATAAAGTTGAGAGGTTGAGTCGCTTATGATATTTAAAGAATTGAAAATAGCAGGTATCAAATAACACATCAAAAGAGCAGGAACAATCTTATAAAATTTATTCCAAAAGCCCGTTTTTTGACTAGAGGTGTAAAAAATCAACGCGATAGAAAGCATTAAAATACCCAATACTGCTGCGTCATTAGTAATTAGCGGATTTTGATCCATCATAGAAATTTAGAGGGTAAAAGTAAAAATTATTAGTAATTTTTAAAGCTTATCCCCCTTTTAAAATAAGCATTTAGAAAATTAGCAACACCATCTTCTTTTGCATTTTCAATGGTTTTGTCGGCAATAAGTTTTACCTCTTCTTTTGCATTTCCAACTGCAACCCCAAGTCCAGATGCCTTAAGCATCTCAATGTCATTAAAGTTATCTCCAAAACTCATCACTTCAGACATGTTCAAACAAAATTCTGTTCTTATTAAAAACTCAATAGCAGAGCGTTTTGAAATCTGTTTCGGTGCAATCTCTATATAAGTATCTTTTGATCTGTATAAATGAATATCATCTGAGAAGTTTTTAGACATGAGATCGTAAAATTTCGTAATCAACTCTGCTTTACCCATACACATTATCTTGTGAGCGCCAGTATGACTAGTCTGCCATACCTCCAAAACTTCATTATTAGACTTTATAGTAGGAGTAACTTTAGTATTTTTGGTTTCTCTTTCAGCCCAGTGATCCAATTGAGGAGCGAACCAGTCATTATTATTGTAAAGACTTAAATGAAGATGATCTTGATTAAGATTAATTATTTTATGTACAAGCTCAAAAGGAATTGCGGTACTTTGTTTAATCTTTTTATCAGCTATGATCAAACCTCCATTGTATGCAACAATTGGATTATTTGTGATATTCAATTGCTCTTGTAGATGATTCATTGCAGAAGGCATCCTTGAAGAAATAAGAACAATAGGTAGCTTATCTTTTAGTTTCGTAATTTCAAAAATGGTTTTTTCAGAAAGTTCTCGTTTCGCGTTGAGAAGAGTTCCATCAATATCACTGCAAATAAGCTTTATCATTTTCTTTAAGGTTGAATTTAATACTGCTCAAATTAAAGAGTTTAGATTGTAAGTCTATAATAATTAGTAAGATTAAATCGGATATTTTTATTGAGAATAAACTAAAACCTTTACGTTTACTTAAAGCAATTCCAATTATATTTGAAAAAAAATAGACATGAAATATTTGCTGGCTTTTCTTATACTTTCTCAAACATTATTAGCTTCAGAAGATTGGGGGCAAAATGGTCACCGTACAGTCGGTGAAACTGCAGAGCAGTATTTAAAATCAAAAGTAAGTAAAAAAATAAATAGAATTCTTAATGGACAATCTATTGCAGATGCTTCCACCTATGCGGATGAGATTAAGAGTGACAGTGCTTATGACAAATATAAGCCTTGGCATTATGCCAATATTCCTTTTGATCAAACGTATTCTGAAGCTGATAAAAATCCAAAAGGAGACATTGTATACGGAATAGAAGAGTGTATTCGAAATTTGAAATACGAAGAACTAAGCAAAGAAAAAGAACAATTTTATCTCAAAATGTTGATTCACTTGGTTGGAGATATGCATCAGCCACTTCATTTTGGTCTTAAGGAAGATAAGGGTGCAAATGATTTTAAAGTCAAATGGTTTTATAGTCCTACAAATCTTCACAGTGTTTGGGATACAAAAATGATCGAAAGTTATAATATGAGTTATACTGAGCTTGCGGACAGTTTGCCAGAATTAAGTAAAATGGAAATTAAAGTTATTAAGACTGGAACTTTATTAGATTGGGTTGAACAAAACAGAGATTTAACACGAGAAGTTTATAAATCTGCCGAAGCAAACGAAAACTTAAGTTATAGATATATGTATGATTGGTTTGGCGTTTCTCAATTGCAAATGAAGAAAGCAGGAATACGTTTGGCTGTAATTTTAAATGATATTTATTCTTAATTTCTAAGCGATAATTTATCGCTTAGAAATTTTGTTATGTGTTATTTGTTTTTGACGAGAGGATTTGAATTTTTTCATTGAGTTTTTCCTCAATTTCCTATGTTTAGTAGCTCGTCCTTGAACACGTTTTCTCCACATTCTGAAGCTTGAAGGCTTCATTTCCTTCTGCATGATTTTTATAACATCGCTCTCAGTCACACCGAACTGGAATTCAATAGCTTCGAAGGGAGTTCTATCTTCCCACGCCATTTCAATGATTCTGTCTAATTCTCTTTCTGTAAATTCTTTTTCCATAGTCTATATATATAGGTATGCCCACCAGATTAAAATAAATTGAATTGGTATTCTCAAAATTAAGATCCACTTCGGAACACCCGCAGCAAATTTATCGCCTCGCAACATATTAAAGTGTACAGTAAAAAAAACGAGCAACATTAAAATAATGCCGATTGCTGATATACTTCTAGTTTTTTGAAATAACAATCCAATACCAAGTGCTATTTCAATTCCTCCTGAAAGTAAAACAAGAAACTTTCTTGCTTTAAAAAACCTTGGCATTACTTTAATGTAAGCATCAGGTTTTATAAAATGCATGATTCCTGCGAAAGCATACATTATCGACATTATTATAAGATCCCAATTCATATTGCAATTTAAAACTTTAAACTAGGAACAGTTGAATCCTATGTTTTTTTAATCAATATTTCACATGTCACTAGATATTGAATTATTTAAATAGTGGTATTAGAGGAAGTTAGGATGCCACACAAAAACCTTTAAAAAAAACCTTCGCAAAAGTTTGGTTTGTGGAGGAAAAGAGTTGTAGTTTTGCGCCCCGCTAATTGAGGTACTGAGAGGATAACACAATGATAGAGTTGAGATAATGTTTATTTATTTTTGCTTGTGAGGATGTCAGATAAGTTGTAGTTTTGCCCTCCTGAAATTAATTAGTTTTCGTTCATTAAAAAAGTTTTTATTTTTTTTAAAATTATCAC
>NZ_JAIQZE010000011.1 GCF_020164595.1 Psychroflexus longus
ATGGTACTACATACCGTGGAAGAGTAGGTCGCCGCCTTCCTTATTTTAAAACCCTTCATTACAAACGTAATGAAGGGTTTTTTAGTTTATAATAAGTTAGTTATAACCAAAAAAATCTGCATAAATTTAATTATGCAGATTTTAATTTTGTAATCTAGAGCTTAGAAGCTTCAATTACTTTATATCCTTCAATAGTTTTTGTGAAGATTAAAAAATCTGTGTCTCCACCTATTTTACAATTCAATTTATTTTGAATTTGTGATGTTGTGAGTTTAAAATTTTTTGATATTAAATTTGTGAATTCATTTTTATATCTGTGTTTTAGTTTTTTAAAATTAACTGATTCAGAATTTTTAACAAGATATAGTTTACCAGGAAAACTATTAATTCTATTTTCAGAAGTATATAAATTTGTGTTGTTTTCAAGTTTCTTTAATTTATATTTTAAGGCAATATCATCATTCAACCCTGATTTCATTATACTAGAATTAAACTCATAAAGATATTCTTGGCAATCTTCTACGTTAATATTACTGTAAGTTTGATCTTTATCATACTTTGAAACAGAATATTTATTTTCTTCATCGTAATTATACATCTTTATAACCTTGGAGTTTTTTTCTCTCCAGTCTATAGACCAAAGTAATTCCTTAACGTCATTTTTTACAGATACAATATGTAATTCTTTTATCCCAAATAATTCTTTATATCCCATTTCAATATCATACATGGGAGACGTTTTGATCATAAGATTTCTACACTTGTCTTTAAATAAAGATTTATGATTTAAAATATTGGGGAGAGAATTTTCTAAAAGAAATACTTTCTGACCTTTATTTCTGCGAGACGGGTCTATATAAACCCAATCAAATATACTTTGTGTGTTTTGTAAATATTCAATTGAATCCTGATTAAAGCATGATATATTACGAACCTTTAAAAGTTTGAAATTGTGTTCAGCTATATTATAAAGGTCTTGATTTAATTCTACGTAAGTTACTTCGCCAATTTTCTTTGTAAAATAATAATCATCAATTCCGAAACCGCCAGTCAAATCAATGAGTGAAGATCCATGTACGACCTTTGCTTTATGTAACGCTGTTATTTCTGATGATGTTTGTTCTAAATTTACCTTAGGAGGATAAATAATCTTTTCATTTTTATACCAGGTGGGTAATTTTTTTCTAGCTTTTTTCTTTCCAACTATTTGGTTTATGAGAAGATCTATATCAATTGCCTTAAATGGACTTCCTTTTAATACCAAATCTGGAATTGGTGTGTGAAGATTATCATCTATAAATTTTAAAACTTCAGGATCATCTAATTTACTATACTCTTCTTCTAAGTTCATGCAGTGTAATTCCTAAGGTTTGAGAAACATTCATGCTTGAATTATTTCCATACATTTCGATGTGAAATACTTTATCAAGTCTCTGTAGTATTGGTTTTTTTATCCCAAATCTTTCATTTCCTAGAACAACTAAGACTTTATCGTTTACAGATTGGTTAATATTTACAATATTTTCACTATTACTGGTAATTTCTAAACCAATAATAATTCCTTCAAAGCCTTTGAATACTGTTTGAAAACTCTCATAAAACTCAACACTTAAACTTTTTTCAGTGGACCTTGAAGTTCTTTTAAACCTATTGCTGTCTAAGTCATTTTTATTCTCAAAATTTAACCAAATTGTATCCACATCAAAAGCTTCTGCATTTCTAAAAATACTTCCTAAGTTGGCAGGACTATCGATTTTGTCCATTAAGATGGAGATCTGGAGCTTTGACGAATTTTTAAAATTTACTTGTTGATGTGTCAGCTGTTTTTCTTTCATTTTGTAAAAGCATACTTAATGATATTGGCTCCCATTCTCAAAGCTTGAAGTCTAACTTCTTCCGGATCTCCATGAACAGAAGAATCTTCCCATCCATTCCCTAAGTCACTTTCATAAGTAAATAAAACCATGAGTCTTCCTTTATCGTCCTCAATGCCAAAGGCCTGAGCCAGTTTTCCGTCGTGTTCATGAATTTTAGGTAAGCCGTTCTCAAATTTGAATTCGTTGTTGAATATTGGATGATTAGCACTTAATTCAATAAGTTCACGGTTGGGAAATACATTTTTAATTGCTTGTCTAAAATATGGTTCTAACCCATAATTATCGTCAGCATGTAAAAAACCTCCAGAGAGTAGGTAATTTCTTAAATTTTTTGATGCTTCATCAGAGAAATAAATATTTCCATGACCTGTCAGATGAATAAATTGATAATTAAATAGTTCAGGGTCTTCAGGTTTTACCTCATTTGCATTAGAGGCTATTTTACTTCCAATTGTATTATTTACAAATTTAATAAGGTTAGGAAGAGAAGTGGGGTTACTATACCAATCGCCACCTCCATCATATTTTAGAAGCGCTATCTCTTGTGCACTCAAATTATTGATATTTACAACTAAGATGACAAAAAGAATAACTAACCTCATAAGGATTGAATCAAATTTACAGTATGACAAGCTACAATTCCAGCAGTTTCGGTCCTTAGTCTTGATTCTGAAAGCGATACAGCTTTGAAATCTTTAGTTAAGGCTAATTGAATTTCTTCTTGAGAAAAATCACCTTCTGGCCCGATCATGATCAAATTATTATCACCTATGACTTTAGAAAGATTATCCTTAGGTCCATCTTCGCAATGCGCTATAAACTTATTGTGTTTAGTTTCATAATTAATAAAATCTGAGAACAATGTCAATTTATTTAATTTAGGTAGAAATGTATTTAAAGATTGTTTCATGGCAGCCTGGAGAACCTTTTCATATCGTTCCTGCTTAATTACTCTACGTTCACTATGTTCACAAAGAAGGGGTGTAATTTCTTGAATTCCAATTTCAGTTGACTTCTCAAGAAACCACTCAAATCTATCATTCGCTTTGGTTGGTGCGATTGCAATGTGAAGATAATTATCTGCTGGGGCTTTTTCTTCAAATTTTACAACTTCAACTTCGCACTTTTTTGGATGATTACTTTTGAGAACTCCCTTTGCAAGTAATCCAGAACCGTTGGTAATTGCAATCTCCTCACCAATATTTTTTCTGAGTACTTTTGAAATATGTCTACTCTCTTCAGAATTAATACTTATGAGTTTTGAAGAAGAATCAAAGTTTGGCTCGTAGAAAAGTTGCATTATTCTATTGTTTCTAAAACTAATATTTCTTCAATAAGTTGTGGTGAATAACTTTTCAATATAAGATAATACCATCCTTGGTTTTCCAAATCAACCTTGAATGTTTCATTCGCAGCCCTGATACTTGATAAGGCTGCATTTTTAAAATCTTCAGGAACACTGCTTTTTTTAAACCAACCAGAATCTCCCCCCTTGTTTTTACTCATGTCCATTGAGTATTGCTGAGCTAGTCGCTCAAATTTCTGTGTTTCACTCATCATTAAAATGCGATCTCTCAATCTATCCATTTCTTCATAAGTCATCTTATCACCATCAAAATAAATATAATTGATCCTAAAGTGCTCTATATTTTTCTTCTTTATAACTTTAAGTTTCTTTTTCTCTCGACCCTTCAGGGTTATACTTTTGCCTTCACCTAATTCAAAAAGCTTATTAGCAAGATTAGAATTGTGTTTTTCTGCATTAAAAATAGATAAATTTCCCTCTGATTTTAATTCTAAAATTTCTTCTTTAGAATAACCAAAATCTGCATATGGATCCTCATTATGTCTGAATAAATTAGTTTGAGAATGAAGTTGAAAACTTATAAGTATTAAAAGTAAAACTGATTTCATAAGATATGGGTTAGATAGCGTATCTAGCTTTTGAAGCTGTTGCTAAATCTGTAAATTGATTTTTCTGAAACTTTAGATATCCCACTATTCCAATCATAGCTGCATTATCTGTGCAATATTCAAATTTAGGGATGAAGACATTCCAGCCAGCTGAATCTTTTTTTTCTAAAAGTGCATTTCTTATTCCAGAATTAGCGGAAACTCCTCCACCAATGGCAATTTGATTGATGCCTGTTTCTTTGACAGCTTTTGTAAGTTTTGTCATCAATATATCGATAACTTTTCTTTGAAAAGAAGCACAGAGATCTTCAATATTTTCAGAAATAAATTCAGGGTTTTCTTTAGTTTGTTTTTGAAGAAAATAAAGAACCGAAGTTTTTAAACCACTAAAGCTAAAGTCTAAACCTTTTACCTTGGGTTTTGCAAATTCAAACTTTGAGGGATTACCAAGTTTTGATAATTTATCGATTTCCGGACCTGCAGGGTAGGGAAGCTTAATCATTTTCCCGCATTTATCAAACGCTTCTCCAATAGCATCATCGAGGGTTTCTCCAATTACTTCCATTTCAAAATAATCCTTGACTTTTACAATTTGAGTATGACCACCACTTATAGTTACTCCAAGAAAAGGAAACTTTGGAACATCAGTTTTTTCATCATTGATAAAATGAGCAAGTAAATGCGCTTGCATATGATTGACTTCTATTAACGGAATTCCTAGTGCAAGACTCAGAGATTTTGCAAACGAGCTGCCAACGAGTAGCGAACCCATGAGACCAGGTCCTCGTGTATAGGCAATAGCAGACAAATCATTTTTACTAATATCTGCTTTTTTTAAAGCCTGATCAATCACAGGTACAATATGTTGTTGGTGTGCTCTGGAAGCAAGCTCTGGAACCACCCCGCCATATTCTTTGTGAACCTGCTGAGTTGCCACAATATTACTTAAAACTTTGTCGTTACATAATACAGCAGCTGAAGTGTCATCACAAGAAGATTCAATTCCTAAAATGTAAATATTTTTCGCAATTTCCATCAATTAAATTTAAATCTTTATACCCCTAGCAAATCTAAATAAATTTGTGGCTTCATTGAAAGCATTTAGGATTAGTATTTGATATATCTTTGAAAAAAATATAATAATAGAGTGCTCAAATCCCTTTGGAATTTCTTAAAAAAAACTGTTACAGCTGTAATATTAATACTATTGCTAATTGTACTTGTTTTTTTGATTCCTCAGGTACAGACTTATTACGGAAACAAACTCACAAAAAGCTTCAATGAAACTTACGATACAGATTTAAATGTAAGTAGACTAAGTATAAACTATAAAGGGAATATTGTTTTAGATAACTTACTTCTTAGAGATGATTATGAAGATACAATCATCTATGCAAAATCCCTTTCAACTTCTTTAATAAACTTGGCAAATCTATCTGGAAAAAATCTTCATTTCTCCAATACAGAAATTGATCAACTCAAATTTAAATTGAAACAGTATCAAAATGAAAGATATGATGAGTTTACTAAGTTTCTTGATAAACTGAATGATACAACTACAACTTCTGATCAGTCTTTTCAACTTAAGATAAATAGAGTTCTGGCTTACAAAAGTGATTTTAGTATCATCAATCAAAAAATAAGTCAAGACCCCACTTTTTTTATCAGGGATTTAGATTTTAATTTATCAAACTTCAAGTTATTAGGACCAGACCTCGATTTCAATCTCAGAAGGATGTCAGGAATCTTAAAGCAAGGGATAATAGTCGAGGATTTCAAAACTAGATTTTCTTATAGTCCAAGTCGAATGCATCTTGAAGATCTAAGTTTAGAAACTCCTTATTCCAAAATAGAGGGTGAAATCGAATTTGATTACAATCGTGAAGATCTTAAGGATTTCTTTGATAAGGTAAATGTTAATGCTAAATTCAATAACTCATTGGTATCGAGTACAGACTTACGACGATTTTATGATGGATTTGGGTATTCTCAAGAGCTCAATATTACTGGTGTGGCTTCTGGTCAATTAAATAATCTTGAATTAAAAGCATTGGACATTACAGGAGTTCAGGATACCAAACTCGATGCCGAATTAAAACTTGTGAACTCATTTAGTGATTCTCCTTTTAGCATGAAAGGCTCTTCGATGAATATTTCCACTACCTATGAAGACCTTATATCACTATTTCCAGATGACCTGAAGGAAAACTTACCAATCTATTTCAAGCAATTCGGTTTGACAAATCTCAAAGGCAGAATTGAATTATCCAACGACGAATTGTTTACTGTTCTTGATGTCAAATCAAAACTCGGTAAAACATCATTAAATTTAAATTTTGAAAACTACCAAAGTCCAGATGTGGTAAAATATGCAGGATTTCTGGATGTAGTCAAATTTGATTTGGCCTCTTTTTTAGGAATAAAGACTTTAGGAAAAACAACCTTTAACTTTAATGTCAATGGGTCTGGATTCACGAAATCTTCGCTTAACACTTTAGCAGAAGGGACCATAAATTCTATTGAAGTAAATGGATATGAATACAAAAACATCAGACTTAATGGTAATTTGAAAGCTCCATATTTTAATGGAAGATTAGAAAGTCTGGATCCAAACTTTCTTTTTTCTTTTGATGGTCTTTTGGACGCTTCAAAAAAAGAAAATATATACAATTTTAGTGCTGATATTGATTACGCCGACCTGGCAAAACTAAATATTGTAAAACGTGATACTGTGGCAGATTTTCAAGGTAAGTTGAGAGTCGACCTTAAGGGAAATTCATTGGATGAGTTGAAGGGTAAACTCAGCTTCAATTCATTTGAATATGAGAACACGAGCGAGAAATACAGGTTTGAAGACCTTATTGTCCAATCCTCCTTTGAAAAAGACAAACAGACCATAAGTATTGACAGTCCAGATGTGATTAGTGGTAAATTGGAGGGTGAGTTTAAACTAACCTCGTTACCACAACTTTTTTCTGATGCTGTTGAAAATTTATACTTCAGAAGTAAAAAGGATTCAAAAAGCAAAAATCAGTTTGTTGATTTTGATCTCAATATTTATAATAAAATTGTGGAAGTATTCTTTCCAGAGATTGAAGTTGCTCCAAAAACTTATATAAGAGGTAGTATTGATGCAGATGCAAATAATTTATCATTGAATTTCAGATCACCTCATTTGGAGGTTTATGGGAATACGCTAGATAATATTAACATACAGATAGATACAGAAAATCCACTTTATAACTCATATGTCGAAATTGAAAGTATTATCACTTCGTTTTATAACATTTCAGATTTTAATATGATTAATGTAAATCTGAAAGACACATTATTTGTGAGAACTGAATTTAAGGGTGGCAAGTTGCAGAAAGACAATTTTAATTTAAGCATTTATCAAACCTTGGATAGTGATGATAAATCTACATTTGGATTCAAGCGTTCAAGTATTGTTTACAATGACAATTTGTGGTTTATCAATAGAGATTCCAATAGAAGTAATAAAGTTGAAATCGAGCGAGGTTTTCAGAATTTCAATGTAGACTCCCTGAAAGTTTCAAGTGGAAATCAATCGATATTTTTTGATGGTATTCTGAGGGATTCAACATTTAAAGATTTAAAACTTACATTCAATAATGTAGAGCTAGCTGATGTAGTTCCTAAACAAGATAGTATCAATTTTGCAGGAGTTCTGGATGGAAGATTAGATATTTTCCAAAAAAACAATTTATATGCTCCAAATCTTGACATCATAATTGATGATTTTGTGTTCAATGAAATTAAATATGGTCAGTTTTCTTTGGAAGCAGATGGTAACAAGGATTTGAGTTCATTTGATTTACTTTCCGAATTAAAACTTGATGAAGACTTACTATTTAAAGCTGATGGTTCAATATTTTCCATAGAAAATGATCAATATTTTGATGTTGACGTTATTGTTAATGAGTTTGATCTTAGCTCAATGAGTGTATTTGGTGAAGATGTTATTTCCAAAATCCGTGGATTTGCTTCAGGCAAAGTTGATGTCACTGGTAAACTTAACAATCCATACTTAAATGGAGAATTAGTATTGAATGAAGCGGGATTAAAAGTCCCTTATTTAAATATTGATTTTGATTTTGATAAAAATTCAAAAATTAGGTTCGATGATAAAGAATTTGTTTTCGATAATATTGGTGTTACAGACGTCAAATACAATACTCAAGGTCTGTTAAACGGAAGAATAAGCAACCAAAATTTCAGTGAGTGGTTTTTAGATCTAAATTTAAGTTCAAATAATCTTGTGGCTCTAGATACTGAATTTGAAGAAGGTGATCTTTATTATGGTACTGCTTTTATTGATGGATCAGCTTCGATTACAGGACCTACAGACGAGATAGAAATCAATGTGAATGCGATAACTCAAAAAAATACTGTTTTTAAAATACCCTTGGATGATTCTGAATCTTTAGGCGACAATTCATTTATTTATTTTTTAAGCCTGGAAGACAAGCTTTCCAAAGAAGCAGGCAGAAAAATAGAGTTGAAAGAGGTAAAAGGTCTGAGTCTAAACTTTGATCTCGATATCACTCGAGATGCCGAAGTGGAAATAGTAGTAGACCCAGCTAGTGGTAGTAGCTTGAAAGGAAGAGGAGCTGGGACACTTTTAATAGAAATCAATACCAATGGGAAATTCAACATGTACGGAGACTTCGTTGCCTACGAAGGTGAGTATAATTTCAAATATTCAGGTTTGGTACAGAAACGATTTGAAGTTGTTCCAGGATCGAATTTGACTTGGAATGGGGACCCTGTGAGAGCAAATATAGATGTACAGGCAAAATATATAACTGAAGCAAATCCGGCGATTTTACTCGAAAATCCTTCAGTCAACCGTGAGATTCCAGTGGAAGTTCTCATTAATTTAACTGGACAGATCATTCAACCTGATATCGAGTTCAGTTTAAATTACCCTAATTTGTCTTCAGTGGTGAAAAGTGAGTTAGAATATCGTGTTCAAGGCCGGGAAAATACTGAACTTCAGGCTTTATCGTTGGTAACTCAAGGAACTTTTTACAGTCAGGCAGGTCTAGGACAAAATGCAATTACAGGCAACTTGATAGAAAGAGCTTCCGGAATAGTAGATGATATAATTTCTAAAGAGGATAATAAATTTAAACTCGGTTTGAATTATCAACAAAACGACAGAAGTCTTACTCAAAATAATATTGCAGATAGAGTTGGACTTTCTATCAAAACCAAAATAAGCGATCGGGTCCTAATCAACGGTAGGTTTGGAGTTCCAGTGGGTGGAGTTACAGAGTCAGTTGTGTTTGGTGATGTGGAGATAAATTTTCTTCTGAATGAAACGGGTAGTTTAAGAGCAAATGTGTTTAACAGAGAAAGTGACATTCAGTTTATAGGAGAAGAACTTGGGTATACGCAGGGAATTGGCTTGACTTACACTGTAGATTTCAACAACTTCAAAGAGTTGATTAATAAAATAATGGATAAGGAATTCACTAAAGTAAAGAAACAAGACAAAAAAGATCAAAATGATAAAACAATTGAATTGCCATCTTACATCAACTTCCCCTCAAATAGAGGAGCTAATTAATAATTTTTTTCCAAAAATAAATTATAACAGCTATAGAAATAAAGCAGATTGAGGCTGATAATATAAAAAGAGTCATCTCATTATAAATAAGATATCCCGTAGCAAACAATGCTGAATATACTCCTGCGACTCCTGCTATAAATCCGATTATTTTATACTTAAATCCATCAAATTTTTGACCGTTATCAAATACTTTCTTTTCAAAAGAATCTATGGTTTCTTTTGGTGATGGTTTGGTTAATAAGGTAACTCCTACCCAAATACAAGTAGTTATTAATACACCAAATACAAGTTCAATATGAGATTCTAATTGCCAAATCCCGTAGGTTTTTCCTACAAAAAATATAACAGCGATAATAAAGGAAGAGAGCATCGCCGCGATTTCACTATATGGATTTATTTTGTACCAAAACCATCTCAATATAAAAAGAAGGCCAGTGCCAGCACCGATTTGGAGTAATAAATCAAAAGCCTCTTTTGCCTCCTCGAGAACTAAAGCAAGTAGAGCAGCAAAAATCATCATGAACAAGGTGGAAAGCCTACCAACTAAGACTTTATTGCTTTCGGAAGCCTTTGGTCTTAAAAACCTTACGTAAAAGTCATTTACAACATAACTACTTCCCCAATTGAGATGTGTTGAAATCGTACTCATAAATGCTGCAATCAAAGAAGTAACAACAAGGCCAAGAAGTCCAGCTGGAAGATAGGATAACATAGCAGCATAGGCTAAATCATTTTTAATAAAATCTTCATTCAAATCTGGAAATGCAAGAGCTAGACTTTGCAAATCTGGAAATAATACAATAGAAGCCAAACCTATAATTATCCACGGCCATGGTCTTATAGCATAATGAACAACTGTGAAAAGAAGTGTTGCAAGGGTTGCATGTTTTGTGTTTTTGGCAGCTAGCATGCGCTGGACAATGTATCCGCCACCTCCTGGTTCGGCACCAGGATACCAGACGCTCCACCATTGGACGGCTAAGGGTACAACTAAAATTGGAATAAAAATTTTGGGATTTGAAAAATCTGGAAAAATCGAACTTTTCTCATTCACCTCAGGAACCGCAAGTAATTCTTGTAAACCACCAATTTCAGGCATTTCTACGATATAGATAGTTGCCCAAATGCTACCAGTAATAGCAATTGCAAACTGTATAAAATCAGTAAGAATAACACCCTTCAATCCTCCAAGCATTGAATATAGCACAGTCACTGAACATGAAATTACCAAAGATTCAACTGCAGAAAAGTTGAACATCACATGACCAATTTTAATAGCAGCGAGGCAAACGGTCGCCATAATAACTATATTAAAGAATACTCCTAAATATATAGCTCTAAACCCTCTTAAAAAGGCAGCACTTTTACCGCTGTAGCGGAGTTCATAAAACTCAAGGTCTGTTGATATTTCACTTTTTCTCCAGAGTTTAGAATAAAAAAATACGGTAAGCATTCCTGTAAGCAGAAAACTCCACCAGACCCAATTGCCATAAACCCCATCATTTCTTACTATTCCTGCTACAAGCCCTGGGGTGTCTGCAGCAAAGGTTGTAGCCACCATAGATATACCAAGCAACCACCAAGACATATTCCGTCCGGATAGAAAGAAATTCTTTGCATTTTTTCCACTAGACCTGGAAGCATAGACACCAATCCCTAGGCTTATTGCAAAAAAGGCGATGATGATAACCCAGTCAATGAAGCTTAGTAGCATATAATTTATCCTTGGAAGGCAATAAGGCTTATCTCAACATTAGCATCTTTTGGCAATCTTGCTACCTGAACAGTTTCTCTGGCTGGAGCTGTACTTTCATCAAAGTATGATCCGTAAACTTCATTGATCTTCGAAAAATCATCCATATCAGAAATAAAGATGCTTGTCTTTATGACATCAGAAAAGTCCAACTTAGCTTCATTTAAAATGGCCCTTAAACTTGTCATGACACGCTTCGTCTCTTCCTCTATGGAGTCAAATTCGGTTTTTCCTGTTTCTGGATTAATTGCAATTTGCCCAGAGGTATAGAGAAATCCATTTATGCTAACAGCTTGATTATAAGGTCCAATTGGAGCAGCTGCGTGTTTCGTTTTAATTATTTCTTTCATAATGATTAATTTAAAGTTCTATCCCTTTCTCTGTTCTTATCGTATTTCACATCTTGTAATATATTGGACTTAATTCCTATGAAGAAAAACCATGATTTTCTTATTCCAAAAGGTGTCCAGTTAAAACTCATCTGCCAACTCTTCAAGTCTTTAGCAAACCGAAGTTGTGTAAATGAAAATCCTTTATTTTTAATATCATAACCAGATGACACCCCCACCTTCCATGTGGGAGATAATTCTACATCTCCCGAAAACATCAGAGAATGGGAACTTATCTCGTTTTCTCTTGCTTGGTTAGAATAGGTCATTGTGTAAGATAAATTTAAATTCCAGGGTATGGCATAATTATAAAATTCATTTTCATCACTTTTGGACTCTTTATTATTGGGTCGTCGATTCATCATTTCACTCGTTCCGAAAAGATCATCCGGGCGTCCACCATTTCGATAGCTTTCAGAATCAAATTCTTCATCATCTTCGTCTCCATCATCGTCATCATCACCTTTTTGAAAGTCCTTATTTGAAAATGAATAGCTAAAACTTAAGTTACCTCTCGTAAGTCTAAATAAACTTCCTCCGTTATCAATATTTAGAGTGTTTATTCTACGATTGTTACTGTTTAGAGCATACATATCCAACGACCCTAAGAAGTTGACTGCCAGCTTATCTTTCACTACAGGTAATGTCCCTCTCACAGATACAGGACTTAAATTTAATGAATCAACTGCAAAATTATAATTTGTACTAAAGCTTAAATTACTTAAAAGACTTCTCTTTTCGAAGCGGTCATCGCCTGTAAGTGTTGAGTCCTTTTTCTTCACTTTAGCTTCAAAATCATTTGTGACATTGAAGGACATACTACTGGTAAAATTGTTTCCTGGAGCACCATTTAGTGTTCCTTCAAACCTTGAATATTCTACAACTTCATCTTCAAGTCCAGCAATTCCTGTTCTAGTATATTCATCGTAATATTGATTAAAGGCTGGCCCTATGTTGTAAGATACAGAAGGTCTTATCACATGACGGATGGCTTTAATATTACTTTTATCGCCAAAATCGAACATTCCGTAGACAGTAGTTCCCACCGAAGTTGAAAAATCGTATGTTCTGTAAGAGTCAAACCCATTTATTGTGTCCCTTTCTACTTGACCTATCTGCTCATCAAATCTCTGCTCGAAGGTCTTAAGAGTCCAGACTTCGTTAAAATTTGCACTTGTGCTCACACTAAAATGATCAAATATTTTAAAATTTGTTGAAATTGGGATTGTATGTCTTGCTCCTGAATTCGCATTTTCAAACATTTCTGGGCGAAAGAATAATGAGTCTGTTGTAGTAATTCTGTTTTCTGCTCTTACGTTGTACTGAAGGTTAATATTTTGAATAGCACCTTGCTTAGTTCCTGTTTTTGGCTCAAAGGGGAAAATCCTCCCAATGCTAAATTGTAAGGTGGGTAGAGTAAGGTTGATAACCTCCGTATTGGTATTTTGATTATGTGTCGCAGAAATATTCAAATTCATACCTAGTTCTCCTTCAAACGTTTTTGAATAGGAAATAGATGAATTTAATGTATTATTTAAAAAATTACCTGTGTTATTCTGATTTACAGACTGCTGATAGTAATCGCTAGATCCTAAATTTACTGAAGCCGAAAATCTTGATGATGGGTTAGCCTTTTGGTCTTGGTTATGACTCCAACGCAAATTATATATTGTCGTTTCACTAAAATTTGGAAATCCCCGTTCTTCGATTAATAACTTCTCATACCTAAAAGCTACGTTTCCATTAAAACGATACCTCGTATTGTAGTTACTTTCCAGGCGAACACCGTAACTTCCATTGGTATAATAATCTCCCTGTACTGCTAAATCAGCATAATCACTTATTGCAAAATAGTATCCACCATTCTGTAAAAAGAAGCCTCTATTTATATTTTCACCATAGGAAGGAATAATAAAACCAGACGATTGTTTTTCTGTCAATGGAAAGTATCCAAAAGGCAAACCTAGGGGAGTTGGAACATCTGCTATATACATATTGACAAAACCCGTAACAATTTTGCTATCAGGAACAAATTTTATTTTTCTAGCAAAAAAATAGTAATTTGCGTCATCAACATCTTCCGCGGTGGTGAATTTTGCATTAGCTAAATAATAAATGGAATCGTTTTGTCTCTTTGAAATTTCCCCTTTTACCTTAAAGCCACCCTGTTCTGTCCTCGAATTAAAAACCAAAGCTTTCTGTGAATCAAAATTAAAAATCAAACTATCGGGCTCAACTAAGTTATTACCTTGTTTGAAAGTAGGTTTTTGAGTGTAAGTCCCTGTAGAATCAATAATTCCTGCTGCAAAGACTTCTTTGGTTGAATTATCCATAACGATTCTTCCGGCGTTGATGATCATGTCACCATATTCTACAACGGCTTCGTTATAGAGATACATTTTATTTTCTTTTTTAGATAATCTCTTGTAGTCTTTGGCAAAAGCGTCTACAATATCAGTTAAAGTTTCTCGCTTTCTAGCTGTTTGATTAGGAGATATGGTGTCGCCAATTATATATTTTATTCTCTGAGTTATGGAATCGGCCTTATTATTGATTAAGTAACCAAGATCAGTTTTTTTAGATTCTTTTTCTTGTCCATAAAGGCCGAAATTCAAAAGAAATACAATAAAAAAAAGTATGTAAAGTAAGTTTGTACGCAAAGCTTTTAGTACTATTTTTGTAAAAGTGGCCATTATTAAGAAGTCCCAAAATTACATTTTATTTTTATGCTTCCTAAAAAAGTTTCAAATAACATCCACAATTATAAAATCCATGTTTAGACCTAACTTTAGTCTCCAATTATTATTGTTTTTATTCATTTTTAATTCGAGTGTAAATTTGACTTACGCTCAATCTGCTTCTAAAAAATTTATAGTGGTTTTGGACGCTGGACATGGTGGTAAAGATGCAGGCAACACTGGTAATAATTATTTTGAAAAAGATATAGCACTCAAGATTGTTCTTAAGGTTGGGGAGCAGCTTAAGAAATATGAAGACCTAGAGGTAATTTATACAAGAGATAAAGATGTGTTTATTCCATTGGACAAAAGGGCTGAAATTGCAAATATGGCTAATGCTGATCTGTTTGTGTCAATACATTGTAATGGTGTAAATAATAGTGCTCCATCAGGCACAGAAACTTTTGTTTTAGGTTTACATAGAAACAAGGACAATTTGGAAATTGCAATGAAAGAGAATTCAGTAATAAAGTTTGAAGATGATTATCAAATAAAATACGATGGTTTTGATCCCGAGTCACCTGAATCTTATATTGGATTTTCAATCATGCAAGAAGAATTTTTGGATCAAAGTGCTTTGCTTGCCGATTTTGTTCAGAAGCAATTTTCAAGCACAATGAATTTAAAAAATAGAGGTGTAAAGCAAGCAGGATTTCTAGTATTGAGAGAAACTTATATGCCAAGTGTTTTGATCGAAACTGGATTTTTGACCAATAAAGCTGAGGGCGCCTTTTTAAATTCTGTTACCGGTCAAACTAAACTTGCAGATGCAATTGTCGACGGTATCAATAATTATAAAAACATTATTAATGTAAAAGCTTTAGAGGCAGAGCTTAGCGAATACAAAGTAAACTCTAGCGATGTCATGGAAGATTTTTCTACAGTGAAATTTAAAATTCAATTAGCTGCAAGTTCAAGAAAAATTGATCCAAGTCCAGAAAATTTTAAAAAACTGTCGCCAATATCAAGATATCAAGAAAATGACTTGTTCAAATATCTATTTGGAGAAACAAATAATTACATGAGTGCACAAACCTTAAGAGATAGAGCTAAAGCAGAGGGTTATACATCTGCATTTATTGTTGCTTTCAATTCTGTAGGTGAAAAAATTTCAATAAAAGAAGCGCTCAATACAAGAGTTAACAACTAGTTTTCATTAAAGTTTACTACATTTGAAACAAAACATTATCCTTTGAAAAAAGAAGTAAAAGTTGGCATTTTAGCCATTGTTGCAGTAGCCTTATTTATTTTTGGTTACAATTTCCTTAAAGGAAATAACTTATTTAATACATCACGAACTTTTTATGCGGTTTATGATAATGTCGAAGGTCTAAACCAATCAGCACCAGTTACTATCAATGGATATCAAGTAGGCTCAGTTACCAAAATTGATTTTATCGAATCTGGTGAATTATTGGTTACAATGAATATGAGCGACAATTTCACTTTTCCTAAAGAAAGTGTTGCCAAAATTTATGGAGGAGGACTGATAGGCGGAAAATCGATGAAAATTGAGCTAGGGGAAGACTTCAGTAATTTTGCAAAATCTGGTGATACTTTGCCATCTGCTGTTGAAGAAGGTTTAATAGAACTAGTAAACGAGAAACTAACACCATTGAAGGATAAAATTTCTCATGCTGTTGTAGAAATCGATACCTTACTTGGATCAATTAATTATATTCTGGATGCACAAACAAGAAATAATTTAAAAGAATCTATAAAGAGTCTTAATGGAACCTTGGCTTCACTAAACTCATCTTCTTCCAAAATGGAAGGCATATTAGATACAAATAGAGATAAAATAAACCTGTCTATAGATAAATTCACTCAGACTGCAGATAATCTTTCAAAGATTACAGATTCTTTATCCCAAATTGAGTTTAAAAGTATCGCTCATAATGCAGATAAAACACTGTTAAACCTGAATGAAATTTCAAGCAAATTGAACAGCGGGGAAGGAAGTTTAGGTAAATTACTGAATGATGATCAACTTTATCAAAATATTGAAAACGCTACAAAAGAGATGGAAGAGCTTATGAGAGATTTAAAATTAAATCCTAAGCGTTATGTTCATTTTTCAGTATTTGGTAAAAAAAATAAAGAGTATAACAACCCTGAAGATTAAAAAAAATGCTAGAATATTTACCACAGATTTTATTTATAATAGTTTTAGTTGGAGCTGTTTTATTTTTCATTAAAAACGTTTCTTCGCTAAAAAGGAATATCAATTTAGGTAAGGAAATTGATCAATCTGACAGAAAAGATCAAAGGTTTAAGAAAATGATGAGGGTGGCTTTGGGTCAGTCCAAAATGGTTGCAAGACCTATCGCCGGAATTTTACATATCATCGTCTACGTGGGATTTATAATCATAAACATCGAAGTGCTTGAAATCATGATTGACGGTATTGCTGGAACTCATAGAATTTTCGGATTTCTTGGACCTGTTTACGATTTTTTGATTAGTAGTTTTGAAATCTTAGCATTCCTTGTACTTGTAAGTGTTATCCTGTTTTGGATAAGAAGAAACATGATGAACATTAAAAGGTTTATGTCTAAAGAATTAAAAGGGTGGCCTAAAAATGATGCGAATTATATTCTTTATTTTGAGGTCGTGTTAATGGTACTTTTCCTAACCATGAATGCTACAGACTATCAGTTACAACTACTCGGTGCATCTCATTATGCCAGTGAAGCTGGTATTACAGGTTCATTTCCTATTAGTCAATATTTGCTACCGCTTTTTGATGGGATGAGTGTAGAATCACTTGTAATCGTTGAGAGAACAGCTTGGTGGCTTCATATTGTTGGAATTCTAATTTTTCTGAATTATTTATATTATTCAAAACACCTTCATATTTTACTTGCTTTTCCAAACGTATATTTTTCAAGACTTGATGATTTAGGAAAATTCAAAAATCTTGATGCTGTCACTAAAGAAGTGAAAATGATGATGGATCCAGATGCAGATCCGTATGCTGAACCAGAAGGAGGTGATGACGATATACCTGAGAAATTCGGAGCTAGTGATGTTCAAGATCTTAATTGGTTCCAATTATTAAGCGCTTATACATGTACAGAATGTGGACGTTGTACTTCAGAATGTCCAGCTAACCAAACTGGTAAAAAATTATCTCCCAGGAAAATAATGATGGACACCAGAGATCGATTAGAGGAGGTTGGTCAAAAATTAAATAATAAAGAAGAAGTTACAGCAGATAATCAGCTTCTAGATAATTATATTAGTCGTGAAGAGCTATGGGCATGTACAACTTGTAATGCATGCGTTGATGCCTGTCCTATAGGAATAGATCCATTGTCTATCATAATGGACATGAGACAATATCTCGTAATGGAAGAAAGTGCAGCTCCTGTAGAACTAAATAATGCAATGTCCAATATTGAAAATAATTCTGCACCATGGCCTTACAACCAGCAGGATAGATTGGATTGGGCAAAAGAAGAAGCTTAATCATGTCACAAAAACAGCAAGATTCAAAAGGCAAAACAATTAGTCCAAGTTTACCTGATGGTGTAAAAAACTATTTAATTGATATTGATGGAACAATCACAGACGATGTCCCAAATGAAGAACCGGAAAGAATGGCGACCTGTGAGCCTTTTCCAGACGCATTGAAAACTGTGAACAAATGGTATGGTGATGGACATCAAATTTGCTTTTTTACATCCAGAGTTGAGGAGCACAGAAAAGTTACCGAAGATTGGCTAAATAAACATGGTTTCAAATACCATAGTCTATTAATGGGGAAACCTAGAGGTGGTAATTACCATTGGATAGATAACCATATTGTAAAAGCTACAAGATATAAAGGTCAGTTTACTGATCTAGTCGACAAAAAGGAGACAATTCAAGTATTTAAAGAATAAAAGAGATAATAATGAGTGATAGTTTAAACGTGCCTACGATGGCATCATATTTAGCAGAAGGAAAGCAACCTGAAGTCCTATTTTGGGTAGGCTGTGCTGGTAGTTTTGATGATAGAGCTAAAAAAATAACCAAGGCCTTTGTAAAGATTTTAAATAATACAAATGTCGACTTTGCAGTACTTGGAACAGAAGAAGGCTGCACCGGAGATCCCGCAAAGAGAGCCGGTAATGAATTTTTGTTTCAAATGCAAGCCATGACAAACATTGAAGTTTTGAATGGATACGAGGTAAAGAAAATTGTGACAGCTTGTCCTCATTGTTTCAACACAATTAAAAACGAATATCCATCTTTGGGTGGAAACTACGAAGTCGTTCATCACACTCAATTTTTAAAGCAATTATTGAATGAAGGACGACTTAAAGTTGAAGGTGGGAAATTTAAGGGTAAAAGAATCACCTATCACGATCCTTGCTATCTTGGAAGAGCAAATGGAGAATATGAAGCTCCAAGAGATTTACTTCGAAAACTTGAAGTAGAACTTGTTGAAATGAAATCCTGTAAATCTAAAGGTTTATGTTGTGGTGCAGGCGGTGCCCAGATGTTCAAAGACGCAGAGAAAGGTGATAAAGAAGTCAACATTCATAGAACTGAACAGGCTGTTGATGTCAAGCCAGATGTTATTGCTGCAGGATGTCCATTTTGTAACACAATGATGACAGATGGAGTTAAAAACAAAGAAAAGCAAGATGATATTGCAGTTTTGGATGTTGTTGAAATGATTGCAAACGCAGAAGATTTATAAAATATATATGGTAGTAGAATTTAATCAATTACCAGATTCTTCACGAGTCTGGGTTTTTCAATCCAATAGAGGATTTAGTGAAAGTGAGCTAGAGGAAATCAAGCCTATGATTGAGGCATTCTTGAAGAGTTGGACTGTTCATGGACAAGCTTTGAAAGCTGGTTTTGAAATAAGATATAATCGGTTTATTATACTGGGACTCGACGAGTCTCAAGCAAATGCGAGTGGATGTTCAATAGACGCATCAGTCCATTTTATTCAAAGTTTGGAAAAGGAATATAACGTGGATCTATTGGATAAAATGAATGTAAGTTTCAAAAATGGAGAATACGTCGCCTTTAAACCACTTCTGGATTTCAAAAAAATGGTAAAGCAAAAAGCTGTTTCTCCCCAAACAATTGTTTTCAATAATCTTGTGAATACAAAAGCTGAATATAAAGAATTTTGGGAAGTGCCAATGACGGAGAGCTGGCACAGCCGTTTACTATAATTTTATATGATTTCTAAAAACTATTTGAAAGTCGTCGTTATGATGACTTTTTTTTCATTCAATTGTGTTTTTTCACAAAGCAGTCTGTTTTCTGAAGATATCAACAAGCAGAGGAAATGGGTAGAATCTGTTTATTCGAGCTTGAGTTTGGAAGAAAAAATTGGTCAATTGTTTATGATCGATGTTTTTACAAACAAATCTGATAGTGAACTTGAATCCATAAAGCGCTTTATCAAATCAAACCATATTGGAGGTGTCATTTTTTCTAAAGGAACACCATATAGACAAGCGCAATTCACTAACGATATTCAAACCGAAAATAAAGTTCCATTACTTATAGGTATGGAT
Source organism: Psychroflexus longus (assembly GCF_020164595.1). Classification (GTDB taxonomy): domain Bacteria; phylum Bacteroidota; class Bacteroidia; order Flavobacteriales; family Flavobacteriaceae; genus Psychroflexus; species Psychroflexus longus. The sequence continues at coordinate 19,796 of NZ_JAIQZE010000011.1, forward strand.
GCAGAGTGGGGGCTATCCATGCGTTTGGATTCTACTTACGCTTTCCCCTGGAATATGACTTTGGGTGCAATCCAGGATACAAGTATCGTCCGAAAAGTAGGATATCAGATAGGTAGACACAATAAAAGGCTTGGAGTTCATATCAATTTTGCCCCGGTAGCAGATATAAACACCAATCCTGAAAATCCAATTATTGGCAACCGGTCTTTTGGTGAAAGCAAAGACATCGTTATTTCTCACTCCGTTGCTCTAATGAAAGGCATGCATGAAGCTGGCATCTTGACAAGTGCAAAACATTTCCCAGGACATGGCGACACTCAGCAAGACTCACATAAAACGCTACCAACAATTAATTTTTCTGCAGATCGCATTCGAAATGTAGAATTGGAACCTTTTAAAGCTTTAATCGATGAAGGCGTAAGTAGTGTCATGGTGGCACATCTCAATATCCCAAACTTGGATAGCCGTCCAAACTATCCATCTTCCTTATCTCCAAAAATTGTTTCTGAATTACTTGTTGATGAGCTTAACTTTAAAGGCTTAGTAATTACAGATGCTTTAAATATGAAAGGAGCGAGTGATAATAATTCTCCAGGTGAAGTTGATCTTAGAGCATTTAAAGCTGGGAGCGATATTCTTTTGATTTCAGAAAACGTTCCTAAAGCAATTCAGATCATAAAGAATGCAATTTCGAGCGGAGAGATTTCCGAGGATAGACTGGAAAAATCAGTGAAGAAAATATTATACGCTAAGTATAAAGTTGGTTTGAATGATTTTGAAGCAATCCAAACTTCAAATTTAACTGCAGAATTAAATTCCGAAGAAAACGATGCCTTGTATCAACATGCAATTGAAAATTCAAGTACCCTGATAAAAAATGACCTTGGGATCCTTCCAATAAATGACATTGAATATCAAAAAATAGGGTATTTGGAACTCGGTGATGATAGTGGTGATAAGTTCTATAAAACTATGAATATTTATGCCAATGTTGAAAAGATTGAGAATAAGGATTCAATACTTGATAATCCTGGAAAATTGGATTATGATCATGTCATAATTGGCTTTCATAAGTCAAACGCAAACCCTTGGACTGATTATAAATTTACTCCTTTCGAATTAAACTTAATTAACACAATTTCAAAGGAAAATAAAGTTACACTTGTCAATTTTTCGAGACCTTACAGTCTGCTTGATCTTCAGAGTTTTATAAATATAGATGCGATCTTGCAAATATATCAGAATAGTGATATAGCTCAATCCGTAGCTGCTCAGCAAATTTTTGGAGCTTCATCTATAAATGGTAAACTGCCAGTAAGCATTTCTTCAGCTTTTCCATTAGGAACTGGTTATAAATTGAAATCTAATGGTCGACTTGGTGTAGGCTACTCACAGAATTTGGGTTTTAACTCTCATTTTGAAGCTAAAATCGATTCACTCGCTAATTATGCATTAGAAGAAGAGATGACGCCTGGTATGCAAATATTGATTGCTAGAAAGGGAAAAATTATTTATGACAAAAATTTTGGATTTCACACCTACGATAAAAAAATAAATGTTGAGTCCAGTAATGTTTATGATTTAGCTTCTCTTACCAAAATTCTTACAACCTTACCTATTTTAATGACTCTTCAAGAGTCTGGCAAAATTAGTTTAGACTCAAAACTCCACGAACTCTTACCAGAACTTGCGAGCACAAATAAGGCTAATATTACCATCCTTGATATGCTATCGCATTATGCAAAATTAGAACCTTGGATTCCTTTTTATAAAAAGACTCTTGAAAATAAAAGCGACTATTACAAAACCGAACAGTCTAAAGAATTTAGTATAAAAGTCGCTAATAATATGTATCTAAGAACAGATTATAGAGATTCTATTTATGCTGAGATTGTTGAGAGCGAATTAAGAGATACGTTAGAATATAAATATTCAGATTTGCCTTATTACTTTTTGAAAAAATTTATTGAAAAAGAATCAAATTCTTCATTGAGCAGTTTAGCAGAAACTTTTTTTTACAAACCAATGGGGCTTCATCGCTTAAAATTCTTCCCACTACAGCATTTCAAAAAGGAAGAAATTGTACCAACCGAATTCGATACAGAATGGAGAAATGAACTTGTTCATGGAACTGTCCATGATCAAGGTGCTGCAATGCTCGGTGGAGTTGGTGGTCACGCAGGACTATTTGGAAACGCTCGTAATGTAGCTTCTTTCATGCAATTGTATTTAAATGGAGGTGATTTTGGCGGTAAAACTTATTTTAAACCAGCTACTATGACTAGATTTAATACTTGCTACTACTGCGAGCAAAATGTGAGGAGAGGAGTGGGTTTTGATAAACCGCAGCTTGAAGATATGGGACCAACTTGTGGATGTATTTCTATGTCGAGCTTTGGTCATTCTGGCTTTACAGGCACTTATGCCTGGGCAGACCCTGAAGAAGAAATTATCTACGTTTTCCTATCCAATAGAATTCATCCAGATGCTTCCAACGCAAAACTCATCAAAGAAGACATAAGAACCAAGATTCAAGGTTTTATTTATGAAAGTCTGCAATTGAAAAATTAATTTGAGATTAGTTTAAGACTTAGATACTTTTCAAACTTCTACTTTTGAAATATATAATTTAAAGTATGAAAATAGCCATAGTGTGTTATCCTACATTCGGGGGGAGTGGAGTAGTAGCTACAGAACTTGGAATTGCACTGTCAAAACGTGGGCATGAGATACATTTTGTGACTTACAAACAACCTGTAAGACTGGAATACTTGTCCAGTTCAATTCATTACCATGAAGTTCTGGTTCCTGAATATCCATTATTTCATTATCAACCTTATGAACTGGCGCTATCCAGTAAGTTGGTGAGAGTAGTACAAAAACATAAAATTGATATCTTACACGTTCATTATGCTATTCCTCATGCTTATGCTGGATTTATGGCTCAACAAATGCTATTGGAAGAAGGAATTAAGTTGCCAATGATGACAACATTACATGGTACCGATATCACTCTTGTCGGTAGCCATTCTTTCTACAAACCAGCAGTTAACTTTAGCATTAACAAGAGTGACATCGTCACATCGGTTTCTGAAAGCTTAAAAAACGACACACTCGATATTTTTGACATTAAAAAGAAAATTGAAGTTGTACCAAATTTTATAGATATTTCCAATCTCAGAGAATCTTTTGAAGATTGTAAACGTCATATGGTTGCTTTTGAAGACGAAAAAGTGATTACCCATGTCAGTAACCTCAGGGAGGTAAAACGCCTGAATGATGTTATTGAAATCTTTTATAAAATTCAATTAAAAATTAAGTCGAGATTGATCATCGTTGGTGATGGACCTGATAGAGAAAAAGCTTCCAATTTGGCCAAAGATTTAAAGATTAAGGATAGAGTTATTTTCTTAGGAAAAAGTAATGAAGTAGAGCGTATTCTTTGCTATTCGGATCTTTTTCTTTTGCCATCCGAAAAGGAAAGCTTCGGTCTTGCAGCCCTTGAGGCCATGGCTCATAGAGTTCCGATTATTTCTACTAATGTTGGAGGTTTACCGGAAGTTAACAAGCACGGCATTTCTGGTTATTTGAGTAATGTAGGTGATATTGATGATATGGCTCAAAATGGAATTAAAATCTTATCTAACGATAATGTTTTAAATAAGTTTAAATCTGGCGCTAGAGCTATTGCTGAACAATTTGATGTAGAAAGGGTAGTTTGTCAGTACGAAAAGTTATATCAGAAGATGATTTAATTCGCTAAGCAAATAATTATTAAAAAATACCTCGATAGCTTGGCTTCGAGGTATTTTTTTTACTCTTTAATATTCCTAATATCAATCTTTTCAGACCTAAATTTATTCTTTCCAAAATCCAAAGTTCTTATTGGGAATGGGATATTAATGTCATTTTCATTATAAGCTGCTTTAATTGCTAGTATTGCATTATGTTGGGCTTTATAAACATCGCCCTGATTGCCAACATCTGCCCAGAAACGCAATTGATAGTTTATCGAACTATCACCAAATTCTGTATAATAGAACTGAATGCTTTCCCCTGGTCTTTGGTCAAAAATCTCTTTGATAGCATTTACTGTTATTTCTTGAACTTTTGGCAAATCACTTTCATAACCAACTCCACAGGTCAAAATTATTCGACCTCGAGGTGTTCTACTAAAGTTTTTAAAGGGCGCATCAACAATTTTAGAATTAGGGATTATAACTAAATTGTAATCAACTGTCTGAATTACTACGCTTCTCAAATTGATATCCACTACAAAGCCTGCATAATCGTTCGTCTCAATCCAATCTCCTATCTGAAGCTTAGGAATAAAACTTATAATTACTCCGGCAAAAGTATTGTGCAAAGTACCCTGCAGAGCAAAACCAACAGCAAGACCAACAACACCAGCCGCACCTAAAATAGAGGTAAGTACAGTATTAAGATTTAAGATACCTAAGGATAAAAATAAACCAAGGCCTATAATAAATACTTTAAAAACCTTTACAGAAACCGTGCGAATAGAATCTTGGGCATTGCTTTTTCTGAAGATTTTATCGACTAATTTGCTAGAATATTTAGCGAAAATGACGAAAAGCACCAAAACAAGAACTGCAAGCAAAAAATTGGGTAGGTTCAAAATTAATGAATCTACCCAATTGATGACATTATTAGACAACTCTGACCAAGACTTTTCAGTCTTTTCGATTATTTCAGAATCTTGCATCTTTTAGTTTAAGAATGTTGTTTTTCCTCTTTTTTCATTATCCAAGCATCAAGCATCCAACTTGTTTTCTCTAGTTCTCTAATATAGGCTCCGACAAGATCAATAGTACCTTCATCATCATTTTTATCTGCTACATCTATAGTATTTCTCATTTGAGATATAATTTTGCTATGATCACTAAGCAAGGTGGCTACCATTTCAAAATCTTCTATATCTGAAGAAGCTTCAGATAAATTGGATTTATCAAGGTATTGAGTAAAATTACTTTCGGGTTGAAATCGTAAAGTTAAAATTCGTTCAGCAATTTCGTCAATTTTCACTTTAGCATCATTATACATATCCTCAAATTGTTCATGTAAGTCAAAGAAATTATGACCTGAAACGTTCCAATGAAAATTTCTTAACTTTTGATAATATAAATGATAATCTGCAAGTAAAATATTTAATTGTTTTACTGTTTCTTTAGTTTTTGATTTATCTAAATTTAGATAATTCATAAAATTAAATTTTTTAAAATTAAACTTTAGTTATTCTCTATTATTTATCTGATAGCTTGTTATTCCAAGCATCAAGCATCCAACTTGTTTTTTCTAACTCTCTAATGTAAGCACCAATTAAATCAATTGTTCCTTCATCTTCATTAGCATCTGCAACTTCTATAACTTTTCTCATTTGAGTAATAATCAAACCATGATCATGTAGAAGATCACTAACCATTTCAACATCTTCTTTATCTGAAGTTGATTCTTTCAAATTAGACAGCTTTAAATAAGTTGAAAGATTACTTTCTGGATAAGATCTTAAAGTTAAAATTCGCTCTGCTATTTCATCAACTTTAAGCTTTGCATCGTCATACATAACCTCAAATTGTTCGTGTAAATCGAAGAAGTTATGACCCACAATGTTCCAGTGAAAATTTCTCAACTTTTGGTAATACATATGATAATCTGATAAAAGAATATTTAATTCTTTGACAGTATCTTTTGTCTTGGTTTTATCTAGGTTTAAGTAATTCATATAATTATTATTTATTTAATTTTCAGTTTATTCATCATTTCTTCTGATACTTGGCCTCCGGATTTTCCGTAACCATCTACCAGCATTCCTTTATGTCCATCTGATGTTTTTATAGCATACAAAATGGAATTATCAGCTGGATTTGCCATACCCTCAAATCTAAAATATTCATCAACTTCAAACTCATCAATAGGGTATTTTTTACTTTTAGTCCGATTCTCAATTTTGTCATCAAGAAGATTAAGATCATCTGTATAACCTTTATCTCTCAATGCATTCATTGTTTCGGATAATGTATCTTTTTTCTTCATCTTTTACAGTTTATCATAAATGTAGAGGTAATCTCGGTCTAAGTCAAAAAATTGAATTGCTTTAATCAATATTTAACTATTAGTCTTTCTTATTGTTTTCTTTAGTATAATAGAATATGCCTAAAGGAAAACTTAGCAATAAGAATATAAACTGACGAGTTACAATACCATAGATGGTAATGAGTGCAGCAATAACATATATCCAAGTCGTTTTAGTGACTTTCATGTATTTTAATTGTAAGTGATTTTATATTTATAACAAAAAAAACTCCCCAAGAGGAGTTTTTTTGTTAAGCTAATTAAGATTCCTTATTAGCTGTTTTTTGAACCTCTATAACTAGCTCATCTTTTTCTTTATCGAAGTCCATATACAAAGTATCACCTTCTACAATAGATGAATTGATAATCTTTTCTGCTAAAGCGTCCTCAATATATTTTTGAATCGCTCTGTTAAGAGGTCTCGCACCATATTGTCTGTCAAAGCCCTTTTCAGCGATAAAGTCTTTTGCAGATTCGCTCAAAGAAAAACTATAACCCACATCATTTATTCTAGAAAAAAGTCTTTCTAGTTCAATATTGATAATTTTCTTGATATCATCTTTTTCTAAAGCATTGAAGATAACAACATCGTCAACCCTGTTTAAAAATTCTGGGGCAAAAGCTTTTTTTAGTGCACCTTCAATGACTTTTTTAGTATTGTCATCTTCTTGTTGCTTTTGAGATTTTGTTCCAAACCCAACACCAGTACCAAAGTCCTTAAGCTTTCTTGCACCAACATTAGAGGTCATGATAATAATAGTATTTCTAAAATCAACTTTACGTCCAAGACTATCTGTCAAGTGTCCATCATCTAAAACCTGAAGTAGCATATTAAACACATCGGGGTGTGCCTTTTCAACTTCGTCAAGTAAGATAACAGCATATGGCTTTCTTCTTACTTTTTCAGTCAATTGACCACCTTCTTCATATCCAACGTATCCTGGAGGTGCTCCAATCAATCTTGAGACGGCAAATTTTTCCATATATTCACTCATGTCAAGTCTAATCAAAGCATCATCATTATCGAATAACTCTCTAGCCAATACTTTAGCAAGTTGGGTTTTTCCAACACCTGTCTGACCTAAAAATATAAATGAACCAATGGGTCTATTTGGGTCTTTTAAACCAGCTCTATTTCTTTGAATCGCTTTTACGATTTTAGTTACTGCTTCACTTTGACCAATAACTTTATTTTTGATGGTTTTTGGTAATTCAGCAAGCTTATTACCTTCAGTTTTTGCTATACGCTTAACTGGAATCCCCGTCATCATTGAAACAACATCTGCGATATGATCTTCGGTTACTGTTTCTTTATTTTCTTTAGAATCTTTCTCCCATTCTTCTTGGGCTTGCTGCAAATCATTTTCAATTCTTTTCTCGTCATCTCTTAATTTAGCAGCTTCCTCATACTTCTGTTTTTTTACAACAGAATTCTTTTCATCACGAATATCTTCGAGCTTTTTCTCGAGTTCAAGAATACGTTTTGGAACATTGATATTTGTAATATGTACTCTACTTCCAGCTTCATCCAAAGCATCTATTGCTTTGTCTGGGAGGAATCTATCTGTCATGTACCTATTAGTTAAAGTGACACATGATTTTATGGCTTCTTCAGTATAAAGAACATTATGATGATCTTCATATTTGTCTTTTATGTTGTGAAGAATTTCAATGGTTTCATCAATAGAAGTAGGTTCTACAATAATTTTTTGAAATCTTCTTTCAAGAGCACCATCTTTTTCAATGTGCTGCCTGTATTCATCAAGTGTGGTTGCACCAATACATTGTATTTCACCTCTAGCTAATGCAGGTTTGAACATGTTGCTGGCGTCTAAGCTTCCTGTAGCGCCTCCAGCACCAACAATCGTATGAATTTCATCGATAAAAAGAATGATATCGTCATTTTTCTCCAACTCATTCATGACCGCTTTCATGCGTTCCTCAAACTGACCTCTGTATTTAGTCCCTGCAACAAGGCTCGCAAGGTCAAGCGTAACAAGTCTTTTGTCATAAAGTATTCTTGATACTTTCCGCTGTATAATTCTTAAGGCCAGACCCTCTGCAATTGCACTTTTACCTACGCCTGGTTCACCGATAAGTAAAGGATTATTTTTCTTCCTTCTACTTAAAATTTGAGATACTCTTTCAATTTCTTTTTCACGACCAACAACAGGATCAAGTTTTCCTTCCTGAGCCATTTCTGTAAGGTCTCTACCAAAATTATCTAAAACAGGTGTTTTAGATTTTTTAGTGGATTTTCCTTTGGAATTTCCTGAACCTCCAAGAGATTCTCTACCAGAATCACCTGAACTTGTGGCATCATCAGAAAAGGCATCTGTCGGTGTATCCATGTAATCTCCGTCCTGTGTAATCATAGCTTTAAATTCTTCTTTGACGTTATCATAATCAACCTTAAGCTTATTCAACAGCTTAGTGGTTGGATCATTTTCGTTTCTTAAAATACATAACAACAAATGAGCAGTATTTATTGAAGAACTTTGAAATAGTTTAGCTTCTAAAAAGGTAGTTTTTAGAGCTCTTTCAGCTTGTCGCGTTAAATGTAGATTTTTCTTTTCTTGAGATATATCTGTATTGGTGTGGTCTGAAGGATTTAAAATTTCAACTTTTCTTCTCAACAGCTCCAAGTCAATATTCATCGCATCAAGTATATTGATTGCTTTTCCGCTGCCATCACGAAGTAAACCAAGCATAAGATGCTCAGTTCCTATAAAATCGTGACCTAAACGTAAAGCTTCTTCTTTACTATATGCAATTACTTCTTTTACTTTCGGTGAGAAATTATCATCCATAGTCTTTAAATTTATTAGACATTACTCAAAAATAATACCTTATTACTGATATATGCTATTTCAATAGTGAAAATCTTATTAAATATGAATTCAAAAAAAGTTTGCATTTCAAGTTTAAGGGTCTTTAAGGATTTGATAGGTTTTGTATATTTGCTAATTAGCAACTTAATAGTTGTTGAATTACAATATTTATAAATATTTTAAAATATTAATTTAAATTGAATTAAATGGCGAACGGTGAACAGCTAATACCAATTAATATTGAAGATGAAATGAAAACAGCTTACATCGATTATTCGATGTCTGTTATTGTTTCTAGAGCGCTTCCGGATGTGAGAGACGGTCTTAAGCCAGTACATAGAAGAGTCCTTTTTGGGTTGCAGGAGCTTGGCATATTCTCCAATAAATCACATAAGAAATCAGCAAGAATAGTTGGTGAAGTTTTAGGTAAATACCACCCTCACGGTGATACTTCAGTTTACGATGCCATGGTAAGAATGGCTCAGGAATGGAGTATGCGGTATCAGCTTGTCGATGGTCAAGGTAACTTTGGGTCTGTTGATGGGGATAGCCCTGCTGCAATGAGGTATACAGAAGCCAGAATGCAGAAAATCAGCGAGGAAATGCTTGCTGATATTGATAAAGAAACTGTCGATTTTACATTAAATTTTGATGATACCCTGGAAGAACCAACTGTTCTTCCTACGAGAGTTCCAAATTTATTAGTCAATGGCGCAAGCGGTATTGCCGTTGGTATGGCTACCAATATGCCACCCCATAACCTTACAGAAGTTGTCGATGGTGTAAGAGCTTATATCGATAATAGAGATATTTCGATTGAAGAGTTGATGACCTACATCAAAGCCCCAGATTTTCCTACAGGAGGCATAATATATGGCTATGAAGGTGTGAAAGATGCCTTTATGACAGGACGTGGTCGAGTTGTCATGCGTGCTAAAGCCGAAATAGAAGAAGTCAAAGGCAAGGAATGTATCATAGTTACTGAAATTCCTTACCAAGTCAACAAAGCAGATATGATTAAGAAAACTGCTGATTTGGTTAATGATAAAAAAATTGAAGGTATTTCATTGATCAGAGATGAATCTGACAGAAATGGAATGCGTATCGTCTATATTTTAAAGAAAGACGCGTTACCAAACGTTGTTTTAAATACCCTATATAAACATACAGCACTTCAGTCTACTTTCAGTGTAAATAATATCGCACTAGTGAAAGGAAGACCTCAAATGCTTAATCTAAAAGACATCATTTACAATTTTGTTGAGCATAGGCATGAAGTTGTTATACGAAGGACTAAATATTTACTTCGTAAGGCTGAAGAGAGAGCTCATATTCTTGAAGGTTTAATCATTGCATCAGACAATATTGATGAAGTGATTGCTTTGATAAGAGGTTCTCAAAATGCCGAAGAAGCTCGAGGTAAGTTGATACAACGTTTTGAGCTTTCCGAAACACAGGCTAAGGCAATTGTTGAAATGCGTTTAAGACAACTTACAGGTCTTGAACAGGATAAGTTGAGATCTGAATATAATGACTTAATGGTCACTATTGAAGATCTTAAAGATATTCTCGACAACGAGCCTCGTAGGATGGAAATTATTAAAGATGAACTTACAGAAATAAAAGATAAGTACGGTGATGAGCGTCGTTCAGAAATAAACATGATTGGTGGTGACTTCAGTATGGAAGACATGATACCAAATGAAAGTGTTGTTCTAACTATTTCTCATGCTGGCTATATTAAAAGGACCCCCCTCAAAGAATATAAAACTCAAAATAGAGGCGGAGTTGGTCAAAAAGCTTCTACAACAAGAGACGAAGATTTCTTAGAATATATCTTTTCAGGAACCAACCATCAATACATTCTATTCTTCACTCAAAAGGGAAAATGTTTCTGGATGAGAGTTTTTGAAATTCCTGAAGGAAGTAAAACAAGTAAAGGTAGAGCTATTCAAAACCTGATGAATTTGGATCCAGACGATAGAATCAATGCCTTTATTCTAGTCGAAAATCTTTCTGATGAGGAATACATCAATAATCACTATGTATTGATGGTAACCAAAAAAGGTCAAGTTAAGAAAACTGTTCTTGAACAGTATTCTAGACCTCGCGTTAACGGTATTAATGCTATTTCTATAAAAGAAGGTGATGAATTACTATCGGCTGTCTTAACAGATGGTGAAAACCAAGTGATGTTAGGATTAAGAAGCGGTAAAGCCTTAAGATTTGAAGAAAAACACATCCGACCAATGGGTCGAGGAGCTGCTGGAGTCAAGGGTGTAACTTTAGCTTCAGATAAAGACGAGGTTATCGGCATGATTTGTGTAAAACATCCGCAAGATGAAACAGTTTTAGTTGTTTCAGAAAAAGGTTATGGAAAAAGGACTTTCATTGATGACCAAGATGGTGAGCCAGTTTACAGAATAACCAATAGAGGAGGAAAAGGTGTAAAAACCATTTCTATTTCAGAAAAAACAGGTGAGTTAGTTGCTATGAAAACCGTAAAAGATGATGATGATTTGATGATTATCAAGAAATCTGGTGTAGCAATTAGAATGTCTGTGTCTGATATTAGAACAATGGGTAGATCTACGCAAGGGGTCAGATTGATATCTTTAAAAGGTGATGATGAAATTGCTGCCGTAGCCAAAATTTTGAATGAAGATGAAGATGATGCCATTGAAGATAACGCTGAAACAAATGAATCTGACGATCAAACAACAACTGAATAATATTAACTTTAAATAAATAAATAAATAAATAAATAAATAGGATAAAACATGAAAAAGTCAATTTTAGCAATAGCTTTAATAGGAATAACAAGTTTAGGGTTTTCTCAAAGAAGCGAGATCAGAAGCGCCGAAAGTGCTGTTGAGGACGGAAATTATAGTGAAGCTTTGACAGAACTGAATGCTGCAAAGCCGCAATTGGTTGATGAAAAAGACAAATGGGTAATTCGCTATCATTTAGCAAAGGCAAAAACACATGGTAATATGGCATCTAGCCAGTCTGGTGATGAGATGATGGAAAATCTTAATACTGCTCTGGAATCTGTAGATAAAGTCTTGGAGCTAGAAAAAGATAATGAAGATGCATTAAACTATCAGACCAAATTAAGACAAACTATGGTGCAGACTGCTATAGATGGTCAAAATGAAGGAGATTTTGATACAGCACAAAAACTGTTGTATAAAACGTACCAAATGAATAAAAATGATACTGTAATGCTTTATTATGCAGCTTCAGCTGCAGTAAATGGTAAAATTTATGATAAAGCTTTAAATTATTACAGTGAACTTTTAGATCTTGGTTTTGATGGTGCTACTACTCAATATGTAGCTACAAATAAAGAAACAGGAGAGGTTGAAATTTTTGAATCTAAAAACATGCGAGATATCGCAGTGAAAACAGATGAGTTCGCTGATCCATCGATTCAAAAAACACCAAGACTTACCGGTGAAATTGCAAAAAATGTTTCTTTGATTTACATCCAGCAAGATAAGCCAGATGAAGCTCTAGTAGCGATTCAAAAGGCAAAAGAAGAGAATCCTGATGACATCAGTATTATGCAAGCTGAAGCAGATTTATACTACAGAATTGGAAAAGTTGATAAGTATAACGAAGTGATGAAACAAGTCGTATTAAAGGATCCAGAAAATCCTTCCTTATATTACAACTTAGGTGTGGCGTCTGAACAATTGGGAGACAAAGATTCTGCAAAGGATTATTACAAAAAAGCGATTGAGCTAGATCCAGAAATGGTCAATGCTTACATTAATTTAGCAGCACTCACTTTAAGTGAAGAAAGAAGCATTGTTGAAGAAATGAATAAACTTGGAAATTCTAGAGCAGATAATAAGAAATATCAAGAATTGAATGAAAAGAAAAAGCAATATTATAAAGATGCTTTACCATATCTTGAAAAGGCCAATGAATTAGATCCTGATAATATGGATGCTATGCAAACTCGTTTGAACATTTATTACCAATTAGAAAAAAACGAGGAAGCTAAAAAACTTCAAGAGCAAATCAACTCAATGAAGGAATAGTCAAGTTAGAACATGACAATTACTAAAAAAGCCGAAACATATGTTTCGGCTTTTTTGTTATTAAAAATTCTATCGATTTACCTGGAACTCATCTTCTCTTTCTTCTTTTGAAGCTGTCTAGTGATGTCATCTATTGTATTTGTGATGGCTAATTCAAAACTTTTTTCATTAGATGAAGCAAAAACATTTTGACCTGGAGCACTCAACTTAACTTCGCAGATCATTCCAGTATCTGGACTAGATGTATTTTCAGTCTTGAAGAAAACTTCACCTCTGACTATCCAATCATATCTATTTTCCAGCTTGTTTAATTTTTTACTTATCAATTCTTCAAGTCTTTCGCTCGCTGTAACGTGTACGTAATTAAAATTAATGTCCATAATTAAAAATTTTTGAGTTGTCTATTTTTAGTGTAACTTTTTAAATGTAATCAAACTCAACCCATTGTTAAGCTTAAAATATAAATTTAGCAAATTAAAGTTACTGTATTTATTTTTTTCAAAACTTTAATGATAAGCTCTGATTTTTATCATTTAATTTTAGATTTAATCTTATCGTTTGTTCAGGATTAAAATAAAATAATCTACAGTATTTTTGATACCTTATTCCTTTATGATGAAATTAAAATTCAAGTCTTTAGCTAATTCTATTGAGGGAGATGTACAAACAGATAGTTTATACACTTCTATTTATGCAACAGATGCATCTGTATATAGGGAAATCCCATTAGCGGTAATTTATCCTAAAAGTAACTCAGACCTTAAAAAGATACTCGAATTTTCAAATGAACACAAATTATCTATTACGCCTCGTGCAGCGGGTACTTCGTTAGCAGGGCAATGTGTCACAGATGGTATAATTTTAGACTTAAGCAAATACTTCACTAAGCAATTAAATTTTGATGGATCAAATAAAGTCATTCGCTTAGAACCTGGAATTGTAAGAGATGCTTTGAACAGGGACATAAAATCTAAGCATCTTTTTTTTGGTCCTAATACATCTACTAGTAACCGCTGTAATATAGGAGGTATGTTTGGAAACAATTCCTCCGGAACTACATCTATAAAATATGGAGTTACCCGTGATAAAGTCATTTCTTCAAAAGGTTTTCTGTCTGATGGTAGTTTCATTGAAGTGAAGCCAATCACAAAAAGTGAGTTTGAAGAAAAATTAAAATTGAATACACTGGAAGGTGCTATTTATAAATATTTCAATGATCTTTTTCAAAGAAACGATATTGAAAAACTTATAGAAAAAGGATTTCCAAAGTCATCAATCCATCGAAGAAATACGGGTTATGCAATCGATGAACTCTACAATACATCTTTTTTCAAAAGCGATACGAATCCATATTTTAATTTAAATAGACTTCTATGTGGAAGTGAGGGTACTTTATACATAGCCACAGAATTAGAATTAAGACTTGACGATTCTCCTCCAAATCACTCAGCACTTATTGCAGCTCATTTCTCTAGTATTTCGGACTGTCTCGAATCTGTAGAAATAAGTATGACCCATAATCTATATACTTGTGAAATGATGGATAAAACCATCTTAGATTGTACGAAGGACAGCATGAAGTACATGGATCACAGGTTTTTTATAGAAAAGGATCCTGAAGCCATATTGATGCTTGAACTGAAATCGGATTCTCTAGATGAGCTTACCGATCAAATTAAAGACTTACTAAATGATTTGAAATCTTCTACCAAGGCTTATGCTACACCTGTTTTGAAAAATGGTGAAATTGATTTGGCTGCGGAACTTAGAAAAGCAGGATTGGGACTTCTTGGTAACATAAAAGGAGATGAAAAAGCTGTTGCTTGTATTGAAGATACATCTGTTACCATTCAAGATTTACCTCATTATATTTCTGATTTTACTAAAATCATGAAATCCTACAATCAGAAAGCGGTTTATTATGCTCATGCAGGTGCAGGTGAAATTCATTTAAGACCAATTTTAAATTTGAAAACATCTAAGGGTGTCAATGATTTTAAAAATATTTCTAAAGATGTTGCTAATCTTGTAAAAAGCTATGGAGGAGCCTTAAGTGGAGAACATGGTGATGGAAGAGTGAGGGCTCCTTTTACAAGAAGCGTTGTTGGTGAAGAATGTTATTTAATTCTCTTGGATATTAAACATTTATTTGATCCCAAAAATCTTCTTAATCCTGGAAAAATTGTAAATCCTAAAGCAATTGATACCGATTTACGATATGAGATCGATAGGAAAGAACCAGAGATTTCAACAAAAATGGACTTTTCCAAAAATCTTGGAATTTTAAGAGCTGCAGAACAGTGTAATGGTAGTGGTGATTGTAGAAAATCTCATGAATTTGAAGGAGGCATGTGCCCTAGTTACCAAGCCACCAAAAATGAAAAGGATACAACTAGGGCCAGAGCCAATATGCTTAGAGAGGTACTTACCCAAAATCACCTCGAGAAAAATGCATTTGATAATGAAGATTTAAAAGAGATTTTTGATTTATGCATTAGTTGTAAAGCATGTAAAAATGAATGTCCTAGTAATGTGGATGTGGGAGCTTTTAAGACCGAATTCTTGTATCAATATCAAAAGGCAAACGGAGTTAAATTTAGAACTCAGGTGTTTGCTAAAAATAATTTGATAAATAAATTAATATCTCCAATTGCTCCTTTGTACAATTGGGCAAATTCAAATGCATTTACTTCGACACTAGTCAAAAAAACTGCGGGTGTAGCTAAAGAAAGAAGTTTACCAAAATTGAGCTCACAGTCATTACGGTCAAAAATAATTAAGGGATCTATTTCTTTGAAGCCTAAAACTGAAATCAAAAAATCTGTGTTTTTATTTATAGATGAATTCACTAATTTTTTAGATGTCAATATTGGTGTCGATGCAATTGAGCTTCTTACAAAACTTGGTTATGAAGTTAAAGTAGTCAAGCACGAAGAAAGTGGAAGAGCTTATTTTTCCAAAGGTTTGCTGGATGAAGCTCAAGGTTTTATAGATAAAAACATCAAGATTTTTGACCCAGTTGTTTCTACAGAATCGCCTTTACTAGGAATTGAACCTTCTACAGTTTTAAGCTTTAGAGATGAATACATAAAGCTGGCTTCAGATAAGAAATCTGCGGAAAATCTGTCAAAGCATGTTTTTCTCATAGAAGAATTTCTGGATTCTGAAATTCAAGCAGGAAATCTGACATCAGATCAATTTTCAGAAGAAACTAAAGAAATTAAAATTCATAACCATTGCTATCAAAAAGCTCTTTCCAGCCAGATTCATACATTTAATTTGATGAATCTACCAAGAAACTTCAAGGTCACCTTGATCCCTTCTGGGTGTTGTGGTATGGCTGGTAGTTTTGGCTATGAGGAGGAACATTACGAGGTAAGTCAAGCCATTGGTGAGCTTGTATTGTTCCCAGCTGTGAGAAAATCAAATGCAATGATTTGTGCTAATGGAACAAGTTGCAGGCATCAAATTAAAGATGGAACCGAAAAAGAAGCATTGCATCCTGTTTCGATTCTCAATAAGTATGTTTTATAAATTTGTACTTAAACTATAACTCATAAGATTCTGAGTTGATGTCGTATTTACATCAGAGATTTCAGTATTTAATTGTTCAGGAATATCTTCAAAAATGATTTCAGTATCGGCTTTGCTGTATATCAATCCAATGTCTTTAGCGTAATAATTGGTTATTTTAATAATGTCTTGTTTTTGAAGTATTGAAAAATTTGAAATTACTAAAAAGACACTTGCAGAAAGTGAGATATGATTTCAGAAACAAAAATATCTTCGTAAGTCACATCGTTTATAACTTCAGAAATTAAAAATCCTTTATGGGTTGAGTTTATTTCATATTCAAAATCCACAGGGAATCCATTAATATTTTGTTGGAGTTCTCCAGCATTCGAAAACATGACGTCTCCCTGAGATAAATTGGCGTCGTAAAGAATAATGTCATCAAGTGGAAATTCAAAGTTTTGAAGCTTATTATCAAGTGCTAAGCTTAGATTCCCATCGTAGATTATTTTTTGATTACCGCTTTGTTTATAAACTTCCCCCGAAGCAAGAACACTAGTAAATAATCCAGCATTAGAATCTATGAGTTGAGTAAAATTAAACCTATTCCCATCTTGATTATTAATTGTTAAGGTTTCGGTTCCTTGGGAATTTTCAGTATTTGAATATGACTGGTTACTGTATGTCCACGAGTTTTCAATTTCTAAAGGAAAATAATTGACATCTAAAACCAAAAAAGAGTCATCTTCTTCAGAACAGGATAGTGCCGCTAAAATAAAAACAGCTAGTAGAAGAATTTTTTTCATAACAAAAGATATTATGCAAATAACGGATTTTATCCGCTTTTCATATTCTTGTTTGAAAAAATTGTAAGTGCGCTTATCAAATTGATAGGTTTATTGTGATCATTATTACCTGTTTTAGATTTAAACTTATTGTAATAAAATAATTTCCAACGTTCATTATGATATTCTAAAGCTGTGAGGTTTTCAACCCAGTCTCCAGAGTTTAAATATAGACAAGTGCCATTTTTATTGACCTTTCGTGAGACTTGAGGTTTATGGATATGGCCGCATATGACATAATGATAGCCATTTTCAATTGCTAAATCGGTAGCTGTTTTCTCAAAATCGTCAATGAATTTTACCGCCTTTTTCACTGAGTTTTTAATCTTTTTTGATAGCGAATATTTTTCACGACCAATTTTCAATAGTAAAAAATTAAGAAACCTATTGCTTAAAATTAGTATATCGTAGCCCCATCCACCAAGTTTTGCTATCCATTTGGCATTTTGAACTGAAATATCAAAAACATCACCATGGAAAAACCAAGCTTTTTTGCCATCTAAATTTAGAATTAATTTGTCCAGTAATTTAATGTTCCCTATTTCAAAATCGCTGAGTTTTCTCAACATCTCATCATGATTTCCTGTTATATACACAATTTCAGTTCCAGACATAGAAAATTCAATCAGTTTTTTAATCACTGTCAAATGTGTTTTAGGAAAATAGTTTTTTCTGAATTGCCATATATCAATGATATCTCCATTAAGTATTATTTTTTTTGGTTCAATGGAGTCAAGATAGTTTAAAAGCTCTTGTGAATGACAACCAAAAGTTCCTAAGTGGATATCTGATAGAACAACTAAGTCAATTTTTCTTTTCAAAATGCATGGTTTTTACCAAAGTAACTCAGTTATTGACTTTTTTCTGTAAATCTAAGATTATGAAAGTTTAAGCCATAGGTTATGAATTCAACAGGTTACTTAACTATAATTTTACTTTATTTTTTTAATTGCTATTTTTATTGAGTAATCTAATTTGATAACTTTTTGATTATTGCTTAAAACAATTACATTTGTTCAAAACATCTCATGGCATCAAATAGCTTCGGAAAATTTTTAAAACTCACTACATACGGTGAATCCCATGGCGTTTCCATTGGAGGTATTCTTGATGGAGTTCCACCCGGTATAAGGTTAGATTTAGAGAAGATTCAGATTGAACTGGATAGAAGAAAACCAGGGCAATCCTCAATTGTTACTCAACGGAAAGAATCTGATATTGTTCATTTTAAATCTGGAATTTTTGAAGGTGTCACTACTGGATTACCTATAGGGTTTGAAATTCAAAATACAGATAATAAGTCCAAAGACTATGGTCATATAAAAGATGTGTATAGACCAAATCATGCAGATTTCACTTACGATCAAAAATACGGTCAGCGTGACTATAGAGGAGGAGGAAGGTCTAGTGCCAGAGAAACTGCATCTTGGGTTGTAGCTGGAGCAGTCGCAAAACAATTATTGAATAATGTAAAGTTTACCGCATATACTCATTCCGTTGGATCACTCCAATTATCCGAAGAGGATTCAATAGATTTTGATGTAATAGAAAAAAATCCAGTGAGGTGTCCAAATGAAAATAGAGCTTCAGAAATGGAGGCTTTTATCAAAAAAATTAGAAAAGAAGGGGACACCATAGGTGGGATTGTAAAATGTATTATCTCAAATGTTCCCAAAAACCTTGGAGATCCTATTTTTGAAAAGCTTCATGCTAATCTCGGCAAGGCTATGATGACCATAAATGCCGTAAAAGGATTTGATTACGGGTCCGGATTTGATGGGATTTCCATGAAAGGAAGTGAACATAATGATTTGTTCAACACTGATGGGACGACCAAAACCAATCATAGCGGAGGTATTCAAGGTGGAATTTCTAACGGGATGGATATCAATTTCAGAGTTGCTTTCAAACCTGTTGCAACACTTATGCAAAAACAACAAACTATAAATAAAAATGCTGAGGAAGTTGAAATGCATGGAAAAGGGAGACATGATCCTTGTGTTGTTCCAAGAGCTATCCCTGTAGTTGAAGCTATGGCCGCTCTTGTACTTGCAGATGCTTTCTTATTAAACAAATCAATTAATTAAGATGAAAAAACTAGAACTGCACTGGCAAATTCTCATAGGAATGGGCCTAGGAATTTTATTTGCTTTTATATTATCAAATTTCGAATGGGGCAGTGGCTTCATAACGGATTGGATAAAACCATTTGGTACAATATTCATCAATGCATTAAAACTTATAGCAGTTCCGTTAATTTTAGCTTCTTTAATCAAAGGTGTTTCAGATTTGAAAGATATTTCAAGTTTGTCTCAAATGGGATTAAGAACGATTTTAACTTACCTCACGACAACGATAATTGCCGTTTCTATTGGTTTGTTGATAGTTAATGTTTTTGAACCAGGTAAAAGCATTGAAAGTGATACAAGAGAAGAACTTGTAGAGAGTTATGGGGGTGATGCAGAGATGACACGCCAAAATGCCCAAAAACAAAAGGATTCTGGCCCGCTTCAAGCTTTAGAAGATTTGGTGCCAGATAATATATTTGGCGCAGCTTCCAGCAATTCCAATATGCTTCAAGTGATTTTCTTCGCCATTTTCTTCGGTATTGGGATGATTCTAATTCCAGAGAAAAAGTCGAAACCGATAAAAGAATTTTTTGATTCGCTCAATGAAGTCATTTTAAAAATGATAGACCTCATAATGCTTGCAGCTCCATATGGTGTTTTCGCCCTATTGGCAGCTCTAGTCGTAGAGGCGCCAAGCACAGATTTATTCATTGCATTGGGTTATTATGCACTTTGTGTAGTTGGAGGATTACTACTTATGATTGGAGTTTATGCCATGATCGTAGGTATCTTTACAAAAAAATCACCTCGCTTTTTTCTCAATGGAATATCGCCTGCTCAATTACTGGCATTTTCAACGAGTTCGAGTGCTGCAACTCTACCGGTGACCATGGAGCGCGTTGAAGAGCATCTAGGCGTTCATCCTCAAGTCTCAAGTTTTGTACTACCTATTGGTGCAACTATCAATATGGATGGAACTAGTTTGTATCAAGCAGTAGCAGCTGTATTTATTGCTCAAGCTTTCGGTATGGAGTTAAGTTTTGCAGCGCAACTAGGAATCATTGCAACAGCAACTCTCGCATCTATAGGCTCCGCTGCTGTTCCAGGTGCAGGAATGGTGATGCTGGTTATCGTTTTAGGTCAGGCTGGAATTCCTGAAGCTGGTCTAGCATTGATTTTTGCAGTTGACAGACCACTTGATATGTTGAGAACAAGTGTAAACGTTACCGGCGATGCTGCTGTTTCTATGCTTGTTGCTAAATCTCAAAATAAATTAGGAGATCCTAATGTTAAGAATTGGGATGATAAATACACTAAAGAAGAGTTCGAAAAATAGTCATACGAAAGAAATCACCTCAATAAAAAAAGCAGCCTTAAGGCTGCTTTTTTTATTGAAATTAATTGGTATTAATTAGTCAAAATAACTAAAAGTATCACCGCTCTTTATCTCAAGTAAAGAGTTATAAATTAATTTAATGACGTTTTCTACAT
Source organism: Psychroflexus longus (assembly GCF_020164595.1). Lineage (GTDB taxonomy): Bacteria > Bacteroidota > Bacteroidia > Flavobacteriales > Flavobacteriaceae > Psychroflexus > Psychroflexus longus. Next base: position 40,687 of record NZ_JAIQZE010000011.1, read on the forward strand.
CGTCTCTATGAACCATTTCTACTGTAGTATGCATGTATCTTAAAGGTAGAGAAATTAAAGCAGAAGCTACACCACCATTACTATAGGCAAAAGCATCTGTATCAGTTCCAGTCATTCTACTTGCAGCTAGGCGCTGAAATGGAATTTTGTGTTTTTCAGCTGTATCGATAAGCATTTCCCGTAATTTGTTTTGAACTGCAGGGGCATAACTAATCACAGGTCCTGCTCCAATTTTGGTCAAGCCTTCTTTCTTCTTATCGATCATTGGAGTAGTGGTATCATGACAAACATCTGTTACGATGGCTACATTTGGTTTGATTGTATTACTTATCATTTCTGCTCCGCGTAAGCCAATTTCTTCTTGTACAGAATTTGTGATATAAAGTCCAAAAGGCAGATCTACATTATTTTCTTTCAGCATTCTTGCTACCTCTGCTATCATAAAGCCACCCATTCTGTTGTCTAATCCTCTACAGACAAATTTGTCATTATTCAGAATAAAAAATTCATCAGGGTAGGTAATAACACAACCAACGTGGACACCAAGTTTTTCAACTTTTTCTTTTGTCGAACAACCAACGTCAATACATATGTTTTCAATTTTTGGTGTTTCTTCTTTAGATTTATCTCTAGTATGAATTGCCGGCCAACCAAAAACACCTTTAACAATTCCTTTTTTGGTATGTATATTAACACGTTTAGAGGTGGCAATCTGGTGATCACTACCGCCGTTTCTTATCACATAAATAAGTCCCTCATCTGTAATGTAGTTGACATACCAGGAAATTTCATCTGCATGGCCTTCTATTACTACCTTGAAGTCTGCATCTGGATTGATAACTCCAACAGCTGTTCCATACGTATCTGTAATAAATTCATCTACATAAGGCTTAAGATAGTCCATCCATAATTTTTGCCCCTCCCATTCATAGCCAGTTGGAGCTGCATTATTTAAATATTTTTCTAAAAATTTAAGTGAATTATCATTCATATCTATCTGTTTTATAGTGCTAATTTAGTAAAGTATTGAGATAAAGTTGAAAACGAATCCTTAATTTTGGAATGATTATAGTTCGTATAATTACTAAATGTAATGTTGTGAAATTTGCTGTATGTTTTTGTACGCTTATGTGTTTAACATTAAGTGCGCAAGAATTTAGATATAAAGAAATAACTACTGTTCCAAATAGTGAACAGAAAAGATATATTATCATAAGCAAAGACACTACATATGTAAGTGAAGTTGAACTTGATGAAGTTATTATTTACCCTAAACTGAAATTTAAAGACAGAAATGACTTTAGAAGTTATCTTATTCTAAAGCGAAAAACAAAAAAAGTATGGCCTTATGCCAAGTTAGCTTCAGAACGGTTTCAAGCTCTGAATGAACGTCTCGAAAGTATTGAGTCTAAAAGCGACAAGAAAAGGTATACAAAGGTGATTCAAAGATATGTTGAAAATGAATTTACGGATGAGCTTAAAAAACTCACGAAAACTGAAGGTCAGATTTTGGTCAAGTTAATCCACCGACAAACTGGTATTACTACATTCGAACTTGTAAAAGATTTAAGGTCTGGTTGGAATGCTTTCTGGTATAACACTACCGCTAATTTTTTCAATATTTCTCTAAAGGAAGAGTACAATCCCTCAATCAATAAAGAAGATTTTTACATAGAAGACATCCTTCAAAGGGAATTCCAATCTGGTGCACTTGAAAGTCAAGCACCAAAAATTCAAATTAATCACTTGGAATTATTAACGGAATGGCAAAAAGATTCGACAATTACCTATCCTCCTTCAGCCAGTCCTATCCAAAGATATTAGTGTTGGTTTAACCCAAAATCAGCATACGCATCCATACCGTGTTCATGAATATCAAGTCCTTCAACTTCGTGTTTCGCAGAAACTCTTAAACCATATACTTTTTTCAGAGGTATTAATATGATGCAAGCACTCAAACAGCAAAATCCTCCAATAGTCATCACAGATGCAAACTGGATAAAAAGTTGATTTAGACTAGCTATACTTCCAAATATTCCAACTGCAAGAGTTCCCCAAATCCCACAACATAAATGGACAGGTATTGCACCTACGGGATCGTCTACCCTTAATATATCCATAAGCTTTACAGCCAAAACAATGATCAAACCTGCTATGAGTCCTATACAAATAGCTTCAAGAGGAGACATGAGGTCTGCTCCGGCTGTAATTCCAACCAGCCCTCCTAAAACTCCGTTCATAAACATAGTAACGTCAAAATTTCTAAAAACCATAAAACTACTTATACAGGCTCCGAGTCCACCTGCAGCTGCAGCCAAGCTTGTGGTAACCAAAACCAACGATGTACTCGAGGTCTCTGCAGAAAGCACAGATCCTCCGTTGAACCCAAACCAACCAAACCATAGTAGAAATACTCCAGTTGCAGCGAGAGGTATATTATGTCCGGGGATAGCAAAGATTTTTTTTCCTTTAAATTTCCCTATTCGTGGTCCTAAAAAAATGACTGCCATCAATGCTGCCCATCCACCCACAGAGTGTACCAAGGTTGATCCTGCAAAATCGTAAAAGCCAAAATCGCTCAAAAAACCACCGCCCCAAAGCCAGGAACCGCTAATGGGATAAATTATGCCTACGTAAATGATGGAAAAAATCATAAAAGCACCAATCTTGATTCGTTCTGCTACAGCTCCAGAGACAATAGTCGCCGCTGTTGCGGCAAACATTCCTTGAAATAAGAAATCTGTCCAATACGTATAACCGCCTTCTGCATAAGCTTCTGTAAGTCCATTTTCTGGGAGCTCAAGTCCAATTCCACTTAAACCCAACCAACCATTAAAATCCCCTGGATACATTAAATTGAAACCAATCAGGTAATAGAGTATTAAACCAGAACAAATAATAAAGAAATTTTTGAACAGGATATTGATTGTATTTTTTTGACGAGTTAGCCCGATTTCAAGTAAGGAAAATCCAAGATGCATGATAAAGACCAAAGCGATACATAACATCATCCATAAATTATTTGCTGTAAATAATGCCTGGTTCATATAGTTTATTTAATAGATTTCATCCCTCTTTCGTTGGTTCTGATTCTTATACAATCTTCAATGTTTGAGATGAAAATTTTACCATCTCCAACATCCCCAGTTCTTGAATGTTCGATTATAGTGTCAATTGTTTTCTCGACAAAGTCATCAGAAACGACAATAACTAAATATCGCCTTTGGATATCGGTTGTACTGTAGGAGATACCCCTGTATACGTGACCTTGTTGTTCGTTTCCTACGCCGGTAACATCCCAGTAGCTAAAAAAATTCACCTGGATATTATGAAGTGCTTCTTTGACTTTATCAAAACGTGACTTTCTTATAATAGCCTCTATTTTTTTCATACGAACTTTATTTAGGGGTAAATCTACAATAAAGTCTTATAAAAATAAAAACACCCCTATCTAAATGGGGTGTTTTTATTTTAAGATTCATTTTAAAACTAAAATTCAATAAAATCACATATAAATTCTAAATTGAATTTTTCATTCCACTAAAAAAATGATCTGTTATTTCAATAAAATTTAAAGGAATCTAATTGTTTAGAATCTCTATAAATTATTTCATGATCACATTGTGTTGTTTTAAAACGCTTTGATATTCTTTTTTATCAAATTTAAAATTTGAGAAGATTTCATCATGACGTGATCTGTTTTCCATCCGTTTGATGTTTTTGATAAATCGGCGGTAATCATCTTCAGATTCCAATTTCAAACCTGGTACTTCCGCTGATTTGCCATTTTTATCTTTTGCAACCATAGTAAAATAGGATGAATTGCAATGCTTTTTAGTTCCATCATGGATATGTTCAGATTCTACTCTTATCCCAACTACCATGGAAGTCCTTCCTACATAATTTATGGTAGATTTCAATGTTAGGAGCTCACCAACCTCAACAGGATTTAAAAAATCTACACGGTCAACACTAGCTGTGACACAATAGTTTTCTGAATGTTTGGAGGCACAGGCAAAGGCCACCTGGTCCAATAAGGATAAAATGAATCCTCCATGAATTTTACCTCCAAAATTGGAATGGGAGGGGAGCATCAATTGGCTAAGTATGACTGCAGATTCTGAACTATGTTTAAATTTCTTGGTCATTGGTTTGATTTTTATGTGCAATCCATTTTGGATCAATTCTTTTTTTTGTGGTGACTCCCAGATTTTTCAAAACTTCAACGTCTTTTATAAGATTCTGTTGTCCAGTAAGCTTTTTCATGGCTTGATCGTAAGTAGATTTTGTGGATTCTATGCGGTTTCCTAAAGCATCCAATCCCTCGATCAAATTCACAAATTTATCATATAAATCTCCAGCATGTTTTGCAATTTCCAGTGCGTTTTGCTGTTGCTTTTCATTACTCCATACCATATCCACGGTTCTCAAGGTAGAAAGTAAAGTCGTAGGACTTACCATTAATATATTATCCTGAAAAGCAGTATAAAAAAAGTTTGAATTCTCACTTTGAGCCAAAAACAGAGCTGGTTCTACAGGAATAAACATGAGTATGAAATCTGGAGAAGCATTTCCTCCCAATAAATCATATCGCTTTTCTTTTAAGCCCTTCAGGTGAGTTTCCAGAGACTTCACATGAGCTTTCAGATAAGTTTGTTTTTTCTGCTCATCTTCAGTATTGATGTAATGTTCATAGGCTTTTAAACTAACTTTAGAATCGATGACCATCAACTTTTCATTGGGTAAATGCACCACCACATCCGGTAGTTTACTTACCCCATTTTCATCTTTGTAATGCGACTGGATTTCATATTCTCTACCTTTCACCAATCCAGACTTTTGCAAGACTTTTTCCAGAATCATTTCGCCCCAATTCCCCTGTGTTTTATTGTCGCCCTTTAAAGCTTTGGTCAAATTGTTGGCTTCTTCAGAAATTTTCAGATTTTGCTCATTCAGATGTTTCAGCTGTTCACCCAATTGAGAATGGCCTTTAAGAAAATCAGTATTTGTTTTTTCAATTTTGGTCTCAAAGGAATTGAGTTTTTCTTTCAATGGATCCAAAATATGAGAGATATTTTTTCTGTTCTCCAGAGTAAACTTTTCAGACTTTTGTTCCAAAATTCGCTGAGCTAAGTTTTCAAACTCTTCTCCGAATTTTTTCTGCAGGTCTTGCATTTCTATTTTTTGCTCCGACCATTGTCGTTTTAAACCTTCGAGTTCGGTTGCTTTCTGGGTAAATTTATTCTGAATTTGATAGCGTTCATTTAATTCAGATTTCAATTCAGCTTGAAGTTTTTCGTTAGCTTTTGAGTATTCGTCTTTGGCTTTTTCTTCACGCTGAAGGGATTCAGTATAAAGGGATTCAAAATGAGAAGATGTCGTTTGCCATTTTAAAATCGATGAGCGGTCTATCAATTTAGCGATGACAAATCCCAAAATTGAGGCAACTGCACCAACTATTATTAAACTTGACATGTCCATAAAAGAGATTTTTTCAAATATAGAAAAGGAATCCTTAGAAAAGCTAACTTAAGATCGGCTCTACTTAGATTTTTTAACTTCAGAGAGATCCAAAAGATTAAAAGGATTAATACCCAAACCTTCGACAGCTTTGGATCTAAAGCGAACCACCTCATCGTAATATAAAGGGATAACTGGAGCTTCTTCAATCAACAGAGAATCCATTCGTGCATACAACTCATACCTCAACGAATCATTGGTAATACTCAAGGCTTCTTCATAGAGTTGATCGTAAGTTTCATTCTTAAAATGAGTGTAATTGGGACCATTTGGAGAAAAGTTTTCACTGTAAAATAACGACAAATAATTAATGGCATCGGGATAATCTGCAATCCAGCTAGCTCTGAAATTATCCAATTGTCCTGCAGAACGTTTTTGACGAATGGTTGAAGGTGGCATGACATCAATTTCCACACGAACTCCAATTTTTTGAACTTCCTTTTGAATAAATTCTACCAGATCTATATAAGATGGGTTTGTACTAATAGTAAGTTGAGGAGTTTTTACTCCTGTTTCTTCTTTAAATTTCTGAATAAGAGCTCTTGCCTTTTCTGGTTGATAAGTATAGCCTTCTGTTTTTGAACGACCAGAAAGTCCTTCAGGGATAAAACCTCTATATGCTGGAATACCAATGTTATTTCTGAGAAATTTTATCATTTTATCACGATCGAAAGCATAGTTGATAGCTTGCCGAAACGCTCTCGATTTCATTTCTTCAGACTCAGAATCTAAATAAAACCCTAGATATTCTGTATTGAGGTATGGACTTTTCTCCATACTTATGTTGGTCTCAAATTTGGGGTTCAATTCACCAGATATAGTGATTAGTTCGTCTTTGTAAGACGGATCCAAACCACTAAGGAAATCTAATTTTCCTTGCACAAAAGCTAAAAATTCACTTTGCTTATCTGGTAAAAAAGTGATCGCTACGGCTTCCAGGTAAGGTAGTGGGTTGCCAATATCATCTGTTTTGAAATAAAGCTCATTTTTCCTTAAAACCAGTTTTTCTCCTATTTCCCAGCGTTTAAATTTAAATGCACCTGTGCCAATAGGAGAAGTTTGAAAATCTAACTCATTCATTTCCATAGGAATTACAGAGCAGAATTTAGAAGTCAATAACCCCAAAAACGCTGGAAACTTTTGTTTAAGTTCAATTTTAATGACGGAATCATTCTTGGCTTCAATTCTCTCTACATCAGACATCACCCAACTTCCTGGTGAAGCTACCTTTGGATCGGTAAGACGTTTTAAGCTGTATTCTACATCCTGAGCTAAAACCTGTCGGGTTGAATCTTGGCCAAAAATTCTGTGTTTATGAAAATAAACATCGCTTCTCAGTTCAAACGTATAGGTTAATCCATCTTCAGAAATAGACCAGTTTTTAGCAATATCGCCTTTAGTTACAAGGTTTTCATCAAGTTTTACCAACGTATTATAAAGTTGGTGAGTCGGCCAGATGTTTCGTTGATCTTTGGCAAAAGCTGGATCTAGTGAGGTGATATTGGCGTGTTCGTTGTATCTAAAGACTAGGTGATCGCGATCCTTAAAATCATCATCTGAGCATGAAGATAGCAGTATCAAAATCAACAGAAAAAGTAAAGATAGAGTAGAGTAGGACTTCAATTTTCGAAAATAAATTATAGTTGGTATCTTTGCAAACAATTGCGAATATAGAGGTTTCTACTGAATTTGTTTTCGATCACCTGAGTCCTCCAAAACTTAATTATGTCCACACCAAAAGTAGCATTTTATACCTTAGGCTGTAAATTGAATTTTTCAGAAACCTCCACTATAGCTAGGAATTTTCAGGAGAAAGGGTACGAACGTGTAGAGTTTGAAAACGACCCAGATGTGGTGGTCATCAATACCTGCAGCGTGACCGAAAATGCGGATAAGCGTTTTAAAACTATTGTCAAACAAGCTCAAAAAACTAATCCTGACGCCTTTATTATAGGAATAGGTTGTTATGCACAACTTAAACCAGAAGAACTTGCAGATGTAAATGGAGTGGATTTGGTTCTTGGAGCAACCGAAAAGTTTAAGGTAACTGATTATATCACAGATCTCACTAAAAATGATTTTGGCGAGGTACATTCGTGTGAAATTGATGAAGCCGATTTTTATGTGGGATCGTACTCCATAGGAGATCGAACGCGGGCTTTTCTCAAAGTCCAGGATGGTTGTGATTATAAATGTACCTACTGTACGATCCCACTGGCACGTGGAATTTCCAGGTCAGATAAATTGGAAAATGTTCTCAAAAATGCCAAAGAAATCTCAGAGCAGGGCATCAAAGAAATTGTGTTAACTGGTGTTAATATTGGAGATTATGGAAAAGGTGAATTTGGAAATAAGAAACATGAACATACATTCTTAGACCTTGTCAAAGCACTTGATCATGTGGACGGTATCGACAGAGTAAGAATTTCTTCGATAGAACCGAACTTGCTTAAAGACGAAACTATAAATTTTGTAGCAGACAGTAATTGTTTTGTGCCTCATTTTCATATTCCACTCCAAAGTGGAAGCAATGCACTTTTGAAAAAAATGCGGAGACGCTACATGAGAGAACTTTATATAGATCGTGTAGAAAGCATTAAAAGAAAGATGCCAGATGCTTGCATTGGTGTAGACGTTATTGTTGGTTTTCCGGGAGAGACGGATGAATTATTCTTAGAGACATTCAATTTTCTAAATGAGTTGGACATCTCTTATTTGCATGTCTTCACTTTTTCAGAACGAGACAATACTCCAGCTGCTGAAATGGATGATGTGGTGCCTTTAAAAGTAAGAAAAAAACGCAGCAAAATGCTAAGGGGACTTTCTGCAAAAAAAAGACGCGCTTTTTATGAAAGTCAGTTGAATTCAACTCATGAAGTTTTATTTGAAGGAGAAAATAAATCTGGTTATATTCATGGTTTCACCGAAAATTATGTGAAAGTAAAAACATTCTGGAATCCAGAGCTTATAAATACAAAACATCATGTTTTTCTAAATGAAATTGATGATGATGGGCTGGTTAAAATTGATTTTGTAAATGAATGTGAGCTCGCAGAATAAATGAATTCATCAATCCAATCGCATATCTTTAGATCAAGTCCAAATAAAAAGCTAAAGTTGAAATAAATAAGGTAGACCTAAGATTCATTATTTACTTTTATTCACTAATATGATTTTAAATTGTATTTCAAAAAACTGAATATTAACTAATAATAAATTTCAATTATGGCACATTTAAGATTGGGCGATACAGCACCAGATTTTACACAACAAACTTCTGAAGGAGAAATTTCATTTCACGATTGGTTAGGCGATAGTTGGGGTATTATTTATTCTCACCCTGCTGATTTCACACCAGTGTGTACCACTGAATTGGGCAGAACTGCTCAATTAAAAGATGAGTTTGACAAAAGAGGTGTAAAGGTTATTGCCTTAAGTGTTGATCCAGTAAAAGATCATCACGAATGGATCAAGGACATTAACGAAACACAAAATACAAATGTAAACTTTCCAATTATTGCAGACGAGGATAGAAAAGTAGCAGAGTTGTATGACATGATTCATCCTAATGCTTCAGAAAAAGCGACTGTTCGTTCTGTATTTGTAATTGGACCTGATAAAAAAATCAAGTTGACATTAACTTATCCACCTTCTACAGGTAGAAATTTCAATGAATTACTTAGAGTGATCGATAGTCTTCAATTAACAGCTAACCATAAATTAGCAACTCCGGCAGATTGGAAACAAGGCGATGATGCCATCATCTCTCCTTCTGTAAGTCATGAAGAAGCGAAAAAATTATTTCCAGATTATGTAGAAGTTAAGCCTTACTTAAGAACTACTTCCTACAAAAAATAAACTTGGAACACTTCAAAAACTCTCTATCAAAAGATAGGGAGTTTTTTTATTCAATCAAGTTTCCCTCCTTATCTATATGAATGCCCTTGTATAAACGATCGTAGGTGTAGGATTCCCAAAAATAAGTTTCTTCAACTGCATTAAAAATTCTGGAAATTTTCTCCTCAAATCGTTCCAAAATGAAATTGTCATCATTTCCCATGACGACGCGTTCAAAATTATTTTCTTTAGTAAATGCAGTCAATGGAATACCAATAAAATAGCGGTTGCTCGATAGATAGAACGCTCCGTTCTTTAATTCACCTGAAAAGGTTTTTTTAAAAACGAATCCTTCACTTTCGTAGCTGAGTTGTAAAGTCTCATCATCAATAAATTTTAAGTTGACGAAAGTGATGGACAGTGGTATTTTGATATCAAAAAATTCGTCAATTCCTTTAAGAGATGCAGACATGGAAGGACTGTCGTAGGAGTTGATCAGGTAGTAGCCCTCCATAAGACTCAGTTGACCCTCATAGATTTTCACAGATTCCTCAGGAAGTTTTCGGGATCCGCAAGATTGAAGTAAAACCAAAGTGGTAAAAAAAAGGAGGTATTTGATGATTTTCATTGAATGAATAGTTTTGACCAAATTATGATAATATGAAAAGAATTGCGTCAAAATCTTCCTTATTTATTTTTTTGCAAGAATAATTTTGAATTTAATTTTAAGCTACATTTGATAGGTTATTTAATTCATTAATGAACAAACTTATTGTGGTTAGCCAACCCGAAAAATGGCCTATAATAATGGATCATACGTCTATTATAACTTCACAAGATTATTTGACAAATCCCAAATACGCAGAATTAAAAAATGTAAGGGTTTTCAATTTGAGTGACAAATACAATTACCAATCCAAAGGATACTATGTTTCCCTGCTGGCGGAAGCTCGCGGACATACGTCTATTCCTAACATTAGTAACCTGGTAGATCTTGGAGAAAAAAAACTGGTCAAAATCGTTTCTGAAGATTTTGAGGAAGAAATTCAGAAGAGTTTGAAATTGATTAAGTCTCAGGAATTTACTTTAAGCATTTACTTCGGACAAAATGTCGCTCAGAAATACCGAGAATTAAGCAGCTTAATATTCAGACATTTTCAGATTCCATTTTTAAGAGTGATTTTTAAACATACCACAAAATGGAATATTAAGTCTATTAAAGCCATTTCCCTAACAGAAATTCCAACTGATCATTTGGAGAGTATGCATTATTTTGCTTCAGAATTTTTTTCTAAAAAAAGATACGATAGTCCAAAAGCGAATAAAGCTGAGTACGATTTGGCAATTTTGGTTCAAAATAATGATCCTGCGCCACCAAGCAATCCAAAAGCCATTAAAAAATTTACAGACTTGGCTGAGAAAATGAATTTTTACGTTGAAATTATTTCACCTAAAGATTTACACCGTCTTTCATCTTTTGATGCCTTGTTCATCAGACAAAGTACTGAAGTAAATAATGAAGCCTATGCTTTTGCTAGAAAAGCCCAGCAAGATGGTTTAGCGATTGTCGATTATCCTGATGCGATATTGAAATGTTGCAATAAAGTTTTTATGGCGGAAGCACTCCACAAGAATGGGGTTCCAACACCAAAAACCATGATCATTCATAAAGACAATACACATGAAGTTTTAAAAGTTACAGGACTTCCATGTGTTCTAAAGTCTCCGGATTCTACCTTTTCTTTTGGAGTGAAAAAAGCAAAAACTAAAGAAGAATTTGAATCTCTCACTACCGAGATGTTTAAAACTTCCGATCTCATCATTGCCCAGGAGTTTACTTATTCTGAATATGACTGGAGAATAGGAATTTTAGATAACAAGCCCTTTTATGCGTGCCGTTATTTTATGGCCAAAGGACACTGGCAAATCTACAATTGGTCAGCCGACAAAAAAGATGACCAAGATGGAAATGCAGATTGCTTTGCTGTAGAAGATGTTCCAGAACAAGTGATGAAGGCAGCCTTAAAATCAGCAAAAATAATGGGGAAAGGTTTGTATGGGATTGATGTCAAAGTAGTCAATGGAAAGGCTTTGGTCATTGAAATTAATGACAATCCAAATATTGATTTTGGAGTGGAAGATGGGCTATACGGCGATGCTGTTTACACTACTATTCTTCAGGCCTTTAAAAATCGCCTTAATTCTAAACAAGACTCATGAAATACCATCTTTTTGAAGTTTTCGGGATCGAATTAGAATATATGCTCGTTAAGGCTATGACTGGCAAAGTTCATCCCTCTGTAGATAAATTGATGAAATTGAAAACTGGTGAAATTGTTTTAGATGTGGATAACGGTCCAATTGAATGGAGTAATGAACTTGCCGCTCATGTGGTTGAATTGAAAACCAACGGTCCTGCCAAAAGCCTGGATACTTTAGATATGAAATTTCACGAAAACATCCTTGAAATAAATAATTTACTCAAAGGCGTTAATCTTCGCTTATGGCCAACAGCTTCACATCCATTGATGAATCCAGAATTGGAGATGAAATTATGGCAACATTCCTATAGCGAAGTCTATGCCCTTTACAACAGAATTTTTGATTGCAAAGGTCACGGTTGGTCCAATGTACAAAGTATGCACATCAATTTACCCTTTTGCGATGACTCCGAATTTGAAAAGTTACACGCTGCTATACGGATTTTACTACCTATTTTACCGGCATTGAGTGCAAGTTCACCAATTCTGGATGGTCAAACAACAGGTGATCTAGATTCCAGGATGAGGTTGTATTTAACCAATCAAAAGCAAATACCTGAAATGACAGGGAAAGTGATTCCTGAACAAGTGTTTAGCCAAAAAGAATATCAGGAAAAAATCTTCGACCCTATTAATTCTGCAATTGCTCCATTTGATAAGGACCAAATTTTAGAACATCATTTTTTAAATTCAAGAGGAGCTATTGCCAGGTTTGATAGAAACGCAATAGAGATTCGAGTTCTGGATATACAAGAATGCCCTCTGGCAGATGTTGCTATCGCTAGTTTTATTGTCGAAATTTTAAAGGATTTTGTAAATGAAACCTATTCAAATTTGAAGGATCAAAAATCATGGTATGAAGATATTCTTTTTGAAATTTTGAATCAAAGTATCGAACATGCAGAAGAAGCTGTAATTCATAATAAATCCTATTTGAAACTTTTTGGAATTGAAGCTGAATCGATGGCTGTAAAAGATATTTATAAGCATTTATTTGAAAAGGTGTCCTCTAGATTGAATAAAAGACATTCTGAAGCTATTGAACAAATTTTAGTTCATGGTAGTTTGTCCACACGAATTCTAAAAGCAATAAATAATGATTTTTCTGAAGTTAATATTCTGAAGGTTTATCAAAAGCTTGGAAATAGTCTATCCAAAAATGAATTATTCCTGCCGTGAAATTAATACTGACTTGTGAGCATGCGAGTAATTTGTTGCCGAAACAATACGAATATTTATTTATAGACCATAAAAACCGATTGGAAACGCATGAAGGTTATGATGTAGGTGCTTTTGAAGTTTATGAATCTCTACAGCATATAGCTGATTATTCTTTACATTACCAATGGAGCAGGCTTTTGATAGAAGTTAACAGGTCTTTGCATCATCCCAAATTATTTTCAAGCATCTCACAAAATCTTGATAAAGCAGAAAAAAACCGCTTAATTATCGACTATTATCAAGCTTATCGGTATCAAATTCAGAAGAAAATAGAAGAAAGCCTCATCAAAGGTGAATGCGTACTTCATCTATCTATTCACACTTTTACACCAATTTTGAACGGAAACGTTCGCGAAGCGGATCTTGGTATTTTATACGATCCAAGACGAAAAGCTGATAAAGACTTTGCAAACAAATTTCGAAAAAAAATGAGCTTACAAATGCCTGAATTCAGAATTAGAATGAATTACCCCTACAAGGGAAAATCTGATGGATTTACGACGAGTCTAAGAAAGATATTCCCCAATAATTATACAGGAATTGAGCTGGAAATTAATCAAAGCCACACTAAAGATTCTATTAAAATAGCTAAGATTAATGCAGATTTTCAAAAGTGTTTGAGAAAACTACTTTAGTTATGAACTAATATTTTGGACATGTAAGACATAAAGCTTTTATGTGACTAGTAACATTAAAAATCGTTTTTGTAATTTAGCAAATCATAAATATGATAGTTAATGAATAAAAATACAGTTTTAGCGTGGGCAACCTTTATTATGGTAATTGTAGGTTTAGGACTTATTGCTTTAGGCGCTTTTAGATATAATGAGATAGCCGGTTGGGGTTTTGCTTCTGTTGGTATCGGTTTTTTTGCAATAGCTTGGGTGTTTAATGCCCTAAAAGGAAGAGTATAAATAAAAATTAAAATTAATGGCAGACGATAAAAAAGTGATTTTCTCCATGTCGGGAGTATCCAAAACTTACCCTGGAGAAGATAAACCAGTTCTTAAAAATATATACTTAAGCTTTTTTTATGGAGCTAAAATAGGAATTCTTGGGCTCAACGGTTCTGGTAAATCTACCTTGATGAAAATCATTGCTGGGATAGAAAAGAACTATCGAGGCGATGTTGTTTTTTCTCAAGATTACACTGTAGGTTATTTAGAACAGGAACCAGAATTGGATCCTGAGAAAACTGTATTAGATGTAGTGAAAGAAGGCGTTGCTGACGTGGTAGCCATTCTGGATGAATACAACAAAATTAATGATGATTTTGGTTTACCAGAAGTTTACGAAGATGCAGATAAAATGCAAAAACTTATGGATCGTCAGGCCAAACTTCAAGATAAAATTGATGCTACAAATGCCTGGGAGCTAGACAATAAGCTGGAAGTTGCGATGGACGCACTGAGAACACCGCCGTCCGACCAAAAAATTGAAAATCTTTCTGGTGGTGAAAGACGTAGAGTAGCACTTTGTCGATTATTACTTCAGGAGCCCGATGTGCTCTTACTCGATGAACCTACCAACCACTTGGATGCAGAATCTGTGCATTGGCTCGAACATCACTTATCACAATATAAAGGAACTGTCATTGCCGTCACTCACGATAGATATTTCTTGGATAACGTAGCAGGCTGGATTTTAGAACTGGATAGAGGTGAAGGAATTCCTTGGAAAGGAAACTATTCGTCTTGGTTAGACCAAAAGTCTAAGCGTATGGCTCAGGAACAAAAACAAGCTAGCAAGCGTCAAAAGACTTTAGAACGCGAACTGGAATGGGTGAAGATGGCTCCAAAAGGCAGACAATCCAAACAAAAAGCCCGACTTAATAATTATGATAAATTGATGAGTCAGGATCAAGATAAACTTGATGAAAAACTCGAAATCTATATCCCCAATGGTCCACGTTTGGGAACCAATGTGATAGATGCTAAAGGAGTAAGCAAAGCATTTGATGACAAGTTGCTTTATGAAAATTTGGATTTTAAATTGCCACAGGCAGGAATTGTTGGTGTCATAGGTCCAAACGGAGCTGGTAAAACCACCATTTTCAAAATGATTATGGGTGAAATTCAACCTGATAAAGGCGAATTTATTGTAGGAGAGACTGCTAAAATCGCTTATGTTGACCAGGCGCATTCCAATATTGATCCAAATAAATCAATTTGGGAGAACTTCAGTGAAGGCCAGGATTTAGTGATGATGGGAGGCAAAAAAGTAAATTCCAGGGCGTATTTGAGCCGTTTCAATTTTAATGGAAGTGAACAAAACAAGAAAGTTGATAAGCTTTCCGGAGGAGAGCGAAACAGACTTCATCTTGCTATGACGTTAAAGGAAGAAGGAAACGTTTTGTTACTTGATGAGCCAACCAACGATTTGGATGTGAACACATTGAGAGCTTTGGAAGAAGGATTGGAAAATTTTGCGGGATGTGCTGTTGTGATTTCCCACGACAGATGGTTTTTAGACAGAATTTGTACTCACATATTGGCTTTTGAAGGAAATTCTGAAGTTTATTTCTTTGAAGGTAGCTTTAGTGATTATGAAGAAAACAAGAAAAAACGATTAGGTGGTGATACCATGCCAAAACGAATTAAGTATAAAAAACTGGTTCGATAGATCAAAATTTTTGATTTAAAATTAAAACTCTGTTGCTTTTTCAGCTTCAGAGTTTTTTTATTAATCATAAGTTAACTTGAGAACACTTATTTGATAAATTTATACCTTATTTTTGCCAAAATTTGATAAAAATGAATAAAATTATCTTTCTGGCTTTTGTACTGATCAGCCAGTTTATTTTTTCTCAAGATGTTATTATCAATGAAGTGGATTCAGACACAGATGGTGTTGATACAAAAGAGTTTATTGAGCTTAAAACGCTCTCTCCAAATACCACTCTTATTGGTTATGTACTTGTTTTATTTAATGGATCATCGTCTGGAGGGGATTCCAGCTATTTCGCATTGAATTTAGATAGTTTTACTACAGATTTTAATGGTTTGTTTGTTTTAGGCGGACCAGAACTCACACCGAGTCCTAACTATTTTTTACCTTCAAATTTCATTCAAAATGGCGCTGATGCAGTTGCTGTCTATAGAGGATCAGAACAAGATTTTCCGGAAGGAACTTTAGCTACAACAGACAATATAGTTGATGCTTTGGTTTATGGAACTAGCGATCCAACTGATCAGAATCTTTTAAATCTTTTAGCTCAAAATGAACAAATTGATGAGGATTTAAACGGTAATAAGGATTCAGAATCGATGCAGCGAAATTCTGATGGAACTTGGTCTATAGGGCTTCCTACACCAAGAGAATTAAATGACGGTTCTGGAATACCTCCCGTGTTTATTGATATAACTTCAAGCAAAACTTTAGTTGATGAAGGCGATAGTTTTGTCATTAATTTTTCAACATCAAAGCCTTTAGATGAAGATTTGATTATTAATTTTAGTTTAGCAAATGGAACCTTCACCGAGGATGATTACAATGGACCTAATTCCATCATCTTATCTGAAGGTACGAGCACAGGTTCTTTAACTATTGATATTGTAGACGACGAACTAGATGAAGGTGATGAATTTATCAATATTGAGATAGATGTAATTGGTGATCCATACATATTGAATTCTAATTTTATCCAGGTCATTGTTGTAGATAATGATTTTACTGTGGCTGATTGGGGAATTCCCACAAACCCGACCTTCGATAATGTCAATCCTACAGGACCAACAAATTATTTTGAAAGTTTAAATGGTAAATCTGGTAATGCTCTAAGAAAAGCAATACGAGATATTATTGCCGAAGAAGGTGTTGTTAAAATCCATACTTACTCAGACATTATAGATATTTTAAAATCAGCGGACCAAAGCCCAAGTAATAGTAATCAGGTTTGGTTGGCGTATCGAGAGGAATCACGGCCAAAATATTTATATCAATTAAGTTCTTCGGGAACTGGATTTTGGAACAGAGAACATGTGTTTCCAAGATCTCGAGGTAGTTTTTTCAGTATAGAAGAAGATGAAATTGCCACCGGGATCAATGAATGGTGGGAAACCAATGCAGACTCGTTGAGACACGCCAATTCTGATGCACATGGTTTGAGGGCAACAGATGCAAATGAAAACAGCTCCAGAGGAAATAAACATTTTGGAAGCATAAACAATATTGATTCTTATGCTGGACCTTCTGGAACTCAAGGCAGTTTTAGAGGTGATGTGGCTAGAGCAGTTTTTTATCTTGCTATTCGATACAATGACCTTTTTGTGGTTAATGGATTTCCAGATGTTACAGGCCAATTAGGAGATTTGGAAACACTTATGCAATGGCATACATATGATCCTGCAGATGATTTTGAGATGAACAGAAATAATGTTGTTTACACTTGGCAAAATAATAGGAATCCTTTTATTGACTATCCAGAATTAGTGGATTATATATGGGGAGACCAGCAAGGTGAAACCTGGAACCAATCACTTTCGATAAATCAAAATAAGTATCAAGATATATCTATTTATCCTAATCCAACTTCAACTTATATTCAATTTAAAGGTATAACTAACGCTGCGAATGTAGAATTTTACTCAATGACTGGGAAAAAAGTACTAGAAAAGCAAATATCTAACGGAACTCAATTATCTTTGAATCTAAATTCTGGTATGTATTTAGTTAGGATTGTATCTAATTCTAAAGTCACTACAAAAAAATTAATCATCAAATAATAGATTATTATTAATTAATATTAAAAAGCCATTTTTAGTAAAATGGCTTTTTAAATTTTATGGAAACTATAAAATGAAGGCATCTTATTTTAAACATATTTTGAAATTTAAAAAACCTAGTGGAACTTCAAGAGGAGTTTTAAAAACTAAAGAATCCTGGTTTATAAAAATAGAAACCGAAAATAAATTCGGAATAGGGGAGTGCGGACTTCTTAAAGGCTTGAGCATTGATAGCATTGAAGATTACGAGGCTACTTTGAAATGGCTTTGCGATAACATTCACCTAGGTCTTGACACTTTATATCCAGAGTTAAAAGAGTTTCCATCGATTCAGTTTGGGTTGGAAATGGCTTTTCAATCCTTTGCTTCCAGTAATCCTTATGTATTATTTCCTTCAGAATTTACTGATGGGAATAAAGGAATGGTCATAAATGGTTTGATTTGGATGGGAGAAAAGTCATTTATGAAAAGCCAAATTCAGGATAAAATTCAGCAAGGATTCAGTTGTATTAAACTTAAAATCGGAGCAATTGATTTTGAATCTGAATTAGAATTACTCAAATACATTCGAAGTGAATTCTCGGCTTCAGATATCGAATTGCGTGTCGATGCCAATGGTGCTTTTTCTCCAGAACATGCTCTCGAAAAATTGAAAAGATTGAGTGCGTATGATTTACATAGTATTGAGCAGCCAATCGCTCAGGGAGAGTGGAAAGAAATGGCAAAACTCTGTGAGCAGACGCCTTTGCCAATTGCTTTGGATGAGGAATTAATAGGAATAAAGGACGTAACAAAAAAGGAAAAAGCATTACTAACTATTAAACCTCAATACATAATTTTGAAACCTAGCTTAATTGGTGGATTTCAGGGATCGCGAGAATGGATAGAGCTGGCAAATCAACATAACATCAAGTGGTGGATGACAAGTGCGTTGGAAAGTAATATTGGGTTGAATGCCATTGCTCAGTTTACGTTTTTACAAAATAATAAAATGCCACAAGGACTTGGAACTGGTGGACTTTATACCAATAATATTGAAAGCCCTTTGACGATCGAAGGAGAACACATCATGTACAACCCAAAACTGAATTGGGAAAATAAATTTAATTTATGAAAGATTATATCGCTTTAGCGACAAAGGGTTACTATGAGTGGTGGAGATACCTTGTTGGAGCTTTCCTAATATTTATAATCTGGCAAATTGGAACCATTCCCTTTGTTGCTGCAGTTATGTATAAAATTGCTACAGATGGCGGAGACTTTTCCAATGTAGGGAATTACGAGACTCTGATGGGAACTTTGGACTCAAATCTCACTTTTTTTCTCATGTTACTCTCCTTTGTGATCGGTTTATTCGGTTTGTGGTTAATTGTAAGATTTTTTCATAATCAGAAGTTTAAAGATCTATTGACCACACGAAAAAAATTTGACTGGAAGCGTGTTTTCTTTGGTTTTAGTATAGTAGGTTTTTTCATTACAGTAATGACCATTATCGATTATAATATTAATCCAGATGATTACTTATGGAATCTTAAATGGGATCAGTTTTTTATTTTAGCAATCATAGGTATTGTAATGGTTCCTCTGCAGACTTCATTTGAAGAACTTTATTTCCGAGGCTATTTTATGCAAGGTCTTGGTGTTATTTTTAAAAACAGATGGTTACCGCTTTTAGTTACTTCTGTTGGGTTTGGTCTTTTACACTTAGGAAATCCGGAAGTAGGAAAAGTTGGTAATGTGATCATGGTCAGTTACATTGGCACAGGGTTTTTGTTAGGAATCATGGCACTGATGGATGAAGGTTTGGAACTTTCGATAGGGTATCATGCTGGTAATAATCTCATTACAGCTTTGTTGGTGACCGCAGACTGGACTGCTTTCCAAACGGAATCGATTCTTCTTTATACAGCAGAGCCCTCTATTGGTCTCGATGTTTTAACGCCAGTTTTAGTTATTTACCCAATTTATTTGTTGATCATGGCTAAAGTTTATAAGTGGAAAAATTGGAAATCAAAGCTTTTTGGTAAGGTGGAACTGCCTGATAATGAGTTATAATAATCGGTTGAGAGTTTCAAAATGATTATTATATTTATAGAATATTATAAGGATTCATTAAATCTATTATTATGGTAAAGCATGCAGTCGAAATCCATCCTTTTTTTAAAATCAATGGTCATCATTTTAATAAATCTGAATTACACTCGGTGGCTTATAGCTTTGTAAAGGAAGGAGAGCCTTTTGAAGAACAAATAGGCAACTTTCTTTTAGATTGGCTAAATGAAGATTACGATACCATAAAAGTTCGAACTTCTGGTTCGACTGGTGATCCAAAAATCTATTTTTTGGACAAACAAAAAATGATCAATAGTGCTTTAGCTACTGGGAAATATTTCAAAATTCAGGAAGAAACCAAAGCTTTACTTTGTTTGCCAGCCAACTTCATTGGGGGTAGGATGATGTTAGTGAGAGCAATGGTTTTAGGTTGGGATTTGGATCTTGTTGAACCTAGATCGAATCCACTGGATGAGGTTTTCAAAACCTATGATTTTTGTGCGATGACTCCATTTCAAATGGATAATTCCTTAGGAAGACTTCATCTGATTAAAAAATTAATTGTGGGTGGAGGAGCTGTGACGGATAATCTTATCGGATTGATACAAGGGATTCCCACAACTGTTTATGAAGTTTATGGAATGACAGAGACCATATCTCATATTGCAGCAAGAAAATTGAATCCTAAAACCGACAACAAAGAAAAAAGGCCTTTTAAAGCCTTACCTAACGTAAGTGTATCACAAAACGAAAATAATTGTTTGGTCATAAAAGCGCCCAAAATTTTAGATGAGGAATTGGTTACCAACGATATCGTTGAAGTGCTTACGTACAAGAAATTTTTCTGGATAGGAAGGTTAGATAATGTTATAAATACTGGTGGTATAAAAGTTTTTCCAGAAAGCGTTGAGAAAAAACTTCAGAAGCTAATCACTCACAGATTTTATATAGCAGGGATACCTCATGACTCACTTGGTGAGGAAGTTGTTTTATTTATTGAAGCTCCCGAAAATAAAAAGTATTTGAACGACCTGAAGCATGCGATCGAGCAGAAAAAGTCTTTAGGGAAATATGAAAAGCCAAAGCATATATACTTTGTTGATAAATTTGAAGAAACCGATTCAGGAAAGATTCATCGAAAAAAGACCTTATCAAAATTGATTAGCTAATTCGATTTAACCTCTCACTTTCTCAATATTTATATAGTATCCGTACTTATTGATGGCTAATTCATCCAAATCATTTAAATCTACTTGTATCAATTTCCATTGATTAGTTACGTTCTCTCTATGAACAAATTTTTCAGATGAATTTTGAAATTCGATTGGCATTTTGAAGTCCTTGACATCCGTATTCCATCTCATGTATAATCTATTCTGTTGATCAAACTTTATTTGCAAAGTCGGTATGGAGGTGAAATTTAGGTATTGATTAAATATTGGTTCAAGTCTTTCTTTTGTTCTTTGATCATAAAATGCAATCACATCATTAGTGTTGATTGTTTTATATTTAAAGGTTTCATGAAATTCTTTTAAGAGTGACCACCATTTTTCATCATTGTTAACCACACTTCTCAAAGTATTGAGCATATTGGCTCCTTTATAGTACATATCTCCTGAACCTTCATGATTTAAGCCATACTCACCAATGATTGGACTATCATTAGCTATTATTTTTCTTAAACCGTAGAGGTATGTAATAGCTTCTTTTTTTCCAAATTCACATTCTACAAATACAGACTCTGCATAGGCGGTAAAACTTTCATGTATCCACATATCAGCTATATCTGATGCCGATATTGAATTTCCAAACCACTCATGAGCAGATTCATGGATAATGATAAAATCCCATTTTAATCCAATACCAGTATTCGATAAATCATTACCTAAATACCCATTTTGATATCCATTTCCGTAAGCAACAGCACTTTGGTGTTCCATACCTAAATAAGGCGTTTCGACTAGTTTGTAGCCGTCTTTTTTAAAAGGATATTCACCAAATTTTTCATAGAAGCAATCCATCATTGGTTTTACCTGCCGAAATTGTTGTTTGGCCTTGTCTAGATTTTCTTTTAAGACGTAATAATTTAAAGTCAAATCCTTGTAATTGTCTTCAAAATGAGTGTAATCTGCAACATTCAAAGTAATATTGTAATTATTGATAGGATGTTCAACTCTCCAGTGCCATTTTGTATAGCCATTTTCCAATGGAATTTTTTCAACTAATCTTCCGTTGGAAACATTCATCAATCCTTTGGGTACGCTTACTTTGATATTAGCAGAATCTGGCTCGTCACTTTGATGGTCTTTATTAGGATACCATAAACTAGCTCCTGTCCCTTGCACAGCAACTGCTATAAAGGGCTTTCCATTTTTATCTTCAGAAAATACGAATCCTCCATCCCATGGAGCATTCTTGGCGATAATTGGATATCCTGAATAGTAAAATTGGAGACTTTCAAGGTTTCCAGCTTTCAGTTGCTTATCGAAGTTGATGAAAACAGCATTTTCATCTCTTTCATAATCTAAGTTTCTACCATTAAAAACGATAGAATCTATGTTCATATTCGTAAATAAATCAAGCTGAATTTTGGATGTATTTTCAATAACTTTAAAATCAATCTTATTGAAACCGCTTATAAACTTTGCTTCAGGATCCAGTTTAATATCTAAATCATAGGCGAGAACATCAAAGCTTGTCCGTTCTGGTCGCAAACTTCCACGGAGTGTATCTGCTCTGGTAAATTTCTCTTGATCTCCCGATAATAATTGAGCCTGCGCGTTGATTGTAAAGCTAAAGATGAAAAGGAAAATGTATATTCGTTTCATGAATGATCAGTATAATTTATTACTATAAAACTATGAAAAAAGTTATTTTTTTATTGCTCTCAATTGCATTTCTTTCTTGCGGGAAAGATAGTAATCTTATTGATGGTGAAGTCAAAAATTCAAATGGGGAAGGCATTGAAGATGTGCTTGTTCAAGTCATGGGTACAGATTTAAACTCAAGAACAAATACTAAAGGTGTTTTTAGAATCAATACAAAAGACAGGGGAGATGAACTCATTTTCACTCACCCGGAATATGAGATGTTTAGAATACAATTAGATGATTCAGAGGTATCTGTTATTCTTAAAGAAAAGAATACCCAAGAGCAAGAGAAATAAATCTATTATTCCCTGAGGCTCCTTTAAAAGCATCTGTAAAACCGAAATTATACCTGGCATCGATTCTTAAACCAGATCCTAAACTCAACCCTAGTCCCGCAGCACCTGAAATATCAAGTTTTTCGGATTCTCTAAAGTCTGATTCATTAATTACGTAGCTGAATTGTGGACCAAACTGAAGATTGAACACTCTTAGAAAATGTAATTTCAAAAGCACAGGCACCAAAGCATAATCTGTTTCAATATCATCTCCATTGAACTCGCCTCCTTGCTGAGAAAACAAAACTTCTGTTTGTATTGCTAGTGCATTAAATCGGACACTGGTAAAGATGCCTCCTGTAAAACCCAACCGACCATCTTTGTTAATTTCAGAAATAGAGGCGTAATTGATACCACCTTTTATACCTAAGTCAAAATTTTGTGATTGAGAATTAAAACTGCAGAGACCAAGACTAATTATTAAAATTAATTTTATCGCGTGTTTCATGGCAATTGTTTTTTTAAATAACGTTGATATTTTGAATTTAGTTTAGTAAGGCTGACAATATGGTGTCCAGTTCGTCAATACTTAGGTTGATCTCTATAATTCTTCCACTCTTATCGACAAGGTAATACTGTGGTAAATCTGTGATACCTAGTTCCGTTGGAAGTTCTCCAGTAAAACCGTTCTTCACCCTCAAAGATTTCCAGGGAAGGGACTGCTCAGAGACAGAATTTATCCAGTCTTCACGTGTAGTATCAAGTGAAACACTCACAATTTCAAATCCTTTGAAATTATAGTCTTGATATACCTTAAGCAATTCTTCCTGTTGATTTTTACAAGTTTCACACCAGCTGTACCAAAACTGAATGAGATTGTATTTGGCAAAATCAGATTTTAAATCGACAGTGTCAGCTGTAATAGATATTAAATCAAAAGATGGGATTTGACTTCCAATCTGATATTTCCTCCGCTTGTGCTGATATTTTTCTAGGATCTCAACGTCTTGGGGGTTTAGCTTATCAACATCAAGTTTTGATACCAAACTTTTAATATCATTATAGAGTAAAGTTTGATTCATGCTTATTTCAGAAAGTATTTTTCCAAGATAATCATGATTGGGATGAGCCTTTATTAAGCTATCCATTTTATCTAAAATCAGATCCCGATTTCTTTTTGATTTTGAAGTTGATTTGAGAAACTCTGTCAAATATGCTTTTAGTTCTACAGTTTTTCCTCCACTCAATTGTTTGACAACAAAGTCTTTAAACATTTCATCTTCAAGTTTTAAATCATCTACTATAATATCAAAAAATAAAGTATCATTTTCTAGATAAAACACTTCAGAAGAGGTGACTGAATCAAATCGAAATCGAAAAGCTGTGGGAGTTGTTACAGTACCTTCAAATAGAAAAGCATTATTTACAACTTGCGCACTATCTAGTTGATCTTTGTATTTGATTTTTATGTAGTCATCAAATTCACCATTTATGGTTCCTCTTACCACATAATTTTGAGTAGAAGTAGTTTTTTCTAAAGGTTGCATACATGATAGCAACGTAAGACTTAAAATAAAAAAGAAAATTTTGTTCATGAGGTCAAAACTAATATAAAATAAAAGACCGATGAATTTTCATCGGTCTTTTAAAAGCTAAATGATTTTGTTAATTAACTGAAATCATTTATTCTATCGCTTAAGTCATAAATTTTAGCATTAGCTGGTAAAACCTTTTCTATAATACTACTTCCGGCTGCACTTCTGTAACCACCTGCACAGTGAACCACAACGGGCTTATCTGTAGGAATATATTTTGCAGAATCTCTCAATTCATTAAGTGGATGATTCTTAGCAGATTCAAACTTTTTACCTTCATTGAATTCACTTGGATTTCTAATATCGATAATTGTATAATGATCTGGATTTTGCTTAAAGTCTGTGTAATCAAAATCCTCTGAAGATTCAAACTGAGTTTGTCCTAAGGTTAAAACAGCTTTTATTTGTGATTCATAGCCAATTTTAGCAATTCTAGAAACAACTTCATCATATTCAGAAATAGAATTCAACACCAAATAAAATTTTTCGTTTGGCTTTATAATCGCTCCAATCCAAGTCTCAATCTTGTCATTTTCAGTCCTTGCCATAATGTTGATACTTCCTGAGATATGGCTAGCTTTAAAATCAGCTTGAGGTCTTGTATCCACAATTGTAGCATCTGCGTCAAATTTCTCAACATTTAGGTGAACGAGGATATTAGAAATGGAAGCTCTGAAGTTTTCTGCTCCGGTTTTATTTATATCTACATCATGTCCAAAATATGATGGAATAAAAGGTTGACCGTCAAGAATTTCATTTACAAACTCTTCTTCAGTTTGTTCCTGGAAAGCCCAGTTACCAATTCTCTCATTTCCCAATGTACTTGTTGTATCATCACTCATATTTTTACCGCATAAACTCCCTGCTCCATGAGCTGGATAGACCCAAACATTATCAGACAAGTGATTGTACTTTGTGGTCATAGTTTTGTACATGGCTTGAGCAAGTTCTTTACGTTTGGCTGTCATATTACCTGCTTTTTCTCTCAAATCGGGTCTTCCTACATCACCTATAAACAAAGTATCACCTGTGAAAATAGCTTCTTTGGTTGTTGCATCATCTACAGCGTGAACAGTGATTCCATCTGGTGAATGACCTGGTGTATGAATACATTTGAAGGTGATATCCTCCATTTTCAATTCATCTCCTTCATCAAATGCGTGATGAGGATAGTCAGCACCAACTAATTTACTTACATAAATAGTAGCTCCAGTCTCTTTATGAATTTGTAAGTGACTACTCACAAAATCCGCATGAGGATGAGTTTCAAAAACAGCAACTATTTTAGCATCATTTTCTTCAGCAAATTCATAATAAGGCTGTGGATCCCTTGCAGGATCAACAACAGCCATTTTTCCATTGCTTACAATGGCGTATGAAAGATGTGATAAAGGTTTGTCGTTATATTGTTTAATTGTCATAGTAATTTCTTTTGATTATTGATTCATTTTTCCAGTGGCACAACTTATAAACGATTTCGCCTTATTCAGGTAAGTATTGGCATTTCCAAGTACCGGATAACCTAAATTTCTTAATTTTTCTTCAACTGTTTTTAATGAAGATTCTTCAGCATAGGCAAACTCTACTGAAGATTCTTCTGCATTGATATTCACCTCTGAAATACCATCAATTGATATTAAGTTTTTAGAAATGGTACTGGCACAACCGCCACATTTTAAATTTTGTACTATTATCTTTGTTTGCATTTTATTTAATTTTAAATATCAACACTTGAATTAAGTTGTTATTGAATTCAGAGTAAAGCTGAATTTAAATCTAAAGCAAGTGTCAAATTTTCAACAAAATAAAGGAAATATATGAACTGTAACAGTAACAAAAGTTACGGATGCTAATCAATATCAATTAATTTAATGGAATTCCTATTCAATTTAATTCGATTGGTTTTTTCTAGCCTTTTGAGAAGTCTGGAGATTACAACCCGACTGGTATGGAGGTCGAATGCAATGTCTTGATGCGTAACTTTAATTTCTGAATCATTATAGTATTTAGACTTATTTTTTAGATATTCCAGTAAACGCTCGTCCATTTTCTTGAAAGCGATGCTATCGATAGTTGCCAGAACCTCCATGAGACGTTGATGATAGCTATCAAAAATGAAATTTCTCCAGGATTTGTATTTCCCGAGCCATTCTTCCATTTTTTCTACAGGAATCATCAACAGTGAAGAATCCGTTTCTGCTACCGCCCGTATTTCACTGACAGACGAACCTGTGCAGCATGAAAGTGTCATCGCACAGGTTTCTCCTTTCTCCAAAAAATAAAGCATAAGTTCAAAACCATCCTCATCTTCTCGCATCACTTTGACCACTCCGTCTATAAGTAATGGCATCGCAGACAAATATTGACCAGTTCTAATTAATTCGTCCCCAGAATTTACGTGTTTAATAACTCCAATGTCATTGATTTCTTGAAGCAATTCATCTTCAAAAAGATGTCCATAATTTTTTTTTATTTCTTCCAGCATTTGCTTAATTGTATTTTTGTTTAAATATAAAACGCAAGTCTTATTTAGATGGCAAATTTTAAAATATTTAAGCCTTATGGCATGTTAAGTCAGTTCGTTAATAACGAAAAGCGAAGGAGAAACAAAAGACTTCTAGGTGAACTCGGCGATTTTCCTGAAGGAATTATGTCTGTTGGCCGTCTGGATCAGGACTCTGAAGGTTTATTGTTTCTTACTACGGATGGGAAGTTTAGCCATAAAATTACATCAACAGGTATTGAAAAAGAATACTGGGCTCAGGTAGACGGAGAAGCCACAGAAGAGCATGTTGCTGAACTTTCAAAAGGTGTTGAAATAAGCATTTACGGGAAACCTTATTACACTAAATCCTGTGAAGTTCGCTTGATGACTCCGCCAGACGATTTGCCTAGACGTGCGAAAGACATCAGAAACGAAGATGAACATGGAAGAACGTCATGGCTATCGATTACGCTCACCGAAGGAAAATATAGACAGGTACGCAAAATGACAGCTAAAGTGGGTTTGCCAACTTTGAGGTTAATTCGCTACAGAATAGGAGAGGAGACGATTGAAAATATGAAGCCTGAAGAAATAAGAGATTTAATCTAAAGCTACCACCAAACCACAAAGCATTTGCTGGTTTCACCATTTTTATTTTTTCTGAACAACATGACCGATTGCTTTTTATCCATAAATTCTTGAAGTTGATATAAAACTTTTGAATAGGAATGCCACTCAGTATGCTGAGTTTCATCTGTATACCAGTTTATTTTCTTCGGAATATAAAACTCATGGTATTTCCATTTTTTATTTAAAAATTCCTCGAGTGTATAAAAATAACCAGTTACTGCTTTTAGGTTTGTTCTAAAAAAACGACTTCGGCAATTCACAGGAAGGAAAAGAATTGCCTTAAAACAAACTTTCTGTTTAACTTTCCAGGGATCTATATTATACTTACTTAAAAAACTTTCTGCCTTAGGATGAAAAAGTAGGGGAAATTGCTGAGCTCTTAATTTTTCAATCTTATCAATAAACCTGTCACGTCTATTTGGACCGATCCAGCAATAGTCAGGATCTTCATGAAGACGATCATCATAAAGATAAATTTTATTAATTAATTCAGTGTGGATGATCTTATCTTCAGTGGTATCCCGAATAATGAAATCAAATTCACCAATTGTGGTCTTATTATCAATAACCTGTAAGCTGTAAGCTAATTCTTCAAAATGCTGAGATTTTTCCAAATAGTATTTTAAAAATATCTCAGCTCTTTTCCCAACGAAATTGAAAGCTCTGGCTTCTTCAAACGGAAAACTTTCGATTTGCTTGATTTCTGAAAGCAAGTCGAATTCAAAAGTTGAAATATTTGTTCCAGGAAGATGGTCAATCATCAACTTCGTATTCATAAAACCCTTAAATTGTTTTAAAATCTGAAAATCGGTATCTTTAGTCTGCAAGCTCTAAGGCGATTTTGATCATTTGATTAAATGTAGTTTCACGTTCTTCTGCAGATGTCTTTTCTCCTGTAATTAATGAATCTGAAATAGTCAGGATAGCCAATGCATTGACATGATGCTTAGCAGCTATAGAATACAACCCAGAGGCTTCCATTTCTACACACAAAACATCATAAGCTGACCACATTTCATGATCTTTTGGATCATCTGTGTAAAAAAAGTCAGATGAAAGTACATTGCCAGCTTTAAATGAAATATCAAGCTTTCTAGCAGTTTGGATAGCCTTGTCAAACAACTTGAAACTTGCTGTAGGGGCAAAGTCTCCACCTTTAAATCTGTTTCTGTTTAAAGAAGAGTTGGACGATGCTGCCATGGCAATGACAACATCTCGCATTTCAACTTCTTTTTTTATAGCACCAGCACTACCGACTCTAATCAGATTTTTTACTCCAAATTCAGTGATAAGCTCGTGTGCATAAATACTGATGGATGGAATTCCCATTCCAGTTCCCTGCACCGATACTTGTTGTCCTTTATAGGTGCCAGTATAGCCTAGCATACCACGGACTTCATTATAACATGTGGCATTTTCAAGAAAAGTTTCAGCGATCCATTTGGCTCTTAGTGGATCTCCGGGTAAAAGTATAGTTTCGGCGATATCGCCTTTATTAGCGTCGATGTGTACACTCATTTTTTAATTTTTAGTAAGTTGAATTAGATGAAGTTCCTTCTACAATTGCAATTCCTGCTGAAGCACCAATTCTGGAAACTCCAAGGTCGATGTATTTTTTGGCAGTCTCTGTATCTCTTATACCTCCGGAAGCTTTAATTTTTACTTTATCTGATATATTATCTTTCATAATTTTAACTGCTTCCAAAGTTGCACCGTGACTTCCAAAACCAGTAGAGGTTTTTACATAATTAGCACCTGCTTTTTCTGAAAGCTGACAGGCAACAGCTATTTCATCGTCCTTAAGATTACATATTTCTAATATCACTTTCAGAGTGTGATTTCCTATAGCAGTCTTCACAGCTTTTATATCAGCTTCCACATAATCGTAGTCTTTAGACTTTAATTTTCCCTGATGAATGACCATATCTATTTCAGTAGCACCGTCAGCAATGGCTTGTTTTGCTTCTTCGACTTTGGCTTTTGTGGTACATGCACCAAGAGGAAAACCGACAACAGTACAAATTTTAGATCCAGAATCTTTAAGTATTTCAGCAGCCTCTTTTACATAGCTTGAATTAATGCAAACCGTTGCAAATTTGTAAGCGATAGCTTCCTCACAAATATTATGTATCTGTTTTAGAGTAGCGTCTGCATTTAATAAAGTATGGTCTATATAAGTATTCATAGTGGTTTGAATGATTTTTGAGTAAATATAAAAGTTTGTAATCGATATAAGAAATAATACCCGAAGAATATTGATAGCAAGGGTTTGCAGTATTCAGAATATGTTGTACTTTTGCAGGCATTAAAATAAAACAAATATTTATGAATCATTATGAAACTGTTTTCATCTTGAATCCCGTTTTATCTGAAGACCAGATAAAGGAAACAGTAAAGAAATACGAAGATTTTCTTGTTTCGAAAGGTGCAGAGATGGTAAACAAAGAAGATTGGGGCCTAAAAAAATTGGCTTACCCGATCCAGCACAAAAAGAGTGGTTTTTACCACTTACTTGAGTACAAAGTAGATGGAACTACCATCGAGCCTTTAGAAGTCATGTTTAGAAGAGACGAGAGAATGATGCGTTATTTAACCGTTAAATTGGATAAACATGCTATTGATTGGGCTAAAGAACGAGTTAAACGAATTAAAACTGGCGCGTAATTATGGCAACAATTGAAGAACAATCGAAAGGAAAGAACGACGGTGAGATTAGATATCTGACCCCGTTAGATATAGAAACTAAAAGTAAAAAGCGTTTTGATCGTTTCAGAAGAGCTGACATTAAGTATATCGATTACAAAAATGCTGACTTCTTGATGGAATTTGTAAACGAACAAGGTAAGATTTTACCAAGACGTTTAACAGGAACTTCTTTAAAATACCAAAGAAAAGTATCTCAAGCTATAAAGCGTTCTCGCCACTTAGCTTTGATGCCATACGTTGGTGATTTATTAAAATAAAAAAGGCAAAAAATGGAAATTATACTAAAAAAAGACGTTGATAATCTTGGTTTTGCCGATGACCTTGTCTCTGTAAAAAATGGATATGGTCGTAACTTTTTAATACCTCAAGGACTTGCTGTATTGGCAACTCCTTCAGCAAGAAAGGTTTTGGCAGAAAACCTTAAGCAACGTGCTTACAAAGAAAAGAAAATTGTAGATGAAGCTAAATCATTAGCTGAAAAAGCAAAAGAACTCGATATCAAAATATCTTCCAAAACAGGAGCAGGTGATAAACTTTTCGGAAGTATTACCTCTGGTAACCTTCAGGACATATTAGCAAAACACGATGTCGATATTGATAAGAAATATATTACTATACTAGGTGGAAACATCAAACGTTTAGGTCAATATGATGCTAAACTAAGATTCCACAGAGATGTAATCTTAGACTTCACCTTTGAAGTCATTGCTGAAAACTAGCATGATTGATAAAGCAACAATTTTTAATTACAAAGCCGACCTATATTGTCGGCTTTATTTTTTCAAACACTTAAACAATTCATAATATGAAAAAAAGCTACATTTTTATTTTAATGTTTTTTATTGGGTTATCAACTTCTATGGCTCAAGTAACAACATCGACCATGTCTGGTCTTGTAAAAGATAATGCTGGAATTACATTGCCTGGAGCCAATGTTGTAGCTACTCATATTCCTACAGGTTCAGTGTATGGAGCTATGACCAATATTGATGGAAGATTTAGACTTAACAATATGAGAATCGGTGGTCCTTACCAAGTAAAGATTTCTTATGTCGGGTTTGAAACTAAAACTCTTGAAAACATCAATCTAGATCTTGGTGAGACTTACAATATTGACGTAACTCTTGTAACAACATCCAATGCTCTGGATGAAGTCTTAATTACCGTTTCAGACAATCCAACGTTTTCAAGTGAAAGGACTGGTGCAGCAACGCAAATTACCAGCAAAGATTTAAAAAGACTGCCAACTATTTCCAGATCTGCACAAGATTTTACAAGGTTGGAACCTTCCGCAAGTGGAAATTCATTTGGAGGTAGAAATGATCAATTCAATAATTTCAGTTTAGATGGTGCTGTTTTCAATAATCCCTTTGGATTGGATTCTCCAACACCAGGGGGGCAAACCGGCGCACAACCAATTTCTCTGGACGCTATTGAACAAATAAAAGTAACAACTGCACCTTATGATGTGACCTTGTCTGGTTTTACCGGAGCTTCTGTAAATGCTGTTACCAAAAGTGGTGATAATACTTTTAAGGGTACGGTGTATTCTTTTTTTAGAAACGAAGATCTCACTGGCGGTAAAATTGAAGGACAAGATGTCCCAAGAAATGACTTAGAGCAAATTCAATATGGAGTTAGCGTTGGTGGACCTATCGTTGAAAATAAATTATTCTTTTTTGCCAATTTCGAAAAAGACGATAGAACTGATCTTGGTGCTCCTTTTGCACCCAACCGAGGAACAGGAGCGATCAACGAATCCAGAGTATTAGCTTCAGACATGATGGCGGTTTCAAACGCATTAGGACAGCTAGGTTATGATACTGGAAGATTTGAAAATTTCAATTATAATTCAGAGTCCACTAAAGGGATTTTGAAACTGGATTGGAACATCAATCAAAACCATAAAGCAGCTTTGATTTATAACTTCTTGAGAGCTTCCAAAGACAATTCAGCCAACAGAACAGCTCTTGGCTTCAGAGGACCGAGTCCATCGGTTATACAGTTTGAAAATTCAGGATATGAGATCAATAACAATTTGAACTCAGTTCAGTTTGAATTGAATTCTACTTTCGGAAATAAATATTCTAATAAATTTCAGGCCGGATATACTTATTTTGATGACTTTAGAAATCCATTTTCAACTCCAGCACCTCCTATCACTATACAGGATGGTAGTGGATCCAATTATATTATCGCTGGACACGAGCCGTTTTCTATTAACAATGAATTACAGCAGAAGGTATTTCAAGTTACCAACAATTTCAACATTTTTGTAGGAGATCACTCGGTGACTCTTGGAGCTTCATTTGAACGTTTTGAATTTGATAATTCATTCAATTTAGCGGGTTATGATAATTTCGGAAATCCAAATGGTTACTTCGGTACCTTCAATGCGTATCCATCTGTCGATGCATTTTTGGCTGATGCTAATGCAGGTAGCCAAAGTGCAATTGCTCAGAATCTAGCATTCGCTCAAAATGTATTTGAGTCTAGAAACGCCAATGGTGTAGGAAATGATGGAGGCTGGAGATTGTCTGAAACCAATGTAGGTCAATTGTCTTTTTATGCTCAGGATGAGTGGAGCATGACCAATAACTTCAAATTTACTTATGGTTTAAGACTAGACAAGCCATTGTACTTTGATACGGATGAAAAGATTCAAGAATTTATCGATATCGATAATGGTGCTTCTGTGGACCCTACGACAGTTTATTACGATCCAGAAACCAATTCAGAAACTACATTAAATTCAACTCAACTACCAACAGATGAATTTTTGATTTCTCCAAGGCTTGGATTTAACTGGGATGTTAGAAACGATAAAACTTTACAAATAAGAGGTGGGACTGGAATTTTCACAGGTAGATTACCGTTTGTTTGGATTGGTAACCAGGTGAGTGGTGCAGACCAGGGGTTCTTCCAAATTGTAGATCCAGAATTTAAATTTCCACAAGTATGGAGAAGCAATGTAGGATTAGACTATAAATTTGATAACGGTATCATTGCATCTACAGACATTTCTTACACTGAAGATATAAATGCAGCACATGTTCAAAACTGGGGATTAAAAGAACCAACACAAACTTTGGCTGGAGTGGACAGCAGAGCGATTTACGCTGAATCTGATAAAGGTGAAAATAATGCTTACGTTTTTACAAATTCTAACAAAGGAAGGATCTTTAATGCAGTAGGTACTTTAAAGAAGAGTTTTAATAATGGTTTATATGTAAGTACTTCTTATAGTTATTTAAATGCCAAAGACGTTAACTCTATCGAAGCTGAAATTACAGGAGATGCATTTACTTTTAATCCAACAGTAGGAAATGCCAACAACGATGTTTTAGGATTTTCAAAATATGGAGATACTCACCGTTTTATTGCTGTTATTTCTAAAAACTTCCAGTATGGATCAAAAAATCAATGGGAAACAACAGTTTCCAGTTTTATAGAATATGCTAAAGGAGGTCGTTACAATTATACGTACGGCGGTGACATCAATAATGATGGTTCCAACATCAACGACCTTATTTATATTCCAACCACTGAAGAATTAGCCAGAATGCAATTTTCAGGACCAGGTCAGGCCGATGCATTCAATGCTTTCATAGAAGACAATGATTATATGAAAGATAATAGAGGAAGTTATTTTGAAAGATATGGAGCTTTGGCGCCCTGGAGAAGTACAGTAGACGTAAGAGTTTTACAAGATTATAACTTTAAAGTATCAGGAGATAGAATCAATACTATACAATTGAGTTTGGATATTCTAAATTTCGGTAATTTATTAAATTCGGACTGGGGTATAGTTCAAGAACCATTCAACCAGCAACCTATCGGCGTAAGTGTGGACCAAAACACCAACGAACCTGTTTACACATTCGATCAAAATAGAACAGATTCTTTTGCAGTGAATTCAAGTTTAATTTCACGTTGGAGAATGCAAGTGGGCTTGAGATATATTTTCTAAACAACTTATAAATTACAATTCTAAGATCGGTAGAGCTTCTACCGATCTTTTTTTATTTTTGCACATATGAAATACGAAAGGCTTACACAGGAACAGCTTAAGGAAATGCACAAAGAATTCATCAATTTTTTGGCAAGTCAATCCATTACCAATGAAGAGTGGGAGGACATAAAAACAAACAAACCTCAAGTCGCTGAAGATGAACTCGATGTCTTTAGTGATTTAGTATGGGAAGGGGTTCTGAACAACGTTAATTATCTTGAGCATTATTCTCCACAGCAGTTATTTTTATTTGAGTTTACAGATCAATTTATCAATTTAATAGGTCTGAAAATTGAAAATGAAGCTGTGGATATCAACACCAAACAAGGTTTCCAGTGGTTAAGGGATAATCTTTTGAATGATGATGTCCAGATTTATACTTCTAAAAAGCCAATAAGTGAAGACAGAAACAAAGATATTTTTGCGCTCATAAAGCAAGGCGCACACATTACGAAAGGCAAACTTTACGAGTATTTTAATGGAATGGTAGAAAAGTAAAATTATTTTAGCGGTTTTTAATATTTAAAAAATAACATGGCAAGTAAAGCGTCAATACCAAAAGGGACACGTGATTTTTCATCTTTGGAAGTCAGTAAAAGACAGTACATTATATCCACCATTCAAAAACATTTTAAAACTTTTGGTTTTAAGCCTATAGAAACTCCAACTTTTGAAAATTCGGATACCCTAATGGGAAAGTATGGTGATGAAGGGGATCGTCTCATCTTTAAGATTTTGAATTCTGGCGACTACTTGAAAAAAGCCAATGCTGAAGCTTATGAAAATAAAGACAGCGTAAAGCTTTCTTCTTCAATTTCGGAAAAAGCTTTGAAATATGACCTTACTGTACCATTTGCCAGATATGTAGTTCAACATCAAAATGAGATTGATTTTCCCTTTAAACGTTATCAAATTCAGAATGTATATCGAGCGGATAGACCACAGAAAGGACGTTTCAGAGAGTTTACGCAATGCGATGCCGATGTGATTGGCAGTGATAGCTTATGGCAGGAAGTAGAATTTATTCAGTTATATGATGCCGTCTTTACTAGTCTGAAGCTTGAAGGTGTTACCATCAAAATGAACAATAGAAAAATCCTTTCTGGTCTGGCTGAAGTGATTGGCGAAAGTGATAAACTGATCGATTTTACTGTAGCACTTGATAAACTTGACAAAATAGGAGAGGAGGGCGTCAAAAAAGAAATGCTTGAAAAAGGGATTTCCGAATCTGCCATAGACAATATCAAGCCTATATTCAATTTTACAGGTGATTTTTCTCAAAAGATTGATCTTCTCATATCACTATTAGCTGATTCTGAAATTGGCCAAAAAGGTATTGAAGAGCTTCAATTTATTCAAAGAGCCTTAGATAAAATGCCTTTGCAAACAGCAAAACTGGACCTTGACGTAACGCTTGCTCGTGGTCTCAACTACTACACAGGTGCTATTTTCGAAATTTCAGCTCCGGAAGAGGTGAAAATGGGTTCCATTGGTGGCGGTGGAAGATACGATGACCTTACTGGAATATTTGGACTCAAGAACATGAGTGGTGTTGGTATTTCCTTTGGACTAGATAGGATTTACCTTGTACTTGAGGAGTTGAATCTTTTTCCGCAAGAAATTGAAGAGACTACGAAAGTCCTTTTTATAAATTTCGGAGAAAAAGAAGCACTATATGCGCTAAAGGCAATCTCAAAACTTAGAGGTTCTTCAATTTCTTCTGAATTATATCCCGACACTGTTAAGATGAAGAAACAAATGACTTATGCTGATAGGAGAAATATACCTTATGTTGTGCTTGCCGGAGGCAGTGAAATTAAAGATGAAGTCTACAATCTTAAAAACATGAAAACTGGAGAGCAGAATAAATTTAGTTTAAAAGAGTTGTTTGCTCACTTTTCTGATTAAGTGAGTTTTGTGTTTGGACATTTTCACTACACGCAAAGTATTTATTCATCCAAGCAATCTTTAACTTACTGAAAACATGATTAATATCATTTAAAATAGCTAAAGTGATCATTATATTTAAGGTATTAATCTTTAAATATTTTAATCATGAAAAATTTTAAATGGATAATTTGTATTGTTATGTTACTTCCTTTTCTAGTTCTATCTCAAACACTAGAGAATTTAGATTTTGTATCTCCATTTCATGAAGATTTGGCCGCAGTTAAAAAAAATGATCAATGGGCATTCATCGACAGAAACGGAGATGTTGTGATAGATTTTAGACCTGACCTTGTTAGTACAAGAACTGATAGTGGTTCTTATCCATTATTCAGTAACGGAAGGTGTTTAATAGAATCCAAAAAAGATGGTATTTCTTATTTTGGTTATATCGATGTCTCTGGAAATAAAGCCATTGAACCTCAATTTCTAAACGCAAAGAATTTTCTTAATGGAAAAGCAATTGTTCTTCAATTGATAAAAGAATCAGCAGGAGTAAATACAGCTTTAGGTAAAAATGTAGTTTATTACAAGTACTTTGAAGTTATAATCAATACAGATGGAACTTTGGAGGCTTATTTATCAAAAGATCCACAAAATGTGGTTTTGGATAAATCTTATTTAAGAAATCCACCTGAAATTTCCTTCACACATTTTTCTGAATCTTTATATGTCAAGAAGGATAAATCTAACAAAACAACTTTGGTTAAAATAGATTGATCATGTTTAGAACTTAACTTCTAAAGTTAGTTTTTTTGCGTTAATTTATCATTTGCTGAACAAATCGACGATGATTTTCTGAGAACTCTTTATCGGTTGATCTGTCTTTTAGGATTATCGTATACTTTTAACTTTTGTTGTGAACTATTCCTTTCTTTTAATTTTACTTTTAATAAAAAAATTATGGAATCAAATAGAGATAAAAAAGATATTAAACCTTGGGAAGATGCAAGTAAAAGCGAAGAGCAAGTTCATTTAGCTGATATGCACGGCGATGGTGTACATTTTAATAGAGAGCTCCAAGCTAAGGCTAAACGCAACAGACAAATCGCTAAAGAAAAGGCAGAAAAAGCTCAAAAAAAGAAAAATAACCTGAAAGGTTAAATTAAATGTGTATTACTTGAAACATTCAAACTCTGCAAATGCAGGGTTTTTTTGTACTTCTAAATCAAATAATCTGACGAACGTCAGTTTTTTCTATTTGACTTTTCCTTAATTTTAGATGATAACAAATTTATTATGAAAAATATTCTAGCTCTTACCGACTTTTCTCCTAGTTCTATCAATGCTATCAAATATGCATTAAAGCTTTTTGAAGGTGATTTCTTAAGCTTCTATATTCTTCATTGTAAGGTTCCAGATTCAACATACTCTACAGCCGAAGTGATAGCCTCAGGTAATGTAAGTTTCCATGATTCTTTATTGAAAGAAGCTAAAGATAATTTAGATGTTTTAATATCTGATCTCAAACAAGACTTAAGTATTGATTCTGTTTCATTTCATCCCATCGTTGCTTATGATAGTTTGATTGATGCAGCCGAAAATGTTGTAAAATCAAATAACATTGAATTATCTGTTATGGGGGCTAATGGTGTTACTAATGCAAAAGAAATTGTTTTTGGAAGTAACACTGTAAAAATGATAAGACATATTACTCATCCTATTCTTGCAGTCCCATTGGATTTTAAGTTTCGTCAACTTAAAAACATAGTCTTACCCTTACATGACTTTGATAAATTAAGTGATCAGTCCTTCGAAGGCATAGTGAGTTTTATTAAGCAATATGGTAAAATGATAAACGTGTTAAGAATTTGTCCAGATCAAGCGGTTCCCCTGGAAGCACAAAACGATTCGGAAGTTTTAAATACTATACTCAGCCCTGTAAAGTTTCATTATCATACGGTCCAAAATATACCCCTAAATTATGTTGTGGATTGTTTTATACAAACTCACGACATAGATCTGATTATCCTATTAGTAAAGCCTGAAAGTTTTTTTGAGCGCTTTTTTAAAGACTCATCAATCCAAAAAATTGCTAATTATTTAAAAGTTCCATTGCTAGTTTTTCCTAATTGATGACTTTTTCAAGAGTTTAAGTAATTTTAATTGAATTCTAGTTCAATGTGAATACCTCGAGAGAACAATAAAAACTATTTAAGGCAGAGTTACACAAGTTTTACAAGGAAGCTGTAGTACTTATTAGACCTTCATCATAATTTATTTTTTAAAAACTTTATAAAATTCCATGGAAAATCAACTTGATGACTAAGTAAATCCTTCAGTTCGAAGTATTCGGTTTAGGGGAGTATTAATGTAACATTTGTAAAAACAAAAAACCAAATTGTATGATACAATTTGGTTTTGAATAAATTTAAAAAGTAGCGTGGACGAGAGTTGAACTCGTGACCTCCGGGTTATGAATCCGACGCTCTAACCAACTGAGCTACCACGCCGTTTAAAGGTTTGCAAAGATAATATTATCTTTTGCTTTCACAAATTAGTTTCGATAATTATTTCAACTAAAGTTTTTATACTTCAATCAATTATCCATATATTGCTTTCAATCTAAATTTGAAAATAATGAGTGATAAAGTTAAATACGAATTGGAATTCCCTATACAGGTTTCACCATCCTTACTTTACCAATATATTTCTACTCCTTCCGGTTTGAGCGAATGGTTTGCTGATAATGTAAATTCAAGAGGCGAACTATTTGCATTTATGTGGGAAGGAAGTGAAGAACAGGCAAAATTATTATCCAAAAAAGCGGATGAGCGCATGAAATTGAGATGGACTGCAGATGATGAAGACGGTCTAAATTATTATTTCGAGATGAAAATTCAGGTTGATGAAATCACTAAAGATGTCTCCCTTATGATTACTGATTTCGCTGAAGAAGACGAAATTGATGAAGGTAAAATGCTTTGGGAAAACATGGTTTCGGATTTGAAACAAATTCTTGGATCCTCGTAAATAGTAAATATTATGAACGTTTTTGTCAATGGAGAGATTCAGTCAATTGAAAACTCAAAATTAAGTCTCAACAATCGAGGATATAATTATGGTGACGGACTTTTTGAAACTTTAAGAGTCATCAACTCCAAGATAATGTTTTGGGAAGCTCATTATTTTAGATTAATGTCTTCAATGAGAATTCTAAGAATGAAAATTCCAATGAATTTTTCTCCTGAATATTTAGAAGAAAAAATAGTAGAACTGATCAAAGCTAATCATTTAGAAAAAGCTTCAGTCCGTGTAAAAATTAATATCCATAGAAATGAAGGTGGTTATTATACTCCGGAAGACAGTTCAGTAGGGTACATTATCTCAACTAAAGCTTTAGAAAATGCATTTTTCACTCTTGATGATAAAGATTACGAAGTAGAATTATTCAAGGATCATTATGTTCTGTCAGGAATGCTTTCTACCATTAAGTCAAATAACAAACTCGTAAATATTCTTGCTGGCATTTATGCCAAGGAAAACGACTTCGATAATTGTTTTCTTATTAACGAAAATAAGTCTGTTTTAGAAGTTACTAACGGTAACATATTTGTAAGGAAGGGAGAAGTAGTAAAAACAGCGCCCTTATCCGACGGTTGTCTCAATGGAATCATTAGAAAACAGGTCATTGAAATCCTTGAAAAATCTGAAGATTATACTTTAAAAGAAGAATCGATTTCTCCTTTTGAATTACAGAAAGCAGATGAAATATTTATTACAAATGCTATTCAAGGTGTTCAGCCCATTACCAAATACCGGAAAAAATCATATACCAGCGAATTAGCTAAAAATCTAATTGGTAAACTCAACGCTAAAGCCAGGTTGATCGAAGCCTAGTTATAGTTTGGGTTATCCGGAGCATTTGACCATAAAAGGTATTCACCTCCAAGTTTTTTCATTTTTTCTTGCCAATATTGCCCATCTTTAAGAGAGTTCAGTATATCAGTAGCTTTGGTACTAGAATCTATGATCCAGGTATTTAGGTTGATTTCAGATTCTAGCTGTGGTGTGTCCCAACCAGAATAGCCCAGAAAAAACTTGATGTTATCAGGTGTAATTTGCTTGTTATTAATGAGGTTTACTATTGTATCAAAAGATCCACCCCAGTAAATGCCATCCTTAATTTCAACACTGTCAGTGATTAAATGTGGAACGTCGTGGATAAAGTAAAGATTTTCCTGTTCTACTGGACCACCGTTGAATATTTTGAAATTTTCATCAATTTCAGGAATCAGTTCTTCAAGATTAAAATCTAAAGGCTTGTTAATTATAAAACCAACAGCACCCTCGTGATCCATGTGAGCTAATAAAATGACTGAACGATTAAATGTTAAATCTCCAATTGTAGATGGTTCTGATACTAATACATCTCCTCGATGAGGTTGAAGTTTTTCCATAGTAAGTAATTTGATTTAACAATTTAACTAAATTTATTAAAAAAGTTAATAAAAAAAGACCTTTTTTCATAAAAGGTCTTTAAAATCTAAATAAATGTAAGTTTTTTAGCTTAGTTTACTGCTTTTTGCAAATCAGATCCAGCTTTAAATTTAACTACATTTTTAGCAGCGATTTTGATAGTTTTTCCAGTTTGTGGATTTCTACCTTCACGCGCAGCTCTTTTAGATACAGACCAAGATCCAAATCCAACTAAAGAGACACGATCTCCTTTTTTAAGAGCTCCTTCAACGTTTTCTAGAAAAGACTCAAGAGCTTTTTTGGCTTCTGCTTTTGTAACACCAGCATCTTCTGCCATGGCATCGATTAAATTCGTTTTGTTCATAATGTAAAATTTAAATTTTGTTGATTAAACATTTTATTAACACATTACAAATTTATATGGAAAATATTACTGTGCAAGAAAATAGGCATAAAATCCTTGTAGAATAAGCAAAAATCAGGCTTTTGAGCTCTTAGAACTTAATTTTTAAAGATGAGTTCACTTTTTTCAAACAAAATTGTATTCATTTTCCCAGCCCATGCCATTAACCAATGCTTGTGCCGACATTCTTTTCTTACCAGGAAATTGCAACTCTTTTATTAAGATATGCCCATCCTTCACGGCAACACAAATGCTTTTGTTTTCCTTATCGTAAATTGAACTCCCAATTTTTTTTGAGTGATGATCAAACATTGCTTCAACTTTGAAAATTTTTATTTTCAATGTCTCACCATTCATTTCTAACTCAGTCCAGGCTGTTGGGAATGGGGTAAGACCTTTTACAAAATTTACGATATCTTTAGCGGATTGTTTCCAATCTATTTTAGTGTTAGCTTTAGTAAGTTTTGGAGCAGGCTTGAAGGATTTTTCGTGTGATTGAGGAACAGCTTCAGTTTTGCCACTCTGAATGGTTTGAACTGTCTCAAGCACCAATTCAGCTCCAAGTGACATAAGCTTGTCGTGGAGGCTTTCAACGTCATCATTGGCTTCAATTGGAATACGCTTGGAGTCGATAATCTTCCCAGTATCTATTTCTTCATCAATAAAGAATGTTGTAACTCCAGTTTCCTTTTCACCATTGATAATTGCCCAGTTTATCGGTGCTGCACCGCGATACTGTGGTAATAGAGAGGCATGTAGATTAAATGTACCAAATTCAGGATAATCCCAAACTATTTTGGGTAACATTCTGAATGCTACTACAATGATCAGGTTGGGATCAAGCCGCTTTAAATCAGCTTGGAATTCTTCAGATTTCAAATTTGTGGGTTGCAGAACTTCAATACTCTGCTTTTCAGCAAAAAGCTTTACAGCAGACGAATGAAGTTTTTTCCCTCTTCCAGCAGGTTTGTCTGGAGCTGTTGTTACCCCTACGATGTTTGCATCAGACTTGACCAAGTGGTCCAAAATCCCAACCGCAAAATCGGGAGTTCCCATAAAAAGTATTCTTAATGTATTCATAGAATTATCGTGTAAGTGTTTTTGGTAGTGAGTTTTATTTTATTTTTTTCCAGTAGAAATTGCAATGTTGTAAGCACTGCATGCTTTGGATAATAGCTTTCTTGAATGATTTCTTTTGAATTTAACTCTGTCTGATCTAAAAGCTTCAAGATTTGGGTTTCAATTTTTTTGTAATATTTAGGATCGGGTTCTTTTGTGTCGTTCATTTTATCGTTCAGGCAATTACTGCACTTTCCGCATGGACTGAAATCGTTTTCGCCAAAATAATTTAGTATAAAACTTTGTAAACATTGTGAGTTTGCCTCGATATAATTTAAAACAGCTTTTGCCTTTTGAAGTTTATTTTCCTGATATTGAACCACGTATTTTCTCAAAGGATTTAAGGTGTATTTATCCTCCCGGGGGGCAATCAATGTAATGCTAAGATCTTGTTTGATGAATTCTGCCTCGAGTAAACCATGTTTTTCCAGAGCTTCCAGTTGCGAGTAAATTTCTTTATCACTAAAACCGGTTTTCTTTTTCAGAAGATGAGTATTAATAGTCAATTCCTGTTCAAATATACCTCCGTAAGTTCTTAATAATGTTCTTACAAGTAGAGCAAATTGGGTGTTGTTATCTATGAATCGAATAAGTCGTTCACTAGATATTAGAAATTTTAATTTGGTTTTTTTTTGAAAAGACTTATCTAAACTTAAAACGCTCAACCTGTCCAAAAGATTTAAGGTATTGTATGTCAGTATGGTATGAAGCTTATAGCGAAAACAAAAATCATGAAAATTGAAATCGAAGCTTTTATTTTCGCCCTCACCATAAGCCACCCTGAAATAACTCATGATCGCTTTATATACCACCTGAACAGCTTCAAATGTTGGAATAGTCTTTACAAACTGATTATTTAGTCGTTGCTTATCACTTTCATTGTACAAAATGATTGCTTTAGAAGGCATTCCATCTCTTCCAGCTCTTCCGGCTTCCTGGTAATAGCTTTCCATGCTTTCTGGTAGATGATAATGAACAACTTGCCTTACATTGGCTTTATCTATGCCCATTCCAAAGGCATTTGTAGCAATCATGACGTGGTGATCTTCAGCTAGCCAGGATGCTAGACGATTCTGTTTTTCGGTTTGAGAAATCCCTCCATGAAAAAAAGTGGACTTTAACCCTTTCTTGTTTAGAAAATCAGATAATTCTATACAAGCTGACCTGTTTCGGACGTATACAATAGTACTTGGATCAGAATTTCGTAATTCAGCATACAGATCATTCATTTTGTCATTAGAAAACTCATTCAGAAAAGAAATGTTAGCCCTTTGAAAACTTTCTTCAACAATTATGGGTTGATCTAGTTCTAGCTCTTCTGTAATATCTTTTTTAACCTGAATTGTTGCTGTGGCTGTGAGTGCTATGACTGGAACTCTAGGGTGTAAATCTCTTAAAATTTGAATTTGACTGTAAGCTGGTCTAAAGTCATGTCCCCATTGGGAAATACAATGTGCCTCATCCACAGCTATAAAGTTGACATTCATCTTTTTTATACGCTGCTGAACAAGGTCCTGCTGAAGACGT
This sequence comes from Psychroflexus longus, assembly GCF_020164595.1. Taxonomy (GTDB): domain Bacteria; phylum Bacteroidota; class Bacteroidia; order Flavobacteriales; family Flavobacteriaceae; genus Psychroflexus; species Psychroflexus longus. The sequence goes on from NZ_JAIQZE010000011.1 coordinate 84,290, forward strand.
TCGGGAGATAAGTATAGAAATTTATAATTCCCATAGACGCAGTTGTCAAGTTTTTGATCTACTTCTCTATAAGGCATGCCACTTCTCAGAAACTGAGCTTTGATTCCTCTAGATTTGAGATTTTCTACCTGATCCTGCATGAGCGCAATTAAAGGTGATATTACAATGCAAATCCCATCTTCTGAAAGCGCAGGAACCTGAAAACAAATGGATTTGCCTCCACCAGTTGGTAAAAACACACAGGTATCTTTTCCTTTAAGTGCCGATTCAATGGCAAGTAATTGTGAAGGTTTAAAACTTTCATATCCCCAGTAGGTTTTTAATATGTCTAGGGGAGAATTTTTCATCTTGATTTTATAGTATTCAGTATAAATTCAATTCTATCATGAATTCTAAACTTTGGTACTTCTATAAGTTTATAATCGAGGTCTTCATAGGTTTTTATTAAAGCATCCTGAAGGTTCCTTGCTAGTTCAAGGTCTTCAAAACGTTCGTTATCTTGAGTATAAATCTCATTCCAAACCGGAAATAAAAACACATGATCATATCTATAATTTTTATTAGCCTTTACAAATTCGTTTGGGTAATCTTCATTGAAATGATCCATATAAGCAGTGATGTCTGGAATACCTCTATCGATAAAAACTTGCTGAGTGTAGAGAATCTCAGCTTTTTCAAATTGTTTTATCCTGCCCTTTAAAAGCATTTCGCTAAATTTTAAAGGCTCATCCAGAAAGAGGTGTTCAATACCAAGCTGTCTTGCTTCCAAAGTGACTTCTCTGGATACTTCAGGAAAACACCAATATCCCCTGTCAGACAGAGCCTCAAGAACGGTTGATTTTCCAGTGCTTGGACCACCAATGAGTAAATTTTTAACGGGTTTTAATTTGGTCATAGATTAACGCGACTAGAATTTATAAAAATAGGTAATAACAGTATATTTGCATAAAACAATTGAGCATGAAGTCCGATAAATCTTCTGATGAATTTTATAAAACGCTGCGCAAAAGACTCAAAAAAACGAGCGATTGGCCAGCGCCATATCTCTATAAATTTATTGTTCCCTCATCAGATCAAAAAAATTTAGATCAGCTTATAGCTATATTTGATAATCTTGGAGCTGTTATTTCAACTAAAAAATCTTCAAAAGGCAAATATACCAGCGTTTCTATAAATGTCACCCTCAAATCACCAGATATTGTCATAGAAAAGTATAAACAAGTCGGTGAAGAAATCGAGAATGTAATTTCTTTATAACCAGTGTAAAATTAATTCCTTATTTTGCAATCCTTACAAAAAAACAAAGACCATTGATAACTTACCTTGAGTATAATTCTGAAAGAAACGAATTAAAGATCCCAGAATACGGAAGACACATCCAAAAAATGGTAGAATATGCCAAAACTATTGAGGATGATGAAAAACGAAACAATACAGCTAAAGGTATTGTTGATGTGATGGGAAATATGAACCCACACTTAAGAGATGTCCCGGATTTTCAACATAAATTATGGGATCAGCTTTTTATCATCAGCAATTTTGAATTAGATGTAGATTCGCCTTTTCCAAAACCATCCCGTGAAGAGTTATACGCCAGACCAGAACCATTGCCTTATCCACAAAACTTTCCTAAGTATAGATTTTACGGCAATAATATCAAGCGAATGATAGATGAAGCTATCAAAATCGAAGATGGAGAGCTAAAAGATGGATTGATGTTTAACATCGCCAATCACATGAAAAAATGTTACTTAAATTGGAATAAAGATTCGGTTTCAGATAAGATTATTTTTGATCATCTTAGAGACTTGAGCGATGGAAAACTTGATTTAAAAGCTGATACTGAAGAATTGAGCGACGCCAATGCACTTATTCGTCAAGCGAATAAGCGTTCAAAACCACAATCTAAAAACTTCAAGAAAAACAATAATCGTAACCGCAAACGAAAATACTAAATGGCAACTTTCCAAATAGAAGGAGGTCACCAGTTAAAGGGTGAAATCCAACCTCAGGGAGCTAAAAACGAAGCTTTACAAATTCTTTGTGCTGTTTTGCTATCTCCTGAAGAAATTAAGATTCAAAATGTCCCAGATATACGGGATGTCAATAAATTAATTGAGATTTTAGGAAATCTCGGAGTTAAGATTCAAAAACTTGGAAGGGGTAGTTTCTCATTTAAGTCTGATGAATTAAATCTGGATTATCTGGAAAGTCAGAAGTTTAAAGAGGAGGGAAGTAGTCTTCGAGGTTCTATTATGATTGTAGGTCCACTTTTGGGTCGTTTTGGTAAAGGCTATATCCCTAGACCCGGTGGCGATAAAATTGGAAGAAGACGTTTAGATACACATTTTGGAGGGTTTATAAAATTGGGTGCAAAATTCAGATACAATAAAGAAGAACGTTTCTATGGCGTAGAAGCGCCAAAAGGTTTAAAAGGCGCAGACATGCTTCTTGAAGAAGCATCAGTAACTGGTACTGCCAACATTTTGATGGCTGCTGTTCTTGCAGAAGGAACTACAACAATTTATAATGCAGCTTGCGAACCTTATATCCAGCAATTGTCGAAAATGCTGGTGTCTATGGGTGCTCAAATTGAAGGCATAGGTTCGAACTTATTGAAAATAAAAGGTGTAGAAGCATTGTCTGGATGCACTCATGGAGTACTGCCAGATATGGTTGAAATTGGATCATGGATAGGAATGGCAGCCATGACCAAAAGCGAAATCACAATCAAGAATGTAAGTTGGGAAAATCTTGGAATTATCCCGGTAACGTTCAGAAAACTTGGAATTCAGCTAGAAAAGAGAGGTGATGATATTTACATTCCCGCTCATACTAATGGATACGAAGTCGCTACGTTTATTGATGGATCGATTATGAACATCAGCGATGCACCCTGGCCAGGATTCACTCCAGATTTATTGAGTATCATTTTGGTAGTAGCAACACAAGCTAGAGGAAGTGTTTTGATTCATCAAAAAATGTTTGAAAGCAGATTATTCTTCGTGGACAAACTTATTGATATGGGTGCTAAAATCATTCTTTGTGACCCACACAGGGCTACTGTCATTGGTCATGATTTTGAATCTCAACTAAAAGCGACAACGATGACTAGTCCAGACATCAGAGCTGGTATCTCCTTGTTGATCGCAGCACTTTCAGCAAAAGGAACGTCTACCATACATAATATCGAACAGATCGATCGTGGGTATGAAGACATTGACGGTCGATTGAAAGCTATTGGAGCTAAAATAAACCGTTACGATTAAAATTATCGACTTAATATAGTCCACGGTTTAAGCCGTAAACTATATTTTCTCCAGATGATACATGACCTGAGTAAAAATCGCCAGAACTTTAGTTCTGGTCTTTTTTTTGACTACTAAACAGTGTTCTTGAAATAAAGCTTCCCACTCGGCTTCGGGCTTGTTGGAATGAGGATGACCTTTGAATTCCATATTGACCAAGGAATCCATGAACCAGGTCAACCGTTTCATGAGCCATGTAGAATACACATCTTCCAAAATGATGATTTTCCGGTTTGAGACCCGAACAGCTTCTGCAAACACCTGCTCAGGATTTGGACAATGGTGCAAAACAGTGATGAGCATCGATGTATCAAAAGAATGATCATCAAATGGTAATTTTTGCCCGTCATAGATGACTGGGGTAATATGTTGATGGATTGTTTTATCGACGACATCTACACTGGTAACATCAAAGTCTTTATTTTTTAGATAGTTGGCTAAACCGCCACTACCAGTCCCAATATCAAGGATAGTCTTGCTGTGGTTCAAAAAATCTCCTATTAATTTCGCTTTCGATGCATTTCTTCTATTATCTTTAAGGTAAGTTATAGTATTGTAAACAGACATTCTATATTTTTTTATGCAATCTATAAATCCGTTGTTATAAACGCAGTAAAAAGATTATTTTTAAATTTCAAAATATAATTATGGGGAAAGTTAAGGTAATATGGTATGAACTTACGAACAGTTTCTGGTTTGTCCCTATTCTTATTATTTTGTTTTCAATAGCACTGGCTTCTTCACTTATTTTGTTGGACAGAAACATAGATTTTGGTTCTGTAGTATATTTGAGGCAGATTCTTACCGAAAGTGCAGATTCTGCCAGAAGTGTACTTTCTACTATTTCCGGAGCTATGATAGGTGTTGCTGGTACAGTGTTTTCCATTACACTGGTAGCTTTAACATTAGCATCTTCCCAATTCGGTTCTCGATTACTGAAAAATTTTATGCATGAGCGAATCAACCAAGTAGTCTTGGGAACTTATATTTCCACCTATGTCTATTGCCTTATAGTATTGAATGTCGTAAAAGACAATGATAATGAAGTTTTTATTCCGACACTTTCAATTCTTGTAGCTATTATAGCCGCGATCGGCAATATAATTCTCCTTATCGTATTTATTCACCATATTTCTATAAGCATCCAAGCAGATAAAGTGGTTTCTGATATTTCCATAGCTCTTATGAAAAATATAGAAAGTATTTTTTCTGAAGAATTGGAAGGAGAAGAGGAGCCCGTGACTCATAGCAAAGATTTAGAGGATTACCTCGAAGACTATCCAGAAGTAAAAACCTTGCTTGCCCCCAAAAGCGGTTATCTTCAGTATTTGCACAACCAGTCGCTTTTTGAAGCAGCCAAAACCAATGCTTATATCATTGTGACCTTGCATAGGATTGGAAGTTATATCGTTAAGGGTGAAGCTATGATTAAGCTTTACTCCAAAACTGAATTTACCAAGGATTCTATGATAGACTTCAAAGATAATTTTGTGATAGGCAACTCTAGAACCCGACAACAGGATGCAGAGCATTCCATTCATCAGATGGTAGAGATTGCCTGTCGTGCCTTGTCACCTGGAATCAACGATCCCTTTACCGCGATTTCCTGTATCGATAATCTCACCTCTACCTTATGCTACCTTACTCGCATTAGATTTCCTTCTAAGTATAAGTTTGATGACGAAGACCAACTCAGGTACGCCCATTTCCCCTTAACCTATCAAGGTATGCTGGATGCGGCTTTTCTACAGATCAGGCAGTTTTCTAAAGGCAGCCCTGCTGTGGTGATCCGGCTTATGGAGGCCATGATCAAGATCCATAATTCCACCACCTATTCCATCCATAAAAAAGCAGTTAAAGAGCATGCTCAAATGATTTTGAAAGTGGCTGAAGATTCCTTTGAAGAAAGTCATGACCTGGAAGATATGCAGAAAAGAAGTAAAATTATTTTAGAAGAATCTAGTGATGAGTAATGATATTAAGTCGTAGTCTACAATTTAAATAGTTAGCCACAATAAATTCTGAAAGTATGCAAAACTGTTTCAGCGGTTTTTAGGTATATTTTTCATAATCCTAGATATAGGTTTACCATTGACTTCTTTCTGATTTTTTTCTTTTTATGAATATTGGTAACAAAATTAAACCTCAATTATACGAATGTTAATTAACTAGGATATATTCCGATAAATAGGAATATATCCTAAATTTGTAGAAAAAGACTATGTTACATTTGGTTCATCAGGCATATCCTGCCTTAGAAATTTATCCTCCAGATTTATCTAGAAGCTTGGATTTACCATTTGTAAATCAAGGTATTAGCGCTGGATTCCCAAGTCCGGCCGATGATTTTCTAGATATCAAAATCGATTTGAATCGTGAATTTATTAAAAATCCCAGCGCCACTTTTTATGCTCGTGTACGCGGGAGCAGCATGATAGGAGCGGGACTTAGCAACGGAGACTTATTGATCATCGATAAGAGTCTGGAGCCTGCACATGAAAAAATAGCCGTGTGCTTTATCGATGGTGAATTTACCGTAAAACGTATTCATAAAGAAAAAGGTAAGGTCTGGCTCATGCCAGAAAATGAAGACTATCCACCCATAGAAGTTAGTGATGATAATGAGTTCATCATTTGGGGAGTCGTGACCACAGTGATCAAAAAAGTCAACTGATGTTTGCCTTAGTCGATTGCAATAATTTTTATGCTTCCTGCGAGCGCGTATTCGATCCCAGTTTGCGAGACAGGCCCGTGGTTATTTTATCTAATAATGATGGTTGTGTGATTGCCAGAAGTAACGAAGCTAAAGCTTTGGGTATCCCTATGGGTGCACCTACTTATAAATTTCAAAAAATTTTTAAGCAACATGACATTCAGGTGTTTTCCTCCAATTATGCCTTATACGGTGACATGAGCGCTCGAGTGATGAATATTTTGGGAACCTTTACGCCAGATGTTGAAATTTATAGTATTGATGAGTCGTTTTTAGAATTTACAGGATTTGAAGATTATGATATGCAGGCCTACTGCGAAAAGATGAAATATGTGGTTGAAAAATCAACGGGAATTCCTATCAGTATTGGGTTAGCGCCTACAAAAGCTTTGAGCAAAATCGCCAATAGAATTGCTAAAAAGTTTTCCGATCGTACCAAAGGTGTCTTTATTATGAAAGATGATGCCGCCAGAATAAAAGCCTTAAAATGGCTGAAAATTGAGGATGTTTGGGGAATTGGTCGTCAGCATGCCTTACGCCTGAAAAAGCATAATATTCACACGGCTTATGACTTTTCTGAACTGCCAGACGAATGGGTAAGAAAACAGATGAGCGTAGTCGGCTTGCGGCTTAAAAAAGAGCTACAAGGTCGCCGAACCCTGGAACTGGAAACACAAGCTAATAAAAAAGCGATTGCAACCACGCGTTCTTTTGACAAGCAGTACAAAGAGTTCGATTATGTGCGTGAGCGCGTGAGTAGCTTCGCCATCAAGTCAGCGGAGAAGTTGCGGAAGCAGGGGAGTTGTTGCCAGATGGTATACGTGTTTTTAAAAACGAATAAGTTTCGCCAAGACTTGCCGCAATACCAAAATAGCATTGTGGTACAAACGGGCTATCCCACCAACTCCAGCATAGATTTGGTGAAATTTGCGGTAGAAGGACTTAAGAAAATATACCATCCTAATTTTTATTATAAAAAAGCAGGCGTGATTGTGATGGGACTTGTTCCTGAAAATGAGCGGCAACTCGCTTTTTTCACTGCGGAAAATCCAAAACACAAACAACTAATGCAAAAAATTGACCGGCTTAATGGTGTTTACGGGACAGGCTTAGTGCGTTTTGGAAGTCAGGATTTGGGCAGAGTTTGGAAAATGCGTCGGGAGCATTTATCCAAACCTTACACAACAAATCTGAATGAGGTGATTGAAGTGAACTGCAAAACTGATGATGAAAAAGAAGAAGCTGAATTGAAAGTGAGTGTTTGAAATAATAAGAATAATTAGCAATCGGATCCTTATAAAAATAGAAAGATGAGAAAGCAAATAAATCCTGATCTTAAGTCAACAGAAGAAAGGATAAGCGAAACAAAATCAAGCCAGCGACGTGAATTTATTTCTTTATTTTTGAAAAAATCAAAAGTATGCTTTGTATAAAACATCAATCTACAGACCCGTATTTTAATATTGCTACAGACGAGTATATTTTCAAACATATTGAAGAAGATTGCTTCATGTTATGGCGTAATGATAATGCTATAATTGTAGGAAAACATCAGAATACGTTAGCAGAAATCAATTATGAGTATGTCAAAGAGAAGGATATAAAAATAGTAAGGCGCCTTTCTGGTGGAGGCGCAGTGTACCACGACTTAGGAAATTTGAATTATAGCTTCACGCGGACGGGTGAAAATTATGAAATGATCGATTTTGAACGTTATACAGAACCTATTATAGAGGTTTTAAAAGAGCTAGGAGTCGATGCAAAATTTGAGGGTCGAAACGATCTGACCATAAATGGGAAGAAATTTTCAGGTAATGCAGAGCATGTCTTCAGAAATAAAGTTTTACATCATGGAACTTTGCTTTTTTCATCAGAAATGAAAGATATAAGCGGGGCGTTAAAGGTAAACCCTCTTAAGTATAAAGACAGAGCAACTAAGTCAATTCCAAATAGAGTGACCAATATAAGTGATCATCTTGAAGAAGATATTACAGTAGATCAATTTACAGACAAAGTAATGGATCACATTACAAGTCGCTTTGAAAATGCTAGACTTTACGAGTTTACTGAAGAGGATATTGAAAATATTCGAAAAATAAGAGATGAAAAATACTCTACTTGGGAGTGGAATTATGGTTATTTTCCAAATTACGACTTCAAGAAAGGAGCAAGAACTGAAGGTGGTACTGTTGAAGTAAATATGAATGTTGCTGAAGGTAAAATCAAAAACCTACGAATTACAGGAGACTTTTTTCACATAAAAGATATTTCGCCAATTGAAAAAGCTTTGGAAAATACAAAGCATGAGGAGAGTGAAATAAGAAAAGTATTAAGTCAGTTTGATTTAAAAAACTACTTTGAAAAAGTAACTGAAAATGATTTGGTTTCGATAATGTTTTAAAAAAGTAATTAAATACTAATCTCTATAAAAGATTATTTATTTGCGGCGCTGAAGTATAAATGTAACCAAAACAAAGATATTAATGCTAAGGTAGAGCCCTCAAATCCTGGTAATAAACACAACGTCTGATTATATCGAGGGGCAGAGCCCTGATATCTTAGTCTAAAAACAGACAAAAGAGGTAGATAATCGCAATCACGATTTAAAACTATCTCAAAAATCACAATTCGAGGCTAAACACAAGTGATATTTAATACGATTCTTGAGACAAGTTGTTTCCCTAATAGAATGTACGGTATCTATAAAAATACCCACCTAAATGACGATAATCGGGCTAGTGCGTCATCCTGTCTGCCGAATACAAGCAGATATTATACCTAAAAAATAAATTACGATAGTATAGTCCAAATTAGTATAAGATGTCATGGCTATGACCCTTTTTAATGATTTTTGACTTAAACATTTGAGAATTATCCCGTCACCTCTGTATTCTTCTAGTAGGAAGTAGCCCTGAAGATGTTGAAGAGGTAGTGCATAAAAGCCTATATGGTAAGGGGGATAAAAAGACATCTACTAACTCCATAAATAAATTGAATAATAAAATCTGTCCTAAAAACTTTTAGAAAAATTTTAAAAGACCAGATGAAGGAATAGGTAAATGTGATTTTTAAGCTTACTGGTATATATCATCAAGCTTAGCAGTATCAAAATCAGAAGAAAAGGAAAATATGATCTACTGAATTTGATAAAAGTAAAGCTAATGTGAAGTGGCCAAAAAACCTTAGCTTTGCAACTTAAAAAATTTTAAGATTACACACTATGAAATGAGCCATATTCTATAAGTTTATTTTGACTGAAATGAATTTTGGCGAATTACATCTTACAATCTAAAACAAATAATAAAAATAGATGAAAGCAGGAATTGTAGGCCTACCCAACGTTGGAAAATCCACTTTATTTAACTCATTATCCAATGCAAAAGCGCAGAGTGCGAACTTTCCGTTTTGTACGATAGAACCCAATATTGGAGTGGTCAACGTGCCAGATCCGAGGTTGGAAAAGCTAGAGTCGTTGGTAAATCCAGAGCGAGTTGTGCCAGCTACAGTGGAAATCGTTGATATTGCTGGTTTGGTAAAAGGTGCTAGTAAAGGCGAAGGACTTGGTAATCAATTTCTTGGGAACATAAGAGAGACCGATGCAATCTTGCACGTGTTGCGTTGTTTTGACGACGATAATGTTGTGCATGTGGACGGAAATATCGACCCGATTCGGGATAAAGAAACCATCGATATTGAATTACAATTGAAAGATCTGGAATCGGTTGAGAAAAAAATGGAAAAGACTAAACGTGCCGCCAAAACTGGAAACAAAGAAGCGCAGCGTGAAATGGGTGTTTTGGAAGCTCTAAAAATCGGATTGGAAAGTGGAACTTCTGTTCGAGCTTTGGATATTTCGGAAGAAGATCGAGCTGATTACGTAAGGCCTATGCAATTGATCACAGACAAGCCTGTCATGTATGTGTGTAATGTGGATGAGGGTTCTGCCGTAAACGGCAATGCTCACGTGGAACACGTGAGAGAGTCTGTAAAAGGTGAAAATGCTGAAGTCTTGGTTTTAGCTGTTGGCATTGAAGCGGATATCGCTGAATTGGATGATTATGAAGAACGTACCATGTTTCTGGAAGACATTGGTCTGCAAGAAGCTGGGGCTGGAAAATTGATACGTTCGGCGTATAGATTATTGAATCAACAGACCTATTTCACGGCTGGAAAAAAGGAAGTGAGAGCCTGGACTGTAAAAGTTGGAGCGACTGCACCTCAAGCAGCGGGAGTGATTCATACTGATTTTGAACGCGGATTTATACGTGCAGAAGTTATTAAATACGATGATTTTGTAAGTTATGGTAGTGAAGCTAAAGTTCGAGATGCAGGAAAACTGAATGTGGAAGGCAAAGAATATATTGTGAAAGATGGTGATATTATGAATTTTAGATTTAATGTCTAAGTAGGTAGTAGGTTTTAGGTATTGGGCTGTAAGACTGATGACTTTCCCTAAATAGCGTTGACCGTTTTGAACTAAGAATCAGGACTTTTAGATTCAAGTCCAGATCATTCGTGAATTGAAAATCGTGTATTCGGTAAAAAACTAAATTAGTGCATGAAATGACATGAAAGGATAATTAGACACTAAATATTTTTTACGATGATATTTATTCCTGACTTTTTAGCTACCTAATATTCGATTATACGAATACACAACTATACTAAAATTGACAACTAGCTAATTTCATTATTGTCCTGAACGTTTTTAAAGGCTTACAAAGTCTTACCTTTGCAAAAATTTTTTCATGTTAAAGCAGTTTTCAGAATTAGGAATAAATGAGTCATTGCTAAAAAGCTTAGCTGATTTACAGATCACCATACCTACTGATGTTCAGGAGAAAACCATTCTTAATATTTTAAACCAGAGCGAGGACCTCGTCGTTTTATCCAAAACAGGAACAGGAAAAACAGCAGCTTTTGGTTTACCTTTACTTCAGTTACTGAATCAAAAAGCTAGTGAGGTGCAGGTCCTTGTTTTAGCTCCCACTAGAGAACTTGCTCAACAAATTTATAAACAGTTAGAGTCATATGCTAAGTATTTGGATTTACTACAGATGGTCTCTTTAACTGGTGGTACGCCTATAAATCCTCAAATAAAAGAGTTAAAACATGCTCCATCCTTCATAGTAGCTACACCTGGCCGTTTATTGGATCTTGTAGAACGAAAAGCTATAGATTTAAGTCGGATTACACATTTGGTCTTAGATGAAGCGGACGAAATGCTGGTTGCTCTGAAAGCAGAAGTAGATTCAATCATAAAAATGCTTCCTAAATCCAATAGAACTTTTCTTTTTACGGCTACTCTTTCGGGAAGAGTTAAGCAAGTGGTACACGACTTCATGTCTTCGAATGCATTGCAAATTGAAGTAGGGATGTCTACTAAAGGCCATCAAGGGATTGAGCACCAATATGTTGTTGTTGAGCCAATAGAGAAATTGGAGGTGTTATTGCATTTTTTAAATTCTAGGGCTAGGCAGCGGGGGATTATTTTCTGTAAAACTAAAGCAGCTGTAAACAAATTGGCAAAAAAGTTAGCCATAAATAAATTTTCATCAGGTGCTATTCACGGAAGTCTCACTCAAGGAATAAGAGATCGTATTTTAGGACAATTCAGAGAAGGGCATATTGATATTTTGATCGCTACTGATTTAGCTGCTCGCGGCATTGATATAAAAGCAGTTTCTTTTGTGGTCAATTACCATTTGCCCGATACTTATGATGCTTATGTTCACAGAAGCGGACGTACGGCTAGAGCAGGAGCAGAAGGACTTTCTTTGACTATTTTACAACAAGATGAAGTCTTAGAGGTAGCTGAATTTGAAAAGGAATTAGGAATAAAGTTCAATGAAATAAAAAAAGCAGATCCTCAAAGTCTTGAGGAAAACAATACTTTATTATGGGCTAAAAAAATATTCAAAACCAAACCCAATCGGGAGATTTCAGCTGAATTTAAAGAAAAGATCCATTCAGTATTTCATCATTTAACCAAAGAAGAACTCATTGATAAGATACTTGCTTATCAGTTAGGTCAATCTAAGACTGAGCATACAAAAACAGAACCTTCAAAAAAATAATATTCAATGGCAAATTCAATAAAGTCTCAGGAAGAAATTCTGCAAAAACTAAATATTCAGTCTTTAAATCCTATGCAGGCTGAAGCTATCCCTTTAATTGAAAATAAGGCAAATACCCTGCTTTTGTCTCCAACTGGAACCGGAAAGACTTTGGCGTTTTCATTACCTGTTTTGAATAGTTTGAATCCAGAGTCTAAAGATGTTCAGGCTTTAATATTGGTGCCTTCCAGAGAACTCGCCATTCAAATAGAACAAGTGATTCGCTCGATGGGTTCAGGTTACAAAGTCAATGCGGTTTATGGAGGAAGACCTGTTTCCAAAGATAAAATTGAAATCAAACATAATCCCGCTATTCTTATAGGAACTCCAGGACGAATTCTGGATCATTTTAATCGTGATCAATTTTCTAAAGAAAGTATCGAAACACTAATTCTGGATGAATTTGATAAATCCCTGGAAGTGGGTTTTGAAGAAGACATGAAAGCGATCATAAATCAGTTGCCAAATCTTAACAGACGAGTATTGACTTCAGCAACTCAAGGGGTGAAAATTCCAAATTTCGTTGGTTTGGATCAACCTAATGTCATCAACTATTTAGATAGAAAAATCAATTCTAAGCTGAGTCTTAAAACTGTAGTTTCGCCCTCTCAGAATAAGCTAAAAACTTTGGTGGAGTTGGTTCGGCATCTGGGCAATAGTCAGGGTATTGTTTTCTGTAATTTGAGAGATAGCATTGACGAAGTGAGTAGGTATTTAAGTCAAAATAATATAAGTCATACTTGTTTTTCTGGGTTAATGGAGCAAAAAGACCGGGAGCGAGCTTTGATCAAATTCAGAAACGGAAGTTCACAGCTATTAGTGGCAACCGATCTTGCAGCTCGAGGAATCGATATTCCTGAGATGCAATTTATTATCCATTATGAACTCCCACGTCACGAGGAAGAATTCATTCACAGAAACGGGAGAACAGCAAGAGTCAATGCTGAAGGAACTGCGTATATTTTAAAATGGGAACGCGAGGCTTTACCTGAATTTATTAATGAGGTTGAAAAAGCGGATATTTCTAAAAAAACTACTCTAAAACCCAGACACTGGGAAACCCTGTTTGTTTCTGGAGGTCGAAGAGACAAAATTTCAAAAGGAGATATTGCAGGATTATTCTTTAAGCAAGGCGGGCTCAATAAGGATCAGTTAGGGACTATAGAGTTGAAACCAGACTGTGCATTTGTTGGTGTTCCATCAAAAATGGCTGATGCCTTAGTAGATAAATTAAACAACTCCAGATTGAAAACTAAAAAAGTCCGCATCAGGATTCTTGATTCATAATTGATTTTAAGAAGCAAGACTGTTAGATACAAGGCATCTGAGAATCGGTAAACTGAATGTGGAAGATGTGATTAAATTTAATTACTTAGTTTTTGAGTTGTTGAGTTTTTGAACAAATAATTAGTCGGTTAATTGAATTTTATTTTTCCTTAAAGATGTATCAAAACATAAAGTAAAGTTGAAATGCTCTTGACTTTCATACCTTTGCCATAGGCTTTGTGTTCTTTGCTTTAAATTTCACAATACAATTGATAATCCATTTATGGCTAAACCACGCAATAAAAAAAGCAATTTTTCTTCTTTAAAGTTTGTTCCCAGATTTTTAGGAAAAGTCTACAGAACCAATCCTGGGCTTTTTATTGCTAATGTGATTTTGAGATTGCTCAAATCTTTAATTCCAATTGCGCTGCTATGGGTAGGGAAGGAAATCATTGATGAAGTCATCTTTCAGGTTGACCTGGATACAAAAGAATTAAATCGCTTGTATTGGCTTATCGGTATTGAATTGTTTTTGGCGATTATTAGTGACGTTTTCAATAGATTAATCGGTCTTACCGATGGATTGCTCGGCGATTTATATTCCAATTCTTCTTCTATAGAATTAATTCAGAAAACGGCTAAAGTGGAACTGGCAAGTCTGGAAGATTCTGAATTTTACGACAAACTTGAACGTGCCAGACAACAAACGACGAGTCGGGTCACTTTAATGTCAAATGTCTTGTCACAAATTCAAGATATCATTACCATTATTTCTTTAATTTCCGGACTGATTTATTTTTATCCTATTCTGATTTTGCTGCTCGTTATTTCAATTATTCCGTCATTTATTAATGAGTTAAAATACAGTCAGTCGACTTATTCTCTTCAAAAAAGCTGGACGCCAGAACGCCGCGAATTGGACTATATGCGAATGATTGGGGCCAGTGATATTACAGCCAAAGAGATCAAATTGTTTGGTTTAGCTGATTTTATCAGCAATACGTTTAAACGAATTTCCGATAAGTATTATTTAGCCAACCGAAAGCTAGCTATCAAAAAAAGCTTGTGGGGTGGAACCTTCCATATTTTAGGAGATCTGGCCTATTATGGAGCTTATATATTTATAGTTTTGAAAGCTGTTGCTGGGTTTGTTACTATTGGAGATTTAACCTTTTTGGCAGGTTCGTTCAGTCGACTGAGAGGTCAACTGCAAACTGTGTTTTCCCGATTTTCCAACATTACCCAAAGTGCAATGTACCTTCAGGATTACTTCGAATTTGTGGATATGGATTTCAGCAATACTAGTTCAGATTCTTTTAGAGAAGCTCCTACAGAGTTTAAAGATCGCATTCGTTTTGAAAACGTAAGTTTTCGCTATCCACAATCCGAAAAAAATGTATTGAACTCAATTTCTTTTGATTTACTAAAAGGAGAGAAATTAGCCTTGGTAGGGGAGAACGGGGCTGGAAAAACTACTTTGATTAAATTACTTCTTAGATTGTACGAGCCGACGGAAGGACAGATTTTGATGGACGGAGTTCCCGTGCAAGAGTATCGCAAGCAAGATTATCAAAAAATGCTGGGCGCTATTTTTCAGGATTTCGTCAAGTATTACTTAACGGCAAAAATTAATATTGCGGTTGGCAATATTGATGAAGAACACAATACTGAAAAAATCAAAAACGCTGCAGTACAAAGTTTGGCCAATGACGTGATCGAGAGTTTACCCGAGGGCTACGAACAAGGTTTAGGGCGCCGATTCAAAAAAGGCGCAGAGCTATCCGGCGGGCAATGGCAAAAGATCGCTTTGGCACGAGCCTACATGTCTGATGCGCCGATTATTATTTTAGATGAACCCACTTCAGCACTAGATGCTAGGGCAGAATCTGAAGTTTTTCAGCGATTTATTGCCTTAACCGAAGACCGCACTAGTATCATTATTTCTCATCGCTTTTCAACTGTTAGAATGGCTGATCGGATTTTAGTACTTCAAGGCGGAGAGATTTTGGAAATGGGAACGCATGAAGAACTTTTAGCTAACCCACAATTGTATGCTGAATTGTATGAATTACAGGCAGAAGGTTACCGCTAAAAACAAGGCTTAAGATTATATTTTCAAGACTTTAAAATAGATGTATTTCAGGCGTTATTTAGTCGTAATTTTGCAGACTTAAATATTTTTAGTGATGAAGCGAATTAATGAATACAAAAAACTCTTTGGAGTTGAGAATACAATTGAGTTAAAGCCATTGAAAAAGGCTTACAGAGACCTAGTAAAAGAATGGCATCCCGATAAATTTCAGGCAGGTGACGATCGTCAAGCTGAAGCTGAAATTCAAAGTAGAAGAATTATTGACGGTTATCACTTTCTCGTTAGTATTGCACCGGAAACCATTTCAGCCAATGCAGAACAATATGCAGAATCTATTAATTCTGGCATCGCAGACTTTCAACATAAAGGCATGTTATTAGAAATTACCTTTATGGATGGCGTGACTTACGAATACTTCGGAGTTTCAAAACCCGTTTTTATAAAAATGATCAACAGCAATAAGCTAAATCGCTTTGCCAAGCGATCTATTTATCCTAATTATATATTTAGGATGGCCAAACGTGAAAATGTAGAAGCATAACCTAATAACTTAGTTTTACATACAAAACAATTAAAAAAATCACTAGTGTTTATCTAGTGATTTTTTGTTTATAGAACTCAAACGTTTTAAACTATACGGCTATGACAATACTACAAAGGTGAATTTCAATTTTTAATCTTAATTGGTTTCAATTGGATCAACCCAAGAAAATCTAAAACACGAATAATAAGATAAGTAATGTCGATTTCGTGCCATTTTTCTCCAAAATTAGCGCTGCTAGCATGTTTATGATGATTGTTATGATAACCTTCACCCATCATTAAGAAATCAAAGGGAAAAAGGTTTTTACTGGTATTTTTCATTTGATGATTTACATAACCAAAGATGTGTCCAAACCAGTTGATGATCACGCCATGGATAGGTGCCATCATGAATGTGATAGGCAATAAAGCCCATTCCCACCAGGTTGTGGCGAAAAATGCGAAAAATGCTATATAAGCAGCTACCCACAACAAACGCGACACTCGTGAACTAGCAAACAGATCAAAACCTTTCCACTGTGGAATATTTTTGGTGAATTTTGAATCCACTTCTACTTGTTGGGTATTGATGTCCTGATATATGGTTTTTGTTTTCCACATCATAGCAAATAAATTAGTATCGTGAGAAGGGGAGTGAGGATCCTTTTCGGTATCGGTATAAGCGTGATGCATGCGATGCATAATGCCATAGCCATAAGCACTTAAGTAACTTGGACCTTGAAAAATCCAAGTCAATACATAAGTTACACGTTCCATAGCTTTTGACATGGTAAAGACCTGATGCGCCGCGTATCGATGCAAAAAGAACGACTGGAAAAATAAACCTCCGTACCATAGCACGGTTACGAACAGAAGAATCCACATAATTTTTTTTAACAAAGGTAGGCTGAAGACTATCCTTAAACAATGAACCCAAGTCAATAAAATAAGTGTTATAAGCGCTTTCGAATGCGGCTTAAAGCTTGAGAAGTAACGCCGATGTAAGAACTGATGTATTTCAAAGGCACTTCTTGCAAAAGTTCTGGTCGTTCTTTAAATAAATTCAAATAACGTTGTTCTGCAGATAAATTGAGAAGGTGTTGTTCTCGTTTGGATTTGATCAAAAATAACTGTTCTGCAGTAAGTCGACCAATAAGGTTCCCGAGTTGTGTATGCTTGTATACCAACTGCAAATCCTCGTAAGTGATGCTCAGCATTTTTGTAGCTGCAAGCGCTTGTAATTGATAGGCGGAAGGTTTTTGCGTCAGAAACGAGTCATAAGCGCTGACAAATTCATCTTTAAAACAAAATCCAAAAGTAATTTCTTTGGCTGGATCTTCTTTGGGGATATATAAACGCACCACACCAGATTCTATGAATGAAATATGATTCTCAACCTCATTGAGTTTCAGAAACACAGATTTTTTTTGAAAATAACGCGGTTTCAATTTGGAGGTAAAATAATCCCAATCTTCATCTGAGATATCTACCAATCGATCTAAATAAGCTTTTATCTGTTCCAAAAGTTAACTTAAAAATGAATAAAAAGCGAATATATATTCTAAAAATTTATCTTGCAGAATCATTAACATATTTACTTGGATTTTGTGAATTGTAAAAAGCCAATTGAACCAGTTTTTTTTTGCAATCCCTTCTGCATTCATGACTTTGATTAAGCATAGAATCTTAATATTTCACCGTAATAAATAAATTTTAATTCACATTTATAGTATGCTTAATAAGCCTTAGGCGAATAGTTCTTAATTTAGAGGAAAACTTAAAATATGAAGCTTCAGAAAATAGTCTTTTCATTTTTATTATTGACTTTGATATTGCCAGTCAATTCATGCCATAGTCAAAACGATTCCAATGGATCTGTTTATACTTTCAAAAGTGGGAGTTTTGACGGCATTGGAAAATGGTATAAAGGTCGTGAAATCTCCCATGTGATGGGCTATCAGGGCATGTCCTGGCTGGAACGTTCTGAGCGGGAACAGGAAGAAGAAACCAGCACGCTTTTAAAAAATATGAATTTAAAATCCAAGGATGTAGTGGCCGATATTGGCGCGGGTTCGGGTTATCATGTGTTTAAAATAGCGCCAAAAGTAAGTGAAGGTAAAGTTTATGCCGTGGACATACAACAGGAGATGCTGAATGCCATGGAGAAAAAGAAAAACAGGCTTAATCAAACTAACATTGAATTGATTAAAGGCACTGAAAAAAGCACTAAGTTACCTGAAAATGCAGTAGATAAAGTCTTGATGGTGGATGTGTACCACGAGTTTGAGTTTCCTGTAGAAATGATGGCTTCCATAAAAAGAGGTTTAAAACCGAACGGTAAAATCTATTTGATAGAATACCGGGCTGAAGATCCACAAGTGCCGATTAAACGTTTACACAAAATGTCAGAAGCTCAGGCCGTCAAGGAAATGAGAGCTGCTGGTTTTGAACTGATCGAAAATATTGATAATCTGCCGTGGCAGCATTGCATGGTGTTTGGAATGAAATAAAATTGATTAATGACTAACACTTCAAATCTCTATACCTTACATTTGTATTATAATTTATATTATGTAAAATAGAAGTTACCTGAATTTGAAGTTTCTTTCCTAATCTTTATCTACTCTTCTTTAGGAACTTTTAATATATTAACTGAGCCTTCATAACGCATTGGAAAACGTTGTGAACTATTGATGTTGATAGTTCCTTTTAGGCTTGGATAAATTGTTAAATTAACCTGATAGCTTTCAGAATCTTCCCTGATGTTAAAATTCACCTGATAATGATCTTTTTTATCATATTTAGTAATCTTTAAATCTTTAGGGATACCCTTAAATTCAATCCCTGTATTTGAGTTATAGCCGCCTCCAAACTGTCGTTCACCAAAAAATGGTAAATTGGCTGTTACAGTATCTCCCTCAAATTTAAAAACCGCTGAGGATCCTTGTAAATTGATTTGTGATGCGTTATCTCCAGGCCTAAACAATCCCGCATTGGCCAATTGGGTTAAAGAATTTGTTGGCAGTGGTCTAGCGAATCGTAAATCAAACTCAAAGTATTTATCTTGTAAGAGCTGCTCCAATCTTTCATTTTCTTCGGCTGTAGCATCTCGGGAAATTCCGCAGGAAGCAATTATAAAACTTAGCAATAGAATTACTAAACTTTTGATCTTTATCTGGTTACTTAACTTTACTTTCATCTTCAATTTTCATTTAATAGTTCAAGTATAATGCCGAATTCTGAGCTAGCCTAAGTTAATGATTCCATCTTTTATTTTTGCAATTACTGCTTGAGCTGCAGATTCACCATTTAGCATTGCTGCATTAATGGAGCCGTTCGCCAGATGGTCACCTGCTAAAAATACCTGATCCTTTAATTGAGTTTCAGACTTTGGTAACATATAATTGACGGATTGCATTATTGGTAGGGCCTTTTCAATGTGATAAAATTGCTTAAATTCTATGGTATCAATACCAGCAAAGGTTTTCAGATCCTTTGTGATTTTAGATTTCAAATCCTCCATCGATAGGTGATGTGGTTTAACAATACTTACCGACAACAGGTGCTCATCAGCATTGGTTTTTGAGGTGTAATATATATTGTTTACTAATGATTCCTCATCTGCAATAAGTGCTATCATTGGTTCTTTAAAAACGCGTTGTTTGACAGATACATAAAAATTATCAACACTTTTCCAGAGGGTTTGCTGATTGTTCAGGTTTGATATCAACTGGGATGCTTCTGTTGCAACAATTACAAAATCAAAATCTTCTTCTTTTCCATTTTCAAACTTAATTTTTTGATCCTGAATTGATTTTACAGGGGTATTAAAGTGAGTCTTTGTGTGTTTGAGCTGAGCCATCAATTGATTGGGAATGGCTTGAATTCCTTTTTTTGGAATGGCGGTACTGCCCTCACCAAACATTTTATAGACAAATTCAAATTTGCGGGACGACGTTTTTAATTCGTGTTCCAGAAAAATTCCTGTAAAAAAAGGTTTGAAGAAGTTACGGATAATGTCCTCGGAAAACCCATAATCCTTTAAGTACTGTAGAGTAGTCTTTTCTTTAGCTAGAAAAATGTCATCAAATGATTTCTTTTTTAGTTCTGTATTTAGCTTAAGCACCTTGAGTTTATCCGCTACACTACCAATTTTTGAGGTGAGAGTTGGCCATAATAAACTTAACCGTCTTAGTGGATCTCCTATCTTGTCTTGTTTTCCATTATTGTATATGATGGCACCAGGGTAAAAATGCTGCAACTGCAGTAAATCATAGTCCAGGTATTTTTGAGTAGCCGGATACTGTGTTAACAGAACTTGAAATCCATGATCAAAAGTATAGCCTTCTTTATAATCGGTTTTCACACGTCCCCCTACCCGATCTGTTGCTTCAAATAATTCTGGTTTAAACCCTGCTTGTTCTAAATTTATTGCGGCTACAAGTCCGCTAAGACCTGCACCTACTATTGCTATTTTCTGATCCTGCATTTATATTTCTTTTGTTGGTAAGTTCAAAAAACTAAGTGTTTTAAACCTCAAAATATTCCTAAATATTATTAGACCCTTTGATTAATGACTATTTTAGAAAAAAATATTAACCATCAGTAACAAAGATATGGGAGTCATAGCAAAAAATGATAGAGAATTAAAACTATATTATCATCCAGATAATAGAATTGCAAAACAGAGCATTGCTGTAGCAGAGGCTACCAAAGCAGATAAAGTTTTGATTAATCTGGAAGAAGTCAAGCTTACAGAAACTCAATGGGCGGAAATCGCTACATTATTGGATAAAAATCCTTCAGAATTGATAAATACAGATCACTCCTTAGTCAAAGAAACTTTAAGTGACAATCCTGAATTAGATGAGAATCAGGCTTTAAAAATTTTAACTCACAATCCACAGGTTTTATTGCATTCAATAGCTATGCGTGGTAAAAAAGTTATTGAAGTAGAAGGTATCAATGATTTAATGAAATTGCAGGAAATGGATTCTAAAGATGCTAAGCTTCCTTAGATTTTAATGTTTAAAATTTAAAAAGCGCTCATTTGAGCGCTTTTTTTTGTTTGAGAAATAACAGATAATCTAGAGTTTTTCTTTAAAATCGTTTATGATTCCACCTTTTATTAAAATATCAATTTGTCTTCCACTAAGGGTATGTTTGGTTGTAATCGCTTTCGTTTCACCATTAGCTTTATGAATTAAAACTTCAATTGGTTTGTTTGATTTTACTGAGTTGATAACATCTTTAAGTTCAATATCATCCCCTTGATCTATTAACTCATAGTCTGAATCTTTATCAAATTCTAAAGGTAAAATTCCAAAATTCACTAGGTTTTGCCAGGCAATCCTTGCGTAACTTTTCGCAATGACGGCAACTTGTCCAAGGTATTTTGGTGCTAAAGCAGCATGCTCACGACTAGAGCCTTGAGCGTAATTTTCTCCAGCGACAACTATATGACCTCCTCTGGAATCTTTTGTTTCCATGGCTCTATCATAAAAAGTATCATCAATCACAATGTATGAATATTTACTTATTTCTGGCAAATTACTTCTGAAAGGCAAAACTTCTGCTCCTGCTTTTAAAATTTCATCAGTAGAAATATTATCGTTCATCTTGAGTAAAACTGGAACTTTATAAGATTCCTGAAGTTCAGGTATTTCAGGTAAAGTTTTTATGTTCGGCCCTTTTTCAAGTTCAGTAGTCTCACTATCGTCTACTGGAGCTACAAGCATATCTGTATTTATAATTTCATAAATTGGATATTCGAATTTTGGATACTTCATGCCAAATTCTTTTTCCAAATCTCTGGGATCTGTAATCTTACCCATGAGCGCAGAGGCTGCAGCGGTTTCTGGACTACAGAGATAAACTTGATCATCTTTAGTTCCACTTCGATCTGGGAAATTACGAGGCATTGTTCTTAGGCTGATAGTGCCGCTGGCTGGTGCTTGTCCCATACCGATGCATCCCATACAGCCAGATTGGTGAAATCTTGCTCCGGACTTGATCAGATTACCAAATGTTTTGTTTTCAATCATGTTTTGCATGATTTGTCTGGAAGTCGGATTGATGTCAAAACTGACCTCAGGACTTACACTTTTATCCTTTACAATAGCGCTTGCTATCCAGAAATCTCGTAATCCTGGGTTTGCAGATGATCCAATGACCACCTGGCTTATCGGTTTACCCGCAACTTCAGAAACTGGAACAACATTACCAGGGCTCGTCGGTAGAGCTATAAGAGGTACAAGATTATCCAAGATTATTTCTTCATGAAAATCATACTCACAACCCTCATCGGCAAGTAATTCTGTCCAGTCCTCTTCCCTATTTTGAGATTTTAAAAAGCGTTTAGTCTCTTCATCACTCGGAAAAACTGTTGTTGTCGCACCGAGCTCAGCGCCCATATTTGCTATAACATGGCGATCCATCGCACTTAATTCTTTAAGTCCGTCACCATAATATTCAATGACTTTTCCTACTCCTCCTTTGACGTCGTGCCGCCTGAGCATTTCTAAAACAACGTCTTTTGCACTCACCCAATCTGGAAGTTTACCAGTAAGCTTTACTCCCATTACTTTAGGCATTTTTACAAAATAAGGCTGACCGGCTATTGCAGCAGCAACATCAAGACCTCCAGTACCGATAGCCAACATACCTAAAGACCCTGCAGCGCAAGTGTGAGAGTCGGATCCAACCATTGTCTTTCCCGGCTTTCCAAAACGCTCCATGTGAACAGGATGGCTTACACCATTTCCAGGACGGCTGAACCATAGCCCAAATCGCTGTGAAGCAGACTTTAAGAATTTATGATCATCTGCGTTTTTATAATCTGTCTGGAGGAGGTTATGATCTACATATTGAACAGCAACTTCAGTTTTTGCTTTATCCAAGTTCATTGCTTCAAGCTCCAACTGTACAAGTGTACCTGTTGCATCTTGCAAAAGTGCTTGATCTATTTTTATACCAATCTCTTTACCAGCTTTCATATCGCCTTCTAAAAGATGAGATTGAATTAGTTTCTGAGTAACATTATTTGACATGATATTTCTTGATTAAAATTAATCTATAATTTACAAATTATTGAACAACTCTAAATTTGAATTAACAAATTTTAAACTCTTAACTTCAATTGGTAACTACGTATAAAATAAATTACTTTTAAGGAAAAATAGTTATGAAAATTCATGATATAAGTAAAAACAATTCAATTTTAAATCATTTTTTACATCAAATTCGAGATAAGTCTATTCAGAATGATAGAATGAAATTCCGAAGAAATATTGAACGTATCGGTGAAATTTTAAGTTATGAAATGAGTAAAACTTTAGAATTTCAAACCAAAAAATTTCTTACTCCTTTGAGTGCTTCGACTTATGAAAGCTTAAACGAAGAAATTGTGGTTTGTTCGATTTTGAGGGCAGGTATACCACTACATAACGGAGTTTTAAATTATTTTGACGATGCTGACAATGCTTTTGTTTCTGCGTTTAGAAAGCAATCTGAAACTTCAGAAGATGATTTTGACATAGCCGTAGAATACCTGTCATCTCCTAGTCTATATGGAAAAACATTAGTTTTGGTTGATCCAATGCTTGCTACAGGACTTTCTATGCTCAATGTTTTAAAAGCTCTTAAAAAGGTTGGTACACCCAAATCAATACACATATTATCTGTTATTGGAACTCAGCCAGGAATTGATTTGATTAGTAATTACCTCCCAGAAGATACACACCTATGGATAGGTTCTATAGATGAACGATTGAATGAAAAAGGGTATATTATTCCAGGATTAGGTGATGCAGGAGATCTTGCTTATGGAAAAAAAATGTAGGAATTCTTAAAAAATTAATTACATTTATCTCAAAACTAACTACTTATGACCAAAATTGCTACTATTTCAGTTTTATTTGCTGTTTTAATGTCAGCTTGTGTTTCTAAAAAGAAATTTAATCAAGTTGAAAATCAAAGAACAGCTCTTCAAGAAGAAATTTCAAATTTAAAATCCGATCGCGATGAGTGCAATGATAATTACACAAACCTTCAGGATGAAGTGATGTCTTACAAACAAAAGATCGCTCAATTACAAGGCGATTCTGAAGACAAAATTGAACTTACTGAAAGTGGTCAGGTCGTTTCTGAAAACACAAAATCTAATGTAAGAAGAGTTTTTTCCAAAATGCCGGTTGACCAGCGTTCTGAAGCTAAAACACTTGAAGATTCTATCAATATGGCTGTGGGTTACAATATCAAGTCCAACCTTTTAGTACAAATGAAAGATGAAGATCGAGTTGCTGACGAAGCCATTGAAGTCAGTGTTGCAGAACCTGTTGTAAGAATAACTCTTACAGATAAAGTTTTGTTCAAGAGTGGAAGTTATTGGGTTGATAAAAAAGCATACAACTTATTGGCAAGAATTGCAGAAGTGATAAATTCTGAACCGAACATGGATATACGTGTGGAAGGACATGCTGATGATTTGAAATTAGCGGAATCCTCTTATATAGTTGATAACTGGGACCTAAGCATAAGAAGAGCTGCTTCAGTTGTGAGAACTTTGGAAGATAAGTTTGAGGTTAGTGGGGATAGATTGATTGCTTCAGGAAGATCACATTATAAGCCTATAGCAGATAATTCTACTGAAGAAGGAAGAGCGAAGAATAGAAGAACTACTATCTTATTATTACCTAAGATCGATAGGTATATGCAAATTCTTGAAAAATAATTTGCTTTAACATAGAAAAGCCTGCTTAGTTTTTACCAAGCAGGCTTTTCTTTTACAACAAACTTACTTATTAGCTATAAGTATCTTACAGAAAGTCTGTCTCTTTGTATCAAATTATTTATTTAAAAGCTTATTGTTATTCTTAGAATCTAACCGTATCCACATTTTATCTTCATTTAATTTAAAGCTCCCTTTAAATTTAAAGTTACATTCATTTGGAGAAATAATTGATAAAAAAATATTTTCATCTTTCTTCTCGTATAAGTGGTAAGTTTGACCCACAATAGGTTCGAAACTAAATTCAGCACTATAAATCAAATTATTATATTCGAATTGAGCCATCAACTTTTCATATTGATTTTTCAGTTCCTCATATTCAGTTTTAATTTGATGATTTACTTTACTTACATTAGAATTCTTCCATCCTGTTAAGTCTGTAGGAGTGATTTTTGGAGCCCCTGAATTTGTTGCATAAGGCAAAAGACCAGCTTCGTACTTCTCGGTATTTTCATTATAAACGACCTGATCTGGCTTTTTTGAATTAACTCCCATAAAACATTTAATTAATTTGAGACGAAATTAAATTCAATTACAACAACATGGCACCTAGCTAAGGTTAAAATTCCTTTAAAATACTGAATTAAACCCCTATAAAATTGGCTCTGGAATCTTAAATATTACCTTTGTATCGAATTTAAATAGAAATCTAATTAATTAGAAATCAATAAATTAAAATTATGAGTCAAGTTAAAGAAAAAGACACAGTAAAAGTACATTATACTGGAAAGTTAGCTTCAACAGGCCAAGTATTCGACAGTTCTTTGGAAAGAGAACCTATTGAATTTACATTAGGTGAAGGAACAATTATTCCGGGATTTGAAACTGGTGTTCTTAACATGAAAGAAGCAGAGAAGAAAACTATTGAAATACCTAAGGAAGAAGCTTACGGAGAAGTAAGAAAAGATCTCTTCCAACAAGTCGGTAAAGATCAACTTCCAGAAGAAATAAAGCCAGAAGTAGGTATGGGATTAGTGTCTCAAAATCCTGATGGAACAGAACGTCAATTAAGAGTTGCAGAAGTAAATGATGACCATATTGTTGTTGATGCAAATCATCCACTTGCTGGACACGACCTAACATTTGAACTCGAATTAGTTGA
This sequence comes from Psychroflexus longus, assembly GCF_020164595.1. Taxonomy (GTDB): domain Bacteria; phylum Bacteroidota; class Bacteroidia; order Flavobacteriales; family Flavobacteriaceae; genus Psychroflexus; species Psychroflexus longus. Next base: position 110,197 of record NZ_JAIQZE010000011.1, read on the forward strand.
AATAAAAAGCTAATTCGAACTCAATCAATTACACTTTATAGCCGTTACAATTTTGTAACGGCTTTTTTTGTACAATAATCTTGCGGCACTGGACTAATTTATCAACTTAAAAATATACACATGAAACTTTTAGAAATAAGCGAAGCAAAAGAACCAGCAAAAAGTATTTTGGAAGCCACAAAAGATAAAATGGGTGCAATTCCAAATATGTTTAGGATAATGGCCAACAATCCTTCTTTACTTGTTGCATACACCAAAGCTGATGAGACGTTCAGAAACGACTCTGGTTTTACTTCTCAGGAACAAGAAGTGATTTTGCTATCTGTTGCTGTTTACAACAAGTGCACCTACTGTGTAGCTGCACATAGTTTTATTGCGAAGAATCAAAGTCATGTATCCATTGAAGTTTTAGAAGCTTTGCGCAATCAAAACGACTTACCAGATTCTAAACTTGATGCACTTTCAAAATTTGCGATCTCAGTAGCCAAGGAAAGAGGCTATCCTACAGATACAGCTATAAAAGAATTTGAAAATGCGGGTTATAAAGATGAACATATTGCTGGAGTTATAACGGGTGTAGGCATGAAAACCATGAGTAATTATATGAATCATATTGCTGAAACTGAAGTTGACACTATGTTTGCAGAATTTAATTGGGAAAATTAGTTTTTAAAATCAACTTCAATAAAAAAGAGCGCTCAACAATTAAGTTTAGCGCTTTTTAATTAATTTCAAATAATATTTAATCTTGTTTATGACTGCTTGAGTATTTTTGTCAACATGAAATTAACATTACAATTAGCAGCCATTTATAATTTACTTTGGGGAGCTTGGGTAGTTATATTTCCAAATCACTTTTTCCAGCTTGTTGGCATGGAACTTCCCTCCCAGCCTATGATTTGGCAAGGAATGGGTATGGTCATAGGTGTTTATGGTTTGGGATATTGGTGGGCTTCTCATAACCCATTAAGACACTGGCCTATTGTTGCAGTAGGTTTTCTGGGTAAGATATTCGGTCCTTTAGGTTTTGTATTCAATTACTATGAAGGAAAAGTGCCTTTCGAATTTTTCTATACATTGATCACAAATGACTTTGTCTGGTGGATTCCTTTTTTCATAATTTTGAAAAAAGTTCATCAGGACTATAATTGGAAACTTTCAGATTAATGAATATCCTACTCGATAATATCCATATATTAAGAATGATCGCTGATTTTGGACTCGTTGTTCTTATTTGGATGGTTCAGCTTATCGTTTATCCGGGGTTTTCATTCTATACCAATGCCGATTTGCTTAAATGGCATAAATACTACACTCCAAAAATTACAATTGTTGTTGCTCCAATGATGTTTATCCAAATGGGATTAGCCTTATACATTTCTTTATTTGAATTCTCCATTGCTAACTTAATTTATGGGTTGCTCGTGATTTCAACCTGGTTAACAACCTTCACTTATTTTGTTCCGTTGCATCAAAAAATTGAAAAAAATCAAGACATCAAAATTTCAGCTAACAAATTGACAACAGGAAACTGGGTGAGAACCTTTCAATGGACTTTTATCTTTATTTACGGTGTATTTTTATTTTATTCTTAATTATATAATAAAATACTGAATTTGATGTACTTATAAGGCAACATAACTTGACTTTCCCAGTTTAATGTTGTATTATAGCAAGATTTCAGTTATTAACTATTATATAAAAATTATATATGAGACAGCTTAAAATTACCAAACAAGTCACCAATCGTGAATCTAAGTCCCTTGACAAATATCTTCAAGATATAAGTAAAGTAGACTTAATTACTGCTGAAGAAGAGGTGGAGTTAGCTCAGCGTATTAGAGAGGGCGATCAGGCGGCTTTGGAAAAATTAACTAATGCCAATTTAAGGTTTGTCGTCTCAGTTGCAAAACAATATCAAAATCAAGGCTTAAAACTTCCTGATTTAATTAATGAAGGAAACGTTGGTCTGGTAAAAGCAGCCAAGAGATTTGATGAAACTCGTGGTTTCAAATTTATATCTTATGCTGTATGGTGGATTAGACAATCTATCTTACAAGCACTTGCTGAACAATCCCGTGTCGTAAGACTTCCTCTCAATAAGATTGGGGTTATCAATAAAATAAACAAGACCTTTTCACATTTAGAACAAGTGAATGAGCGTCCACCTTCTGCGATCGAAATTGCTAAAGAATTGGACATGAGTGAGTCACAAGTTAAAGTAGCTCTTAAAAATTCTGGACGACACCTTTCTATGGATGCACCATTTAAAGAAGGTGAAAATGATTCCAATCTTTATGATGTTTTAAGTTCTGCAGAATCCCCTACTCCAGACGATCAATTGATGAGAGATTCATTGAGCATTGAAATTAACAGAGCTCTTGAAACATTATCTCAACGTGAAGCTGATGTCATCCGTTTGAACTACGGAATTGGAAATCAGCCAGCAATGACCTTACAGGAAATAGGCGATACTTTTGACTTAAGTAGAGAAAGAGTAAGACAAATAAGAGAAAAAGGCATTAGAAGATTGAAGCATCAATCTAAAAATAAAATGCTTAAAAAATATTTAGGATAAAATCTAAGATTTTGTCTCGTCCTAAATAACCGATACAGATTATTAGACATTAAATTTATAATTTAAACCTTAACGATGCTAGCATCGTTAAGGTTTTTTGATTTATACGATTTTCTTTTGAGTTTGTTTTGCTTGT
>NZ_JAIQZE010000012.1 GCF_020164595.1 Psychroflexus longus
TGCACAAGCAAAACAAACTCAAAAGAAAATCGTATAAATCAAAAAACCTTAACGATGCTAGCATCGTTAAGGTTTAAATTATAAATTTAATGGCTAATAATCTGTATCGGTTATTTAGGACGAGACACTTATTTAGCCTATGCTAGTCAACTTTAGGTATAAAAACCTCTGCAAGCATACACCTTGCACTGCCTCCTCCATGAGTTTCTATGGTGGTTAGATCACTGCTTAAGATTTTAGAATATTTCTCTATAGCTTGAATTTGCTTATCAGTAAGTGAATCATAAGCCGCCTGACTCATTATCGTATACTTATCTGTTTCACCTTGAACCTGCAGCATATTTCCAGCGAAATTATTCATTTGCTCTTCAGAAATTGTAATGATCTCTTTACCATCCTGAGTGAGACTGTCAGCCACTAGTTTTCTCTCTTTTTTATCATCGATGGTATCCAGACAAATCACTGCAAACTCTTCGGCGACACACATCATCACATTAGTATGATAAATTAACAAGCGCTCTCCATCGTGGGTTTGATAGGCTTTAAAAATTATAGGAGTATATTCAAAATCTTCACAGAATTCGATCACTAAATCTTCATCAGCTCTTGGAGACAAAGCGCAGTAAGCTTTTCTATTTTCTCTATCCAAAATTAAGCTTCCTGTTCCCTCCAGGAAGACATTTTCCATTTCTGCGGAAGTATAATCTACAAAATTTCTTATGAAGTAACCTTCTGCTTCAATTTTTTCAAAAACATCTTCACGTCTTTCTTTGCGCCTATTTTGGGCAAACATTGGATATAAAGCAACATCTCCGTTTTCATGAAAGGACACCCAATTGTTTGGGAATATTGAGTCTGGTGTATCCTGACTAGCAATATCATCAATCACGATTATATTTACTCCAACTGCTTTTAGTTGATCCACAAATGCATCAAATTCATCTTGTGCTTTTTTATTAACAGTTGCTTGGAGATCGCTCGTAGATTTCTGGAAGTAATTATTGACAGCTGTTTCTTCATTCATTCTGAAGATGACTGGTCGAATCATTACTAATGTATCTGTAATTTGTTTCATTATTCTCTTATTAATGGTAAAGTCGAGCATCTTAAAAGACCCTCTTGTTTGGCAATTTCTCTATAATTGACAGTTTCAACTAAAATCCCTTTTGATCTCAGCCATTCATTTAGTCGTGTAAAATATCCATCTGAAATCACTACAGTTTCTGAAATAGAAAAAATGTTGCTGTTCATGTCGTACATTTCTTGGGCAGTAATTTCAAAAACATTTTCTTTTCCGTAAAGGTTGATCAGCCACTGGTACTCTTCCTCTTCCAGAAACCCGTTTTTGTGAATAATCGCATACTTACTTCCAACAGGCTGAAAACAGCAATCTAAATGTAATGCATTGGCTTTTGGGTCTGTATTAGACTTCCTTAAGTTAAAGGATTTTACTTGTTTACCCGGAAACAATTTCTGTAATTCTTCAACTGCCTCAACGTTTGTTCTGGCTGTGATGTAGTCTGAATAATCTTTTCCCCTATAAGTTCCAACCAAAATGTAATCTCCATGAGGCATCACATCGCCACCTTCAATATGGCAGTGCTCTGGAAGTCTTATCTTTTTATCAGCATCAATTTTATCTAAAACATGCTCAATAGCCTTGATTTCTTTTTCTCTATCTGGGAGAATATTGGCGAATATAAATTTATCTTCTATGACAAACCCGATATCTCTGGAAAAAATTTGATTGTAATCTTTTAAGATAACTGGTCTTAGAACTTCAACATGATGTTTTTTGAAAATGTCGGCCACAGACTCTATTTCTTTAATCATATCTTCTTCTTCCGGGTAGGTCCCTTCTTTGATATGTTTTATGGATTTAGGGTCGTAAGCATCCTCCAACTTTGGTTGATCGCCAATAGAATTGGCAACACCCAAGACCACGGTTTTTAACCTTGAGGTCTCATTAGAAATATGTAGTTTCAATGTATTTTATTTTTTTGCGCGAATATACTTACTTAGAAACAAATCCTTGAACTATTGTTAAAAATCAAGCCTTGAAATTCAGAAAAATATTAGGATCTGGGCAATTTTTTCTGTAGAAATCAAGATCTACCTGAGAAGAAACCCCTGGATAATCGCCATAATAATCATCGATATCCATTATAATTTGAAAATGTAAGTGCGGGGCATAATTCCCGTTGACTTCGTTGCTTCCAAGAAAGGCCAGAGGTTCTTCTATGGTGACTCCCTCTCCTACTTGATGCAGCTGCAAGGATTCTCTTGACAAATGACCGTATAGTGAATAAAATTTTAGGTCTTTTATATGATGTTCCAAAATTATTGTTGGTCCGTAATCTCCAAAATTCAAGTTATCCTTTTGACTATGGATTTTTCCAGGTAATGGAGTAAAAACTGGTGTTCCTGCTTCTACCCACACATCTATACCAAGATGAACATTTCGTTTATGAGAATGAGAATTGACCCCAAAATATGAGCTTCTGTCATATAAACTTCTCTTTTCCAAATATCCGCCATAAGCAGCTTTCGCATTTTTATTTTTTAGATAATCTTTCAAATAAGCCTGAAGAGCAAATTCAGCTGATAAATCAATTTTCAGTTCAGAAGTCTTGGTATCTGAAAGGTCTAGTGGAGCATAATCAGATTCAGAAAAAGAAAGTCCTAAAATAGAAAAGAATGAACTCTTAATATGGTCTTTTATCAAATTCAGCATAATGTAAAACCTTATATATTAAACTAACAAAACCCCAATAAAATTGGGGTTTTAATATTATTCAATAATAGATAATTTTTATTCGTCTCTTAAGACATTGAGTGTAACATCTATATTATCTCGTGTTGCTCGGGAAAATGGGCATACTACATGAGCTTCGTTGACCAATGTCTCAGCCGTCTTGATATCATCCACGCCTGGCAAGTAAGAATCTAAAATTGCTGAAAGTAGCAGACTTCCATCATCTTCTTTATTGATACTAATATGTGCTGTAACGCTAAAATCTCCTAAATCTACTTTGTGTTTTTCGGCAACCAAGCTCAAAGCACTTCCAAAACATGCGGAGTACGCTGATCCAAAAAGTTGCTCTGGATTCACTCCGTCTCCACCATCACCACCGAGACCTTTAGGCATGCTCAACGGCATATCAATAGGACCATTTTCAGTTTTGACGTGACCTTTACGACCTCCGGTTGCTGTAGCTTTCGCTGTATAAAGTGTTTTCATGAGTTTAAATTTTAATTTAATCGAATATACTAACTACACGACCTTAGTGAAAAAATGAATTCATAAATTTGTACTAAATCTAAATTATGTCTTCGTCTAAAAATAAAAAATCTGCGCTTCATGAAACCAAAAGTGATCCGAGTTTGAATTTGAGTCAAACCTCGGCTGAGCGCATTAAAAATTTGAGACGACAATCTAAAGATATTAAAAAACTTACTGAAGGTATTTTAAGTGGAAATAAGACAGATTTAAGTCAGGCAATTACGCTTATTGAAAGTCAAAGTAAACGTCATACAGAAGACATAAAAACTATCATTTCTACTTGTTTGCCGTACTCCAACAAATCGCTAAGAATTGGTATCACTGGTGTGCCAGGAGTTGGAAAAAGTACATTTATAGAGCAGTTAGGATTGTTGTTGGTTAAGAAGGGGCATAAAGTAGCAGTCCTGGCTGTAGATCCGTCTAGTTCGGTCACAAGAGGAAGCATTCTTGGAGATAAGACCCGGATGGAAAAATTGGTTCAGCATCCCATGGCTTATATAAGGCCTACAGCCTCGGGCGAATCTCTGGGCGGAGTAGCTAGAAAAACCCGCGAAAGCATTTTGCTTTGCGAAGCCGCTGGATATGACATACTTCTTATAGAGACAGTTGGGGTTGGACAGAGTGAAACTGCTGTGCATAGCATGACAGATTTCTTCTTACTATTAAAACTCGCAGGTGCTGGAGACGAATTACAAGGCATCAAACGCGGTATTATAGAAATGGCAGATGCCATAGTTATCAATAAAGCAGATGGAGATAATATAAAAGCAGCTAAAAAAGCTAAAGTTGAATTCAATAGAGCTTTGCACATGTATCCTTCAAAGTCCAATGGCTGGGATCCTAAAGTAAAACTAGCCAGTGCCTTGCAAAATGAAGGCATCGACAAGGTTTGGAAAATGCTTACTGACTACTTTGAAAAGGCTAAACAAAACGGATATTTTGAAGAAAAACGAGCTGATCAAAATAAATTCTGGCTGACCCAAACCATTGAAGATTCTCTCAAAAAAGAGTTCTACCAGAATGAAGTCATCAAGAGTGAGTTTCCAGAAGTTCTTGAGAAAATTCATAATCAGGACTTAAGCCCTTTTGAAGCAGCGGAATATCTTTTAAAAAAAGCAAAAATTTAGGAATAAGCTATTGAGCTGTATCAAATCTTGATTTTAAATAGCTATGGAATTTGGAGAATAAATACCCTGTTAAAATTCCGAGCAAAGCACCAGTGATAATATCTCCCGGATAGTGCACACCCACATAAATACGACTGTAGGTAACCATAAAAGCCCAGAAAAATATCCAATAGAAAGCATTTTTATAATGGGGCTTAAGAAGATTGGAGACTAAAGTCGCCACAGCAAAAGAACTGATTGCATGCCCAGAAAAATATCCGAATTTACCGCAGCGTTTCGCTAAAAATCGACCGTATTCAATAAAAGGTTCATTACATGGCCTTAGCCTTTCGAAAGTATCCTTAAAGAAGTTTGCCAGCTGATCTGTGAAAGCTATCATCAATCCCACTACAACGACTGTAATTAGCAAGCCTTTTAATTTTATTTTTTGATAAATCAGAAACAAAAGAATCCCATACAGTGGATATGAAGTTTCCTTTTCTGTCAATAATACCCAAAACCAATCCCATTCTTTAACCCCAAGGTTATTGAGAAAAAGAAACAATTCTCTGTCTAAAGTCTGAAGTTGTTCTAGCATATTCTATTGGTAACGATCCACTTCTCTATCGTAAAACTCTGAAGCCTCTTTGATTAAATTATTAGTCTCCTCTACCATTTCCTCTTCGTTTTCAACATCAAACTCCTCAAGCCATTCAATATCATCTGTCTTGAGGTCAATAATGAATCTTGGAAACTCGGTGTGGATGATGAATATAGACTCAGGAAAATCAGTATTGTCACCTAATATAAATCTTGGTAATTTCATGATTGTGATAATTTAGTTTCGCCAAAAGTATGAATTTGTTTCTTGGAGAGCATATTAAATCTGATATACAACATAATAGCAGATGCCGTAAGACCAGAAAGAAGCCCAAGCCAAATACCTACACTTCCCAGCACCTCCTCTTTTCCAGTAAAATAAGATATTGGAAGGCCAATAAGCCAATAAGCGATAAAACAAAGTAAGGTTGGAACTTTTACATCTTGTAATCCCCGTAATGCTCCAAGAATAGCCACTTGTAAGCCATCACTTAATTGAAAAAGTGCTGCCACAATAAGTAACTGAGATGCTAGAAGTATAACCTCCGAGTCATCGATGTATAAAGTGGGCAGGAATCCTTTCAAAAGGATAAAACCAATAGCAAAAACGCCTTCGATAAGAAAAACCTGAAGGAAAATAGAAAAGGCTACATCTCTAAGGGTTTTAAATTGGCGTTTACCTTTTTGATTAGCTACTCTTATCGTAGCAGTTACGCCAAGCCCTACAGCAATCATAAAAGTCATAGAGGCCAGATTGAGAGCAATCTGATTTGCAGCTTGAGGTTTGGTACCCAAAGTTCCAGCCAAAAGTACAGTTGCCGTGAAAATCCCTCCTTCAAACAACATTTGCAAAGCGGTAGGAAACCCAAGGTTAATCAATCTTTTAAAAATAGCTTTATCCAGGGACTTCTTCATTAAAATAAAATAAGGCTTCAATTTAGGCCTTCTGCTTAAGATAAGATATAGTAAAATCAGCATGAAAACTCGTGAAATCAATGTACCAATTGCAGCTCCTTCCAGCTCCAGACGTGGAAAAAACCAAACTCCATATATCAGTAAATAATTAAATATTACGTTCACAATGTTAGCTAAAATAGTAGCATACATAGCATATTTGGTCATAGAAAGCCCGTCTGCAAATTGCTTGAATCCTTGAAAAATCATAAGTGGAATGAGAGAAAACGCCACGATATCCAGATAGGGTAAGGCGAGCTCAACAACATCTTTGGGTTGATCCAGATGATGAAGTATAGGCTTTGCTAGCAATAGCAATAAAAACAAAACAATGCCATTGACCGTACACATGACCAGACCATGCTGGAAAAAAAAACGCCCTTTGGTGGTATCTCCTTCTCCATCTGCTTCAGCAATTAGTGGAGTAATGGCGAAGCTGAATCCAATTCCTAAAAAAAGTGCAAAAAATATAAGTGTATTCCCTAATGAAACAGCAGCGAGGGGTGCAGCTCCAAGCTTTCCGATCATCAAATTGTCAACAAATCCTACAAGGACATGCCCAAGTTGACCAAGCATTATCGGAAATGCTAGACTGAAATTTTTTGAAAACTCCCTGGTGTAAATAGATAAATTCAAAAGTCTTTTTATTTTTTCAAAAGGCAAAAGTACACTTTGAGAATAGAATATATAATCTAGCCTCATTATTTAATCAGTTAAAGTCTTTGAATATAGATTAGCCCCAAAAAGTTGAATTTACTTTATATTTGAGAATTAATTCTGAAAATAAAGAAACTTGAAAAAAGATTTTGACAAGGAAGAAGTTATCAAGCATGTAGCCACTTTACTACAAGAGATTCCCACATCAATGGAAATCGTAAAAGATGACTCCAAAAAAGAACAACGTTTTCTTTATTTAGCGAAACATATGGTTGAAAAGGCCATTAAGAAAGACGCACTTCTCGTTTCTGACGATGGAAGAGGAATCGCTATTTTCTTTAGAATGGATGGAAAAAGTGAAGGCTTCTGGACTGAACTGATAAGTGATCTCAAACTAGCCATAAATGTTACTGGAATTACTAAAGGGCTGAAAGCTTTAAAATCTCAGAAATTTGTTCGTCAACAGCGCCCCAATGATGGTGAGTTTTTATATTGTTGGTTTTGGGGAATTTTACCCGATGCCAGGGGAAATACTAGTGACAAAACGCCCTATAAGATGAAAGACGAAATGTTTCGTATTTCCAAGGCTTTACAATTACCTATTTATGCGGAAACTCGTATTAGAAAAGTAAACATTGCTTACAGAAGGTATGGTTTTGAATTGCTCAAGGAATGGAAACATCCTAGTGGTGATAAAATGTATTTTTTAAAATATACCCCACCGCAACTGGATTCTAACTAGTTTTAAGTTGAACAAATTTCTTCACATCGTCTTCAGTAATCTGCTGATCCCCAAGGATAATAAGGCGTTCCACGACATTACGCAACTCCCTTATATTCCCTGTCCAGTTCAGCTTTTCTAAAAGTGAAACAGCTTTCGCTTCAAAAACTTTTGGCTTTGTGCCTTGTTCTTTAGCTATTTTTTCTGTGAAGTGATGAATCAGCTCAGGAATGTCTGCTCGCCTATCTTTAAGCGCAGGCACATGAATAATGATCACGGCTAGTCTATGGTATAGGTCTTCTCTAAAGTTCCTCTCATTTATTTCTTCCTTTAAGTTCTTGTTGGTTGCTGCAATTACTCTCACATCTACTTTTATATCCTTATCACTTCCTACGCGTTGAACTCTGTTTTCTTGTAAAGCTCTCAAGACTTTTGCCTGGGCGGACAAACTCATATCACCAATCTCATCGAGGAAAATTGTCCCTCCATTAGCAGCTTCAAATTTTCCAGCTCTATCTTTATTGGCAGAAGTAAATGCTCCTTTTACGTGTCCAAACAATTCACTCTCAATTAATTCTGAAGGAATCGCAGCACAGTTCACCTCTATAAAAGGCCCTTTATTCCTGTTGCTTTTTTCATGCAGCCAATGAGCTACCAGCTCTTTACCAGTACCATTTTCACCTGTGATTAAAACCCTGGCTTCAGTTGGAGCAACTTTATTGATCATTGATTTAATTTGATCGAGCTCCTCTGACTTACCTACCATTTCAAATTGTTTTGAAACTTTCTTTTTCAATTGCTTGTTTTCTTGAGCAAGCTGAGTGTGGTCAAGGGCAATTCTCACTGTATTAAGCAATCGGTTCAAATCTGGAGGCTTCGAAATGTAGTCAAAAGCACCCATCCTCATAGTTTCAACAGCAGTTTCCAGATCCCCGTGTCCCGATATCATTATTACAGGAAGTTCAGGCTGAAGTTTTTGACAAGCAGATAAAACTTCCATTCCATCCATCTTTGGCATTTTAATATCGCACAAAACCAAGTCATAAGAATTTTTCTTGATCAGTTCTATCCCTATTAAACCATCCTCAGCCTCATCAATATTGTAATTCTTCTCTTCCTCTGAAAGAATTTTTTTCAGTACTCTTCTTATCGCATCTTCGTCTTCAATAATGAGTAATCTTGGCATAATAATTTTAATTTATGAAATTAAATATAAGTTTTATCTGAAGTTTAAAGTTGCAACCTCAACATTTTTTGGAATATTTTAAAAGCTAAGAGGCTTTAAAAACAAAACCCACCCTGCGCAATGAAGGGTGGGAAAAAAATTGCTATGAAAAAGAAAAAACACCGCTGAATTTAACGGTATTCAAATATATATAATATTCTGTTAACAGCTTAAGAAAACATGTCTTTTACTTTCTCAAAGAAAGATTTATCAGACTTACTTGGATTAGGTTCAAAATTGAAATCACCAAGATTTGTTTCAAAGAATTCTTTTTGTTCTTTGGATAAATCCTGGGGTGTCCATAAATTGATATGTACAAGCAAGTCCCCTATTCCATAACCATTTAAGTTTGGTAAACCTTTATTTCTCAATCTTAAAATTTTTCCACTTTGAACGCCAGGTTCTACTTTTATTCTCACTTTTCCACCTACGGTTTGTATCTCTTTACTAGCTCCTAAAGCGGCTTCAGGGAAACTGATAAATAAGTCATAATGTAAGTTTTCGCCATCCCTCTGCAGGTTTTCATGATTTTTAACTTCAATAAGCACAATCAAATCTCCGGGAACTCCATCTCCAACAGGTTCATTTCCTTTATTTCCAACTTTCAACTGCATGCCGTCTTCAACACCAGCTGGAATTTTAATTGAAACGGTTTCCTCTGTCATCTTCAGACCGTGTGCATCGGTACCTTGACCTTTCTTGTCTATTATTTGACCAGACCCACTACAAGCTGGACATGCAGAAGCGGTCTGCATCCTTCCCAGAATAGTATTAGTTACTCTTGTAACCTGACCGGACCCCTTACAGGTTGTACAAGTTTTAAAAGTTGTGTCTGATGGCTTTTTCTTTCTAGAAACTTTTACCTTTTTCTCTACACCTTTAGCAACCTCTTCTAAGGTAAGACTCACTCGAATTCTTAAATTTCCACCTTTAGCTCTATGACGTCCACCGCCAAAGCCGCCGCCAAATCCAGAGAAACCTTGGCTTCTTCCGCCAAAACCACCTCCAAATATATCACCGAACTGACTGAAGATATCATCCATATCCATACCTCCGCCGCCAAAGCCTTGAGAACCGTCAAAAGCACTATGACCAAATTGATCGTATTTTTGTCTTTTCTCTTCGTTTCCTAAAACTTCATAAGCTTCCGCAGCTTTTTTAAATTTATTTTCGGCTTCAGCATCGTCAGGGTTCTTGTCAGGATGGTATTTTACAGCCATCTTTCTGTAAGCCTTTTTAATTTCGGCTTGAGAAGCACCTTTTGATAAGCCTAATATGTCGTAATAATCTTCTTTCATAACTTATTATTTTCCAGTAACTACTTTAGGATAACGTATGATTTTATCACCAAGAGTGTATCCTTTTTCTACAACATCCACAATTTTTCCTTTCATATCATCACTTGGAGCAGCAATCTGTGTAATCGCTTCGTGCAGTTCGGAATCGAAGACATCTCCAGCTTTCACCGACATAACTTCCAATCCTTTATTATTAAGAGTTTCTCTCAATTTGTTGCTTATGAGCTCAAGTCCTTCGACCAAAGATTGATCACTGGATTTTTTAACTTCTTGCATCGCCCTGTCAAAATCATCCAATACAGGAAGTAAAGACTGCATTACGTCTTGACTTGCTGTTTTAAATAATTCTATGCGTTCCTTAGACGTCCTACGTTTGTAATTTTCAAACTCTGCAAATAATCTTAAGTATTTGTCATCTTTTGCATCAAGCTCTTGTTGTAATTGTTCTTCTTTAGATAATTCTACTTCAGAAGCACAATTTTCAACCTCCTCAGCTTCATTGTGTTCAACTGTGGAAGCATCTTCTCTTTGAGATTCTTGAGCATCGTTTTGCTTTTCTTTACTTTCCATTTCTACTGGATCTTTATCTTCTGATTTTATATTTTCTTTACTCATTACTTACTAATTTATTCAAAATAGGCAAATGTACTGCCAATAACAGTTTAATGCCACAATGACAGATACAAATAATGGAATGTTTTTAGCTACGTTGACTGAAACTTAAATAAACATAAAATGAAAAAAAGAGTAATTAATTCAATGTTGGTTTTATCATTGATCGTCACTGCCTTAAGCTGTAAGAGTGACAAAAAAACTGAAACCTCTGATGCTAAAGATGCTAAGGAAACGACCGAAATGGCAGACACTTACAATGTAAACGTAGAACAGTCTAAGATTAATTGGGTGGGTTCTAAACCAGCTGGACAACATAATGGTATAGTTCCTTTATCTGAGGGTAGCTTAATGGTGTCTGATGATCAGGTCATTGGTGGTGAAGTCACTCTAGACATGACAAGTATCGAAGTTCAGGACTTGGAAGGAGAAGATAAAAAAGATCTTGAAAATCACTTAATGGGATATTCCAATGGAAAAGAAGATCACTTCTTTAATGCCACTAAATACCCTGAAGCCAAATTTGAAATTACTGGTTTTGAAACTGTTGAAGATCAGGCTATGTTATCTGGTAATCTAACATTAAAAGAGATAACCAAAAACATAACTTTTCCTGTAAACGTTTCGATGAATGATGCTGATGAGTCTTTATTATTAACCTCAGAAGAAATTATTTTGGATAGAACTGAATGGGGGATAAAATTTATGTCAAAATCATTTGTTGAAAATCTTGGGGATAACTTTGTAAGCGATCAGATGAAAATATCGTTTGATTTGAAAACGTTTAAAGCTGAATAAAATTAGTTCAGATACTACCAAAATAAAAAATCCCTCAAAAATAAATTTGAGGGATTTTCTTTTTTAGCCTAAAAGAGAATCAAGCTTCTCCTGTAGGTCCAAAGTTCATCGGAACATTGGGTTTATCTTGTTCTTTAATCTTGCCCTGACTTTTTTCAAAACGATTGATATTATCACTCAAAGCTCTTAACAAACGCTTCGCATGTTGAGGAGTAAGTATAATTCTGGATCTCACTTTATTCTTAGGAGAACCAGGCATTATATTCACAAAATCCAAAACAAACTCAGTTTGTGAATGATTAATGATGGCTAGGTTACTGTATATTCCCTGAGCTACATCATCATCAATTTGGATATTTAGCTTTTGTTGCTTTTTATCGTCTTGATCACTCATATTTAATTAAAGTTTACATTCACTTCTTGTTTCTTTTCCATCATTGTGGCCAATTCTTCCTTGGAACCTACAATAATATCGTCGAATTCTCTAAGTCCAGTACCTGCTGGAATTCTATGTCCTACAATTACATTTTCTTTTAAGCCTTCCAAGTAATCCACTTTACCGCTTACCGCAGCTTCATTTAATACTTTGGTAGTTTCCTGGAAAGAAGCAGCAGAAATAAACGACTTAGTCTGTAACGATGCTCTTGTAATACCTTGCAAGATTGGTGAAGCGGTTGCAGATTCAGCATCACGTGCTGTCACTAGCTGCTTATCTTCACGCTTCAAGATTGAATTCTCGTCTCTTAAATCACGTAGAGTGACAATTTGACCAGGTTTCAATGTTGTACTATCGCCAGCATCTTCGACAATTTTCTTTCCGAAAATGTTATCATTTTCTTCAATGAAATCCTCTTTGTGCACCAATTGATTTTCTAAGAAAATAGTATCACCAGAATCCTGAATTCTCACTTTTCTCATCATTTGTCTCACAACAACTTCAAAGTGCTTATCGTTAATCTGTACACCTTGTAGTCTGTAAACTTCCTGAACTTCGTTCACTAAGTATTGCTGTACTGCACTAGGTCCTTTGATATTCAAGATATCTTCAGGAGTTACAGAACCGTCAGACAACGGCATACCTGCTTTGACATAATCGTTTTCCTGTACCAGAATCTGGTTGGAAAGTTTGACCAAGTATTTCTTGACCTCACCTAGTTTAGATTCGATGATGATCTCACGGTTACCTCTTTTGATTTTTCCGAAAGAAACAACACCATCAATTTCACTTACTACAGCAGGATTTGAAGGATTTCTCGCTTCAAACAATTCTGTTAGACGAGGAAGACCACCAGTAATATCACCAGCTTTAGATGATTTTCTAGGAATTTTTACCAAAATCTTTCCGATTTTGATTTCCTCATCATCGTCCACCATCAAGTGAGCTCCAACTGGTAAGTTGTAAGATCTCAAGATTTCATCACCATCACTCTTGATATGAAGAGTTGGTATCTTACGCTTGTTCTTGGATTCTATAATTACTTTCTCCTGGAAGCCAGTTTGCTCATCGCTTTCAACTTCGTAAGTCTGTCCTTGAGTAATGTTCTCAAATTCAATTTTACCAGAGAATTCAGAAATAATTACACCGTTGTATGGATCCCATTTACAAATGACATCGCCTCTTTTGACTTTGTCACCAGGACTGATTAATAATTCAGAACCGTAAGGAATAACATTTGTACTGAGTGCTATTCCAGACTTCTTATCTATAACTTTAACTTCTGAAGTTCTTGAAATAACAATGTCAACTTTATTTCCTTCGCTATTTTTACCTTCAACAGTTTTAAGATCTTCAATCTCTGCAACACCATCAAATTTAGCTTCGAGTTTGTTCTCTTCTGAAATGTTACCTGCAATACCTCCAACGTGGAAGGTTCTTAAGGTCAACTGAGTACCTGGCTCACCAATAGACTGAGCAGCAACTACACCAACAGCTTCACCTCTTTGTACAGTTTTATTAGTAGATAAATTTCTACCGTAACATTTCACACAAATACCTTGTTTTGCTTCACAAGTTAATGGGGAACGCACTTCTACTGAATTTAATGCAGATGCTTCTATTTTATCTGCAGCGTCTTCAAGTATTTCTTCACCCGCTGTAGCCAATAGTTCTTGAGAAATAGGATCTACAATATCGTTTAAAGCAGTTCTACCTACAATTCGCTCACCAAGACTTTCTACAACTTCATCATTTTTCTTCAATGCTGAAACTTCAATACCTCTTAGTGTACCACAATCTTCTTCTCTTACGATCACATCCTGAGATACATCCACCAATCTACGAGTTAAGTAACCTGCATCGGCAGTTTTTAATGCTGTATCGGCAAGACCTTTACGAGCACCGTGAGTAGAGATAAAGTATTCTAGAATTGAAAGACCTTCTTTAAAGTTAGATAAAATTGGGTTTTCAATAATTTCACCACCTGCAGAAGTTGATTTTTTAGGCTTAGCCATCAATCCACGCATACCTGTTAATTGGCGAATTTGTTCTTTAGAACCCCTTGCTCCAGAATCAAGCATCATGTAAACTGAGTTAAAACCTTGCTTATCTTCTCGAATTCGCTTCATAGCCAATTCAGTCAAGTTAGCATTGGTTGCCGTCCAGATATCAATAACCTGATTGTAACGTTCGTTGTTGGTTATAAGACCCATGTTATAATTTCCTATAACGCCTTCAACTTGTTCGTTGGCATCATCAATCATGGTTTGCTTCTCCTCTGGGATAATAATATCACCCAAAGAGAAAGATAACCCACCTCTAAAGGCGAAGTTATAACCCAAACTCTTTATTTCATCAAGGAATTCAGCCGTTTCAGGAACAGACGTTTTCTTTAATACTCTTGCGATTACATCACGAAGAGCTTTTTTAGTCATGACATCGTTTATAAAACCAACACTATCTGGGATAGATTCGTTAAATAATACACGTCCAACGGTTGTTTCAATATTTTTCTTAACGATCTCACCATTTTCATCAACATCATTCGTTCTGATCGTGATCAAAGCATTTAAATCAACTTGCTTTTCATTGTAAGCAATATTAACTTCTTCAGGTGAATAAAACTTCAGACCTTCTCCCTTCACTTTATGTTCAGGAGTAGATGATCTTGGTTTAGTCATGTAATACAGTCCAAGAACCATATCCTGAGAAGGTACAGTAATAGGAGATCCATTTGCTGGATTCAAAATACTGTGTGATGCCAACATCAAGAGTTGAGCTTCCAAAATAGCTTCAGGTCCCAATGGAAGGTGAACCGCCATCTGGTCACCGTCAAAATCGGCGTTAAACGCAGTACATACCAATGGGTGTAATTGTATCGCTTTTCCTTCGATTAATTTAGGTTGGAAAGCTTGTATACCAAGTCTGTGAAGAGTTGGTGCACGGTTAAGTAGGACGGGATGTCCTTTTAACACGTTTTCCAATATATCCCAAACTACGGGCTCTTTTTTGTCTATTATTTTCTTAGCAGATTTTACAGTTTTAACAATTCCTCTTTCTATCAGTTTTCTGATGACAAAAGGCTTGTAAAGTTCTGCTGCCATATCTTTTGGCAATCCACATTCAAACATTTTCATTTCTGGTCCAACAACAATCACAGAACGGGCAGAATAATCCACACGCTTACCAAGAAGGTTTTGTCTGAAACGTCCTTGCTTTCCTTTTAGGGAATCAGAAAGGGATTTCAATGGTCTGTTAGAATCTGTTTTGACTGCAGAAGATTTTCTGGTGTTGTCAAATAACGAATCCACAGATTCCTGAAGCATACGCTTCTCATTTCTAAGAATTACTTCAGGAGCTTTTATCTCCATCAATCGCTTCAAACGATTGTTTCTAATAATTACTCTTCTGTAAAGATCATTCAAATCTGAAGTCGCAAAACGTCCACCATCAAGTGGTACAAGAGGTCTTAATTCTGGTGGAGTTACTGGGATCACTTTCATGATCATCCACTCAGGATTGTTTTCTCTATTGTTTTTTGAATCTCTAAGGGCTTCAACAACTTGAAGACGCTTTAAAGCTTCAGTTTTTCTTTGCTTAGAAGTTTCGTTGTTGGCTTTGTGTCTTAAGTCATAGGATAATTCATCAAGATCTAATCTTTTCAAAATTTCCAAAAGACATTCAGCTCCCATCTTCGCTAAGAACTTATTAGGATCATCATCATCCAAATATTGGTTTTCCTGTGGAAGTTCTTCTAATATATTTAGATATTCTTCTTCAGTTAAGAAATCCATCTTCTTCAGTGGCTCACCTTCTTCATTCTTCGCATTACCTGGCTGAATCACGACATATCTTTCGTAATAAATGATCATGTCTAATTTCTTGGAAGGAATTCCAAGAAGGTATCCAATTTTGTTAGGTAAAGATCTGAAGTACCAGATATGAGCTACAGGAACCACTAGATTAATGTGTCCAACACGGTCTCTTCTTACTTTTTTCTCAGTAACTTCTACACCACAACGGTCACAAACGATTCCTTTGTAACGTATTCTCTTATATTTTCCACAAGCACATTCATAATCTTTGACCGGGCCAAAAATTCTTTCACAAAACAGTCCATCTCTTTCTGGCTTGTGTGTTCTGTAATTAATAGTTTCAGGTTTTAAAACTTCACCTCTGGATTCTGCTAGAATCTTTTCTGGGGAAGATAAACCTATAGAGATTTTATTAAATCTCTTTTGTGTATTCTTATCATTATTTCTTGTCATAATACAAGTGCTAAAGAATTATTGTAATAAATGTGATAACATCTCCTGCCCGAAGGCAGGATTGCTATTACTCTTCTAATCTGATATCTAATCCTAGACCTTTCAATTCATGCATCAACACGTTGAAAGATTCTGGCAATCCTGGTTCTGGCATTGGTTCACCTTTTACGATGGCTTCGTAAGTTTTGGCTCTACCGATAACATCATCAGATTTTACAGTTAAGATCTCTCTCAAGGTAGCTGAAGCTCCATAAGCTTCAAGTGCCCAGACTTCCATCTCACCAAAACGCTGTCCACCAAATTGTGCTTTACCACCAAGTGGTTGCTGCGTGATCAATGAGTAAGGTCCGATAGATCTTGCGTGCATCTTATCTTCAATCATATGTCCCAGTTTCAACATATAAATGACACCTACTGTTGCAGGTTGGTCAAAACGTTCACCAGTTCCACCATCATAAAGATATGTATGTCCAAATCTTGGAATTCCTGCCTCGTCGGTGAGTTCATTGATTTGATCTAAAGTCGCACCATCAAAAATTGGTGTTGCGAACTTTCTACCTAATTTCTGACCTGCCCATCCAAGAACAGTCTCATAAATCTGACCGATGTTCATACGAGATGGTACACCAAGTGGATTCAATACGATATCAACTGGAGTTCCATCATCTAGGAATGGCATGTCCTCTTCTCTTACGATCTTGGCAACAATACCTTTGTTACCGTGACGACCCGCCATCTTATCTCCTACTTTCAACTTACGTTTCTTGGCAACATAAATTTTAGCAAGTTTTAAAATTCCAGATGGAAGTTCATCTCCAACTGTAATAGTAAATTTCTCTCTTCTTAGGTTCCCCTGAAGATCGTTTTGCTTTATCTTATAATTGTGTAAAAGATCTGCAACTAAAGCATTTGTTTCTTTATCTGTAGTCCAAGTCCCTTTGGTTAAGTGACTAAAGTCTTCTACAGAGTTTAGCATTTTAAGCGTATACTTTTTACCTTTTGGTAACGTATCTTCACCTAAATCATTTTGAACACCTTGAGCAGTTTTACCGCCAACGATTCCAAATAATTTTTCAATTAATCGGTTTCTTAGTTCTTCAAATTTGACTTGGTACTTAGACTCAAGTGCATCAATTTCTTGCTTGTCCTGAGCTCTCTTGCGCTTATCTTTTACTGCTCTGGTAAACAATTTCTTGTCTATTACAACACCGTTAAGCGATGGAGAAGCTTTTAAAGAAGCATCTTTTACATCACCAGCTTTGTCACCAAAGATAGCTCTCAGTAATTTTTCTTCTGGTGTAGGATCGCTTTCACCTTTTGGAGTAATCTTACCAATAAGAATATCTCCTGGCTTAATCTCAGCACCGATTCTGATCATACCATGCTCATCCAAATCTTTCGTCGCTTCTTCTGAAACGTTTGGAATATCACTGGTTAATTCTTCATTACCAAGTTTTGTATCTCTTACCTCTAAAGAATATTCATCAATATGAACTGAAGTTAAAAGATCATCCTTAACCACACGTTCTGAAATCACGATCGCATCCTCAAAGTTGTAACCTTTCCATGGCATAAAGGCCACTTTCATGTTTCTACCCAAGGCTAATTCTCCATTATCAGTTGCATAACCTTCACAAAGCACCTGACCTTTAGTCACTCTATCTCCAACTCTAACGATTGGTTTTAGGTTAATAGTAGATCCTTGGTTTGTTTTTCTGAATTTGATCAAGTCATAAGTCTTATCATCATCGTCAAAACTTACTAATTGTTCATTCTCAGTTCTATCGTAAGAAATGATGATTTTTCTTGCATCGACATAATCAACAGTTCCTGCACCTTCAGCGTTAATTAAAACTCTTGAATCCTGAGCAACACGTCTTTCCAGTCCAGTTCCAACAATAGGAGCATCGACTCTTAATAAAGGAAGAGCCTGACGCATCATGTTGGATCCCATCAACGCACGGTTAGCATCATCATGTTCTAAAAACGGAATCAATGAAGCTGATATTGACGAAATCTGGTTTGGAGCAACGTCAATATAATCCACTTGTTTAGGATCTACAACAGGGAAATCACCTTCCATACGAGCAATAACTCGTTCTGAGGTCATAGTTCCGTCTTCAGCAACAGGAATATTTGCCTGTGCAATCAACTTATTTTCTTCTTCTTCAGCAGAAAGGTAGAGTGGTTCTGATTCAAAATCAATTTTACCATTTTCAACTTTACGGTATGGAGTCTCGATAAATCCCATGCTGTTCACTTTTCCATAAACAGACATAGAAGATATCAAACCAATGTTTGGTCCTTCAGGAGTTTCAATAGGACAAAGTCTTCCATAGTGAGTGTAGTGAACATCACGTACCTCAAAACCTGCTCTTTCTCTAGATAAACCTCCAGGTCCTAATGCAGAAAGTCTTCTTTTGTTGGTCAACTCTGCCAATGGATTGGTTTGATCCATGAACTGAGACAATTGGTTTGTACCAAAGAATGAATTAATAACTGAAGACAAGGTCTTCGCATTAATTAAATCAATAGGAGTAAAGACCTCATTATCTCTAACATTCATTCGTTCTCTTATGGTTCTAGCCATTCTTGCCAGACCTACACCAAATTGTTGAGACAATTGCTCACCAACTGTTCTAACACGACGGTTAGAAAGGTGGTCAATATCATCTACTTCAGCTTTGGAGTTAACCAGTTCTATAAGGTACTTGATGATAGTAATAATATCAAGCTTAGTAAGAACTTTGCTGTCCATACTAATATCAAGTCCTAATTTTTTGTTCATTCTGTAACGACCAACTTCACCTAAGTTGTAACGTTGATCTGAGAAGAACAATTTATCAATAATACCACGAGCAGTCTCTTCATCAGGCGGCTCAGCATTACGTAATTGTCTGTAGATATGCTCTACAGCCTCTTTTTCTGAGTTAGTAGGATCTTTCTGTAAAGTGTTATATATAATAGCATAGTCACCAGTCAAATTCTCTTCCTTATGAAGAAGGACAGTTTTTGAACCAGTTTCTAAAATCTCTTCAATATGGTCTTTTTCTAAAATGGTATCACGGTCAAGTACGATTTCATTTCTTTCGATAGAAACAACTTCACCTGTATCTTCATCAACAAAATCCTCATACCAGGTATTCAATACTCTTGCAGCTAATTTTCTACCGAGGTACTTTTTCAAACCAGTTTTAGAAACTTTCACCTCTTCTGCAAGGTCAAAAATCTCTAAAATATCTTTATCTCTTTCAAAGCCAATAGCTCTGAAGAGTGTTGTAACAGGTAATTTCTTTTTACGGTCTATGTATGCGTACATCACAGAGTTGATGTCTGTAGCAAATTCAATCCAGGATCCTTTAAAAGGAATTACTCTAGCCGAGTAAAGTTTAGTTCCATTGGCGTGAAAAGATTGCCCAAAGAAAACACCAGGGGATCTGTGTAATTGAGAAACTACGACTCGCTCTGCTCCATTGATCACAAACGTTCCACTTGGAGTCATGTAAGGGATAGTACCTAAATAGACATCCTGCACGATCGTCTCAAAATCTTCATGTTCTGGATCGGTACAGTAAAGTTTTAATCTGGCCTTAAGAGGCACACTGTAAGTAAGTCCTCTCTCTATACACTCTTGAATGGAGTATCTGGGAGGATCTACAAAGTAATCTAAAAATTCAAGTACAAATTGATTTCTCGTATCTGTAATTGGAAAATTTTCCTGGAAGGTATTATATAATCCTTCGTTGGATCTTTCTTCTGGCTTAGTTTCAAGCTGGAAAAAGTCTTGAAAAGACTTTACCTGAATATCCAAAAAATCTGGATAATCTGGCTTGTTTTGTACGGAAGAAAAACTAATTCGTTCATTATGCATTGCTAACATCTAAGAAAGATTTTAATGCTTTGAATTCAATGAAAATTCATCAGCAATATTAACTTGTAAAAAAGTAAAATAAACACGTCGCGTATAGATACGCAAAATGGTTTAGACCTACAAGACTAAATCTTGTGGTCTAAACCTAATAATATAAGTGAGAGTGAGCTTACTTAAGCTCAACTTCAGCACCTGCTTCTTCTAGTTGTGCTTTAAGTGCTTCTGCTTCATCTTTAGCAACACCTTCCTTTACTGGAGCTGGCGCACCATCAACTAATGCTTTAGCATCTTTAAGACCTAAACCTGTCAATTCTTTAACAAGCTTAACAACTGCTAGTTTAGAACCACCTGGAGCTTTTAGAATTACGTCAAATTCTGACTGCTCTTCAGCTTCTTCAGCAGCAGCACCGCCACCACCTGCTACAGCTACAGCAGCAGCTGCAGGCTCTATACCATATTCTTCTTTTAAAATATCAGCTAACTCATTTACTTCTTTAACAGTAAGGTTAACTAATTGTTCTGCGAAATCTTTTAATTCTGCCATTTTCTATCGTTTTAGTGTAATTTATTATTTAGTAATTAGTGCGTGTTTATTCCTCTCTTTTTGAAAGTGTTGTAAGAATTCCAGAAAGTTTACCACCACTTGATTTTAGTGCTGATATAACGTTTTTAGCTGGAGATTGTAATAATCCTATGATATCACCTATCACCTCTTCTTTAGACTTAATGTCTACTAAAGCATCAAGATTTTCATCACCAACATAAACTGATTCTGCAACGTAAGCCCCTTTCAAGATAGGCTTTTCATTTTTCTTTCTAAAGTTTTTAATAACTTTAGCTGGAGCATTTCCAGTTTCGGAAAGCATTATTGAAGTACTTCCTTTCAAAATACCTGTTAAGTCTCCGAATTCTTTATCTGTACTTTCCATAGCTTTAGCTAGGAGAGTGTTTTTAACTACCATCAACTTTACGTCTGCTTTAAAGCAGGCACGTCTCAAGTCCGATGTTAAAGATGCGTTCAATCCTGAAATATCTGCTAAATATACATTTGATGAATCCGCTAACTTAGTAGTTAAATCTTTTATTACTATAGATTTCTCTTCTCTTGTCATAACTTAAAATTATTGCTCGGTAAATCGTTTAGTATCGATTTCAATACTTGGACTCATTGTGGAAGCGATATGGATACTTTTTATGTATGTACCTTTCACAACCTGAGGCTTAAGCTTGACGAGCGTCGTTAGTAATTCTCTTGCATTTCCAGCAATTTTTTCTGCATCAAAGGATACCTTACCTACAGCAGCATGAACGATACCAGTTTTATCAACTTTAAAGTCAATTTTACCAGCTTTTACGTCAGATACTGCTTTAGCGATATCCATAGTTACTGTACCGGTTTTAGGGTTGGGCATGAGCCCTCTTGGACCTAAAACTCTGCCTAACGGGCCTAATTTACCCATTACACTTGGCATAGTGACAATAACGTCTACATCTGTCCATCCACCTTTGATTTTCTCAAGGTATTCATCAAGACCAACGTAGTCTGCACCAGCATCTTCAGCTTCTTTAGCTTTATCTGGAGTTACAAGAGCTAAGACTTTTACATCTTTACCTGTTCCGTGAGGTAGGGTTACTACACCACGAACCATTTGGTTAGCTTTCCTAGGATCAACGTTAAGTCTTACAGCTAGATCAACTGACTCGTCGAAATTAGCGTAAGCCACATCTTTCAATAAAGCGGAGGCATCAGCTACTGAATAAGTTTTTGACTTATCCACTTTACCAACTGCTTCTTTTTGCTTCTTAGTTATTTTTGCCATGTTAATTTCGTTTTGTTAAAATGGTGCATTACCTTTTACAGTTATACCCATCGATCTTGCTGTACCGGCTACCATTTTCATTGCAGATTCGGTTGTAAATGCATTTAAATCTTGCATTTTGTCTTCAGCTATTGCTTTTATTTGATCCCAAGTTACAGAACCTACTTTTTTAGAGTTTGGTTCACCAGAGCCTTTCTTTAGTTTTGATGCTTCCATCAATTGTACTGCTGCAGGTGGAGTCTTGATAATAAAATCAAATGACTTATCTTTATAAACTGTTATTTCAACAGGTAAGATTTTTCCACTCTTATCTTGAGTTCTACCATTGAATTGCTTACAGAACTCCATGATATTTACCCCAGCAGCACCCAAAGCAGGTCCAACCGGTGGGGATGGGTTCGCTGCACCACCTCTTACCTGGAGTTTTACTACTTTACTTACTTCTTTTGCCATTTTTCAAAATTTAGTTGAATTGTTTTCAGTGGGAAGCATTATATTTAAAAACAACTCTATATTATATGTAACATTTAAACTTTTTCTACTTGCATATAGCTAAGCTCAACTGGAGTTTTACGACCAAAAATCTTAACCATAACTTGTAATTTTCTTTTGTCTTCATTAATTTTTTCAATAGTTCCTGTAAAACTGTTGAAAGGGCCATCCACAACTTTAACGGATTCTCCTATATTGAATGGTATGGCGACATTTTCTGTTTGTACAGAAAGTTCGTCAACTTTACCAAGCATTCTATTAACTTCTGATTTACGCATAGGAACTGGCTCACCTCTTTTAGTTTCACCTAGAAAACCTATAACTCCATTTACACCCTTAATAATATGACCAACTTCACCTTCAAGGTTTGCGTTAACCATTATATATCCTGGGAAATAAACTTTTTCTTTTGTTATTTTTTTTCCATTACGGATTTGAACAACGTTTTCTTTAGGCACCAAAATATCATCAACATAATCACTAAGACCTTGATGAGCAATTTCTTTTTCTATATAATCCTTGATTTTGCTTTCAGAGCCACTTATTGCTCTTACGACATACCATTTTTTTAAACCAGTCTCAGACATGTATTATGATTTAACCCAATTAAAATATTGCTTTACAGCGGCACTAAATACTTCATCAACTCCCCAAATAGCAAGCGAGAAAAGTATAGAAAAAACCGCAACAATTACCATGAGTTTTTGCCCCTCAGCCCAGGTTGGCCAAGTCACATGATTTCTTAATTCGTTGTAAGACTCGCTTACGTAATTTTTAAAATTTGACATCTTCTTTAAGATTTGCACGGGTTGAGAGGCTCGAACTCCCGACACCTGGTTTTGGAGACCAGTGCTCTACCAACTGAGCTAAACCCGTATATTTTCATTTTTTAAAGCGTGCAAAGAAACAAAAATTCCTGCAGATAAAAAAGAAAATTTAAAAAGTTAAGGTATTCACCTTAAGTGAACACCTTAACTGTATTATAGATATTAATCTAAATTATAGTATTTCTGTAACCTGACCAGCACCTACTGTACGGCCTCCTTCACGGATTGCAAATCTTAAACCAACGTTCAATGCAATTGGTTGAATCAATTCAACAGTGATGGTTAAGTTGTCACCTGGCATAACCATTTCCACTCCATCAGGAAGGTTGATTGTACCTGTAACGTCTGTTGTTCTTACGTAAAACTGTGGTCTGTAGTTATTATGGAATGGAGTGTGACGTCCACCTTCTTCTTTTTTCAAGATATAAACTTCAGCTTTGAATTTTCCATGTGGCTTGATAGAACCTGGCTTAGCGATAACCATACCTCTAGAGATTTGGCTTTTCTCAATACCTCTCAACAAGATACCAACGTTATCACCAGCTTCTCCTCTATCAAGGATTTTACGGAACATTTCAACACCAGTAATTGTTGATTTCATGTTCTCTGCACCCATACCGTTGATTTCAACAGGGTCACCAGTATTAGCAACACCAGTTTCAATACGACCAGTCGCAACAGTTCCACGACCAGTAATAGAGAATACATCTTCAACAGGCATTAAGAAAGGCTTTTCAACATCTCTCTCTGGAAGTTCGATATATTCATCAACTGCCTCCATTAAGTCAAGAACAGTTTTTGACCACTTCTCATCTCCTTCCAATGCACCAAGTGCAGAACCAGAAATGACAGGAGCATTATCTCCATCATACTCGTAGAAAGAAAGCAAATCTCTTACTTCCATTTCAACTAATTCCAAAAGCTCCTCATCATCAACAAGGTCAACTTTGTTTAAGAAAGTAACAATTCTTGGAATTCCAACTTGACGTCCTAAAAGAATATGCTCACGAGTTTGTGGCATTGGACCATCAGTTGCAGCAACAACAAGAATAGCACCGTCCATTTGAGCAGCACCAGTTACCATGTTTTTCACGTAATCGGCGTGACCTGGACAGTCAACGTGGGCGTAATGACGATTTGCAGTTTGATATTCAACGTGAGAAGAGTTAATAGTAATACCACGCTCTTTTTCCTCAGGTGCATTATCAATTTGATCAAAAGCACTAGCTTCAGAATATCCAGCATCTGCCATTACTTTAGTGATAGCAGCTGTAAGTGTAGTTTTTCCGTGATCGACGTGTCCAATCGTACCTATATTAAGGTGTGGTTTGGATCGATCAAAATTTTCCTTTGCCATAGTAGTAAATTATTTAATCTTAGTTATATATTAGTGTTAATGTTTATAACAACATAAAAAGCCAACAAAACCAGGTTTTGAGACTTTAAAATTGAGCCAACGACGAGAATTGAACTCGTGACCTTTTCCTTACCAAGGAAACGCTCTACCCCTGAGCTACGTCGGCAAGCAGATATTGCATTAGATAAAAATAGAGCGGAAGACCGGGTTCGAACCGGCGACATTCAGCTTGGAAGGCTGACGCTCTACCAACTGAGCTACTTCCGCTTATTTAATCAATATGTCAATGCAAAGTCTGGTGTTAACCGACTTGGTTGTGGGGAGAGCAGGATTCGAACCTGCGAAGGTAAAACCAACAGATTTACAGTCTGTCCTCGTTGGCCGCTTGAGTATCTCCCCAAAATCTGATAATAGAACTAATTGAGGGACTCCCCTCGACTTCGCTCAGGATAAACTTCTCATCCTTAAACGAAATAACTTCTATTTTCAACAATCATAAAATGAACATCGTCCTACACTTTGAGCCGATAGAGGGACTCGAACCCACGACCTGCTGATTACAAATCAGCTGCTCTAGCCAGCTGAGCTACATCGGCTTATCAGTATGTCAAACGCTACTTTTCGTAACGGACTGCAAATATAAAACGAATATTGGTATCTGAAAATTATTTACCTCTTTTTTTTACAGAAAAAAGTGAATTTTCATTTCATTCTGATTCAGTCTTCCTCTTTCCCTATGGATCTAGGGTGTGCTGCTGCATGAGCTTTACTTAACTCCTTAAAATTTGAATGCGTATACACTTCTGTTGAAGCTAAACTGCTGTGTCCCAATAGTTCTTTAATCGCTGTAATTTCAGCACCCTTCTCTAAAAGATGAGAAGCGAAGGCGTGACGAAGCAAGTGCGGACTCAACTTTTGCTTTATAGATACTTTTTTAAAATAAGAAGTGACCGTTCTGTAAACGAGATTGGGATAGATAGGTTTACCCTTGCTGGTGACGAATAAATCATCGCCAGTGTTTTCCACAGATTCTCGCACCTTCAAATAGTGATTGATAAGCGCCATAGTTGTTTTCATCAAAGGAACTATTCTCTCTTTGTTTCTCTTACCAAGTACTTTCAACTGCTTTTGGCTAAAATTTACACTGGAGACTTTCAGGTCGATCAATTCCTGTCTTCGCATTCCTGTGGAATACAAAAGATCAATGATGAGATGATCCCTAAGTCCTACAAAGGTTGAATCCTCAAAATAGTTTGAGATGTCTTCAAGTTCCTTAAGCGAGAAGACTTCCTGCTCTCGCTTGGGAAGCTTTAGAGATTTGTGCTTAAGCATAGGATTAACCTCAATTGCTTTAATTTTCATTAAAAACCTGTAAAAAGTTTTAAGAGATGATAACTTCCGGTTGATCGTTTTGTGAGTCAAATCTTTATCAACAAAACTAACAACCCATCGCCTTATCATGGGATAATTGACTTCAGCTAAATCTTTGGTGTCATAATTTTCAGAAATAAACGATTGAAATTGATTTAAATCTGAAGCATAAGAAGTCAATGTATGCTGAGCATAATTTTTCTCAAACTGAAGATAATCTGTAAAAGCTTGAATATGTTCCATAAAAAAACCATGTGCTCTTTAGAAACACATGGTTACAAATTTATCAATTAAAAGCAATTAGGTCGCCGGCTTATAGTCTTTGTTATCAATTACCATTTTTGCAATGATTTCTTTCAAAATTTCTGAAGTTCCACCACCAATAGGACCTAGTCGGCTATCACGGAACATTCTTGCTAAAGGATAATCTTCTACATAGCCATAACCACCCAGCATTTGTAAGCAATCATAAATCACCTCATCTGCAATTTTAGTGGAAAGCAATTTGGACATGGTGGCTTCTTTAACCACATATTCGCCTTCATCCAGACGTTTAGCTGTTGTATAATTGAAGGCTTTAGCCATTTCCACTTCACTAGTTCTTTCAGCAATTTTATGTCTTAATGCCTGAAATTTATTTATAGTTTGTCCAAAAGCTTCTCGCTCAGACATGTATTGCATAGCGTAATCCAAAGCATATTCAGCTCTGGCATGCGCATTCACTCCCATGATCAAACGCTCCAAGGCAAAGTGCTGCATAATGTAGGGGAATCCTTGATTACGTTCTCCCATCAAGTGAGATTTTGGTATCTCGACATTATCAAAAGCCAACTCTGCTGTATCAGATGCTCTCCAGCCTAGTTTGTTGAGTTTGGTTGCAGAAATTCCGGGGGTATCTCTATCTACCAAGAAAATACTCATGCCTTTTCCGCCTTTTTCCGGAGCGGTTTTGGCGGCAACTATAAGATAATCTGAATATACACCATTGGTGATAAAAGTCTTAGATCCGTTGATCACGAATGAATCGTCTTTTTCTACGGCTGTTGTTTTCATCCCGGCAACATCAGACCCTCCAAAAGGTTCTGTGATACACAAACAACCTATCATATCTCCATTGATAGAGGCCGTGAGGTATTTTTCTTTGATTTCTTCGCTACCTTCTTTGTTCACGTGGGTCATCGCCAAGTAAGCGTGAGCCCAAATAGCTGCAGCAAATCCTCCTGAATTTATCTTCTGTAATTCTTCTAAAAGTATAATGGTGTAGAATAAATCTAAATCTAAGCCTCCATATTTTTCTGGGTAAGCCAGGCCGAAGTAACCCATTTCGCCAAACTTCTTCCATATAAAACGCTCTATCGTTCCTTCTTCTTCCCACTTATCCAGATGCGGAACTACTTCTTTCTGAAGAAATTCCTGTAAACTTTTTCTGAACATCTCGTGTTCTTCACTAAAATACATATGATTCATATCTTATTATCTAATTTTTGAGTATTATTCTTTAATTTCCAAATATAATTGAATTCTATCTAATTTATAGTTAGGAAAATCTTCAATTTTTGACAATTCTTCAAAATCATCAATACCTTCTCTTAATTTTATGAAATTGACAATAACTCTCGCCTGTTCATAATCAAAATACGGTAACTCAGATAATTCCAAAACACTTATAGTATTGATATCTTTTTTCTGTACTTCCATCGGACTCTTGAGCGCAATTCTCTCTTTGAGATTTTCAATGACGTCGTATTTTAATCCATAAACGTCTTTCAATTGAATCATATCTACAAAGCCTCCCAACTTATCTCTATAGGTTATGATTCGACTGGACAAAGCCTCACCAATTCCCGACACCTCCATCAAATCAGAGGCTGTAACTGTATTGAGGTCTTTCTTTTCAGCGTAAGTCAACAAATTGATACTTTTGGCATTAGACTTCCTTTGTTCTGCCATAACAACCCACTCAGGGAATTTAAAATATGGACCATATTCTTTCATCCATTCGTCAGTAACCTGTGTAACTTTTTGGAAGTCGGCTTTAGAGTTGATCCACTTATCTTCAGCCCTGTAGTCTAATAATCTATCAATTTGATCAACCGTCATCTCTAAAGTATAGCCTTTATAATCATCGATAAAATTAGGATTAAAAGGATAAATGACTCGCTGAGACTCAAGGCTTTGTTTAATTTTTAACGAATCTACAAGGCGTTGAATAGAATCTTCTATTTTGGTTAATTCGTCAGCTCGATGAGTCTTTGAAAAAGAATTCAAACTCCAGTAGTTAAGACCTACACCCAAAATCAAGATCAGACAAAACAAAAAAATTCCGTTTCGATCACCTTTAGTGTAGCCGAAACGGAATTTTTTAGTCGTATTCATCAGTAGTTATTATTTCTTCAACACTTCTTTTTTGAAGATTTCACCAGACTTTAATTTTGACATATATTCTCTGAGGTCATTTCTCACCTCTCCAGACATTATATATAAACCTATGATGTTAGGAAATGACATTGCTAAAATCATCATATCTGAAAAGTCCAGTACAGCACCTAAACTTACAGACGCTCCAAGAACTACAAAAAATAAGAAAATCACTTTGTAAATAATTTCAGAACGGTTACTTCTTCCGAAAATATAAGTCCAGGCTCTCATACCATAATATGACCAGGAAATCATTGTTGAAAAGGCAAATAAGAATACCGCTGCAGAAAGAACATAAGGAAACCAGGAGATCACACTACCGAAAGCTTCTGTAGTTAGCTGAACACCAGACACACCTTCAACTTCGTGCATTCCTGTAAAAATAAGAACCAGAGCAGTAAGTGTACAAACAACTACGGTATCTATAAAAGGTTCTAGTAAAGCAACAAAACCTTCTGAAGGTGGGTGATTTGTTTTGGCTGCTGAGTGAGCAATTGCTGCAGAACCAACACCTGCTTCGTTGGAAAAGGCGGCACGCTGGAAACCTACGACAAGAACTCCTATAAATCCACCTTTGAGGGCAGTTGGAGTAAAAGCACCGCTTAATATAGCATCAAAGGCTGGTCCTATATTATCAATGTTTATTCCTATAACTACCAGAGCTCCTAAAATATAAACACCCGCCATTACTGGCACAATTTTACCCGTTACTTTCGCAATACTATTGATTCCTCCTATAATAACAACACCAACTAAAATCGCGAGAAAAACACCAAAAAAGAATCCGCTTTCACTATCTAAAAAAGGAATCTGGTTGGATAAAATCTCAAAAGATTGGTTGGCCTGGAACATATTACCTCCACCAAATGAGGCACCGATGGCAAGAACGGCAAATAGACCTGCAAGAACTTTTCCTAGCTTACCTAAGTTTCTTTTTTCAAGCCCGTACCTCAGATAGTTCATAGGCCCTCCAAAAATTCTACCTTCCTTGTTAATGAATCTGTATTTCACCCCCAGTGTACATTCTACAAATTTGGAAGACATTCCTAATAGACCGGCCAAAATCATCCAAAATGTTGCTCCTGCACCACCCAAAGAAACGGCAATAGCTACACCGGCTATGTTACCCAAACCTACAGTTGCAGACACAGCCGTGGCTAGCGCTTGGAAGTGAGTGATACTTCCTGGAGCATTAGGCTCATCATATTGGCCCTTAGCAAGCTGTATGGCATGCTTAAACCCGCGAATATTGATAAAGCCCATTCTAAACGTAAAGAATGCCGCTCCAAAAATTAACCATATCACAATAAAAGGAATCCCTTTTTCAAGTGGCGTTCCGTTAGGATTGGTTAATGCAATAGGTTCATCATAAATAATTGAACCGAATTTATGTGCGTTTTGAGCAATAACATCTTCCTGATTTTCCGGATTATAAATGTATTCACCCTGAGGTGTTATGAAATGAATCTTACCGTTTGCAGCTGCCTGCACAGTCTGTGTTTGCCCATCAATATCAATAATGGCCACATCCTGGCCTTTTTCAACGTGCTCATTTTCCGTAACCAGCCATTCTTTAAGTAAGAATTTACTCGAAGTATTTGGCTCCCAGGATGGAGAAAATAGAAGCTTTTGGTCTGTGTAAACAACAGGATCATAAATGCCTATAGCAGCAAAAGGGTCCCAGAACAATACACTTCCCATGGCATCAACCACAGGCTGGAAAGTTCCATTAAAATTTTCTACAATAGAAACCGCATCTACTTTGTATGACTTTTCTACGGAAGCGCCACTAGCGTCGGACACTTTTACCGTGTAAAAAATCCCTTCTGTAAGATCACTGGCTTTACTGGAGGTGAGAGGTACATCATCTTTAGACCATTGAAACTCGTATGGAGGTGTTCCTCCGGTGACAGTCAGTTCAATCTGTCCATTGTTAATTTTATCTGATGGATTAATTTTAGTTCCTTCAACTTGCAAATCCTGTGCAGAGATAAACGAAATAGTAAACAATAGAAAAGCAATCAGCGTGATATTTCTTAACATAAGGCTATTTATGATTTGATATTTCAAAGTGAAACGTTAACTTAAATTCAATTAAGTATAAAATGTCCCGCAAGATGCAAAAAATATGGTTTCCATTCAAACGCTAAGTCTTAAAATCTTTAAGACTTTAGCATCTGTTTCAGATCATAGATTATTTTGGTTTAATAGCACGCATCATATGGCGTTTTCCGGGCGGCCCTTCTATAATATCCACCTCAAAACCAATAGCCTGCAATGCTCTCCTTGCAGTTCCTTTTACGCAGTAGGTCACAAACACACCACCCGGCTTCAGTGCCTCATAAAACCCCTCAAAGATGTTTCTTTCCCACAACTCTGGCTGAACTGCTGGTCCAAAAGCATCATAAAACACAATATCAGCAGCATTTTTTAGTTGGATTTCAGAGAAACAGGTTTGTTGTTTTTTGATTCTAAGGGTGTATGTAATTTGCTGCCACTCCTCCCACTGAGCCTGATGAAATTTTTCATAAATCTCTTCTGAAGTTGACTCTCCTAAAACCTTATCATACTGCAAAGCCTGTACTTCCTCTTCTGAAATTGGATAGGCTTCTATCCCCAGATAATCAATTTTTATGTTGTTTGTTGATGACCAATGTGCTGCTAGCAAAGCATTAAGACCGGTACCAAAACCAGCTTCTATGACGGATATAGATTCAGATGTTGGATATAAGGAAAAAAAATGATCTAAGCCTGCGTGGATGTAAACATGCATGGATTCTTGAACTGCACCATGAGTAGAGTGGTAATGCTCGTCCCAGTATTCTATACGTATGGTCTTGGACCCATCACTGGTGGTGACTATACTTCGTTTCATAGAGAAAAATTAAAGATCAAACACTGAGGTACGCTTGGTATACACCAAATCCTTGAGCTTTAGCCAGAAAGCTAATGTAAGATATAGGCCAAACCCAAACCCGAAAGTAGCAAAGGAGACGTAAATGAAAAATATCCGTACAGATTTTGCTTTCATCCCCAGCGTATCTGCCAGTCGTGAACTCACATAAAAACCGTGCTTCTCAAAAAAAGTTCTAAGATTGTATATAAAATTTTTCATGAGTGTATCAATTCTAATCCGACTTGGCACTTTAAACAGCGGTTCACATCGCAATACTGAGTCTTCAACTGAATAAATGCCTGACTTTCCAAAGCTGACTTGACTACCTTAGTTTTTAATTCTTCGAAGCCTTTAGTAATGCTGTTAGCTTCAAGTTTTAGACTGGTGATCAAAGGATAAATGCTCTCCTCAAAACCCAGCTGACCTTTAAAAGACAGGTAGGCAAATTTCAATGGCAGAAGCGTATTGATGATGACCAAGTCTTTAAAGGGAACACTTAGCTTTTTGACTTTAGACTTACTTTCTTTTTCAAAGGTATAATGAGTTTTCCAATAGTCGGAGGTTTGAGCATCTAAAATTTTGTAAATGTCTTTTGGGGTTTTACACTGAATCAGTTCAGAAAATAAATTAGGTCGTTGAGAGTATAGCTTACAAAACTGAGATAACCTGATGCTCGGGAAGTTGTCTGGTCGAAGCCTGAAGTATTTTACCTGACTTGTCTCCGGCGCGTTCAACTGAAATTTTTGTTTCAGAAATCTAAATTCCTGCTGAAGTTGTTTAGGGTAAGCTTCCTCACTTTCAGCAGGTAACATCCCACATAAGCCAAAGCATAAAGCTTCCAGCTGATTAGGATTTTGGAAGCATTTCTGAAAAACCTTAAAATCTGCAGAGGAACTCATCTGCAGAAAAGCTTCCCCATTCACGTTTAGTCCAAAAGCCTTTGCCATTAGCTTAAAACAAACCTCATCCCAGTTATTATTAGAGACTTTCAATAAATTCAGAATTAACTGATTTTTTTCTTCCAGGCGTTCTATATACAAACGTTCTAGCCAGCTATTCAATTTAAAATCATCAACCTCATGAAAATGCTTCTCACAATTGATCCACTTTTGAGAGGTCTTGTCAAACAAATCCTTGTAGGCCTGAAGTTGCTGTTCGGAGACGTAATGCTTCAATTCCAAACAAGGAATCTCAGTGTTATCTTTTCTGAAAATGCTCACGTCATCTTCCCAAACCACATGCAAAATCACATTATCGTAGGCCGGATCAATTTCATGATGATGCGCATACCAATCTGAAGATTTTAAATGAATTTCAAGATTGCCTACCCAGTGCTGACCTGCAATAATAATTTCAGCTTTAAAGAAATCCGGACCTGATTCTGTTTCATTGTGAAGCCCCGTATTCAACACCTGAAGTTCTTCTCCAGTAGTGGTTTTGAGCTGACTTAAATTCAGCTTTTTGTATTTCCACAAACTATGAAGAAAGGCTTCCTGCATTTTACAAGTTATTAAGTTGTTCAACTACCCGGTCTTTAAAACTATCCACCCAAACCCGATACTGTTCACCACTCGGGTGCAAAAGATCTTCTGCGAGCATGTCTTGATCTTTATGCAAAGGCTTACTGAGTTTTTGCAAAGGATAGAAAGCCACTCCATAGCGTTGACTCATTTTCTGGATGTATCTGTTGTAACGTTTTAGTCGGGAAGATACTCTTTTCAATTTTTCATCCCGGGCAAATTTTGACAAGCTATAATCTGGAATCCCAACGATAAAGACTCCTTTTTCATCATGAGCACTTAGCGAAATCGCGGTTTGCAACAGCTCTTCAAACTCTTTCTTAAATTGTTTGAAAGGCTTTTTTTGATATTGATTGTTAACACCAATCAAGAGGGAAACCAGGTCAAATTGATTGGCTTTGTAATCCTGAACAGCAATAGAGTCCTGAAGCTCATCCGTTCGCCATCCGGTAACAGCGATAATTTCAGGGTCTTCTACAGCAAATGAATTAGTATTTAGATACGATGTCAGTTGAAAAGGCCAGGAGTCTTCCTTAGTCACTTGTTCTCCAATGGTGTAAGAATCCCCTAAAGCGAGGTATTTAAGTGGCTCCTGACTAAAAGACTTTGACATGACTAATAAGCTAATAAATACTATAATTTTTTTCATAACTAAACCTAGCTTTTAAAAATAAGAAAGATTTTGAAATAAGATAAGTTATAACAAATCTGCAATCGCAGGCTTTAACTGAGCGTATCTAAACTGAAATCCTGTCGAAAGGATTTTCTTGGAACTCACCAGCTGACTTCCCAGCACTATAGTTGCCATCTCCCCAAGCATTAGTTTAAGTACAAATCCGGGAACATTAGGCAGTACAAGAGGTTTTTCTAATTGAGTAGCGATGCACTCCGTAAGTTCTTTGTTATTAACCGGGTTTGGTGAAACTGCATTGAAAACCCCTTCCAGCCGGTTGATCATCACATGATGAAAAAGTCGGGCTAGATCTGAAATATGTATCCAGGATTGCCACTGCTTACCACTTCCGAGCGGAGCGCCGATGTATTTTTCAATAGGTTCTTTGATTTTTTCGAGGGCACCGCCATCACCAGACAGCACTACCCCAATTCTGATTTTGGTCACTTCAAGTCCTAATTCTCCAACTTCATCAGCGGCAGTTTCCCACTTTTCGACCACATCGGCCAGAAAGTTATCTCCTTTCTCATAATCGTCTTCCTCATGAAATTTAGTTAACGAGTCTTCGTATAATCCAATGGCACTCGCTGAAATCAAATGCTCCACCTCATGGTCTTGTTTTGATAAAGCTAACTTTAAAGTCATCAAACTGTCGACTCGACTGTTCAAAATCGCTTTTTTGTAGGAAGATGTCCATCGCTTAGCTACGCTGGCTCCGGCAAGGTTGATGATGGTGTTTACCCCTTTTAAGCTATCGAGATCCAATTCAGAAGTTGAAGGATTCCAGTAATAGCCCTTATAATTGGATTTTATTTCAATTTTGGATCGGCTTGTCGTCAAATAATTAACCTCAATGTCTTGTTCGTGAAACAAATCGACTAAAGCTTGACCTACCAAACCCGTTGCACCCGTAATTAAAACTTTCATACTCTTATTTTTATTAAAATTAGCGCCTTTGTTCTATCTCCAGCCTAGGTTTAGTATGGTTTTAACTTGAAAAAGTCGTGAGTCGTGAGTCGTGAGCCTGCCTGCGTTTCCTTGGCAAAGGCAGGTCGTGAGTCGTGAGTCGAATTTAAAATTTTTAATTCGTTATTCAGTATTCAGTATTCGATATTCGTAATCAGTAAAAAGTAATTAGTAACTGGGAATAAGTAAAAAGTCACTCACCTCTCACCACTATTCACTATTAACTGGTGGACTGGTGGACTTGTAAACATAAAAGAGCCCAATGAATTAAATCATCAGGCTCATATTTTATTTTATTTGTTATAACGTTGCACTAGTCACGATTCACTAAAAACAGTCAACTGTCAACTGTGAACTATTTAAAAAGCTTTCATAGTCCAACCGTGTGGATCTTCAACTCTATTGTATTGAATATCTTGCAGAGCTTTTTTAAAGAAGGTTCCGTAAGGTTCGTTAATCGTTGGTAAATCGTGATACGTTCCATCGTACTCAAAACCATCAACTCTCACTACAGTCGCTGCGGTTCCTGCTCCAAAAATTTCTTTAAGCTCACCTTTTTTGGCTGCATTCACAATTTCCTTGACTGATACTTTTTCAACGACAACTTCAACACCATTGTCTTTAGCCAGCTGAATGATACTCTTACGAGTAACACCATCCAGAATTCTGTCATTGGTTGGTGCAGTGAGTAACTTGTCTCCCACTCTAAAAAAGATATTCATCGTTCCAGCTTCTTCCAGATATTCGTGTGAACTGGCATCCGTCCAGATGATCTGGTCAAGGCCTTTGGCTTTTGCCAGTTTAGTCGGGTAAAACTGAGCCCCATAGTTTCCGGCTGCCTTAGCGTAACCAACACCACCATCGGCTGCTCTGCTGTATTCCTGTGCAAAAATCACTTTAATAGGCTTGTTGTAGTAGGCCTGAGCAGGGCAAGTGATGATCATAAATCTATATTCATCAGATTCTGAGGCAGATACTCCATTTTCTGTAGCAATCACAAATGGACGTAAGTAAAGCGAATTACCCTCTCCTTTCTTCACCCAGTCCTTATCGAGTTCCAATAAAGTTTTTAAAGATTCAAAAAAGTAATCCTTTGGGAATTCAGGAATAGCCAT
This sequence comes from Psychroflexus longus, assembly GCF_020164595.1. Lineage (GTDB taxonomy): Bacteria > Bacteroidota > Bacteroidia > Flavobacteriales > Flavobacteriaceae > Psychroflexus > Psychroflexus longus. The sequence goes on from NZ_JAIQZE010000012.1 coordinate 35,285, forward strand.
ACGCTTAGAGGACTTATTGATGCGCTCAAAGTTCTGATCTGGTCTAAACAACCAAACTTCATCGTTTTCATCTTTAAAGGCTTTCATCCCTTCAAAAACCGCCTGACCATAATGAAAAACTTTAGCAGAAGGCTCAAATTCCATTGGACCGTAAGGCACGATTTTAGGCGTTTGCCATTCTCCATCTTTATAGTCACAATACATCATATGATCTGCATTGACTTTTCCAAATTGGAGATTATCAAAATCAACCTGATCGATTTTTGAAGAGGCAGCTTTTGTAATATCCAGTTCTATATTGGTACTATTCATCGGTATTATTTTTTTGCAAATGTACAAAATTAAATAAGCTTAATTCCGTAAGATTCCTAACTTTGACATTATGCATCTTATAAATTTTTAATAATTATCATGAAAAACCTGATTTTATTACTAATTCTATTGATGATTTTGGCTTGTGGTCAAAACCATTCAAAGCAAGAACACACCACTTCTGAAACTACCACTGAAAACACTTCTCAAGAAAAGGACTTGAGCATTCAAACCGATAAGCAATTTGGTGATGAATTTGAGCTGGCTGAAGTGAAAACAGGTACTGAAATGCTTGCTACCTACCAAAGCCTAAAGCCTGGAGACACATTGAAAGTTCAGTTTCAATCTGAAGTTCAAAGCGTATGTGCTAAGAAAGGCTGCTGGATGAAGCTTGACTTACCCGATGATCAGAATGCACACGTCACCTTTAAAGATTACGGCTTCTTCGTGCCTAAAGACAGTCAGGGTCACAATATGCTGGTCAATGGTGTCGCTTTTATCGAGCAAACCGATGTAGAAACTCTGAAGCACTACGCTGAAGATGCCGGCAAAAGCGAAGCAGAAATCGCTAAAATAACTGAACCAAAGTTGAATTATAGGTTTATTGCGGAGGGAGCTAAAGCAGTGAAGTAGGTTTTAGGTGGTTGTCGGTAGTCGGTTGTCGGTAGTCGGTAGTTGGTAGTCGGTAGTCGGTAGTCGGTAGTCGGTAGTCGGTAATCGGTAGTCGAATTTAAAATTCTTTATTCGATATTCAGTGTTCTTTTTTTAATTTTCGTTTAATGCATATCAATGAGATAGTTTGGATGCTATAGCCCATGAATTTACAAATAAGTTGACTCCAGCTCACATGGAAATGTCAGGGTTACACCCCTTATTTGCTCTTTCACATGTTTTTTATGAAGATAGCAGGGCTAGCGACCCTGACTGAAAATTAAAGTACAAAGACCTCACAGAGGACTAAAAAAGATGATCTAGGGGGCAGAGCCAAAAGCCTAGGGTTAAAAATAATGAAGATGCTGAAACCTTAAATGAGGTCTCGCAATGTCTCCTCGAGTGTCCGCTTTTTTTTAGCGGATGTATCGAGAGGTGGTTTAATACGAAGAGCTTTAATGAGGTCTCGATACAAATTTTACTTTTTCTCAAAAGCAAAATCCACTCGACATGACATTACCTCAGTTAACAAATCACTAGTCACCGATAACTTATGGTAGCTTCGATACGTCCGCCAGAGGCGGACACTCAGCCACCAACTCACGACTCATAATTAATCAACATCTATAAAAAGTAGGCCGTTTATTTTATAGATTTTAATTTAAAACTCTGATGCCACTTTGAGTACATGCTTTTTTTCAGCGCGTGTATCGAGAAGTGGTTTAAAACGAAGAACTTTTACCAGGTCTCGCAATGTCTCCTCGAGTGTCCGCTTTTTTTTTTAGCGGATGTATCGAGAGGTGGTTTAATACGAAGAGCTTTAATAAGATCTCGATACAAATTTTACTTTTTCTCAAAAGCAAAATCCACTCGACCTGACATTTCTCAGTTAACAAATCACTAGTCACCGATAACTTATGGTAGCTTCGATACATCCGCCAGAGGCGGACACTCAGCCACCAGTTCACAATTTATTTCAAATTTTACAACCCTACTACCCAACCTGATAGCATTGTCACCCTGAACTTGTTTCAGGGTCTTTGCTTAAGGTTAATTGAGATGCTGAAGAGAGGTCTCGATACAAATTTTACTTTTTCTCAAAAGCAAAATCCACTCGACCTGACATTACCTCAGCCAACAAATTACTAGTCACCGATAACTTATGGTAGCCTCGATACATCCGCCAGAGGCGGACACTCAGCCACCAACTCAATCAACAATTAATTTTAACGACAAGTCCCTTCACTATCCACTATTGACTGAAGACCATTATGCTACTATACCACTAAACTATTACACCGTTTACCAATCACTATTTACTATCCACTACTCACTATCCACTACTCACTGTTCACTAATCACTAATCACTGCGTGCCACTTCTCCTTCACCACTTCCCAGTCGAAATGCTCAACTTTTTGTCTTCCGGCTTTGGAGAGTTTTCGAGCGAGTTCTGGATTCTTCAGGAGTTTTAACACAGCTTCGGTAAATGAATGGACATCATCGGGATTTACCAGTAAGGCATCTTGTTCATCTTTCAGCAAAAAAGGAATTCCGCCCACATTGGTACTCACAACTGGTAGTCCAAGCGCCATGGCTTCAATCACACTAACGGGCGTATTGTCCACATTGGTGGTATTGATAAAGATGTCAAAGTCTTTGGCGTACTCGAGCCAGTCTTCTTTAGGTATTCCGCCTGTAAAGGTTACTGGTAAATTATGCTCATTGGCGTAAGTTTTACAGTCCTCTATAGAATCGTCTTTAAACGGCCCGACCATACTCAGTTTTGCGTCTGGATAACTCTTTAGGAGTGCTTCCAAAACCTTAAGGGCTAATAAAGGATTATAGATGTGGGCGAAAGAGCGTACCCATAATAAGTTAGGCTGAAGTTGTTCGCGTTGTTGAAATTTATAGTTCTCTAAATTAATGGTATTAGGAATATAGCTTAAGTTGGTATAGCCTGCCTTTTCAAAATGATGCAACAGATAAGGAGACGGAGCCACATTGACTTTAGCTCTGCTAAATAAACGCTGGCAGTGTTTAGGATGGGATTGTAGACGTTTTGGTAAGTCACCACCATGTAAAATAGTAATATAGTCCAGCTTTAAGGCATAAGCTAACTGACTCAACAGATAGGCATACCAAAAAGCGGAGGTGCTGTAGGTGTCAATCAATAAAATATGAGTCCTGGAATGGTGTTTTAGAACCATCAAAAGCATATCAGCTAGTCGAAGCGCCTGATTTTTCTGGCTGGATCCAGAGATGACTTTATAGCCTTCAGCTTCTAACTGACCAGACAAAAACTCAACCGTGGACACATTTCTTCCTTTAAGCGACAGCTTGTTGCCGAGGTACAGGAGCTGTTTTGACTTTAGTTTTTTTCTTTTTTTTGGAAGCATAAGTTATAGATAATAAGGCAAATCCGTACATAAATCCAGGTAGCGCCACTCGCATCGCCGAGTGGTTAATGGTCAGAAACCAAAAAGCTACAAAAGGCAGCATAAGCAGGTTTCTATTTTTAGAGAGTAGAAACCCTAAGGGAATCAAAAATAAAATAGCTAAAGCTAAAACCCCTAGCAAGCCATGCTCAGCCAGCATTCTAGCTACTTCGTTATGACTAGCCCCACCTCCGCCTTCTTCTTCTATTCTGAAAAACTTACCCATGCCCACTCCTACCCCTAAAAAAGGATCTTCTAAGAAAGCAGACAATTCTTCACTTATGATTTCACCACGACCAGTGGTAATATCTTTTTCTTCGCCTAAGGCATTTTCTCCGGCATAGCGGTTGACAATCAGACCTCCGGTAACAGCAACTACTAATCCCCATAATAAAAAGCCCCCTACACCTAGCCCAACCAGCTTGACCGTAGCCTTCGCCTTCTTAGCTAATGGCGCCCAGTTGATAAATAAGACTGTAAAAACAGCCATCATCAATATAGCTGTGATAAAGCCACCTCTGGAAAAGGTCAGCAAACAGCGATAAGTAAGAAGCCCTAAAAGACCAATGTTAACTATATTCAGAAGTGAATTCCTATATGGGATTAGAAATCTCACATAAGTCAAAAACATACCTAAGCCTAGAACTGTAGCGACCTGATTACCGCTATAACCACCAGAAGCTGCCTGATTGGACTCTGTAGTAAATACAATTTGTTCGAGCGGAGGAGCGTAAAGAATAATATAAACCACCATAGATATAATAGGCAATATCATCATATCTACAACTTTTAACAAAGTCTTGAATTTTATTTCTCTATGATAGCAAAACAAGGCTGTAGCAAACAAAGATAAGGGACCAGATAAATTGAATAAGATGGCTTTTCTAAAGCTTTCTTCAAAATAATCAAAATTGAGATAAGTAATCACCACACCAGGCAACAACAAGCCTAGGAAAACTAAAACAGGCCAGGCCTTTAACTTAAAACCTTCATAGAACATGCCCAGCAACATAAAGAAAATCACCGTATACTTTCCCAGTTCCCAAAAGGGCATGGCTTTAGTCATTCTTAGGAATATTTCAGCCGCGGCTATATACCCGGCAGCACCAAGCGCATAATAAGTTTTATCTTTTTTGGATATAATTTGGTAAACAAAGTAAACTACGATACCTAACAAATAAAGCTGCGCCATAGCTCTCACCTGACTCACCACAAACCCAATACCGACATGAAATGCCAATAGTTGTAATTGCTTATAACTTGTTTTATCTAAGCCGAACATTTAGAATTTTTTCTTTAAGCGCTTTGTTGTAATACGCATAGGTAAATCGCTGGGCAAAGGTATAATTTTTAAGCCTAAGCTCATTGAGTTCTGAGTTCGTAAAACCCGACAATTGAAGTAAGCTTTGAACTAAAGCTTTTGCAGATAATTCCTTTAAAAGAAATCCATTATCGCCATTAGTGATGTAGTCTTCAATGCAGGACACCTTTGAGACGATAGGCACACAGCCAAACGCCATCGCTTCTCCTACGACTTTAGGGAAGCCTTCAGATTTTGAAGGTAATACTAAAGCATCCGACTGGGCTAAGATATCATGCACTTCAGGTTTGGGTAAAAAGCCATGAAAGTAAATGTCCATCTTCAATTGTTGAGCCAGCTCTTCATATTTAGCCCGTTCAGGCCCATCTCCAACAAAATGAATAGTTTTAACCTGAATATGCTCAGGAAGCTTTTTTAATGCCTCCAGAATTAGGGGTACGCCCTTATGTTCATTTAAAGCGCCTACAAAACAAAGCGTCCAGCCCTGGTCTTTTGGATTTGACTTTTGGTTAATTGCTGATTTGGCTTGTGTATAGGTCTCTTTTGTAAAACATGGATTATCAAAACTTAAAAACTGAGGTTTAGTTTCCCAATTACCGTTGTAAGTGACCTGAGTTTCAAGTTCAATGTAATTTTGAAGCCATTGTTTCTGAAGTCGATTACCTAAGGGCATCTCAGGATCTACCCAGTTGCCGGCATACTTCACCCAGTAAGGTTTGGCAGTGAACCACTTCAAATACGGTAATACATAAAGTCCCATTCCGGTAGGCGCCCGAAAATGTATAATATCAGCTTTCTGAATGCCCTTCTGAATTTGTCTCAGATTGGATAAAGCTGTGAAACCGATACTTAATTTCCTCAAACCTTTCCCTCCAGAAGGTTTTAAAGGGATAAATATTATGTTTTCAGTATCTGCATAGGCCAGACTACTTTTAGGAGGTTGTCCCTCATGCAAAGGCGCCACATGAATAATGCGATCAAAGATGCCCAGTAAATGATTGATCTCCGTCACAGTCGATCCCCAGGCTTTGATGATACCGTTTTCATCTTGATAATGTTCAGTATGGGAGATGATGCAGAGGGTCATATGCGTTTTTAGTTGAGTGTTTACTGTTGTTCGTGTATTCGTGTATTCGAAATTTAATATTTGGTTTTTACATATTTCTTATAACCTGATAATAATTTTCTTGTTTTTTCAAGGATTTCAAATACTTCATGAACTGTTTTATCATCTATGTATTTTAGATTTTTTGCTATTATAATTTGAGTATCTAATTCAGCCGCTGAACCAATCGCATATCCTATAAACTGATGTAACTCTTTCCAACTATTTCGACCACTCCCTTCTGCTATGTTTGAGGGTATTGAGACTGCAGATCTTCTCATCTGATTAACCAGTCCGTAGTGTTCAGATTTAGGAAAAGCTTCTGTTAGCTTATATACCAGTGTAACTAGATCAATTGAAACTTTCCAAACATCTAATTCTTTATGATTCATAATACTTCGTTTATTCGTTTATTCGTGTATTCGAGTAATTGTGTATTAGTCTATTGGTGTGTTGGTGCAATAGCCAACAAGTATATACAGAACACTCAACTTCACAAATATACGGCTGGAAATATAAATCAAATCTTTCTGCTATCCGACTATTCGAATACACGATTATACCATTATACGACTATTCGAACTCCCCCAACACCTCCACATATTGCTTTCCGATTTTATCCCAGGTAAAATGAGTGCTCCAGGCTTTAGCCTGTTTAGCATATTGACTTTTGTTAGTAATGATTTTATTGACTGCCGTGAAAATTTGAGTGACATCATGAGGATTAACCAGAAGTCCAGAATACTCCTGCCTAATCGCATCTTCAATGCCACAGTTGATGCTGCCGATGGCTGGTAAACCTACTGAATTGGCTTCCAGAATTGCAATCCCAAAACCTTCCACATCGCCAGTGGAGGTTTGCTCACTGAGCATCATAAAGACATCGGATTGTTGCAGCAGTTGAAATTTCTCTTTTTCTGTCACTCGGCCGTGAAATTGCACATACTCTTCAACGTTTAAGCTTTTAGCCAACTCCATCAACTGCTTTTGATTGGTCGGAATGCCGACACAATGGTAAATCAGTTTTGGATAAGCCTTTAAAAGTTGAGGCAGAGCTTTAATGACATTATGTTGCCCTTTACGCTGGGTCAGATTGCCGACGGTGATAAGCTGTATAGCCTCTGAATGTTGAATAGATAAATCCTCAACTTCAAATTTCGGTTTGTCAAATCCGTTAGGAATCACACTGGTGGATGTTAAACCTAAATCTTCAATCAATTTTAATGTGAATCGAGACACAGAAATCACATGATCCAAGCGTTTTAAAGACCAATCAGTTAATTTTTTGGCTAACGGATTGGATAACTGAACTTCGCTACCATGAATGATCGCCACTATAGGCTTTAAAGAGAACAAGGATAAAACTCCACCCACCCACAACGGAAATTTACCAGAGACTAACATCAGGTCGTTTGACTTCAGCAACTTAAAACTGGTCAATAAACGTTGGATGTAAGTAATCACTATGGTTGACTTACGTTTGACCCGAACCACTGAAAACTTTTGCTTGCTATCAAACTCACGTTCTTCTCCTCCATCTTCAGAGCGCTGATCGGCTACCACACTCACCTCATAAAACTCAGATAAATAGTTCGCCAGCTGATGGGCATGATTGCCAATTCCCCCTGGTTGGGGTGGAAGTTCGGAAGTGAGGAAGAGGATTTTCATTTCGTGTATTCGTGTATTCGTGTATTCGTGTATTCGTGTATTCGTGTATTCGTGTATTCGTGTATTCGTGTATTCGAAATTTAATATTTCGTTTTTACATATTTCTTATAACCTGATAATAATTTTCTTGTTTTTTCAAGGATTTCAAATACTTCATGAACTGTTTTATCATCTATGTATTTTAGATTTTTTGCTATTATAATTTGAGTATCTAATTCAGCCGCTGAACCAATCGCATATCCTATAAACTGATGTAACTCTTTCCAACTATTTCGACCACTCCCTTCTGTCTAACCTGTGAAATACGATTTGAGTCTATTTTTCAAGAACATTTTACCATAATGTGTTTTAAAGTACTTCTCTCTTCTCAATGCATCATTTTGACATAAACAAGCTTCAAAATAAATCATCTTAAATGGTCTTCTATTTTTTGTAGATTCTACGTAACCTTTATTATGTTGCTCAAATCGTAAATTCAAATCCTGAGTGTAACCCGCATAATTTTTGCCGTCGGTTTCACTTTGAAGAATGTAAACGTAATAAAAATCTTTCATTAAGCTTTGCATTTATTTCACAGGTCAAGTGTTTGAGGGTATTGAAACAGCAGACCTTCTCATCTGATTAACCAGTCCGTAGTGTTCAGATTTAGGAAAAGCTTCTGTTAGCTTATACACAAGAGGAACTAAATCTATAGATACTTTCCAAACATCTAATCCTTTATGATTCATAGTATTTCGTTTATTCATTTATTCGTGTATTCGTATATTAGTCAACAAGCATATACAGAACAATCAACTTCACAAATATACGGCTGGAAATATAAATCAAATCTTACTGCTATCCGACTATTCGAATACACGACTATACCATTATACGACTAAACGACTATTCGATTCTCCAAATCCATCGGCCTTACAAACTCAATGTCTTGACCAGAAGCTGTCAACTGTTCCAAGAAGTTTTTAAAATTCGCCAGGCTCTCTTTTTTGCTAGGGAAATCCAACATTAAAGGGTGGGCGCTGATGGTGTAGGTTGGATGATTGGTGTTCAGAATATGATCTACGATATAAGAATCAAAACCCGTATAGTGATTTTCCAGGACTGTAATTCCTTTATAACTGATCACTCGCCCAGTGGGGTTGCGCTTAACTCTAAATAGCTTTTGAACTATGGTTTTAAACGTCACCCTTACCCAGGTATATTGGTTCTTTTTCAACAATTTAATAATCGACTCATTATCTGCAGCCTTAAAAAAAGGATACACACCGCGATCTCCCCAACTAAAAGCGCCACGCCTTAGCCAGGACATAGGACGATTATGCGGAGGCACAAAGCCTGTTACTTTTTGTTGATTTCCAATCGCTTTTTCCAGCACTAACTGACTTCTTTTTAAACTCTTATCTACCTGATTCCACTGAAAAATCGAGGACCATTCGTGTCGCCAGGAATGCGAAGCGATTTCATGTCCCCGTTCGTGAATTTCTTTGATAAGATTCGGAAAGGTATAAGGCTCTATCCCTTCTTCTGCTGAAAATCCAGTAATCGCAAAACAGCATTTGATAGCATAGTCATCCAATATATCCAGAACAAGTCTCACTTGATCCTGCTCCCGTTTGAGATTTTGAAAATTATAATTGTAAGGATAAGATGCATTGATAAGTCCAATGGCTCCATCAAAATCCCAGATTAATATGATCTTTTTCATCAACTAAATATTTTCATCAGAATCTTGAAATGTATAATAAAAATACCTGTCATTAATTAAATCTGCCAAAGCCTTATCTTCAGTATAATAGATAATCGACGTTTTTGTAGAATATTCTATAGTGGTCAGCTTACTTCCTAACTTACTGGAATTAATATTATTCTGAAATCTGATGCGGTCTATTTTTTTTGGAATTAGGTTTAAAATAAAATTTATGATCGAATAAAAATGCGATGCTTCTTCCAGTTCTAAATCGGTGATAAAATAGATACTGCCATGGTAGTAGCCAGAGAAGAACGTCCTGGTATTTGATAGATTATATAAGCGCACACCTGGATAATAATCCTTAAATCTCTGAAACCGCCATTCTTTAAAACGATCATTTACATAGATTCTTAAATCATTATCAGATTTCATTCGAAATAGCTCATGATGATTTTCCTTTACAATATCGAGTTCTTTAAACTCATTCTGATATTTTTTTTGGCCATATACCGATAAAAATGGATTTTTTACAGATTTTAAAAGCTTATACGGCATTCCTTTCATTTGTAGAGGCACTCCAAGATAGACAGGAATAAACTGCTTTGAGGAACTTTCAAGTTTTTTGTATCCAGCTCTAAGCATTGATTTAGTAGCCGCAGGACTTGGATCACTACCTAAAGTAATTGGCTTTTGGCGATGAGCAGCTTCATAAAGTTGATTTGCTACGCCTTTACCTCTAAAATCAGGGTCTACCATTATATCACAAATCCACTGTGCATCAATTGAACTATTGTCGATTTTTAATGAACAGGGAATTAAACCTACTTGCCCAATAACTTTGTTATGTTCTATAGCTAATTTAAGAGATGTCATCTCTTTTTGAAACTCTCCTCTAAATTTCCAGTAGATATAATCTGGATTTCGCCGTTTTCTCCGCTTGCCAAATAGTTTAGTCGCAAACTCAAAATGCTGCTTTTCATACTTTGGAGAATAGTTGACTATTTCAATCATGGTTGTAATTTATAATACTTTATTTCACGCGTTTATGATTAGTGTGACTTTGTCACTAGTGGTATATTCGTATAATCGTATAATAGTACAATCGCTTTGACGATTACACGACTATTCTACTATACGAATATACGATTGATGATCATAACCTATTTGACACACGACCCATGACTATTTGACTAATGACTACGTTAATTTCTCAATCTTCGCGCCTTCCTTCAGCTTATCACTCGACAAGGACCAGGATTTAAAGACCTGAACCAATACTAAAGGGGAGATCAAAACACTTATCAACACACCCACCACCATCATCAATGAGTTACTCTTATAACGATAAGGCATGATGGAACTGGGTACGGTTTTAAGTAAGGCTAGTCTGGCGGCTTGATTGCCGTGGTATTTTCTAAACAGGTAGACCACACTGGGAATGGGACGGGGATCCAGCCATTTTTTAGGTCGAAATCCATCCCAGCTTCCCATCTGGCGCAAGCCTCCAGAACCGACTTTTAAGTGCAGCCGCTTAGCGTAAGGATTAGAAATGTTTAGATAGCCTGCCAGATAAGCTCGCAGTCCAAACTCACCATCGCCCATACGTTGCTTTTCGAATTGGCGATCAAATAAACCGATGCCTTTAAAAATGCTTTTTTTCAATAAGACATTACCAGTATCCAGCTGACTACTAATCCCGAAATGAGCATAATTAGCAGGTACTTTGGCCCCATGAGTTGAAATCGACACCCCTGAGGACAAATCAGCCTTAAAATAATCTAAGGTTTTAAGGTGTTCAGCGATCCAATCGGCATCCACTCGCGAGTCATCGTCAAAGAGTAAAATGTAATCGCCCTGACTTTTTTTAATAGCTCGATTTCTAGCTAACCAAAGTGCTTTCTCTTCCTGGTACATCAAATTGATCTTAAGTTGGAACTGATCATAAAATTCTTTTTGAAAAGGCTCCGACTGGTCTACCACAATCACTTCAAAGTTGGTATACTTTTGTTGCTCTAAATCCTTCAGCACATCTTTGAGGTAGGAATAACGATTTAAGGTCGGGATGATGACTGACACCAATGGCTTTTGCTGAATCAATTCAGATTGAAAGTTCTTATACTCTGGGTAAGGTATGGGATGTTGATGTTCATCCATACGTTTTACATGTCGTGTCTTAAAATAGGCTGTTACTTCTTTAAACGGATTTTTAAACGAGGCTAGTCGAATGAGTAATACATAAAACACCCAGACTTTATGGAAGTTCTTACGGATAAAACGGTATTCATCGATAATTGGTAACTTCTCAAAGTTTTGATAGGTCTCAGTATCTCCGATATAGCCTTTCTGGATCATCCGCCAGGATTGGTCATAGCTTTGTGCTTGCTCAGACTTATAGCTGTTGTCTTTGTTTACCATTTTCAATAAAGACTCCTCAACAGACTGTACATCAGGAAAGATATATCTGGAATCTTTTCGTTGTAGACGAAAATAGTGGGTGGGTTGAAGGTAAGACAGGAATCGGAAAGGCATCTATATAGTGTAATTTAGTGCGTTTAGTTCTTCTTTAAGAGTTGAATTGAAAAGCTCAATTTCCTTCAGCGTATATTTCTTTGAATAGTCATCCCAACTGACCGTTTTTAGATCCCAGTCTTTGATGATAGTTCTATGACTATCGTAAAACTTAAGTCCTAAATCATTGAATAAATTTTCAAAAAACACTAGTGGCTCCTTGCATAAGTCCTCGTATTTCAGAATCTTCCTATCAAGTAATTGAGCGCCATCAAAGTGTTTCTTATAAAATGCAGCATAAAATTTTATCTTCTCTTCCATACTCAATTTCGCAAATTCCTTTGGTTTATTTTTGTAAAACCACCTCTGCTTCATATATGAACTTATAACGACTCTGGGATCTCTTTCTATCCATAAAACAAGGTAGTCTCGGTCAAATACTTCATCCAAAATTGTTTTTCTTGAATTCCCTGTAAGCTTAGTAACAAAATTCTGCTTCCCGGATATTTGTTTAAGAGACTTGATAAATTTTTTACAATCTTCAACCTTTTCAGGTTCTAAGTTAGCATCTGTGATAAAATGCTGAAAATAATGAGTCCAAAATCCATAAGCTTCTGCTGGCTTAGGGATATGTCTAGCAGACGACCAATCTTTACCAAACCATTGATTTTGGTATATCGTATTTAGAACTCCAAGCCAGGCTTGATTTGGAAACCGATTATGCCAGGAGGATAGCCAAACAAAATCTGGATGATAAGAAAACATTTTATTGAATAAAGTAGTCCCTGATCTTCCAGGACCGTGAATAATAATATTCATAAAATGCTATTTTTAAAAAAATTCCCATTTCTCAAATTATTTTCCCATAATTTTCGATTGGCCTGCATTAAGCTGTATAAACTTTCTTGTGAATGAGCCTCATGAAAGGCTTTAACTTTTTCTGAAACTTTACCTCTATCTTTAAAGTCAACCCAAACACAGTGTTTCTTCCAGTCTATCTTAGTTTCTAAAGGTAGTAAACAATCCGTATTGACAAAAACAGGAATGCGCCCCATGGCCACGATCTCATAAAAGCGAACTGAAAAATTACCGCCGCCTCTAACGCAGATTACATAGTGCGAATCTTTGATGTTATCGTAAAATTCCTGTGTCGTTTTGTGATTATCTTTATGTTTAGTAACCCCTGCCCTATACTTTTCTCTTCTAATAAAATTAGTGGTCACTTCTTTAGAAGCTTCCAATCTATCCAAAAGCTGAGCCCTTAAGAGGGAAGTCGATTGAATTGGTTGAGGAGAAGTTTTCGTTTGTCCAAATTTAAATTTCAACATATAATTAATTCGGATAACATATTCCTTTAAAATTTGTTTCGCACTTGAATTGGCTTGGCCACAAAACCCAACCACAGGTTTATAATCATAGTCAGGCAAATGTAATTCTGAAGTCTTATAGATCTTTTGGAGGGGATCGCTAATAAATACGGGCATTCCTATATGCTGTTTTGACAACTGACTTTTATGTCCAGAGTTGCGAAAAACTAGATAATCTGCTTCTAACTTCAAATCTACTCCAAAATCACCAGACATCCAGGACCACACCCGCTTACCTTTAGCGTTTGCCTCTAAAATATACTGTTTGGCTTTATCAAGTAAATTATATTCTACATAGTAATTCCAGGACATAGTCAATATGCAGATGTCTGCAGCCTTAATATTGGTAACAAATTCAACCTCTGTTTCAGAAACCTGATAAATTTCTTTTCGTTCATGGTCTGTAAAATGATTAGACTTAATGAAAGGTTTTAAGAAAGGAAAAAGTTGTCCACGATGGTTTTTAGTATAATGGCAAGACAAGTAGTGGATATTCATTTTAAACTTTCTAAATCGGTAACTTTATATGTACTATTATTCAATATAGATGCATATTTAGGAAAACCACTTGAATAAAGATATTTATGATCGACAAAATGGTGTATTTCATCACAGGAAGCCAAAAACATGAAATCAAATAAGGTTCGCTCTAATGTGTCTTTAGCCTTATTTTTAGGTTGATTTTTGTAATGAATAAAATTACGTTTCAAAGGGTTAATATTAATAATTTGTGGAAACTGATGAGTTACTCGAGTTAAAAAAATATCACTATCAGAAAAAGCATAGATATTTAACTTTTCTTCTTGCTCTATTTTTCCTAAATACTTAGAAACCTTAACTAGATAATTATTTATAATTTTTTCTTTTTTTAGCTTACTTAAACCTTTTCTTCTATCTAGTTTAAAATCGCCTAAGTGATTCAAAAACCGAAAAACAAATGCTATGTTTTGTGGATTACTTTTTAAAAGTTCATTAACTTTATTTTCCACTATTTTATTGTCCTTAAATATTTCTTTATACGTTGCCCTCCATTCACTTTGTGAATTTAATTCATCAATGTTATAATAAATAAAATTTTTCCCTTTTCTCGTTAACTTTTTGACTATTAGGGCGTTGTTTTTATCGATCAAGTAATGTATTCTATCTTTTAATGGGTTGTACCTTTTATCTGAATCTGAACTTGATAAGTTAGGGTTAAATGGTAATACCTCATTTAATTCGCAAGGGAAATCGTACCATAATTTATATTGAAAATTGTGTTTTTTTGCAAAATGATAAGTGCTTATAATACCTTTTAATCTATCCGTCCAACCACCATGATGCCCCCAACCATTGACACAAAAGATGATTTTATTTTCATCCTTATAATTGTATTTAAGTGAACCAAATCTAGTAAGATGTTTGAATTTTAGCTTTATTAATCGGACTGATTGTAATACCTTTTTTTTATTTTTTTTAATCACTTATTTTTTTGAATTAAAAGTTATTCACTTGATCACAGATTTTTACTAAATCTTGATGTGCTATCAAAGGACTTAACGGCAAACTTAAAACTTCGTCATGTAGCTGCTCAGTCAAAGGAAATAACAACTGATTCCATTCTGAATAGGCTTCTTGTTTATGTGGAGGAATGGGGTAGTGAATAACCGTCTGTATGCCTTTATCACTAAGATACTGTTGAAGCTGATCCCGCTTCTGGCAGCGAATGACGTATAAATGAAACACATGATCTTTAACTTCTGGATCCCATTTAGGTAAATTAATCTTGGGATTTTGGATATGCTGCTGATAATATTGAGCTGTCTCACGACGTTTAGTGATTTCCTGATCTAAATATTTAAGTTTCACATCAAGGATAGCCGCCTGCATTTCGTCCAGACGTGAATTTAAGCCTTGTAATGAATTATGGTATTTTTTCTCACTACCATAATTACCCAATTGCTGAATTAGCAAAGCTAAATCTTTATCATTGGTAGTGACTGCTCCAGCATCACCTAAAGCTCCTAAGTTTTTTCCTGGATAGAAGGAAAAACCAGCTGCCATACCAAAACTACCAGCCTTTTGACCTTCCTTATTTTTTGCTCCATGAGCCTGGGCGGCATCTTCTATCAAAAGTAAATTATGTTCTTTGCAATACTGACTTACATCTTCAGCTAACTGCCCGTATAGATGAACACTTAAAACCGCTTTGGTTTTTGAGGTTATTTTTGATCTGATTCCTTCTAGACTCAAGTTAAAAGTTACAGGATCAGGCTCTACTAGTATTGGTTCAAGCTTATTCTCGGTTAGAGCAAGTATACTGGCGATATACGTATTTGCGGGAACGATGACTTCATCTCCTTCTTGAAGCTTTCCTTGAATGATCAAGGCTCTAAAAATTAAGATTAAAGCATCCAAACCATTAGCAACGCCAATACAATGTTTGGTTCCGCAATACTTAGCGAAATTGTTTTCAAAACTAGAAACAGCACTACCCTTAATATACCAACCTGAATTTAAGACGCTATTCATAGCATCAATTATCTCTACCTGATATTGCTCATTTATAGCTTTCAAATCCAAAAACTTAACCATTATTCTTCAAGTTTTTTGAGTCTATCGTTTTCATAGACAAACTTATTCCCATGCTCATCTTCCAAATTTAAGGAAATCTTTTGTCCTGTTTCTGTGATGTACCCAATATGCCTAGCTGGATTTCCAACCACAAGCTGATAAGGCTTTACATCTTTAGTGACAACAGAACCAGCTCCAATCATAGCATAACTTCCAATATTCAAATTAGGTAGTATTGTGGCATTTGCACCAATAGAAGCGTAGTCATTAATTTTGGTTTTCAAAAATTGATCAGGATAAGCCTTAGATCTTGGTAGCTTATCATTGGTAAAAGTCACATTTGGTCCTATAAATACATTATTTCCCACTCTGGTACCATCCCACAATTGGACTCCAGGCTTTATGGTTACATTATCACCGACCTGTACATCATTTTCTATAAAAACGTTCATATTGATATTGCAGTTGGAACCAATTTTTGCTTCTTTCAAAATAACCACAAACTGCCAGACTGTGGTATTGTTGCCAATATTTGAAGTTTGCACCTCTGCTAAAGAATGAATCATGACTTAGCGTTTAAACTTAAAAAATAATCATAATCTCTTATATAGTCTTCTTGCAGGTAGACCTCTGAAGCTAAACATAATAAAACAGCGCTATGTGAAAATTGAATTGTTCTCCAGTGCATTGGCGGAATGTAAAGGCCTTTTTCTGGAGTGTCCAAAGTGAAAAAAAAATTTTCACCAAATTGATTGACCAGTTCAAAATCAATCGTACCACTTACAGCAAAAATACACTGTTCAAGTTTTTTGTGAGCATGATGTCCTCGCGTCACTTTGTTTGGAGTATAATACGTCCAGTAAACCCGTTTAATATCAAATGGAATATCTTTTTGATACTCAGCTACTGTGATATAACCTAAATCTGAAGATCCTATAGAATTCAATTCTATAAAGCAAGGCTCTTTAAATGGTGTCATTTAGTTTTTTTTATAATTAATTTTAAAAGAATCGAATTAACATTCATAGAACGCATTAAACTTCTCCTTTTGCTGCTCCAAAGTAAACTGATTTTGAACTCTCTTTATCGCGTTTTCTTGAATTTTTCTCTTATCCTCTTCATCAAGTAGTATCACTTCCATAATTTTATCAACTAATAATTCAGGCTGGCTTTTTGGAACGACCCAACCCGTCTCTTGATCTAGCACATTTTCAGACAAACCTTCTGCATCAGAAACAACACATAACTTTCCTAAAGCCTGAGCTTCTAAAACTGAATTACAAAAGCCTTCTTGTATACTATATTGAAGGTATAGATCTGTTTTTATCAATTCCGTTTTTACTTCTTGATGATCTAGTCTTCCTAAAAAAACCACCTCATCTTTTAAGTTTAATTGATGGGCAGCGTAAGCAACACGTTCATAGTCTTTTCCTTCTCCAATGATATAGTATTTAAATTTAATTGACTTCATTTTTAGTAAACTTAAAGCCTCTAAAGTATCTACGAAACCCTTTTTCCAGTGTAAGCGGCCAATAGTAAGAATATAAAGATCTCTCGATTTATTATTAGCATCAATAGCTTCACTACTGAATTGCTCTGTATTTATAGCCGGAGTTATTTTTTTATACGCAGTTTTTGAAGAGAGGCCATGTTTTAGAGCTTTTTTATATAAGTCATCTGAAATGACATGAACTTTATCTATATACTTCCATAACCTATTATAGCAATTAGGTTGTTTTAAAGGATATACTCCTATGTCGTAACCTCTTAAGCTAACCGCTAATTTAGCACCTATGGCTTTAGCCACTAACTCACGCTCTATAGCCATGGTTGCAAACCCAAAATGCAGCCAGTGGGTTTTGATCTTTAATAAGGTAGAGTTGATGTATAGCTTTTCTATAATACGTTTAAGACCAGTACCTTCTATGCGTTCAAGCTTAACGTACCTCAACACCTGTTTCAAATAAGTCAACAGACTTAACAAAATAATCAACATTTGCAGAAGTTGTACCAAAGAGTTTTTGTGAACTTTTGGATGTTGTAGATGCAAACAAGACTCAAATTTTGCATCTGTAGCCGCCGTCACCAAAATCACTTGATGCCCACTTTCTTGAAGCCCCTTGATCTTAGATCGAAAAAAGGTTTCAGAATATCCTGGGGGTTTGGATAAAGCGACTACAATATTCATTTACTAAGCTATTTCTTTAAGAAGAATATTAATTTCATTTATATTATAAGAAGTATCCTTTAATTTCTGTTGAAAAAAACTTCTACTTTCAATATAAGGATGCTTTATTTTGTCAAAATCAAACTCATTGGGTAAAATATAATAATAATTCAGGTTCAACTGATGTGAAATCATAAAATAGGTAGTTACATTCACTAAATTTTGAAGTTCAATTATTTTAGTGTTTGGTTCACAAAAAATCAAATTAGTGAACCCAGCGCCATGTAAACCTGCAATGTAATTAGCATTATTAAATAAATAAGCCTGTTCAGGTATGGAAAAGTCTTCTAAGTAAATAACCTTAAAATTAAAATTCTCAAATACAGAAATTATTTCTTCATCATTTTTAATCTTTCGATTAGTAGTATTTCGCCTTCCAATAAAAATCTTTTCGTAAGTTTTTATCTTATAATTTTGATTGAGAATCCTCTTCTTAAAAAAATTAGCAATGTCAGGAGTAATTAATGGAGCATGTTTAGCCCAGCTGACGTGTTTGAATTTGTAAACATTTTTTAAATATAAAAATCTGTCGTCTATAAATTTAAAGTCAAACTCTTCTTTAAAATTTAGTAGCAGATTTTTAATTTTCAATGAAGTACCCTCAGGTATAAGAATGATACAACTTTCATTTAAGGCTTTTACATAATACAATTGAATTAAACCGTCAAACCATTTGTGAAAATATGCGGAATCAAGATTTGATATAAAAACATATTTTCTGGTTTGATCTAAAGAATAATCAACGTTCTGAACTTTCGATAAGTACGTATATGGCACCTGTGATTTAAATTTCAGAGAACTATTTAATATTTCCAAGTTTGTAGATATTAAGGTTCCGTTGAAGGAGTCTAAAATCACATCTGTGTAATAATAAAATTCAAGTTCTACTTCTTGTACTTCATTAGTAAAATTCATTAGCTTTTGACTTTCCAAGTACTTTAGGTCTAAATCATTTAAAATAAGTTCTGATTTAAAAAGTTTTAAGCTAGATGGTAAGTCATTTATATATTCTACAACATATTTCTTTTGCTGAAAATTTAAAACTCTATAAACTAAAAGTTTGACTTTTTTCTTAATACTTTTACTTATTAGCACATATACTTTTTTAAGTTAATTAAAAATTTACTTTTTTCTTATCTAGTTTACTCCACCAAACACTCAAGGTTAACAACATACTTACAGCATGTGAGTAGTAAACTTGATTTTCGTTTTGAAATTTATGATACGCCTCTTTAACCACCGAGGCATCTAAGAATGTTTTGAAATCTTGGCTGAACAAATAAGACTCCAACTGCTTTTCATTCTCCTTACCTAGAAACTGTAATTCCCAGTTACGCTGAATGTATTTCCTCCCCGTTTTCTCGTTTAAAACTCGCTTAAGTTTATCGGTAATTCGGTAAGGCAAATTATAAGGAGCTTTATTTTTATGAAAATTAGTCAAATTAAATGGCTTCTGATCCTGCCAAGTAATTTTGGCGACTTCATGGCTATTTTGCAAAATGTAGGCAATCTGTAATTTTCGATTGGCCAAATGTTCTTCAGGAATTTGACATATCAACTCACACATACGATCGTCATAATAAGGAAGAGTAATAGTATGGGCGGCTTCAAAAACACTTAAATTAATACTCGACCAACGTGGTACATAATTTAAACATTTAAAGGCTCTTAATTTTGCTGATTTGTTTTCAATATTTATACTCCTCAAACTTTTTAATATCAGATCATCAAGATACGATTCAAAATCACCATCCAGGTCCCAAGACTTCCACATTGAATTTGCTAACAAAAAGCCCCCTTTCTTAATAATATTTTTTTTAATATATACTAGATCGGCATTTTTTTTGTTTTTACCAACTTCATCAAACAGCAAATCTCCTAAATGCCCTAAGCAAAATACGCCACTCATTTTCTCCAATTCATTAAGTATGGCCATTTGTCGAGGATGTGTAAATTCTGAGTAGCACTGATTGATCTCAGCTAGTTCATCAATACATTTCCAAAGATAATTCGGCGGAATTTCAAAGGCTTGAAAATCAAACTCACAAGCTTTAGCAACTTGCTGACTGATCTGATGTTCTTTATAGCCATCTTGAAAAGAGTACGAATACGACGTCACCTGCTTTCCTAATTTATGAAGAGCCACCGCCTGACTCCTGCTATCCAGCCCACCCGACAAAGGTAAAATGGCCTGCTGATCACCAATTTGCTCGTCGACAATTTGCTCAAACAACTCCTCGTATTGTTTTAAAGAGGCATCAAAACTTTGGTTTTGGGGTTTATAATACCACTTAAACCAAGGCTTTGAGCTGAGTAGGTAACCGTCTTCATCAATTTCATTAATAGTACCTGGTCTTAATACTTTTTGATACTTCCAATACGTAGAATCCTCCCAAAAGAATCCCGTGGCTGCAAACACACAAATGGCCTTGTAGTCCAGTTCTTCTGGCTCACCTTTGATCTTGACGAAGGTTTGGCGAATGGGGATGATGGGGGTTTTTATGGTTGGCATATTCGTGTATTGGTTTGATCGTCTATTAGTATATTCGGGTAAGCGTTTCTTTGGTTAAAAGTGTAATAACTAAGTTTAATCTACGTGTATTTATTAATCATTAAAAGAATACGTTTTTTGATTTTTACTATTAAACACCCCTATAATCCCCTCAAGGGGATAGTTGCTTTCAGTTTCCTCCCTTGAGGGAGGATTAAGGTGGGTACATTTATCATATTAAAACTATTATTCGAATTTACTGTTAATTGAATTTAAATCATAATTGAATCTTAACTAAAATGTTCGCATCGCCATCTTTCCCCAGCCCTAAAGGGTGGATGGCTTGATTTCTTGACTAAAATATTCGCTGTCATTACCCAAGCACTAAAGGGTGAATGGCTTTACCTTTACAATATGTTTTCTGATTTTTTCTAATACTTTTTCAATGCCATTATTAACTTCATCATTCGTGAATCTTAAAACTGTAACATCATTAAAATCAATAAACTTATCTCTATCCTTATCCCTAGCTTTTTGGTCAACCGACTGATGATAACCACCATCAATTTCAATACATAGTTTTAACTCGTGGTTATAAAAGTCTAAGATATAGTGGCCAAAAGGATGTTGCCTTCTAAATCGATAGCCTAATGCGTCTTTCTTTCTTAGAAGTTTCCATAATTTAGTTTCTGACTCTGTCGTAGTTTCTCTAAGCAATTTAGCTTTGTCGAATAGATCAGGCTTTGCTCCTTTATGCATGCTTTCATCATGATATAAATTATCCTTCACAATTAAACTTCATTTGGTTTCTTCTTTTCTTTTTTGCACCCGCCTAAGGCGGGTTGGGTAATCAAAAAAGTAATTAGATTAATATCTCTAACCATATATAAGATCGCACACACTAATTACAACTAATGTACTTGACCATTACTCGATTACACGATTATACAACCTTAACATCCCCTCTACCATTTGTCTCTCATTATGTTGCTGCTCAACTTTTTGTCTTGCAGCTACTTTAATAAGTCTTATCTCATCCTCTTCCAACTTACTAAAGCTCAGAACTTGTTCCGCCATAGCTTCTGCATCACGTTTTGGAACAATCCATCCTTCTTCACCATGCGTAGTCAATTCTTCCATCCCCCCACAATCGGTGGAGATGACTGGTGTACCTAAAGCCATAGCTTCTACGGCGACGTTGGCGATGCCTTCTTCCAGACTTGGTAGTAAAAATAAGTCTGAAGCTTTCATCATTTCAAACACTTTGGTTTGAGGCGATTTAGGTGTTAATATTACCTTATCCCTTAACCCCATATCATCGATTAAAAATAACAATTCTTCATCCCCTAAAGCACCTACAATGGTGTACTTAAAATCAATTCCTTTTTGACGTAATATAGAGCAAGCTTTAATCACGTAGTTATAGCCTTTGATCCAATGTGAACGACCCACAGAAATGAGTTGTAAGGTCTCATTTTTGATGACTTCAGACTGAAAATTGAATTCAGCTAAATCTAAGCCTGTATAGACTACCTGGTCAATTTTATTAGGATGCGTATAGAGGTCATCTCCAACTTTTGAAATGGCTTTGGAGACGGAATGAAAGCCATCAAATTCGGGAAGCCACTTATGTAAATATTCGAAACTCTTTTGATTCACAAACGGACGGACATTAGTTTGAAATCCTCTTTGAGATAATATAAATTTAAATTCTTTCTTATTCAAATGCTCTTCAAACAAAGATATGTTAGACACCCATTGCACTTGAATCAGATCAGGCTGAATTTGCTCTAAAGCTGCACTTAAATTTTGTCGCTTAAGTTCTGATTTTTTTTCTTTAGTCAAAAGTCTAATCGCCTTCAGTAAATTTCCATGTTTCAATCCCCACTTTAAACTCGTCCAAGCAAATTTGATTCGACTTTGACTGCTTCCCAGACCTACATAATGAACCCCTTTAAGTTTTTCATTTACCTCTTCGTTAAAGCCTAAGACATAAACTTCCACATCATGATTCACCAAACCTTGAATTAGCCGATTGATAAATGTCGTCGTTTTGAAAGTACCGTCGAAGATGATTAATTTCATTTGTTCTTTAACTGTTTTTCGTTTAACGCTGCTCGTTTAGCGTTTTTTGTTGAGCGATTATTTTTCAAAGTAAGCTATAATTCGTTTTCTGTAAACAGCAAACTGTCAACTGTGAACAGATTTATGAAACTCTTCAATTTGTTTAGTCACTACTTTCCAGTCTAAATCTAAAGCTCTTTGTCTTAGTACAATTGACCTTTTCTCTCTCTGTTTTTTATTTTCCAGCAAGTTAATCACTTCCTGAAACAAAAACTCAGCACTATTTTTAAAACAAGACTGTGTTCCTTCTAAGTAAGCTTCATTTCCACCAACTCTATTGGTTACGATAGGCAGGCCACAAGCCATGGCTTCCAAAATAGAATTACAGGCCGTTGCATCTTGTAAAGGCAAAAACAAAAGCTTGGAGGTTTGGTACAAATGCTTTAGGTCTTCATCTCCTACCCCTGAAAGTTTTATTACATTCTCAGCTTCTTTTACTTTTTTTAAAGCAAAGGGTATCCCCACAACTTTTATTTTCAAACTCTTATCATAATTGTATAACCTAGATACAATTGCATTCAACATCTCAAAATCCCTGAGGTGCTGACCGACAAATAAAATACAGTGTTCTTTTTCTACATCTGGGTCTGGTTTGAAAAACTCTGTATCCACTCCATGAGGTATATAAGCCACCCGGTCTATGTCCAACCAGTCTTTAATAAAGTTCACCTGATTTTCACCCACACAAATTGCCCCATCTAATTTTTTCAAATACTTGGTTTCAGTGATTTGCTCTTTTAAAATAGCTGGCGGTTTATGAAAAGTAGCTATAAACCTAGTGTTGGGATATTTTCTTTTAAACTTCAAATTATAACGAATGTCCCGTTCCGCGTTGAGATAATGCACTAAACACTCCTCTTTTTTTCTTTTCTGGAGGACTTTATACAATTCTACTTCTTTTTTTATGCTTTGACTATTGTAAGTGCCACCTGATTTTGAGGTTTTTTTTGAAATAAACTTTGAAATAGAATAGGGCATAGAGGTACCCATACCATCTATCACTTTTGCATCCACATAATCTAAAAGCTTAGCATAGCCAGAATAAACCGAATGATGTGGTGATCTATGGTGTACAAATAGTTTATACATGAATTTGTTTTAGTAAGGTCTCAAAATAAATTTTTGGCGAGATATTTTCCTCATAATATTGTCTTGCATTTTTAGATAGACGCTTTACCTCAGAAGGATTATCTATCAAATATTGGACTTGACTTTTCAGCTCTTCAGTACTATCAAAATACAACAAATGTACATTATGTTTTAATGCTTTAGGAAATACCACATCTTGTCTTTCTGCAATAATAGCTTTACCCTGAGACAAAAATTCTGATAAGGTCCAACCTACAGAATTGGAAAGACCTCTGGTATAAATACAAATACCACTTTCTTTTGTAATCTCTAAAAATTCTTTTTGAGACCCTTTTATACTAGAAGCACAATCTTTATATTTTAAAGGTAAATTTTCATCATCTTTAATACCTCCTTTAAATTGATTTGGAAACTCCTTTTTAAGTAGTCGCACAAGTTCGGCTCTCTGACTATGAACAGTTCTGGTTTCTATAGTTTTTTCATTTGGAAAAAACCGCTTTTGATAAAAAACACTTTTGAAGTGTTTAGGTGTTTCAAAATTTTCAAAATCTGATAACGTACGAGTAGAAATAAAAGAATTCCAATCTTCTTTTGCATTTTCTATTCCAATTTGGAATCTTCCAAAAAGATTTCTATCCAATTTGAGTGCACTTCTTAATCGATTCCAGTAAAAACAAGATTTCAATTTTCTATAATATTTAATACTGTCCGGCTTTACCATAAATGAAATTCCTAAAGGACATATTTTGGTATTGAACTCTATTTGTATTAAATTAATGTTGTTTTGAACATAAGTCCTCTTAAAATAGTAATCTGATTTATACAAACCTTTTAATGAAAAAAAACTGTAAGAATCATCAAAGTCAAAAACTAGGCAAATAGATTTACCACTTTTTAATTTTAAATTAATAAAAGCTATTTTTTTTGGAATTTGTAAAGTCTCGTATAAACGATTATCCTTCAATTTCACACACCCTCTATTGTCATTTGCTTCTTTTACATAATTTAATTTTACATTATGTTTTAAACAAAACTCTTGAACTGAAGTTATCAAATAACTAACATGTGCAATATCAAAACCTAGTTGAAGTTGCAATGATTCAATTTGATTAGCCATCGAGTCCATCTTCTATACTTTTAGATAAAATAGATGTTGTTACTTCAATACTCCAGTTTTGTTTTACAGATTCCAAAGCATTCTGCTTTAAAGATTGTAAATATTCTTTATCCTTCAATAATTTCAAAATAGTGTCTTCAAATTCATCTTTTTCTAGCAATAGTCCGTTTTTTCCATTCACAATAATTTCATCAGTACCTCCAGATCCTTTAAAACCGACAACAGGACAACCGCAAGCCATCGCTTCTATCATTACCATGCCAAAGGATTCATGATGACTAGGCATTAATAGTAAATCTGAAACTTGATAAAACTCAACCAGCTTTTCCTGCTCTACCGCATCAATAAAACTAATATTGTCTTCCAGTTGTAATGTTTTTATAAGAAAGGACAATTTTTTGTAATAAGATTGATCACTTATAGCTCCAATAAGTTTTAGCTTTACATTTAATCCACTTTTCTTCAAAAAAGCAATTAGATTAATGGAACATTCAATATTTTTTACTTTAGAAATTCTTCCGACTTGTATAAGAGAAAAATAAGCTGAACTATGAGTTGCACTTTTTGCTGGTTTAAACAGGCTGATGTCTACACCTAATGGTAAAACCCTTATATCTAGATTTTTAAATTGATCTTTGAGAAGTAAATTCTTCTTTTGAACTTGCGTATGAACTATTATATGGTGCGCATTTTGATAATAGTTGATTAAATCTTCCGAAACTTTAAAGTGTATGCCACCTAGCATAGGTATATACTTCATTTTTTGTTTATTTATAAGCCTTGCTAGTTTGAAAACATATTCTGAAGCATAGGCTGACATATTGATAATGGTCAACTCAGCAGGATGTTTTTGTTGGTGCTTATAATGCCAAACCGATTCTTGTTGTCGCCATTGATGTCGTTTATTAAACAACGGACGTGTAACAGGCCAGAATTTTTTGGTAAGGTTGTGAATTAATTTTTGATAAGGCAGTACCTTACCAGTAAAGTAATCTATTGAAATATTAATGTTTTGGTTCTTACTTTGAATGTGTTGTAAGGCCAGTTCCTGAGACTTGCTATGGGAATGGTACAAATCTTTCTCTTCCAGACCAATGGCCTGTGCTGTAAACGGATGAAGTAGGGAGATGAATTTCATTGGTTAAATTAAGATTGTTTTAAACTTCTGAGCTTCATTTTTATTCGCTTTTTATAACTTTTAAGTCTTAAACTTAAAATTCTTCCTTTTTCTTTTTGCCAATATCCAAAAAACACATTCTTAAATGCATTAAGCTTTAGTCTGAGCTTAGAAAATGGCTTGTAATGCATTCCAGAATAAGACACATAAAAAGATTTTAGTTTATCAGTGTAGTTAACTTCACTAAACTTCATTGTTCTTTTCCAATTGATAAAGTGTAAGTACATGACCTCTTCATTGGTTTTTGTGTTGATTAGCTTGCCTTTATTCCAGAACCAGCGGTTTAGCTCATATTCCTGATGCGAATCTCCGCCTTTCTCTTGATTACACAAAATCTCGTTCCATTTGATAGTAAAATCGTGTTGTGTGGTCTTCAAGTAATTTGATAGTATATGCTCATCAAACCACATAAATCGTTCTTTTTCAAACAAACTTTGATAGTTAGGAATTTGCTTATAGAGTTGCTTGAGTTCAGCTGTGTTTTTAAAAAGGTTAAAATGACCTGAAATATTTTCCTTTCGGCTGGAGATAATGTCGTACTTGTCTATAATTTCAGGAGTCATAAATTTCCTGATATCTCCCCAAATGATATCCATATCACAAAAGCCCCAAAAGTTATAATTTTTGATCTCCTCCTGAAATATCTCACCATACGCTGGCTTTAAATCGCAGAATTTTCTTGGAGTTAATGGAACATTAGCTTTCACGACTTGGTTGACCTGTTGATTGAGTTCTGGTAAAGTAGTCTTTAAAAATTTTAGGTTTTCAGGGTAGTCTTCTGGTAATTCACAATCGGTTGGGCATAACCAATTAACGGTTGGATTAGCTTTAATAGACACTAGATACGCCTCGAACCAAAGTGGCCATTGTCCAAAGTAAGGAATGATAAGAAGGATGGATTTCATTAAATTATATTATACAATTTTCATTCTGTCAAATCCCTTTTTGGTTATAATGTTTAAGGCCAAAAAATATAGAAATTCGAAGTATGACAACTTAAATGTTTTACGAAAAATATTAAAATGTAAAAAAATGAATTCTGGCCTATTTGCTAATATATAAGTTTTATAAAGTTTTTTGTTTTTTCTATCATATTCAAACACTATATCCTTATCATCACAGAATTTAGATTGTATTTCGATATTTAATTTTAATTGAGCATTTGCGAATCTAAAACTTAAACTACTTGCTTTTCTGGTAATTGAGTTATCGGTTTGCCTGTAAAAATAAAGTTGATTATCAATCTTAGAAATTTTTAATGGTTGATGAAAAAGTCTAATCAAATAATCATGATCTTGACCACGAATTAATTTTTCTCTAAATCTTAATTGTTTTGTCACTTCGCTTTTAATCAATGGATCACCAATCAAAATTTGGTTTCTTGATTGAATAAATTCTTTATAAAATTTGTTTGTAATGCTATTTGATGGCCTCAAAGTTTTTTGTATAACAAAATGATCTTTAAAATCTGTAAGCAACTTCGTGTTTTTAGAAATTACTATATCCGATTTTTCAATTACAGCTAGTTCAACTTTCAATTTTAGATTTATTGGAGATATAAAATCATCACTATCTAACCACTGGATATAATCTCCACTACTCATCTTAAAGCCATAATTCCGCGCTCCATTTCCTCCTGGTAAATGTTCGTCTGGTCTATGAAAGTATTTAAAACGCGAGTCTTTTTCAACATAAGCCCCTACGACCTCATCGGTGTTATCGCTTGAGCCGTCATCCACAATAATACATTCCCAATTTTGGTAGGTCTGTGCCAATACAGAGTTAAGCGTCTCGCCAATGAGGTGCGCGCGATTGTAAGTCGGGATAATCACAGAGACTAAAGGCTGGGTGTTCATGGCATTCGATTGGTATTGCAAGTTTACGAAATTTTCAGTTGACGGTTGACAGTTTTCTGTTGTCGGTTTGTAGAGTCCTAAATAGAGTTGACCTTTTTAGAGTTGTTTATTTGATTCAAAGTTATTAATTTTTTGCATAGTAGAGTGGTGTAATAATTTTCGGTTATCAGCTTTCTGTTATCTGTTGTCCGTTGTCTGCTCTTCGGTGATTAGTGAATAGTGAGTCGGTAGTCGGGAATTAGGTTTTAGGTGTTAGTGATTAGGCGTTAGGAATTAGGAAATGAAAAATATAAAATTTGAAATTTGAAATAAGTCTTGAGTCAGTGAATCAGTGAGTTGAGGAGTCAGTAGCCAAAAGTTAGGTTTTAGGTGTTTGGGATTAGATAATAGGGATTAGGAATTTTTGAAATAATTTGTAAATGTAAATTAGTGGCTTGAAAATCATCGTAATCATAAAAAACGGCCTACTTTTTATGGAATCATAAAAACCAGAAAGCGGTGAGGATAGGACTAAGGAGCAAAGCACTAGTGAAACGGTTTGCTTTGCGTGGAGGAGCCGCTTTTGTAGTTTTTAAAGACATAAAAATAAGCCTAGACCTTTTTGGTTACTTTTTACGGCAATGGTAAAAAGTAATGAAGCATGAGTTAAATTCAAAACAAAAATAGAACATGTAGCATTAAACCACTTCTCGATAGCTCTGCTGAGCGAAGTCGAAGTGCAATTTTATTTCGTTTAACTTCATTAAATTACTCTAAGTAACATTTCTCTCGATACAGGCAATGAAAAGTGTTAGAATCCTCAAGAAGACATTAACTAATGTCATGCTGAATTTATTTCAGCATCTTCATTAGCCTATTTTTAGACCCTGAAACAAGTTCAGGGTAACAACGCTGTCAGGTCGAGTGTCCTGGCAAGATTTATCGGGATGTATCGAGACCTCATTCGAGGTTTCAGCATTAAACTACTTCTCGATAGCTCTGCTGAGCGAAATCGAAGTGCAATTTCTTTCCTTCGCAATCAAGAAAAAAACTCAAACTGATATTGAATCAAATATAAATTTGAATGCAGTTGTACAGAAAAACAATCAAACTATAAGGCTTTAAAGATTCATCGTCGAAGCAAAAAAGCTTCTCTGTCTGAATGACATTCTTCTCGATAGCTCTGATGAGCAAAGTAAAGGAGCTATTTATTACGTTTCACTTCATAAAATCTAACTACTTGCATGCCTTTACAGACACTAGAGGAGCAACATTTCTGAATTTTGCAAAATAAAAATACGCTAACATGCTTAATAAACGTTAAACGAAACATAAAATTGAAATTTTAGTAAACTCAAGCCCCTATGAATGGTAGGCGCTTGGAGCAATTGTGGAAAACTTTGTGGATAACTTTCCGCCACTTTTTACTCAACATATTCAAATTCGGTTTTATCTTTACCACTGAAAATCAGGGTAATGAAGCTCTGATGTAAATCTTATCATTATGATACAAGTTAAAAGCTTGCAGCGAGTAAATCCACGGGATGTGGAAGCTCCAAAGAAGTTCTACGTTCAAGCAGTGAGCGCAGGAAAAACCGATTTAGACCGTTTGGCCTATCTCATCTCCAACCAGTCCACCGTGCGTAAAGCCGACTGCTATGCAGTGCTTGAAGCTTTGCTCCACAACATGATGGATGAGTTGAGAGAAGGTAGAATTATCGAACTCGGCAACATTGGTAATTTCCAGATTGGCGTGAGCTCCGATGCGGTAGAGACCGAAGAGGAAGTGACCTCTGGTCTAGTCAGGAAAGCCAGAATTTCCTTTAGACCTGCAAAAGCCCTTAGGGACTTACTGCAAACGGTAGATTACAAAAAGGTGAGCTAGTGATAGGCAGCCTTACTTTTGTCTAGTTGACAAAAGTGTAACCCCCAACACCTTCTACTGTTGGGGGTTTTTTATGTCCGAATGTTAGATTTAGACTTGACGAATTTATTTTTTGACTTTATGAACTGCAAAAACCGAGAAGTCAAATTATTATTACCCTCAAGTTGAATTTAAAAATACACTTGATGGATTTTCAAAATCTACTATTTTAAAAGTAATTGAAGACAAATTTGGAAATCTAAAGCAAAAAAAAACTCAAAACCAATGAGCTAATGATAGGCAGCGCTTGCTTTTGAGTTGTATAAAAGTGTAACCCATATCTTCTACTTACCGATTACGCTCCAAATATATATACTATATACTTATATTTATATATAAACCGCGTTAAAATTTTGGCAGGTGTTTTAAATTGAGTGAGTTATAGAATAAATTAAATAAAAGTTTAATTAAATTTTTATTTCAAATTCTCTTTTAATCATTTCCTTGTAGTATTTACGAATTCTATGAGGTAAATGTCTTTTAAAAACTGATGACAAAATATTTAAAAAACTAAATTTCAAATAAATACTAAAATTTAAATAAGAATATTTTAAAAGCTTACCCAGTACTTTTTGATTAACAACTAAGCTATTCACTTTGTAAAAAATAAATAAGTGCTTTACATAGAATTCTTTTAGATTTAATGATGCTGAAGCATTTTTACTAAAATGTTTAATGAGGTCATCTACAATTCTAAGTCTATCTTTATAAATAGATTTATTTAGAATATTTTTCTTAGTAGTATTAGAATTATGGCTTCTATAATAATTAAGAGATCTATCTAAGAAGTAAATGGTACTGTTCAGTCCTATTTGAATATAAGAATACCGATCACCGGTATTTTTAAAGCCTATAAGTTTATTAAAATCAATAAACTTAAACGACTCAGCCTTGAACAAAACACTGCTTGCATTAGCTATCACCATGCTCTTAACCAAGTATTCTGAAACTAAATCAGGTCCACTAATTTTAAATTCTGAATCCTTATTATGAGGTTTAAACTCACCTCCTGTTTCATTGCCTTTCTCATCAATAATAGTTGATTTTGTAAACACTAAACCAAAATCTTTTTTATCTAATATAAAATTTAAAGTCTCTTCAAGAAATTCAGGATGAGCCACATCATCACTTTCAGCAATCCAGATATATTCTCCTTTAGATAGTTTAATGCCTTTTACCCATTGTCTAAAGACTGAGCCCGAATTGTGTTTATTGACTTTATAATGAGAAACTTTTGGATGACTTTTATATTTATCTAAAATTTTCAAAGAATCGTCTGTTGAACAATCATCTAAAAGAATCACTTCAAAATCTTGAAAGGTTTGATTTAAAACACTATTTATTCTTTCATCCAAAAAATGAGCATGGTTATAATTAGGGATGATGATGGAAACTTTGGGAAGGGTCATTGGTTAAAAATTTTCCTGAGTTTTCTACTCACTTTTTTTAAGAAAACTCCCAAAGGATCATATCTTAAAAAAAACTCTTTTTGATATTTATAATTCAGTAGCCAAAAGTAATCTTTATATAATAGTTTAGGATAAATTTGATGATCATCAATTTTTGACTTTAAATTTTTGACTGTAGCCTGGTTGTCATGTAATCTAAATTTTACAAGAGGTTCAGCTATAATATGTATGCAATAGTTTTTAAGTATGCGGCAGCAAAATTCAAAGTCGAGAATTTGCTTTAATCTCTCATCATAGTAACCAGTCTTATTGAGTACCGATTTTCTAAACATCATAACACTGGGTTCTCCAATTTTATTCTTAGGTTTTTTAAAAAAATCCTTTCTTTTAAAAAGTTTTTTAGTCAAAATTAGGTCACCAGGTGCATCTGAAATATGCTTCTGTAAATCTCCATAGGTGGCTAACCACTGCTTAGTTTTATCATCGTTATGCTTACTGATTATAAATTCTCTTTTGGAAGCCACAAGACCTACCTTAGGATTATTTTCTAAGACTGTATACATCTCCTCCAGACAAGTGGGCAGTAAGATATCGTCCTGAAATAAAAATTTAATATACTTCCCCCTCGCCTGACGCATTGCATGATTCCAGTTGGCGCCTATTCCATCTGGCTTATGATGAAAAACGCGTACTGGAAAATTAGATTCTTGCTTAAACTTTTCTACAACCTTTAGCGTATCATCTTTAGAATCATCATCACTTACTAACACTTCAAAATCTTTAAAGGTTTGAGTCTGTATTGACTCCAAGGCCTCCTGAAGATATTCTGCCCCGTTGTAGGTTGGGATGCATATGGAGATAGAAGGACTTACTTCCATATCCTTGTTTTATTGATGAGTTTTCTTTTTAGGCGCGAAATAAGCTGTTTGAAAGTTAAATCATCACTCACGCCAGGATTTTCTTTTCTGTTAGAATCTATAAAACATTGATAAATAGCTCTTTCTATAGAAGGTGTAATTGACAACATCACCAGAGACTCTAAGTCTATGTTTTGCTGAAAACGTTTTAAAAATGATTGAATTCTTTCAATTAAAATATGATTGACTTTATCGCTGAAAAGATCGGTTTTTATCAATAATGCAAATGTATAAGCTGTTTTTAAGTTTCTCTCATAAGCTGACTTACCACTCCATATACCCGAACCTACCCTGTAAACCGCCATTTTTTCTTGGATGTAACCAATCTTCCCATTACTGGCTAATAACATATACAAAAAAAAGTCACCTATTGGTACTAGCTTGAATCCATCAGGCCACTCTAAATTGTCATTTCTAAATAGTACTGAAGGGGTATGAATATAATTTCCCCTGCTTGCTAAGTTCTCAATTGTCTCGTGTCTTACGGGCACATTAGTTATGTTATCTTCACTAATGGATAAATCTGGGTGTATTAAATCTACTTTATGAAAACACATACTATACTCCTTATTCGCCTCCAAAAACTCCACCTGCTTTTGCAACTTTAAAGGATCGGTCCAGTAGTCGTCGCCATCTAATAATGCTACATATTTACCTGAACAATTTTCAAGGATATTTATAAAATTATACAGTCTGCCAAGTTCTTGCCTCTTCTGCCAGTACGCATCCCCTTTCTCTCTTTTAAGGATTTTTATATGAATATTATCTGTGTCTGAATACGTTCTTATGATATCTAAGGTTCCATCCGTCGAAAAATCATCACCTATAACAATCTCAACTTTAAAATCGGTTTCTTGCATCATGATCCCTTCCATTGCCTCTTTAATAAATGGCGCATGCATGTAAGTCATCAACCTTACACTAACAGTGTAGTTTATATCTTTTTTATTCAAAATGCTGTTGATTTAAAAAGCGATTAAATAATGACTTTGTCTGAACTTCTATCTTAAATATTTCATCTTGTGTCAAAGTTTCTTTGTATAAAATTATACTAGAAGGATCAGGAGGTCGAAGTGTTTTTTGTTTCCAATCCAAAAGACCATTAGGTTCATCGTTTGTCTTGTAATAAGTTAACATTCCAGGTTCAAAGTTTAAGTCTAAAAATTTAGATGTTCTCTTCAAGTCATCTTCAGTGTTAACTACTAGTTGTTCGTAATTGACAATAAGAAACTTATCCTTTTTCAAGCCATTAATAAAATTTAATATATTCTTATGGTTTTTAAGCCACTCATCAATGAAATCAACTACATCTAGAGAAAGCTCTGGTTTATAATTTGAAACTGTTTTTAGTTTTTGAATTCCTTTATAGGACGAAAATACAGCTTTAGGGTCTCTAATTAAAAATATGAAGAATGCTTCTGGACTGATTTCTTTGATCTCTTTGAGATGTTTTATATAGTAGTTGTTTTTATCCCCTAATATATGTTGATCAGCTTTATTCAATTTTGATTGCCCATAAAATTCTATGACTCTAAAAACTAATTCTTCGTAATCCTGAGGAACTTCATCTTCTAAAAATCTTTCTAAATCAGAAAAATCTAAACCCCAGGTCTCTATTTTTTTTGATGATTTCAAATCAGTTACGAATTCACTGATACTAGACTTTTTATCCCAGGATTTGTATTTTTCATACCACCAGTGTATAAAACCACACTCAGGCGGTATGGTCATTTTGCTATGACTGTTAAGCATTATCCTAAAAAGGGTAGTTCCCGATCTAGGATTACCAATAACAAAGAGGTGCTTTTTTGAATTATTCATTAATTGTACTTACAATTTTACTTAAGTCTTCAATACTTAAACTATCATAAAGCGGCAAACACAACACCCGTTGCGCCATGTCTCTTGCGATTGGACAAGTTGAGGATTGGATATAAGGCAGCTCTTCTAAACTCGGATAAAAATACCGCCTTGGGTTGATGTTTTCTACTTTTAATTTGTCTTTTGCCTTTAAAAGATCTGATTCTGTTTTAAAAATCACAGGATAATAGCTATAATTCCAGTCAGTGCCTTCTCTAAGTTTAAGATTATTCAATTGGCTAAAATCAAGGTGTGTATCATAATACTCACAGACACGTTTACGTTCAGCAATGATGTGTTTTATATACGGCAACACACTTAAACCCATCGCCGCCTGGAGTTCGCTCATTTTAGCATTAAGACCTAAGCCATGATATTTTTCCGGACCATCGTGCCCAAAATTATGTCGGTACCACATTTCTTGTCGTGTTGCTTCATCCTGGCAAAATAAGGCACCTCCTTCACCCGTATGAAATAACTTAGTGGCATGAAAGCTACAGGTGCTCACATCCCCATAGTTAAAAATAGATTGGCTTTTGTAGTTGACGCCAAAGCAATGCGCGGCATCATAAATGACTTTCAAATGGTGTTTTTTAGCAATGGCTTCAATTTCTTCCACAGCACAAGGATTGCCATAAACGTGGGTGGCTAGAATAGCAGTTGTTTTATCGGTTATGGCGGCTTCAATTTTGGTTTCATCGATGGTCAAATATTCGGGATGAATATCCACAAATACAGGTGTACATTTTTCCCAAACAATAGTTGCTGTTGTCGCCACATAAGAAAAGGGCGTGGTAATCACCTCACCTTCTTTGGCAAAAGCATTTAAGGCGATTTGAATCGGCAACGTCCCGTTCGTCATCGGTATGATCTGATTCACGCCTAAATAGTCTTGCAGCTTTTGGGACAGCTCTTTGTACAACTCCCCATTATTAGTCAGCCACTCATTCTCCCAAACGCGTTCTAACTGCTTTTGATAATCTTCAATCGGTGGAAAAAAGGTTTTGGTGACATTGATCATGTATTAGTATAATTTATTCCAAACTTATTATTCAAATCTTTATTGCTAGAAAAGTAAAACTTGTTTAAAATACTAAAGGTTTGCTCGCTAATTTCTTCATCATATTTACCCTTAAAAACTTTATGGTTTTCAAATTCTTTTTTAAATGGTTTAAGAGAAAGTTCTTTCATCAATTTTTTTAGTGTATTGTCCGTTTCTTTATTTAGCGACTCATTGCTTATCACTAGTACTTTTTTAAAGTATTGTTTATATACTTCAATATAGTTGGAATACAAACCCTGTTTTAAAACCGAACATTCAATACTCTTATTTTGTTCAATAGCCTTAAGTTCATTCTCTATAAAAACATCGAAAGACCTATAATCTTCAATATTTCTTTTGACTACATCCTCAGGATTGCCGCCTCTCTTTTTTATCCAATCAAACCACCACCCTTCTCGGCCACCATAATATCTATTTTTATACATCATATATGCACTAAAAGCTCTTTTAATAGGATTTCTAACTAAAATGATAATATTAGCATTTCTATTATATTTTACGATCCGATCAGCAGTAGTATGTGTTTTATTATCTGCAAGGTATGATGGTGAAGCATCAACTAATTTAATTTTCTCAATGTATTTTTCATAAAGATTCAATTTGAAAAAGGAGTGATAATAATCAAACCCCTTTTTATACTGTGCATCATAACTAAAAAAGTCAATTTCTTTTTGTTTCCCTGCTTTAATTTGATGGTGTTCTGATAAAAAACTGTGTAAAGCAGTGGTACCACATTTTTGACCACCAACAATAAAAATATCAACTTTCATATTGCTCCCAACTAAACCTTGGTTTTAATGGACCTACCGTTTTACCCATCCATCCGCCAAGCTTGACATGCTCCTGTATCACTGTAAAATTTATTATATCTTCAAATCTATTGATTAATTTTTTCTTGCTTGTAATTTGCAAATCGACAAAAAAACTTCCCTGATTAAAAAAATAATTAGGAACATTTAAAACTATGATATTTTTAATATCAGTATCGGTAATTATAAAATCTGGACTTACTACGAATAAAAAATTACCTTGCTCATCTTTAAATCTAAGTGAAATATTAAAATCGTAGTTATTAGATTTATAATAATTGACCATAATTTCTAAATGATCATCCCTAAGTATAGGATCTCCAAACTTTTTCCCCTTTGCTTTAACACCTATGGAATAAATTCTAAAATCTTTACCTTCAAATTCACTTTCCTTAAAAAAACGCTGGTATTCAGCGCCTTTTTCATTTCCCATTTTTAAATAATAATCTACACACTCATCCGTCCCTCCTTCAAAAGCTATTTTACCATTCTCCAACACAATCCCACGCGTACATAAACTTTTTACCGCTGCCATATTATGACTGACAAAGAGCACGGTCCTACCATCATTGCCCGAGATGTCCTTCATCTTACCAATGGCTTTCTTCTGGAATTCGGCATCGCCCACGGCCAGCACCTCATCTACGACTAGAATATCGGGTTCTAAGTGCGCGGCTACCGCAAAGGCCAGACGTACTCGCATCCCTGAGGAATAACGCTTCACCGGCGTATCAATGTACATGGCACAGCCGGAAAAGTCGATGATTTCTTCTTCTTTCACTTTAATCTCAGCTTTGGTCATCCCTAAAATCGCCCCATTGAGATAAATGTTTTCACGCCCTGTCAGTTCCGGGTGAAAGCCCGTCCCCACCTCCAGTAAAGAGGCAATACGTCCTTTAGTCTTGATGCTCCCCGTGGTGGGAGACGTCACTCGCGATAAGATCTTCAGCAAAGTGGATTTACCCGCTCCGTTCTTCCCAATAATCCCCAGCACATCCCCATCGTGAACGTCAAAGTTAATGTCCCGCAAGGCCCAGACGTAATCGGTTTCCGCTTTCTTACTTCGGTCGTTCTCCGCCCCTACCTTCAAATACGGGTCGTCCTTGCCGCGCACACTCGCCCACCAGCGGTTCAGGTCATGACTCAAGGTCCCCGTTCCTACCACCCCGAGGCGGTATTGTTTAGAGATGTTTTGGGCGGTTAGAATAATATTATCTTTCATCAATTTGCTTTAGTATCGTTGTGAAGTGGTATAGTGGTATAGTGTTATAGTGGTATAGTGGTATAGTGGTAAGATAAATTATCTTTCTCCATGATCAATCAATTACTATTTTTTTCTCTACAATTTCTGCATTTTCCCATTACACTATCAAACTATTCCTCTATTAAGAAATTCTTCCATTACACTATTACTCCATTCTACCATTCCTCTATTCCTCTATCATACAACTCTTCTATTACACTATCCTTTAAATCTTCGTTTTGATATACCTTTTATAACCCACTAATAATTTTCTTACCAAATTTAATTGTTTTTCGATAGGCTCAATATCATTTGCAGTATAATCTAAATCTTTAGCAATGATAATAAGAGTATCCACTTCACTTGCTGATCCCATTGCAATCCCGATAAATTGATGAAGTTCTTTTAACCCATTTCTGGCACTTCCTTCAGCAATATTAGTAGGTATCGAAACGGCAGCTCTTCTTAACTGTGAAGTTAAGCCATATGCTTCAGATTTTGGAAATTGAGAAGTCATTTTGTAAATCATCTTGACCAAAACCATGGACTCCTTCCATACATCCATATCTTTATGCCCCATAGCAACTATTCATTTATAACTATTTTTACAATTTAACCACTCCTCAATTATACAATTATTCCATTCTTCTATTTCACCACTACTCCACTACACAACTATCCCATTCTTCCATTACACTAAACAGTGTCAATAAAACTCTTCTCAGTCCGATTAAAAATCGCCAGACCCACAAAAAAGACAACTATCGAAAAGCCTAAGGCATAAAAGAAACCCCACCAGGTAAATAGACCTGTATCGAGGGTCATGTAGCGGAAGCCTTCTATGATCTGAGCCAAGGGATTGTACTTAAACACCCAAAAGTATTCTGGCTTTTTTTCCAGGATCTCTGTCATCGGAAAAGGCACCGCTGAGATGTACATCAGCAATTGTACGCCAAATCCAATAAGGACGGTAAAGTCTCTATACTTGGTAGTCATGGCCGATAAAATCATACCTAAGCCTAAACCTGTAGCTCCCATGATAAACACGTAAACTGGGAATAGAAACAAATTGGTATTGGGACTAATGGGTTTCCCTGAGGCCACAAAATAGATATAAAAGCCGGTAAATATACTTAGTTGTATCGCCAGTTTTAAGAGGTTAGAAATCGTGACTGACATGGGCATGATGACCCTGGGAAAGTACACCTTACCAAAAATCCCCGCGTTTTTGGTAAACGTGCCCGAGGTTCCTGTGAGGCATTCTTTAAAATAAGTCCAGGCGGTAATACCGGCTAGGTTAAACAAAAAGCTGGGCACAGTCCCCGTCTGAATATTGGCTACGTTATTAAAGACCAGCGTAAAAATCACCGAGGTAAACAGCGGCTGAATCAAAAACCAGAGTGGGCCCAACACCGTTTGCTTATAGACGGTGACAATATCGCGTTTCACAAACAAAATCAAAAGATCGCGGTACCTCCAAATCTCCTTAAAATTGAAGTCAAACAGTGGCTTTTCAGCTTTAATCTCGTATAACCAATCGGAGTCTTGAGAGGAAGTATCAGTCTTATCCATAAAAGTTGAAGTTAACTATAGTTCTACGTCTTAAAGCCTTTAAAATTATATACGAAGCTTGCTGAGTTGAGATCGGTTTTAAATTCTTAATTCTGTGCCAAATTTACATTTTTTGTTGGATATGGGTTGGTTCGTTGTTCGTTTTTTGGCGGTGAACCGGTGAACCTGTCAACTGGTGGACTGGAGTGATGAGGTGGTGGGGCTAGGGTTTAGAAATTAGGTTTTAGGGAAGATCAGTAGTCAGTAAGTTGGTGAGTTGGTGAGTTGGTGAGTTGGTGAGTAAAATTAAAAATTTTGAATGCTCTTAAATGCTAAACGGTTCATTAGCTGGAGAAATGAAACAAAAACATGATGGCAAAAAACTAAAGCAGCAACCACAAAATATATCTACCGGGCATCAAGTTAAGGGAAACCGACTAATTTCCAGAAATAACTGTGGCTTTCGCGGAAGTGCATTACGAAGTAATTAGCATGAAGCGAAACCGAGGAAGGAGGTTCATAGCCTGTGCCGATGCTTATCGGTAAACACTTAGACAATAAAAACGGGGGTGAGCTAGCAAGCCAGCAGTGGTTTTGCGAAGAGCAGCGGAGCAAAAATTTCTTTAAATTAGCCTCCCCGATAGCTATCGGGGTTATTGTTTCGTTTTTTCATCAATGGAAAAAATGAAAAGAGAAAAGTCATTGTTACTAAGTCCGTCCTTTATTATAGGATTGCCTGCGTTTCCCGCCTGAGGCATTCAGCTGTTCACCTTAGACGGATACATGTGTCATTCCGACGAAGGGAGGAATCTCTTTTGTCGTAATATTCAAATAAGAATTTAAAAAATTAGGTGGTAGGGATTACGTTTTAGAAGGTAGCAAATAGAAAATTTGAAATTTGAAATAAGTCAGGGTGACGATGCTGTCTTATGTTCGCATCTGCATGCGATTCTTGGCAAAGGGATCTGTTTCGACTTCATTTTAAAAAGATAAGAATCTGATTTAAAATTATTACTTTTGATGGATAAAAGTGGAACCATGGATATGCAGTCAGAAAAAATACAACTTGCCAAAATGCTTTTGGAAACAGAAAATCCAAATATAATTGAATCTATTAAAAGGATTTTCAAGAAAAATAAGACTGTGGATTTTTGGGACGAGCTTTCTCCAGAACAAAAGAACGAGATTGAAAGAGCTTCTACAGAAATCGAAAATGGAGAACTCACAGATTATGATTCTTTTATGCAAAAGCACAGATAATTGAAAAGAAAAGTTCTAATCCCTAAGACTGCTGAAAAGAAATTAGACAAACTTTTTGACTATCTTTTAAATGAGTGGTCTAAAAAAGTAAAGAATGAATTTATCGAAAAGCTTAACAATTCCATTGAAATCATCCGAACTCAACCAGTGATTTTCCCCGAGTCCAAAAAAGGAAAAAACTTAAGGCGCTGTACTATAACAAAACAAACTACTCTATATTATCGATTTAACTCCAAGCATATTTATATAGTTACACTATTCGATACAAGGCAAGATCCCGGTAGATTGAAATCTGATATTCTGTGATCGTAATTCCTGTGAATTGTGACTGGTCTATTGGTGGAACAAGGTGATAGGTTTTAGGATTTAGGCGGTAGGAAATGACAAATAAAGAATTTGAGTTGGTGGCTGAGTGTCAGCCCCTGGCGGACGTATCGAAGCTACCATCAGTTATCGTTGTCGGTTTTTCGGTGATTAGTGATTAGTGATTAGTGAATCGTGAGGTGGTGTACTGGAGGGATTAGGAAATAAAAAATTTGAAATTTGAAGTAATTTGTGAATGTAAACTAGTGGCTTGAAAATAATCGCAATCATAAAAAACGGCCTACTTTTTATGGATGTAAAAAACTGAAGAACGAGATTCATAAACACTTAATCCATAACAAAAGGGATGAACAAAAAAGTACTATTATCAACTATTAACTTAAAAGCTAAAATCTAAAAATGGAGCTAGAGGTCTATTGGTGAGAACTATAATATTAATTTGTAAATTGCAATAAATTCAGAAAAATGGGCAGCTTAACTATTTCAAATAAAACACTGAATCGGTATTTTGGCTATCTAAAAAACCTTGATAATGCAACTAAAAAGAATTTAATTATCAAGTTGACAAAATCTCTAGAACTCAAACCTAAAAAAGAAACAGATTTGAAATCACTGTTTGGTGCCTGGGAGGATAACAGAGACGCTGATGAAATCATTTCAGACATCAAAAACTCAAGAGTTGCTAAAACTAATACGGTGTCTTTCGAATGAACTATTTAATTGATACTAATATTTGCATTCACTTTTTTCGAGGCAAATTCAACTTACTTGACAAGTTTGAAACCATAAAACTAGAAAATTGCGCTATTTCTGAAATCACACTCGCTGAATTGATTTTCGGTGCAGAAAACAGTTCAAACCCAAAGAAAAATTATAAACTCATAGACCAATTCACTGAGCAAATTAAAATTTTACCTATTTATAATGCCTTAACTATTTATGCAAAAGAAAAAGTAAGGTTGAGAAAGGAAGGTAAAATGATAAGCGATTTTGATTTACTTATTGGATCCACAGCCATTTCAAATGATTTAATTATGGTTACTGAAAACATAAAAGAATTCAATCGAATAACTGATATTCATATTGAAAACTGGACCCAACTAAAATAAAAGCTGACGGCGTTTCTTGGAAGGCAGGGCGGGAATTAGGTGTTAGGTTGTAGGTATTAGGAAATAGCAAATTTGAAATTAATCGTGAGCTGGTGGCTGAGTGACTCGATTTTTCATCGAGGTGTATCGAAGCCACTGTCAGTTCGAGTGCTGATTTTAAGTCGATAGACTAAAATCAGTGTATCGAGAACTTAACCTTACTAAAACAAAAATTTCTAAGATAATTAATTTGGTGGCTGAGTGTCCGCCTGAGTCGGATGTATCAAAGCTACCATCGATTGTCTGTTGTCAGTTTTCGGTCGTCGGGAGTCGAGAGTCTGTTGTCTGTTGTCAGTGATCAATGAGGAGTGACTGGTATTGGTGGAACAAGGTAAAAGATTTAAGGAAATTTGAAATAAAGAATTTGAAATTTGAAATAAATTTTGAGACGGAAGTTGGTTACTGTCAGGTCGAGTGTCCGCCTAAGGCGGATGTATCGAGAGCTCATTCAAGGTTTCAGCATAAAACTACTTCTCGATAGCTTTGCTGAAAGAAATCGTAGTGCAATTTCTTTCCTTCGCAGTCAACAAAAAACTAGAAGTGACATTTAGTAAAATTAAAAGTTTTGAATACAGTTATAGATTTATAGGAGTAAAAACACACTTACTTTTGACTTTGCAATACTTTTAAAAGCTTTCCCAAATCTTGTCTATTATCCCAAAATGCAGTGACAGTGATGAATTTATCATTCACATGGTAATAGATGCTATAATGACCTAATGTTGCAACATGTGTATCTTAAAAATCTGTTGACTTATAAATAAAAGGAGTTTTCGCAATTTGACTGGTCATGTCTCCTACTAGCTTTAGGAGTTTTTTTGAATAGGTATTTGATTTATTCCTAGTAGCCCAATATTCTAAAATCCCGACAAATTGAATGTCGGCTGTTCTAGTCCAGATTACATTGCGTCCAACCATTCAAGATTTCTTTTCTCCATCGCTTCTTGAGAGATGAGCCTCCCATCTCTAATATCTTTTTCACTCAGCTCTAACATTGCTTTTTGCTCAGTTGTCAACACCACCGTATCTGATTCAGGATCTGTTGAGGAGATAAGCTGA
Source organism: Psychroflexus longus (assembly GCF_020164595.1). GTDB lineage: Bacteria > Bacteroidota > Bacteroidia > Flavobacteriales > Flavobacteriaceae > Psychroflexus > Psychroflexus longus. The sequence goes on from NZ_JAIQZE010000012.1 coordinate 77,524, forward strand.
TCTAAAGCTTCTAAAAACGCTACATTCTTTATTGAAAGAATTTTATCGATCAAACCGTTTCTTAAATTATCTACAGATGTCATTTGCATATTATTTATTAAATAAATATCGTGAATTTTGTTGTAATCTCCTAATTGGTAAAATATTAGTAATGTCATCACCTTTAGTGAGTGATTGTTCGTTTAGTGGTTCGTTTTTTGGCGGTGAACCGGTGAACCTGTCAACTGGTGGACCGGAGGAATTAGGCTTTAGTCTTTAGGTGGTAGGAATTAGGTTTTAGGAATTAGGAGGTAGTCAGTAGTCAGTAGTCAGTAGTCAGTAAAATAAAAAATTTTGAATTCAGAATTAATAATGCAGTTAGATGGAAATTGCTAATGACTCTTTAATAGTCACTGGTTACATAACTCTGGAGGGATGAGGTGTTAGGTAGTAGTGAATAAAAACTTTAAGAATAACTACACTCAAAGAAAACGACCTACTTTTTATGGATGTAAAAAACCGAAGAATGAGGTTCATAGCCTGTGCCGATGCTTATCGGTAAACACTTAATACAATAAAAACGGGGGTGAGTTAAAAAAGTGATGAAGCATAAGTTAGATCAAAAAAAAATGAAATGATACAGCTTTAAAGATTCATCGTCGAAGCAAAAAGCTTCTCTGCCTGAATGACATTTTTCTCGATAGCCTTACTGAGTGAAGTCGAGGAGCTATTTTTAGGTTTCACTTCATAAAATTACCCGCCTGCGTTTCCCAACTAAGGCATTCAGCTGTCCACCTTAGGTGGATGCATATGTCATTCCGACGAAAGGAGGAATCTCTTTTGTCGTAATATTCAAATAAAGTTTTGAAGAAATAGGTGGTAGGGATTAGGATTTAGATGTTAGCAGATGAGAAATAGAAAAATTATTCGGGAATTCATGCTTACTCATTAAGTTCCGAAATACGAATAAGTGAAACATTTAATTTCTTTAGTTCATTTGTATCTAAGCGCCCCAATCGGCCAAGAACTAGATTTTTATTAATCGTAGCAAGTTTATTAAGCCTAATCAATGATTCTTTCTTTAAACCATTAGTCTTTGAAGGTTGGATATTAACATCAACATCCGATTGCCATTTTAGTTGCGTAGTCATAAAACAAATACTTACATCTTCGTCGGTAGAAATTAAAACGACGGCAGGACGATTTTTACTACCAGATAAGTCTGTAAAAGGAAAAGGGATCAATACTATGTCACCTTTTTTCATTTATAGCGATCTTTTAAATCTGATACGCTATATAGATCTTCCTCTTCTTTTAAAAAGTCAAAAGATGTAGATTCTGATGATAATTGCTGAGCATTATCTAGCAGGATCTGGTTGTCAATTTTGCTGAAGAGAAAGTCTACAAAATCACTCACCTCTTGAATTTTGGCCTCAGGGAGCTGACTCATTTTATGGGCAGCCTGCTCAATAAGTTGTTCTTTTTTCATTTTGAAGTGTTTACGTAAAAATACAAATCAATTCCCTTAAATCCTAAATCTTCGAAATTTCTTGAAAATAAAGAGTTAAAAATCAGTTGTCGACTAATGTGAATTGGAGTTGGTAGTCGGGAATTAGGTTTTAGGGATTAGGTGTTAGGAAATGAAAAATAAAGAATTTGAAATCTGAAATAAAACATGAGTTGGTGGCTGAGTGATTCGACGCCAGGAGAATCGTATCGAAGCTACCATCGATTGTCTGTTGTCAGTTTTCGGTCATCGGTTGTCTTTAGTCGGTTTTCGGTTGTCAGTAAAATTTTGAATTTTGAATTTATAATTACTCGTCACTACTCACTCAAGTTAAACGATAGCAAGATTGACTTCGATATTTTATATTCAGTATTCGGTATTGAGATGGAGGGATGAGGTGGTAGGTTTTAGGGAGTAGGAAATTGCAAATTTAAAATAAATTATATGAGACTTAAATTAAATTACTGATGTGAATTATCGGTTTTAGAGCGCTTTCTATTATTGTAAAACGATAAAATTTCAATTTGATTTTTTTCTAATCTGTAATAAAGTGTATTATACGTTTTGATAACGACCCTTCGTATACCTCTAAAATCAGACAAGGGAAATAACTCAGGATTTCTAGAAATTAAGTTTATGGTGTAATCAATTTCTACAGATAATTTTCTAATTTCCTTATCCGTGAATTCTTTTTCTAAATACTCATAAGTTTCCTTAAGCTCAGATAAGGCATGTTTCGTCCAGAATACCTTATAACCACTTTTCATAAATCTTTTTAGCTTCTGAATATGGTTTTAGAGCTCCATGGTTCGCCTCTGAAATCCCTTTGGTAATCGACTCTTTTTCTGACTCAGTTATACTTTCCCACCAATCGTTTGACTCATCACTTCGAACTTGCATTAATTTTTGAATTAAAGATGGATCTTCTATAGTCGTAAGCCATTGAATAAGGTCAATTTTTGCATTTTTTATATCTATATCCATGATTCAAAGATAATCATTTTTTCAATTAGCTCGTGGTCAACGCTTACAGTTATCGTTTATCGGTTAACGCTAAACTAGGGGGATTAGGCAGTAGTCAGTAATCAGTAAAATTTTGAATTTTGAATTTTGAATTCTAAATTTATAATTACTCGTTACTCGTCACTACCCACTCAAGTAAAAGCATAGCAAGATTTAACTTCGATATTTTGTATTCAGTATTGAGTATTCGGCATTCAACTGGTCAACTGGTCAACTGGTCAACTGGTCAACTGGTCAACTGGTCAACTGGTCAACTGGTCAACTGGTCAACTGGTCAACTAAATTAAAAAATCACTCCTAAACATCAAAAAAAGTAATAACTTTGTGTTTACATTCTAATATTTATGGAAGCATCAATCATTAAAATAGGGAACTCAAAAGGCTTGCGATTAAGTAAAACCATTTTAGAGAAATATCAAATCAAAGATAAGGTAGAACTTATTCTCGAAAAAGGGCAGATCATCCTGCGTCCTGTAGATACACCTAGGAAAGACTGGGAGGAGAAATTCAAAGCAATGGCTGAGAGTAAAGATGACGAACTTCTTATAAGCGATATCTTGGAAGACGATACTTTTGAAGAATGGAATTAAATCAGTATACCGTAGTTCTGGTTAATCTGGATCCAACGATTGGAAGTGAAATCAAAAAAACGAGACCTTGTGTCATCATCTCCCCAGACGAAATGAATAAATTTCTCAGAACTGTTGTCGTTGCTCCTATGACCACAAATCCAAAAGCCTACCCCACTCGAGTTCCCGTTAAAACAAATGGCAAAAAAGGAATGCTGGTCATCGACCAAATCCGTACTATCGACAAACAAAGAATCCTCAAAGTCTTTAGCCATCTCTCACCTCCCGAAGTTACTAAATGCAAAGACGTGCTGAAAGAAACCTTTGTGGATTGAGTTGGTAGTCGGGAGTCAGGAATTAGGTTTTAGGGATTAGGTAGCAGGAAATGAAAAATAAAAATTTTGAAATTTGAAATAAAACATGAGTTGGTGGCTGAGTGATTCGACGCCAGGAGAATCGTATCGAAGCTACCGTCAGTAGTCAGTAGTCAATAAAATTTGAATTAAGAATTTTGAATGCATATAGGAAATTTTTAATGACTAATTATTTATCACTATTCACTCAATTAAAATCCATAGCAAGATTGACTTCGAAATTTTGTATTCAATATTGAGTATTCGGTATTCAACTGGTGGACTGGAGGTATAAGCAGTAGGTTTTAAATGCTAAGTTTGATAGCACACAAAGGACACTGCTTATGTTATTTCAAGACATGACAATTGCTTATAATCATCGTTATGTAAAAATCTTTCTATGCTAGTCTTCTTGGAAATTAACAATTAAGCAATTTCGATAGTAGTTAAGTTACCTGTGCGTATCCAAATGATTTTTGGTGGATGACCATTAATCAAACTCATATCGTAAAAGTCTGAATCGAATGTGACAATAGCATATGCATTGCTTTTGGCATATTCCCAAATATCAATATCATCTGTATTTTGTAAATCACAATCGGAAACATACTTACAATCAGAGAAGTGTTCACTCAGTTTCTTTGTAATCCTGAAGGAGATGTTTTGATCAAACAAAAGTTTCATGATGCATGCTCTAACTTATGTTCCCTATCGGCTGCATAAGCCAAACATGCTTTGATATCAGTAAGGGTGAGTTCTGGGAAATCATAGATAATCTCTTCGAATGACATTCCTGTAGATAACCAACCAAGAACATCGAATACTGTAATTCTTGTATGACGTACGCAAGGCCTTCCAAATCTTTTATTAGGATTTCGTGTTAGTATGGATTTATAGTCAACCATTTTTTTTTATAAAGTTACTAAAATTCAGATAATTAAAGTGTATAATTGGTTTTCAGCTAAAGGTTCACAATAATGAAAAAATTATATCAAGATATCATTAATTCAAAAGACCATTAAAACCTATCGATATAAACAAACAAATATATTGAGTTATCTGGATGTAAAAATTCAGTTGTCATGCTGAACTGGTTTCAGCATCTTCATTAATTCAGGTTTAGACCCTGAAATATCCAGAAGCGTCGAGACAGGGTGAAAAAACTTCTTGATACACGCGCTGAAAAAACGGGCAGGCCCGCCTAAATAAACTAGTCGGGCAGGCCCGCCTAAATAAACTAGTCGGGCAGGCCCGCCTGAATGACTTAGTCAGGCATGTGATTCTGAAAATTAACTGAGATTGAATTGAAACTGCATTAATTTGTGAGTCGTGAGTCCGTGAGTCGTGAGTCGTGAGTCGTGAGTCGTGAGTCGTGAGTCAAATTAAAAGTTTTAACTATCAACCGAAAACTCTCATAGAAGAAACTATTCACTATTCACTCAAAAACTACTTCAACGACTTCACAAACGGCGCAATCCCCTCCATGCCTTCATTGGTCAAACGTCGGATAAACTCCGAGCCGATGATGCAGCCGCTGGTATACCGACTGGCTTGCTCAAAACTCAGAGCGTCTTTGATCCCAAAGCCTACCATCAGTTTATTATCCATCTGCATATCTGAAATACGCTTAAAATAAGCCATCGCATCCTCGCCAAAACCAGCTTCACCACCAGTTGTACTGGACGAACTCACCATATACACAAAACTATCGCCAAGAGCATCAATTTGATGAATACGCTCCACCGAGGTTTCAGGGGTGATGAGTGGAACGAATTTGAGGCCGTGGGATTCAAACAGGGCTTTATAATCGCGTTCATAAATCGAAATGGGTAAGTCAGGCATGATGATACCGTCAATCCCAATCGCTTTACATTCTTTACAGAAATCTTCCACGCCAAACTGCAGCATGGCGTTGAAATACCCCATCACAATCAGCGGAATATCCACCTCATCACGAATGCCCTGAAGTTGCTCAAACAAGACTTTGGTACTCATACCGTTTCTCAGCGCTTGTTCTGAGCTTTTTTGAATCACAGGCCCATCCGCCAGCGGATCGCTATACGGCAAACCGATTTCAATAACATCGGTGCCTGCCTTCGCCAGGCGTTTAATGACTTCTGTGGTATCCTCCAATTGCGGATAACCCGCCGTGAAGTAGATGGAAATTAGTTTTTTATCCTGAGCTAAAGCTGCAATTATTCTATTCATAGGTTTTTTTGTTTTGTAGTGCTAAATCCGTATTTCTTAAAGCCTCTTGTTTAATAAGTGTTTTTATTTCGTTCGATCTAGCTTGGTAGGATTTTATATTGTGTCGAAAACATCAGCAATTTTTATAAATCCTTTTTTATAGTCAATGGAATAAATAAGTTTGTAGTTTTTGAAAACCAAATATCGATATTCAGTTCCTCTATGTTTTAAAGAGGGTTCTATTTGTCGAATTTCTGGAGTTTTAATCAGTTTATTCGGTTCGTTAATAATAGCATTTACGAACTTTTTAGCAACTTTTAAACTTGCAGTCTTTTCGTAATACTGATAAATGTCGTCAAGTTCAGATTCAGCCACTTCCGACCATATTATTTTCAATGACATTATTCGTATTTAGCTGCTAGTTCAGAACTACTTTTAAATCGATTGTTTTGAAAATCAGATTCAGATTGATTAATTCTTTTATCTAATTCTTCTTGAGTCATAGATTCAAAAGTTCTTAAGTCAGAAACATTCTTTTTTTTTCTCAGTATGTTTTCAAGAAGTGTAACAACTTCTTCGTTTTGTAGGTTTAAAAATTCTTTTACAAATTCTATTTTCCGAGCTTCTAAGTTCATTTTATTAAGCTTTTTTCAAATATAGTAAATATCAATTTAGCTTACCTTTTTATTTGATGATAGAATTTATTGTGTGTTCGATTATTGATCCATTTTTAATTTAGTCAATGCTTCTTTATTTAAAGTTTGAACTTCCATGGTTTGGATTCTCGACTCCGCTCGAAATTGAAACAATATTAAAAAATTTCATTCCAAAGGTTTTACTTCAAGGCCTAAGTTTGTCTTAAGCGGAACAGAAAGGCTCGATGTTCAAACACCCATTTAAAATTATCTTAAAAAAAACAAATCATCAATCAAATAGTTCTCGATAAAATCCCAACAAAACGGTTGGGATCACCTGCCCGACAAAATCATGTAGGCGGGCCTGCCCGACAAAATCATAAAGGCGGGCCTGCCCGACAAAATCATAAAGGCGGGCCTGCCTGATAAAATCATTCAGGCGGGCCTGCCCGACAAAATCATAAAGGCGGGCCTGCCCGACAAAATCATGAAGGCGAGCCTGCCCGACAAAATCATGAAGGCGGGCCTGCCCGACAATATCATTCAGGCGGGCTCGAACTGACATCTCGTTCTATCCTCTTTTTCTCCTGTTTCCTGCTTCCTGACTCCTTGTTCTATTCTCTTTGTTCCTTGCTCTTTGCTCTCTATTCTATAATCCTACAACCTATCACCTACAACCTACTTTCTAGTACCCAAAATACTGTCTGTACGTCTCCAAATCCTTATCCCCACGTCCAGAGCAGTTGAACACCAACACATCATCTTCCTTAAAGTCCAGATACTTGAAAATCGCAAAGGCATGTGCCGTTTCAATTGCTGGGATAATACCTTCCATTCGGCTCAATTCAAGACCTGCTTCCATGGCTTCCGCATCGGTGATCGACACAAATTTGCCTCGACCTGTTTTAAACAAATGCGCGTGAAGCGGACCAATCCCCGGATAATCCAAGCCAGCGGAAATGGAATACGGCTCCGTGATTTGTCCGTCGGTGTTTTGCATTAACAGGGTTTTACTGCCATGAATAATGCCTTCACGACCCAAAATTGTCGTCGCTGCAGATTCGGTCGTCTCCACTCCCATTCCTGAGGCTTCCACACCAATGATGCCTACGTCTTCATGATCCATAAAGTCGGCAAACAAACCAGCGGCATTACTTCCACCACCGACACAGGCGATCACATAATCTGGCAACTCCCGGCCTTCTTTCTCAAGCATTTGTGCTTTCACCTCCTTGGAAATCACGCTTTGCAATTCGGTCACCATATCCGGATACGGATGCGGCCCTACCACCGAACCGATGATGTAATGCGTGTCTTTAGGATGATTGATCCAATCGCGAATCGCTTCATTAGTCGCATCTTTCAGGGTTTTACTCCCCGATGTCGCAGGCACGACTTTAGCCCCCAGCATTTTCATTCGGGCGACATTCGGTGCCTGGCGCTCAATATCTTTAGCGCCCATGTAGACGATACATTCCAGCCCCATCAAGGCACAAACGGTTGCAGTAGCTACTCCATGCTGACCTGCACCAGTTTCAGCAATGATCCGGTGTTTACCTAATGCTTTGGCTAAAAGAATCTGACCTACGGTATTATTAATTTTATGGGCGCCGGTATGGCACAAATCCTCTCGCTTGAGGTAGATTTTCGTCTTATACTTTTCACTTAAATTTTCAGCCAGATATAAAGGCGTTGGTCGTCCTACAAAATCTTTCAACAGACTTTTGAATTGCTTCTGAAAGTCTTCCGTATGGATGATCTGTTTATAGTTCTGTCTTAATTCTTCCACATTAGGATACAGCAATTCCGGAATATATGCCCCTCCAAAATCACCGTAAAATCCGTGCTCATCTACTTTATACTTGCTCATAAGTTCTAAGGTTTTGTAAAAATTCGTTCACTAAAGTTATATTTTTAAATCCAGGTTCGTCCTCAAATCCGCTATTGACATCCACACCTGCAATCCATCCTTTTTTAAATAATTCGCTGACTTGTTCCGCATCTTGAAGCGCTATGCCTCCACTCAACATTACTGGTTTTGAAAACTTTTGTTGCTGAAGCAGTTGCCAGTCAAATTTCTCACCGTTGCCCCCTCTGTATTGGCCTTTAGTGTCCAGTAAATAGCCATTCACATAGAAACTAAAATCTTCAATGCCTTCAAAATCTGAAGGTGATTTTATGGAAAATACCTTCCACAACTTCACCTCAGCACGACCTGCTTTAGCTAAAGCCTGATTGAGTTCTTCACAGAATTCTGGCGTTTCATGACCGTGTAACTGAATCACATTCAATTGAAATTCTTCGACTTTCTCCAAAATCTGCTCTACAGTATCGTTCACAAACACACCAACTTTCTGAATGCGCTCTGTAAGTTCGACAGGGTGTTCTGCAAAGCGCGGTGACTTTTCGTAGAAAATAAAACCCATATAATCGATATCCAACTTAGCCAGGGCTTGGATATTTTCAGGATTCTTCATGCCGCAGACTTTCACTTTCATCTTAATCTTTCTTAAATTCAGATACTTTTTGTTTCATAAAAAACTCACCTACCAGCACTCCGTTGAATCCCTTTTGAATCAACTTCTGAATGGTTTCCCGATCCTGAATACCGCTTTCAGAAATTTTCAGCAACTCTGAAGGCAAATGCGGCAACATGTCCAGTCCCTGCTGAATATTAACCTCAAAGGTTCTTAAGTTACGGTTGTTAACGCCAATCAGATCGATATACTGAGTATCTAATTTCTGGATTTCCTCGGCTTCATGAATTTCAAATAAAATCTCTAAACCCAATTCCTTAGCCAAAATTGCTAATTCTTCCAACTTTTCAGCAGACAAGGCGTTGGCAATCAGTAAAATGGCATCCGCTCCGTAAGCTTTAGCCTCATACATTTGATAAGCATCCACCATAAAATCCTTTCTCAGTATAGGCAGATTGCAAACCGATTTGGCCAGTTGCAGATCTTCCAAACTTCCTCCAAAGTAACGCTGATTGGTTAACACCGACATCCCTGCAGCGCCCATTTTTTCATAACTTTGTGCAATATTCATCACGTCTGCCTTCAGGTTGATCGCTTCTTTGCTCGGCGAACGGCGCTTAAATTCGGCTATTATCCCTTCTTCGGAACCTGCCACTGCTTGCTTTAAGCTTCGCGTTGGGCTTGAAAACTCAGGGAAAGATTTTAAGACCTCGACGGGCATCCGTTTCTTCTTAAGGTTAACCACCAATTGCTGATAACCGATGATTTCTTCTAAAATTTGTTTCATGACTGACTTATCGTTTTAAGCTGGTTTAAAACTTCCAAGGCTTTCCCTCCTTTCAAAAGGTCTTTAGCTTCCGCAAAAGCATCAGCTACATTGACCTCTCTCGCTGTTGAAATCGCCGTAGCGGCATTGGCACAGACCACATGATTTTGGGCTGCAGTTCCTTTTCCATTTAAAATCTGATAGAAAATATCCGCAGCACCTTCTATCGTATCTCCCCCGTAGATTTCTTCTTTGGAAACCGGCAACACACCAAAATCTTCAGCTGATAAATAGGTTTCCTGAGTATTGGTCACACACTTGGTCTTAGCGGTCAGCGAGATTTCATCATACTGATTCAAATCGTGCAAAATGCAGTAGGTTTTATCGGTTTTCTGATACAAATAATGATATTTCCTCAGCAATTCCAAATCATATACACCGACCAATTGCAAATCTGGCTTGGCTGGATTGACCATAGGCCCAAGCATATTAAAGAAAGTTTTTAAAGCCAGAGATTTCCGAATTGGCGCTACATTTTTCATTGCCGGATGAAACAATGGCGCGTGAAGAATAGCGATATTGGTTTGTTCCATGGTTTTGTCTAAAAATCCTTGTTCGTTGGAAAATCTGACGCCCATGGCTTCTAGCACATTGGAGCTTCCACTGACTGAAGACACGCCATAGTTTCCATGCTTGGCGACTTTAATGCCTGAGGCTGCAACTACAAAAGAAGCTGCTGTCGACACGTTGAAGGTGTTTTGTCCGTCTCCGCCAGTACCGCAAAGGTCCATCACGCGTTCGCCGTTGAAATCGACAGGAATGCAAAGTTCCAAAAGCGCATCCCGAAAGCCTTCCAGCTCTTCCACGCTGATGCTGCGCATCATAAAGACGGTGAGAAAAGAAGCAATCTGAATCTCGCTAAACTCTCCATTGGAGATTTGTAAGAGCACGCCTTTGGCTTCTTCTTTAGAAAGCTGTTCCTGTTGTATGAGTCGGTTGAGTATGTGTTTCATAAGTGCTGTGTTTGAGCGAGTTTAGCTTTCAATCCAATTTTTTATCATTTGTTTGCCTTCCGGCGTCAACACCGATTCCGGATGAAATTGAACCGCTCTTACATCGTATTCTTTATGTCTTAAAGACATGATTTGTCCCTGCTCATCGACCGAGGTCGCCACAAGACAATCTGGCAATTCCTGCTTCACCACCCAAGAGTGGTAACGCCCGACCATCATGGTTTGAGGAAGTCCTTTGTATAAGACTTCATCTTCTACCAACGTTTTGATTTCTGTTGCGACACCGTGATGAACTTTATCCAGGTTCAGTAGTTCTCCACCGAAAACTTCCATGATGGCCTGCTGACCCAAACACACGCCGAGCATTGGCTTCTCGTGAGCAACAGCTTTAATGATCTCTTTCAACTCACCAGCTTCGTCTGGAATTCCTGGGCCTGGAGACAATAAGATTTTATCGTAGTGCTTGACATCGTCCACATTGACCTCATCGTTACGTTTTACGGTGACTTCAGCGTCAAATTCTTCGAGATAATGCACCAAATTGTAGACAAAGGAATCGTAATTATCTATGACTAATATTTTTTTCATGGTTTCTATGATTGATCCAAAGCTTTACGTAAAGCTCCGAGTTTATTGATGACTTCCTGTAATTCGTTTTCTTCGGTACTGTCGCTCACTACGCCAGCACCGGCCTGGTAATGCAGCTTCAAATCCTTGCTCACAAAACTACGGATGATGATGGCCTGATTCATATTGCCTTTAAAATCGATCACGCCAATCGCCCCGCCGTAGGCTTCACGACTTATGTTTTCATATTTCTCAATCAGTGACATGGCATTGTGTTTTGGCGCACCGCTCAAAGTTCCTGCAGGAAAGGTATCACCCAGCAATTTCAAGCTGTTTTCCTGCTTCACCTCAGCGGTAACCTTGCTTACCAAGTGAATCACATGTGAAAAATACTGAACTTCTTTATAGGTTTCCACTTTCACTTGTTTTCCATTTCGGCTCAAATCGTTTCTGGCTAAATCGACCAGCATCACATGTTCCGAATTTTCCTTTTCATCTTCAGATAACTTCAAAGCCATAGCCGCATCCTCCTGATCATTTCCAGTTCTTTTGAAGGTGCCGGCAATCGGATGAATTTCCGCTTTGCCGTCCTGAACCACTAAATGCGCTTCAGGAGAACTTCCGAAGATTTTATAATTTCCAAAGTCGAAGTAAAACAGATATGGACTTGGATTTATGCTTCTTAATTTTCTGTACACATTGAATTCGTCGCCTTTAAAACCTTGCGAAAAGCGTCTCGACATTACCATCTGAAACACATCCCCTCGTTGACAATGTGCTTTAGCTTTGGTGACGTACTCCATAAATTCTTCATCGGTGATGGGTGAAGTTTCTTCACCATCCAATTCGAAATCATATTCAGTGTAATTCTGATTTTTCAGCAGAGATTTCAATTCTGAAATGCGATTGGAACCGTCGAAGCTATGGTCAAAAATATAAGCTTCATCATTAAAGTGATTGATGACAATCACATTTTGAAAGACATTGTAAAGCATGTCGGGCAAGCCCAATTGAGATCTGCTTTTATCGATCGTCAATTTTTCAAAATACCGAACGGCATCATAAGTTGTGAATCCGAAGAGGCCTTGAGTTAAGAACTTGAATCCCAGATCCTCTACCTCAAATTCAGCTAAATACTTCTGAAGTTCGTTGGTCACATTCACCTCAGCATCAATATCGATCTGCTTAAAGGTGCCATCGGGATATTTGAGTTCGACTTGCTCATTTTCTACTTTAAAATGAGCGATAGGATTACAACAGATGTAACTAAAACTATTGTCATTGGTATGGTAATCACTGCTTTCCAGCAGCAATGAATGCGGGTATTTATCCCTGATTTTAAGGTAAGCACTCACCGGCGTAAAGGTGTCGGCAAGCAGCTTTTGATAAGTGGTTTTTAAAGAATAACTCATAGTCTTGGTTCAGGTTTTAAAATTAAAAAAGGCCTGTCGTGATAGACAAGCCTTTATGAAATATATGCATAGCAGGATCTAGATCACGACGTTTGACGTAATAAAGACCACCACCAAGAATTGTTTTGATTATTAAACATACCACAAACATAGGAATAATAATCATTTTTATCTAAATCTACAGATGTTAAAATTTTGTTTGTTCTCGACTCTACTTCGTCTTCGCTCAGCACAGGCAGCTCGAACCTAAACAAAAATATAGTCTAAAATCTAAATTACGAACTGGCTCATCTAAAACAAGCTAAGCGGAAAACCCTGTATGTTTCAAGTTCGAGTCCTTTGACAAAAGCTCAGGATAAACTCAAGTCAAGAACAAATTGCATCTCGACTCTACTTCGTCTTCGCTCAGCACAGGCAGCTCGATGTTCAAACAAACAGAAGTTTTATTCAACAAAGTTTTTCTAAGTTTCAGCCCTTCGACAAAAGCTCAGGATAAACCAAGGTTGTGAAACTTTCCTTGTTTCAAGTTCGAGCCTTTCGTCATTGCTCAAGATAAACTCCATCGAGAACCCAATTTGTTTCAAGTTCGAGCGGAGTCGAGAACCTTTTGTTACTGATCTTTAAATTTAGAATGTGAATCATTTTTACATTCAGCTAAGTCTTTCAGTCTATCCCAATTTTTGTTTATCAAGGCTTCTTTTTTAAGTTTACTCCACTTCTTCAATTTTCGTTCAAATTCAAAAGCTTGCTTTACATCAGTAAAGGTTTCGTAAAATACAAGTTCCAAGGGCTTACGCTTATAAGTGTAAGCCTCTTTATTTTCTTCACTATAACAATGCTCCTGCCATCTTCTACTTATATTATTGGTCATTCCTGTGTAATAAGTTTGATCAGAGCACTTAATGATGTAAACAAAAAAGGATTTCATGATTTATGTGATGATTTAGTTTTTGTTTGTTCTCGACTCCGCTCGAACCTAAACAAAATATAGTCTAAAATCTAAACTACGAACCGACTCTACTTCGTCTTCTCTTAGCAAAAGTGCTAAAATCTAAACAAAAATATGTTTTAAATCTAAGGATCAGTGTTTTAACTCCCGATGTTTCAAGTTCGAGCACTTAGACTACAGCGCTAGATAGACTTCATCAAGAACAGAGTGCATCTCGACTCCGCTCGATGTTAAAACATTCAGATTTCTTTAATAGTAAAAGTTTAAGCCTTTTATTTACGCTTAAAATAAACTCCAAAAACAACTCTACTTGTTTTAAGTTCGAGCACTTCACTTCTTCTGTATAAACTCCGTCGAGAACCTTTTGTTACAACTCAGGATAAACTCTGTCAAGAACCCAGTTTGTTTTAAGTTCAAGCAATTCACCCTCCCTTATGATAAACTCCAAAAACAACCCTACTTGTTTCAAGTTCGAGCCTTTCGACTATAGCTCAGGATAAACTCTTTCGAAAACTCAATTTGTTTGAAGTTCGAGCGGAGTCGAGAACCTCTCTTTTTCAAGTTCGAGCACTTCACTTCTTCTGTATAAACTCCGTCGAGAACCTTTTGTTACCGCTCAGGATAAACTCAAGTCGAGAACCTTCAACCCCAACCCTTTCAGAATCCTTCAAAATACTATCTTTGAAATTCAACATAAAATAAAAAACACAATGAAAGCTTATATATTTCCAGGTCAGGGGGCCCAGTTTACAGGGATGGGACAAGACCTCTATAACACCTCTGAAGAGGCAAGAAACCTATTCCACAAAGCCAATGACATTTTGGGATTTGACATTGCCAAAATTATGTTTGAAGGCTCTGCTGAGGATCTTAAGGAAACTAAAGTGACTCAGCCTGCTATCTTTTTACATTCCGTGATTTTGAGTAAGGTGTTAGGAGAGTCTTTTCAGCCAGATATGGTAGCGGGTCACTCTCTAGGCGAATTCTCAGCTTTAGTAGCCAATGGCACTCTAGAATTTGAAGATGCCTTAAAACTGGTGCACAAAAGAGCCTTGGCGATGCAGAAGGCTTGTGAAATCAATCCTTCTACCATGGCGGCAGTTTTGGGGCTGGAGGATGAAGTTGTGGAAGAGGTTTGTAAGAGCATAGATGGCGTTGTAGTGCCTGCCAATTACAACTGCCCGGGACAATTGGTGATTTCCGGAACTCATGAGGCGGTGGAAAAGGCCTGTGAAGCCATGAAAGAAAAAGGGGCAAAACGCGCTTTGCTACTTCCCGTTGGCGGAGCTTTTCACTCTCCATTGATGGAACCTGCAAGAGAGGAGTTGGCGAAAGCCATTGAATCCACTCAGTTCAAGACGCCAAAATGTCCAATTTATCAAAACGTCACCACGACTGCTATTTCAAATCCGGAAGACATCAAAACTAACTTGATGAAACAATTGACTGCACCGGTTAAATGGACACAAACCATGAAACAAATGCTGGCTGATGGTGCAACTGATTTTACTGAAGTCGGCCCGGGAAAAGTTTTGCAAGGTTTATTGAGAAAGGTAGATAGACAGGTTACTGCTGAAAGTATATCTGGGTTGTAAGAATAGTCGTGAGCCCGCCTGAATGAAGCCATTCGGGCAGGTCGTGAAATTGTAAAAAATGACGATCGAATCATAACATTCGTCATAAATAAGTTTATGATTTATACAAAAATGACCTCTGAACTACTTGGTAGATACTTAGGGGATACCAGGGAGATACTAGGGGTATAGTAGGGCTCTACTCTAGAGTAAAAGTTTTTTATAAGTCATGAAAATCAGAATTAAATTAATTTAAAAAGATAAACGACCTCCAACGAGGTCGTTTATCTTTTTAATGTGGTTCCTGAAATAACTATTTTGGATCCGACTTCAGGTGAATGAATTCTATTGATGAATCATAACTCCTAAAGCCACCTTACCCAAACGATCCCGGATTGAAAGTTAACTTATCCGCTTAAAGTTTATGGTCTATACCCCCTAAAGCCAACGGAAGTAAAATCAGAAATAAACAGAAAACAGGAGACAGGAGACAGGAGACAGGAAATTTTAATTAAAAATGATCTCATAAAATAGAAAAGCCGCTAAAAACTCATGGTTTCTAACGGCTTCTTTTCTGTTTTAAAAATTTTAATCCTTATATATGTTTGTTGGCCAGGAATCATTTGAATAATTAATGTCCATCAAAATCTTGTTAGGATCGATGTCTATCGACTTAATGTCTTTTTCAGTTTCAAACTTATGGGTCCAGGTGTCCCCTCTCTGCCAGATTTCAACAGGAAGGCTTTTCATTGCCGTTGTGCCGTCTTCAAACGTAATTCGCATATGCAGTGGCATAGGGATTTCGCCTTGATTGGAAACCGTTAAGTAATAAGCTCCGTCTCTTTTCCTAAGGGAATCGATGGCTAAATCAATATTACCAGTTCCATAAAACCATGGCTCAAAAAACCAGGATAGGTTTTCGCCTGCTGCGCTTTCCATATGGTTGAAAAAATCTTTTGGCTGAGGATGTTTGAACGCCCAGGTTTCGATATAAGATCTAAAGGCATAATCGAATCGTTCTTCTCCCAAGATGTATTCTCTCAACATCACCAATCCCAGTGCAGGCTTGTAGTAAGCAATCATACCAAGATTTCTCAAATTGGCCACATCGGGATAAGTGTCAATACTTTCGCGAGTATCTCCAATGAACCAACCTGTTAAGTTTCTAGGTTTGTTCAAACGTGCTGGGTATTCACCATCGTTAAAAGCTTGCGTACTATAAAAGTTGATAAAGGTATTAAAACCTTCGTCCATCCAGGCGTAGCGTCTTTCGTTGCTTCCTACAATCATAGGGAACCAGTTGTGGCCAAACTCATGATCGGTCACGCCCCAAAGACTTCCACCCTTGCTTTTCCAGCTACAAAAATTAAGTCCTGGATATTCCATTCCACCGATATCTGCAGCGACATTCACTGCCGATGTGTATGGGTATTCAAACCACTTTTCTGAATAGTGTTCTATAGAGGCTTTGCTGTATTCTGTAGATCTTGACCAGGCGTCTTGTCCGTCGCTCTCGATAGGATATACAGAATGGGCTAAGCCTGTTTTTCCGCTTGGCAGATTGAATTGTGCTCCATCCCAGATAAAAGCTTTGGAAGCTGCAAAAGCGAAATCTCTTGAATTTTCAATTTCATAGTGCCAGGTTTGAGTACCACTTTGGTTGGCAAACATGTTGCTATTACCGATTTCTTCTGAAGAAATTATCGTCACAGTTTCCTGACTTTCTAAAGCTTTTTTGTAACGGTCGTAAACCTTGGACGATAAAACGTCTTTAGGATTCTGAAGTTCTCCAGAACCTACTACTACATAATTATGAGGAACCGTAATTTCAACATCAAAATCGCCGTAATCATAGTAAAATTCGCCTGCACCCAGGTAAGGCTCAACATTCCAGCCTTCGATATCATCAAATACTGCCACTTGAGGGAACCATTGAGCTAAGGCATAAATTTCTCCATTCTGAGTACTGAGACGCCCCATTCTGTCCATTCCATTCACAGGAATTTCAAATTCGAAATTCATGGACACCTCGGCCTTACCGCCTTTAGCTTTTATAGGCTGATCGAAAAAGACTTGCATGCGCGTATCTGTAATCAAATGTTTGGTTGAGGTTGAACGCTTGACTTTGGCTTGCAAATTTGAAATCTTAACACCATCTAACGGATCGCCATTGTAACGGTTTCCTTCTACAGGAGTCGTAAGAGTTCCTCTTGAATTTTGAGTAAATCTGTTTTGTTCCAGGTACATCCAGATATAATCTAAATCTTCCGGACTATTATTGACGTATTCCATCGTTATTTGTCCTGTGATGGTATGTGTTTCAGGATCTAAATTTGCTTTGATGGTGTAATCGGCCTCATTTTGGAAATACTCTGGACCAGGTTTTCCTGTAGCAGACCGGTAGGAGTTTCCAGATCTGTCCATAAATTCATCAAATTGTGACTGATTGCTTTCCAGTTGAGCTGAAGCTGAAGGTAGAGTGAGAATACTCAGTCCTAAAGCCAAGACTAGATAATTTATTTTATTCATGTGTTTAAAATTTAATTTGTGCTCTAAAATATAAAATCAAGGATAAAATTCAGGAAAAAGAAAGTAATCATTCGATTTCCAGATAATTTCTCTTCACAAAATCCAAAGCTGTTTTAAGAATATGCCCCATGGTTTTGCAGCGTTTGAAGCGGATGTCTTTAGTATAAGTCACAAGTTGGTTTCTCAGCATTTTTACATTTTCATCTGAAGACACTCTGTCCTTCATCATGGAACGTATGAGCATTCTAAATCTCTTTTCTGAGGTGATTAAACGCTTGGCGACTTGGGAGCGTTCTTCTTTTCTGTATTGCTCTACAGAAGTGTCCTGAAGTAAATCTGAAACCATTTTGACCATAGGTCGGTTTTCTTTGAAAAAATGAGGCTGATACACTTTTAAATTGCCTTCATAGTTCTGCTGATCAAAATCTATCGCTCTAATCTTATAATCCACATGGTCAAAATCATGAGTAGGAATTACAACGTAGTTATAAGAACGCATATCTCCTAAAAGCCTTAGGGTACAACGCTCGTCGAACTTCACAAATTGCTTGGCAATTTCATTCCTGGCTCTATCTGTGCATTCAGGCAAATGTTCTTTGATAAACACATCGCCGGGAATTCCGGCAATATGCTCTTCTATTAAGGTGTCTTTATAGACTAAGAAATTGATTCGGTTTGGGGAAAGAATATGTTCAAAGTCCAGCCCGTATATTCTGGAGGCATCTGCTTTTTTGACGTAGAAATAGGTAAAGTTGTCGTTGAGGACATTCCTTACTTTAATTCGGAAGGGTTTAGAATTACCAAAAGTGCAGTAGTCTATAGCATCGACATTGAGAAAGTCAAGATGTTCACTACGCCCGTCGGAGTGAAGTATAAGGTAAACGCGTTTTAAGCTATTATCGATTTCTTCCCGCTCAAAATCTGAATAGTAACATCTCACCCAAAGTGTATCCTCGTCATGCCGATCATAAACAACGATTGAACCTGAAAATCTCAATAAATCATCGTATGAAACCGGAATCTTAGTATTCCTGTTATACGTCTGAAGGTATTTATTGAGCTGCTCGCTTATGGTAAACGATGGCTTTTTCCTGGACATGAGTTTCTTTTCCATGCACTCTTTTTTCCAAAGGTAGCAAATTTGCTTGCTTAATATGTAACATCAACTCTTGCTTTCCGTCTTATTAAAAACTCAACCACTTTGAAAACTATTTTAAAACTGAGAGACCTCACCAAAAAATTTGGAAGCTTAACCGCTGTTAATGCCCTTAGCTTCAATATCCAAAAAGGTAATGTTTACGGGATTCTGGGACCCAATGGAAGTGGAAAATCGACCACTTTGGGAATGGTGCTGAATGTCGTCAATCCCACCTCAGGGTCTTTTGAATGGTTTGATGGCAACATGACGACGCACAATGCTTTAAAGAAAGTAGGGGCCATCATCGAAAGTCCTAATTTTTACCCTAGCATGAGTGCTGAAGACAACTTGAAATTGGTTTGCAAGATCAAAGAAGTTGACCCTTCCAAAATAGACCATGTCCTTGACATCGTCAATCTGAAGGACAGAAAAAAAGACCATTTCAAAAGTTATTCATTGGGAATGAAGCAACGTCTTGCTATTGCTTCAGCATTGCTTAATGATCCTGAGATACTGATTTTGGATGAGCCTACCAACGGACTGGACCCTCAGGGAATTCATCAGATTCGGGAAATCATTAAAAGAATAGCCGCAGATGGCATGACCATTTTGCTGGCTTCTCACCTACTCGATGAGGTGGAGAAAGTTTGTTCTCATGTGATCGTTATTAGGAACGGCGTAAAATTGTACGCCGGTCCAGTGGATGAACTCAATGCCACTCATGGTTTTTTTGAATTGAAAAGTGAAGACAAGGAAGCCTTAAAGCAACTTCTGGATGCTCATGAAGCTATTGAAAGTTACGATGAAGAAGAAAATAACCTGATAAAAGCCATCTTATCTCAGCCTTATGAAGCTGAAGCTCTCAATAAGGAATGCTTTGAAAATAATATCTTACTAACGCATCTGGTGAAACGAAAAGAAACTCTGGAAGAACAATTTTTGAAACTCACCAAAAATCAATAAGCTCAACTTATGAAAAGACTTTTTCTTATAGAATTTCACAAGCTTAAAAATAACCGGGCGGCAAAAATACTCAGCCTCATTTACTTTATCCTGTTTAGTGCAATTGCCTTATTTGCCTCTATTCGATTTAATTTTGGATCGATTGACTTCAGGTTGGCAGATCAGGGTATTTTTAACTTCCCCTACATCTGGCACTTCAATGCTTACATCGTTGCCTTTCTGAAGTTATTTTTAGCCGTAGTCATCGTATCCATGGTTTCCAGTGAATATACCAACCGGACTTTAAAACAAAATTTAATCGATGGACTAAGCAAAAAAGAATTCATCTTGTCTAAATTCTACGGAGTACTTGGTTTTGCCATAGCTTCCACAGCATTGCTTTTTATTGTGAGTTTGATTTTAGGACTGATTTTTTCTGATTACGATGAAGTTGGAATTATCTTTTCTGACCTTGAATATATTTTCGCCTATTTCCTAAAATTGATTGGATTTTTCTCGATGTGTTTGTTTTTTGGAATCTTATTAAGGCGTTCTGCTTTTGCTTTAGGCTTTCTGTTTCTGCTTTGGATATTTGAAGGTATTATTCAGTTGTTTGTGAAATTTCAGGCGGAATCTCTGGAGTTTATCATTAACTTTTTACCACTTCAATCCATGGGTAATTTAATTATTGAACCCTTTTCAAGATTAGGAATCATTAAGTCTGCGGCTACTCAATTAAACTCTGAATTTGAAAAATCTTATGACGTAGAATGGTCGGCCATCTTGATCGTCTTGTCCTGGAGTTTTATCTTTATTTTTTCTTCCTGGAAACTTTTACAGAAGCGGGATCTTTAGATTATATTTGAGAAAATTGGATTTTTGAGAACCTTTATTATCTTATTTGTATCTGCAATAAGTCTTTCTGTTTTTGGACAAGGCGAAGCTAACAACTGGTATTTCGGAAATAATGCTGGTATTACGTTCAACACCAATCCACCTTCAGCACTCACCAATGGACAATTAAATACTAACGAAGGTTGTTCTTCGATTTCAGACCCGAATGGGAATCTCTTAATGTACACCGACGGCAGGACGATCTGGGATAAAAATCACAATATTATGCCTAACGCTGATTATTTTGGCGGCACGGGATTAAATGGCGATCCTTCGAGCACCTCTAGCGGATTAATTGTCCCTGACCCAACGAATCCGAATTTGTATTATGTCTTTACCATTGATGAGCCGCATCATGAAAATGCATATGCATACCCTAATCAAGGTCCTGCAGATAGATTTGGTAACTTGGCTTCTATATACACTGATACAGAGCAAGGTGTACCAGAAGCAGATGACGGTTACAATAATGGACTTAATTATTCTATCGTTGACATGAGTCTAAATGGTGGCTTAGGAGACGTAAAAGCAGGTGAGAGAAATAATGAGCTAATAACTTACGACCCATCAGATTCAGAAGAAATAAAATATAAAGCATCAGAAAAAATTACAGCGGTAAGGGGTCGTGATTGTAATTCAGTTTGGGTGATTACCCACTTTAGAGATAAATTTTATGCCTTTTTCATTGATCAAAACGGTATTGATGAAATCCCTGAAATTTCACAGGTTTCACCTTTGATTGAGATATCAAATTATCGTAGAGCGGCTTTAGGCTATTTAAAGGCTTCACCCAACGGAGATAAATTATTAATTGCCCACAATACAACCAATTTTAATCCTATAATTAGTAATCAAGATTCTGGAGAAGGAAATGTATATTTATATGACTTTAATAATTTGACAGGACAAGTCTCTAATCCAATTAAATTAATAGATGATGTCAACGCCTATGGTGTTGAATTTTCCCAAGATGGCACAAAAGCCTTTGCGACTGTTAGCGATACATCAGCCAAAATATACCAATGGAATTTAGAAGCTAGCGACATTCAGAATTCAATTGAAACTATTGCTAATGTTGGTCAATACAATACAGCTTTACAGTTAGGTCCTAACGGTAAAATATATCATTCCATCTTAGGTTCTTCTAGATTAGGAGTAATCAATAATCCAAATGAAATAGGAGCATCTGTAAATTATACACAAAATCAAGTCACGTTGAATGGCAGAAATGCAACGTTTGGACTCCCTCCTTTTATTCAATCCCTGTTTAGTAAGAGAATTCCACTGGTAGAAGCTCCAGGTGATGAGGTTATAGAGCAAGTCGCTTTATGTAATGAGTATGAATTTGAATTAAAATATGAGGATAGTAATAACCCAAATTACACCTACACTTGGTTTGATGAAAATGATAACGTCATAAATGGACAAAACACTAATAGTCTAATTGTTAACGTAAATCCCACTTCGACTCTTTTTCCAATTCAAAAGAACTTTAAACTAGAAGTCGATTTAGATAATGGGGAATGTCCATTGATTGGAGTAGCACAAATCACTTTCAATCAAAGTCCGATCTACAGTGATGACGAACTATTGACCTGTAGAATCCCGGGAGAAGATGCCATTTACGATTTAACTGAAATTCGTTCGGTATTAAGCAATCAAGCCGGTGTAAACCCAAACCAAATAGAAGTCGAAGTGTTTAAGAATACTACTGATGCAGTCAATGGAAATAATCCAATTCCTGTGACTTCAAGCTTTGTAAACGCTGAAGATTTGTCTTCTCTTTTCGTTAAAATCACAAGCTTTGGAGTATGTGAGGATTACAAGGAATTTGCACTTATTGCAGAAGATTTAGCCAACATCGATGAAAGTGATGAAATTTTAATCTATTGCCTGGAAGATTTTCCTAATAAAATTACACTTAATCCTTTAAATAGCAGCCAGGATCCTTCACGCTTTGAATTTGAATGGTCCACCGGTGAAACAACTCCTACGATTTCAGTTAACTCTGAAGATAACTATTTTGTAGATGTCAACATCAAAGGAACCAACTGCTTTTCCAGAAAAACTTTCATTATAACTGAATCCAAAATCGCTGACTTTGACTATACAGTTGAAAGACTTGGGGATCTCAGCAACCTAGAAATTAGTATTGATCCCTCAAGCCTTGGTGATTACGAATTTGCGATTAACGACACTACTAACTTTCAGAATTCCAATGTATTTGAAAATATTAATCCAGGGATTTATACCGTATATGTAAGAGATAAACTGGGCTGTGGCATTTCAGAAAAAACAATAGGTGTTCTTGGAATTATGAAGTTTTTTACTCCCAATGGGGATGGCATTAATGACCTTTGGGAAATAAGCGGATTACTGGATACTACTACTGAAGATATTTCAATCCAGGTTTATGACAGGTACGGTAAGCTTTTAAGTTCGTTTACAAATGCTGATCCAGGTTGGGATGGAACTTACAATGGTAAAGATTTACCTTCTAATGATTATTGGTATAGAATTCGCTTAACAGATGGGACGGTTGAAACTGGAAGTTTCACCTTAAAACGATAAGCAAACCATAAAAACTTAACCCAATGAAGCTCGTATTTAGTATCACCATCTTATTATTTACATTCCTTAATGTACAATCTCAGCAAAAAAACTTTATTGATCAGCCTTATATAGAAGTCAAAGCTAGTGCTGACACCCTTGTCTCACCCGACAGAATTTATTTAGACATTACCATTTCTGAAGAGGATACCAAAGGCAGATCAAGTGTAGAAGAATTGGAGCAAAAAATGATTTCAGAACTTAAAAAATTATCTATAGATCTAGAAGAGCAACTGTTTGTAGCAGATGCCAGCAGTAATTTCAAATCCTACTTTCTTTCTGGTCAAAAAGTCTTGAAAACTAA
Organism: Psychroflexus longus; assembly: GCF_020164595.1. Lineage (GTDB taxonomy): Bacteria > Bacteroidota > Bacteroidia > Flavobacteriales > Flavobacteriaceae > Psychroflexus > Psychroflexus longus. The sequence continues at coordinate 100,952 of NZ_JAIQZE010000012.1, forward strand.
ACAGTACAATTTACTCGTATACAAAGCTTCAACACTTGGGGATGTTATTAAAAGTCTGCAAGACATAGGCATAGCGAATGTGAATCTAGGGAAAACCGATCATTCCAAAATGGAGGAGTTTAAGACGCAAATGAAAGCAAAGGCTGTAACAAAAGCGAAACAGAGTGCGGAAGCAATGACCAATGCAATTGATCAAAGGCTTGGCAGAGCTATTTTTATATCCGAAACCAATTCATTTGCCTATGCTTTACAAGGCAAAGCCTCTGGAATGCAAATAAGAGGAATGTCTTCAATGGATGAAGAATCTTCTCCAAACTTATCGTTCGATCAGTTTGAAATCAATAGCGAAGTCTTGGTTAGATTTATTTTAGAGTAAAAGCAACCTTTACTGGATACCTCCATCTCATTTATAAACTAATCATGAAAAACTTCATTTTACTTATGGTGAGCTTTGTTCTTTTCTCATGTTCAAATGAAGATGACATGCTTGTTAATTCTGATCTCAAATTAGTGAAAGAAGGTGTATTTAGTTCTGAAAATGAAAACTTAGCCGAACAAAATTGGCTTATCAGTAGTCAATCTGAATTTGAATCGACATTCTCAGAAGAACCAGAATTTTTAAATTTATTTCAGGACAATCCCTTTGATTTTGAAACTCATATAATGCTGATTTCTACTGATGAAATTAGAACATCAGGCGGTTATTCCGTTAATATTCAATTTGATGGCGAAACTCAAAACGAAGTTTTTTTCAAAATCCAGTACAATTCTCCAGAGGATGGACTTGTAACGCTCCCAGTCTATATTCCTTATCAGGCTAAGAAATACCCAGTGACCGATAAGACTATACAATTTAGAAATTGAAATCCATTAAAAATAAAACTGGATATGTTGGCGATATAATTGAAAAATTCCTCTTGCCATTTTTTCTCCTGAATTCTATACGTGTGAAATTAATGCCAAAGGAAACACTTTGACTTTGCATTAACTCTTAAGCAAGGTATCTTCGCATTCGAACTATCTGAATGTGAGTACCAGTATCTAAAATAAATACATGAAATTCAATTTAAAGTCAGACTTTAAACCTACAGGAGACCAGCCACAAGCTATCGACAAACTGGTACAGGGCGTCAATAACAATGATCGTTACCAAACCTTATTGGGAGTAACGGGATCTGGTAAAACCTTTACCATGGCTAATGTTGTGGAAAGTGTTCAAAAACCAACCTTGGTTTTGGCGCATAACAAAACACTTGCTGCACAGTTATATTCAGAATTCAAAGCCTTTTTTCCTGAAAATGCTATTGAATATTTTGTATCGTATTACGATTATTACCAACCTGAAGCTTTTATTCCATCAAGCGGAACTTATATTGAAAAGGATTTGTCCATCAATGATGAGATCGAAAAATTAAGATTAAGCACAACATCTTCTTTACTTTCAGGCCGGCGCGATGTGTTGGTTGTGGCTTCAGTTAGTTGCCTTTACGGTATAGGAAATCCAGTTGAATTTCAAAAAAATGTGATCCAAGTTGAAGTGGATCAACACATCCCGAGAACTAAATTACTTCAGCGTTTGGTTCAAAGTTTATATTCAAGAACCGAGGTGCAGTTCAACCGCGGTAATTTCAGAATAAAAGGGGACACCTTGGATATTTTTCCAGGCTATGCCGATCATGCTTACCGTATTCACTTTTTTGGAGATGACATAGAAGAAATCGAAGCCTTTGATGTAGAGACCAACGAAATCATGGCCAAATACGATAAGCTAAACATCTATCCAGCCAATATTTTCGTGACGTCACCTGATGTGTTGAACTCTGCTATTGATCAAATCGCTATTGATCTTGGGAAACAAATCGAATACTTTAAAGAGATTGGCAAACCTTTGGAAGCCAAACGTATTGAAGAGCGCACCAATTTTGATCTGGAAATGATCAAGGAACTAGGCTATTGCTCAGGAATTGAGAATTATTCAAGATATCTTGACGGCAGACAGCCAGGCACCAGACCTTTCTGTTTACTCGATTATTTTCCAGATGATTATTTAATGATTGTGGATGAAAGTCACGTGACTATTCCGCAGGTAGGCGCCATGTACGGAGGAGATCGTTCCAGGAAGGAAAACCTGGTCGATTATGGGTTTAGATTGCCCGCGGCCATGGACAACCGGCCTTTACGTTTGGAAGAATATGAAGCCTTGCAAAATCAAGTCGTGTATGTGAGTGCCACTCCGGCGGATTATGAGCTTCAGAAATGCGATGGGGTTTATGTGGAGCAAGTGATACGACCAACAGGTTTGTTGGATCCAGTAATTGAAGTTCGTCCTAGTCAAAATCAAATTGATGACTTGATTGAGGAAATCAACATACGGGTCGAAAAGGATCAACGTATTTTGGTGACTACTCTGACTAAACGTATGGCTGAGGAACTCACTAAATACTTAACACGAGTCAAAATCAGAACCCGTTATATTCACAGTGATATCGACACATTGGAGCGTGTGGAAATCATGTCTGATTTACGAAAAGGCGTCTTTGATGTTCTTGTAGGGGTGAATTTATTGAGAGAAGGCCTGGATTTACCCGAAGTTTCTCTAGTGGCTATACTTGATGCGGATAAAGAAGGGTTTTTAAGGAGTAATCGGACGCTTACACAAACTATTGGTAGAGCTGCACGACACCTAGAAGGTAGGGCAATTTTGTATGCTGATAAAATTACTGATAGTATGCAAAAAACCATCGATCAAACTGAATACAGAAGATCCAAACAAATCGAATACAACACCAAACACAACATTACTCCACAAGCGCTTAAAAAAGCTCATAACTCAGCTTTAAGTGGTAAAAAGGAAAAACCATATGAAGTTGTTGAAACACCTACACTGCAAGCCGCTGAAGAAGCAGCCGAAAATTATAATGAAGCTGACTTGAAGAAAAGGATGACCTTGGTAAGGAAATCCATGGAGAAAGCAGCAAAAGACCTTGACTTTATGGAAGCAGCACGTTTCAGAGATGAATTAAAAATGCTTCAGGATAAGTTAGAAAAAGAAAAGGCGTCTTAGTTTTAATTTGAACTGCAATTTATTTCACATTCAGTTTCCTAATAAAATGATCACAATCAAAAACTTGGTTATTAAAAAATAAGAATTTGCCTTTGCTATATACTTAGCGCTAAAATTATAATTAGACAATTTTTATTTCTTACTCATTGAAAATTTTGTCTTGCACATGAAATCCCAAACACAAACTCCAGCGGTTACTGAAATATTCAGAGAGTGTTTAGTTCCAAGTTGTGGGATTTCCAAGACTGCATCGGAAGCATCGACAACACTTTGTTGCACTCCTTTCACCTCATTTCCAAATACAAACGCGTAAGTTGTGTCCTTTTTGGGTTTGAATTCATTCAAAGAAACAGAATTTTCTGCCTGCTCAATCGACATCACTTGAACATGTACAGCTTTCAGTTCTTCAACCAATTCTAGAGTACTTTCAGCATAAGACCAATCTACAGTTTGAGTCGCACCGAGAGCTGTTTTTTGAATGTCTTTATGGGGTGGGGATGCAGTAATTCCGCAGAGGTATATCTTCTTAATCAAGAATGCATCGGCCGTTCTAAACACAGAACCGATATTGTTGAGACTTCGGATATTATCCAAGATTAGGATCAGAGGAGTTTTTTCTGAAGTTTTAAACTCTACATCTGTCTTTCGTATCAGTTCGCTATTTTTTAGTTTTCTAGGCATAACATTTTTTAAAACAAAAAACCCTTTGATTTCTCAAAGGGTTTGGTACTCGGAGCGGGACTTGAACCCGCACGACCGCAATGGTCATTGGATTTTAAGTCCAACGTGTCTACCAATTCCACCATCCGAGCAGAAAGAGCGAAAGACGGGATTTGAACCCGCGACCCTCACCTTGGCAAGGTGATGCTCTACCCCTGAGCTACTTTCGCGTAGGTTATTGCGAGTGCAAATTTAATATATTAATTGATTTGTCAAAACCTTTTCGATAAAATATAGAGAAAATTACTTCTTAGGCTTTGGAGACAATAAACGTTTGATTTCATTGAGCTTCATCAAAGCTTCTACCGGAGTTAAAGTATCAATATCTAGCCTTAAAATTTCATCCTTAATTTGCTCAAGCAGAGGATCATCCATATTATAAAAACTCAATTGAGGCTCAGGTTGTACTGCTTTCCTGATGGATGCAGAATCATCGTCGGTGTCTCTTAACGACTCTAATTTTTTTAAAACAGTGTTAGCTTTTTGAATCACATACTGAGGCATACCAGCCATTTTAGCGACATGTATTCCAAAACTATGCTCACTTCCGCCTGGAACCAGCTTTCTTTGAAACAATACTTTATCTTTGAGTTCTTTGACGGATACATTGAAATTCTTGATTCGCTCAAATTGTTTGGACATCTCATTGAGTTCGTGGTAATGCGTCGCAAATAAGGTTTTGGCCTTACTGGGATGTTCATGTAGAAATTCTGCTATCGCCCAGGCGATCGAAATCCCGTCATAAGTACTGGTGCCACGTCCTATTTCGTCTAAAAGAACCAAACTTCTACTGGAAAGATTATTCAAAATACTCGCAGATTCATTCATCTCTACCATAAAAGTAGATTCTCCCATAGAAATATTGTCACTTGCACCTACTCTGGTAAATATTTTATCTACTAAACCTATCTCTGCTGAAGTTGCCGGAACAAAGCTACCCATCTGAGCTAATAGAACAATAAGTGCAGTTTGTCTTAATAGCGCGGATTTACCACTCATGTTAGGACCAGTAATCATAATAATCTGATTGGTTTCCTGACCTAGAAAAAGGTCATTGCTAATGTACTCTTCTTCAGCTTTTAGCTGCATTTCAATAACCGGGTGCCTGCCTTCTGTTATTGATAGATTGTAGTCTTCATTTATATTTGGTTTTGCATAGTTATGCTCTAAAGCCAGTTGGGCAAAACCCGATAGGCAATCTAGCTGTGCAATTTGAAATGCATTCTGTTGAATGACTTTAATATAATCCTGGGTCCAAATGACAAGTTCCTGAAAAAGCTTTTGTTCTAAAGTTGAAATCTTTTCCTCTGCAGATAAAATCTTTTCTTCATAGATTTTTAGTTCTTCAGTGATATAGCGCTCTGCATTTACCAGGGTTTGTTTTCTGGTCCACTCAGCTGGAACTTTATCTTTATGAGTATGTCTGACCTCAAAATAATAACCGTAAACATTGTTACTCCCTATCTTTAGGCTAGGAATTCCGGTACTTTTTGATTCAAAATCGAGCATTTCATTCAGATAATCATGCCCAGAAAAAGCAATCTTTCGGTATTCATCTAGCTCATCAGAGTATCCAGATTTAATCGTATTTCCTTTCAAAATATTGACCGGAGGCTCATCAGAGATCGAGGAATTAATTTTATTTATTAAAACTTCACAAGGGTTTAAATGATCTGCAATTGCTACTAAGGATTCATAATTTGAATTGGACAAAGTTTCTTTACATCTGTCTATGATATCAAGCGATTTCTTTAATTGTAAAATTTCACGTGGATTAATTTTTTGAGTTGCTACTTTGGATACTAGACGCTCTAAATCATTAATTTCTTTGAGATAAGATCTTATTTCGTTTTGAAGATTAGGATTGGACTTTAGGTAACTAACAGTTTCAAGACGTTGATTGATTTTGAATTGATTTTTAAGGGGAAAAGCTAACCATCGTTTCAACAGCCTACTTCCCATTGCTGAAACTGTCTTATCTATAATATCGATAAGTGATACTCCTTCTGAAGATGTAGATTGATAAAGTTCAAGGTTTCTTATGGTAAACTTGTCCATCCAGACATAATCTTCCTTGGGGATTCGAGATAAATTATTGATATGCTGAAGCTGTGAATGATTGGTTTCTGACAAATAATGAAGAATTGCTCCTGAAGCAATTAATCCTTCAATATAATCCTGGATTCCAAAACCTTTGACCGAAGTTGTTTTGAAATGAGAATTAATCAAGTTATTTGAAAAATCAAATTTATATACCCAATCTTCCAAATAAAAATAGGGCAACTGATTTCCTAATTGCTCAGCTAAAAGTGTCTTTTGCTTTTTCGAAATTAAGACTTCACTTGGAGAAAAGTTTTGAATCAGTTTATCAACATCTTCTAGGTTACCCTCAGAAACGAGAAACTCTCCAGTTGAAACATCTAAAAAGGAAATGCCAAAGTTATTCTTTGAGCCTATAAAGATGGAACATAGAAAATTATTGTCATTACGCGATAACACGTCGTCATTGAAGGAAACACCAGGAGTGATCAACTCAGTCACGCCTCGCTTGACAATAGTCTTTGTTTGCTTTGGGTCTTCAAGTTGATCACAGATAGCTACTCTTAAGCCAGCTTTGACAAGTTTTGGGAGATAAGTATTGAGAGAATGATGAGGGAACCCGGCAAGTTCTGAGCGTTCTCCACCATTATTTCGATTGGTAAGAATGATATTCAAGATTCGGGATGCAGTTACGGCATCTTCACCAAAGGTTTCATAGAAATCTCCAACTCTAAACAATAACATCGCATCAGGATATTTCTCCTTAATGGTATTGTATTGTTTCATTAATGGAGTTGTCTTTGGAGATCTGGATTTGGCCACAATTTTTTAAGCTAAAATACTAAATTGAATAAGAAAACCAGCTTACTTGAATAAACTCGTTAAAATTAATGAAGCATTCGTCTAAAGGATTTCAAAAATCATTATTAGATAAAAACATCCCATATATAAGCAACTTGAGATATAAAGCTTCAATTGCTTATAAAGGTTGAATGATGCTTATTGTCTATAAGTTCGAGAAGTATATAAACTAAAAAACCCTTCATTACGTTTGTAATGAAGGGTTTTAAAATAAGGAAGGCGGCGACCTACTCTTCCACGGTATGTAGTACCATCGGCGCTAACGGGCTTAACTGCTCTGTTCGGAATGG
>NZ_JAIQZE010000013.1 GCF_020164595.1 Psychroflexus longus
TGCACAAGCAAAACAAACTCAAAAGAAAATCGTATAAATCAAAAAACCTTAACGATGCTAGCATCGTTAAGGTTTAAATTATAAATTTAATGGCTAATAATCTGTATCGGTTATTTAGGACGAGACAGATATTGAAAGTGACAACTTTCATAAATTGAATAAATAAAAGGTACAAGCACCTATAGGTACTGGCTTTTCTTGAACAACAAACCTTTATTCATGATCACCGACCAGCGAGAGGTAATCCTGCCATCCCGACTTAACATCAAGCACTTAGTTTCCTAAATGGCTTTTTTATGCCTTAAAATTTAAGAATTAACCCAAATTCATTCGATAATGTGGGGCTTCAAACATTCGAACACTTAAGAAAATAATGTTGATTTTTTATCGATCAATATCTTTAGTAACAAGCCATAATTTCCTTGGCCCTACTATAATAGTGTCCACCAAAGAGATTGACGTGAGCCAAAATATAATAAAGCTGCCATAAAGGAATTCGTTCTTCAAAGTTATCTTCCAACGGAAAAGACTCCTGATACGCTTTTAACATCCTGTCATCAAAACCTCCAAAGAGCTTCATCATGGCCAGGTCCATTTCGCGGGTAGCATAAGCTACAGCAGGATCTATCAAGCAGGGTTTATTATTTGAAGTAACCAAATAGTTTCCTGACCATAAATCGCCGTGAATCAAGGCTGGCAGCTCATCTGGAATCAATTGCCCGACTTTTTTATAAAAGTCGTCTAAGTTATTAAAGTTAAACCCTCGTGTTTTAGCCATTTCAAATTGAGGCTTTAAACGCTGTTCGATGAAAAATTCAGAAGCAGATGATGTACTCCTGTTATACTGTGGCAAACTTCCGATGTAATTGTCCTCGTCAAATCCAAATTTCTCTCTGGTATTTTGATGCAAAGTAGCTAACTGGTGTCCAAATAACTCCCAAAATTGACGATCAGCTTTACCCGGTTCTTTATACTCCAATAACAAGTAGGTACTATCTTCAAAATCACCAAAGCCCAAAATTTGCGGTACATCTATAGATCCTGTATCTCGCAAAGCCATTAATCCTTTAGCTTCCTTCTGAAACATTTCCGGAAAAGCATCAGCCCGATTTACCTTGACAACAAATTGATCATCTTTGGTTTTTATATGATAGACCGAATTGATATCTCCCCCACTCAAGCCTTGGGTTGATTTTATTATGAAGTCAAAACCTTCTTCTAAATGTGTTTTAAGTTTTACTGAAAGCATAAAAGAGTTTAATCAATATTGAATTTAATTTGAAAATCATGTTTGTCTACCTTCTTAAAAAAACAAAATAAAATACTCTTCTTTATTCAAATAATAAGCATCTTTAATTTCAAAATTAACCAATCTAAATTCTTTTATCATGAAACTGCTTATTCCTATTTGTATATTATGTTTATCCATCCCCCAATTGTCTTTTTCTCAACAAGATAGTCCTGATCATCTCAATTACGGAGTGAAAGCTGGAAAGAGCTTTTACAGTTTTTCTGAAGATGCCGTAGAGCCCAGAACTGATCTTTCCTTTTACGCTGGAGGTTTTGTAAGCACTAGCTTTTCTTCGAAACTTAAACTGCAAACTGAACTATTATTTGAGGCTTATAATTTGAGGGATAATAACTTTTTCAACATTGAAACAAACATTTTACAATTAAGCGTTCCCGTGTTTGTAAAATTTGAAGCACTTCCCAACCTATTTTTGAATGCTGGTGGATTTGCGGGTTACCGAATAGACGTTAACACTGATGGTGACAACATCATAAATAATAATCTCATAAAAGACTGGGATGCTGGTTTGCTTACTGGTGCAGACTATCATTTTGATAATGGGCTATTTTTTGAAATTAGATATAATTATGGATTAGTCGATATTCAAAATCAACCTCAATCAGACTTAGCTGATCTTATTATTTATGATAGTGAAATCAAAACCAGATCCTTCTTTATAGGTGTGGGCTTTCAATTTTAGACAGAGCTATCTGATCTTCATCATCTCCTTCAGAAATCATCTCACTCCAGACGCTTCATCAATTTAAATATGATTTTAAGCTAGATGTCGTAAAACGTTAAAGTTTGCAGTATCAAAATCAGAAGAAATTATTTCCTGAATCTATTAGCGAGACGAGAAGCAATGAAACTTATGTACAGGATCTGAAAGGCATGAAAAATCATAAGCGGGAGAAGGACTAAGCCAACTGACATGGATTCTGGAAAGAGCACTTTGGAAAAGACAGTTCCATGAACCAGTGACTTCTTGGTTCCGCAAAACTGGGCGGTAATTTGATCTTCCTTATTAAATTTTAAATTCCGGGAAAGGTAGCCTGTGATAAAGTAAACCACAAAAAATAAAAGGATGGTGGCTATACCAAGAAAAATCAAATCTCTAGTTTTTACACTGGTAAACACCCCTTCGTCAAAGGATTCTACAAAGCTTTTGTAAATGATCAATAGAATAATTGACTTGTCAAAAAGGGAGAGTTGCCTGGCATATTTATTTACAAACTTTCCCCAGAACCTTTGCAATAGTAGTCCTAGACCGACGGGGAGTAAAATTTCAAGAAGTAACTTTAAATATATTCCTTCTAAATCATAACCTACTCCCGACTCCTGAAGGAAGAGACCAATCCACAACGGAGTTAGGACAATCCCGATAAGACCGGATATGCTTGCATTGAAAATGGCTGCGGGAATATTGCCTTTGGCGATGGAAACCATCACCACCGATGAGGACACCGTTGATGGCAAAGCCGCCAAAAAGAGAAACGCCAGCCATAAAGTTTCTGGTTTACCCTGCTCTATGAAAGGGTAAAAACTGATCACAATAGCTGGAAATAAAAGGAATGTAGAAGACTGCACTAAAAGGTGAAGTCGCCAGTTTTTTAAACCCGAAGAAAGCTGATGTTTGCTCAACTTAAGTCCATAGGAAAAGAAAATTAAGGATATCCCAACACTTACGATGGTATCTAATGGAATAGCATTCCCTTCTCTACCTAGCTCTGGAAAAAAATAAGCCAGAACTATTACCACGATAATGGAAACTACAAAAGGATCTAGTTTAATCTTCATCGCATGGAGTTGGAATCTTGAAAGTTATCTGATGCATTTATCTATTCACTTTTTTCAATAATACTCATTTCCTTTCAGTTATGCTAAAAGAATGTTTTTGTGGTAAAGTTCTTGTAAAATTTAGATATTTATAAACCCTTAAAAAAATCATCCCGCTCAAGATGCTGCATGAATCCATCTGAAACATTAAGCTTGATGTCGATATGCATTAAGCTAGTTCTGCTCAAATTCAGAAAAAGATTATTTAATAATCAAAAGTCAATAAATAAAATCGCAATTGAATACGAAAATTCATTTCCGATGCCATTTGCTGGAAAATAACTTAATCGCTGCTTGTACAAAAGCAGTCATGAAAATCATTACTAAAGCATTACGCATTGACGTAAAATTTGCTCCTGTCTTAAAGGAACTTCCTAACGACCAAAACTGCTCTTCTTCGCCAAGGCTAAGGTAATGTCTAAAAAATATAAAAGCTAAAATGACGAGCAGGTAATCCAAAACGAAAATGATGTACTTCTTTTGTGTCCACTGGTAGTAAGTAGCAGATGAAGTGACGATGACCCAACCTATCCATATACTTATGTGATAGTTTCTTAGGGAGAGCCTAACTTGGTCGGAAGATTTTATTTCTGAAAAGGCATTTTCCAGTTTTAAAAGATAGACTATGATGATAGCACACCCAATAGCAACAAAACTCCAACTTACTATTTTTTTAATAGACATGCCGATTTCGATTTTTGTTCCATAAATATTGATAATGGCCTGGTTTAAACCCTCACTAATTTCCACTAGATAAATCCAATATTAAAGGATTAAGTAGTTTCACAACCTATAGTTAATTTCGTGTTTTCTTATTCAAAAAAACTAAAATATAATTTTACAACTGAATACTAGACCTATTATTTAAATTACAAAAATTAGTCTACACTAAAGACTTTGCGAATTGAAACGGGCTTCCCATTTATAGTGAATCCTTCCAGTTCAATTTCAAATTCCCCGCTCAAATCTGAAGTGAAAAAATTGAGTGATTTGTTCCTGTCAATATCCACATAGGGATTCCACCAGAGTTGATATCTATAGTCGGGAATGCGGTCTAAATCTTCATTTTTATAGTTAGGACTATAATACTGCTTTGGGTTTTGTGGTGTAATATGTTTAGTCGATTTCATATACGTATCTCTAAATTCTACGGGGAAATCCGCTTCTTTAGTTTCAACCGCAACTACACCTTGAAATGTTTGTGGACCAAAAAAAGTCTTCCTTGTGAGAAGTCCGATACTCTGAATTCGTTCTGCTCCAAAAGATATCAATTTACTATGATCCTGCACCACTACTCCATCAACAATGAGTAATGCTGGTAATGTGAATTGGCCATTGAAATTTTTGTTTCTAACGAATATGCTGTAGGTACCGTCTTTATTTTTTTCTACTCGTCCGGATTTTATTATTTCCACAAAAGTTTCATCAACTCCCTTGAATCTTGTGTAGTCGTCCAAATTGTATATAGTTAATTCGTTATTGAAGAAATAAGATACATCTGCAGGAATTAAATTTTGATCAGCCTTAGTCGCTGAAAACGCATTTTCGATTTGATTATTTATGCTTTTTTCTAAAATAGAATCTTTAAGGTTGATTTGGACTTTAGGTCGCTTAACAAAATCCAATTTTGAATAATCTAGACTTTTATCTTTATAAAGCTCCACAGAAAAATCATCCTCGGTATAGCCAGAAAGTTGAAACAAGATTTCGTCAATTGTTGTACTTTCATTTATGGTAAAGTTGAATTCACCAGTGTCATCTACAGAAACGAAATTTACTTGATTTTGTTCACCAGGAAGGGATATGATCAAATTGCTACTTTGAATAGTTTGATTATTTGCTCCACTAATTTTACCCTTGAAAAATGAGCCTCTTACTTCTGGTAATATGAAATTACCAGAAAAACTCCAGGCATTTTTGTTATAGATTTCATAGAAATTTATGCTTTTCACACGCTTAGGTTTATCAAAACCATCTATTTTTCTAACAGAAATTGAAAAATCACCTCTTACTTCTTTTAAATTGTCAACAGACAAGACGACTTCTTCTCGTTTTAAAAATGAATTTTTATTCAGACTTAAACTGAATTCATTTGAAGTTTGAGGTTTGATCTCTTCTTTTACAGTTTCAATTGTATCCTTAATAAGGATGTCTTTATTTGATTCTTGGTATGGGTTTAAAATATGAATATCTTGTTCAAAATAATAGTCTTCAGCATTCAGCATCCAAGACGTATATCCAAGAATCTTATAAGCTCCAGAGGGCAGGTTGGAAGGAATAAAGAAATCTGAATAAGCCTGACCGTTTTCTAAATTTAATTTGTGTTTAAAGACTTCCTCTTGATTTGAATCTACTAAAACTACCCATCCAATTTTACTGAGCATGCTCAGCTTTTGAGAGTCAGCATTCACACAATAAAATTTGTAAAGCAATTTTTCTCCACTCAGTAGTAAACTACTATTTACGTGAAGGTACACCTGTTCTTTAGGAATCTCATTTTGTAAAAATTCTTTATCGGTGGTCTGGGATTGTAATGAATTCACAAATCCAAGCCAGGTAATAAAAATTAAGATTATACTTTTTATCATTAGTCTAATTTGTGATTAATCTTCCCAAAATTCAGGTTTTTCGTTCGTCCCAAATACTGTACAATCCACACATCGCCTTTGAACTACTGAAAATATGCCGCCTGGTGAGGTAGATGACCATCTTATTTGATTTTGCTGTATTTGTATTCTCAAAGCAGGAATACTAAGAGTTACTTCAGCACAATTAGCATCAGCAACAAATTTTGGTCTTGTACTTCCTTGAGGGAAAAAATCTTCATAATCAAAATAAAGTCGTTTGGTCGACACGGTCGAAACATCAAAATATCCAATGATTTTTTCATCTCGATTATTGATATTTGAAATATTACCCGCAAAAAACCCCGGTTGAGTTTGAGAAAAAAGGTTACCTGAGCCGGAAAGCTCTTTGAGTATTTCAAGGTATGCATAGGCTCCCTGACTAATAACAAATTGCCTTACCAGTATGCTATACCTATTGGAAAGTTTGGGATCATTTGAGTTAACAAATGTGATAAATAAATCTTTTACACTGTTTTCTGAAAGTGTATTGGTATTGGCAATTATTATGTTTTGAGATTCATCAGTCCGGTAGCAGGTATATTCTTCCTTTTGTTTTGGAACCTCAACAACTTCACCATCTTCTATAATAAGGTCATTAACTTTGAGCAAATTTGAATTAAATTTAAATGTTTCAGTATACTCATATCTATAAAAATTAGAAGATCCGGCGACGATTTCATTGTTCAAGGTGATAGCAATCCCATTTTCTCCATTTAAATCAATGCGAGAGGCCTCTAATTGATCTATATTACTAGTATCTGGCAGCTGCATAGATTCAGATTCATACTCCTGCCCATTTACTGAAATCCTAAGTTGATAGCCAACCTCTGGTTCAGCAGCAAAAGTATCTCTTGAGATGTAGATGCCCGGATCTGTTTCTTCAAAAACGTATTCATTATTGCCTACGACTCTAACTTCAGCTCCAGATAAAGGATTTGGGCCAGTTGTATCAACGGCGTAAGTTTCAGATAACTTGATTTGATGTTGTTTTAGCTCGTTGGTTATTGTGCCTTCTATAACAATAGCTTCCTCAAAGCCTTCAGTTTCCAATGGGATTTCTTCAACACAGGAAACTAGAATTGCTATCAAAGCAATTAGCAAAAATGATCGTTTTTGTTTTATATTTAAGTTCATCACCTTCTTTGGTCGTTTAAAATCTAAAATTATAGGTTATTGTAGGAATTGGAATAGCAAAAATAGAGCTTTGAAGAGCTTTTACCTCTCCATTATCAGTTACAAAAAATACAGAGTAGGGGTTATTTCTACCCAAAACGTTATAAACTGAAATATTCCAAAAGCTATGTGCAAATTTCTCAATTTTATGGTTTCCTTCAACATTAAAGCTTAGGTCCAATCTGTAATAATCGGGGATTCTAAATTGGTTTCTATCGCTGTAAACTACATATTCAGAGTTATTGAAACTATACTTTCCTATAGGATAAGTTATTGGTCTCCCCGTTTGATAAACAAGATTAGCTGAAAAACTGAAGCGTTGTGTCAATTTATAATTCATCACAGCGCTAAAATCGTGAGGTTTATCAAAATTAGTAGGGAAAAAATCACCATTATTTACTCTTTCTTCTTGAAAATCACCGTCTAATTTTACAAATGATCTGGAATAGGTGTAGCCTAAATATCCGTTAAGTGCTCCCTTCTTTTTTCTAAGTAGTAATTCTACTCCATAAGCTTTTCCATCCCCTTGCAAAACTTCAGTTTCAATGTTGTCATTTAAAAATAAATCGGCGCCAACTTTGTAATCTAACAGATTGTCTGCTGTTTTGTAGTAACCTTCAAGACTTAGCTCATAAATGTTGTTATCAAAATTTTTGAAAAAACCAAGAGCATATTGATTCGCTCTTTGTGGTTTTATAAAAGAATCCGATAACTTATAAGTGTCCGTAGGGGCCGCTGTGGTATTATTGGATAGAGTGTGAATGTATTGATAGGTATTATTGTAACTCAGTTTTGTTGAAAAATTGGGCGTAAGAAAATATCTCCCAGAAACTCTAACTTCTGGACCACTGTAAGTTTTTATAGCCTCGCCACTATCAAAACTTTCTATTCCAATGTTGGTGGTTTCATTTCTAGGTAAACCTTCTTGATAAGTGTTTATTTCAGCTGGTCCAAAAGCTGTGAAAAACGAATACCTCAACCCGGCATTTATTAAAAGCTTATCATTTACCTCAAAACTGTCTTCAATATAAACAGCAGTCTCTATCGCACGTTCCTTGGGAATACTAAGTTCTTCGATTAATGATTCTGAATTCCCTGGGCGCACTTCTCCTGGTGACACATTATAGTATTTTGAATTTATACCGTAATTCAGCGTATGTTTCTTATTATGAAAATATTTCATTTTCAACTTCACTTCAGACTCATTGATAGTATAACCAGAGTCAAAGTTATTATCGAAGTCACTTTCGAAATCTAAATTAAAATCATAATTAGAATTGGTTGCTACCAATTCTCCACGATGTTTTTCGTTAAACACTTTACTGTAAGATACAGCAAGCATTCTATTGGTATAGCTGAATAATGAATCTGATGTTACACTGAAAACGTCACTACTATAATATCCACTTACATTTAACTCATCCTGATTGTCGAATTCATGACTGTATTTTCCGACAAAATCATAGAATGAAGCTTGGCTATCTTTTAAGGATTCATCGTCTAAAAGGTTTAATATCCAGTCTGAGTAAGTGGCACGACCACCCACAATCAAACTCGATTTACCTTCAACAATGGGTATTTCAAGACTTACATTTCCAGTCACAGGTCCTAAAGAAACCTCTCCGGTAAATTTTTCTTTATTTGCTTTTTTGGTATTCAAATCGAAAACAGAAGATAATCTTCCTCCATAAGCAGCAGGGATACTCCCTTTGTAAATACTAACATTACCTGTAGTAAAGGGATTTAATCCTGAAAATATTCCAAAGAAATGCGTAGGATTATAAATTACTCCTTCATCCAATAAAATTAAATTCTGGTCGGTTTTACCACCTCTTACATTATAGCCACTTGCCGCTTCACCTGCCGTGGTAATCCCGGGTAAAGTGGTAGCAACTTTTAGGATATCCCGTTCACCGAGAACCAGAGGAATCGTTTTGATTTCTGAAACGTTTATTTTTTCTACTCCGGTTAATGCAGACTTTACATTATCCCTTGCATTGGCTTCTATTAAAACTTCTCCTAATTCTTCAAAGTTTTTTTCTATTTCAAAGTTTAAAACACCATCGCTGTAAACCACCAGACGCTTTTTCATATTATTTACACCAAGAGCCTGCATCTCAATTAAATTTACTCCTTTTGGTAAATTTATACTGTAATTTCCGTCAATGTCGGTAACTGTTCCGGTATTTTGATTTGGTAACAAGATGTTCAATCCAGAAATCGGCTCTCCCTGTTTTGAAAATACTCTGCCTTCAATCTGATAGCTGTTTTGCTTGGACTGCCTGTTTTCTTTCCCGATAAGAATAGTCTCAACAGTATTCGATTTTTCTGAACTATTCACATAAAAAATAGGATTAGGTGTCTGAGTATCTTCTTCTGCAAGCAGTGTCTCGTCTTCAATCTTTAAAAAATCATCAGAAAGTCTATCGTAAATTATGCTCCCTTGAGTAAGAATGATACGTTGATCCTTAATAAAATAATTCAAGTTTGTATCCTTAAAAACATCTCTCAATATTTCATCAAGACTGACTTGTGAATATTCTCCAGATAGCTTTTCAAAATCAAACCATTTCTCATCAAAGAAAAATCGATAGTCAGTTTGCTCTTCAATCTCTATAATGACATCGAGTAAATTTTTATTTTCAAAACTTAAAGATATTTTGGAATCTGAGGTTTGGGCATTAGCACAAGGGAAATAGATTAAAAGTAAAAGAAATAAATATTTTCTCATTCGTCAATATCATTTTGTGTATTTGAAAGAAGGATGCTCATTTTCTCAGCGAGTCTCTCCATGAATTCATCTGGATTATTTCTCGACTGCTTTTTAAAATCCCTATAAAAATCTTTAATTTCTTTTTTACGATCAGGAAATCTTGAAAATAGATCTCTGCGTTTGTTTAAATCATAAAACTCACCATTATACTCAAAAACATAAGCAGGTTTGGCAGCATAAAATTCAAAATAGGCTAATCTTTTATCTCTTCTTTCAGTTCTATCTTTGATGTGTTTTTTAAATATTTTAAAATCTCCTTCTTCACTTATGATTTCATAAAACCCTAAGATACTGGAATCATTATCAGTCTTGATATAGCTGAATTCATGACCATGAAGTTGAAAATTATTAACCTTATCACTGAATAACTCAAAAAATAAATTCCTCTGCTCATATTGAAGGTAAATGAGCAATATATCGTCATAGATATTAAATTTTAGTGTCACTTCATTGAATAGTTGTCCATCATAAACCAGTACTCCTTTTTGAAATTCATTGGACTCCAAGAATTTATGATTTTCATTGATCATTCTGTGCTCTTCTATATATTCAACACCGCGAAGTAATTTAGAGTTTTGAATTCCGGTTTGAGTGTCGTACCAAGAATAAATTTCTGTATTAGAGTAGCTTTGACCAAAACTTGTTAAGCTGATAAATAAGATTAATAAAATTGAATAATAGTTTAAGTTCATTAATAAAACAAGATTAAGGATATGATAAAATTCATAATAAATTAAAAGAATTAATCTATTTCAACAAATCTGTAAATTAGAGGTGTAAACTTAAATAATTTTATTTCTAATTATTAAAATAATAAAGAAATAAATATATCATCCAGAGAGTCCATTCTAAGTCTTATGTGAAGTAGCAAACTTCTTTTAACTATATCCAGCAACTTAGCAAAAACCAGAAAATAAAATCGCAATTCAATAAAAAAACTATTTTTGTGCTTTCAAATTAATATTATGTCCTTAAAGAAAGCTTCCCTAATTATCCTTCTTATTTTGGTTATAGACCAAGTCTCCAAAATTTACATCAAAACCAACTTTATGTTGGGCGAAGAAATCAATGTTTTAGGCTGGTTTCGTATACTTTTTGTAGAAAATGATGGAATGGCCTGGGGAGCAAAAATTCCAGGATCCTATGGAAAAATTTTACTCACTTCCTTTAGGATTGTTGCCATTGGCCTCATCAGTTATTGGTTGTGGGACATCGTAAAGAAAAAATCTCCTAAGATCTTAATTGTCTCGGTCTCTTTAATTTTGGCTGGAGCCATTGGAAACATAATCGATTCTGTGTTCTACGGCGTCATTTTCGACAGTAGTTTAGGAAACGTTGCTACATTGTTTGCAGAGAAACCTTACGGGGAATTGCTCAAAGGGAAAGTGGTAGACATGCTGTATTTTCCACTCTATAACGACACGCTACCCAACTGGATTCCGATCTGGGGTGGAGAGCGCTTTGTGTTTTTCGAGCCTGTTTTCAATGTGGCCGATACAGCAATCAGCACAGGATTTGGTTTATTGGTCGTGTTCAACAAAAAAGCCTTTCCAAAGAAGTAAATCCTAAGATTTTTTAGGCTGTATTTTCAGTAAAAGTTGGTAAGCCTTTATGTTATCTTTCGCAGTAATTGGGTACGGTGTCAGGTTTTTCAAGTATACAACATGCTCGGATGTAGAAAAGAGTTCCCTATGAAATCCAAGTGCGGGAATCGCGATTGTTTTAGAGGTTGTGTCCGTTCCATCAAAGATCTCTAGCATCACGTTGGCTTCACCAGGCCAGACGCAAGTTACTTTTTCAGGACATCTACCGTCATTTACAATACTTTTAAAGGTTAACCGATACTCATCAATCTGTAGCTGTTCCAAGACTTTAAGTTTGGTCACAATTTCAGGCACCTGCACTTTTTCTTGAGACAGGTTTTTATTTTCTTCGGACCTGCCTGACTGCGTCACGCGGGCAGGATTTTGAGCCGTTAAACTTAAGGATAACGATATCAAGCTTAAAATTAAAAGGGTGAATTTCATGTGCCGTCTGGGATTGTAAGTTGTAAAAGCTAAAGGTAATAGAAATAGTTTTATCCCAAACCAACGTCTAAAGTCATCATTACCACGAAACCACCAATAAAGCCGAGGGTGGCCAAATCGATATTACGGTCTTGTTGTGACTCAGGAACCACTTCTTCAATCACTACGAAAATCATGGCCCCGGCAGCGAAACACAAAGCATAAGGTAAAATCGGCTCAAAGGTTAAAACTGCCCAGGCACCAAGCACTGCCGCAAAAGGTTCTACGATAGCAGATAAATGGCCATAATTAAAACTCTTCCAGCGGGAAAGTCCAAGTCCCCGAAGCGGCATTGCGACTGCAAACCCTTCCGGGAAATTTTGTAATCCTATACCGATGGCTAGGGCTACCGCACCTCCAATGCTTGCTCCCTCCATCCCTGCAGCTGCTCCACCGAACAAAACTCCTACAGCTAATCCTTCAGGGATGTTGTGCAAAGTAATCGCGAGAGTTAATAAGACTGATTTATGCCATTTAGTCTTTACGCCTTCTTTTCTATTTTCTTTAAAATTGACGTGTAAATGAGGTAATACTTTATCAAGTCCAAAAATGAATAAAGCTCCAAGTACAAATCCCACCACTGCAGGAATAACTTTTATAAATCCCTCGCCTTCGCTCATTTCAATGCCTGGAGCCAACAAACTCCAAAAACTCGCTGCTACCATCACCCCACCGGTAAAACCGAGCATAGCATCAAAAAACTTTCGGTTCATACTTTTAAATAAAAACACTAAAGATGCCCCAAGTCCTGTCACCAACCAAGTGAAAATAGTGGCTATAAGTGCCGCCATCACGGGATCCTGAGCTTCAAAAAAAGAGATTAAATTCTCCATAGTCAGATTTTTATAAAAATATTTGCAGTAACCATCGTAGATACTCTTAAACTTTGGTCTTCAATCTGAATCAACATTGAACCGTCAAATTCTTCTTTGTCAACCACTTCAATGGTTTTACCCAAAGCGATGTCATTTTTGTCAAGGTATTTCAAAAATTCTGGTGAAGTATCTTTAACACCAACCAAGGTACCTTTTTCTCCTTTGGACAGGTCCGATAATAAAGTTTTATTGGCAACCTGAAAATCACCTTGAGCATCTGGAATTGGATCACCGTGTGGATCTCGCTTAGGATAATCCAAAAATTTATCCAATTCTGAAATTAATTTTTCAGATTTAATGTGTTCCAACTCTTCCGCAACTTCGTGGACTTCATCCCAGGTAAAATCCAATTTTTCAACAAGAAAAACCTCCCAAAGTCTATGTTTTCTGATAATCTGCAAAGCGGTTTCTCGGCCTGATTCAGAAAGATAAACTCCCTGATATTTTTTATAAATGACAAGATTTTTGTCGGAGAGCTTCTTAACCATATCGGTAACAGAAGAGGCTTTAGTTTGCATTTCTTCAGCTAGGGCGTTTGTACTCACTCCTGCTTTGGGATGCGTTTGTAGATGAAAAATCGCTTTGAGATAATTTTCTTCCGATAAGGAAAACATAACCATAAATTTAGACCTCACGAAAGTAACGATTAAATTTATTCTTGTAAAATATTTAGACATCTCTAATTTTAAAATATTCTTAATCTAACAATCGATTTTAAAATTGATGTGATTACAAATCAAATTCTTTGAAGTCCTTGACATTGGAACATAGGAGCATTTCTTTTATTAATGAAAATTTAATAAAAATGCATTCTATTATAAAAACTATTAGCAATAATTTTGCCTTTACATGATTTCATTAAACAAAGCAGACAAAAAATCATATTTAGACGTCAAGCAGGAGCTTGTGCGCCTTTATTTGAGTGCGTTTACAGAAGGAATCTCCGCTCAGAAAATAACTACCGATGAAGCCGAAACCTACCTGGATAAATTATTTTCTGACGGTTACGGGATCTTTGCATTCTCAGATGATCAATTAATTGCTGCTTTAATTTCAATACCGTTAACCTCCGATAACGAACGCCCGGAAAACATCAGAACTTTATACGACACTGCAGCTGCTGAATACATTGCAGAAGTCCTTGTCGATAAAAATTTCCGTGAAATGGGATTGGGTAAAAAGTTGATGCGTGCTTTTGAAGACCATTTAGATAAAAAAAGAAAACATGTTTTGCTAAGAGTTTGGAATCAAAATGAAGCTGCTGTTGCCCTATATCAAAAAGCTGGGTTTAAGGTTTGCGGTCACATCGTTCAAGAAAAAATAAGGCCTCTTACAAATGATAAGTTTGTAATGCATAAAAATTATATGGTAAAGATTTATTAGTCCATTAATATGAAACAATTTAATCTAAAAACCCCGAACCTTCTGGAGGGGAAACAAGAACTGAAACGTCAAGAAATTCTTGATTATTTTAAAAGAACCTTTAGTCTGGATGACGAGTTATATAAAACGCTAAAGGATGAAAAAACCTTTTACATGCGAGCTGATCAGCTTCGCCATCCACTCATTTTTTATTACGGACACACGTCGTGTTTTTACGTCAATAAGCTGGTACTAGCCGGACTTATACCTGCTCCTATCAATCCAGTCATTGAATCCATGTTTGCTATTGGGGTTGATGAAATGTCATGGGATGATTTAAATGATAAAAACTACAACTGGCCAAGTGTTGATGAAGTTACGAATTACCGAAATACTGTTAAATCAACAATAATAAAACTCATTAATAAATTGCCTTTATCGCTACCTATCAATTGGGAAAGTGCTTTTTGGCCTATTATAATGGGTATAGAACACCAAAATATTCATATCGAAACCTCATCAGTGTTGATCAGACAATTGCCTGTTGAACTACTTCAAAATGCAAGTTTTGATGCGATCTATAACACAGATGAACAACCCGTTCAAAATGAACTGATCGCTGTTGAAGGCGCCGAAATGCAATTAGGAAAACCACATGATCATCATTCTTATGGATGGGATTTGGAATACGGAACTTACAATGAAAATGTCAAAGAGTTTAAAGCGTCCAAATATCTGGTTTCAAACGCTGAATTTCTAGAGTTTGTTGAAGATGGTGGTTACCAAAACAAAGAATGGTGGACTGAAGAAGGTTGGTCCTGGAAAACCTATAAAAAAGCAGAACATCCTTTATTTTGGCGTAAAGATGGTGGTTCTTATCAACTGCGTTTGATGACCATGATCGTGCCTATGAAATGGAGTTTTCCTGTTGAAATCAATTATTTAGAAGCTAAAGCATTTTGCAATTGGAAATCTGCTAAAACAGGGAAAAAACTGCGTTTACCAACCGAAGCTGAGTGGTATCGTTTAGTAGAATATAGCGATGTCAAAGATGCTACCGAGTGGGAGACTGCGCCAGGGAATATCAACTTAGAACATTACACATCACCGTGTCCAGTAGATAAGTTTTCTTTTGGTGATTTTTATGATGTGATGGGCAATGTCTGGCAATGGACAGAAAGTCCGATTACAGGCTATCCAGGATTTAAAGTTCACCCATTATACGATGATTTTTCGACGCCTACGTTTGATGGGAAACATAACATCATCAAAGGAGGATCATGGATTTCTACCGGCAATGAAGCTACACTTCATGCGAGGTATGCGTTCAGAAGACATTTTTATCAGCATGCTGGCTTTAGATACATTGAATCTGAATTTGAACCAAAGATTCGAATTGATAGTTACGAAACTGACGAAGAAGTAGTGATTTCCTGTGAAGAAAATTATGGAGAGGATTACTTAGGGTTTCAAAAATATCCACTTCAACTTGCTGGACTATTAAAAGAACAGATTGAAAATCCCATAGAGAAGAAGTTTCTAGATTTAAATTGTAGTACGGGACGTTTGGCTTTCGAGGCTTCAAAAATGTTTAAAGAAGTGACAGCAATCGATACTTCCGCACGCTTTATTCGACCTGCCATTGAATTACAGAACAGTGGTTTGCTTCGCTATGTCATCAAAGATGAAGGCGATTTGCAATTATATAAAGATGTATTATTGGAAGATATAAAGCCTAATGAAGATTCCAGCCCATTGCATTTCTTTCAGGACGATGCTATGAAACTGAAAAAGAAATTCAGTGATTATGATGTGATTTTAGCTTTCAATTTACTTGAAGAATTACAAAATCCAACTGCTTTTCTCAGCACAATCCATGAACGATTGAATGATGGTGGTACATTGATTTTAGGTTCAACTTATGAATGGAAAGAAAGCATCAGCCACAAGGACAATTGGGTAGGTGGCGTTAAAAAGAATGGTGAACCTGTGAAATCTATCGAAGGTATAACCGATATATTATCATCTCATTTTACTTTAGTTTCTCAGCCATTTGACTTACAATACGCAACTAGAAAATCAAGTCGCAACTTTGAAGTAAATAATTCAGAAATAAGTATTTGGCGTAAAAAGTAAACCTTTAGTATTGGTTTATTAACAGTCAAGTATTACAAACAGTCTCACTTGTTTGAACATGATTTTAAATACAAGATACTCCGCTTTGCGGAGTTTCTTGTATAAGCTAAACAAATTAATTGCATTAACTAAGTAAATAGCCAGAGTAAAAAATCTCCAAGAACTGTAATCCAAGCCCTTTATAAATTTTCTGTTAATCACTCTTAGTATTTAGATGTGTAACCATTTATTTTTTAGTTTTGCCTAAAATAAAATTAATTATTGATGAAATATATAATTTGGTTGGCCTTATCGCTTACAAGTTTAGGATCTTTATCTCAAAATGGAAGCATCGAAGGGACAGTAAGTTTTGAGGATGAAGCTGGGTTATCGGCAACAATTGAAATTATTGATGAAGATATGTACACAATTACAGATCAGAACAACGCATTTTCATTTCAGAATTTACCTGAAGGCACTTATAAGTTAAAGGTCACATCACTAGGCTATGTCGATTTAATCAAGTCAGTGACAGTGAAATCAGAAGAAATTAGCAGGGTTCAATTTCATCTTCAACCCAAGGACAATACTTTAGAAGAAGTAGTTATCATTGACAGGCAAACGGGTTTAAATTCAAAAACACCCTACAATTATACGCCTGTGAGTATGGATAGAATTGAGAATAAAAGCAGCCCGTCTGGAGTCATGGGAATTCTAAGAGAAGTTCCTGGTGTTTATGGTGCTGAGTTTGGACAAGGCATCGTCAAACCATTTATTCGTGGGCTTGGTTTTAGCCGCGTGGCTACCGTTTTCCAGGGTAATAAATTAGAGAATCAACAATGGGGTGCCGATCACGGCCTGGGGGTAAATGATCTGGGAGTAGAAAGTATTGATGTCATCAAAGGTCCTGCCTCTGTTCTTTACGGCTCCGGAGCTTTAGGCGGTGTTATTTTGATTCAGGATGATGAGTTTTATAAAACTTCAAAAGAGCTTTCAGGTAATTTTGGAACAACATTCAATTCAGTTTCTAACGGAATAAGAACTTACGGGTCAGTAGGCCAAAAATTGAAAAACGATCTTTTCTTTGGAGCTGAACTTGCTTACGAAAATCACGCTGATTACAAATCTGGTGATGGTGATGTCATTGGCAATAGCAGATTCAATATGAGTAGCGCTAGAATTCACGCAGGAATTGATAAAGAAAATTTCGACAATAAATTATCGGTATCCTATTCAAGACAAGACCTTGGAATTATTGAAGATGACGAGCTGGAAAATTCCAATGCCACCACAAGAAATGACAGAGACATGCAGTTGCCGTTTCAGGAAGTGACCGATGTTTTACTGTCTTATAATCAACGGATAGACCATGGAAAATTTGAATCTGTTTTTCATCTCTCCCATCATTTTAACGACAGAAAAGAAATAGAAGATAACCTGAGCCTTGTAGATCTTGGTCTTAACCAAAACAATACTTTTTATAACGCCAGAGTAAATTTTGACACAGGTCGGTTCACTCATAATTTCGGACTTCAGGGAAATTTTTTAAGGAACGAAAATCAAAACAAGGTTCAGGAGATTTTGATCCCTAATGCCAGTTATTCTGAAAATGGCGCCTATTATATGGTCAATTTTGATTGGGAAAGCTACTTCATTCAAGGAGCCGTAAGATACGACTACAGAACAGTCAATGCAGATGCGAGTGATTCACAATTTATAGATGCAGGCTTTGTATTGCCTGGCGAACCCGAAAGCAGAACACTGGATTCGGACTTTAGTGGATTTACCGGGTCGCTGGGAATTACCAAAACCTTAAGTAAGACTCAAAAGCTTAAAGCCAACTTGTCGTCTGGATTTCGTTCGCCGGACTTGGCAGAATTGTACTCTTTTGGTCAACATCCTGGCACCAATAGATTTGAAATTGGTAATGCCAATTTTGAACGTGAACAAAGCATACAGCTTGATTTGAACTATAGCCTGACTATGGATAGATTTAGATTGGAATGGTCTGTTTTTGGAAGTCAGGTCGATAACTTTATCTTTTTTGCCGATACAGGAGAAATTCAGCCAGATTCAGGACTTCAAATTTGGGAATATCAGCAGGCCAAGGCTCAACTTTATGGAGGTGAAATCAACTTGCAGTATGTCGCATTGGAAGATCGAAGCTTGAGATTTAATCTTGGAGCAGCTTTGGCAAGAGGCGAGAATAAGGATTTTGATGAACCACTCACCTTTATTCCGCCAGATAATTTAAATTTTGAAGTGAACTATGGATTTGGCAAGCTGCAAAATACATCCTTGTATTCAAAAATTAGAGCAGTGGCCAGACAGGATCGTCCTGGGTTTAATGAACGAGAAACGCCAGGTTTTACTTTAGTCGATATTGGATTAAGCAGAACATTTGATTTTGGAGAAACCAATCAGCTGGAAGCATCGGTTGTTCTACAAAATTTATTTAACGAAACTTACGTAGACCATTTATCGATCCTTAGGGCTTTTAATATTCCAAGTCCAGGTAGAAATCTAATGCTTAATGTGAGGTATATGTTTTGAAGATTCTCCGTTTGTTTAAGTAAAACCTAATTATCATTGATTAAATAATTATTATATATCAACAATGGAAGTTTCATTAACCACTCCTGCCCTACTATTTCCTGCGATTTCGTTATTGCTTCTCGCCTATACCAATAGGTTTTTAACCATAGCTGGATTGATCAGAAATTTACATAAGAAATATCAAGATGATCCAGATACCAATGTAAAAGCTCAAATTTCAAATCTAAAAAAACGGGTGACCCTCATCAAAAACATGCAACTGTTCGGCATCGTTTCGCTATTGCTTTGCGTAGTCAGCATGTTTGCCATTTATGAAACTTGGCAAACGGTTGGCAGTATCATTTTTGGAGTTTCTTTGGTTCTGCTGATGATTTCTCTGATCTTGTCCATTATCGAAATCCAAATCAGCGTGAAAGCCCTAAATATTCAACTTAAGGATATAGGGAACGATTAAATATCGTCGTAATCCACTACTACTTTAGCGGAAGTGGGTTGCGCCTGACAAGTCAGAACCAGACCTTCTTCTAACTCATCATCAGTAAGAATTTGGTTCTTTCGCATTTCGACAGTTCCTTCTTTAATTTTTGCAACACATGAGCTACAAATTCCACCTTGACAAGAATAAGGTGCATCAATATCTTCAGCTAAAACAGCATCCAAAATAACTCCATTTTGATCCATGGAAAGTTCAAATTCTTCATCGTCGACTATAACTGTAAGCTTTGTTTGTCCATCAGTTGCAGCTTCAACCTCGCCTTCTTCCTTGGAAAAGAATAGCTCAAACTTAATTTGATTTTCTTCGACTTCTGCCTCTTTCAAAGTGTTCTGCACCATCTCTATCATTGGCTCTGGACCACAGAGGTAATATTGAGAAAAGTCGAATCCATCGTATTTATTTTTGATGACGTAATTCACCGTCCCTTTGTCGATCCTTCCAAATTTGGCATTATCCTCCTGAGTTTCACTATAAATGAATTCAATGAAAAAGCGTTCAGAAAAATCTTTTTGCAAGTCCAATAATTCTTGAAAATAAATAGTTTGCTCTGGAGATTTATTACCATAAACCAAAACAAATTTTGCTGTTTCAGATTGAGCTAACAAAGTCCTTATCATGGACATAATTGGAGTAATACCGCTACCAGCAGAAAAGGCACAAAATGTTTTGCCATCCAGTTGTTCTGGCAATAAAAACTTACCCTCGGCAGGATGTACTTCAATCTCATCGCCTTCTGCTAGAACAGAATTGGCATAATTTGAAAATTTTCCGTCAGGAATTGCTTTTACAACAATCCCCAAATCTTTTCCTTCTTCGGAAGAAATAGAATACGAACGTCTCACGTTCTCTCCCTCAATCTTGGTTTCTAAGGTTAAGTATTGACCTGCTTTAAATTTATAGTCTGAAGCATATTCAGAAGGAACATCAAAGATGATGTTCACTGCTTTATCGGTTTGTCTGTTGATTTCTTTGATAGAAAGCGTACGAAATTGATCCATTAATTTTTATTTATGGGATAAAAATACAACCCTTCAGAAATTAGCCTAATCATTGAACAATATTTTAATGTGCTTTTAAGTTTTTATCCATAAATACACATTTTCAAATTACATTTGTATACTTAATTTTTTCAACTTATGACTTTAAATCATCTACGTTTTACTTTACTTTTTCTTAGCTTAGGAACGATTTGTTTTGCGCAGGATTTAAGACCAGATACGAAAAATCGATCTTCGCAAAAAGTAGAACTGCATAAGATTGAAGTAGATTCATTGGAGTTGATTTTGGAAGATTACAGACAATCTATGAAATTGGATTCGCTATGGAGAATCCAATTGACAGATCAAAGCTATTCCAGACGTTTAGAAAATGTCATCAAAGACAGTCTGGAAAATAAGGCCGTTATCACAGAAATATCCACAGAGCTTTTAAAAGAACGTTTATCAACTTTAAACGCAAAAACTCCATTCAATATTGAATACAATGAAAGTTTGGAAAGTGTCATCGGTTATTTCTTAAGGAGAGAAAAACAAGGAACGGAAAGACTTATAGGATTAAGTAAATTTTACTTTCCCATGTTTGAAGCCACACTGGATAAATATGACGTTCCGCTTGAGATGAAATATTTAGCTTTAGTAGAATCTGCCTTAAATCCTCAGGCAAAATCCAGAGTTGGCGCCACAGGCTTATGGCAATTTATGTACAGCACAGGAAAAATGTACGATCTTGATGTGAGTAGTTATGTGGACGAGCGTATGGATCCCGTGGCTTCAACGGAAGCTGCTGCAAAGTATTTGAAAAGGTTATACCACATGTTCGACGATTGGGATCTGGCATTGGCGGCTTACAATTCCGGACCAGGAAACGTGTCCAAAGCCATACGCCGAAGCGGAGGAGAAACCAATTACTGGAAACTCAGAAGATATTTACCACGAGAAACTGCTGGCTACGTACCTTCCTTTCAAGCCATGCTTTACCTCTATGAATATGCAGACGAACACGGGTTCCAGCCTCAGCGTCCAAAATCAACTTATTATGGTACCGATACCATTAGAGTAAAGCAGCTCATCACTCTAGACCAGGTGGCCAAGGTTACCCAGACCGATAAAGAATTGCTGGAATTTCTCAACCCCAGCTATAAATTAGGAATTGTACCTTTTGAAGAAAATAAATCCTATTATTTGCGCCTTCCATATGAAAAATCAGGATTGTTTGTAGCCAATGAAAATGAGATCTATGGCTTTGCTAAAGAGCGTCTTGCTGAAGCTAAAGAGGCTCTCCCAAAAAATTATAAAGCCGACGATAAGATCAATTATTACGTCAAGTCTGGGGATTATCTTGGAAGAATTGCAGAAAAATTTGGAGTCGGTGTAAGCCAGATCAAATCCTGGAATAGTTTGAGAGGGAACAACTTGTATATAGGACAAAAGCTTATCATTTATCCAAGAAATGTAAATGCTATGGTGGAAGCTCAGTCTAAAACTACTCCAGCCAAATCTTCAACTGAAAGCAAAACTGAATTTTACAATGTCAAACCCGGAGATTCACTTTGGACCATATCCAGAAAATACCCTGGCATCAGTGTTGAAGACTTAAAGTCCATCAACAAACTGAATAACAGTCAATTAAAGCCGGGAATGAAACTCAAAGTGTCCAAAAGCTAAAAGAACGCTCTTAATTGAACACTTCCCGTGTGTATTGCACTTACATTTTCACTTTTTCTGCCGAAATAGGTCAAGTTAAGATCTAAAAAATCTGTGATTTTCTTTTGGAGAAACAACGACCAAGTAAAGTTATCATTGGGCAATAAGCCTTCCAGCAATTGGTAAGCCACCGGAGAAAATGTACTCCCTTCAAATTTATTTTGAATGTAATTCATCTCTCCGTTAATGCTATATTTTTGAGCATTATTTAAGGTAAACGATAAGCCAAAGGTTTGCTGATTCAAAAATTCCTGCTCTCCTACCTGGTTTTCCTTGGAAGCTAATTCATAGAATACATCAAAACGTTTGTCACCAAGCAAATAAGACAATTTAGGATTTAAAGAAAAACCCTCAATTTCAAAATTTCTATTCTGAAATCGATCCGAAAAACTCTCGGAAGAATTAAGGTCCTGAGTTAATGTCAACAACCAACTCTCCTGAAACTTATGAATAAACTTGAGCTCATGCAAAAGATTTGAGCTTTCCTGAAGCCCTAAAAGACTGAAGTTTTTAGTTGTATTCTGTGTGAAATTATAAGACGTTGTAAATTTTTGAAGACTACGATTAAAAAATAGAATATTTCTAAACGTCGTATTTTCTCCCAAAATATTTTCACCACTTCCTCCAAAGGGATTTAGACTCAATGAATTCCCATCTTTACGAAATTTCTTATCCAGCAATAGTGAAGTTTGATTGTAAAACTTAGAAGCTATTTTTTTCCAGCCTTGTTTATTCTGCCAGGTTTGAAAATTTAAAGTGAGTTGTTGGCTAAATCGAGTTTGATTGGTTCTCACAAAAATTTGATTGGGTAGTAATATCCTCACAAATCTCCCTTCATCCTGAAACTGAGCAATTTCAAATTCATTCAACTCTTGGACTCCATTACCATTATAATCTATCCAGGTGTACTGTCCTTGACCCGGCTCAACTTCGAGATAGGTGAATTCCTGCTGTGCAATACTTCCACTATTGGTTTCATATGAAGTGTTTAGATTAACCAGCCTATCCCACAAGTTTTGAGAATAGTTGACTCTGGAGTTCAAACTTTGCTCATCTGCCCGGTCCTGCTCATTAAATTTCAGGTTCCTGAGATTAGCAAATACTCTGAGTTTGGTCGCTTGCGTATTGACCAATTGAGACCTCACAAAGTAATTATCGGACGAGTTGACGCGTTGCAGATTGTTATTTCTTAAACTATCATTTTCTCGATACCTGTAACCCAATTCTGCATAAACATTTGTAGAATCTCCCACCCCGGAGAACACTTCATAACTAGCAAAGCGCTGAGTATTGGGGGTGAATTCTTCATTGTCTACTCTCGATTCCTGATTATCCTCCAAATTGTAACGCAAACCCGACCAAAATTTTCTAAAATCATAAATTCCAGAGACACTTGCCCTCACAAATTTAGAATTCAGAAATGAAGATTCACTATCCATATAACTGGCGTTCGCATCTATTCTGAATTTGCTTTGAACTTGCCTGGCGCTTATAGAGTGTTTTTCGCCAAGAAAATCTTTTGAATATTCCAAACGCTGAAAGCGGTACTGAGTATTGCTTTCCAAATTATTTCTGAAATCAAAGCCAGTATCGACAAAGATTTGATCTCCAGTTGGATTAAAAAGATTCCAATCTCTGGTAAATTCAACATTGTACAATCGTTCAATACTCTTATAAGTTTCTTCTATAAAATTCAAATTTCCAAAAACATCCAGCTTTTTATCTGCACCCTGTTGATATAGAGTCTGATTAATAGATAATTGAGTTGCCAGGCCACGATTATCTCCCTGGTCTCTATCAGAAAATAAATTTTCATCATTATTACTAGCTGCGACTTCAAACTGAACCGTTGTTTTTTCTGAAGGAGAATAGACGCCATTGAGCATAGCAATTTGGAGTTTGGTAGGAGCAAAAAGCTTGACGACAGGTTCAAAATTACCCTGTGGAATACCATCGATTGGTGAGACATATTCATAAATATTAGCAATAGCATCTCGACTTGATAATATATAATTCCCTTGATTGGTGCCCAGATTGGTAAACCGAACGTTGAACAATTCAGCTTCGGGATCGTTGGAAAACACGAACACTTCCCTGCCATCACGAAGTTCTTTTTCGTATAAAATTCTGTTTTCAGAATATTCAGCAGGAACTGCGCTCAGCGCAAACATTTGGTCTTGATTATCGCCAGCGTCCTCTAAAGCATTCACTTGCTCATCTGTAAGACTTTGTTGTAAAGGCTGATTTTTGAGGTCATTTTCATTGTAAAGAAATCCATTCAGTTGAAGTGCTTCAGACCTAAATCGAGATCCTGTTGTGGCAACGATTCTTGAAAAGTTTCTGTCGGAGACCTGATATTCAACAACAATTCGCATTTCAGAAGTAATAGGAAAAGTAGAATTAAAGATTAGTTCGCCAGCATTATAGTCTATGAGATAGTCTTCGTTTTCTCCCCGGGTTAATAGCCTTCCATTGACATAGACATCTTCACTTCCAGAGATGATCAAGACAAAAAGTTCACCATTTTGTCCCACCAGTTTATAAGGTCCTTGATTTCCCTCCTGAGCAGTCAGCTCACTCCGTGTAAAAACCCCTCTCACTAATGCGCCAGCGGAGTAAACTTCGGTTTGGCGCTTTTCATTACCTACATCTGCAGAGAGCAAAAGTCCTTGCACCCGCTTGGTGTAGGAAGCAAAAAAAGATTCGTTTTCTATCAAGTCAATATCACCAGCACGTATTCTCCACTTCTCAGCTTCCAATTCAATAAAAATCTGGTCAAATTCATCTAGTTGTTGGGTATATCCTCCCGACTGAGTTGGTGCATTGTCGTCCTGAATGGAAGCCTTCAAAGACACATTTTCAGAAATTTTTCCGGAGATCTGCAAATCAAGTTCAGATCTTACCACTGCATTTTGATTATTTCCAACACTTATTGCTCTTGAGATGCTTCCGCTGGTATTAAGTCCGGCAAATGGGACAAAACTGCTAGGCTGTCGCTGTTGCTGTAATTCATACAAATTATCAACAGGGTTTCCTGTATCAATAATCAGGCTTTCGTCCAGGCCTTTGTAAGTTTTGGTTAGAGATTCGGGATACTTTAAATAAGTAACTATCAAACTATCATAGTTTGATTTTAATTCTGAAGAAGGAAACAGCTGAGCCTTGGGAAAATCAATCCTAAAAAAGGTGGATTCAATGTCTAAACTATCGGTGGTTTGTAATCTGAATTGAAATGGAGCAATACTTACCTCTTCGAGTTGAATGGTATCTTGGACACTTACAGTTTTGGTGACTAAGCCAGACTGACCAAAAATTGAGCTGATGCCGCAACACAAAAAGACAAGTAAGAGATAATGCCTCATGTGTGTAAAACTAAAGCTTTACTAAAATATTTTAATCACTTACAAAAAAGTAATTGAGGAAATCAGGAAAGTTTATAAAAACACAAAGCCTCGGTTATGAATCCGAGGCTTTGCTAATTAACCAATCTATTATGAAAAACTTCATCCTGATACAAATATAGAAGATTTGTTTACTTTTCAAAACAATTAATAAGCTAAAGATTTATTAAATTTAAAATTAATTTTCAAAGCTCTCGTTAACAGGGGGTTGCCAATAAATATTTTTAAAGTTTTTTATTTTATCATTTTCAATTTCCACACCCTCTTCTTCCAATAGCCGTTGCATCGTATTCTGCCCAGGAAAATGATGTTTACCTGTTAACATTCCATTTCTATTCACCACACGATGCGCTGGCAAATCCCGATCCAGCTTCACACAGGCATTCATGGCATATCCAACAGTTCTGGCACTTTTTGCAGCACCAATAGATTTTGCAATTGCTCCGTAGCTGGTCACTTTACCCTCTGGAATTTGTGCAACAACTTCGTAAACCCTTTCAAAAAAATCTGAATTAGCCATGATTTACATATTATATAATCTAGCAATAGTAATGATAATAAGAACCAGCATCAAAGCCGCCATAAAATAATTGGAGTATTTCTTAAACAACTCCGTCTTTCCATCGATTTTCATAATGAAAATGATGTAAAGGTATAATGTTGTAAAAGTGCCCAGAGCTGCACTCAAGGCAAAAAAAACATCATTATAAATCGTAAAAGTGATTTTGAAATTGTTAGTCAACAGAGTTCCAATAAGGACAAAATAAGGTATTGGAAAAATATTGAGTCCTGAAACTAAAATACCCGTGAAAAAACTTTTAGTTCCGGTTCGCTTCTTAATTGTACGTTGAGTCTTTTTGCGATTGGCAGACAATAAAAAGTAGAGAAACATCAAGATCAGGATGGCAACTCCTGCTTTGAGAAACATACTCTTGACGTAAGGGTTTGAAAAAATATATTTTGAAATTAAAACAGCAAGTAGCGCCTGAAAGAAAACAACTAAAGAAGCGCCAAAAGCCATAAAAGTACCATTGCGCTTTCCTTTTTCAAGGCAGGTTTTTGCTACACTCATATTAACAAGTCCCGGAGGCACCACCCCAACAAAAGCCGCTAAAAAGGTATAGATGTAAATCTGTAAGTCCTCCAAATCTTAGTCCTTGAGTCTAAATTTTAAATAGGTGATAGATTTCTTTTTGTCCAAATATTGCTGTTCATAGAAAGTTTGAATACCAACTACTTCTTCCGGCGCTTCATGGTTAACGTAAACATCGTGATGCGCATAAATAATGTCGTGACCCAAACCTTCTAAAATGCCCAGAGTGTAACCATGCATAAATTCGCTGTCCGTTTTTAGATGAATAAGGCCTTCTTTGGTTAATATTTTTTTGTATTTATTCAAAAAATCAGGATTGGTCATTCTGTGTTTGGTGCGTTTCCACTTGATTTGAGGATCTGGGAAAGTGATCCAAATTTCGTCCACTTCACCTTCTGCAAAGACCTGGTCGACTAGTTCAATTTGGGTTCGCAGAAATCCTACGTTTGACATGTCTTCTTCAATTGCTGTTTTGGCCCCTCTCCAGAAACGCGCTCCTTTGATGTCTATTCCCAGAAAATTACAGTTTGGGTTTCGCTTGGCCAAACCAACCGTATACTCTCCTTTACCACATCCTAATTCTAAAACCAGAGGGTTGTTATTCTTGAAAAACTCTGTTTTCCACTTTCCTTTATATTCGTATAGTTCATCAACTATTTCAGATCGTGTAGGTTGTACTACATTTTCAAAAACCTCGTTCTCTTTAAATCGTTTAAGCTTGTTTTTACTCCCCACTTTTGCTGAAATTTTTGTGTAAAATTAACTAAATTTACCAATACTCAAAACCTTCTATTTTGGACTTTCCCAACCATGTTCTTGTTTCTCCTCTCAACTGGGGTCTTGGCCACGCCAGTAGATGTGTGCCCGTGATCCGCTATTTTCTGAAACAAGGCTCTAAAGTCAGCATTGCATCCGATGGAAATGCGTTACAGTTATTAAAAGACGAATTTCCAGACCTGGATGTTTTAGAATTAAATTCTAGCAATGTCACTTATTCTACATTTGGTTTTTTCTTTTATCTGAAATTGATACTGCAAGGTTTTGGACTTCAGAAAAGGGCTTTAAAAGATGAGAAACTGGTAAAGGCTTTCGTCAAAAAACATAAAGTAGACTTAATAGTTGCAGACCATAGATTTGGCACTTTTTCAGAAAATGTAAAGTCGGTAATTATCTGTCATCAACTTCAGTTTAAAGCAGGGCTTTTTTCCTACAGCTCATCTCATTTCAATGCCAAAAGTTTAAATAGATTTTCTGAAGTTTGGGTTCCAGACACAGATACATCTCCAAGTTTGAGTGGTGTTTTAAGTCAATATCATAAAGTTAAAGCACCCGTGAAGACGATTGGCATCTTAAGCCGTTTTTCCAAACTCGAACTGGGAGAAGACATTGACTACATAGCAGTTATTTCGGGACCGGAACCTCTTCGAACCCAGTTTGAAAAGAAATTGATTCAAGCCTTTTCAAACTTAAAATCCAAAACCTGTGTGATCGTACGAGGAGTTTATGATAGGGAGAAATTAAAAGATTTACCTCATCTAAAATTTTATAACCATTTAAATTCTGAAGAGCTCAATTCGCTGGTCTGTAGAGCCAAAGTAGTAATTTGCAGATCGGGTTATTCCTCTGTTATGGATATGGCTTGTCTTGGTAAAAAAGTATTTTTTGTTCCTACACCTCACCAAGGCGAACAGGAATATTTAGCAGAAAGACTAGAACACATGAAGATTGCACCGTTCTCATCTCAGGAGAAATTTAAAACTACAGATCTCGAAAACTTAAAGTTTTATTCTGGATTTAATTCAGAAGAGATGCATCAGTTTCCTCTTCCAGGATTTCTTGAGACTTTGGAAGGGTAAAGGAAAATTCACTGCCAATGCCGTAAACACTATCTACAAAAATTTGTTCATTGTGTGCTTCTATAATGTGCTTTACAATGGAAAGTCCTAAGCCAGAACCGCCTTCACGTCTGGAGCCTGTTTTATCAACTCGAAAGAACCGCTCAAAAAGTCTTGGAATGTGTTCCTTCTCAATACCTTCCCCGTTATCATTGACACGAAGTATGATTTTCGAGTTTTCTAACTCTTCAAAACTGATTTCTGTAGTTCCTCCTTTCTTACCGTATTTGATAGAATTGACAATAAGATTGGTCACCACCTGCTGGATGCGTTCCTTATCGCCATCGACATAAATAGGAGCATACTCCTTATCAAAATTAAGACTTATTTCTTTTTTAGCCGACTTCATTTCCAGAAGTTCGAAAACACCTTCGACAAGCTCTACAAGGTTAAAGGGTTCAATATAAAGATCGAGATCTCCAGTTTCCAGCTTCGTGATCATGTCCAGATCTTTCACGATGTAAATCAGTCGATCTACACCTTTGCTAGCTCTATTCAGATATTTTTTTCTGACTTTTTTATCTTTTATAGCGCCATCCAACAAGGTAAGAATATATCCCTGAACAGTAAATAAAGGGGTTTTAAGCTCATGAGAGACATTCCCTATAAATTCTTTTCGGTAATTTTCTCTCACTTTCAACGTTTCAATTTCAAGTTTCTTCCCTTTAGCAAATCGCTCGACTTCTTCTGTAAGCGTTTTCATATCGGAAGTTGTTCTTGGATTTGAAAGTGAGGATTGATCTAGGACTGAAACGCTATCATAGATAGATTTTACTCGTTTATAAATGAAAAATTCTATCCTGAGTTGAATGATGAAGAAAGAAAAAACAAAGCAAAGCAGAGCAAAAACAAAAATAGAAGCCAAATTGACTTCTAGTTGTATGTACTCATAAAATGTGATTAAGCCCGTAAGAAAAACAGTGATATAAGTGGAGGTATTGAGGGCAAACTTATAGGATCTTTTAAATTTTTTACTCATTCATGAACAAACTTATAGCCGACGCCTTTCACGGTTTTGAATTTGTCGTCGCCCAATTTTTCTCTTAATTTTCGAATATGGACATCGATGGTTCTTCCACCCACAACCACTTCATTTCCCCAAACTGTGTTTAAAATATCATCTCTTTTAAAGACTTTATTAGGTTCTGAAGTGAGTAAAGATAGCAATTCAAATTCTTTTCTCGGTAAGGTCATCTCAGTTCCTTGGCTAGAAATTTTATACTCATCCCGATTGATGATAATATCTCCTATTTCTACGATGTTCTTTTCAGATGATCCCGATTTAAAGCGTCTCAACAAGGCTTTCACTTTGCTCATTAAGACTTTGGGTTTTACTGGCTTGGTAATGTAATCATCGGCGCCAGCGTCAAATCCTGCTACTTGTGAGTAATCTTCTCCTCTCGCCGTTAAAAAAGTGATGATGGTATTCTCCAGGCCTTTGGTTTCACGAATCTGTTCACAAGCTTCTATCCCGTCCATCTCTGGCATCATCACGTCCAGGATCACAAGTTGGGGCTTTTTCTTCTTGGCTTTTTTAACGGCTTCAAACCCGTTTTCTGCCGTGACTACTTTATAACCTTCAGCATTTAAGTTATAACTTAAGATTTCTAAGATATCTGGATCATCGTCCACAACAAGTATAGTGATGTCGGATTTTTTCATGAAGTTTTAGTTTTGATAATGACAAATTTAAGGCTTTGAATATTAGCATAAAGTTAAGAATAAGGAATAAAAAAAGCTGCTCCGTAAAGAGCAGCTTTCTGGCTAATTATCAAAAAACATTTAAAATTTATAACTGTATCCTAAAGAAAAACTTCTGAAAGGTCTTCTTATCTCAAAAAGCTCCCTTTGACCTCCAAAAGATTGGTATTGACTTTCTCTGTCATCATTGAGAATATTGTTAGCTCCAAAACTTATGGTCGATTTCTGGTCTTTTCCAAATTTTTGAGAAAAGTTGAAATTCAAACTATGAAATGGTTCTATATATACATCTGGGTTAAGACCAAAACCTACAACCTGTAACGTTTCACCCTGCACATTGTAGAAAAAGCCAGCTTCCAGACCCATTTCCTGGTTATTATAATTCAAACCGGCATTGATCAAATATGGAGATTGGCCTTGTAGTTCTCTTGTATCATCAATAACTTCTCCTTCTCTCGCAAATGCTTGTCTGGACTCAAACTCCTGCCCAGCACCTTTATTCATCTCAATCCTTGATTCAATAAAAGAAATGTTGAAGTTTAGACTTAGATCTTTTAAGCTTTCAGCAATAAAATTGAAATTTTTTCTAGCTTCAAATTCAATTCCAAAAACTTCTGCAAAATCAGAATTTCTCGGTGTAAATTGGTTTGGAGCATTGACGTTGAACGCAACGAGTTCAATTGGATCGTTGAATCTTTTGTAAAAACCACTTAGAGCAAACATCTGTGCCTGGTCACCATAAAACTCATATCTCAAATCGAAATTATCGATGTAGGAAGGCTCAACATCAAGGTTCCCCAAATATATTATGCCTGTAAGAAGATCTACAATTTGGACATTCGATTTTTCTTTGAAAGAAGGTCTGGCTGTTGTTCTGGCATAAGATAATCTGAAATTGGTATTATCACTGTACTCGTAAACGAAGTTTGCAGATGGAAAAAGATCTAGTTTGCTTAATGTTTCTTCATTATCAAAAGCTTGCCCACCTGTAGTTACGCCTGTGTAGTACATTCTGAAATCTACTAATCTTAAACCAATAACACTTTTCAACTTATCACCAATTTTAAATTCATTGGAAGCATATGCAGCACTAACGGTTTGGCTAGCATCAAAAGCATTGGAAGGTTGAAAAGCACCTCTCATAAAATATCCAGAATTTGAGTCAGCATCATAAACATTATCACTTCTTAGAATAGCATTTGGATCACCATTAAGGTCTCTTGGATTTGTATTTATAAAACCAACATTATAGTTGTAAATAGCATAATCCCTTTGTTTGTAAGAAAAGAATCCTCCAAATTTTAGTGTTGAGTTTTTTTCTAATAAAGAATACTTTTTGGTGAAATCCAATTTTCCTACTGCATTTACTTCTTCCAGCTCTCTCCACAATCTAGTAGGGAATCCAGCATCAGAGCTTATGTTTAATGTATTTACTTCTCTAATGAAAGTAGTAAGTCTCACATCTTTATCATCTGCTTTTACAAAACTTGGTGATAAAGACCAGTCTATTGTAAAATTACCATCATCCCGCGTATGTTTTCCGCCTAGAAGAAAATTGGTAATTGATCTTTCGTTGTACTCAAGGTTGTCTTTTACTGTAGAAATAGCATTAGAAATTTGGGTATCCTGATCGAACAAAGAAGCTTGACTCAAACCATTCTGTATATGCAGAACATTAAATTTGTACTTTGAATAATCTGTCTTGTAGGAAAGACCAGTCATACCGGTAAGCAAAACGTTGTTTTGACCTAAATCACCTATCTGTCGTCTGTCAAACCTTAATTCGTTTACAGAAGGGTCTGGATTCTTTTGGTAAATACCGTTTTCAAAATTCTCATAAAAATTAGTCTTATTTTTATAGTCGAGCGAAGCAATAAAACCCAACTTATTGTCCTTGACATCCCATTGATTGCCGTAACCCAAACCTAGACTAAAGTTCATAGGACTTGTATTTCTCTCTGTTGCCATCTGTGGATTAAACCTACTCGTTAAAGGACCAGTAAGCTGATTATCTGGAGAGGCTGGGTTCGGAATTCTTACATTCGGATTTACCGGAAGTTCTCTGGTTCCATCATCAAAGCCTAAGAAGTCAGTATTACCACCAGGATAATTCAGATAACTATCTTGGAAATGCATGTCTGGATTATATTCGCTACTGAAAGACACGGTAAATTCTTCCTTTGAAGGAAAGTCTCTTGTAATAATATCAATTACACCACCTGTAAAATCCGCTTGTAAGTCTGCTGAAGCAGATTTGGAGACATTTACATTCTCTAAAATACTTGTCGGGAAAATATCCATTTGAATGGTATTTTTGTCTGGGTCAAGACCTGGAATATCCATACCGTTAAGCACAGATTTCGTGTATCGGTCTCCTAATCCTCTTACAAAAACATATTTACCATCTTGGATAGAAACTCCAGGTACTGTTTTTACAGCCGAAGCGATATCACTTGCTCCAGAACGTTTCATGGTTTCTATAGAGATAGCATCCATCAAAACGTTGGAATTTTTTTGCATCCTAAGAACAGATTCTTCTGTATTTTGTCTTGCAGTCGTAGTAATGATAACTTCATCAAGATTTCCTGCTGCTGCACTTAAAGTTACATTGACGAAAGTATTATCGCCTTCTTTTACGATTACCCCCGTAATTTCTTTAGTCTGATAACCTACAAATGAAAACACTATATCATAGGTTCCTGGCTCAAGGCTTAGCTGGAAGTCTCCCTCAAAATCTGTAGTTGCTCCTTTAGACGTATTTTTAACCGAAATGTTAGCAAACGGAAGAACATCATTTAACTCGCCGTCCATTACTGTT
Source organism: Psychroflexus longus (assembly GCF_020164595.1). Lineage (GTDB taxonomy): Bacteria > Bacteroidota > Bacteroidia > Flavobacteriales > Flavobacteriaceae > Psychroflexus > Psychroflexus longus. The sequence goes on from NZ_JAIQZE010000013.1 coordinate 32,781, forward strand.
CCTGAAACTTTACCTGTTTGTGCATTCGTAGTTAAAAACATGAAACTGAATACCACAAGACTTAATAGATATCTCATTTGAAAGATCTTTGTTTATTTTTATTTATGAAAAAATCCACCGCTCAAAATGAGCAGTGGATAATAATTATAGTGTGATTTATTTATAAGGCATTCTGAGAAGAGGCATACGTCCAATTTGCAAATACTGATAAGTCAGCACCTACTGTTGCATTGGAAGCAGCCTGAAGCACAGTTACATTATTAGTAAAATTACCTTCAGACCCGGCTGGAGCATCTATAAGAAGTTCTTCAGCGCTTGCAACACCTACTGGCAGAACGATTTCATTAGTATCAAATACAATAAGTCCATTCGCAAAATTATTTTGAGAATCTACACCATTGAATCTAAATTTAGCTTCGCCTGTTGTAGTCCCACTGAAAACCGCATTTTTAATTGTACCTATGGCACCGTCTCTAAAGTCAGCATAGAACTCACCATCTTCAGCATCTATAACTGTAAGGCCATCAATTGTGAATCCAAAGTCAGCTGGATTTGCTGCATCTGGTCCTTCTGGTCCGTCAATTTCTAAAGCTCTGTCAGAATTTGATGACTGGATAACAGCAGCATTGGTAATTGTCCCGTTATAAGCCTGATCAATGTCTAAACCGTCATCTTGCTGAGCCCAAGCCAATAGGTTTGAAGAATTTGTTGTTCCACCAAACCATTCAAAAGCATCGTCCTGATTAGCTACAACTTCAACATGGTCGATAGTTGTTCCAAGGCCAACACCTCCCATAGTTAATCCGTTGATTTCGTTATCCTGTCCAATGGTAATTCCTCCGTGTCTGATTGAGACATATCTTATGATACCAGAGTTATCCTGTGGATCGTTGCCACCATATTGTCCATAAGGTTCTGTTGCCGGAATACCCTCTATCTGTGCAGTACCAACGTTACCATCAACAGATATTGGAGCATTTCCTAAAACTATTACACCTCCCCATAGACCAACATTCCCTAAGTTCAAATTTGTTCCTGCAACTGCACCCAATTCAATATTATCAAGAACTGACGTGAATATAATTGGTGACTGAGCTGTACCATCAGCGATTAATCTTCCACCTTGATCAACAACTAGTGCTGCCGCCGCTGCTTCTTGACCTTGTTCTCCTTTAATGATAGTTCCTGGCTCAATTGTAAGAGTCACACCCTCATTCACCACTACTTTTCCATCAAGTACCCAGAACTTATCGGCAGTCCAGGTTTCGTCTTCAGTTAAAATTCCAGATCTCACCTCAGTGTTACCTTCTTCTCCTCCACCTTGACCTGGAACATCTGGTGCATCATCGTCACTGCTACAACCAACGGAAACAATACTTAAGCTTAACATTAAAGCAAGGATTGTAAAAATGTTTAAATTCAATTTTTTCATTTTGATAAATTTAATTTGTTTTTGATGTGGCAAACTTACGGGCAGAATTGAGTTCTGATGTTATGTAGTTGTTAACAAAAGATTATTCCCAGATTAATAGATTGAAGTTTTGTTAATCAAAATTTTACATTGGAATAAAAGACTAGTTCCGACCTCAAGAGGGTGTATAAATTTTAGCTTTCTAAGTTTATATTAAGGTTAAGTCATTGACTTATAGATTAAAACATAATTGATATTGAAAGTTTTCTGTTATTTTTGGTAAGAACTTTAAAAACTTCAATTATGAAAAAAATTACTCTATTGTTAATTGCAATTTCATTCTGTTTGAATTCTAATGGACAGGGTACAGAAACATTTGACAATCTTGAATTGTCAGGAACTAGTTATCAAGACGGAACTTTCGAAGGACAGGACGGCTCTACTTGGACTTATACTCAATGTAGAGGCGATGTTGAAATCACAGGTCAATCTATTATGATTGGTAGAAATAGATCACCACAAGCTGAATTCTTTTCTGGGTCAATTTCTGGAGGAATTGGAGAACTTACATTCAACTACTTACAAGCATTTGGTACTGATGTTAATCTAAATATATTAGTAAATGATATTGTTGTTGGTAATGTAACAAGCAGTGACGAACAAAATATTGTAAAAAATTCTGGAACGATAACTATAGATCAACCTGGAGATTTTGTAATCAAATTTATAAATGAAAACAATAGTGATGGTCAGGTAGTTATTGATGATATTTCATGGACCGGATATACTGGTTCGGCTACACCTAATATATCTGTGGGAAGTGATGTCTCCGGCTTATTTTATTTTGAAGGCAATTTCGATCCTACCAATGCTGAAGGCTCATTTTCTGTGCAGGGAATTAATCTCACAGAAAATATTACAATTACTTCACCCGCAGATTTTGAAATCTCAACCACATCTGGTGGAACTTTTTCCAATGCAATAAGCCTTACAGAAAATAGTGGAGAAGTTTCTTCAACTGAAGTATTTGTAAGATTACAATCAAATTTATCTCCTGGAAATTACTCAGGAGCTGTTATTGTAAGTTCAAGTAGCGTTTCAGAATCTGTAAGCGTTTATGGTGAAGTCTTAGTAGCTAGTCCACAACTGGATGTACAAACTGCTTCTATTTCAGATTTAAACTATGATCTAGGCAACGGTCCATCTCAAGAAGAAAGCTTTGTGATTGAAGGTCAATTTTTGATTGATGATATCAATGTTGCTGCGCCAGTCGATTTTGAAGTCTCCTTAAGTTCTGGTACTGGATTTTCTAATAATGTAACTGTTAATCAAACTGCGGGAAATGCTTCATCTACTGTATATGTAAGACTAGTACAAGGCCTTACGGAAGGAGCTTACACAGGAAATCTTCAAGTCACTTCACCTAATGCGACCCAGGAAACAGTAGAATTAAGTGGAAATGTATTTGGTGAAGTTACCAGCGATATGATTATTACAGGTGTTTTTGACGGGCCTCTAACAGGTGGAACTCCAAAAGTAATTGAGTTCTATGTAGTAAGAGACATTTCGGACCTTAGCACATTCGGTGCTGGAAGTGCCAATAATGGTGGTGGAACAGACGGACAAGAGTTCACTTTTCCTAATGTAACCGCAACCGCTGGTGAGTTCATTTACATTTCATCTGAAGCTCCAAATTTCAACGCCTTTTTTGGTTTTGATTCAGACTATGTTTCAACCGTAGCTAATAACAATGGTGATGATGCCATTGAATTGTTTCAAAACGGACAGGTGATAGATACTTTTGGGGACATTAACACAGATGGAACAGGTGAAGCATGGGAATATTTAGACGGATGGGTATACAGAACTAATAATACGGGACCTGACGGTAGCTCCTTTGTACTAGGCAACTGGACATTCAGCGGTGTCGATGAAAATGACGATGATACAACTCAAGATACAGCAACCAATCCTTGGCCAATCGGAACTTTTTCAACTACTTTAAGTGTCAATGCATTTGATTTAAACTCAATAAAATTATACCCTAATCCAGTTTCCAATGGAATTTTAAATATTGAGACTTCTGCAAACGATGCGCTAAGTATTGAATTCTTTAATATGCTTGGTCAACGCGTATTGACTTCCAAAAATTCCAAAAACATCAACGTTTCCAATTTGAATGCAGGTGTATATTTGGTGAAAATTAATCAAGGTTCATCATCACTTACAAAGAAAGTTGTGATCAAGTAAGATTTAATTCAGTATCCACTTATTTACTAAAGCACCCTATTTGCAGGGTGCTTTTTTATTACTTTTGAATTCCATTTAAATTTATGAATTACGACTTCCCGTTACATATAACATCAGATCAGGATTTTGAAAAAGTTGCCTTAAAGTTATTTCAGCAACAATTCAATTTCAATCCTGTCTATAATGAATTTTGTAAACATCTGAATGTCAATAAGCATCGAGTGAAATCGCTAAAAGATATTCCCTTCTTGCCTATTCAGTTTTTTAAAACTCATGAGGTGAAGACTAGTGATTTCACTCCTGAAATTACCTTTCTAAGCAGTGGAACTACAGGGCAGATTCAAAGTCAGCACAAAGTGAAAAATCTCTCACTTTACGAAGATAGTTTCACCAAAACCTTCGAACATTTCTATGGGAATATCGAAGACTTTGTCATTTTAGGTTTGCTTCCCTCCTATTTGGAACGCGAAGGTTCATCTTTGATTTATATGATCGATCATTTTATAAAGAAAAGCAAATTTAAAGAGAGTGGGTTTTATTTAAATGAGCTTGACCAACTTTCAGAAACCCTAAAAAAAGTTGACCAATCTGGGAAGAAAGTTCTACTGATTGGAGTTTCGTTTGCTTTGCTCGACCTGGTGGAAAAAGAAACGTTTCAACTTCAAAACACCATCGTCATGGAAACCGGAGGAATGAAAGGTCGACGTAAAGAGATGATACGTAAAGAACTCCATGACATTTTAAGTAAGGGTTTTGGGGTTGGAGATATACATAGTGAATACGGTATGACCGAGCTCCTTTCTCAAGCCTATTCCAAAGGTCAAAGTAAATTTGAATGTCCGCCTCATATGAAGATATTGATAAGAGATACAGAAGATCCATTTCATTATTTAGAAAAGGGAAAAACTGGCGGAATTAATGTGATTGATCTTGCAAACATCGATTCATGCCCATTTATAGCGACTCAAGATTTGGGTAAAAAAATCAATTCTAAAGAATTTGAAATTCTCGGAAGATTTGATCAAAGCGACATACGCGGGTGTAATCTTCTTGTGTTATAACATCTAAGTTTTTAATTCTTTTGAACTCGTTAATTTATCCCTAAGAATCAGCGTAAAACAACTTCAATTACAAGCAAATAGAGGATTAACTTGTATATTTGCATTTAGATTTAATCTTAATAGAAGTAAATTGTTTTATGAAATTGAATAAAGACGATATTAAAAAGGCTTTAGAGACAATTACCATTGCAGGTGAAGGTCAAAATATAGTGGAGAGTGGGGCATTACAAAACATTATCACTTTTGGTGATGAAGTGGTTGTAGATCTTAAACTTTCAACTCCTGCTCTACATATTAAAAAGCGTGCTGAAGTAGATGTGATGAAAGCCATCCACGAACACGTATACAACAAAGCAAAAGTTGAAGTCAAAATAACCGTTGAAGCTCCAGAAAAGAAAAATGTTAACGAAATCAAAGGAAAACCAATTCCTGGCATTCAAAATATTATTGCAGTAGCCTCTGGTAAAGGAGGTGTAGGAAAATCTACTGTGACTGCAAATTTGGCTGTGACTTTATCAAAGTTAGGCTTCAAAGTAGGATTGCTAGATGCAGATATTTATGGACCTTCTGGTCCCATCATGTTTGATGTGGCTAATGAAAAACCGCTATCGGTAACCAAAGATGGAAAATCCAAAATGAAACCGATCGAAAATTACGGTGTAAAGTTGCTTTCTATAGGATTTTTTACCAAGCCAGATCAGGCTGTGATTTGGAGAGGGCCTATGGCAGCAAAAGCACTCAATCAAATGATTTTTGATGCCGATTGGGGAGAGCTTGACTTCTTGCTTGTAGATTTACCTCCAGGAACTGGAGATATTCATTTATCGATCATGCAGTCTATGCCAATTACTGGCGCATTAATCGTAAGTACTCCTCAAAATGTAGCTTTGGCTGACGCTAAAAAAGCAGTGTCGATGTTTCAGCAAGAAAGCATAAATGTTCCTGTTTTAGGAATTTGCGAAAACATGGCTTATTTTACTCCAGAAGAATTACCTGATAACAAGTATTATATCTTTGGAGAAAAAGGAGCCAAATACCTTGCAGAAGATTTAGGAGTTCCATTTTTGGGAGAAATTCCTTTGGTACAAAGTCTTAGAGAGTCTGGAGACGTTGGTCGGCCAGCTGCTCTGCAAGAAGGGACCCCACTTAGTGAATCCTTTGCAGAATTGACGCGTAACACTGTGCAACAAGTGGTGAATAGAAATAAAACCTTACCGCCTACAGAAGCTATTAAAATCACAACTATGGCTGGATGTAGTGCCGTTAAAAAGAAATAATTATGATGACTGGTCAAGAATTAAGAAGAACTATAGAAACAGCATTGGACGAAATCCGTCCTTTTTTGAAAAGTGATGGCGGAGATATTGAGCTGCTTTCTATTGAAGACGATTCTCTTGTAAAAGTTCAATTGATGGGAACTTGTGTGGATTGCACCGTAAATCAAATGACATTGAAATCTGGTGTAGAAATGACGATAAAAAAACATGCCCCTCAGATAAAAGAGGTCGTAAATGTAAAAGCCGATCAGTTGGCTTAAAAAGTTGAATTTTTAAAATTAAATAGTTGATTTTGATATGATCAAAACAGATATTCTCATTATTGGAGCAGGACCTACAGGACTTTTTACTGTATTTGAAGCAGGATTGTTGAAACTGAAATGTCACATCATAGATGCCTTACCTCAACCAGGTGGGCAACTTTCAGAATTATATCCTAAAAAACCTATCTACGATATTCCTGGTTTTCCAGAAGTAAAAGCTGGGCAGTTGGTTGATAACTTGATGGAGCAAATCAAATCTTTTCAACCTGGGTTTACGCTTGGTGAACGAGCAAAAGATATCGAGAGACAAGAGGACGGGAGTTTTATTGTCACTACAGATGAAGGCACCAAACACCACGCCCCTATCGTGGCTATAGCTGGTGGTCTTGGAAGTTTCGAACCTAGAAAACCACCTATTAATAACATTTCCAAGTTTGAGAACAAGGGTATTCACTACATGGTAAAGGATCCTGAGCAGTTTAGAGACAAATCGGTGGTGATTGCAGGCGGTGGAGATTCTGCTTTGGACTGGAGCATCTATTTGGCCGATGTGGCTTCTGAAGTGACTTTGGTGCACAGAAGAAATGAATTTAGAGGTGCGCTGGAATCTGTAGACCGTGTGAAGGAACTAAAGGATATGGGTAAAATCAAATTAATTACCCCTGCCGAAATTGTGGATGTGAATGGTGAGGATCACTTAGAATCGGTATCGATCCGCAAAAACAATAATCCCGAAGAAGATTTTACCTTAGAAACAGATTACTTTATTCCGCTGTTTGGACTCTCTCCAAAACTGGGTCCTATTGCGGACTGGGGATTAGAAATTGAAAAAAATGCGATTAAGGTTGATAATACGTTAGATTATCAAACCAATATTCCCGGCATTTATGCCATTGGAGATGTCAACACCTATCCCGGTAAACTAAAATTGATTCTTTGTGGATTTCACGAAGCGACTTTGATGTGTCAAAGTGCCTTTGCAAAAATCCATCCTGGGAAACGCAACGTTTTAAAATATACTACCGTCGGTGGTGTCGCAGGTTTTGATGGCACCAAGAAAGAAGCGCCTAAGTCTGTGATTAGAAGCATCGATTAACCAACAAGATTTTTCCTATTACACTTAGATTTAAATTTTGAATTGATTTTCAATTGGTTAAAATTTATTTTTGCTTTTAAAGCAAAGCGATCTATGTTCTATGTTCTAAAAGCGAAGCAGTCTAAACTTTATTTAAAACTGATTGAGGTCAGCTGAAAATCCCTTTAGATTAAATAGTTTTGCCACTTCGAATATCGTTACAACAATGGATGTAAAAATTACAATTATAGATCGGGACGGCACTGCTCACAAAGTAGATGCTCCTACAGATATGGCTATGAACCTCATGGAAGTGGTCCGCTCTTATGAACTTGCGCCTGAAGGTACGATAGGAATTTGTGGTGGCATGGCGATGTGTGCCTCCTGCCAATGCTATGTGAAATCTGATACGCCCCTGCGTGAGAAAGAGGACGATGAAGAAGCCATGCTAGCAGAGGCCTTTTACGTTCAGGATAACAGTCGACTAAGTTGCCAGATTCCCATCACCGAAGAGCTGGAAGGTCTAGTGGTTGAGCTAGCGCCGAGTGAGGAGTAGTCGGTAGTCGGTAGTCGGTAGTCGGTAGTCGGTAGTCGGTAGTCGGTAGTCGGTAGTCGGTAGTCGGTAGTCGGTAGTCAAAATAATTGATTTGGGTGAATTAGAGGTAGAAGTCAAGGTAATTATAATCCATAATTACCTTATGTTTAAAATTTTGATTTTATCTCTCTTTGGAAAAGCTTCGAGAAACAGCTATTTAAAATCTATACAAAACCTTTAATAAAACATACTTTGGCAATAGCCGATAAGTCGTAGTGGTGGATCCGATATCACTAATGTTGAAATTTCTAAACTGCCTGGTATTGAAAAGATTTTTTCCACTCAGTCCAAGCGTCCACTTGTCTTTTTTTAATTTATACTGTGCTTCCAAATCGGCAAAATAATACACATTGTCTAGGTTGATATTTCCAAATTCGTAACGCTCTGACTCCACCTGAATATAGAACCTCTCATTTAAAATAAAACTTAGATCCAAAAAACTTACATTATCTGTAAACGAATTTTGAATCGTCGTTTGTATCTCGTTACTAGTCCACTTAGTGCCCAAATGGTAGTTAAACCAACCCGTAAAACCTGATCTTAATTCCAGACCATAACCAATAGTAGTAGATTCCACTTGCCTTAGTTCAGAATCGTTGACTATGTTTTTGAATTCTGATTGACTGTAACTTAGGTCCAATTTCAAATTGGAGGATATAAACTTAAAATAATAATCCAATTTGGAATTAATACTGATAAACTCCCTATCCTGGATCAAAATTTTGCTCGATTGTGTGAAGTTTTGATCTATAAATGTATTGGTGCTAAAAAAATCATGATTCTTACTGTAAATCAAAAATGTGTTGGCAAAAAATCGGCTGCTCCAGTTCCCGAGTTCATAATTGAAAGTCACCGAGGAAGCGTCTAATTGGTTAAACTCTCCCGTACCTCTAGTAAAAGGCCTAAAACCTGTCAATACAAATTCTGAATATACATCTAGAATTTTAGCATTGGTGGTGGTGTGAGAATAAGACGAACGTATTCTGTTTTTATCGTTGATCTTCCAATCCAAACTCAATCTAGGATTTACAAAAAAAGGAGATTCGTTATCTGAAGAATTCTCTAATTCCAACTTGTTAAACAATTGATGCACATTTGCTTCCCCTATGATCGCAAAATCATTTATACTGTATCTGTATTTGGATTTTAAATACAAGTCATTCACCGTGTAGGAGGTTTGGTTTTGGTAGCCATCGGGTCGATTTGAGACCACATCATCTTCTAATAGCTCCAAACTGGTCTGCAAGCGGTCTCTCCTCAATTCATTTCCCACTTGCACTTCAAATAAATCATCATTAGCCTTTCTATCCAATAAATGCGCGTTTACACCAATGTACTGCATTTTGTTGTTACTGAGTTGTCTGACATTATCTGCAGATTGATCTGGGAACAGATCTTCATAAAAGAATTGATTTAAACGGTGAGTTTGTGGTGTCATTTCGTCAATAAAGCGCCCTGTGAGCAGAAAGACTTTTTTGTCTTTAAACTTATTGCTATAACTCAGCTTTTGATCAAATAACGTATTGGTATGCGACAAATCTTGCCGGGTAGAGATCCCATTGAAAAGTAAATTGGAATCATCATCAAAATTTCCGGAATTATATTTTGTGGTGCTTTCCAGCATTTCAGTTTTTGAAAAATCATAAACAAAATCTAATTTTCCAAAGCCTATTAGCTTTCTATTTTTCAGTTGAAAATCTTCTGTATTCGTAAAATTGACATCATTTAATGTTACATTTTGGATATTGGTTTGGAAGAAATCGGTTTCATCGGCATTAAAGAAACCTAAGGTTTTGATCTTAAGCTTTTCAGTAGTATTAAAAATTGCATTCAAAGATACCAACTCGGCATTGTTAAAATTAGTTCTTCTGCGCTTGAAATTAAGCTGTGGAGGCGCCAAACTAATAAGGTCGCGCACCTGCTGGTTGTCTCCAATACTGGCTGGTTCGTTATAACGCATTGGTCGTATCAATTGATTGATATCTCCAGTCGCATCGTAACCTATGCTGTTGAAATTGGTCAGGAAGTAATATTTATTCTTTTTCCCAAAATTCATCAAGTTAGTCTTCAGTTCATAAAACCCGTCATTGCCGTGGCCTGCTTCTATATTTCCAAACCAGATGCGTTTGGATTTTTCGTCCAGTTTCAAATTAAGAGCCACTTTATTACTTTCCTCAACGCCTTTTAGAAGCCTGTTGTTGGAGTAATTTTTAAGCACTTCCACTTCTTCGATAGGATAAGCTGGCATGTTTTTGGATAAAATTTTATAGCCTCGTTCAAAAAGATCATCACCGTCCACCATTAATTTTTCGATTTCCTGGTTACCTACTTTTATGGTGCCTTCACTATTAATTTGTAAACCTGGAATTCTCCGCAATAGATCTTCCACAGTTTGCTCTGTTCCATCCGTGAAGTATTTAGATTTAAAGGTGATGGTGTCGTTTTGCACTCTAATAGGTCGTTCGGCTAAAACTATAACTTCGTCTAAGCTTGTAGACTCACCTTTGAGGACTATATCTACATTAATTTCATCTGTATCTTCATTTATAATAACAATTTTATTTTGAGAAGCATACCCAAGGCTGGAAAAGACTAAAGTATACTCACCAGATTTCTTGATGCTGATGTTGTACTTTCCTTCAGCATCTGAATAGGTGTAGGATATAATAGAGGACAGAGAGTCTTTTTTGACAAGAACATTACTAAAAGCAATGGTATTCCCTTCAGTGTCATTGATGGTTCCTTTTACTGTGGTTTGGGCATTTGAAATACTAGAGCAAATCAATGATGAAATTAGAATTAAAAATAGACTAAGATATTTCATACTTTTAATTTTCCCAGGGATATTCCAACTCCAATCCTTTGTATTTAGATGTTTTGATATTACTTACTCTGCTATCTCTAGGAAGTTTAGCTAAGAGTTTGGCAAATTGTTTTTCAACGTCTTTTTGTCTTAGTTCTATATAGCCTTTGAGAGTAATTTCGTTATGATCATCATTTTCATTTGGAATATTCAGTTCTTTAAAAGAGCCTTGTTCATACTTCAAACGTGTTGCATAAAAATGTACTTCATCCATTTTATCATAAGCTTCTAAAATAAGACCAGGCAAACCTTGAAGCTTCCAGGGACCAAAAGGCACGGGTATATCTGGCGAAAACCAGGCTGTATAAAGTCTACCACGGAAAAGAGCTTCTGCTTCTATACAATCAAAACCCATAATCTCTCGTTTAGAGTCGGGTTTTATATTCCATTCAATAGCTGGCAAATTCTCTTTTACGATTATTCTTTCACCATCTAATTGGGTTTTCATTCTCAACGTCCGATCTTTTAAATTCACAAAATAAAAAGTGGGATTTGTGCCTGATAAATCTCTAACTTGAGTATTATCAGGAATTGATTTTATATCTCCTTTACCTTCTTTGTATATAGATTGGGCTGAAGTAAAAGTTAATTGAGAATTTTTAGATATTGGAATATCTAAATTTAAATCAAGCGTGTATTCTACAATCGTATGATTTTGAATATTCTCCTGAGTGTAAGTGTTTGATAAAGTAATGAGAAGTAGTACCAGCAATTTATTCATGAGTTATTTATTAAATTTTTCAACTTGCTCCTTACAATCTTCACATTTTTGGTTGAGAGGTTGGTTTTTGTAACCTTTTGGCATTTTACTAGAAAGCCTGGCTAATTCTTTATTTACAAGAATTTCTCTTTCTATCAAATATTCATCTACAGTCATAGGATTCTCAAACTTAGATTCATCATAAGAAATTGAACAAGACTGTTCTTTGGATAGTGATATTTTTTTTGCGTGTATATGTAAAACTCTATCTGCATCATATACCTCTAATATAAGCCCTGGGAGTCCTTGGAATTTCCAAGGCCCAAATTGAATTGGTATTTCTGGCGAGTACCAGGCTGTATAAAATCTACCTCTAAACTCTATTTTAGCTTTATAGCATAAGAAATTTCCAATCGTTTTGGTTTCATCTTTCAAGTCCCAATTCCATTGGAAAGCATCTTCCTTGACAACAAGCTCTTTGTCGTACCAAATCTGTAAAAAATGTAAGTCATCAATTTTGTTGAGATACATCTCTGGATTAAGATTGTTTCTTTCTGCTTCAACATTCATTTGTAAACCCTCATCTTCTTGTGAGATAGACTCTTTTTTATTTGATTTCTTATTCACCACTTCCTTATAAAGAGAGGATCTCGAATTAAATTCCAATGTGAATTCTCTTGAGAAATCTCTTGAAAAATGAGTAGAATGTGTGTAGTTAACCTTACCACAAATGGACTGGGCACTTGATTGAATTACAAATAATAAGACAACTAAACTGAATTTTATAAATGTTTTCATTTTTAAAATTATAGAAGTTCGATTCTGACAAATATAACTAAAAAATTAGTCAATTAAATTTTTATTCAAATTTTAAAGCTCCCACTCATAAATCTTTTCGACACCAGCTCGGTTAATTTTTGAATTTACAGATGTAACACCTTGTGGGACTCTAGATTGCATTCTCTGCATTTGCAATTTAATATGTTCCTCCTTTCTTCTACAATCTCTTTGTAGTCGACGATTTCAAGATCATTTTGGTAATCTAGCCTTAACTCCGTATCAAAAGGATATTTTACTTGGGTAGCCCTCCAATGATGAATCATAGGTTCGTCCACTGTATATATTTCTAAAATTATACCTGGTAATCCTTTAAATTTCCAAGGACCAAATTGGTTGATTATTTCAGGTGTAAACAAAACTTTGTAGGTTCTACCTCTAAAAGATCCTGTTGCTTTTAAGCATTGGTAGGGTCCTATTTGTTTGGTTTCTTTAGATATTTGCCACTTAAAATCGGGTAAATCATCTTCTACAATGACATATTCTTTACCGCTATTAAATACGACGTCTCTAAATATCAATTTATCTGAACGGTTATAGTACTGATTACCAATGGAGTCATTAAGCGATATTTTAAAACTCAATTCACCTGACTCATCCTGGGTCAAGTTATTTTCTCCTTGAAAATTAAATATTGATATGGATTCATTCGAATTAAATATATGCTTCACTGGTATAGTTTTTCCTAATCCAACATTGATGTAATCATACTGTGATTCGTAGTTGTTTTGTCCAAAAGAAAAAAACATAAATGAGAGAAAAATGAGAGATATAAAGGTTTTCGTAAGTTAAGTTTTGATTTCATCTAATTAGAAAATTGCTTGATTTTAAAAATTATATTTTTGATTTTTTTTCCTGATCTTTACTTATTTAGTACTTTCATGAAAAAAAAGGATATTGTTAGAATTAAAGAATTCATAAGTTTATTTCTCTTCCCATTCGTAAATTTTTTCTAAACTCACTCGTTCTGTTTTATTCAATGTTATAGAACCTCCTCTTGAAACCCTAGCTTTCATTCTTTCATCCATTTGTTTCAATTTGTTATCAAATTTTTCGACAATACTTCTATAGGTAACTAACGGTGAATCATACAGTTCTTCTGAAAACTTTAAATTTAATTTTTGATTAAATGGGCTAATAATTTTTATTGCCTTCCAGTGATATTTTAATCCGCTATATTCATTATAAGCTTCTAAAATTAAGCCTGGTAATCCCTTAAGTTTAAATGGTCCGAATCCAGCTGGGATTCCTGGAGCATAATAAGCAACTATTTTACTACCCCTGAATGTAGTCTTTGCTTCAAAACAAGTAAATGTATTGATCTCTTTAGTCTTGTTTGGGCTCAATTCCCATTGCAGTTTTGGTAAACTATCTACTGCAACGATGGTGTTCTCGGAATTTTTAGACTGACTTACAAAATACAAGTAGGGTGAGTCCAGCTGGCTATAATACTTCATAGCATTGACTTTTACTATTTCAGGATTGATTCTGTAGTCATCACCATCCTCGCTTTCTATAGTCTTGTCATTCTTCACTTCTATAAAATCAGTGGTATAAAGCGCATTATTGGTATTAGCTATTAAATATTCAGTACTATTGATAGAACCTTTATTGACAGCGTACTCCACATAAATTTTTGAAGATTTATCTTGGCCGTTTGTAAAATGAACTGTAATAAAGGTAATTAAAAGACATATTATATTTTTCATTTGAATCATTTAAATAAAATGAGGCTGACAATATTTTATCAACCCCATCTGTAAAATTAATCTTAATTGTTTAACTCAGCTTGAACTAATCTGGCTTGCAACATCATAGTAGTCTTAGCATATGCTTTATATTCAGTTTCACTTGAATCATTAGCTGTTTGAGTGTAGTTTCTAGTTATTACTTCTCCAGTAACTTGATTAGTTGCAGTTATGCTGTAACTAAACATACAAAGTCCGTAATCGACATCAATATTAGATTCTATATCCAGGGAATCTAAACACAATAATTCGAACTCAAAGTTTTCATTTGGATCATTGGCAGCAAATGCAAAGGTTCTTACTAGCATAAAAGCTAGTGCAAAAAATAAAGTTTTTATGATTAAAATTTTAAATAACGATTTTGGCAGTTAAACGGTTCTCTAGAAAGCGAGTAGCATGCTAAAAACTAGCCTAACTTTAAGTTTATCTTTTATTTTTAAATATACAGTAGTTTTTGTTTTAGCACTTACAAGCTATTGGTTATGCTATATATTATTTGCAGTTTAAATCTTAATTATTAGATCTATTAAAGTTAAAGATAATAGTAGAATTAAAATGAACAATAAAAATTTATTAAAATATCTTCTATTTTTTATTTTGAACAGATTGTCAGTTGACAAATGATATATAGCTATAAGTATTGCAATTGATAATAATGCTATTTAAAATATGAGTAAATCATAGTACTAATATTTAAGAAGCTACTTCTTCATTTACGTTAGCTTTATACATGCAATATGAAAAATCAGCTACAGCCCATGTTACACCAACCCGATTCAATGCTCTTCCCAACACTTTACCAACCATTCTAAAAACTGATTTTTTACCTAGCCTTTTTATACCTTCTTTTATATACTCATTTATTATACCCTCGAGTATTTTTGATTGCATGAACAGTAGCTAAAACTTTTAAAAGTTACGGCTACTGTTTTTTATTTTAATTGTAAATAAATTGTTTAATTCACATACCTTTCATAACAGATTTCTAATCCTGTTTGAACACCTAAAGTACGTTTGACTCTAACTCTTATATCAACATCAGTATTACCTTCTCCTACTGCTTCTGAAAGAGTACTTTTTACACATTCTTCATTCCTACAAGTATTGCAAACTGTTTCAGAGTCCCAAAAACCTGGAGGGTCAGCTTTTAAGAGGTTATTGTCATTATTATTAATACTTTTAAGAGCGAAGGTATTTTTATTTTTTCTTAAAAAAATCTTTAGCTCTAAATCATCTTCCATAGTTAATAACTCTTCAAAATTTGAAGTCAAAAATTCATTTACATTTCCGTTTTTGATTTCAACTTCCTTTCCTAAACTTTCAAATGATTTTAAATTTAACTGGAAATTGGATTCATTTATTGACAAATTGTCTACTTCTCTAATTACTTCATCTTTAGTACAAGAGGTGATGAAAATTATTACAATAAATAAAAATAAATTTTTCATGATTAAAATTATTAAACAATTTTTTTAAGCAATTTTCAATCTTACCGGATTCTCCACACTTCTCGCTTAAGAAGTTGCACATCTCATGAAAACCTATACATTTACGAAACGAAGTGAAGCATATGTATTCATGCCTTTACGGGAGAAGCTTCTGCCTGGCAGGAGCTTTCTCTTTTTAATCCTTATAACTATCTCATTCGCATATGATTTTGTTTCATAAAGATATAGTTAATATTCAGTTCACAATTACGGTTCGACCGTACTTTTGTTAGGGGAAAACCGTAAATATTTTCAAACCAAATTTTGATCTAAAAAACTTCTCATCCCACTGTTTACAGAAGATTACTATTTTCGCACTACAAAAAACCTTGTTTTTCAGAAAAAAATTCTTCTAGTTTTTGAAATTCCCAGAAGTAACTTGTTTCATTTTTAATTTGTTTGTTGGCAAACTACAATCGTTTACAAACGACTACAAACGTTTGTAAACGTAAGTAAAAGAAAGTAAATGGATAACAGACGACTAATCCCCTATTGTCGAAGCACCTTTGCCCTGTCGATTGGAAACACCGTCGATGTGACTTGGAGAGACTAAGTCAGTTTTTAAAACCATTTTAATTTTATAGTTATGAGTACTTTAAAAAATCACGTACAGTTAATGGGCCACTTAGGCCAGGATCCAGAAGTAGTTAATCTAGACTCTGGAAAGAAATTAGTTAAATTCTCTATCGCTACCAACGAGTCGTATTACGATAACAGCGGAGAGAAAGTCACCAACACCTATTGGCACAACATCATCGCCTGGGGCAAGACGGCTAGTTTTATAGAAACCTACGTCAAGAGAGGACAAGAAGTCCTATTGAGAGGTAAACTTGCCCCACGCTCTTACGAAACCAAAGACGGCGAAAAACGCTACATCACCGAAGTCAATTGTTCGGAGATTGTACCTACAAGCCAGAAATAGGCAAAAGTCAAATCCCTCACTCTAACTCCCTCCCGGGGGGAATAACTTTTACTCCTGCTCTACAATTAGAGCAGGAGTTTTTTAATTTTCTTCCCTTAGGGATGGGCTAGGGCTGGGCATTTTTCTTCCTCTCCTTCAGGGAGGTCGGGAGGGGACTTACGCTATAGCCTTGTAATAATTGATTTCTTTGGCAATCCCATCCCAAAGAATAAGTCGTTTTTCTAAAGCTTCTCGAGAACACGCTTCCACTTCCTTCCACTTTTGCTCATCCTCACCACATAAGGCAGCGATCAATTCTAAAGCCATCGGGCCGTGTTCGTCTTCATCCAGCTCGATGTGACGGTCAAAATAGTACTTTAACAAACTCAAATCTTCCTCTGGAAAATTCTGCTGAATCTCGCCGATGATAGAGGTAAACATATCCGGAATCAATTCTTCTCTTCCAAACGTAAAACAGGCGGCAATTTCATGAGCTTTCCCATTTTTGATGGTGTTGAAGGTAAATATCAGAAACTCCTTCACACTCTCTGGTAAGTCGCTGGTAGCAATGACCAAAAACACATCTGTCCCGTGCTGAATTTGATCCACAAAATCCTGCACTGTCTGGGTGGAAGCTCCTGCCTTTTGCATCGCATCCAGATACATTTCAAAATGACTCTGGCGTTCACCATCGGCATTAAGGTCGGTTTCCTCTGCTAGAACAATCTCATTGATCAGGTAGCGGTGTTTTGGATTCCCTACAGGCACCCAGGGCGAACTTGTGCAGGTCAACTGCGTTTGGAGTGACTTCAAGAGCGACATAAAATCCCAAACCGCAAACACATGGTGTTTCATGAAGATTTGTAAATCTTGAGGAGATTCTACACTTTTATAAAGGTGGTGGCGTATGAGTTGTGGCCTTAAGTCTTTTAAATTTGCTTTGAGTTCCGTTACCTGCATTATCTTCAATTTTATTTGCAAAAATAGAGAGTCAGATAAGATTTAACTCTATCTGACTCTTTATTTTAGAATTTTATTTTGAATATCTTATCTTTTATTTAAAAGCCGAAATCCCAGTAATATCCAGCCCTGTAATCAGTAAATGAATATCATGGGTGCCTTCGTAAGTCACCACACTTTCCAGATTCATCATATGCCTCATAATGCTGTATTCTCCAGTAATTCCCATGCCACCAAGAATTTGTCTTGCTTCTCTGGCAATGTTGATCGCCATCTCTACATTATTACGTTTGGCCATTGAGATCTGAGCCGTCGTCGCTTTGTCTTCGTTTTTCAACTGACCCAATCGTAAGGCTAGCAACTGAGCTTTTGTGATTTCAGTAATCATTTCAGCCAATTTTTTCTGCTGCAATTGGTAACCAGCAATAGGTTTTCCAAATTGGATGCGTTCTTTAGCATAACGAAGCGCCGTATCGTAGCAATCCATTGCTGCACCTATAGCACCCCAGGCAATACCGTAACGAGCCGAATCCAAACAAGATAAGGGCGCTCCAAGTCCACTTTTACCTGGCAATAGATTTTCTTTAGGCACTTTTACATCCTGAAAAATCAACTCGCCGGTAGCTGAAGCTCTAAGCGACCATTTGTTGTGCGTTTCTGGAGTAGAAAACCCTTCCATACCACGCTCCACGATCAGTCCGTGAATTCTGCCTTCTTCATTTTTAGCCCAAACTACAGCAATGTCACAAAATGGTGAATTGGAGATCCACATTTTGGCACCATTCAATAGATAATGATCGCCTTTATCCACAAAATTAGTTGTCATTCCGCTGGGATTAGAACCATGGTCTGGCTCCGTCAATCCAAAAGAACCCATAAATTCGCCTGAGGCCAACTTTGGCAAGAACTTTTTACGTTGTTCTTCAGTGCCGTAGGCATAGATCGGATACATTACCAAAGACGACTGTACCGAAGCCGTAGACCGCACTCCACTATCTCCTCTTTCAATTTCTTGCATGATCAATCCGTAAGAAATTTGATCTAAGCCTGCTCCCCCATATTCTTCCGGAATATAAGGTCCAAAAGCACCTATTTCTGATAAACCTTTGATGATTGACTTAGGAAATTCAGCTTTTTGAGCGGCCTCTTCTATGATAGGGCTCACATCACGCTTCACCCAATCTCTCGCCGCCTGGCGAATCATGCGGTGTTCTTCCGTTAATAAATCATCTATATTGTAATAATCTGGGGCTTGAAAAGTATCTTGTTTCATAATAAAATAATATTGTAAACAAATTTAACGAATACAGGACTGAACTTCTACTAAGCTTTGTTATTATTTTACTTAAATCCCAAAAGATCACATCTTTAAATAGAAATCTTTTACCAAATCGATATATTCCTGGGTATATATGTGCCTGGAATGCTCAATAATCAATTCTTCAATTATAACTTGCTCTGTTTTGTTTCTTCTGAATTTGAGTAGCGTTCGCTTGATTGGGGAAGCAGGTTGGCCTCTCACATTTAGTATGTCTGATGGGTACAGCTGGGAATCTTTAGCCACTGAAATGAATTTTTCCTGTTCTGAAAAAGGAAGAATTACACTGAAGGATCCACTAGCAGACAACAACATAGAAACTCCCTGTAATAAATCTTCGAAACTTAAATGCTCCTGAAACCTAGCTTTTTCCCGTGAGGTATTTTCGCCATCAAAATTAGGTTGTTCTGAATAAAAAGGTGGGTTCGAGATAATCAAATCGTAGGTGTCATCCATTTCAGAATAAAATTCTTTAAAGCTGGCGTGATAACAAAACAAGCGATCGCCCCAGGGACTGTTTTCAAAATTCTCAACACATTCTTCAAAAGCATCAGGATCTATTTCCACCGCATCAATAGTTTCAGCATGAAAGCGTTGAGCCATCTGAAGTGCTAGAACTCCTGTTCCTGCGCCTACATCCAAAATGGAGTTGATATTTTCATCAACATCTGTCCAGGCGCCTAGAAGGACAGCATCCGTTCCAATTTTCATCGCCGATTTGGAATGATTGATATTAAATTCCTTAAACTGAAAAACTTTATCTTTCATTTTCTTCGTCTTCATAATCATCGACATCGATAATCTTCATCTGCGGCTCCTTCATCGTTCGTTGATTAGCTATGCTTCTTTCCAGAGAAAGCAACAACGAGGGGAGAAGTAGTAAGTTAGCCAACATCGCAAATAATAAAGTGGCGGAAACTAATCCTCCCAAAGCTACTGTTCCACCAAAACTTGAAATCATAAACACTGAAAACCCAAAAAACAAAACAATTGAAGTATAGAACATGCTCACCGTAGTTTCGCGTAAAGCTGGGTAAACTGAGCGTTTTATTTTCCAATGGTTTGCCTTTAACTCCTGCCTGTATTTGGCGAGAAAGTGAATGGTATCATCAACACTAATCCCGAAGGCAATACTAAAAACCAAAATGGTAGAAGGTTTTATAGGAATACCGATAAAGCCCATCATACCTGCTGTCATCAAGAGTGGCAGTAAATTGGGAATTAAAGAGATTAAAATCATCCTAAACGATCTAAACATCCAGGCCATAAATAAGGCAATAAGTATGATCGCAAGTGATAAGGAAAGTACAAGATTGTCTACTAAATAATGCGTACCCTTTTGGTACACCAAAGCTTTTCCAGTCATTGTAACCTCGAAGCGCTCTTCCGGAAATATTTTTTTAATTTCTGGAAGTAATTTAGCTTCAATTCTGGATATTTCTTCGGTAGTGACATCTTTCATGAACATGGTCATTCTGGCAAATTGCCCAGTCGAATCTACATAGGAGGAAATTCCACCTTCAAGGTTATCCATGCTTCTAATGTATGGAGCCATAAAAGTTTGCTCTTGTGAAGTAGGCAGTTGGTAATATTTGGAATTGTTATTATAAAACGCTTGCTTGGCATATTTCGCCAAATTTACGATAGATAAGGGTGGAGAAAGCTCTTCAATTTCATTGATTTCAGATTTTAACTCATCCATTTTTTTCAATGTAGAGAGTTTGGTCACACCATTTGGACGTTTAGTGTCAATCATAATTTCCAAAGGAAGCACGCCATCAAATTTGTCTTCAAAAAACTTGATGTCTTTGAAAAATTCAGCGTTTTGCGGCATGTCTTCAAGAAGACTCCCTGAGATTTTAATATTAAAAATACCTATGATGCTAAGGCCTAAAACAGCTACAGAAGTAAAGTAAATAGTTACTCTTCTATGTTTTACCATCTTAACAATCCACTCCACAAAGCCTTCAATCCACTGCTTGCCTAAATGCCTCAAATGCTTATCCTTTGGCAGCGGCATATAACTGTAGATGATGGGTATAATGAGTAAGCTCAAGATGAAAATCGCAATGATATTGATGGAAGCCAGAATACCAAATTCTTTAAGCAATTCGCTTTGAGTAAAAATAAAGGTGGCAAAACCAGAAGCTGTAGTCACATTGGTCATCAAAGTAGCATTACCGATTTTGGTGATTACACGCTGAAGCGATTTAGCCTGATTACCGTGTTTTTTGATCTCATGCTGGTATTTATTGATGAGAAAAATACAGTTAGGAATCCCTATGATGATAATTAAAGGCGGAATGACCGCGGTCAATACAGTAATTTCAAATCCTAATAAGCCTATGAACCCAAATGCCCACATCACACCAACAATAACAGTAAGCATTGAAATAAGTGTCGCCCTAAAGGATCTAAAAAAAAAGAAAAATATTAATGACGTTACAAATAAAGCAGAGAGGACAAACCACTGAATCTCATCCACTATATTCTGAGAATTCAAAGTCCGGATATAAGGCATTCCAGAAACATGAATTTCTAAGGAATTGTCTTTCTTGAAAGACTCTATCAATGGAACAAATTTTTCCATAATAAAAATCTGTCGCCCTTTAGCATTGACGATGCTGTCCTGCATGTAGGCAACTGTCTGCACAGTCTTACTTTTAGAATTGAAAATAAGTCCGTCGTAGAATGGGTAATCTGTAAATAAAGTTTTACCGTAGTTTTTAATTTCGTCTTCAGAAAGGGAATCCCTGTCTAAAATGGAGTGCATTTCAAAGCGCTTGGGGTCTTCTCGCTTTTCTAATTGCTGCAAGTTATGAATGCCTATTACAGATTTTATTTCTGAAAATGAAGCTAAAGTGTCAGCCAATTCTGCCCAAGCATTAAACTTTTCTGGAGTAAATAGGCTCTCATCATCGGTGGCTATCATGATCACATTACCATCCGATCCAAATTTCTCTTCAAATTCAGCATATTGTTGATTAATTGGAGCATCATCGGGTAACAAGTTGGCTTCAGAAAAAGAAAACTTCATGTGTTGCCACTGAAAACCAAGAAAGACTGTAATTGCTAAAAGCAATATGATGATCAAAATTCTATTTCGAAGAATCTTGCTAGCTATGAAATTCCAAAATCCGAAGCTGAAAACCTTATTCATGTAGTATTGTGTGAATTTGCAAATGTAAAAAATCAAAAACTGTAAGTGTTTTTAATTTTTAAAGCTTTAAGTAAAATGTGAATTTGAATGAAACATTGTCTTCAAGATCAGGGAGATGGTAAGCACCGTACCTATAAGCAAAACTCAACCCAAAACCAAAAAGGAGTTTATTAAGTTCGAATCCCGCTTCATTGTAACCTTGTGAAAGATCATTGAAGGAAATATTTTGATGCTGTTCGGGATTATCAAAATCTCCAATGGCATGCCTGGATATTAGAACCAATTCTGGCTGAATGGTATTGGAAATTTTAAATGGTGCTAACCTATGTTTCATGTGTAAAGTAGCCAACTTTGTACTAAAAAACTCATTGAAATACATAGTTTCAAAACTCTTAACTCCAGCTACCGAAAACCGATTAAAAATACCTGCTTTGTTAGGACTATTGGGAAAAGCATGAAATGTATGCATCAAAGGAATATCTCCAAACCCAAGATCTCCACCTAACTCAACGCTAGATACACTTCCCCAACTATGAATAAAGTCATAGTCAATTTTTGCACTCATTTTTGTAAAATTAAAATCGCCATCCATGACACCATTGAAACTTTGGCTAACCTGGGCTGAAACTTCAGGAGCAGATGTATTATTTATATAAATCCGCTTTCCTACTTTGGAATAGCTGTAATTTGGTGTCCATCTTAAACCAAAGGTAGCTGTGGTAAGATTATAATTCTCGAACACATCTCCGTTATTTAAAAACGCGTAGTCTCTGGTTTGAGAGATATTGCTTTTATCAACTTTAAATTCAGAAATCAATTGAGGAGAAAAGTTATGCTGAAGGCTTAGCCCATACTTTTCGTATTTATAAAAGAACGTAATATTGACAAGCCGTGGCTCAAACAAAGAGTAAACACGCTGATCTGTGAGGTAATTGTTCATCCCAACCTCTTCAATGTCATTATCGTAAAAGGCATTAAACCATGTAGCCGAGTCAGGATTTATTAACATTCCTGCATTAAAGCCATATTTAAAATTTCCATCTTGAGTTCCGTAGGCTGTAAACCCTCCCAACCGGTATTTTTCTGAAAACGACTGATTGGTTTGTAAACCCAATCCAAGTCGTAAACCTTCATAATTATTTGCTTTCACAAGCCTGGTAAGATCGACGTCTACGATGCCTATAGGAAAATATCCGGCATCAAAAGCTGATATTCTTTTCACCCTGTTCTTTATGTTTTCTTCTTTAACATAAGTCTCCAGATCTTCTGTATTCTGTTCCCTTTCACTTATAAAGGAGAAGTTAAAATTCTCCCAGTAAGCATCTGGGATTGTCTCATTTTTATCTTCTAAGACCTTACTCAGAGATTTTGGAAAAGGGGAAACACTATTTTCAGCTACAAAATCATAATAAATTTGTTTGTGCTTTAAAACGGCTTCATCATCTGGATTTTTTTTCTGAATTCGACCAAAAGACATCCCGCCACCAAAAAATGAAAGTTTCGTTCCTCCCGTTCCTGGATAAATATCTAGACTGATATCTTTTGGCAAACCAGTATCAAGGTCGAAAATTGTGATCATATTCAATCTAAAATCTGCATCCAGAGTCACTTGAATTTTTTCAAATTTGGAAGTTGATTTGTTAAGCAAGAGAATCCCTTTGAAAGATCGCTGAAAACCTTTCAAAATGGGTTCAAATTGAATGACTTCAAATTCAGAAGTTTCATAAATGCTATAGAATTCATAGTTGACTGAATTGAATCTATTGAAAGGAGAAACAAATCGTTCATCAAAAATTTCAACATGGGTTTGGAACCAGTTGAACGAGAAAATATCTTTGTTCACCATTTTGGGAACAACCTCATCTATTCCATCGACACTTATAGCATTAAACTTCTGTTGAAGACCTTCTTGTCCAGTAAGTCGGAGATCAATGTCTTTTCTTAAAACGAAATCAGATTTTTGATTTGTGATTCTTGTTTTACTTAAACTTTTGAATTTGTAGTTTGTAGAAAAAGAATGATTCTTGGATAGTGAATCAATTCTACTTGCTTCAATTTCTTTAGCATCGATAGATTCTTTAGGTATCATTTTAAGATTTGAGAAATCTTCGAAAATTTCCAAACTTTCAAATCCTTTGGAAATAACTTTATCGATAAACTCACCTTGATTAAGCTCTTCAGAAAATTCACCATTATAATCTGAAAAAAAATAACGCTGTTGATTCGTAATCAAAACAGCGTTAGAAATAAAATTCTTTTCATTTGAGTTATCTCTAATTCTTCCATTTACTGAAGATTGGGCATAACTATTCAACACTATTGCAAAAAATAAAAAGCTGAAAAGATGTTGAATTTTCAAATTTTGAAGTTGTAAAACAATACCACCGAATATTATACGGTCATGATTTCTTTTTCCTTAATTGTATTAATTCTATCGATTTCAACGATAAAAGAATCGGTCAGTTTCTGAATTTCATCTTCGGTATCTTTTTGAACATCCTCAGGAAGATCTGCTTTTTTAATCTCATTCATAGCAGTTCTTCTGTCGTTTCTAACTCCAATTTTAGCTTCTTCAGCTTCAGCCTTGGCTTGTTTAGAAAGCTGTAGACGTCTTTCTTCAGTTAAAGGCGGAACATTTATAATTACGCTTTCTCCATTATTCATAGGATTGAAACCAAGATTTGCATTCATGATTCCTTTTTCAATTTCCTTGAACATGGCTTTTTCAAATGGCTGAATCGTAAGCGTTCTTGCGTCTGGAGTATTTACATTACTCACTTGATTAAGTGGTGTCATGGTACCATAATACTCTACCATAACAGAAGATAGCATAGCTGGATTTGCTTTTCCTGCCCTTATATTTGTCAATTGCTTTTTAAGATGCTTGATCGCTTCTTCCATCGACTCCTTGGCGCTATCTAAAATAAAATCTATTTCTTCGTTCATATCTATAAGTTCACTTTTGTTCCGATTTTTTCTCCTGAAATTATTCTAAGTAAATTTCCGGGCGTATTCATATCAAATACGATAATAGGCAATTCATTTTCTTGGCTCAATGTAAATGCTGTAGTATCCATTACTTTCAATCCTTTTCTCAGCACATCTTCAAAACTGATAAAATCAAATTTTGTTGCATCTGTATTTTGTTCTGGATCTGAAGTATAGATTCCATCAACGCGAGTGCCTTTTAGAATAACATCTGCTTCCATTTCAATAGCTCTCAGCACAGCAGCAGAATCTGTAGTAAAGTAAGGGTTTCCTGTTCCACCACCAAAAATAACTACTCTTCCTTTCTCTAAATGACGGATAGCTTTTCTTCTGATAAAAGGCTCAGCAACTTCATTGATTTTTATGGCAGACTGAAGTCTGGTTTGCATACCATTGTCCTCACAAGAACTCTGCAAAGCAAGACCGTTGATGACAGTAGCAAGCATTCCCATGTGGTCACCTTGAACTCTGTCCATACCTTTACTGGCACCAGCAATTCCTCTAAAAATATTACCACCCCCTATAACAATCGCTACTTCTACTCCTTTATCTACAATCGATTTGATCTCTTTTGCGTAATCATCTAGTCTTTTAGGATCGATTCCATATTGACGATCACCCATGAGAGCTTCTCCTGAAAGTTTGAGTAAAATTCGCTTATACTGCATAGCTATTTAAAATAAAGTTTTGCAAATATAAGGATAATCTCATACGAAAAAATGACATATTCACTTCAATTTTGAGCATAAAAAAACCCTTTAGATTTCACTAAAGGGTCATATAATAATTGAATAAAGAATTAGCCTAAAGCAACTCTTTCAAAAGCGACGATTTCAACATCACCCAAAGTTTTCACATGTTGAGCAACAGAAATTTTGCTGTCTTTAATAAAGGCTTGATTAACAAGAGTATTATCTTTAAAGAAACGTTGAATTTTTCCTTTAGCGATTTTATCCAGCATATCTTCTGGCTTACCTTCTTGTCTTAATTGATCTTTAGCAATCTCGACTTCCTTATCGATAGTTGTTTGGTCAACACCTTCCTCATTAAGAGCTACTGGGTTCATAGCAGCTGCTTGCATAGAAACTTCTTTAGCTACTTCTTCTGCACCTTCAGCAGGCTTTGAAAGACCAGTTAAAACCGCAATTTTATTTCCAGCGTGAATATAAGATCCAACGAACGGAGCTTTTAGGATTCTAAAGTCACCGATTTCAATTTTCTCACCTATTACTCCAGTTTGCTCAGTAAGTTTTTCACTTACAGTGATGCCGTTATAATCAAGTTTTAATAATTCTTCTTTGCTTTCTACACCAAGTGCAAGTTGAGCAAAATCATTTGCCATTTTGGTAAATGAATCATTTTTAGCAACGAAATCTGTTTCACAGTTTAAAGAAACAATAGCACCTTTGGTAGCTTCATCGTTTACTACAGCTATAACTGCACCTTCAGATGAGTCTCTGTCTGCTCTGTTAGCAGCAACCTTTTGTCCTTTCTTTCTTAATATTTCGATAGCTTTATCAAAATCACCCTCGCTTTCTACAAGAGCTTTTTTGCAATCCATCATACCAGCACCAGTGCTTTTTCTCAATTTATTGACCTCAGCAGCCGTTATTTTTGCCATGATTTGTATGTTTTGTGTTAATATAAAAATCGCTTAAGTAAGACTTAAGCGATTTGCAATCTTTAAATTTATGTTATTCTGAAGCTTTATTTTCTTCACCAGCTGGCTTTGTAGGTTCTGCCTTATCAGCTGGAACTTCTTCAACAACAGGTGCTTTCTTATCAGCTTTTGCTTCAGTTTCTTTTTTATCAGATTTATCTTCCGATGCTTTTTCTTTTTTAGCTTTTGCTGGTTTCGCATCAGCATCTTTGCTTTCTTTTCTATCATTCATACCTTCAAGGATAGAATCTGCCATATAAGACATAATCTTATGAATAGATTTTGAAGCATCATCATTTGCAGGGATAGCATAATCCACATCTCTAGGATTTGAATTCGTATCTACCATTGCAAACACAGGAATGTTTAATTTTTGTGCTTCTTTTACTGCGATGTGCTCTCTTAAAGTATCAACAACAAATATTGCAGCAGGCAATCTTGACATTTCAGAAATAGAACCTAAGTTCTTTTCCAATTTAGCTCTCATCCTGTCAACCTGCAATCTTTCTTTTTTGGAAAGGGAATTGAAAGTACCGTCTTTTTTCATACGATCTACTGTTGCCATTTTCTTTACAGACTTTCTTATGGTCACAAAATTGGTCAACATACCTCCAGGCCATCTTTCGGTAATGTAAGGCATTTGTGCTCTCTGGGATTCTTGAGCCACAATTTCTTTTGCCTGTTTTTTGGTAGCGACGAAAAGAATTTTTCTTCCGCTTGCTGCTATTTTTGAAAGAGCTTCTCCAGCTTCTTCCATTTTAGCAACCGTTTTGTATAGGTTGATGATGTGAATACCATTGCGCTCCATATATACATAAGGAGCCATGTTTGGATTCCATCGTCTTGTAAGGTGTCCAAAATGTACACCAGCGTCAAGTAATTCCTTGACCTCTATTTGATTTGCCATTTTTGTTTTAGTTTACGTTCTTCTGTTGGGATAGCAATAAATAAGTAGCAATAATATTGGTCTTATTCATTTAGATGCTAAACTAACTTTGGGCTTTACCCAAATAACAACAAAAAATTGAACTATTAATAATTTCAATAATTGAATGAAATTCCCGATTAACGTTTTGAGAATTGGAATTTCTTTCTTGCTTTTTTCTGACCGAATTTCTTACGTTCTACCATTCTAGGGTCTCTGGTAAGTAATCCTTCTGGCTTAAGCGTAGCTCTATTTTCTGGGTCTAGCTCGCACATTGCTCTAGATAACGCCAATCTGATAGCTTCTGCCTGTCCGGTGATACCACCACCAAACACGTTTACATTGATATCA
Source organism: Psychroflexus longus (assembly GCF_020164595.1). Classification (GTDB taxonomy): domain Bacteria; phylum Bacteroidota; class Bacteroidia; order Flavobacteriales; family Flavobacteriaceae; genus Psychroflexus; species Psychroflexus longus. The sequence continues at coordinate 60,611 of NZ_JAIQZE010000013.1, forward strand.
AATCTATCTTCATTACCAGTTAAAGCCAAAGCTTGGTTGACTTTATAAAGCAAAGGTCCGGTTGTGAAATATTCGTTAGCTTTTTTCTTGTTAACGGTAATTTCACCTTTTCCCTCAGAAAGATAAACTCTAGCTACGGCAGTTTTTCTACGGCCAATTTTGTGAATTGTCTCCATTTACACTAGTTCGTTTATATTAATTTCCTTTGGTTGTTGAGCATTCATGTTATGCTCTGTTCCTGTAAAGACACGTAGATTTCTAAATAAATCTGCACCTAATTTGTTTTTAGGCAGCATCCCTTTTACAGATTTTTCCACAAGACGCTCAGGGCTCTTGTCAAAAACTTCTTGAGCTGTTAAACTTCTCTGTCCACCAGGATATCCAGTATGTCGGATATACTCTTTTGAGTCCCACTTTTTACCTGTCAAGTTGACTTCCTCTGCGTTAACAATGATTACATTGTCTCCACAATCAACATGAGGGCTAAAGCTAGGCTTGTACTTACCTCTCAAAAGTTTGGCAACAATAGAAGCTACACGTCCAAGAGATTGTCCGCTGGCATCAACTACAACCCATTGCTTATCTGCAGTAGCTTTGTTGGTTGAAACCGTTTTGTAACTTAATGTATCCACACTTAAATTTTTAAATAATTAAACATTCCTTTTATCTTCAAAGTCTTGAAAATAAGGGTGCAAATTTACGATTATAAATTTATATAACAAGGTATGCCCTCAAATATTTTGTAAACACATTTAGACTCAAGTCTTTAGGTCTTACTTGAGTGATAAAACGAAGTTTGTGGAAATCCTCAATCAAGTTAAAATTTTTATTTCAGGCATTACCAATGTGTCCTAGGACAATGAGGAGTGACACTTCACGGTTTTTCTTAAAATTGTATTTAAGCTGAATAGTTTCTTACTGTATTCAACACTGGTACTCATGGTGATTAAAATAATGACTAAACCTTAAATCCCAGTCCTACTTAGTAGATGACATATTATAATGGAATAAAAGTCAATTTTAGTGACAACTCCAACAGATTCAAATATTCCAAAAGTTGAATTTACTTTTAAAAATAATCAAAATATAAGTTGTTTAAAAGTTATTGACAAGGGCACTAACACACAAAATAATGATGTGTAAACAAATGCAACAACCTTTAATGGCTCAACAAACACCGGAAGCATTAACATTAAGATTTACAATCACAAGTCGTCAGTTATTAGATTTTGAAAACAGTAAAATAAAATTCAGATTTAGAATTTCTAGAGTTTGTATTTCAAAATTAACCTGACAAATGTATTTTTGGTCAAACTTTTGATTAAGCATTTAAAAAGACAACAATGATAGGATATTACGTTTTAATTGGAGCCATCTTACTTGTAAGTTGGTATGTGAGTAATAAACTGAAAAGTAAATTCAAAAAATACTCAAAAATTCAACTCCAGAATGGAATGACTGGAGCCGAAATTGCCAGAAAAATGCTGGAACATCATCATATTCATGATGTAAAAGTGATTTCTACACCAGGGCAATTGACTGATCATTATCACCCCACTAAAAAGACAGTAAACTTAAGTGAAAGTGTTTACAATCAAAGGAACGCAGCTGCTGCTGCAGTTGCAGCTCACGAAGTAGGTCATGCTGTACAACACGCTAAAGCCTATTCATGGTTAGAAATGAGAAGCCAACTTGTCCCACTTGTTAGTGTTGCTTCCCAATGGAGCCAATGGGTCATTTTTGGTGGCCTTATTTTGATGACAATGGTAAGCGTAGGTGTTGGTCAAACTGTACTTCTAGCTGGTATCATTATGTTTGGTCTGGGTACATTATTCAGTTTCATCACGCTACCTGTAGAATATGATGCAAGTAACCGAGCTTTAGCCTGGATGAAAGATCATAACATCGTCAACCAGGAAGAATATAAAATGTCTGAAGATTCTTTGAAGTGGGCCGCAAGAACATATGTGGTTGCAGCCATTGGTTCTCTCGCCACTTTACTTTATTTCCTTAGTATTTACATGGGTCGAGATTAAAAAACTATTCAATAGTATAATAGTATAAAAGGCGTTTTAGAGGTTTCTAAAACGCCTTTTTTAGCTTTCGGCTATCATTTTAAGATTGACTAAAGTAATTTTGTTCGCAATAGACTAAGTACAATTGATATTTGATTGGCAATCCGGATCATCACAATCTATTAAACCATCCCCGTCGTTGTCAATTCCGTCGATGCAACGTTCAATAAGGCAATCTTGAAAATCTTCACAATCTAAATCTTCGCAATCTATAAAACCGTCTCCATCGTTATCAATTCCATCATCACAACTACTTTCAATACAAGCCCTGTTTGAAGAGCAACTTGCATCTTCACAATCCACAAAACCATTACTGTCATTATCAATTCCATCATCGCAGATCTCTACTTCAATATCATTTGCCTCATTTTCGGAATCCGAACATGAACCTAAGCAAAGCAGAAAAGATGGTATTATGACAATTAAGAATTTTCGCACACTCTAAATATAGCATAAAATCCAAAAGAATAATTGTTTCCCTAAAACTTTATTATTTTTAAATGAGGTCTAACTAAATTATTATTTCAATGTAATTTAGAGAATAATCTATTTTACTTATGCCGTTTCAAGGTATACAAATCATTACGAATATCTTTCAAATTCTTGACACTTCCGAAATTATGAAGTTCTCGTAAAGCCAGCAAGTCCACATCTGCAATTAAAATCATTTCCGTGTTGGGTGTGGTTTGTGCTTTTATGCCATCACTTGGGAAAGCAAAATCCGAAGGTGTAAATACAGCCGATTGTGCATATTGAATATCCATATTATGAACCTTTGGCAAATTACCCACACTCCCGGCGATTGCGACATAACACTCATTTTCTACCGCTCTGGCCTGCGCGCAAAGTTTCACTCTAGAAAATCCATTTTGTGTATCCGTAAGAAAAGGAACGAACAAAATATCCATACCTTCTTTGGCCAGAATCCTGGATAACTCCGGAAACTCCACATCATAGCATATCAAAATCCCTATTTTCCCACAGTCTGTATCAAACACCTTAAACTCACTTCCACGCTGCATTCCCCATACACGAGCTTCATCTGGAGTCACATGTATTTTCTCATAACGCTCTATACTTCCATCACGTTTACATAAATAACCTACATTATAAAGTTTATTGTCTATAATTTCTGGCATACTGCCCGAAATGATATTGATATTGTAAGCAATTGACAGTTCTGCCATTTTATTTTTGACAGGCTCTGTGTATTTAGCCAGTTCTCGTATGGCATCAGGCTCGCTCAAGTGGTTATACTTAGACATCAGCGGAGCATTGAAAAATTCTGGAAATAGCGCAAAATCTGAGCGGTAACCAGAAAGCGATTCTACGAAATATTCCACCTGATGTAACAATTCTTCCAAACTTCGATAAGGCCTCATCTGCCACTGTACCAAGCCAAGACGAACTTCACTTTTTTGATTGGATGGGACTTTGGTCTTCTTTTCATAATAAATATTATCCCATTGCATCAAGACTGCATATTCCCTGGAATCTTTATCACCATCGAGATAGTTTGACAAGATTCGCACAGGTCTAAAATCATTGGACAACTGAAAATTCAAAACAGGATCATCGATCTCCTTGGTCCTTACGTTTTGGATATATTGTTTAGGGGTGAATCGATTTGAAACCTTATGATAATTTGGAATTCTACCGCCAAAAACAATTCCCTTTAGATTCAATTGTTCGGTTAATTCCTTACGATAATCGTAAAGCCTTCTCCCTAACTTCAAGCCTCTGTATTCTTTACGAATTATCACATCGATACCATACAACATATCACCGTCTCCTGTGTGGTTTTTAAATTTTACATCTCCAGCTATGTCATCATAGGTATGGTTATCGGACAATTTATCGTAATCCACGATAATAGAAAACGCACAACCGGCAATATCCCCATTTACTAAAATCACCACCTGACCTTCAGGGAAAATATCGATCAATCGTTTCAACTCATCCTTTTGCCAATACGCATCGGGAACGTCGCCATAAATTTCCACGAATACTTCTTTCAGGACTTCAAAATCCTTAAGGGATAAGTATTTCAGTTCAATTTGTTCGATTTTTGGAGAATTTTCAGTCGACATGTGATCTTTAATTTAGTTATAGATTCGAAATAGTAAGTATTAAATTCAGAATAGAATAGAGAAGTTATTTTTCTTCTGAATTTGTGCAAAGTTAGCTATAAAGCTTCAAGAAAATAAGCTTTAAATATCATCTTCACTTAAGAGCGGCGTCCAAAGTGAAGATGATTCCTGAAGGTTTTACAATTAACGTTCAAAAGTAGATGAACGAAAAATGAGGCTTACATTTCTAGCAAATACGCGAAAATCAAGGGAGCAACAATGGTAGCGTCGCTTTCAATAATGAATTTTGGCGTGTTGATGTCCAGTTTTCCCCAAGTAATTTTTTCGTTTGGCACCGCTCCAGAATAAGATCCATAACTGGTCGTTGAGTCTGAAATCTGACAGAAATAATTCCAAAATGGCGTATCTGTGCGTTCCATATCCTGATATAACATAGGCACGACACAAATTGGGAAATCACCTGCAATTCCTCCACCAATCTGAAAAAAGCCAATGCCTTCTTTTGAATTTTCGGTGTACCAATCGGCTAAAAAGGTCATGTATTCAATTCCAGATTTTACCGTCGAAGCTTTCAACTCACCCTTCATCACATAGCTCGCAAAAATATTTCCCATCGTACTGTCTTCCCATCCTGGAACGACAATTGGAAGGTTCTTCTCTGCGGCGGCATACATCCAGGAGTCTTTCAAATCGATCTCGTAGTATTCTTCCAAAACTCCTGAAAGCAATAATTTATACATGTACTCGTGCGGGAAATAGCGCTCGCCTTTGGCTTCGGCATCTTTCCATATCTTCACGATGTGCTTTTGCAAACGTCTAAATGCTTCTTCTTCAGGGATACAAGTATCGGTAACCCGATTCAAGCCTTTCTCTAATAAATTCCACTCATCCTGAGGCGTTAAATCCCTGTATTCAGGAATGCGTTTGTAATGCGAGTGAGCGACTAGATTCATGACATCTTCTTCCAGATTCGCTCCAGTACAAGAGACAATATGTAATTTATCCTGGCGAATCATCTCTGCGAAAATCTTACCCAATTCTGCTGTACTCATGGCTCCAGCCAAAGAAACCAGCATTTTAGAACCGCCTTCCAGTTGCTTTTCATAAGCCTTGGCAGCATCCACTAAACTCGCGGCGTTGAAGTGTAAATAATATTTTTCTATAAAGTCTGAAATGGGTTTGGTCATGGTTTTTTGTTTTATTATTTTAATTTAATTCTGAGAGAAGAACAAGGAACATAGAGTCAAGAGTCAAATATGATAAAACTAAAATGATCCTTTTAATTTCTTCTAGATGATCAAAATTATTTTTTATCACAAGAAGTCGTGGCTCATGTGTCTTGTTTCCTTACTGAAAATTTAATATCTCACTTCTGATATCTACTACTATTTAATCCTCCTCTTCCTCAGAAGCATTTTCATACTTAAACTTATAGCTTAACATTTTGTAATACAGTTTAGCGGCTAAAAAATCAGATGATTTATCCACTTCATTTGGGCAAAGCTCTACGATATCAAATCCAACAACATTTTTCTTTTTGAAAATTTCTTTCAGGAATTCTAAGGTCTCATACCAAAACAAGCCCCCAGGCTCTGGAGTTCCAGTAGACGGCATTATGGAAGGATCGAAAGCATCCAGGTCGATAGTGATAAAAACGTTTGGGGTCATTTGTCCTATCGCATCATCAGTCCAGTCTTCGTAAAGATCATGTGCAAAATAGACTCTGTTCTCGTCCATATGCTCCAATTCAGATTCATCCATAGAGCGTATGCCCACTTGGATCAGGTTCCCTTTTTTACTGGCTTCATGAACAGCACAAGCGTGACTGCACGCGCTGCCCTCGTAAGAAGGCCTTAAATCTGCATGTGCATCAATTTGAACAACGGTTAACTCTGGAAATTGCTCATGAAAAGCACGAATGGTTCCTATAGAAACAGAGTGTTCTCCTCCAAAAATAGTGACAAACTTTTCCTGCTTTAAATAATTTTTGGTGGTCTTATGAACAGCTTCTACCATTTTTTCTGGCGAGCTGTTTTCGGATACTGGAGGAGCGAGATAAATTCCTTTTTTATAAACTTCTGTTCGGGTTTCTATATCAAACAATTCCATGTTTTCTGAAGCTTCCAGAAAAGCCTGAGGCCCTTTGTCTGCTCCTTTTTGCCAAGAACTTGTTCCATCATAGGGAACTGGAATTAAAACGACTTTCGCTTCGTCGATACGTGCGTACTTGTCTGGAATTCCTGCATAATTTTTGTTAGATGCCATGATAACCTAAAATTTTGAGTAAATCTTCACTTTTTTGTTGTTCACTAAATAATTCTGTCGACAGACTTCCATCGTCGTTTTTTTGTATAAGAATATGTTTGGGGGCTGGAATTAAACAATGCTGCAATCCTCCAAAACCTCCAATAGTTTCCTGATAAGCACCGGTATTGAAAAAACCAATATAAAGCGGGTTATCTTTTTCATACTTCGGGAGGTAAATCGCGTTCATATGCTGTTCAGAATTGTAATAATCATCACTATCGCAGGTCAATCCCCCAAGAAGTACTCGCTCGTATCTATCTTGCCATCTGTTAATGGCTAGCATGATAAAACGTTTACTTATCGCCCAGGAATCTGGTAAAGTCGTTATAAATGAAGAGTTGATCATATTCCATTTCTCACGGTCATTTTGTTGCTTTTGGTACAAAACTTCATAAATCGCTCCACCACTTTCGCCTACTGTAAAACTTCCAAATTCAGTAAAAATATGAGGCACAGGAACATCCTCTTCCTCGCATGTCAGTTTGATTTGATTGATAACCTCATCGATAATGTATTCATAATCATACTCGAATGCCAGAGAATTCTTTATTGGAAAACCACCACCAATATTTAGGCTATCCAGACTAGGACATACTTTTTTGAGGCGCGTGTAGACTCTCAAACATTTTTGAAGCTCATTCCAATAGTAGGCATTATCTCTTATACCTGTATTAATAAAAAAATGAAGCATCTTCAACTCAACCTGATCGTTGTTTTTAATCTGATCTTCGTAAAAAGGAACAATATTTTTATAACCAATTCCTAACCTTGAAGTGTAAAATTCAAATTTAGGTTCTTCTTCAGAGGCGATTCTTATTCCTATTTTGAAATCCTTATCAATTTCTTTGGTGAGTAATGCTATTTCTTCATAGTTATCAATCACAGGAATACAGTTTTGATGTCCCCCATTGATTAGATTCGCTATATTGGATACGTATTGATCTCTCTTGAAACCGTTACAAATCACAAAGGTGTCTTTGGTAATTTTCCTTTTCTCTTTCAGACTATTAACGATATCAATATCAAAAGCAGAAGAGGTTTCGATGTGGATATCATTTTTTAGCGCTTCATCCAAAACGTGCTTAAAATGGGAGCTTTTGGTACAATAGCAATAATTATAAGTTCCCTTATACTCGTGCTTTTCTATGGCATCTTGGAACCATTTTTTGGCACGACCAATATTTTCAGAAATTTTTGGAAGGTAAGTGAATTTTAAAGGAGCTCCATATTTCTCAACTAGACCCATAAGGTCTATATCATGAAATTTAAGTTCGTCACCTTTAAGAGTAAATTCATCTTGGGGGAAATCATAGGTTTGGCTTATTAAGTCAATGTACTTTGTATTCATTTATGAATTAATTATTAACCTTAAAGTTAAGTAAAAAAATATTTTAAATAAGAAGATCAACACCAAATTGAATTATGTGTTGTATTAGTAAGAGAATTACAATATTGAAGAAACTTCATATGTGAAGTTAAATTTAATTTTGAAAACTTATACAAATGAAAATCATTTTCATAAATAGAAAAAGCTCACAAATGTTAAAATTTGGGTTACTTTATGGTATAAAACGTCTCATTACTGGACTGGTTTATCTTTTTCCCATTTACCTTCAAAACTTACGTTACCATCAATATCATAAAGGGTTCCAGTGCCGTTTCTCAACCCCTCTTTAAATTCTCCAACGTATTTCTCTCCAGTAGGATAGCTAAAAGTACCTTCACCTGTTCGTTCACCCATCACAAAATCACCTTCGTATTTAGCGCCGTCCGCCCATTGGAACTCACCTTTTCCATGCGGTTTGTTATCTTTCCATTCACCCCTATAAATAGAGCCGTTGGTCCACACACCTACTCCACTGCCTGTAGCTATATTATTTTCAGTTTCGCCAACGTAGTGGATCAATATATCCTTATCGGATTTAAAACTTATCACCTTTAAGGTCTCTTTGCGGTTTAACTCTTTGGACTTGACGTTCAATTCACTTTCAAGACTATCATTGGCTCTCTTGATTTCATTCAATGACAGCTTGAATGTTCGCTGCAGAGAATCCAAGCGAGTAGAAATAGAATCTTTCAAATCAATGGTATTACTGAGCTCAGTTCGTAGATTTATTTTAGTGAGTTCATCATCATTTTCAGATTGTAAAATATTCTGGATCCGTTTTATTCTTTGATCTACCATTTTTCTTAGATCATTATCTGATATCTCAAGATTTTTATACCGTTTCAGAGCATTCTCTGGTTGATTGTCTATCATCCATACCTCATCAGCTGAAATAATATCTTTTAGAATAGTAACATCAGACTCTAATTCGGAATAAACTGAAGCGGGTATGGTGTCACTGTTTTGATAAGTATTAAGTTTAGAGTCTAGAGAGAATACAATCACAACCAAAGCCAAAATGGCAATCAATGAAACAATGAACAATATTTTATACTGATTCTTATTTTTTTTGTCTTTAGAGCTCATGCTTTAATTTTGATTAATCGTAAAATCTAGTTTCAGGTATTTTATCATCGAATTTCCTCAAATCTAAGTTGATATACACGTTGAATTTGAATATCCAACGTTCTCGATAAACCCCTCCATCTATTCCAGATTGACCAGTGGTATACATCATATTCGCCGAGTAACTTACGCGGGGTGAGGCAATGTATCCAATACCAGGATATAGCCTTAAATCCTCAATAGGATTATCTACAATACCTTTTCCACTTTGCATAATCAACTCAACATCTGGATTAAAATAGAAAGCTCCGGGCTGTAATTTAGGTTTATTCAGTGGAATCTTCATCATAAATTTATAACGCCATCTGTTGCCAAAAACATATTCCGAACCTTTTTGGAAACTCTTTTTCCAACGGTGTTCAATTCTTATACGGTGATAAATCCTAAAACGTTCGTAGGGCATTATCCATTGATACTCATGCCATATCCTGGGCTCCAATCTTATTTCTTCGAAAGCATCCCCACTTTGGTCACCAAAATCTACTCGCAAAACACCTCCCAGTGTAAATTTAAAGCTTTTGTTAGGTATATATTGAATTCCATGCCTGTTGTAAACCTGAGCAACATCGCCAATGAAATTTCTACTCCCATTTTCACGCATTCGGTAATGTAACTCTCCGTGCCAGAACCACTTCTCACTTAGCCTGAAAGTTCCGTAACTATTGATCCAGGTTAGTGTTTCAGGTTCATTCAAAATAGACTGATCTGGAAAGTTTGTGTTGTCTTCTTGAGAAAAAACAAAACTTGCAATAAAAACAAAGAATAAACTGAATTTAATCGATCCGTTTAACTTCATATATATTAATATTTCAACTTCAATTCCAGAACAGACAAAATAACTTCAGGGTCTTTCTCTCTTCTCAATTCTTTTTCCTCAGCCCTAGTATCACGTTTGCTAAGTTCCAGCATTTTTTGATAAACGCTATCAATATCCTCCATAGCCAATTCTAGATTTTCACAGTTGAAATCGTTGCTTAATCTTTCAAACAAATAGGGTCTTAAACTTTCAACAAAGGCCGTATAAATATTTTCTTTTATCCTTTCAGACATATCAACCATCATATACGCATTGAAAGTTGTATTTGTGTAAGCTTCGTCCAACCTTTTGTTTTTAGATTCTAAATTGTCAAGGAAAGTGTGGAAATCGAGAAGGTTGTTGTAACAACGAAGTAAATCCTTAATCCTATTTTTCTTTTGGTCAACCTTCAAACCACCGTAGGAATTGAAGGTGTTTTTAGTGAGTTTTAAAACTAATTCTGAATATCTTTGATGATACCTATTTAAATCATTTCCTTTTGAATCTGGATTGAATAAACTTTCAATTTTATCTTTCTTTTCTACAAGACGTTCTTCATCATTGGAAAGTGATTTTTCAATTTCCATCTCCTTGAATATCTTTTGGACTTCCAAATTTATGGCCTCTACATCCATCTTTATGTTTTGGATTAAGGAACTAGCTTTATCCAGATCGAAGTTTTCTCGTTCGGGAGCTTCAGGGAATTCATGAGACTTCGTCACCAATTCTGATTGAAACTCATAGGTGACTTCAACTGGAAAGAGAAGTTTAGGCCAAATCTTACCATAAATTTCTTTTCTATCCACATACTCGAAAGCATCTGAAGTGATCACCTCTACCATCCTCTTAAGCTGGCTTAACTCATTTTTATAAACATTAAAAATCAATTCAGCTTCATTAAATTTTTTGTGTACTGGCTTACCAATTTTGACTTTCGGATTATTTTCAAATTTTTTCAGAATAGATTGTATCTCCTGAAAGTCATCAGCTATTTTTTTGACTATTTTTTGTTCGTTTGATGAAAATTCAAATTTCCTTACCTTAAACTTTCCCAGACCTAAAGGACTACTACCTCTTAAGGTATTCCAAATGTCGAATCCGGAATTAAATGAAAACGCCAGGACGCTGTTTTCTATAAAATCATTGGTCTTTTGATGGCGGTTATTGATTAAGAATTTCACCTCCGAAGAAATGGTTTGTTCAACTTCTAAATCTATGAGATTGAGTATATCAAAATACCCGTCTTGCAAGGTGTAATCTTCCCACTGCTCACCATCTTCCACTCCCGTAGTATCAAATCCTGAATAGGAAATATCGAAGATCTTACCATCGATTACAATTTGGTAAGCTTTTAAAATTCCTGCTTCGTAAGTCCTGTTTTCTTGAATAGGTTGGTTTTCAGTCTTATGTTGAATCACCCATTCCCCATGGAAATAACCATCTGCGTTGAAGTAGCCCTGAACAGTAATAGACTTGGAGCTTGATTTTAAAGATCCTATTAATCGATTTTTTTTGAACGTGGATTCGATCAAGAATAGCGTGTCCTTAATTTCAGAGTTTACATAATCTTGCTTGACCACTTCCCAATTACCAACAGCTATTCCTTCCTGAAATTCACCAGAAATCCTATTTTCTGTTCCTGTTGCCAAATTTCCTACCCTAAAATCTGAAACAAATTTCTGATTTTCCACTTTCATTTTTTTGTCAGAATAAGACCAGTTACCAGTCTTTTTATCGGATGAAAATTCACCATTATAGGTGAAAGCTTGATAATCGAAACTCTTTAACTTTGAAGAGGATACAGATTCAAAAGAAAATTTTCCGTCATATTGGTTCTCACCATTAGAGGAGTCGTATTCGTAATTGACAATTCCGGAAATACTGTCATTAATAATTAATGAGTCTCTTTTAACTTCTTTTCGCTGAGCAAACACCACAGATGAAGAAATTAAAATTAGAACCAGAGTTACTCTACTTAATATAAAGAAGATGTTCAATGAAAAGTATCTGTCCAATTTATTCATAAGTACTTTTAAACCATTCCTAAATTGATAACCTCCTGCTTGGTGAGAATACGGTAATGACCTCTGGGTACATTTTTTTTATCTAGGTTGGCGTAGACCACTCGATCGAGTTTTTCAATTTCATAACCTAGCTTTTTAAAGATACGCTGTACAATATGAGCACGCTGGCTTCTCAACTCAAGTCCAATTATATTTTTTGGTCGGTTATCTACATAAGCAACGTCTTCTATTTTTACTTTAGACCCTTCTATAAAGGGGCCGTCTTTTATGACTTCAAGGTCGGATTCTTTGAGAGGTTTGGTCAGTTCTACCTGATAGATTTGCCTAATACCATTTTTATGTCCTGACAATTTCTTGGCCAGTGTCCCATCATTGGTGAACAAGATCAATCCCATTGAACTGGTGTCTAGTTTTCCAACTGGAGCAAGTTTAGATTTAGACGCATTTTGAACCAAATCCAAAGCAGTCAATTTTCCTTTTTCATAACTTCCTGTAACATAAAACCCTTTCGGCTTATTAAGCAAAACATAGGTTTTAGGTTCAGGGTTAATCAATCTTCCGTCAAACTTGACCTCATCGTCGAGCTTGACCTGATGTCCCATCTCGGTAACAACTTTACCATTGACAGTAACATTTCCCGACTTTATGTAGATGTCTGCATCTCTTCTGGAACAAACGCCAGAGTTTGATACATATTTATTAAGACGCATTCCTGCGTTAGGGTTTTTAATCTGTTTATCTACTTTAGACTGAGCAACTTCTTTTTTGCTGAATTTGCTTTTTGATCCCTTTTTGCTGGGGTCTTTATGTTTATTTGGGTCTTTCATTTTCAAAATTTGCGCAAAGATACTGTTTTTAAAGCAGTTGACGATTTGGAAAAGCTAAGCTTTATTTAATTAAATAACCGAAATAAAGCTGAAATACTGCGTTATTTAAATTGCCAGATTCAAAATTAAATCCGTCGTTGATATTGTTTAAACCAAGGCTGTATCTAGCTCCAACAAAAAAGCCCCAATCTGTTTTATAACTTACACCCGCAGAAATCGACATGTCCAAGGTTTCGAAATCATCGTCTACATTTATTTTATTAGAATTTTCTGCTTGTTTGTTTTCATAATTGGCATTTATAAGATACCCAAACTGAGGCCCCAATTCGAAAGCTAAGCCCTTATTGATATAATATTTTCCAAGAATTGGTAAGTTGAAGTAGTTAAGGTTTACACTGTCTTCAAAATAAGATCCTTGTTCATTCCCCCTATTTGTGCTTCCTTGCCTGGAATATAATAACTCCAGTTGTAAAGCATATTTTTCACTAAAACTATATTCTGAAATTAATCCAGCAGTGAAAGTCGATCGCAAAGACTTCAGATTCTCAGTGCCTTTCAACTCAGATATAGATAAACCAAACTTGGCACCGTATTCCAATGTAGAATGTTGCTCTTGCGCAAATGCAGTTGGAGAAAGAAAGGTGATAAAGATTATAACAAGTGCAGTGGTATACTTCATATTTAAAAAAAACAAATGTAATTATTTTGAATAACTTTTTTTTCAAAAAGATGAGTTTTTAACTAAGGTTATCACGAACTGGATTGTTATGTAAGTGTAAAGTAAAATTTTACGGTTTTCCCGCACTATGATTACGGTTGAACCGTAAATCAAAACCAGAGAAGGCTTGTACATTTGAATAAGTCAAATACCCTTAGTTATGAAAGCAATTGAATTATTACAAAAAATGGAAGCCGAAATCTTAAAACCAATTATGCTTGAAGCTGGTTTTAATAATGACGGCGAAATTTGGTGGAAATCTTCAGAAGAGTTTTCTTTAGTACTTACACTTCAAAAGTACTGGTGGTCTACAGATGATAAAATTGATTTCAGAATCAATTTAGGCATGATGATACCACCGATTAAATCTTCATCAAGGAAACGTCCAGAGATCACAGAGCTAGCGGTTTGCGTTTCTCAAGATTGCTATCTTCCCGAGGAACTTCAGTTTCATAGGTTTAAAAATAGCATCGGCTATTCATTGACCAATGAAGACAATTCAGAAGAATTTCTGAAGCTAATCACACGTGACTTCGAAGATTACATTATACCCCAATTACTTAAGCAGGAGACTTTGCAGGATTGTGTAGAATTTTACAAAGATGTGCCTTTTTGGAATCAAAGACTGGATCGATTCATCCAGGAACACAGATTCAAGCTTATGAACAATATAGCGAGCTAGAAAAGTTATTATTAAGAATCGTACTTTTGGAACAATATTGGATAAGTAGTATCCAACAAAAAACTCCAAAAAATGCAATCAACTTTACGCCGCTTCGGGAAATTCAGCCTTGCGCTCGTTTTCTTTATTTCTATTTATTCCTGCACTGACACAAAAAATTCTGCTTACAAGGCTGAATCTTCTGGTAATTTGAATCAACTTAACGTTGTGATCACCAACGAAGACTGGCAGGACTCGATAGGTGAACACATTCGGGAAATTTTTGCTGAGGATGTTCAGGGCTTACCTCAACAAGAACCAAAGTATGCGTTGAACCAAATCCCACCCAAAGCTTTTAATGGTTTTGCAAGAAAGAACAGAACATTCCTAAAGATTGAAACTTCTGAGAAGATTGGGCATCAAGTTTTGATTGATTCTTTTGCCAAGCCTCAAACTGGGATAGCGATTACAGGTCCCAATTCTTCCTCAATCATCACAGAATTGAATACTCATAAAGAGAAATTTCTGGAACTTTTCAGCAAAACTGAATTAAAAGAAAAAAGGAGAAGGATGAGAAAAGCTCCGAAAGAAGTAGATGTTCTCAAGAAATCATTGGGATTCACAATGCTTTTTCCTTCCGCATATCGCTACGCGAAGCAGGAAGATAAGTTTTTCTGGATGCGTAAGGACATAAAAAATGGAAGTATGGAATTACTTGCTTATGAAGTTCCCACTTCTACTATTGAAAAAAACAACAATATTATAGCCAATGTCATAAAAATGAGAGATTCAGTCGGTGAAAAGTATATTCCCGGCCCAACGGAAGACACTCACATGATTACTGAGGAAGCTTATGCTCCATATCTGTTTGAAACTGAAATTGATGGAAAGTTTGCTTACGAGATCAAAGGAACCTGGGAAGTGAAAGGCTTTTTTATGGCTGGGCCTTTTATGACTTATGCTGTGAGAGATGAAAAAAATGATCGTTATCTCATTTTAGAAGGTTTTGTTTTCAAGCCTTCTTCTTCCAAAAGATTGCAAATGTTTGAAATTGAAGCCATACTGAAATCTGCTCGGTTTATAGACTAAATGGATTTGATATAAAAAAGACCTCCACTTGGAGGTCTTTTTTATTTATAAATTTTATGATTAAAACTTTAGTGTCACTCCCGCTAAGAAATTAATACCTGCCTGTGGATAAAATCCAGCACCTTCAACTGTTTGAACTTGACCTGCATCATTTTGTGTATCAAAAAAGAAAAAATACCCATTGGACTCGTACTTTACATCAAACACATTATTCACAAGCCCTGTAAATACAACCGATTTGAATAAAGGTGCATCTTTCCACTCGTAAACAATGTTGATATCATTGGTGAAAAAACTATCCAGCAATGACACTTCACTATCAATATTGCCCATATACTGCTCACCTACAAATTTTGATATCAAATTTACCTGAAACTCCTCGCTAGGATGATAAATCAATTGATTGGCTGCTATAATTTCTGGAGAAAAAGAAATATTAGTTTCTCCAAGGTCCCTAATTTGGCCGTCTAGATTTGCTCTAAAATCGATATTTTTATTTCGACTTAAAGTCAAATTTGGTCGAGCAGAAAACAAACGATTGATTTTAATATCCGCATCGATTTCTAATCCTAGCCTGTAGCTTTCCCCACTAGTCTCCCTAATTGGTGCTCCCACATCATCTATGGCTCCAGTTAAAACCATCTGGTCTTTGTAATACATATAGTAAGCGTTTGTATTAATGCTGGAATTTCCTAAATCAACTCTCCAACCCAATTCAAAGTCATCCAGAACTTCTGGATTGGTAATGCCATTTTCAAAATCGCGACGACGCGGCTCTCTTCTGGCTTTACCATAAGATGCGTATAGTTGTTGGTCGGCGTTCAATTCAAAAGTTGCACCAGCTTTAGGATTAAAAAAATTGAAATTTTCATCAACCAGTAGGTTTTCTTTGTCTGAAGTCAAACCTGTTGTTTCATAATTCACAAAGCGTCCCTGCAGATCTCCAAAGAGGCTCAGCCTATCATCCACCTTTAAAGTAGCTTTACTAAACGCTGTAAATTCTTGCTTTGTCCCCGTACCGAAATAATAGTTATCTCGAATTTCAGAATCACCAGCAAATCGCGACCAGATCACTTCTCCAAAATGATCGTTGGTGTAATAGCTGTAAAACAAGCCAGAGGTAAACTCAAGCTGACTGTCGGCATAAGTTGCAGTTCCGTTAATGACATAATAATCATTGTCTAGCCAACGTCTTCGTATCAAATCTGACTCTTCTATCGTAGCATTACCTACTGTAACTGGCCCAATTTCATGAAAAGCCAAGTCAGCATTTTCTTCATATTGTTCAAAATAACCACGACCGTAGGTGTAGTTCAAACTTAAATTTGTCGACCAGTTCTGATTCAATCTCTGGTTCCAGTGTAACTGATAGTGATCTTGCTTATAATTATCAACTTCATTGTCATAAAATTGGGTTTGCCCATTTTCATCGGTATATTGACCGGAAGGATTGAACGTTCTATCAGTTTCCAGAGTTTGTCGATCTACACCATACCAGGCTTGGTAAGTCACATTGTTTCCTCCAAAAGTCAAAGCCTTTATGAAGGTATTTCCATCTTTAAAGGTTCCCTGCAAAAAATAAGATTTAAGATCGGAAGAAGCCCTATCGATATAACCATCGGACTTGATTTGAGACAATCGGCCCGAGAACGTGAATTTGTCTTCCAAAAGTCCAGTTCCAAATTCCACGGTATGGCGTCGTGTATTGAAAGAACCAAATGAGTTGCTCAACTCAGCACTTGGCTCATCATTTTTGGCTTCAGTCAAGATATTCAAACTTGCTCCAAAAGCTCCTGAGCCGTTAGTGGAGGTTCCCACACCTCTTTGCAATTGAATGTTCTCTGTGGAAGAAGCAAAGTCTGGCAAATTCACCCAGAAGGAGCCTTGACTTTCCTGGTCATTAAAAGGAATACCATTCAAGGTCACATTCACTCTGGAGGCGTCACTACCACGCACTCTTATAGACGTGTAACCCACGCCATTCCCAGCATCGGTTGTGGACACGACCGAAGGAAGTACATTTAGTAGAATAGGGATATCCTGACCTAGATTACGCTCTTCTATTTCTTTTTTACTGAAGTTGGAGTGCGTAATTGGTGAATCCGCATTAACCCGAAATGCCTGGACCAAAACCTCATCTAGAGCCTCTTCAGCCTTGGACATATCAACATCAAGCCTTTGATTGGAATATACATTCACCTTAAATTCTCTCCTGTTTCCGAAGTTAAAAATAAGCGTGTAAGTTCCTGGTGAAACTTTCAATTGATAGTCTCCATTCGCATCGGAGACTGTTCCATAATTAGTAGATTTGGCGTATACACTTACTCCTGAAAGTGCTTTACCCTTGCCTGTTACTTTTCCTTCTATCGTGTAATCTTGTGAGAAGGATTGCCATCCAAAGAAGATAGCTAATACTAGAAATAATTTGATTTTCATTCGTAAAATGATTTACGAATAAAAGGGGCAATTATTCAATGTTAAACATAAAAAAACCTGAAGACCGCTCTGGTATCAGGAGTATAAAACAATGCATGACGAACTTGTCATTTTCCCTTGGCAACATTACTTGCCCAGGTTCATTGGGTATGATCTCAGTCTTGCTTTCACAAAACACCCCTTTGAGATGTGTTGCAAACTTATGTAATTGAATTTAATTTCGGTCATTATAAATGCACTAATTATTGATAAAAATATATTGATTATAAACTTAAGTTTTGGGACTCAAATTTTAAACACTTAGGATTAAACTTCTGTTTTAAATTTTACTCTTGGTTTTTCTTTATTTTTGATAAACTAGCTTATTAAGTTAAGATTTAAACCAAAAACCAACAGACCATGAAAAATAATGAACGTGCTGAAAAATTTAGACAAATTGTAAGCAATAAATATTTAATTTATAACAGTTTGTTTTTAAATCTTCCAAACGAAAATACTACTTATACTGGTGTTTTCATTCCACTTCTTCATAAGTTGAGCAATGAAGGATATAAAAAAGACGCAGAGCCAAAAGCAGTAATTGAAGACTTTCTGTCTAACCATACGGAGTTAACTTCCGACAAAGAAAAGTTTGATTTACTGTTCAGAATGATAAAGTATATCGAACGTCAGGTAGTTTTGTTTGATAGTATCGAGGATGCGGCATTTTCTAGTTTTAAAAAACAAAAAATCGAGAACGTTTTACAGCCTGGTAACGCAAATTACCAAGATCTGGTTGAACACCTGAAGAATTTTAGCTCCAGAGTTGTCTTTACAGCTCATCCCACACAATTTTACCCCAACAATGTGCAAGGAATAATGCATGAACTTCGCAATGCCGTTCAAATAGATAGCATTACGAAAATTGACAATATCCTTCAACAGTTAGCTTATACTCCGTTTATTAATAGAGAAAAACCCACCCCTTTTGAAGAAGCACAAAGTATCATTTTTTACTTAAGATATGTGTATTATGAAACGCTTGGTAAAATCTACCATCAAATTGGAAAAGCTGCGAATTTGCCCCCAGACTTCAACCCTAATTTGCTGGAAATGGGGTTTTGGCCAGGCGGCGATCGAGACGGAAATCCGTTTGTAACCAAAGAAACTACTTATGAGGTGGCCACTCAATTGCGGATTACTATCATGAAATGTTATTACAACCACTTGAAAGTTTTGATGCGTAAACTCACTTTCAGGGAAGTTAATGAACCTTTGAACAAACTAAAACGCAAATTATATAAGCAAATCTTCAAGAAGAAAACCAGCTTAAAATCTGAAGAAATTCTCAAAATCATGTACCGAGTGAGAAAGTTGGTCGGGGACAAATACCAGTCTTTGAATATCGACTTAATCGATGATTTTATTGGAAGAGTGCACCTCTTTGGAAATCATTTTGCAACTTTAGATATCCGTCAGGATAGCAGCATTCATAACCAAGTGATCGCTGAAATTTTCAAAAAGGAGTTTAATGTCGATTATAGCGACTTGTCTTCAGAAGAAAAATTAAAATACTTAACACAGGAATCGTTGGAAATAAATCCAGCTGACTATTCGGATGATTTGGTTGTGGATACAATTGAAAACGTGTATCAAATTCGGGACATCCAAAAGCTGAACGGCCGGCGTGGTTTACATCGTTATATCATTTCCAATTCTGAAAGTATTTTTGATGTTTTACATGTGTATGCTCTTTTCAAATATTGCGGATATAAGGAAGAAGATATACAAATAGATATTGTCCCGTTATTTGAAACTATGGACGGAATGGACAATTCTGAATCTGTGATGAGAGCGCTTTATGACAATGAAATTTATAAGACACATTTGCATAAAAGAAACAAAGAACAGCACATCATGTTAGGATTTTCAGACGGTACCAAGGATGGTGGTTACCTGAAAGCCAACTGGGAAATCTATAGGACCAAAGAACGCTTAACGACTTTATCAAGAAAAGAAGGTTATCAGGTTGTATTTTTTGATGGTCGTGGCGGACCTCCAGCGCGGGGTGGAGGAAAAACGCATCAATTTTACGCTGCTCAAGGCAACGAAATTGCAAACGAAAAGATTCAATTGACTATACAGGGACAAACAATTACCAGTGTTTTTGGAACTCATGAGCAGGCGACTTATAATTTTGAACAGTTACTTCTGGCAGGAGTAAAATCAAAACAAAGCAAAAGCTGGAAGCCAAATCATAAAGAATTACTAACCGAACTAGCTGATAAAAGTTACGAGAAATACATAAGTCTTAAGGAACACGAGTTATTCATTCCTTATTTGGAAGAAATGACAACCCTTAGGTATTACGGAGCTACAAACATAGGTAGTAGACCGACCAAAAGAAATCAAAATGCCAAACTTCAATTGAAAGATTTGAGAGCCATACCATTCGTTGGATCCTGGGGGTTGATAAGACAAAATGTACCAGGATATTACGGACTAGGGACAGCGCTTAATACTTATGCAGATCAATTTCATGTGGTTGAAGACCTTTACAAACACTCAGCCTTTTTTAGATCTCTTATTTTGAATAGCATCATGTCAATGAAAAAATCATATTTCCCGTTGACATCTTACATGAAAAATGATAAAAAATACGGTAAGTTCTGGATGAATTTACGCGAAGAATATGAGCTTACTAAAAAACTGGTTCTTAAATTGACAAAACAGAACGAGTTGATGGAAAACGAAGAGCTAGCTAGAAAATCCATAAATATGCGTGAAGATATTATTCTGCCGCTACTCAGCATACAACAGTACGCTTTACAAAAGATCCAAGAGGATGATGCTAACAAAGAGATTTATGAAAAAATGGTGATTAGAGCTTTATTTGGAAATATCAACGCAAGTCGAAATTCTGCCTAAGTAGTATTTTGAATTTAAATCAAAGCCTGAAAGAAATACTTTTTTCTATTCTATCGCAGTCGAGAAGTTGATAGAACATCCCGATTGCGATTTGATATTTTCATTAAAACTGAAATAAAAGTATTCAAATATTTCGATTAATAATCAAAAAACAACACTTTGAATTTATCCTATTGGGAACAGCATAAATGGTTTGATAATGTAGATTTTTGCATAGTAGGAAGCGGGATTGTAGGTTTATCCTGTGCGCTGCAACTCAGGAAGAAAAACCCTAAAGCAAAAATTCTAATTTTGGAAAAAGGGATTTTACCACAAGGGGCTAGCACCAAAAACGCTGGCTTCGCTTGTTTTGGCAGTGCAAGTGAATTGCTTTCGGACATGAAAAGTCATACTAAAGAAGAACTTCTGAATTTGGTCCAGCAACGCGTTAATGGCTTGGAACTACTAAAATCTAAGCTTGGGGAAAAACAGATCGACTTCCAGCAACATGGCGGGTACGAAGTTTTTCTAGATAAAAATAAAGACACTTTTGAAAATTGCGAAGCACATTTAGAAATGCTCAATGAACTGCTACGTCCCGTTTTTAAGGCAGACACTTTTAAACTAATAACTAATGACTTTGGCTTTAAAAATGCTTTACCAAATTTAATTTTCAATCCTTTTGAAGGACAAATCGATACGGGGAAAATGATGCAGGCTTTATTGAAAAAAGCACAGTGTGAAGGTATTTCTATTTTGAATTCTATTAAAGTCAAATCATTTTCGACTGAGGCAGAATCGGTTCATGTTCAACTGGAGAATTTTGATTTTAAAACGAAGCATCTACTTATAGCGACCAATGCGTTTGCCTCTGAATTATTAGAACTTAATGTTACTCCAGCTAGAAATCAAGTGTTGGTCACCAAGCCTATTCCTTATTTGTCCATTAAGGGCACTTTCCATCTGGATGAAGGTTTTTATTATTTTAGAAATATCCACAACAGAATATTAATTGGTGGTGGTAGAAATCTGGACAGTGATGGCGAAACCACCTCCGTTTTAGAAACCACCTCGCGTATTCAAAAGGCCTTGGAAAAATTGCTGAAAGACGTCATTTTACCTGATCAAAATTTTGAAATCGATCAGCGCTGGAGTGGTATTTTAGGAGTTGGACAACAAAAAAGGCCAATCATAAAACCGATATCGAATCGGGTGTGCTGTGCAGTTCGGCTCGGAGGAATGGGCGTTGCCATTGGCAGCAGCGTCGGCAAGGAATTGGCAGATTTGATTGACTAAAAGCTGTTTGCGAAAGAAACACTAATGATTTACAGCCTTGACTTTTCTAAAGCTTCGGTTTTTTCCTTAATTGCTTTTTATCAGAATGCTGTTTTTTCTTCTGAAGACGTTTCAATTTGGAAGAGCGAGATGGTTTGGTCTTGATCCGCTTTTTCGGTTTATGAAGTGCTTTTTTAAGCAGGTCTTCCAGCATCGCTATTGCCAGTTTTTTATTCTGAAGTTGACTTCGCGTTTTAGCGACGCTTAACCTAAGTTCACCTTCAGAGTTAATTCTTGAAGCAAGTTTACTTTGGATTAAAGCTTTTTGAGATTCAGAAAAAACAGCTGAAGATGAAGGATGCCAGGTAATGATGACTTTAGTTTCTGTTTTATTGACGTGTTGTCCACCAGGTCCGCCACTTAAGGCAAATTGAAACTGAAGCTCACTATATAATTGCTTAGTGTTAAACATCAGTTTTAGGTTGATGACCAGGCTTGAGAAGGTCTACCACGGTTTTTACAGGATTAAAACTTTCTGCAGGAACTTCGACAAAAACCGTATTCCAAAAAGCCATTCCGCCATTCCAAAGTCCAGGCAATTCCAGTGCTTTTATAGCTTCACCTCCAACAAACTTCTTGGCGATAAAGCCTTTATTGGCATCAACAAATTGCTTCAAATCAAAAGCTTCACCCTTATAATTTTTCAGACTACAAACGATATCAACAGGATTGAAATGCGTTGAAACCTCTAATTTTTCTTTCTGATCTTGCTGAGTCAAATCGACCTGAGACTTTTCTACAATTTGTAATGAAATACTATCGTCTTCATTTTTAATCCAGAACGGACCACCGCCCGGAGCTCCCTCATTCACAACCATTCCGCAAACTCGTATAGGTCGATTGAGATAATAAATTATTTCTTCCTTGTTTTTAAAATCTACGTGAATGTTCAGATCATTCTTCAAAAAAGTGACAGCTTCCTCAATAGTTTCTTCACTGACGGATTCTTTTTCAAGATTTTTTAAAATTGAAAATGCTTTGTCTTGCAATCGAATCAGTAAGCCTGCAAGTACTGATTTGTATTCCAATGAGGATTGGCCAGCTTCTAAAGCCGGCTCTTGATGAGCGACGTTGTCTATATTTTTTATGAATATAATATCCGCATCAAGTTGATTCAAATTCTCCACTAAAGCACCGTGACCGGCAGGACGAAATAAGATTTTACCATCTTCATCTCTGAATATTTTACCTTTTGAGTCCAGGCAAATTGTATCTGTCGAAGCATGCTGGAAAGAAAATTCAACCTCAAAGCTAATTCCTGTTTCCTTTTCAATCTTAGGCTGGAAATCTTTTAATTTATTTTTGAAACTACCAGTATGGTCTGAAGAGATAGTGAAATGAAGTTTGGCTTTACCATCTTTTACTGCGTAGTTTGTGGCTTCGTAAAAGTGTTCCTCGAAGGCTGATAACTTTTCTTGAGGATACTTATGAAATGGAATAAGCCCTTTTGGCAAATCTGCCATCTGGAAGCCTTCTTTAGTCAGCATTTGTTTAGTCAGCTCATAGGCTTTAGTTCCTCGGGACAATTCGTCAAAGTCTACACCTCTACCTTTTAATGCGAGAATCAAGTCCTCATAAAAGGCAAGATGTTCTACGGAGTCAAAAAATACTTTTAGGTCTTTAAATTTATCTTTTTCTAAAAAATTTTCGAAGCTCGCATTAGAATCTGGATATTCATCCAGAAATTGATGGAGGGATCTAAACATTCTTGAGGCTGCGCCACTCGCCGGAACAAATTTTAAAACTTGTAAGGCTGACTGTTCGTATACTTCAATAAATTCTTTTTTTTCTTTGGAGTCTAGATGCAGGATTCCGTCTCCCAAAGTAGCGGGTTTTACGATTTCAAGTTTTGGAAATCCTTTTTTAAAATGTTGTAGATCTTTCTCAATTTTTTGAACAGATTGATGATAGTCCTCTAAATGAGATAAGTCGTCTGATTGAAAATTCATGATAGAATTATATTGCTTTAATAATAGATTTGGCTGTTTGTAAACGTTGCTTCAAATCTCCTTTCAAAATTGTACAAGGGAGATTTCTTAGGATGAGCGCATTTTCAAATATACTAAACATTTCACTTCTCTGCTCGGGTTTATCTCGTAAATCGTCTGCGACCCATGGGGTGTCGATATAGGTAAGGAAGTAATAAGTGTACTCATGTTGTTCTACGCACTGCTCTAATACATCACTTTGAAAGTTTTCATAATAAACTTTAGCATAAGTAAGCGTTTGTAAAACATTGGTATCACAAAAAAGATAATTCTTTGCTTTTTCTGCGAGTTTGTTCTCCAATTGGATTTGACCTTTTGCAATGGGAATAAGGTCTGATGGCTCACAAACCTCAGCAGAATCGTTGTACTTCTCTTGTAGATATTCTCTGGCAAACTCAGGAACCCATTCCGTATTATACTCCTCTGCTAAGGCTTCAGCTAAACTGGACTTCCCAGAAGATTCAGGACCGAAAAGGACTATTTTAGTAAGCTTGCTTTGGGTTTGTTTAAGTTCTTCTTCCATTCTAAATATCCGTAAACCGCAATAATAGTAAAAAGTATGAATTGAAAAGATGTAAACGTAAGACCTTTATAATAATACAAAGGAATTGAGATGAGATCACCAACAATCCAATAGATCCAGTTTTCTAATCTTTTCTTGGCCATCAACCACATTCCAACAAAGAAAATGGAGGTCGTTATGACATCCATATACGTGACCCATCCATCCCATTTATCGAACACTTCGTAGATTACAGTTACAAAAATAGCGGTTGCTACAAAAAGAAAGATCGATTTAATATTTTCTCTAGGAGAAGCCTTTTCAATGGGTATAAAATGAGAATCGTCAACCTTTCTTGTCCATAGGTACCAACCGTAGACACTCATAGAAAAGTAATAAGCATTTATCATCATATCGCCAAGAAGACCATATTGGTAAAGGATATAGACAAATATCAGCGTGCTTATAATTCCCGTTGGAAATACAAGAATGTTGTCTTTTTTGGAAAATAAAACACTCAAGAAACCAAAGATGACAGCAATGACTTCTAAAACTATATAATGAGTGGGCGTATTTTCATATTCTGAAAATAACCAATCAAAAATGAGGCTCATAATCACTTCTGTCAGATTTTACTAGTTTCATGTGCAATAAACCACGATCCATCGCTTCAAAGGCAACTTCCACTTCGTCCTTCAAAATCTGCATCACCCTATCATATTCTCCATAGACCTGAGTACTCAACGGATTTTCCAGAACTGTAAGTCCAGAATTTCTCATGGCTTTTATAAAATTTATGATAATCGGTTCGTAGTCGTCTTGTATGGGGGTTAAGGTTAATTCTACTGAAATTTTCATAGCTTTTAGTTTCGTGTCACAAGGTTACCATTTTTTACAAGAACAAAAGAAGTCTTTTAAATAATTGCTTATTTCCAGCAAAGTCGGCGACACTTGTTATTCAGAAGGAGCTTTTTCGACGATTGATGGATCTCTATTACCGAAGCAGGAAACGCTTTCTGGATGCATAGGGATCTGAATAACAAGCAACAAAAAAAGCCTGGAATTTTAAAACTCCAGGCTTTTGTTTAAATCTATTTCAAATCTAGTCTGCCAGTATACTTCTGGAGATGACTATTTTTTGGATTTCTGAAGTTCCTTCGTAAATCTGAGTGATTTTTGCATCTCGCATCAAGCGCTCCACGTGGTATTCCTTCACATAACCGTTTCCACCGTGAACTTGTACCGCTTCAACAGTCACATCCATCGCGACTTGAGAAGCATACAACTTCGCCATTGCACCAGAAAGATCATAATTTTCACCATTATCTTTATCCCAGGCTGCTTTCATCACCATGTGTCTTGCCGCTTCGATGCTAGTGTGCATGTCAGCTAGTTTGAAAGCAATAGCTTGATGGTTCATGATTTCAGTTCCAAATGCTTTTCTGATTTTGGAATAGGCTTTTGCCATTTCGTAAGCTCCGGCTGCAATACCCAAAGCTTGTGCAGCAATCCCAATTCTTCCACCAGCAAGCGTTTTCATGGCAAATTTGAATCCAAATCCATCTTCACCAATTCTATTTTCTTTAGGAACCTTTACATCGTTGAAAGTTAACGAGTGCGTATCACTTCCACGAATTCCCATCTTTTGTTCTTTAGGACCTATCTCAAACCCCTCCATTCCCTTTTCAAGAATAAAAGCATTGATTCCTCTATGCTTTTTCTCTTTATCGGTATGCGCAATGACTAGATAAATATCTGCAGAACCTCCGTTGGTAATCCAGTTTTTGGTTCCGTTGATCACGTAATGATCACCTTTATCTATTGCGGTTGTTTTTTGTGAAGTTGCATCACTACCAGCTTCAGGCTCACTTAAGCAAAAAGCTCCAATTTTTTCACCTGTAGTTAGTTGGGTTAAGTATTTTTTCTTTTGTTCTTCAGTACCGTAAGTATCCAAACCCCAACAGACTAAAGAATTATTTACAGAAACGACAACAGAAGCCGAAGCATCAATTTTTGACAATTCTTCCATCGCCAGAACATAAGACACAGTATCCATTCCACCACCACCATACTCTGGTGACGCCATCATTCCCATAAAACCAAGTTCTCCTAATTTTTTGATTTGCTCTTTCGGGAACTCTTGCTTCTCATCACGCTCAATGACTCCAGGTTTCAACTCATTATTTGCGAAATCTCTCGCCGCCTGGCGAATCATTTCATGTTCTTCTGTCAACTTAAAATCCATATAATTATTATTTCAGTTTTATTAAAAATTTGACACAAATATAGGGTTTACCTACATATTTTTCAACGTAAGGTTTCATAAATTAAGATTAATGTAAAATCTGGAAATGAAGATCTATTACAAGATTAATCAAAAGCATTGCATTAATTTTGAAGTATAAATAAGCACATGAAAACTTACTCTGTCATCGGCGTCATGTCTGGTACCTCAATAGACGGAATTGATCTTTTGCATTGCACAATTAAAGCAGGAACGTCTTTTTCTTTTGAAATCCATACTGCCAGTACTTATGCATATTCTCCTGTTTGGAAAGAAAAGTTAGCTCATGCGCACACCTGGCCTTTAGATAAAATTAAAGCCCTAGATGAAGACTATACAATCCTGCTATCTGAATTTATCAACAAATTTATCAACGACAACAATGTATCCGCACTTGATTTTATAGCATCTCATGGGCATACAATCTTACATCAACCTGAAAATCAATTTACTTACCAAATCGGCAATCTTTCCAAACTGGCAAAGCTAACAGCACAAAAAATCATTTGTGATTTCAGAGTTCAGGATGTGGAACTTGGCGGTCAAGGCGCTCCTTTGGTTCCAATTGGTGATCGGTTGCTTTTCGGAGAATTTGATGCCTGCTTGAATATTGGTGGTTTTACCAATATTTCTTTTGAAAAGGATAATCAACGTATCGCTTACGACATTTGCCCTGTCAACAAAGTATTGAATCCTTATGCCAACAAACTGGGGAAAGAATTTGATGAAAGTGGTTCTATCGCAAGGGCTTCAGTTGTGAATATGGAGCTTTTAGCACAACTCGACCAGCTTCAGTATTATTCCAAACCCTGGCCAAAATCCCTAGGTATCGAATGGCTGGAAGCTGAATTTCTTCCCCTATTAAATCTAGCAAAATCAGGTTCCGAAGAAATTATTGCCACCTGTACTCAGCACTTCGCCCATCAAATTGCAAAGGCTATTTCCGGACATAAACGTGTTCTTTTTACAGGAGGCGGCGCCTTCAACACCTACTTAATGGAACTCATTTCTGCTGAAACCAATGCTGAATTGATTCTCCCAGCCCCAGGCATCATCAACTATAAAGAAGCTCTAATTTTTGCGCTTTTGGGTGTGTTGAAAGACAGAGGAGAAATAAACGTGTTGTCGTCTGTAACGGGAGCTTCGCGTGATCATTCTTCAGGTAAAGTCTTTCTACCTTAATATCTTCTTAAGAATTATTGATGCTAAAATTAATAGTGCCTTAGTGAATCTTTATATTTGCGGCCAAATCAATAAAAAGGTAGAGATTTCTTATGAAAGAACTTTTAAATAAATACGAAGATAAGGCCCCTGAAATTGTGTTTCACTGGAGAGATTCTGAAACGGAAGCTGAAGGATGGACGGTCATCAACTCTCTAAAAGGCGGCGCAGCTGGCGGCGGTACACGAATGCGCGAAGGACTCAACGAAAACGAGGTGCTGTCTTTGGCTAAAACCATGGAGATCAAATTCACGGTTTCAGGACCTGATATTGGCGGAGCGAAATCTGGCATCAACTTCAATCCTGAAGATCCTAGAAAACAAGCGGTTTTGGAACGCTGGTATAAAGCGGTTTCACCTTTACTAAAAAGTTATTACGGGACTGGAGGCGACTTGAATGTCGACGAAATCAACGAGGTAATTCCTATCACCGAAAGCTGCGGTGTCTGGCATCCGCAGGAAGGCGTATTCAACGGTCATTTCCAGCCTACAGAGGCCGATAAAATTAATAGAATCGGGCAATTGCGCCAAGGGGTTGTCAAAGTGATAGAAAACACAGATTATACGCCGGACATTTTAAGAAAATATACAGTTGCCGATATGTGTACGGGCTTTGGGGTGGCAGAATCTGCAAGGCATTTTTACAACATTTACGGAGGAGATGTCAACGGTAAAAAAGCCATCATCCAGGGATTTGGAAACGTTGGGGCTTCTGCCGCTTTTTATTTAGCCAAAATGGGCGTTAAAATCATAGGAATACTCGACAGAAATGGAGGACTCATCAACGAGGAGGGGTATACGTTTGAAGAAATAAAAGACCTGTTTTTGGCCAAAGATGGAAATACGTTACAAAGTCCGGATTTGATTCCTTTTAAAGAAGCCAATAAGAGGTTCTGGTCACTCGGTGCAGAAATTTTCGCTCCCTGTGCGGCCTCTCGATTGATACAAAAAGATCAAATTGATAATTTGGTAGAGCATGGCCTTGAAATGATATCGTGCGGGGCCAATGTACCTTTTGCGGATAAGGAGATTTTCTTTGGACCTATTATGGAATACGCCGACCAAAAAGCGAGTGTGATTCCAGACTTTATTGCCAACTGCGGTATGGCTAGAGTCTTTGCCTACTTCATGGAGCGCAAAGTCTTAATGACCGATGAGGCGATTTTCAATGATATTTCTGTGACTATTAAAAATGCCATTCAGCAGACCTTTGAAAATAATAATGACAAGAAACACATCAGTAAAGTCGCTTTTGAAATCGCATTAAAACAATTGGTCTAAAGCTGAAAATACTTATCTAGTGATAAAATTAATTGCTTACTTTAGCGTTACTTATACCATATAATACACTATAACCCATGTTTATACCTTTTGCTCAAGAAACCCCTGAAGTTGCTGAGGAAGTCGTTGAAGAAAAAACCTTATCCATCATCGATTTAATGTTTAGTGGTGGTCCGGGAGGAACCATTATCATACTGATTTTGGCAGTGCTTTTATTTTTTGCGATTTACATCTATTTTGAACGCATATTTGCCATAAAAGCGGCTTCCAAAACCGATAAGAATTTTATGAATCAGATTAAAGACAGCGTGACTTCTGGCAATATTGAATCCGCAAAAATTCGATGTGCTCAGGAAAATTCTCCTGTCGCCAGGCTTACTGAAAAAGGAATTTCCAGGATTGGTTCTCCACTAGAAGATATCAATACCGCCATCGAAAATGCCGGCCGTCTGGAAGTTTATAAGTTAGAAAAAAACGTGAGTGTACTAGCCACTATCGCCGGTGCAGCACCAATGATAGGTTTCCTGGGAACAGTCATAGGAATGGTCATCGCCTTTCATGAACTGGCAACCAGCAGCGGGCAAGCCGAAATGGGATCTCTCGCAGAAGGTATTTATACAGCTATGACTACTACTGTTGCAGGACTTATTGTAGGAATTATCGCATACATTGGGTACAACCATGTCGTGGTAAGAACCGATAAAGTGGTTCACCAGATGGAAGCCACCGCTGTGGATTTCTTAGACTTATTAAATGAACCTAGTTAATTATGAATTTACGAGGTAGAAATAAAGTAAGCGCCACCTTCAGCATGTCTTCCATGACAGACATTGTTTTTCTGTTGCTTATCTTTTTCATGTTGACGTCTCCTGTAATTACACCAGAAGCCTTGGATTTGATTTTACCAAAAGCTAAAGGAAAAACTACGTCTACTCAAAATATTGCGGTAAGTATTACTAAAGAGTTGGAGTTTTATGTGAATGAGGAAAAAGTAAATTCCAACAGAATTGAAAGCACTTTGAAGGCAAAACTCAGAGGAATTGAAGAACCTACTATTATTCTGAGAGCTGCAGAAGGTGTGCCTATCGAGAAGGCTGTGAGAATAATGGATATAGCCAATAGAAATAAATATAAAATTGTTTTGGCCGTCAAACCCAACTAAAACGTGAGTCTATTTAAAACCAAACACGAGAAAAAATCATTCCTGATTACTACAGGGATTTATATCCTGTTTATCTTATTGATGTTTTTCTTTGGATTGAAGTACCTGGATCCTCCAGAAGAACGTGGTATCGCTATTAATTTTGGAACTACAGAGGTTGGTTCCGGAGATGTTCAGCCCGATGCGCCCGTGAAAACTTCACCTCAGCCCAAAAGTACACCTCCTCCGCAGGAAGTTGAAGAAACCAGTACTGCAGAGAACATCCAAGAGGATGTGGTGACACAGGAAACTGAGGAAGCACCAGTTATTGAAGAAAAAAAAGAAGTCGTAAAAGAACAGAAAAAACAACCTGAAAAACCAAAAGAAGAAGTAAAAGAAAAAATAGAGGAAACTCAACCTGAACCTACTCCAGAACCCGAGCCGGAACCCATAAAAGAACAAAAACCAGAAAAATCGGTAACCGATGCTATGGAAAGTCTGATGAATGGTCCCGAAAATGATGGTAAAGCTGACGGTGGCGAAGGCAATGACAATCAGGCTGGTGATAAAGGAGACCCCAATGGGGATCCTAATGCCAAGAATTACTATGGTACTGGAAAAGGACTTGACGGCGATGGAAACTATAGACTTGGTGGTAGAAAAGCATTATCCAAAAAGACATTTGTCCAGGAATGCGATGAATCTGGAGAAGTAGTCGTTCGAATTGAGGTCAATAGAAATGGCGATGTTGTAAAAGCAACTCCAGGAGCTAAAGGAACAACCAACTCAAGTGCCTGCCTAATGGATCCGGCTAAACGTGCAGCTTTAGCGACTAAGTTCAATAGCGACTCTAAAGCTCCCTCAACTCAAATCGGATTTATAACTTACGTTTTCAAATTATCTGAATAATAAATGACATATACTGAAACGCTTCACTGGATGTTTGATCAACTTCCAATGTACCAGCGACAAGGACAGGTTGCCTTCAAAAAGGATTTGACAAATACTTTAGCTTTAATGAAGCAACTGAAGAATCCTCAGCATCATTTCAAAAGCATTCACGTAGGAGGCACAAATGGCAAAGGTTCTGTGAGCCATATGCTAGCTTCGGTTTTGCAAACCGCAGGGTATAAAGTTGGCTTATATACATCTCCACATCTGAAAGATTTTCGCGAGCGCATCAGAATAAATGGCGTGACCATCCCTAAAGCTGATGTAATTAGCTTTATAGAAATTCACAAGGATTTTCTGGAAACCCAAAAGCTATCGTTTTTTGAAATGACCGTGGGTATGGCCTTTCAATACTTTGCAAAAGAAGAAGTGGATATTGCTATCATTGAAGTTGGATTAGGGGGAAGGCTAGATTCTACAAATGTTATTACGCCGATCCTTTCTGTTATCACCAATATAGGTCTTGACCATACTGCTATGCTTGGCAACACCCTTGAAGAAATAGCTGGTGAAAAAGCGGGTATCATCAAAAAGAAGGTGCCGGTGGTTATCGGGGAGACCACTGCAGGAACAAAACGAGTATTCAAAACGAAAGCAAAAAAAGAAGGATCTCCTATATTTTTTGCCGAAGATATGGATGATACGGTGATCAAGACCGATCTAGGAGGTCACTACCAAAAGCCTAATCTCAAAACTTGCCTAAAAAGTCTTGAAGTTTTACAAAGCCAAGGAACCTGGAAAATTACAAAGACAGCCATAAAAAAAGGTCTTACGGAAGTAAAAGCAAATACTCAATTGAGAGGCCGATGGGAGGTGCTGGAGCTAGAGCCGAAAACAATAGCAGATACTGCACATAATAAGGAAGGCTTGGCTTTGGTGATGAAACAGGTGCAGGAAGAAAAGTATGAAAAGTTACATATGGTTTTAGGCTTCGTCAATGACAAGGATCTGGACAGCATTTTACCATTGTTTCCAAAATCTGCTAAATATTATTTCTCTAAACCCAATGTACCGAGAGGCATGGAGGCTACTGATTTGTACTATAAGGCCAAGGATTATTCACTTTACGGAAAAGCGTTCACAACTGTTGAAAATGCATTGAAAGCAGCTCAACGTGTAGCAAAACAGAATGATCTGATTTATATTGGTGGCAGCACATTTACAGTTGCAGAAATTTTATAAAAAACAAAAAAATTAGTTTGAGAAATCAAAATAAGGTTTATATTTGCAATCCCAATTTGGGGCGATTAGCTCAGCTGGTTCAGAGCACCTCGTTTACACCGAGGGGGTCGGGGGTTCGAACCCCTCATCGCCCACTAACCCTAGCTAAAGTTAGGGTTTTTTTATTTTAGAGTCGGGTCATTAACTCAGTTGGTTCAGAGTGTTACCTTGACAGGGTGAAAGTCACTGGTTCGAATCCAGTATGACCCACATCAATCGGAAATCCAATGCCATTCGGTATTGGATTTTTTGTTTGGCAAAAACTACTTGCCTGAGAGCTTCTACCAAATAAAACAGACACAAGCTACGCTATCAGTTATAGATTCCTATTCGCAGAAGTTTTCTTTTATGAATCAACACTAGCTAATCCAATCAAACCCTTTAAACTATTTATTCCTGAATACGGTAATTCCAAAAAAACGCACCAGCAGTTTTGATTTCTATTTTCGGGAGCAAACTTCAACTTTGGGTCAACAAAATTCAATATGATGCACTTCAGAATTTCAAACCACATTTATATTCAAAATAGTATTAAAAGAATACATAAAACAACACTATCAAATAAAAGAACGCAATTTTTTTAGTTTTTATTTAAGAATAAATATTATCATTTTTTCATTTATAATGCTATTAAATTTTGGTAAAAACCAATAGTTATCTGCTTTTCAGTGCATTATTAATTTGTTGATAACTTTTTTAAAGTTTGTTTTTTGTTAAAAAACTAAAAAAAAATATAGTTAAATCTTAATTTTATCATAAATAAAAAACTGAGAATTATGGAACCACACATTAAATCCCTGAGAATTATCAGTTAAAAAAATACTTTTTATTAACAATTTAAACCTAAAACATTGAAATCATGAAAAAATTAATTAAACCTTTCAGTTTACTTTTTGCTTGCGCAGCAATGCTCTTTATGTATTCCTGTCAAGATGAAGAATCTACATCGCAGGAAGAACAAGGTGGTGTTGAATTCTTACTTGCTGGGGACAGGGTAAGTACTGCCAAATCTGGAATTACTAATAGTAAAAATGATGTAGAATCTTGTGACATGGCTCTAGCTTCTTATGCAGTTATCGAAATGAGCGGAGAAACCTATAACATCAATCTAAAGGCATGGGGCGATAATTACAAGACGGATCTTATTGAGCTCGGCCCAGGCACTTATCAAGTGACAAGCGTTCAGCTTTATGACACAGATGATCACCCACTTTATGCAACTCCTAGTGCAGATAGTGAGTTTGGTCCATTCGTAAGTCAGGCCTTGCCTTTTGATGTAACGGTTGAAAATTACAGGAAAATAGAATATGACTTGGAAGTGCTATGTATCGAAGCCTTCACACCACCACAATTTGGTTTTGTATTCTGGGATATTACTATTAAACAAGTAAAGAATCTTTGTGTATTTGCTAACTATTGCATGCCTGATACTGGACACGCTGTAGCTTCCCTAGATGCCTTTGTCTATCCAAATGAAAATGAAACTAGTGATGAAGATTTAATCTGGAGTGGTTCTGCTGATGGTGATTATAACAGTGATGATGAAGCTAACGAACTCCTTTGTTTAAAATTACCATACGACCCAAGTATTCCTACAGAAGATCAATCATTCTTCATCAAGTTATTTGTGAACGGAATACTTGTAGAAACCACTCTGTCACTGGATGAAGTTGACTCTATCAACGAAGAGAGTGGCTACCTCCATCTCAATGAAAATTGTGATGATGATTATGATGACTTTGATGAAACTGGCTGCGAAACAGCATTTGCTTTTGGGAACAACACTTTTATGGATCTTGAATTGACCAATGGTCGTTGGGGATGGGCTAATGAGTTTACCGATGTTCAAGATGGTACATATACTTTGGATATTTGGGCTGGTGCTGGCCAGAACAATACAAGCAGCGGAACTTTAGTTGGTCTTTTGACAATTGAAGTATCGGGTACTGATGTGACAGTCACCTATGATATGAACAGTGGATATAGAATGATTGAGACTCATTTATATCTTGGTGATAACCCTCCTTCTACAATAGCTCCAGGGCAGTATGGAAACACTAATAATTTAAATGGTGAATCAAGCGATTCATTTACTGTTTCTTACAGTGGAGATGGAGACTTCTGGATTATAGCACATGCTGTAGTCTGTGAATAGAAGAAAATCCCAGAAATAACTAATAATTTATACTGAAGAAATGCCTCTGACCATTAAAGATCAGAGGCATTTTTTTGTAATAATTCGATTATGAAATAACCCGAGTTTGTAAGCAGTATCAGTTAATTTACTCCTGACAAATACAAGAATTACGGTTGGTATTCGATTTACATTACTAGAAGAAAGCTTTAGTTTTGAATAAATGATAAGTTTGCCAAGGTCTCTTACATATAATACGTCAGGGCTATACCCTTTTTTATTTACAAAAAATATTTATATAAAGAAAATTACAGGGCTAAAGGCCCTTACCTATTTCATCATTTAAAAGGAGTATTTTTTTAATGATTTTTTCTAGAAACGTGAACATGTCTGTATGAAAAAAAAGTAGACAATACACGAGTAACAGCCTCTCTCGAAACTTGAAAGTAAATTCTAATTAACAGAGTCCAGAATGATATAAAGCAAAAAATCCAATGCAGTTGCATTGGATTTTTTTAGTAGTATAGTCAAATATTGAATACTAGATCTCCGCTTTGTCTTTGGTGTATTCTGATGGAAGCTGCATGGTGCATAAAGCTTGTTTGTCTTTATGGACTTCCTCATTAACAACTTCTCCGAAATAAACGGTATGATCCCCTACATTTTGACTTTTAACGACTTTGCAAGTTATATACCCTAAAGTGTCTTCAACAATAGCCTGATCATTTTGTTTTTTGAAAGGCACCCCGTTTATTTTGTTATCTTCAATTGTGGATTTGATTCCAAATTTCTTCACGTACTCCTTGTGATCTTCTGAAAGTAAATGCAAGGTAAAATATTCACTGTAATCAATAGTTTCATTAAGATCACTTTTTTGACCAACGGAGACAGAAATAATCTCTGGTGAAAAGGAAACTTGTGAAACCCAATTGACAGTTCCAGCCGCTATGTAATCTTTATCTCGTGTTTCTAAATCCTCGGACTTTTTTAAAGCTGTAAGAATGTAGTATCCGTAAGTAAATTTATGTGTTAGTTTGCTCATAATTTATTTGAATTTAATTAGTAAAACATAATTCTGTAAGATGCTTTATAAAAGCTGATCAAGTTTCTAAATAAGATACTTAATATAACTTAACATCCACATTTTTAAATTTAAAGGAAATAAGAGAATATCGCTGTTAAAGAAATGGAAAGATTATTAGTGGGCAGTTAATAAAAAAGATTGAAGTACTAAGGAAAAGATTTGGCAATTTGATAGTACTGCACTTAATAATTAGGTGTAAAACTTAGACATGTAATCATTTTTTTCATAACTTAAAGGTCTTTATTTGTTCACTTGCTAAAGTCTTAAATTTGACACATGAATAAACTTGAACTTATTCTCCTTGCAATTGTTATAGCATCTAACAATCTATCCTTTTCGTTTGGGCTTGGTGCTTTGGACACTAAAAAATACCATTTGAGGATTGTTATCATTTTTATTCTTGTAGAATTTACTGTTCCTCTAGTGGGTTTATATATAGGTCAATTTGTAAGTTCGTTTATAGAGAGCTATTCCAAATTAATTGGAGGTTTGATTTTGGCAGGATTTGGAATTTATACCATCATTTCTGCTTACAGAACTAAAAAACAAAGAAAAGACTCTTTAGAATTTATCACTTCCATCAAAGGTTTACTGCTTGTGGCACTCGGACTGAGTCTGGATAATCTTCTCGTGGGATTTAGTCTTGGTCTCGGCGGGGTTTCTCCATTAAAACTAGCATCTATTATCGCGTTCTTTTCTGGTATATTTTCTTTTATTGGACTCAAGACCGGGAAATACGTGAAAGATAAATTTGGTAAATACGTTCAGGTCTTCGCCGGTATTGTTTTAATTGTTTTGGCTGTCATTAATTTTCTAGACACGCCTTTTTAATCTTTTCAAAAAGAGGAAGTGATTTATAGATTTTGAATCATAAAAGGGATTACAATTCAAAATTGCAATCCCTTTTTTAACGTAAATAGCTAAAGTAAAAGTCACTTACTCAGATGGAACATCGATATGCTGGCCTAAAAATAGCGCATTCAGAAACAAGCGATTGGTTCCATACCACGACCCTCTAAAGTTTGGATTATCAGCAAATAGAACCACTCTCCCCTTCCCTAGTTTGCTTACAATCAAAGAGGCGGAAGGTTTTAAAAATTCGTTTAAATTTTTATCGGTGATAAATCCGTCGATATGCGGGTCATCGGTGTATTTTGCTACAGTAGCATAAGGACTTTCACTTGGAGCGATCCAAACACTGCTATTTCTATAAACAGGTAATTTTTCCCGCTGATAACCAAAAGCTAAAGGATGCGTCAAGTCCAGGTCAACCTCAAAAATAGCACCTCCAACGGATTTTTTTCCTATATTTTCTGAAGCCTCAACGTAAGGTTTTCTTTCAATTTTCTTATCCTTCTTCTCTTCTGTTTCCTCGTCGCTTTCTTTATCTTCCTCTTCTTCTAAAAGCCTTTCTTTTACAATCTTATTCTTGATGGCCCATTCGGAAGCATTTCTTATCGTAATTAATGTATTGCCGGAACTTACCCAATTTTTAATTTTCTGATGATCGGTAGAATCGAGTTGCTTGTAACTCCCGGAAACCATCACCATCGTATTGTAGCGTTCCCAATTGATGTTTTCAAAATTTCGCATAGGAATTTTACTGATGGGCATATCCACCCGAGTGTCCAAAAGATGCCACACCTCTCCGGCTTCGTAGGAAGAAACGCCATCTTCTACCAGCATAAATGCTTCAGGTTTTTCTAAAGTATTGATATACCGGCTTCCTAAATCTACTCCTGATTTACTATATCCGGTAGTTGCAGATGAGACTTCAACGGAGTATTCATTTGCTGCATTTCTTACCAAATTGTATAGAGAATCACCGCTTATACGTTGCTGGCTCACCGGAATCACTAATGTGCCGTAATCAAAATCTTTTTGCTTGCCTTTAATAGATAATGAAAAAGGCTTGAAGGCAGAAAGTACATTTGCTCCTGCATTTTGCAATCTCCATAAAAGGGCTGGAGAATTGTAAGCGTTCCAGTCCACAAGGTAAGCGTAGTTCGATTTTTCAACTTCAATATTTTTAAGTTTTAAATCTTCGCGAGTTACTTCTTTTCCTTTTTTAGCTGCTTTTTTTAGTGGAGCATATTCCAAATTGTAAAAATTGACCAGCGACCAGGCTGAAGCATCATAAAAGACACTATCGGTGTATTCTTCATAAGTTTCGAACATGGTTTGCACCATGCGGTATTGTGGCTGCCTGGTAGGCACATAATAAGCGTTCCCAGGACTAAAGGTTTTGCCTTTTGTTTTTACACTTTCTTCAAGTTCGTAGAGCTTGATCCGGTGTAGCAGAAGTTTATCTATAAAGGCTTTGGTTCTGTTCTCATCATAATCATCACCAAAAACATAGCCTTCAACCTTACTTTTATCGGCATTGGAAATGGCTGATTTGAAAAAGCGCTTCTGATAATCGTAAAGCAAATCCTTGTTTTCTACTGCGGCTTTCACTGTGGCCAGACTGGATGTTAATTGATTTCTGATTGTAAAAGCAAAAGTAATTTCGCCAGTTGGTGTTTCCTGTACATGTCCGCGCGAGCTCGCCTGTTCAAACAAAATACCTAAGCCGCCTTGCAAATCTGGATAAGATGAACCGTAACCTGGGTAAGTGCCATCAAAAACCTCTTTGGTAAAGTAAAAAGAACCAATAGCATCTAAAGCCTCTACATAATACTCAGCGAACTTATCATTCAAGGTTGTGTAATTTTCTGCTGGCATGATAGGATCTTTGGAAGCATTGGCTTTCATCGGCTCAAAGAAATAGGTGCTATTGGTTCCCATCTCATGAAAGTCGGTGACCACATTGGGATACCATTCATGATACCAATTGAGCTTTCCTCTGCTTTCTGGGTGAATGCCGAGTAGCCAGTCGCGATTGAGGTCAAACCAATAATGGTTGGTTCTTCCTCCCGGCCAGCGCTCATTATGTTCGGCGTCTGCAGGATCGGCGACCAAAGGGTCGCCTTTAAACATATTTGCCCATTGAGTGTGGCGGTCTCTCCCGTCTGGATTGATGGTTGGATCGATCATGATGACTGCTTCATTACGGAATTTTTGGATGTCAGCATGTTCTGAAGCTACCAGAATATAGGCTGATAATAATGCTGCTTCCGAACTGGAGGGCTCATTGCCATGCACGTTGTACCCCAGATTGATAAAGACTGGTAACTCTGATACGTCTACATTGCTATTTGGGTCTGTCGACTGAAGGTGCTTCTTCTGAAGTTCAGACAGATTTTCTAAATGGTCCGGATTTGAAACGTTGAGCATAACCAAAGGCCGGTGCTCGTAGGTCTTCCCATACTGGAGGATTTCAGCTCGGTCTGACACTTCTGCCAGCTTTGTGAGATAGGCAACGATCTGGTCGTGGCGGGTGTGGTGAGAACCCACAGAATAGCCTAAGAATACTTCCGGACTTGGAATATCAGGATCAAAGGGGCCTTTGTCTTGCAGGAAATAATCCTGCGCCTGAAATTGAAACGTGGCAAGCAGTAAGAATATTGAAAATATAAACTTCATAAGTCATTGTGTTTTAGAGCTTCATAGTAGCTAATATAAGTATATTTTATTATGGGTAAGTGAATTGAAAATGAAGAAATTATTTAGCCAAGGCTTCTGCTGTAACTTTGTCTTTTTAGCGGTCATTTTTGCTAAAAACAGGTAAACAGAATTTGAAAGGATATGAGAGAGATTTATTATTTGCACCGTCAATAAAACATATTTTCAAAAACACCCCTTAAACCACATATGAGGTCCGTTATGGACGGTATCTTTTATTAAGCTTGGTTCTCAATTAAATCTAGTCTACAAATGTTTCATTGATCATGCTTTTACAGTTTGCCATTTCAGATTTAAATAGCCGGTCAAATCTTTTTTAATGCGAGTGCACAATTCAAAAATCGCCAGGCTTGGCGATTTTTTTGTGTTTTGAACCACGGGGGTTGGAAGTGATTGCTAAAGTTTCAGGTGTATTTATCGAAGAAAAATAAGTCTTACCGGTATCAAATTCAGAAGAAATTATTACTGATTACCAAGGCATTAGACTTATATAATGTTTTTTTGATTTATATTGTATCGTTATTTTAATACTTCCTTTATTATGAAAACTGTTGTTTTGAAGCCTTTGAAGCATAAGAATATGGATTGTGTAGCGATTCGGTTTGGGTTTGATGCTGAGTTGAAATCGGCTTTGAGCGGGCTTCCTGATTGCAAATGGACGCAGACGCATAGGTGCTATTATGTTCCTGACTTGGATGCTTCTAAACGGCGACTGATGCGGGTTTTGAACCGTACTGACTGGGTGGTGGACTACTCGGCTATGCAGAAGGCTAAAGCTGAACGTCGTATGGAATCGATTTTGAACTCACAGCATCTAGCTGCACTGCAGGATTACAGTGAGTATCTGAAAGGGCAACGCAAGAGTGTTTCTACGGTGAATACTTATTCCAACTTTATAGAACTTTTTTTGAAATTTAATAATTCTAAAGCTTTGACTGACTTGTCCAACAGATCGGTGGAGTTGTTTGCTGAAGGGGTCTTGGCTAAACGCAACTACAGCATAAGCTCGCACAGGCAGGCTATGAATGCGCTAAAACATTTCTTTAGACTAAATAGTTACCTGAACGTGGAAGTTGAAAAAATTTCGATACCTAAAAAAGACCGGAAATTGCCTGATGTCCTTTCTACGGAAGAGGTGATTTCTATCTTGCAAGCCACTCGCAACCTGAAACATCGTGCGATCCTGGGTTTGATATATTCTTCCGGGCTGCGCATTGGTGAGCTTTTGAAATTGAAGCTGGCTGATGTGGATCTTGAAAGGCAGTCGGTCTACGTGAAGTCTGGCAAGGGAAGAAAGGACAGGCATACCACTTTGGGACAGAGTATACAGCCTTTGCTGCTGAATTATGTACGGACGTATAGACCTGAGCGTTTTTTCTTTGAGGGTGAAAAAGGTATGGCTTATTCTGCCTCATCGGTAAGGGCTTTTTTGAAAAAAAGTTGCCAATTGGCAAACATCAGGAAAAAGGTTACGCCCCATACCTTGCGGCATAGTTTTGCCACGCATCTGTTGGAGAATGGTGTGGATATTCGTTATATACAGGAATTACTTGGTCACTCCCGGCCTGAGACGACTATGATTTATACGCATGTAACGGAGAGATCCATCAGTGCTATACAAAATCCTTTGGATGTGGCTGTATCTAAGCATAAACAGCTGACTAAGGGTAATCCATCAAGGGGATTGCCTCGTAAATCTTTGTAGTAAATATTTTAGAGCGCATAGGATCTGGCTATATTTTAGTAAATTTATATATCCAAAACCGACCGAAATCGTTAAAAATTAAAGAGTAGTCTTTTCTTCTGAAAGTAGTACTCTTTTTGCATAAAAAGACTAGTCTTTTTATGCACTTCGTGAAGTCGAATTTACAAAACCCTCAAGAGGAAATTAAGTCATCTTTAAGTCAAACTTAATTCTTCCTCAAGTGAAAATTACATCTCCAATTGAGTTTATATTTTTAATACACTCTCCATACTTAAGCTATGCTTAAGCTATACTGTAGAATGCCTAGATCTTTTTTATGCTTTCCTTTGAAAAAGGGGTAATTATAGTGAGTGATTTGAATAATT
The DNA here is from genome assembly GCF_020164595.1 of Psychroflexus longus. GTDB lineage: Bacteria > Bacteroidota > Bacteroidia > Flavobacteriales > Flavobacteriaceae > Psychroflexus > Psychroflexus longus. The sequence goes on from NZ_JAIQZE010000013.1 coordinate 101,807, forward strand.
CTGATTGTTGAGTTCTTTTTTTTTTGGTGAGAAAAAATGTAACATAATTAACATCTTTGAATATAAAAGTGATAAAAACATGCGTTTATCCCGTAAATAATTGAATTAAACGTGTATTTTTATCAACATATAACGAGTTGTAAAACATTTATGAGAACCGTATGAAATTCATATTAACGTTATTTATTGGAATTCTAACTTTGACTTTGAATGCTCAAACGGAAGAAGAAACTGTTATATTTTCAAGAATTGGGGAGTTGAGT
>NZ_JAIQZE010000014.1 GCF_020164595.1 Psychroflexus longus
TATCAGAACAAAGAATAAAAGAAGTAGAAAGATTACTAAATTACAGACCGATTAGAAAGTTTAATTATAATAACCCTATTGAAGAACTAAAAAACAAGTGTGTTGCACTAATGGGTTGAACACAGCTTTTCATAATTTTTTCCTCGAAGATAGTTACTGAAACAGGTAGTTGTGTTTAAGTAAAGTTAAATAGTATTAAACAAAATTAGAATACCAATTATGATGGCACTCCTATTAATAGAACTCTGTTCAAGTTTTCGTATTTTTGCATTTTAATATTTTAAAAATGAAAAGAGTTGTTGTAGGATTAAGTGGTGGTGTGGATTCTAGTGTGACTGCCTATTTATGCAAGGAACAGGGATATGAAGTGATAGGCCTTTTTATGAAGAACTGGCACGATGATTCTGTTACAATTAGTGATGAGTGTCCTTGGCTGGAAGACAGTAATGATGCTATGTTAGTAGCAGAAAAACTAGGCATACCTTTTCAAACAGTTGATCTAAGCAAGCAATATAAAGAGCGTATAGTAGACTATATGTTTGCTGAATACGAAAAAGGCAGAACACCAAATCCGGACGTACTTTGCAATAGAGAAATCAAATTTGATGTTTTTATGGATATTGCTACTTCACTGGGTGCTGACTATGTGGCAACGGGTCATTACTGCAGAAAAGACAGAGTTGAAAAGGACGGTAAAACTATATACAGATTGTTAGCAGGTAAGGATCAAAACAAAGATCAATCCTATTTCTTATGTCAGGTTTCTCAACAACAATTAGAAAAAACTCTTTTCCCCGTTGGTGAACTTCAAAAATCTGAAGTAAGACAAATTGCTAAGGAGCAAGATTTAATCACTGCAGACAAAAAAGATTCGCAAGGACTTTGTTTTATTGGCAAGGTGAAACTTCCAGATTTTCTTCAGCAAAAGCTTCAACCCAAAAAAGGTCAAGTTATAGAAATTGATTCTTCACATGAAGTTTTCTCAAACATTAGTGAAGCAGAGACAAATTCAGAGTTGATAACTCAGCTGAAAAGAGACAGTAAAAAACTTAATTTAAAACCAGAATTCGGGAAAGTCCTTGGCTCTCACGATGGTGCTCACTTTTTCACTAAAGGGCAAAGAAAAGGTCTGGCTATCGGTGGAACCAAGAAGCCTCTTTTTGTCATTGACACCGATGTTGAAAACAACATTTTATATACCGGACAAGGTAAAAATCATCCCGGGCTTCATAAAAAAGGCTTGTGGGTTGATAATTCTGAAGTGCACTGGATTCGACCTGACTTGAGCTTAAGTGAAGGAGAAACTATGGATGTAAAAGCTAGAATCCGATACAGACAGCCTTTAGAAAAAGCTAAACTTTACCAAATGGCAAATGAACTTTATGTCATTTTCGAAAAAGAACAAACAGCTATTTCCGAAGGTCAATTTGTAGCCTGGTACAATGAGGATGAACTCATCGGTTCCGGTGTAATCGCATAAAACTAGTTAATGAAAGCAAACAGAATTACAAAGTTATTCAATGTAAAATATCCAATCATCCAGGCAGGGATGATTTGGGCAAGTGGATGGAAATTGGCAAGTGAAGTTAGTGAAGCCGGCGGACTTGGTATTATTGGCGCTGGGTCTATGTATCCGGATGTGTTACGTGAGCATATTCAAAAATGCAAAAAAGCTACTTCAAAGCCATTTGCAGTAAATGTTCCTATGCTTTATCCTGATTTGGATAAAATCATGGAAATCATCATTGAAGAAAAAGTCCCGATTGTATTCACCTCCGCAGGAAATCCCAAAACCTGGACACCTCATCTAAAATCCCATAATATAAAAGTAGTTCACGTGGTAAGTAGCGTGAAATTTGCTTTGAAATCTCAGGAAGCTGGAGTAGACGCAGTTGTAGCGGAAGGTTTTGAAGCGGGTGGACACAACGGTCGCGAAGAAACTACTACATTCACACTTATCCCTATGGTTAAGAAAGAATTGACCATTCCCCTTATAGCTGCTGGAGGCATTGCTTCGGGTTCTGGAATTCTTGCTGCTATGATTCTTGGTGCAGATGCTGCACAGATAGGAACTCGTTTTGTGGCCAGTGAAGAAGGCTCTTCGCATATAAATTTCAAAAAAGAAGTCATCAAAGCTCAGGAAGGTGATACCAGACTTACTTTAAAGGAGTTGGCTCCGGTGCGGATGCTGAAAAACAAATTCTATCAGGACATCGAAAAATTGTACTCGACTTCACCAACTATAGAAGATCTTCAGGATTTATTGGGTAGAGCAAGAGCCAAAAAAGGAATGTTTGAAGGTGACCTTGAAGAAGGCGAACTTGAAATAGGGCAAATTTCTGGATTAATAAATGAAATCCTACCCGCTAAAAAAATTATGGAAAATCTTATTGCTGAATTTGAAGCTGCAAAGATTGAAGCCAGTGCCATTGAATTCTAAATCTTATCTAAGGCTTAGTTAGCATCCAGAGCTAGAAAATCTACTAAATTTAATGACTTTATCTCAAGACCTTTCTGATATTGTAGAAGGTAAATAGCGTCGTTTTCATATCCTTTAGTAAACTCCTTTTTCTTGTAACTAAATTTATTCTCAGCATACTCCGTAAAGCCTTTTATTTCTGTAGAAGCTTGGAGAGTTTCTGCATAAGACAGCCTCAAAAGTAAATCCATCATAACGTCATAACCTCTTATCACGTATTTATTGGGATAGACTCCGTGTTTTTGCAGAAAGCTGTTATTATGCTTTTGATCCCCTGTAATAAGTTGTGTTTTGGATATAGAAGGAAATGTGAACTTGAGGTCACTCAGATAATAATTTGAAATCTCATCATCGTAAAAAGCTCCTCTTTTTGAAGTAAATAATCTAATGTCAAAACCATCCCTTTGAAAAGATTTTAGAAACGAAACAGTAGATTCTGCAATTCCTATATTTTGTGCTTCTAAAATAAACCAATTGGTACCAAGAGAATCTAAATGTGGACGTAAGTCAGATTTTTTCAAGTAACCATTACTTCCCTTTTGACTTGCAATATTAATATCTGGAAAGGTGTAAGTATATTTTCTTTGTACTGGTTTTGAAATACTATCTGAGAGAATAACTAAATTTTCATCAGTATGAATCTTTTGTAAATAGGTAATAAGCACTTCTTGCATCTCCTCATCTTTGGGTAAAGTGTTGAAAAGATTTTCAAATTCAAAATTTGGATTGACAAGTGGTGAAATAACGGGTACACTATCTCTCTCAAGATAATTTGCAACAACTTTTAGACTTGGATCTAAAAGTGGTCCAACTACAGCTTGGTAATTTTTAAAATTTTCATTCAGCAATTGATTCACATGATACGGATCATTTCTAGTGTCGTAAACATCTAGGTTCACAGTGATGCCTTTAGCCTGAGCAGAATCAATTGCCATTTGGATTCCCTCGTAAAAGTCAAGAGAAATTCTAAGCAAGCCACTATCCTTGATTAAAGATTTCGTTGTAATTGTATCAATTTCTGTGCGTTCCAAATTTAAGGGAAGCATCACAGCAATTTTTTTTGTATCGAAATATTTAAGCTTATCTTCCAAAGTAAAAGCTTCATATTTAGAATAATCTATTTCTTCAGTTTGAGGGATTTTCAAAACAAGTCCTTCACTGATCCCCTCAAATTTTAAGGAAGGATTCGATTGGATCAACTGTTGTTCTGTAACGTCATAATTTTCAGAAATAGATTCAATTGAATTTTTAGAATCTATTTTGAGGAAAGCATAGTTTTGATTTTTAGTAATTCTGGAAGTCGATGCTGTATCAATAGGCCTTTTAATTTTCAAAAATTGACCGGGTTGTATCTCTTTTTCATTTATACCGGAATTTAAATCTTCCAGTTCTTTAACGGTTAGCCCGTATTTTTTTGATATTCCGTATTTAGTTTCTTTTGGAAGTACCAGGTGCATCAACGTGCTAAACTCTGAGTTTTTAACACTTTGATTGATATCCAGGTCCTTATCCTTAAGCTCATAAGTTGGTACTCTTATAACATCATTGTAATCCAGTTCTCGTTCATAAAGAAAAGGATTGTACTTCCTAAGGTCGTTTACCTTGAGGTTATAAGATTTAGAAATGCTGTAAAGAGTTTCTTTGGGACTTACTTCATAAGCTATAAGCTGAATTCTAGGATTCAGCTCAAAATTTCGAACCGAAGGGACTACCAAAAGTTTACCAGATATATCTCTTATGTTTTTTACATTAGGATTTAATCTTTTTAAAGTAGCAATATCCACTTGAAATCTGGAAGCAACATCCTCCAAACTTTCATTTGTCCCTGCTTGATAGCTTTTTAGGTCTTGAGCACTGAGACTAAAAACAAAGAGTAGTAAAACTGTACTTAAAAAAAACTTTTTCATTATTCCCATTCTATAGTTGCTGGTGGCTTTGAGCTGATATCATATACTACTCTATTAACGCCTTTAACTCGATTTATTATTTGATTGGAGACTTTTTGTAAAAACTTATGTGGCAAGTCTACCCAATCTGCCGTCATACCATCTGTGGATTCTACAGCTCTTAAAGCTACAACTTTTTCGTAAGTCCGCTCATCTCCCATGACACCGACGGAATCTACAGGAAGAAGTATAGCTCCAGCCTGCCATACTTTATCATAGAGATGCCATTCTCTCAAAGCATCTATGAATATAGCATCTACTTCTTGTAGAACCCTTACTTTTTCTAAAGTAATGTCACCAAGGATTCTGATGGCTAAGCCTGGTCCTGGAAATGGATGCCTACCAAGAAGTTTTTGATCAATACCCATCTCAGCTCCTACACGCCTCACCTCATCTTTAAAAAGCATCCTTAAAGGTTCAACGACCTTTAATTTCATAAAATCTGGTAGTCCACCAACATTGTGGTGAGATTTTATGGTAGCGGAAGGCCCGTTGACAGAAATAGATTCAATAACATCTGGATAAATGGTACCTTGAGCTAGGAAGGTGGCATCTTCTACCAATGAGGACTCATCATCAAACACTTCAATAAAAGAATTTCCAATTGCTTTACGTTTTTTCTCAGGGTCCGAAATGCCTTTTAAAGCATCCATAAACCGGTCTGTAGCATCAACACCTTTCACATTAAGCCCCATATCTTTATATTGATCCAGAACAGAGTCAAATTCATTTTTCCTTAATAAACCATTGTTGACAAAAATACAGTGAAGGTTTTTTCCAATGGCTTTATGAAGAAGCGTGGCCGCAACCGTGGAATCAACTCCTCCGCTTAAGCCCAAAATGACTTTATCAGTCCCTATCTTTTCTTTTAATTCTGATACGGTCATGTCTACAAAAGCAGACGGCGTCCAGGATTGAGGTACTTGTGCAATCTTAACAAGGAAATTTTCCAACAATTGAGCACCGTCGGTTGAATGGTAAACTTCAGGATGAAACTGAATCCCGTAAGTGTCTTCTCCATCAATTTTATAAGCTGCATTTAGAACATCAGCAGTGCTTGCAATTCTTGTAAAATGTTCTGGAAGATCTTTGATGCTGTCGCTATGCGACATCCACACTTGTGATTGTTCCAATATGTTTTTAAAGAACAATTCACCATCTTTTATAAAAGAAAGATTTGCTCTACCAAATTCACGTGTGTTTGAGCTATCCACTTTCCCACCGTAATTGTGAGCCATGAACTGAGCTCCGAAACAAACTCCTAAAAGAGGAATTTTACCTTTGATCTTCGTAAGATCAGGCTTTGGAGCTTCTGGATTTCTACAGGAGAAAGGACTTCCTGAGAGAATCGCTGCTTTAAAAACAGATAAATCTTCAGGTAATTTATTGAAAGGATGGATTTCACAGTAAATATTAAGTTCACGAACTCGTCTGGCAATGAGCTGAGTATACTGGGATCCAAAATCGAGAATAAGGACATTTTTTTGCATAGACAAAAGTATAAATTTGCGATAAAACAGGCTTCTGTTTAGGCTCTCTTTTTTTACTTTTAAACAAAAATGCTAGACCAAATTTTTAAAGATTTAAAAAACGAAGTAAAGTTCGGTTACCTTAAAAAAAAACACGCTTTCCGCTACCCTAGTCTTGCTAGTATTGAAGATAATATTCCTATTCAAAGAACTGTTGTTCTAAGAGACACAACAGCAGACTTTGATTTAATAATCTACACAGACGGGAGAAGCGAAAAAATAAGTCACTTCGAAGACAATCCTAATTCAAGTCTTTTATTTTACAATCACAAAAAACTACTACAAGTCAAAGTTGAGGGTAAAATGAAAATGATAAAGTCCGGTGAAGAGTACGACTACCACTGGAGCAGAGTTCAAGGTAACTCTCAAAAAGACTTTATCACCAAAAATCCGCCTGGGACCCCAATTGATAATCCAGATCATGTAGGATATAATGAGGACGAACATCATTTCTGTTTACTCAAACTGGTTCCTGAAAGCATGGAGTATCTCGAACTTAAACGACCAAATCACATTCGTGCGAGGTTTGACAAGTCAAATAATTGGGAAGGACAATTTCTCAATCCATAAAAAAAGCGACCCGAGGGTCGCTTTTAAATTTCAACATTAAAATTAATAGTCTTATTCATTAGCACCTATGTCGCCTTGAGCTACAATAGTTGCTAATTCTGCTGCGCTTAGGTGAACATTAACGTAACCGTTAACTTCTAAAACATCAGCATATCCAAATTCTGTATTATCATCTAAAGCTGCGACGTTAGACATACTCATACCTGTTGTTCCATCAACAGGAATAAAGGTATAAATAATGCCACCACCTTCAGATGCTGAATTAGCGTGAATGTGTGCTGGGTGCTCGCCACCATCTGGAGTTCCTACTAGACTAATTGTAGCTAAAGCTTCACCATTCAAACGTTCTTCAAAAAGAACAGTTCCATTGATTCCTGTAACATCCTTTTCTTCTAAAACATAACTTTTAGATTCACCAGTCAATTCATTTTGACCAATATCTCCCTGAGCTACAATAGTTCCTAAATCATCTGCACTTAAATGTACATTGACATAACCGTCTACCCCTAAAACATCAGCATAACCAAATTCTGTTTCATCATCTAAAGCAGCTACGTTGGATTGACTCATTCCTGTTGTTCCGTTTACTGGGTTAAAAGTATAAAGTATACCTCCACCTTCTACTGCGGTATTCATATGAATATGAGCTGGGTGCTCACCGCCATCAGGAGTTCCTTCCAGACTAATTGTAGCTAATGCTTCACCGTTCAAACGCTCCTCGAAAAGGACAGAACCACTTATCCCAGGTACGGCTCTTTCTTCAAGTTCATAGTTTTTAGATTCACCAGTCAATTCATTTTGACCGATATCTCCTTGAGCAACAATAGTTCCTAAATCATCTGCGCTTAAATGTACATTTACATAGCCGTCTACTTCTAGAACATCAGCATATACAAAAGCAGTTCCATCATCCAAAGTTGCTACATTGGATTGACTCATTCCTGTTGTTCCATTAACTGGGTTAAAAGTATAAAGTATAGCTCCGCCTTCTACTGCAGTATTCATATGAATGTGTGCTGGATGCTCGCCTCCATCTGGAGTTCCTTCCAGACTAATTGTTGCTAATGCTTCTCCACTCATACGCTCTTCAAAAAGGACAGAACCACTAATCCCAGGCACTGCTCTTTCTTCAAGTTCATAGCTTTTAGACTCACCTGTCAATTCATTTTGACCAATGTCACCCTGAGCTACAATAGTACCTAAATCATCTGCACTTAAATGTACATTGACATAACCGTCTACTTCTAATATGTCAGCATAAACAAACTCAGAACCATCATCCAAAGTCGCTACATTGGATTGACTCATTCCTGTTGTTCCATTAACTGGGTTAAAAGTATAAAGTATACCTCCACCTTCTACAGCTGAATTCATGTGAATATGCGCTGGATGCATTCCACCATCTGGAGTTCCTCCCAGACTAATTGTAGCTAATGCTTCACCACTCATACGCTCTTCAAATAGGACAGACCCAGCAATTCCAGGTACTGCTCTTTCCTCAAGATCATAACTTTTGGATTCACCAGTCAATTCGTTTTGACCAATGTCTCCTTGAGCTACAATAGTGCCTAAATCATTAGCACTTAAATGTACGTTGATATAAGCATCAAGTTCAGAGATATCTTCAAAACTTATAGGTGTACCATCATCCAAGGATGTAAATGTTGTAATACTTAAACCAGTTTCTCCGTCAACAGGCTCCAAGGATACAATGATACTTCCGCCCTCTACAGCAGAATTCATATGGATATGGGCTGGGTGCATATTTCCAGCTGAAGTTCCTTCAACTTCAAGAATAAGTTGAACAGAGCCGTCAGCTTGTTCATTAAAAACAGCATCACCACTGACACCGGATTCTGATCTTTCATCCAGATCATATCTAATATTATCTAAGACAGGATCTGTCACAGGATTTAAACTATCATCATTATCACATGATGCCACTAGTAACCCTAGAATAAATAATAGAGTAAAATTTTTTAATCTTTTCATAAGTATATATTTTGTTGTTTGACATAGTTACGAAAAGAAGAAAGCTACGGTTTTAAAATTTATGTTATAAAAGTTCACTATTAACACTTATTAACTAAAACGACGATGCTTTAAGGTATATTTAAGTATTTATGAGTTTGAAGAGAAATACGCCATTTTGGATATTTCATCACATATTCAACAATTTGAGGCGTCATTTTTTCTCTAACACTCCATTCAGGCTGAAGAAATAACTCACAATCTTCTGAAACTTGTGCTGCTTGTTCTTCAGCAAATTTAAAATCGCTTTTATTGTAGATAATTACTTTGAGTTCGTCTACTCGTGGATAAATCTCAGGTTTTGGTAGTTTTATTTTTTTTGGTGACAAGCAAATCCAATCCCAGACACCAGTCATATCATAAGCCCCAGAGGTTTCTATATGAATGTTCAATCCGTTTGCTTTCAAACCTTCAGTTAACAAAGACATGTCCCAGGTTAAAGGTTCACCTCCAGTGATAACAATCGTATTACTATATTTTTTAGCATTTTCTATGATAGAACCAATTTGAGTAGGTGGATGTTTTTCTGGATCCCAGCTTTCTTTTACATCGCACCAGTGACAACCAACATCACATCCTCCAATCCTAATAAAATAGGCTGCTGTTCCTGTATGATATCCCTCGCCTTGTATGGTGTAAAATTCTTCCATAAGGGGAAGCATAATACCTTTACGTACAAGTTTTTCTATATTCTCATTTTGCATGTTGCAAAGATACTGAAAGCATAATTTGAATTAAAACATAATTCTAAACTTATATAGCAGAAAGCATGCTTTCATGTTGGCGACTTTATTTATTTTTGAAAAAAATTATCATGAAGCTCATACCTATTACTTCCATTTTCTTGTTGATCCTCGCAACAAGCTGTAATACTTCAGATTCTGAAACGATTATTGCAAAAAATAAGCTGGGCCTTCTATCTCCTTCTACTAAAGTAAGCGAGGTCAATACGATTTTGATTAACGATTCTATTGCTGAATTTGATTTGGAATCCAAATTCAATAAAGTCAGTGAAATAGAAGTTTTCAATAAAGAGGGAAACATATCCTTAGTGATTGAACCTAATTATCAAAACGACTCTTTAGTTACCATTAATGAAGTTCAAATTTTAGATCCAAAATACAGGACAAAAAAAGGCTTGAGTATTGATAGTAATTTCAAAACGATCTACGAAAATTATAAAATTGATAATATTCAAAATAGTATCAATAGTGTTATATTAAGTATTGATGAGATAGGCGCTTACATTGTCATTGATAAAAAACATTTACCAAGCAAGCTAAAGTTTGATTCAGAAATTAAAATTGAGGCCAATCAAATTCCAGATGAGGCTCCTTTTAAATATTTCTGGATAAGGTTTGAAGAGCCAAACTTGTAGTGCCTTGTATTACTATCATCCTATAATTTTTCTTTACTATGAAAGCTTCAAAAAAAATCGTCAATAAGTATTTACCGAAAATTATAGGATTAAGGTTGAATTCACTTTTCAGGATAAATCCTGAAAAAGCTGTCTTAAAGGCCTATAAGCTTTTCTCCTCTCCAAGAAAAGGAAAAGTAAAGCCTGAGCAAGAGACTTTTCTAAACAAAGCTAAAGCAACCTCTATTGAATTAGAATCCAATAAAGTTCAAATTTATCACTGGAAAGGGGAAGGCAAAACAGTGGTTCTAATTCACGGCTGGGACAGCAATTCTTTTAGGTGGAAGGACTTGATCCAACGCTTGCAAAAAGAGGGTTACAACATCATTGCCTTCGATGGTCCTGCCCATGGATATTCTGATGGAAAGGTATTAAGTGTTCCAATGTATTCAAGATGTCTTGACCGCCTATTGAAGTTATATCGACCAGAGTTCATTATAGGCCATAGCGTTGGAGCTATGACCATAGTTTACAACCAATATTTAAAGCAAAGTCCTTTTCTGGAAAAGATGGTTTTACTGGGAGCACCTTCAGAAATGACAGACATAATGAGTGATTACAAACGCATACTCCGCTTGAGTGATAAATTCATGCTTGCACTAGATAATTTTTTTAAAAAGAAATTTGATTATCACTTTGATGAGTTTTCAATCGCTGACTTTTCGAAGAACATTGAAAAGGAAGCCTTGATCATTCATGATGAATATGATAAGGTTGCTCCAGTTTCAGCAGCTAAGGCGATACATGAGAACCTAAAGCATTCTGTACTTAAAATAACAGAAGGCGCTGGTCATTCTCTTAACAAAGTTGGTATTCATGAAGAAATTTTAAAGTTCTTAAAGCAATAGAAATGAGTGAAAACGGAATTCGCATAAATAAGTACTTAAGTCAGGCTGGATTTTGCTCCAGAAGAGAAGCCGATAAACTTCTTGAACAAGGCAGAGTCACTATCAATGGTAACTTTATTGAAATGGGTACTAAGGTAAATCCTGGCGATCAGGTATTTGTTGATGGGAATCTAGTGGAATTTGAAACAGAAGAAAAAGTTTATTTGGCAGTCAATAAGCCAAAAGGGGTCGTTTGCACAACAAATTCTAGAGTTGAAAAGAACAACATCGTCGATTTTGTCAATTATCCAACTCGACTTTTTCCAATAGGTCGTTTAGATAAGATGAGTGAAGGCCTAATTCTTATGACAAACGATGGAGAGATTGTCAACCAAATCCTCAGAGCCCGACACTACCACGACAAAGAATACCTAGTAACTGTGGATAAGCAAATTACAGATGAGTTTATTACCAAAATGAGAAACGGAGTTCCAATCCTGGAAACGATTTCCAGAAAATGTGAAGTTGAAAGGCTAGGTGACCGAAGCTTTAAAATAATTTTGACTCAAGGCCTCAACCGCCAAATACGTAGAATGTGTGAAGCTTTAGATTATAGAGTAAGGACATTGAAACGTACAAGAATAAAAAATATTAATTTAGACGTGGATAAAGGGAAGTACAGACATCTTACAAAAGACGAAGTAAAAGATCTTTATCAAAATAACTAACTCATAAAACAAATTGACATGTCCTCACTAAACCCATTTCACCTAGCAGTCCCAGTTAATAATCTAGAAAAATCCAGGGCATTTTATACAAACACCTTAAATTTCAAAGAAGGGCGTAGCGATACCCATTGGGTTGATTACGATTTTTTTGGACATCAATTTGTGATTCATGAAGACAAAAACCATCAGCCCAACCCAGAAGCTTTTAGTCTTGTTGATGGCCATGAAGTCCCTGTACCTCACTTTGGAGTGGTTTTAGAATGGGAGGCATTTCACGAATTTGCTGATCGGTTAAAACAAAATAAGATTGAATTTATAATCAAACCCTACATCAGGTTTGAAGGCAAACCAGGAGAACAAGCCACAATGTTCTTTAAGGATCCTAGCGGCAATGCCCTCGAATTCAAGAGCTTTAAAGATATGAGCCAAATTTTTGCTAAATAAAATGGAAAAGCTTACGCCGAGATTAGTAAGGCAACTCTTTATCTTATTGATTATTCTATCCTTAGGATGGCTTATATTTAGTGAAATTCTACCATACATCTCCGGAGTTCTAGGAGCAATCACTTTTTATGTATTGCTGAAAGGTCTAATGCAGAAAATGTTAAAAAAAGGCTGGAATGCTACTTTAAGCGTAAGTATTTTGATGCTAGGCTCATTTATTTTGATTTTAGTTCCTGTGCTCAGTATTATTCTCATGCTTTCTTCAAAGGTGAGCAAAGCTATAAAGAATTCTGAAAAAGTGGTAGAAGCGGCAAAAGCGCAGCTTGTCCAGCTTGAGGAAATTAGCGGTTACAAAATCAGTGATAAAATTGATAGCTCAGCAGTAACAGACTGGCTTTCCAGTAATCTTCAGGGTCTTGCAGGTGGCACTTTTGAAATTTTCATTGCCATAAGTATTATGTATTTTCTTTTGTATTACATGCTTCTGAATGAGAAAAAACTAACCATCTCTATGGAAACTTATATTCCCATAGATGTAGAAAACCTTAAGCTAATAGCCTCCGAATCTGCTAAAAAAGTGAAAGCCAATGCTATTGGTATTCCTTTAGTGGCACTGTTTCAAGGAATAATTTCATTGATTGGGTATTGGATATTTGGAGTTCCTGAAGCTATGTTTTGGTTTGTCATTACAACCATTGGTTCTATGATTCCATTTATAGGAACTGCGATAGGATTTATACCAGTTACCTTGTTGATGTATTATCAAGGTGACACCTTTGGAGCCATAGGTGTATTGGCTTATGGACTAATTGTTGTGGGTTCTTCAGACAATATTGTAAGACTTCTTGTTCTCAAGAAAATGGCAAATGAACACCCGCTGATCACCTTAATTGGAGTTATTATTGGAGTTCCTTTATTTGGATTTATAGGCCTTATTTTTGGACCATTGTTATTATCCTTATTTTTACTGATAGTTATGATCTATAAAAAAGAATATGGAGAATTTGAATCTGCAGCTGAAAAGAAATTAAATGAAAGTATTAGGGAGAAAAACGGAGAAGAAAGTTGATGAAAACTTTGTAAAGGATGGCATCAAATCTGTTTCAGAAACAGATATTGATGTTGTTCTTGACAAAAAAGATCAACTCTTTGTGAAAGTAAATCATCCGGATTGGAAAAAGTATAAGGATAAGGTTATGCTGATGTTTCATTTCTTAAAAGATGTAAAAGAAAGAAACTATCCTGAAACACCTTGGAAAACTCTGGCAGCAATTATTTTTACTTCTCTTTATATCATCAATCCACTAGATCTTATTCCAGATTTTATTCCTTTTGTGGGTTACCTAGATGATTTGACTGTTTTTGGTTTTGTAATTAGACTCATTGAGAAAGATTTAACCAGTTACCAAGAGTGGAAAATAGAACAAGAAACTACTGAGGAATAGTAGTTTCTTCTAAAGATTAAAATTGTAGTTAATACTTTTACTGCATGTTTTTCATCATCTCCATCATCTTCTTTCCACCACCACCTTGCATCATTTTCATCATCTTGCTCATTTGGGTAAATTGCTTCAAAAGTTGATTGACTTCCTGAACTGTAGTACCGGAACCTTTACTTATTCTTTTTTTACGACTAGCATTAATCCTAGTAGGATTTTCTCTTTCTAAGGGAGTCATAGAATGAATCATGGCTTCAATGTGCTTGAAAGCATCATCGTCTATATCCATGTTTTTCATCATCTTTCCAGCACCAGGAATCATACCCATCAAGTCCTTCATGCTACCCATTTTCTTGACTTGCTGAATTTGCTTCAAGAAATCATCAAAACCAAATCTATCTTTAGCAATTTTTTTCTGAATCTTTCTGGCTTCCTCTTCATCATATTGCTCCTGAGCTCTTTCAACAAGGGAAACCACATCTCCCATTCCCAAGATACGATCTGCCATCCTTGAAGGATAGAATACGTCTATAGCATCCATTTTCTCACCAGTACCAATGAACTTAATAGGCTTGTTGACTACAGATTTAATAGAAATAGCAGCACCACCCCTTGTATCACCATCAAGTTTGGTCAAAATAACACCATCAAAGTCGAGAACATTGTTAAAGGCTTTTGCAGTATTCACTGCATCCTGACCAGTCATGGCATCTACAACAAACAAAGTTTCCTGAGGTTGAACAGCTTTGTAGATGTCAGATATTTCATTCATCATCACCTCATCAACAGCCAAACGACCAGCCGTATCCAAAATAACAACATTATGCCCGTTTTGCTTGGCGTGAGCTATAGCAGCTTCTGCAATAGCAACTGGGTTTTTCTCTTCTTTGTTAGAAAATACCTCAACTCCTATTTGCTCACCAACCACATGCAACTGATCGATTGCAGCTGGTCTGTATACATCACAGGCAACAAGTAAAGGTTTCTTTGTTTTTTTAGTTTTAAGGAAATTTGCAAGCTTACCAGAAAAAGTGGTTTTACCAGAACCTTGAAGTCCTGACATCAAAATGACGCTAGGGTTTCCGGATAAGTCGATACCTTCTGCATCACCACCCATCATCTCGGTCAATTCGTCTTTGACAATCTTAACCATAAGCTGATTAGGCTTAAGACTTTTCAGTACGTTTTGACCTAAAGCTTTTTCTTTAACTGTATTGGTAAATTCTTTGGCAGTTTTAAAGTTGACGTCGGCATCCACAAGAGCTCTACGCACTTCTTTAAGTGTCTCTGCTACATTTACCTCTGTTATCTGACCGTGCCCCTTTAAAACATGAAAGGCTTTATCTAACTTATCACTTAAACTATCGAACATAATTTCTTCTGAATTTCAGCAAAAATAAGAATTTGAAATCTATTTTTGAATGTTTTGTAATCTAAAAAAGCCACTTCAATAAAGTGGCTTTTTTGTTTAGGTTAAGCGTTGTTACTACAAACTAAAGTTATGAGTAACTGTATCGCTTTCTTTATATCTAGAAATAGCTTTGTCCACTAGTTCTTGGGCTTCTTTTTCATCTCCCCAGTTCCCAATAATTACTTCTTTGTTCTCAAGGTCTTTATAAGTTCTGAAGAAATGCTCAATTTCCTTGATCGTATGAGGGTTCAAATCTGAAAATTTATGAACCTCGTCCCCCATTGGATCTGCAACAGGTACGCATATAATTTTTTCATCAGGCCCTTTTTCATCAGACATGTTCAAAACGCCCACAGGTCTTACTTTGGCAACACACCCAGGAACTACTGGATTTGTGAACAGTACTAAAACATCTATAGGATCATTATCCAGCGCCAATGTTTCTGGCACAAAACCATAATCTGCTGGGTACATCATAGATGTATGTAACATTCTATCAAAACGAATCTGCTTTAGATCGAAATCGTACTCATATTTATTTCTACTTCCTCTCGGAATTTCTATCAACACATCAAATGTCATAATCACTTTTTTATATAAAATTTAAGGAGGGCAAAAATAAGAAAAACTTTGACTATTCTAACAACATTAAACAAATAAAAACCTGATGCTGAAGTCTTTCTTCATCAGGTTTTACTTAGGAAAATGTATTGTTGTTTAAATCTTAAATTTTACTGCTTTATTTTTATCATCAAATTGAAAGCTTACTTCTTCCCAAATTGGAGGAGCCATAGGGTTTGGAGTTCCAGACATTGCCCAAGGCTCCGTTGGCATTCCGTTGCTCTGCGCATCCATTGTTCCATTGCCATTTAGATCCTGGGAAACAGAAACTGCATAAACGCCATAGTCCAGGTCCTTGAACTCAATCCTATGAGATGAGTTTTTTACATCAATGCTTTTCCCGACAATTGGTTTTTTAAGGAAATTTTCTTTCTCAAAAACTCCGATATGCAAAGTTCCAGATACGTTTTCAATGTTTTCAAATTCTACGATTAGTGTTGTTTTTCCTTGAGCAGTTAGATTTTGATAACTAAACATTACAAGCATTAAAGCTAATCTTACTAAATTTTTCATGACTTTTAGGTTTTAAGTTCAATCCAAAAGTAAAGTGGAAGTCTAGTTTTATTCTGAAGTTTTTGATGAGTCGTAGAATGTTTAAGATGAATGGTAACAAATTCAGAAGAAAGTGAAAACACGGTCAAGTTTTAAAATTGAATTGAAATAAAAGCATTGGGCGTCAACTCAAGGCTTTTGATTCTAACATTCTCTACAGACGTATTGGAGTCGGCTAGTCTAAAAAATTGCTGTGTAAGATTGTTGCTATTGAACAAATTCAAAATACTAAAACCAGTCTTTATCGAAGAGTTTGAAAGCTGAAACTGATAAGTAGCTGTAAAATTAATTTGAAGATAATCTTCCAGATTACTTTCATTGGGACTTAAAAAATTAAGCCTTGGATTGGTTTCTGGTGTTAAAATAGGGTTTTCTGAATCTATCTCCGTGGTAGGTCTTCCAGCAAAATAGCGCCCCCCGAGTGATAACTTCAATTCATCTGTGGTGTAGCTTGTGCCAAAAGCTGAGCTCTGGGTAATTTCAAAATTATTGGCGAATTGCTGAGGGTTGAAGTTGTTGAAATCATAGGTGTTATCCATCACAGAAAAATTTGCCCAAAAGTTGAAATTATCAATGCGCTTTTGAACTAATACCTCCACTCCAGTTACTTCATAATCTCCATTGATCTGTAAAAATTCCAACTGATTTTGAAATCCCTGACTTCCAGATGAAATGCCTTCGACAATTTTGTGATATAAACTACCCTGCAATAACCAGCCTTTTTTATTAAAATTGAAA
This sequence comes from Psychroflexus longus, assembly GCF_020164595.1. Classification (GTDB taxonomy): domain Bacteria; phylum Bacteroidota; class Bacteroidia; order Flavobacteriales; family Flavobacteriaceae; genus Psychroflexus; species Psychroflexus longus. Next base: position 16,733 of record NZ_JAIQZE010000014.1, read on the forward strand.
CCAGCCTCGATTTGTTGATTGTTTATAATTGGGAAGTTTTCTTCGTCAGCAAGGATCCATCGCCTTTTCTCTACTCCAAGAAAATCCTGTTGCTGATCGATGACTTGAGTAAGTGTTTGGTTTTTGATCTCCCCAAGCAGATTCCATCGCCAATAGCGGTTGGCTTGATAACTAAAATTGAATCTTGGCTCCCACCTCACCTCATCAAAGCCATCGTAATAATTGGCTCTAACTCCTACACGAGCCCTTAATTTTTCGTCTTTGGATGTATAAGTCAACTCACTAACCCCAGAATGTGTTCTCAGTACATCTTTCGCTCTTAGAATGACCTCTGGAGAAGTTACTTCGTTGTTGTTTCTAACTCCGACTTCGCTAAATTGGTATCCATTATTTAGATAAAAACGATCTGAAAGTTGGAAAGAATCCCTAAAACTGAATTTAAGGTCGACAACCTGGTTGGTCTGCAATAATTCCTGGCTGGACAACACAGATTGATTAAAGGCTTCAAGCTCGTAAAAGGAAGCATTAAAAGCTATAGAACTGGAGTGCTTATCACTCCAGTCAGTTTTATAATTGAGGTTGGCTAGGAAATTTCTTTGTTTAAAATCGTTTCGCTTTTGCTCCTGGGTTGTTTCTAAAACTTCATCGAAGGTGAGTTCATTTTGGATGGCCAGAACATCAACATTTAATTGATCCCCGGAGTCAAACTCATAATCGTACTGGAGTGACACATCAAAAAACTTTAATTCTTGCTGTGTTGTAATTCTATTATTATTGTCCTGAAGCAGATCCTGAATTTCAGTATTTTGGAAGACTTTATCTGTAAATCCATTGTAGGTTGGAGATTCCCAGACATCTGTCAAAGATCGTCTCAAAGCCACCTGTAGATTAGATTTTCTATTCAGCTCCAGGAAAGCGGAAGCATTAGCGCTTAAAAAATCCAGCTGTAGCTTGTGATTATATTCTTGAGAGTGCTTCCTTGAAGAAATATCAATGACGGAAGAAACACCTTCATTGTAAAACGCAGAGCTTCCATTTTTGATAACTTTGATTTCATGGTTGATCAAAGGGTTAATTGCCGAAATCATTCCAAAAAAATGGCCGGTTTGGTACATTCTTGAGCCATTCCAAAGCACAAGATTTTGATCATGTGTTCCGCCTCGAACGTTTATTTGAGCTATAGTTTCATCGGTATTTACGATTCCTGGAACATATTGCAAACTATGCAAAACATCTGCATTAATCAAACCTGGAAGGACTCCAAATTCTTGAGGGATTATCTCTAGGCTATTATCGGGATTGAGAGAAATACCTTTGGTGAGGTATTCCTTAATCAATACCTCATCAAGTTCAATTTCCGGAAACAAGTAGAGCGTTTTGCAGGAGTCTATGTTTTGAATTGAGGATTTCACCCCAGTATCGTAATAGTTGGGATGAGCAAACTGAAGCTCAATGGCATTTATAGATTCATCGATAAAGATTCTACCCATCGGGTTGGAATAGCCTATAGTTTGATTATCGTAGATAACTTCAACACCAGGTATCGATTTACTCGTTCTGGCATTAAAAAAACTGAGGCAGTAAACTGTTTTATTGTAATTGACAGAAATGCTACTTCCTGAAATAAAAGTAAATTCTAATGGAAATTGATAACTTATAAAATCTAAAGCTTCTACAAGAGAATTGGTTCTTGATGGTCTTATCACTTCAGTGTTTACAAAATCTTCGTATAAATAGTTAAAGTTAACCGAATAGTCCTCTTCAAATTCATTGAGCAATACAATAAGCTCAATCTTTTCTTGAGATTGAGCTTGTACGTTGTAGCTAATTAAAATCAGAATAACTACAAAAAAAGAGTTGAGCCTAAATTTATTCTTGATCATTATCAACAAAAATAAATTTATTTTCGTTGATGACTGAGAAATTCATTTGATAAGTTTTACTCAAAATGTCTAAAGCAAGAGACAAACTATCTGAAGGCAATGTGCCTGAAAATCTTTTATCTTCAGAAACTTGAGTTATATCGACTTCAATTTGATAATCTTGTTCAAGCTGTTGCATGACTTCAGAGAGACTTACACCTTTAAACTGATGAGTTTTTGAGATCCATTCTGGTTTTTCATTGTAAATATTGCTCTGCTCCAGTTTAATTCCGTTTTGATAGGTGATGAATTGACCTTTCTTGAGAATGTTATCTTCATCCTTGAAAGTCACTTTCACAGAACCTTCATAGCAAACCACTTTAAAAATCGAATCTCTAGATTTTACATCAAATCGAGTTCCTAATACCTTTACTTTTCCAAAGTTAGTTTTTACAGTAAATGTTTTTCCTTTAGCAACTTCAAAGTAGGCTTGTCCGTTGAGTTTGGTTGTTCTGTCAAAATTCCAGAACCAATTATTAAACTGAAACTTACTGTTTTGAGCTAAAATAACCTTTGAATCATCTGGCAATAAGACGGTTTCTTGTGAATTGATTTGTGAGGTGAAATCTTTGACCGATAAAATAAAGACAAGGGAAGAAATCCCTAAAATGATTAAAATAGAAGCGGCAATAGACCAATTGAATTTTTTCTTTTTGGTTGTTCTTGTACTTTTTAAATTTTCAAGTACTTTATCTTTATTGAATTCTGGCTTTTCTAATTGTCTCGAATAATGTTTAATTTTCTTCAGGGTATCAAGCCCACTCACATCTTCTATGGACTGATCTTCTATTTTATTATCAAGCCAGTGGGCTAAATTGTATTTTTTTTTCATAGGATTCGATTCTATAATTAAAACACCTCAATTGACTCTTACCCTACTTAAAGGCTTCAATTTTTTCTCTAAGGCTTTCAAGAGCCTTCTGCATTCTCTTCTCAACTGCCTTTACACTTATGTTCAATATCTCGGCAATTTCCTTGTAAGATTTTTCATCGATACGGTGAAGTAAAAAGGCCGTTCGTTGTTTTTCCGATAGATCTTGAATGGCCTTCTCTAGTTTGACTTTAAACTCCTCTTCCTCCATTTTATAGTCTGGACTTTGCATATCCTCTGTTTGTTGAGGAACAGTCTTGGCATACTTCAACACGACTTTTTTATGCTTATATCTATTTAACGACAAGTTATTGACAACAGTGTATAGATAAGATTTAGCCTTTGCAAAGGGTACTTTTTTACAATTTTCCCATAACTTGATAAACGCCTCTTGCACAGATTCTTCAGCCATTTCCTGGTTGCCGAATTTGTAATAAAAATAATTATTTATGACCTCGGAGTAAGTGTTATAAACACGTTCATATACTTTTTCTTCGCAGACATTGTCAACTAGATTTTTTTCCATGGGCTAAATATGCAATACTCTGTACAGTAATAAAACAATTTAATATAATTTTACCCTAAAACATACTTAGGGTAAAATGAATCTTATTTGTTGTATATAAAAGGGTTTTATAAATTTACAAACAATGAAGCAACTTTATTTCATTTTGATAATAGTTCTACTTGCTAGTTGCCAGGATGAAGAGTTTTTTGAACAAGTTGAAGACACTACTAGTTTATCCAGCCAAAGTGAATTGAGCAATCTTATTTCAAGACTTACGCAAAACCCTACAGCTTTTGATGATTTTATAGACAACTCAAGCAGTATACAAATCGAATTCCCTTACGAAGTAAAAGTCAATTCTGAAACGACCTACACCCTCAATGAATTTTCGGATTACCAACCTCTTATTCAGGAATTACCACCTCAATCTGAAGATTATACCATAAATATAAACTTTCCCGTAAACGTTTCACTTCCGAATTATGAAGTGCTTACAATTCAAAATCAAGCTGAGTTTTTAGCATTAGATGCTAGTGTAGAGGGAAGTTCAGAAATTAATTGCTTGGAGTATAATTTCCCGATTGATATTAATAGTTTTGATGTTGATAATGGAATTACTAACAGGAGAACCATACAAAATAAAGCCCAACTTTATAATCTAATTCAGGATTTAAAGCAAAATAACGGGTTTTATCAATTCATTTATCCTATAACGGTAACTGTTGAGGGGCAGGCTCAATCTTTGTCTTCCAATTTAGACTTAAATTCCACAATAGATAACCTCGATGAAGACTGCTTTAATCCTTCGTTACTGACTAATAATTCCTACAGAATGGAACAGTTCATTGCCTTTATTACATCAAACCAATTTGGAGTTTTAAACTTTATAGATGAGGGGCAGAATAAAACTCTTGATTACGAAAACTATAGATTTACTTTCAATACGGATGCTAACATTTTTGTTAAAAACCTTATTAGTGGAGAAACTTTCTCTGGCGATTGGTCAGCAGAAATTAATGATGACAACCTTAATCTGGACTTGGATTTTGAAGAAAATGATATTTTAGAAGAACTCGAGGAGGATTGGATTGTAGAAGGTTTTGCGAATCCAAACAGAATTATTCTAAACGATGAAAACAACCTAAGTGAAAACAGCATTTTAATTTTCGAAAAGATATAGACCTCAGCTTTTATGGATAATCAGAAACCAACTCAACACGACCTCAAATCAAAGTTAAAAACCTTAAACGTCATTTTTTATATCATTTTTATTATATGGCTTGTTTGCATTGGCTTTATCATTTCAAAACTGATAACAGGAAATGAAACCACTTCCCTATTCATTGGCACAATACCAATTGTCGCCATACTTATCGTCTTAAGCCAAATAAAGTCTAAAATTAAAAAAGAGATAGTTTCTTGAGTGTAATATAATTCTACAACCAAAACAAAAAATAACATAATTTTTAAGTTTCTATCTAATTCAACCTCGCATAAATTTCATATTATACCAAGATAAATAAGACCTCTTTTTCTACATCTTTGTATGAATACAAGCATTCTCCTTAGACGGATTCATTAATTTTTATAGCTTTTACTTAGCGGATTTCAAAGTATTTATAGGAAAATCATTACCGAATAAGATAGATAGTATAAGCTATTTCCTTTTAACTTATTAAAAAAGAATCGGCATTATTTCTATTTTCTAATCAGATAATCTTTGAATTAGTAATGCAATATTAAAAGCATTTTGAGTGGTATGAAATGCTTGTATAATTAACCCGATTTATGCATTAAAAGGTGAAGCATGAGCCGAATTAATGCATTAGTCGGGTTTAACCTCCGAATAACACAAATTAAATTATCATAATTTTAATTTGTAGTTATTCGAGAGTCCTCGATCTAATTTTTAATTCAATTATTGAATTAAAATAGAATCGGGACCCGAGTTAGAAAATCACCATTTTGGTTTTTGCAAAAACATCGTAATGGTAGAGTTTTCTTATTCGTTTATGCATTAGAAAGTTTTCTAAGGCATAATTTGGGTTTAATACAAAAAAGAGGCTGCTTTTTAGCAACCTCTTTTTTAATTTAATAGCTACGATTGATTTTATTATTCAAAAACAACGGTTTCTATAGCGGTTGTACTTCCTGTTTCCACTACAACATTTTCTACAATAACAGCTGAGAAACCCGATTCAACTTCTGGCTCAACCACTACAGTATACGTTCCTTCTGGAACACCGTAAAGGAGAAATGCACCAGAAGTATTATCTGTGTGTGCAGAAACTTGTACTGTATCATCTGCGCTATTTGTTGCTGTCACTAAAGCATCAATTTCTGAAGGCGAAACAATTCCTGAGATAGCTCCACTTTCTGCTGTAGTAGTGATTTGAATAACTGGCTTAAGGATATGTCCAGAATTTCCTAACTCTACAATAGACTTATCAACATTGAAATCCATAATAAACTCGTAAGAAACACCAGGTTGCAGATCATAATTTATATTCAGTTTTAAACCTGACTGTTGAGCGCTTGGTGTTTTTAAGCTAACTTCTTGTCCACCATTAAGAACTAAACTGTTCTCTGAACCTAAAATAAGTCTCATTTGGCTTAATTCACCTGAAGAAATTTCTTCATTAACTAAATTTACAAATTCTCCTCCCGTAAGAGTAAGTAAGTCATAAACTCCAGCATTGGAGTCGAGAACTACAATTTCTCCATCAACAATTGCTTCTACACCCACTACATCTATGAATACTTTTTCATAATCACCAGGAGCGTCAACAAGACGAACTGATATACTGGAGGTTCCTTCTGATTCGTTGTCTGAGTTACAACTGATAAATGTGGCACTGGCTACAGCTACACATAAAAATAATTTAAATAAACTTTTCATATCTTTTTGTTTTGGGGTTTAATATTTAATGCCCTTTATACTTAAACAATCTTGATTCAAATTACCCTAACCCAATTCCAAAATATTTCAACCATTTATTGAGATAGTAACAAAGAGTTAGAAGATAAAAAATCCCTGCCGCACTAGCGATAGGGATTTCTAATAATGAGTCCTAAACTTAATTAGTCATCTAAAAGATCAACATAAGCTTTAATAGCATTTTTAATTTGATTAGCCAATTGATTGTTACCATCCTCATCTTCTGGACTAATTTCAATGGTTCCATTTCCATTAGCATCGGTAGCGTTGGAAATATCTACCAAGTTAAAAACAGATACTAAGTCAAATTCAAAGACCACTGTGTTATTATTATCTTGTGTAATGATTAGATTTTGATTTGCATCTTCGTCATCTACTTCAAAATCTTCACTGAAAGTGTGGTAAAATTCGAAAGGTGTTCCTGAAATAGTTCCTCTCATTAAGATAGATTTTTGATACAAATCGCTGGAAGGATTACTACTTCTATCCATTTCAAACTCAACTTCATCATACTCACCTACTGGAATTTCAACACTTACTACTGTTACCTCTCCTGAACTTAGGTTAAGTTCAAATGGACCTCTGAGTTCAAATTCATCATCAAAATCGAATCTGTCATCGTCATTGTCGTCATCAATCTCACAACCCTCGTCATCTGGATCTATAGCGTAAACGCTAAAGTCTGCTTTAAAGTAAATCTCGGTTCCACTCTGTAGTTCAATTTCATATCTATAAGGGTCTTCATCTTCATCCTCCAACTCCCCTTTACAAAAAGGATCGTTTGGATAATTTTCATCAAGATAAGCTGCAATTTCATTTGGTAATTCATCAAAACTTAAGTCATCTTCATCACCTTCTGAGTTGCCTGAAGAACTGTCTGGTATACCAAAACCTTCCGCAAATTCAAATTCAATATTTTTGATATTGATTAAAAATTCTGAAACTTCAACATCTGAAACTGATTTAGCTTCCCTTGAACTACTAGCATCACTAGATGCCTTTGCTTTGATTTCGAGATTAGATTTTTCTACATTTGCCAGATTTGATTCTGAATCATCTGGTGTACAGGAAAATAGCAATGCTATTCCTAAAATTCCTGCTATTGGTTTTAAAATTTTCATGGTGTAATTGTTTTATATTCAACTATAAAACAACTCAAAGAAAATTTACCCTAAATTATATTCTAAAAACTAAAGCCAAACCCGCCTGTCACTCCAAAGTTTCTAGCCTCTGGTAAATTTTTGTAATTTCCTCTAAAGTGGAAATCTATCCTTAAAATTCTAAAAATATTATCTACACCAAAACTGTAAGACCAGTAAGGTTCTTTGTCTGGAGCTCTTAATATTGGATTGGTGAAAGAGGCATTGAGCAATTGGTTTTCTTCTGAAATACTTCCGGAAACGGCTCTTACAGAAATAATCTCTCTTAAATCCAGTTCTCTCAAAAAGGGAATTCTTGAGAAAAATCTTCCATTAAAATTGTGTTCAAAATTTACACTGGCATAAGTATCTGTAACAAAATCATAAAAATCCAGAAGAGGAAATGTTCCCTGTATGGAAAATAAAGTCTGATTTCCAGGAACGATATCCAGAAGACTTAATGGCACTTGGCCAAAGGTTTTACCTATTTCAATATTTGAGACAAATTTACCAAATCCTCCTATTTGTATAGGCTGCCTGTAATAGAACTGAATTTTTTCATAATCAAAATCCGATGTGGTTATGTTTCCTAGACCTTTGGTATAATTGAGTAGAAATTCTGGATAGTCGTCATCGTTTACTATAACACGCTCCACACCATACCCTGTAGTTTTACGGCCTGGTGAGAATTGAGCTACAGTAGAAATTTCAACTTGTTCTGTTACGCCTTTAGTTTCTGTACGTTCTGGATTGGTGAAATAATCAAGACTAAATTGGCCTGAAGCAGATTCCAAACGTTTAAAGTTGCTTTCAAATCTCAAATTAAAATTCTTGAGTGCTTCAAAGCTAAGCGATAAACTAGTCAGATTAATGTTGGTAAGACTCGTATTGGAACCAACTGTAAGTACAGATGAAGATGCCAGGTTTCTTCCCAATACATCTGTAGTATTTGTAAGACTAGCTCCTAATTGTTCGATATCTCTGCGATTTCCTCCACTAATGATAAGCCTCATCTTAGGGTCTATCAACCATTTTCCAGAAAGGCCATATTTAAACTTATCATCTCCAAAACCATAAGCCAAAAACCCATGTAGCCTCCATCTGTCATTTTGAGAAAAATAAGTTCTACCTCCTACTCTTAAGCGAATCCCTTCTACTTCGTTATAACCAAACGTAGAAAATACAGGTCCAAAATCCCAACCTTTTTGCTCCCAGTAACCAGTTGCCAATATAGTACCTACATTGTAAAGCCTCTTAAAAGCATCGACTGTTTGTAAGGTATCAAGCATTTTGTAAACTTGACGTTCATCCTTATTCAGATCCTCTTGTCTATTTTGAGCCCAAAACTTATCATCTCTGTTATAAGCTTGTTCATTAAAAACCTCCGGTTGGTACTTGTAAAATGCCTTTCCCTTAGGATTATCAAAAGTATAATTATCGTTAAGCGTTGTTCGTTTGCCATAGACACCTCGCGATTCTTCTTTTTTGTTTATGGAAAAGTCAGTCATAAACAAATCTTTGGTAATCAGAAAAACTGAATCGTTAAGGACGTCGAATTCTTGCTCTATATACACATCTTTCACCCAATTGATATTTGCTCCTTTGGACATGGAAAGATTAATTTTCTTAATAGCCCAGGTCGTATCATTAACCCAGAAATCTCCCTTAAAATTCAATTCCCCCTTACGTCTTGGATAAAATACAATATTGTAACACCATTTATTTTTAATAAAGGTGCTATCGGTTAAAACGTAATTATAGTTATCAACTCCTGTTGTAGACAAAGGACTCACGAAACTCTTGCTGAAAAACTTCAGGTAATTATCGTAAATATTATAATCTGCATAGAGGTCTTTTATAAATGCAATAAGGTTTTGATTGTTATTAAAGCCAGAGTTTTTGTTACCTAATAGAATTTCCTTTTCAGCATCAAGAACATTACTGCCATATACTTTGGAGGCAGCTTCGTTTAAAAAGATTGGCAGATATGTTTTACCGGTAACATTATTGGTATCCAAATCGTCAAAAATGAATTCCATTCCATTAAAAATTCTGGAATTTATAAGTGAACTGTCTATTGTATTAAGATCGAATTCAAGTTTTTCGTATTTATCATACTGGTATTGGTCAAACTTTTTAATTCCGTTTTCGCGTTTATTTTCCCAAATATTCTGAAGAATATCAATTGCAGGATTATTTTTTTTTGAAGTTTTTCCTGAATAAACTACAACTTCACTTAGTTCCGAGGAATTCTCTTCAAGCTTAACTTCTATATTATAGGTGGTTTTTTCCTCCAGAGGCAATTTTAAATTATTGAAGCCCATAAAAGAAAACTCCAATATTGAATAGGATTTATTGGATTCGAGATAAAATTTTCCATTTTCATCAGAAATAGTCCCTTCAGATGAGTTTGAAAAAAACACATTGACGTAAGGTATTGGATTTCCAAACGTATCTTTGACGTAACCACTCACTTTGGTTTGAGCGAATGATGACAATGTCAAAAATAACAGTATTAAGGACAGGATGTTTTTCATTAAATAAAAAAAAGCTTCAAATGTAGTATTGTACAAATGAAGCTAATTATTTGAGTTGATTAACGCTAAATATATAATACTTTCTTAACTGCTTTTACAACATCTTTACTGTTTGGCAACCATTCTTCCAAAAGAACAGGAGAGTATGGAGCTGGAGTATCCGCTGTATTTAATTTGATAATGGGAGCGTCAAGATAATCAAAAGCTTCATTTTGGATTTTGTAAGTGATATCAGTTGATATATTCCCAAAAGGCCAAGATTCTTCAAGTATCACAAGTCTATTAGTTTTCTTTACAGATTTTAAGATAGCCTCATAATCTAAAGGTCTTACGGTTCTTAAATCTATGATTTCACATGAGATATCTTCTTTTTCAAGTTCTTCAGCCGCTTTGTAGGCTTCCTTAATAATTTTTCCAAAAGACACGATGGTCACATCTGTTCCCTCTCTTTTCACGTCTGCAACACCCAACGGAATGGTGTATTCTTCTTCAGGGACTTCTCCTTTATCGCCATACATCTGCTCGCTTTCCATAAAAATAACAGGATCATCATCACGAATAGCTGACTTCAACAAACCTTTGGCATCGTATGGATTTGATGGAATGACAACTTTAAGGCCCGGAGTGTTTGCAAACCAGCTCTCAAAAGCCTGAGAATGAGTGGCCCCCAACTGCCCAGCAGAACCTGTTGGACCTCTAAAGACGATAGGAATATTGAATTGACCGCCAGACATTTGTCTCATCTTGGCAGCATTATTTATGATTTGATCAATCCCAACTAAAGAAAAATTGAAAGTCATGAATTCAATAATGGGACGGTTACCATTCATGGCAGAACCTATCCCTATTCCAGTAAAGCCTAACTCAGAAATTGGAGTGTCAATGACTCTTTTCTCTCCAAACTCGTCCAACATTCCTTTGGATGCTTTGTATGCCCCATTGTATTCTGCAACTTCTTCTCCCATCAAGTAGATAGTTTCATCAGCACGCATTTCTTCACTCATTGCTTCTACAATAGCTTCTCTAAATTGAATTGTCCTCATTTAAATGTATTTACCTTTATTAAAAAGAAACACAAAAATAGCAATTCAAATTTCTATATACCATAAGAATCTTATAAAAATTTTATTATGCATGCATAGTATTTTTGAAAGGAAACTACTATATTTGTATCATTCAAGAAAAAATTCAAAATCATGAAAATATTAGTATGTATTAGTCACGTTCCTGATACGACTTCGAAGATCAATTTTACAGAAAATGATACCAAATTTGATACTACCGGAGTTCAGTATGTTATTAATCCTAATGACGAATTTGGGTTAACCAGAGCAATGTGGTTTAAAGAAAAACAAGGAGCCTCCGTAGATGTAGTAACAGTTGGTGGAAAAGACACTGAACCTACAATAAGGAAAGCTCTTGCTATTGGAGCAGACACTGCTCATAGAATTGATACTATACCACTTGATGGTTTTCAAGTCGCCAAAGAACTCGCAAAAGTTGCAAAAGATGGTGAATACGATCTAATAATTGCAGGCAGAGAATCAATTGATTACAACGGAGGAATGGTGCCCGGAATGCTTGCTAAACTTATTGGAGCTAATTTCATCAATACTTGTGTGAGTCTCGAAATCGATGGAGAAGCTGCAACTGCTGTAAGAGAAATTGATGGTGGTAAAGAAACTTTAAAATCTTCATTACCTTTAGTCATTGGTGGTCAGAAAGGTCTTGTTGAAGAAAGCGATCTTAAAATACCCAATATGAGAGGAATCATGATGGCTAGAAAAAAACCATTGAATGTTGTTGAACCTCTTTCTGCAGAAACACAGACTGAAGCTAAAAACTTCAGAAAACCTGAGCCTAAAGGTGAAGTAACACTTGTAGATGCAGATAATTTAGATAAATTGATAGACTTGCTTCACAATGAAGCAAAAGCTATATAACTTTTTAAAATAAAGATTATGTCAGTTTTAGTATATACAGAATCAGAGAATGGCAAGCTTAAGAAAGTAGCTTATGAAGTTGCTTCATTTGCCAAAGGAATAGCAGATTTAATGGGAACCAGCGTAACCGCAGTTACTATTAATGCTGAAAATGTTGATGAACTCAAGACTTATGGAGTTGAAAAAGTTTTGAAAGTGTCTCATGACAAATTATCAAAATTTAATGCTGATGCTTACGCAGAAGTAATCACTCAAGCTTCTAAAAAAGAAGAAGCGAAAGTTGTAGTGGTAAGTCAAAGTGCAAATGCCAAGTATTTAGCCCCATTGCTTTCAGTTAATCTGAATGCTGGTTACGCCTCCAACGTGGTCGCCTTACCAAAACTTGATGATGGATTTGTGGTAGAAAGAACAGCCTTCACCAACAAAGCATTTAATATGACTTCAATTTCTACAGATGTAAGGGTCTTAGGATTATCTAATAATGCTTTTGGTCTAAAAGAAAACGAAGTATCACTTTCAGAAGAAGATTTTTCACCAGAATTGACTGATGATAATTTTAAGATCAATGTGAAATCTGTTGATAAAAACAAAGATAAAGTAAGTATTGCAGATGCTGAAGTGGTTGTTTCTGCTGGCCGTGGTATGAAAGGTCCTGAAAACTGGGGAATGATTGAAGAGCTTGCAGACGTTCTTGGTGCTGCTACGGCTTGTTCTAAACCAGTAAGTGACATGGGATGGAGATCTCATGGAGAACACGTGGGGCAAACTGGAAAACCAGTAGCTTCCAATTTATATATAGCCATTGGTATATCTGGTGCCATCCAACACTTGGCTGGTATTAGTGCTTCCAAAAATAAAGTAGTCATTAATACAGATCCTGAAGCGCCTTTCTTTAAAGCTGCAGACTACGGAATAGTAGGTGATGCTTTTGAAGTCGTTCCTCAACTGATTGAAAAACTGAAGGAATTTAAGGCGAATAACTCATAATTTTTATAAATTGTGCCCCTTTAAGGGCGGTCTAATTTTTAAGCAGCTCTTAAATTTTAGACCGCTTTTTTATTCAATAAAATTTAGTATGAGCTTAGCTAGACTTAGCATAAAAGGAATTTCTTACAGCCAGACCCAAAATGGGGCTTATGCCCTGCTACTTAGTGATATGGATAGTGACAGACAGCTTCCTATCGTTATTGGTGCTTTCGAAGCACAATCTATTGCAATAGCTTTAGAAAAAGAAATTAAACCTCCCCGACCACTTACTCACGATTTATTCAAAACTTTTTCAGATAGATTTCAAATTTCAATAAAGCAAGTCATCATACACAAACTAGTTGATGGCATTTTTTATTCAAGTCTTATTTGCGAAAGAGATGGCCTTGAAGAAACTATCGATGCGAGAACAAGTGATGCCATTGCTTTAGCTTTGAGATTTGATGCTCCTATTTTTACTTACAAGAATATTTTGGATAAGGCAGGGATTTTTCTGAGTGACAAGAATCAGGATGCAGACATTTATAGCTCAGAGAATCTTGAAAAAACCGAAGATAAAAAAGATGAAAGAAAAACTTCTTTCAAAAGCGAGTTCAGTCAAATGACTACAAAAAAACTGAATGATCTTTTAGATAAAGCTGTAAATGACGAAGACTATGAAAGAGCTGCAAAGATTCGTGATGAAATTTCTAAACGAAGCTAAAGTATGAAAATCTTTACTTGGGCACTTTTGTTGTGTCTTCCCACTCTACTTTTTTCTCAATCGTTTCAAGGTGACTGGAAAATAGAATTAAAACAAAATCAAGATTCGACTACATATTTTGAGGATCAGCAGATTATAAGTTTTAAGGATTCACTTTTCAGTATTAATCATGATCAGAAAGAGCTTATCTATGAAGGTAATTATAAGTTAAGCGATAATACTTTGGAACTTATCCCAAATTTAAGAGCTTTAGAAAAAACAAAGTTTGCGGTTCAATTCAATTCCGACTCCTTAATTACTTTAGCTTCGAGTGCGTTTGACCTTCAACTAAAGAAACAAAACACCAAAAATTTTGTTGGTTCTAAAAAAGAATTAGAATCCAAAATCATTGTTGCTAATCAAAATTTTAGCTTTAATAGCTTATGGAGAGGTGTCTTAGGAATGCTCAGTCTTCTTTTGATAGCCTTTGTGCTTAGTAAAAATAAAAAAGCCATTAATTGGAAAACAGTAGGTTTTGGATTGCTAGCTCAACTGATTTTAGCCATCGGAGTTTTAAAGGTTCCCTTTGTTCAATCAGCTTTCGAATTTGTTGGAAATATTTTTGTGAAAATTTTAGATTTCACCTCGGCGGGTTCTGAATTTCTTCTCGGTGACCTCATGGATACGAGTACTTACGGGTATATTTTTGTGTTTCAGATTCTACCGACAATCATTTTCTTTTCAGCCTTAACCTCTATTCTATTCTACCTAGGTATCATTCAAAAAGTAGTACGAGCTTTGGCTTGGATACTTTCCAAATTATTAGGAATCTCGGGGGCTGAGAGCTTGAGTGTGGCTGGAAATATATTTCTGGGTCAAACTGAAGCACCTCTTATGATAAAAGCCTATCTGGAACGAATGACACGTTCAGAAATACTTTTGGTCATGATTGGCGGCATGGCTACAGTCGCTGGAGGGGTTTTGGCAGCTTATATTGGTTTTCTTGGAGGTGACGACCCTATTATGAGGCTGGCATTCGCTAAACATCTTCTAGCAGCTTCAGTAATGGCTGCTCCGGGTGCAATTGTGATTTCTAAAATCCTATATCCGCAACAACAGAAAGTCAATACAAACGTAGAGGTATCTTCAGAAAAAATTGGATCCAATATCCTTGATGCTATTGCCAACGGAACTACTGAAGGACTGAAACTAGCTGCCAATGTTGCTGCAATGCTTCTTGTTTTTGTGGCCTTAATTGCTTTTATCAATTACGGATTTGAGAAAATAGGAGAATTTACAAGCCTCAATGCTTTAGTAGCTGAAAATACTCCTTACGATAAGTTTTCTCTTGAGGCCATTTTGGGAATTATTTTCGCTCCCTTAATGTGGCTGATCGGTGTAGCCAAGGAAGATGTCATGTTAATGGGACAACTTCTTGGTATTAAGCTAGTTGAAAGCGAATTTGTAGGATACATTCAGCTTGCTGAACTCAAAAACACTGCAAACGTACTTAGCCTTAATTTCGAAAAGTCGGTCATAATGGCGACTTATATGTTATGTGGATTTGCAAACTTTGCTTCTATTGGTATTCAAATTGGTGGTATTGGTTCTCTGGCACCAGGCCAAAGAAAAACGCTTTCAGAATTTGGAATAAGAGCTTTGATTGGTGGAACATTGGCTTCGCTCATGTCTGCAACCATTGCTGGGATGATTCTTGGTTAGGTACTATTTTGAAATTTTAATTACAGGTAAGTAAATCAAATTGATAAATTCTATTTAAAATTTCTCAAGTCTAGTCAATAAAATTTCTATTTTTAAACCAAACTCTAGTTTCATGAAACAATACCACGATTTAATTTCACATATACTCGAAAATGGTGTCCAGAAGGGAGACAGAACTGGGACTGGAACCAAAAGTGTGTTTGGCTATCAAATGAGATTTGACCTTAATGAAGGTTTTCCATTGGTTACAACGAAAAAAGTTCATCTCAAATCCATCATTTATGAATTACTCTGGTTTCTAAAAGGTGATACCAATATTTCATATTTACAGGAAAATGGAGTTAAGATTTGGAATGAATGGGCCAATGAAAATGGAGACCTGGGTCCTGTTTATGGTCACCAATGGAGAAATTGGAATTCTGAAGACATCGACCAAATTTCACAATTGATACACACCTTAAAAACAAACCCAAATAGCCGAAGGATGATGGTTTCTGCCTGGAATCCAAGTGTAATGCCAGATACCTCCGAGTCTTTTGAAACCAATGTGGCTAATGGTAAAGCAGCATTACCTCCATGTCATGCCTTTTTTCAATTTTATGTAGCCGACGGGAAACTGTCCTGCCAGCTCTACCAAAGAAGCGCAGATGTATTTTTGGGTGTTCCTTTCAATATTGCTTCTTATGCTTTATTCACAATGATGGTTGCTCAGGTTTGCGATTTAAAATTAGGAGATTTTATCCACACTTTTGGCGATGCTCATATCTACAACAATCACTTTGAACAAGTTGAACTTCAACTTTCAAGAGAATTTAGGCCGTTACCTACTATGAAACTCAATCCTGAAATCAAATCTATTTTTGATTTTGAATTTAGTGATTTTACGCTGGAAAACTATGATCCTCACCCCCATATCAAGGGTAAAGTCGCTATTTAGAGCAAGGTAAATTATTCAAAAGTAATTTCTCTAACCAAGGCTTTTTTAGTAAATTCAAAAAAAACTGATTTATGATTCAGGAATTTATAGAAACAAGAGCTTTTTCTGAACTGCTTTGCGAACCCCTTCAAACAGAAGACTTTGTTATACAACCTGTTGAGTTTGTCTCGCCCACAAAATGGCACTTAGCGCATACCAGTTGGTTCTTTGAAGTATTCATATTAACCAAACATAAAAACGATTACCAGCTCTACGATAAAAATTTTCCCTTTCTATTTAATAGCTACTATGAATCAAAAGGCGAAAGAGTGATGAGAGCCAATAGAGGCAACATGTCCAGACCAACGGTCGATGATATTTTCCAGTACCGTACTCATGTTACTCAGGCCATGAAAGAACTACTTGAAACTTTAGAGGATGAAAAACTTTTAGATTTAGTTCATATCGGTATCCACCATGAAAAACAACATCAGGAGTTGCTGTTGATGGATATCAAATACTGCTTTGGTCATAATCCGCTATTTCCTGTTTACAATGAAAATTTTGATGAAAAATCTACTGAAGACTCCGAACAAAAATGGGTGAGTATTGAGGAAGGACTTTACAAAATTGGACATGATACCCATGAGTTTAGTTATGACAATGAATCTGGAGCACACAAAGTGTTTTTAGAAAACTTTGAAATCAGCAATCGCTTAGTGACCAACGGAGAGTTTTTGGAGTTTATAGAAAACGGTGGTTATAAAGATCCTTTGCTTTGGCATGCTGATGCCTGGGATTGGATACAAGACGAAAAAATTGAACATCCTTTATATTGGCAGAAAACCAAAAAAGGCTGGAAGGAATATCACTTAAATGGTTTGAAGCGCTTAAATCCAAATCATGTTTTAAGTCATATTTCTTATTATGAAGCTTTTGCTTTTGCCCAGTGGAAAGGATACAGATTGCCAACTGAGTCTGAATGGGAAGTAGCACAAGAACAATTTTCATGGGGAAAACGCTGGGAATGGACAGAAAGTGCTTATTTACCATACCCTAACTATAAGAAAGCTCCAGGGGCACTTGGTGAATACAATGGTAAATTTATGGTCAATCAGAAAGTACTTCGGGGAGGTTCAGCCTTAACTTCAAGCAAGCATACAAGAAAAACCTATAGAAATTTTTTCCACCCTCACATGAGGTGGCAACAGAGTGGCTTAAGGCTAGCAAAATAAATCGACAAAAACTTCATGGAACCAACAGCAAAACCAACTACCTATACTGCGTTTGAAAAGGATGTCATATCTGGATTTACTGAATATCCAAAACGACTCTCCTCAAAATTTATATATGATGAAAAGGGAGATAAATTATTCCAGGACATCATGGCTATGCCAGAATATTATTTGACTAAATGTGAATACAGCATCCTTCAAAATCAATCGCCTATTATTGCCGAGAAATTCAATCTTGATGAAGGTTTTGATCTCATAGAACTTGGGGCAGGCGATGGAAAAAAGACAAAGCTGCTTCTAAACCATTTATCAGAGATCAAGGCAAATTTCAGGTATTTGCCAGTAGATATCAGTCAAAACGTTTTGAATGAACTTGGAAACGATTTGGAGCAGGAGCTTCCGGAAGTGGATTTTGAACTTTTACAAGGAAGCTACTTTGATGTTTTGAATCAGCTCTCCAGTTACAATCAAAGGCAGAAGATAATTCTTGTTTTAGGCTCTAATATTGGTAATTTAATGCATAGCGATGCCATAGACTTTCTAAAGAAGATACAGGAAAATATGTCTTCTGAAGATCTTCTTTTTATGGGCTTTGATCAAAAAAAGCATCCTCAGGTTGTTATTGACGCCTATGATGATCCCAATGGTATAACTGAAGCGTTTAATAAAAACTTACTCGCGAGGATCAACACAGAATTGGAAGGTAATTTTGATCTTGATGAATTCCTACACTGGGAAACTTACGATCCTGAAACAGGAACTGCGAAGAGTTTTCTGGTGAGTAAAAAAGCTCAAAACGTAAGAATCGAGAGACTCAATTTGGATATTGACTTCAAAGCCTGGGAAACCATTCATACTGAAATTTCTCAAAAATATGATGATGATACCGTAGAATGGCTAGCCTCAAAAGCAAACCTAAGTATCGATAGGGTATTTGAAAGTGAAACTAAATACTATAAAAATTACACATTCAAAAAAATGATACCTTGATATCAATCTAGAACAAGTTTTAAAATTCTTGAATTGCGTCTAGTAATTTTTGTAAGTCATCTTCAGTATTAAAATATTGAAAACCTACTCGTATTCTCCCCCCTCTGAAGGAAGAAAGTATTCCTCGTTTTTCTAAAAGATCGATGTGATGTTCTTCACCTCTGAGACTAAAGATATTCTGTGGGGTATTCTCTTTTATTAGGTTAGTATCTAATAGATTTAGCTTCATAAATTCTGACTTTGCCTTCTTGGAAAGTTCTTTAATTTTTGACTCAATAAAATTTAGGCCAATGGTTTTATAATGAAATTCCAAGGCAAACTTAAGCCTTGCCACAGCTAAAATATCATAGTGACCAGGTTCTAAAAATCCAGTTGGTCTAGAATCTCCACTTGGTTTTTCTTGAAGTGAATTACTTCCAATCGAAGTGAAATGATGCTTCGCAACAAAACTAGACTTCATAAGGAAAAAAGCATTTCCTAAACCTGCATTAAGCCATTTATAACCACTAGTTCCAAATACATCGAATGGGGAGTTTTCAAAATCAAAAGCTTTGGTACCGCAGTATTGGGTAGCATCTGCTATAAAACTAGTATCTGGAAAATCTTGCTTTAGATGTTTTAAGATTTCCAAGTCAAGCTGAAATCCACTTATGAATTGTGAGATGCTAAAAATGAAAAAATCTGGTTTTAGCTTCAGAAGTTTTCGTCGAAGTTCTTCGTATATGTTTAGATCAATATTTACTTCATGTACCTCAAATTTTCTTGATTTAACCGGCATATTCACAGAAGGATAATCCTGGGCTAACAATAGGACTTTAGATTTCTCTGGAAGATCATTCAGAATAAGGTTTAATCCGGTGGAGAAATTATTTAAAATTCCTATTTCATCAATCTTTGCATTATAAATTTCAGAAATATGTGTTTTCGTTTGCTCTACTAGACTATTTTCATTCTCATCTGTAAAAAGACTTCCTCGCAACCTGTAGTCATCTTCAAGTACTCTTATTTTAGATTGAACAGAAGAGGACAAAACGCCTGTGAAGGGTGTATTTAAATAGGTATAGTTTGTAATTAGAGGGAATTCTTTTTTTAGGCTTGTCATAGATAAGTCAATAAAAGTATTAGTAAATTTGAGCTCTAATATACTTAAAATGGATTCAACAAAGAAAATAGATCCCGAAATCAGAGCGCTTTATGAAAATGCTCATCAACGCGTCAAACAGAAGAAAAGATTGATGACGCACCTGGTGTTTTTTATTGCAGGTTCTGTCATTTTCATTGTTTTGAATGTTATAATTGGTTACCAATCTGAATTCAAACCTCTTGGCATGGACTGGTTTGTAACCGCTATTCTAATATGGCTTTTTTTCTTTCTTGTTCACGCCATCAATGTGTTTGTAGTGAATAATCTAATGGGAAAAGAATGGGAGGAAAAACAAATGAATAAGTTGGTCGAGAAGCAACTGGAGAGACTACGTGAGCTTCAGAAAAAAGTGGATAAAAAACATCCTATAGACACAGGTTCAACTAAAATCCAAAAAAATAATGATTTATGAAGGTAACCATGATTGCAGCTGCAGCAGAAAACAATGCTTTAGGAAAAGACAATGACCTGATCTGGCACCTGCCAGATGATTTTAAACGCTTCAAGGCTATTACTTCTCATCATCATATCATTATGGGACGTAAAACCTTTGAGTCCTTCCCCAAGTTACTTCCGAACAGAAAGCACATTGTCATCACCAGACAAGGAGATTATAAAAAAGAAGGAGTCACAGTGGTTCATAAACTAGAGGACGCACTAAAACAATGCCCTGGTGAAGATGAAGTTTTTATCATAGGCGGTGGTGAAATTTATAAGCAAGCGTTACCTTATGCTGATAAAATTGAGCTTACCAGAGTACACGATACCTTTGAAGCAGATGCCTTTTTTCCAGAAATAGAGGAATCAGTTTGGAAACTTGTAAGTTCGGAATACCACGAAAAAGATGAAAAGCATAAAATTGACTTCACTTACTTAACATACTCCAAAAACCCCCTAAATCCCACCTAGAAAATCAATTTTTCAAAATTAGATATTAAAAGTCGCCTTGTAATTGTTAAGCAATTACTATGTAGTGGTTTAGAGTTGAATAATAAATTAGTTTTGAATGATATTTTTTGTTATGAAAAAAACTTATATCCTACTTATTATCAGTCTTATTTTTTTGGGCAATACTGTGAATGCTCAAGAAGAAAATTCGGAAAAGGAAACATTCGGCTTTCTCAAGAATTATGTCAATAGGATAGTCAATGATACCGTATCTCAAGAAAAATCACAATTCTTTTTTTACCCTGTTATAGGTTATCGGCCAGAAACTGGGATTGAATTTGGTGTTGCTCCTTTATATGTCTATTACGCTAAAGAAGATACCAGCAATCGCCTGAGTGAGATCAATGCTTATGGGTTTATAACTTTAAAGTCTCAATACGGATTGCGCGTAGATCACGCGATTTACTCAGACAAAGACAAATGGTTTTTTCTTGGAGATTTAAATTTTGAACAGTTTCCCTTACAGTATTACGGAATTGGGAATGATGCTCCAGAGGATAATATCGCACTTGTAGATGCTACTCAGATACGAATAAGAGAAAGAGTACTTAGAAGACTAGCCGAAAACTTTTATTTAGGTCTGGAAACTGATTTTGTGAGCCTAAGCAATGTGACTTTTAAAGATCCTGACAGTAATCAAAATGTGGACTTTCCCCTACCATTTGGTGCAGAAGGAACCACGAACTTAGGGCTTGGCTTAGGATTGATATTCGATCAGCGTAGAAATGTTTTGAATGAACGAGATGCTTTTTTCAGTGAAGTTGCCTTTTTAGATTACAACACATTTTGGGAAAGTGAGGTCGAGTTTAGTAGCGTTATTTCAGATACTCGATTTTTCAAATCTTTCAATAAGAGAAATGTACTAGCCATGCAACTTATGGGTGAATTCAATTTTGGTGGCGATATTCCTTTCAATCAACTTTCCCAAATGGGTGGAGAAAACATTATGAGAGGTTACTTCCGAGGTAGATTTCGTGATGAGAACCAGATTGCCGCACAGATAGAATACAGGATGTTACCTTTGGATTTAGGTTTTTCAAAACGTCTTGGAGCAACAGTATTTGCTGGAGTTGGCGATGTGTTTTCAGAGTGGAACGAACTCAGTGTGAAAGAAGTCAAATGGGCTGCTGGTGTAGGCGCTCGATTTTTGCTTTTTCAACAAAAAGATGTCTATCTTAGGTTTGATTATGCCATTACTCCAGATGAAAATGGATTTTATATAGGTGTAGGAGAAGCCTTCTAAAACTTCTGCTAATTATGATTTCTCCTAAGCTTCAATCCAGTCAATAATTTCTTTATCTAAGGGTGAAGTTTGAGGAGCAATAACTTTTTCAAGTTCACCTTTTTCATTTAAAAGAAACTTTTGAAAATTCCATTCTACTTCACTATCAACTTTTTGATTCCAGGATTTATTCGTCAAAAACTGAAACACGTCGTGTTTATCTTCTCCTTTGACTTTAATTTTACCCATCATTTGGAATGAAACCCCATAATTTTCTACACAAAACCTAGATATGTCATCATTACTTCCAGGTTCTTGTGCCATAAAATCATTGCTAGGAAACCCTATAATCTTAAAGTTGGAGTCTTTATAAGTATTATAAAGCTTCTGTAGATCCTCATATTGAGGCGTTAAACCACATTTGGAAGCGGTATTGACAATTATAACTTTATTCCCTTTTAAGGTTGAAAAATCGAAGGTATTTCCTTTTATATCTGTAGCGACGAGCTGATGTATACTATTACTCATATTATTTTTGTACAAATTTAAAATAATCTACTCACCTCCTCTAAGTCTTTACTTTAATTTATCAATTGTCTTTCTTACGGTTTTACTATTCCAGTTGGCAGCACCGGTCTTTTTCATGATGATTTCACCTCGGGTATCTATGAGAAAAGTAGTTGGCAAACTCGAACTCTTTAGCAAATCGGGCGGACTTGAGAGAAAATAGTACACAGGAAGGTTATAGTTTTCTTTGTCCAGAAAAGCCTCAACTATTCTGGGTTCTTCTGAAGTGATAAAGTAAAAATCAACCTCATCCTTATAATCTGAATACAACTTTTGAAGGTCTGGCATTTCAGCTATGCATGGTGCGCACCACGTTGCCCAGTAATTGACTAAAACTGGCTTTCCTTCAGATTGTATGAAATTTACTGTCTGATTGTTTTCGTTTTTAAAATACCACTCATAATCTTTTAAGATGTCGCGGTCTGATTTATTGATTTCAGTGGGACTAAAGGCAATAATTCGATTGAGAACAACCTGAATAGGCTGACGGGTCTGTGGAATAATGATCAACACAATAAATACTCCAAACAGGAGATTACTCCAGTGTTTTTGTATAAAATTCTTTTCTTTTTTTGACATGGTATTGGGTTGGAATAAGAGAAGCCATCCACGTCAGGCGGATGGCTTCTATATAACTATTAGTAAAAAACGATCTTAAGCCTTATTCTGTTTCTTGATCATATTAAGAGCAGATCCTTCTCTAAACCAGCCAATCTGAGTATCATTATACGTATGATTTGCTTTGATGGTATCTTTAGATCCGTCAGCATGAACAACTTCAATGGTTATGGGTTTTCCTTCTTGGAAATCCTTTAGATCTACAAAGTTGAAAGTATCATCTTCCTGAATCAGATCATAATCGCTTTCTTTGTCAAAAGTGATTCCAAGCATTCCTTGCTTTTTCAAGTTGGTCTCATGGATTCTCGCAAAGGATTTCACCAATACTACTCTTACACCAAGATGTCTTGGCTCCATAGCAGCATGTTCTCTGGAAGATCCTTCTCCGTAATTATGATCACCTACTACTACTGTTGGAATTCCTTCAGCTTTGTAAGCACGTTGTGTTTTTGGCACAGCATCATATTTTCCATCTAACTGACTTTTCACAAAGTTGGTTTTCATGTTGAAAGCATTAACGGCTCCAATCAAACAGTTATCAGAAATATTATCCAAATGACCTCTGTATTTCAACCAAGGTCCTGCCATTGAGATATGGTCTGTCGTACATTTTCCGTGAGCTTTTATCAACAACTTAGCACCCGTTAGATTTTCTCCATCCCAGGGATCGAATGGCTCTAAAAGCTGAATTCTATTAGATTCAGGATTCACTTTTATTTGAATAGAGCTTCCATCTTCTTTTGGAGCTAGAAAACCATTGTCTTCTACATCAAAACCTAGTTCAGGTAACTCAATACCTTTTGGAGCGTCTAGTTTTACTTCTTCTCCATCTTCATTAATAAGAGTGTCATTCATTGGGTCGAAGTCTAGGCGACCTGCAATTGCAATAGCAGCGACCATCTCTGGCGAACCAACAAAGGCATGTGTATTTGGATTTCCATCGGCACGCTTGGAGAAGTTTCTATTGAAAGAGTGAACAATTGTATTTTTTTCTTCACCTTTTCTATCGCTTCTATCCCATTGTCCAATACATGGTCCACAAGCATTGGTGAATATAGTTGCACCTAAGTTTTCAAAAACTTTCAATAAACCATCACGTTCTGCTGTAAAACGAATTTGCTCAGAACCTGGATTGATACCAAAATCTGATTTTGGAATTAATTTTTTATGAACTGCTTGTTGAGCAATGGATGCAGCTCTTGTTAAATCTTCGTAAGAAGAATTGGTACAAGATCCTATAAGTCCCCAATCTACTTTAATTGGCCAACCATTTTTCTTAGCTTTTTCTCCTAATTCACCAACTGGTGTAGCTAAATCTGGAGTAAACGGTCCATTCAAGTGAGGTCTTAAGGTACTTAAGTCTATTTCAATAACCTGGTCGAAATACTCTTCAGGGTTAGCGTAAACTTCGTCATCACCTGTTAAGTGTTCTCTTATTTTGTTGGCTTCGTCTGCTATTTCATTTCTATCGGTCGCTCTTAGGAAACGCTCCATTGAATCATCATAACCAAAAGTAGAGGTTGTTGCTCCTATTTCGGCACCCATATTACAAATCGTTCCTTTACCAGTACAAGATAAATTTTTGGCACCTTCTCCAAAATATTCTACGATACATCCAGTTCCACCTTTAACAGTAAGAATTTCGGCAACTTTCAAGATAACATCTTTAGCAGCCGTCCATCCTTGTGGAGCACCGGTTAACTTTACTCCAATAAGTTTAGGGAATTTAAGCTCCCATGGCATACCAGCCATCACATCTACTGCATCTGCTCCACCTACTCCAATGGCAATCATTCCCAATCCACCTGCGTTAACGGTGTGAGAATCGGTACCAATCATCATACCTCCAGGAAATGCGTAATTTTCTAATACCACCTGGTGAATAATTCCAGCACCTGGCTTCCAAAATCCAATACCATATTTACTAGAAACAGATTCTAGAAAGTCAAAAACCTCATTACTGGTTTCATTTGCTCTTTGAAGATCTTTAGCAGCTCCTTGTTTAGCTTGGATCAAGTGATCGCAATGAACAGTTGTTGGTACTGCAACATTTTCTTTTCCTGCCTGCATAAATTGTAACAAAGCCATCTGAGCTGTTGCATCTTGACAAGCAATACGGTCTGGGGCAAAATCTACGTAATCTTTACCTCTAGTAAGTTTTCGGTTGGGTTTGTTTTCCCATAGGTGGGAATAAAGAATTTTTTCAGAAAGTGTAAGTGGTTTGCCAACGACTTCACGAGCTTTTTCAACTCTTTCCGACATCTGGCTATACACTTCTTTTATCATATCAATATCAAAAGCCATAGTATATAAATTTTAGATTGCAAAAATAACGTTTTTGGATGAATTTAGAAAATCTGTAAGATTAAAGCAAAATCCCTAACAATATTTCACACTAACCGTAATTTTAATACATATAATTATCAGATTTACATTTTTTATAAATTAAAAATGATAAATTGATAAAAATGCAAATGAAAATTACGAATTATAGTCTTTTGGAAGTATAATTTAGACTGAGTATCAATAATTGTTATAACAGCTTATTGATCACTTGCTCTATGGAAATATTTTCAGCTTCAGCTTTGTAGTTACGCACGACTCTGTGCCTCAAAATTGCTAGTGCTACCGCCTGTACATCTTCAATATCTGGAGAATATTTACCTCGCGTAGCAGCATGAGTTTTAGCAGCCAAAACAAGATTTTGCGAAGCTCTGGGACCTGCTCCCCAGTCAACATAAGTGTTTATAAAGTCTGAACTTTTTTCAGTATTCGGCCTGGTTTTACTAACTAAGTTTACTGCGTATTCTATAACATTATCCGCTATAGGCATTTTTCTAATTAACTTCTGAAGTTGAATAATTTCTGTAGCATTAAAAAGAGCTTCAACTTTGACTTCTTTATTCTGTGTGGTAGCTTTCACTACATCAACTTCTTCCTGAAAACTAGGATATTTCAAGTTCACTTCAAACATGAATCGGTCTAGCTGAGCCTCGGGAAGTGGATAAGTTCCCTCCTGCTCAATCGGATTCTGCGTAGCGAGAACGAAGTATGGGTTTGACAATAAATAGTTTTTACCTCCCACTGTGACTGCCTTTTCCTGCATCGCTTCCAGGAGCGCCGCCTGAGTTTTTGGAGGGGTTCTATTTATTTCATCGGCTAATAAAATATTTGTAAACACAGGTCCCTTCAAAAATTTAAAAGATCTATTCTCATCGAGAATTTCAGAACCTATGATATCACTTGGCATGAGGTCTGGTGTAAATTGAACTCTGCTAAAATCCAGCCCTAGAGACTGAGATATCGTATTTACCATTAAAGTTTTAGCCAATCCCGGAACTCCGACAAGTAAGGAATGACCTCCGGAAAATATAGATAGAAGTATAGTATCTACAACCTTCTCCTGACCCACTATAACTTTAGCGATCTCAGACTTTAAGATTTCATACTTCTTTACAAACTCATCTAAATCAGCAACGTCTGGCATACTATTTTTTTATCCAAGACTTGGAAAACTTACAAGCCTTATAATCTCCATTTACTTTAATATAGGTGTCTTTCACTTTCTTCCCTTTCCAGGCGTTTATTTCTTTAAGCTTTTTCTGCTGTAGGGCCAATTCACGAATACGAGTATAGTCTTCACTAAATTCAGCAATATGCTCTGGTATTTTTTTGGTCACAGTAATGAGTTTGAAAAACACCTTAGCTGTTCTTGGTTCAGAATCCTTAATTACTGGTGAAACTTCATTTTCTTTAAGATCCACAACCTGATCGTAAATTGCGGGATCTACTTTAGTCAATTCAAACCTTCTATCTCCAGTGGCATTATTGATAAGCTGACCTCCACTTTCTCTTGTTTCTTTTTCATCTGAAACTTCTCTAGCAGCATCTCTAAAACTTACGGAACCATCAACGATCAATTCTCTAACTTTTTCAATTTCCTCCTTCGCTTTCTCTATGGCCTCAGAACTGATTTCAGGATAAAGCAATATGTGTCTTACATCCACCTGCTGACCTCTAATTCTGTCAACAGTCAAAATGTGCCATCCAAATTCAGTTTCAAAAGGCTTGCTGATCTCTCCCTCTTGCAAACTAAAAGCAGCATCTTTAAATTCTTTTACATAGTTATCATCTCTGGTAAGTGTAATCTTTCCACCCGAACTTTTAGATCCTCGATCTTCAGAATACAAAACTGCTTTGGTTGCAAAGCTTCCTCCAGATAGGACATCGTCTCTAAAAGAATTCAGTTTATCTATAACTGCTTGTCGCTCTTTCTCTCCAACTTTTGGTCGCACAATGATTTGAGCAAGCTCTACCTCATCGTTAATCAAAGGGATTTCGTCTTCTGGGATAGCTTCAAAAAAATCTCTGGTCTCTTCTGGAGTAATTTCTACTTCATCCACAATAGCTCCTTGCATTTCCTCTGCCAGCATTCTCTGCTTATTGATCTCATTAAGTTGATTTCTTAGCTCAGTTTCATCCTCAAGTTTATAAAACTGAAGTAGCCTCTCCATACTCCCTACCTGGCTTACGAATTGACTGATTTGTTGTTCTGTAAAACTCTCTACTCTCGCCGGATTAAAAGGTAAGCTATCTTGTTCTGCATGGTGAGCAAATAACTTGTTTTCCATTATGGTTTCTGCAACATCACAATAGGAGATTTCGCCGATCTGCTGGTTTTTCATATCCAGATAAGCTTTGGAAATATCGCTTTCCAGTACGAGGTAATTTCCAACAACTGCAGCAACACCATCGATTTTTATTCTTCCATCCTCAGTCACTTTAGTGGCTTCGAGCACTTCTGGAGCAATATCAGAATTTTTGAGAAGGTTGTCTTTTTCGTCAACAGTTACCTGAGCTGTAGAGGTCAAACTTATGAGCATAATTACAGCCATTGTAATTATATTAATAGACTTCAAATTCATTATTTTTTGTAGCATCTTTTGTAATCTCTTTTTCAATTTTCTTAGCAATATTTATTTTTTTTCTATTGAGCAATATTTGCTCAATCGTAGGTCTTATATATCCAATTGGCGCTTCCTCGTTACGTTTTAAAGTTGATTTTATAAAAATATAATAGAGGTCATTTTCACTTTCAATTTCAATAAAATTTCCAGATTTAAAGAGCTCAGTCTTATCCAGTTGTAAACCTTTACTTTCCTTGAACTCTTTTACAACTTCAGAGTATCTAACCCATATAGAGTCATTAAGCGATAAAGATTTGAATTCCAAAGATTTCTCTTGCAATGATAGCATATCTTCAGGATTAAAACGTTGAAACTGACGTTTTATGTCCTTTAAAGCCTTCATTTTTTTATCTAATTGCAAATAACGCAATTGGACCAACTCTTCATTGAGCTTGAAATTAGATTTGTTGTTTTTGTAATATTCATCCACATCAGATGAATCAATAACATCTTTTAATTCTCTTTCTATAAGAGCATCTTTGTAAGCCTTTTTAAACAGCTGCTCTTCGTATTTTTTGGCCAACTCTCTAAAATCGATTTGTTTTTCTTCTGGTAAATTCAGCTTAGCCCTATCCAACAAAAGTTTATCTGTAGCCCAATTCTGAATATAAGTTTTTGCTGCAATTGTACTATCCTGTTCAGACAAGTCTTTTGAAATATGTTGGTTGAGCTCATCAAATTTTAGGAAATGGGTATTGACCCTGGCAACGTAATTTGAATTTTCCTTTTCTGAAAAAAGAGAACAAGCCCCTAAGATAAAGGAAAACAAAATCAAGAGTATTAACTGTTTATTTCTCAAGTTCTTCTTTTAATTGTTTTAAAACATCATTATTTATTTCGACATCATAATCAGCTCTCAACTCTGAAATTAAATCCTCTTCTTTTTGATCTTGAAGATGACTTATGATTTTACCATTTACTTCTTTAAATTCCGGAATTTTTGAAATTTCAACTTCCTTAACATCCATTATCATAAACTGGTCCAAGTGCTTATATATTTTACTTAATCCTCCTTTAAAATTAAATTTTTTTGGAAGTTTATCTGAATCTTCAGCAAGAATAACTTCTTCAATAATTATATCCTCCGATAAATTGATAGCCAAAGTGTCTGTCTTGCTTCTCTTTTTCAATTCTGATCTAAGAACTTTAAGTGATTTTTTATCTTTAGAAGTGTAAAGCTGTCCTTGCACTTTGGAAGGAATCACAAACTCTTTTTTGTGATTTTCATAATACTTCTTTTGCGCCAGAGTATCTTTAGAGACTGGCTCCCAGATTTTAGCTGTCATGTAATCAAAAATCAAAATACCATTTTTGTATTCATCAATTTTCTCACTGAACTCTTTATCGATTTCTGGTAGTTGGGTTTTATGATACTCAAGGAGTTTACTGTAGACTAAATCATTTACAGCAGTTTCAAGCACAATCTTATTTTCTGGCAATTTCGACAGACTGCGTTGCTGTCTTTCCAGGTACTCTCCGAAGGTTTTATAATCTACATTCAAATTCTCAACACTAAAGACTGTCTGAGTAGCATCTTCCTCATCAGGTTGATACTTCCATTTTCCTTTAGAAAAACTCTCATCCATCAAATTCAAAAAGTGATTTTTGGCTTCCTCGCTAATTTCAACTTCATATAATTGTTCAAGGCCTTCTTTGATTTTGGAAACTAATACTTTTGAACGCGAAGAACTTTTAAGTCTTCTTTTGTAGTCATCCTTAACCTCATCATAAGGCTCTAAAGGAATAGTTTCAATTAATTTGACAATATGCCAACCAAATCTGGTCTTGAAAGGCTCGGTATAATCACCTTCATTTTCAAGTTCGTAAGATTCGTTTTCATAAACTTTTGAATTCAATCCTCCCAAACTAAAAGGGGAAACATAGCCTCCATTACTTGCTGTGTTAGGGTCCTGACTGTATTTGATCGCTAGCTCATGAAAGTCCTCACCCTCCTGTAAACGTTTATAGATTTTTTGAATCTTCACCTCTGGATCCTGAAGGGAATCACTTGGAAGCAACATGATATGAGCTGTTTTTAACTGACCTTTGGATGGACGCTCACCAGTTTTTTTGATAATATGATAGCCAAAATCTGTTTTTACAGGGTCGGAAACTTCTCTAACCTCTAGATTATAGGCTGCATTTTCAAACTCATAAACCATCTTGAACGTATTGAACCAGTTAAGATCACCTCCATTAGCTTTCACCGAAGGATCATCAGAAAACTGTTTAGCTAAACTTTCAAAGTCTTCACCATTTTCAATACGCTTTTTAAGCATCAAAGCTTTTTGATAAACAGCAGTTGTATCGGCTTCAGTTTTGGGAAGGTTTAATAAAATGTGACTGGCTCTCACTTCAGTTTTGGTTCTATCATAAGTTTCTTTCACCATGGCTTCCGTAACTTCACCGTTGGATATATAATTATCAGCTATTTGTTTATAATACCTACCGAACTCTTTTTGGAAAGAAGGAAGAGTGTCTAATCCAAGATGATAAGCAGACTTGAGTTTTAAGTGGAAATTTATGAATCGATCTAGATGTTGTTCAATAGATTCGTTTGATGAAGAAATGAGATCAGCATTTTTTTGAAAAGAAGTGACAAACTTTTCAACTTTGTATTCGTCATCATTAATTTTAAAAAGAACTTCATTTTTAATTTGAGCATTGGAAACAAAAACAAAACATATTAGACATATGCAAATACTAAAAAGTGATTTCATTTTTAAGATTTTGGAGGCAAAAGTAAGAAAAATGCCAATGCACACAATGTTTAAGTTTTTTTAAAAAATGCCGTTTACAGCCTCAACTTTAGAAAGATAAAAGTAAACTTGCCTTATGAAATATACTACTGAAGTTATTATTGATAAACCGAGACAAGAGATTATCGACGCTTTTGAAAACCCCGATTTGCTCCCACATTGGCAGCGTGGCTTAAAACGAAGTCGGGTGATTAGCGGAGAAAATGGAGAGGTTGGCAGTAAGAGAAAACTGTACATCAACATGGAAGGTCAATCCATCAAAATGACAGAGACCATATTAAAAAAAGACTTACCAAACGAATGGCATGGGCGATACACTTCCAAAGGAATGGAAAGCACTCAAAAAAATTACTTTGAAGCGATAAGCGAGAATCAAACCAAATGGACGTCTTACAGTGAATTCAAGTTCTCAGGGTTTATGGTGCTAATCAGTAAATTGCTTCCGGACATATTCAAAAAAAGGTCAAAAGTCGTTCAACAAGATTTCAAAGCATTTATAGAAGAAGGTAAGAGTGTGAAAACAAATTAAGTAAGGTTTGTTTTAATATTTATATTGACTTTATTTGTAAAAAAATAAATAATGAAACACATAATTTGTATTGCCTTATTAGCGCTTAGTTTTACCTCTTTCTCCCAAACCAAAGTGGGTACAGTTAACAACGAATACATCCTTTCTCAGATGCCAGAGATCAAAGATGTAGAAGAAAAATTAAAAGTCTACAGCACCAAACTGGACAGTACCATTCAAGAAAAGTATGTCGCTTATCGTGAAGTTTTGGACGATTACAACGAAAAGGAAAAAGAAGGCATGAACGATGTGATGAAAAAAATAAAGCAAAAAGAAATTGTAGATCTGGAAGAAGATCTCAAAAAGCTTCAGCAAAATTCATCACAAATGCTACAACTACAACAAGATCAATATTTGAGACCGCTTTACAACAAAATTGGTACTGCTATCGAAGAAATTGTCAATGAAGAAGATTTTACTCAAATTTTTGATGAAAACAACAGTATCATTTATATAGATCCTGAATTTGACATTACTCTAAAGGTTATAGACAAACTTGGAATTGAAATTAAAGAAGAATCAGCAGAAGATGTAATTCCGGAAGGAAATTCTGGTAATTAAATCCTAACTCATCTAAAAACAAAAAGCTCGGAATTTTCATTTCGAGCTTTTTTAATAAGTATATATTCTAAAAGTCTATCTGCTATAGTTTGGTGCTTCTTTGGTAATAGAGACACTATGAGGATGACTTTCCATAACTCCGGAAGCTGTGATTTGTACAAATTCTCCGTTTTCCTTTAAGGTCTGGATGTCTTTTGCACCACAATAGCCCATCCCTGCTCTTAAACCACCGATGAATTGAACCATGCTTTCTACCAATTCTCCTTTGTAAGGAACCCGACCTACGATGCCTTCCGGTACTAATTTCTTGATGTCGGCTTCCACATCCTGAAAATATCTGTCTTTAGAGCCTTTGTCCATGGCTTCAATAGAACCCATTCCTCTATAGGACTTAAATTTTCGTCCTTCATAAATAATAGTTTCCCCGGGAGATTCTTTGGTACCTGCCAGTAATGAACCTAACATTACACAATCTGCACCTCCTGCAATGGCTTTAGGAATATCACCAGTGTAACGAATTCCACCATCAGCGATTACTGGAACTCCAGAACCTTTTAAAGCTTCTGCAACCTCCATTACTGCAGAAAGTTGTGGAAAACCAACACCTGCAACAATTCTTGTGGTACAAATAGATCCAGGACCTACTCCAACTTTTACAGCATCAGCTCCAGCGTTTACCAAATATTTTGCAGCGTCTGCAGTGGCGATATTACCCACTACAACGTCCAGTTTTGGAAATTCTTTTTTGATGGTTTTCAATACCTCAACCACACCTTTGGTATGTCCGTGAGCGGTATCAATAACCACAGCGTCAACGCCAGCTTTGACCAAAGCAGAAGCACGTTCTACAATATCATTGGTGACGCCCAGTGCGGCAGCTACTCTCAATCGACCGTATTCATCTTTATTAGCAAAAGGTTTTTGAGTGAGTTTTGTTATATCTCTAAAGGTGATTAAACCAACGAGTTTATCATTTTTATCGACAACAGGAAGTTTCTCGATTTTATGTTTTTGAAGGATAACCTCAGCTTCTTTAAGCGAAGTACCTTCGCTTACTGTGACCAGGTTTTTAATAGTCATGACCTCTTTAATGGGACGGTCATTTTTAACTTCGAAACGCAAGTCCCTGTTGGTCACAATACCTATCAACTTATAGGCATCATCTACAATTGGAATTCCACCAATACTGTGTTCTCTCATGTTATCGTTGGCATCCTTAACCGTCGCTGTGATAGGCAAAGTCACTGGATCGATGATCATTCCGCTTTCCGCACGTTTTACTCGACGTACTTTAAGAGCCTGCTCTTCGATCGTCATGTTTTTATGCAAGACACCAATGCCGCCTTCCTGAGCAATTGCAATGGCCATTCTCGATTCTGTCACCGTATCCATGGCGGCAGAAACTATTGGAACATTAAGGGATATATTTCTGGTGAATTTACTCTCGATACTCACAGTTCTTGGAAGAACGTCTGAGTAAGCCGGTACTAAAAGAACATCGTCGTAGGTAAGTCCAAGTCCTTTTACTTTTGAATTTGTCATTGCAATTAGATTTAATTGCGTGCAAAAATACACAATTTGTAATTAAGTGACTGAGACTTTAAGGTTTAGTTTGGTTTTCACTATACCGGGCACAATTTTAAGTTTTTTGAAGAGATTATAATTTTAAGGCGTCTTATTGTTTAGTTTCAGGAGATCAATGAGTTCAAAATCTTTCACATAATAAATAGAAATTAGAGGACCAAAAAATGGAAGCATTGCACATAAGATGATGAGGAAAAGTTTTTCAGTTAATTTCAACTTTTTGTTGATCAGAATGTAGGCTAATACAGAAAAAAATATTCCTACTAAAGTGTAGAGGATTAACTTATAAGCCCAATAAGGAAGAAAAAAATCCATATAGTTTAACTTGGTTAATGTTTAAAAAGTAAATATAACAATCTTTATTAAGCCTTAATTATTCATATTCAAAAACAGGCTTTCCCTCCTCGCATCTAATACCTTTAGGTTGCGGCGGAACAGAACAATCACTGAAAACTCCCCATTTTCTATTGAAGTTTTCTTGTTGAGTTCGGTGTTCTTCGATCTTGTTCAGAAAATCTCGGGTATCGATCACAGTCGAATAAGCAATAAACCCAACTGGCCCACCACAAGTTTTACTCCCGTAAGGAGTAAATGTCCAGTTAGAAGAATCTTCACAATCTACACTGCTGGCTAAGTTCTCGATCTCAGTAAATAACTCACTTAAGCGCTCTGCTTCCTGCTCTTGAGTGAGGTCATCGCTATCGCTACAGGAAAACAAAAGGCTGATACATAAAAGAAGGCTGAAGAGTTTTGAGAAGTTCATTACTTTATATTTCATATTTCAAAAGTATTATTCAAAATTTCAAATATCACTCCGAACTATTAGAGGACTAAATTTCTTTGAAGTCGAATAAGACTTATTATAAGTGACTGAATATTGAGTCCGTGAAAATTTCAATTCATTAATTTGATTTCATAAATAGTATTTCCGTAAAAATCTATGCTGTCAAAATCTTTACTAACAATTGTCCAGTCTTCATTATCAATAGGTAATAATACCTTAAAAGGGTTCTCTAAATCAGGTGACTCAAAGAATTTAATTTCTTTGTATGAATCCTCAGGTGTTGGGTTGTCACCTAAAATTACATCTCTAAAGATTTTACTGAAGCGTCTCTTTCTATAACATCGGTTGTATCAATTTCTGATCCTAAGGGTTCAGATTTCTGAAAGATGACAACAATATCCATAGCGGTTTCATTATTTATGAAATAGTCTGCAGAACCACCAGGATCAGTAACAAGGTTGTCGTCATCATTATCCTGATTGCAACTTACGATGCTGAATATAAGAATAAGCAACAACATAGATTTTTGAATAAAATTTGAAATTGACATAAGGTTTATATATAAGGGTGATTTTTTTTAGAAATGGTTGTGTTGAATTGTTGAAAATCCTTGGTGAATTCAAACTGATGCCTATAGTTTTCTTGGATTTTAAGGGTAGAATTAAAAGGCACTTACTTGTTCATTTAATAATTTGTTTGTCTTTTGCAATCAACAAAATAGAACCATTAGCGCAAATTAAACGTAGCCTTAATTAAGCAATATTTTTATCAACGAATTGTTTTATTTCGTTCAGTTCAGATTGTTTGTTTTCTTTTCCTTCTTCGATATCATAATCATCTTGGAGTCCAAGCCAAAATTTAGCTGAATTACCAAAATATTTACTCAATCGTAAAGCCGTGTCAGCTGTTATTCGTCGACGACCTTTTACGATTTCAGATATTCGAGTTTGTGGAATTTTCAAATCTTTAGAAAGTCGATAAGCCGAAATTTCAAGTGGCTCAAGAAATTCGTAAAGTAAAATTTCGCCTGGGTGTATATTTTCTAACTCTTCCATTTTCTTTGTCTTTTAATGATAATCAACTATTTCAACTTCGCTCGCATTTCCGTTGCTCCACTCAAAAATTATTCGCCACTGTTTATTGATTCGGATACTGTAAAATCCACTCAAATTTCCACTCAATTTTTCAAGTCGGTTTGAAGGTGGAATTCTCAGATCAGCTATATTTTGAGAGTTATTCAACATTCTCAATTTTCGGCGTCCAATTCTTTGAATTTCAATAGGTATTTTTTTTACTCGATGTCCATTCCAAATTTGTTTTGTCACTTTTGAGCGAAATGAAACAATCATACTAATGCTTTACGTTACTAACGGTAAAAGTAAGCAAAATTTCTAAATTAGAATTAAAACAAAATGCTTTTAATTACTTAAGGAAGAGTGAATTTCATTTTTTAACCCATAGCGTTACGAGCCCAAGTTTCTAAATCATAAAAACATCAGTCAACCGCAAAGTCCCACGTGAGAGATTGCAGCGGTTACCCCGATTCCCAAAGCATTGAGGAAGGTGTAATAGAGAAAAGCCTGCCCCAAAAGCATTGGGGGGCAGGCTCTAATAAAATTTAAAAATATCCCGAATCGCTGTCGTTCTCGGGTAAGTGATTCACATACATTTTGTAAAGCAAAATATGGCTCTATGTTTACATATTCCTTCTATACTGGCCGCCGACTTCAAACAGGGCTTCGGTGATCTGGCCTAAAGAGCAGTATTTGGTGGCTTCCATCAATTCTTCGAAGATGTTTTCGTTGTGGATGGCTGCTTCCTGTATGCGTTTTAGGTTCTTGTCGGCTCTGTTTTCGTAGACTTTGTGAAGTTTTTCCAGAGTATTGATCTGGAATTCCTTCTCCTCCTCAGTCGCGCGGATGACTTCTCTAGGTTTGACTGTTGGCGAACCTTTGGAACTCAGGAAGGTGTTCACTCCGATAATTGGAAATTCTCCGGTGTGCTTGAGGGTTTCGTAATGTAAACTTTCCTCCTGAATCTTGCTACGCTGGTACATGGTTTCCATGGCACCAAGCACGCCACCACGCTCGGTAAGACGGTCGAACTCAAGTAAAACAGCTTCCTCCACAAGGTCTGTCAATTCTTCAATAATAAAAGAGCCTTGGATTGGGTTTTCGTTTTTGGCCAGCCCTAATTCTTTGTTGATAATCAACTGAATGGCCATGGCACGGCGTACAGATTCTTCGGTTGGCGTCGTGATAGCTTCATCGTAGGCATTGGTGTGCAGCGAATTACAGTTATCGTAAATCGCATACAACGCCTGTAGCGTGGTCCGGATATCGTTAAAGTCGATTTCCTGGGCGTGAAGCGAACGTCCTGAGGTCTGGATGTGGTATTTCAACATCTGCGCTCTGGAGTTGGCGCCGTATTTATCCCGCATGGCTTTGGACCAGATACGTCGGGCCACACGACCAATGACCGCATATTCTGGATCGATACCATTGGAGAAAAAGAAACTTAAGTTAGGACCAAATTTATTGATATCCATGCCTCGGCTCAAGTAATATTCTACGTAAGTAAAGCCGTTGGAAAGCGTCAATGCCAATTGTGTAATGGGGTTGGCGCCTGCTTCGGCAATGTGATAACCTGAAATTGACACCGAATAAAAGTTTCTGACTTTATTTTCAATGAAATATTCCTGGACGTCACCCATCAATCGGATAGCGAATTCTGTAGAGAAAATACAGGTGTTTTGCGCCTGGTCTTCTTTAAGAATATCCGCCTGAACCGTTCCTCTAACAACAGCAATGGTGTCTTGTTTTATCTTTTCGTATACATCTTTCGGCAAGACCATATCGCCAGTAACACCAAGCAGCATCAAGCCAAGGCCATTGTTTCCTTCTGGAAGTTCACCTTGGTAGACTGGTCGTTCTGTTCCGTTTTTCTGATATATCTCTTTGATTTTGGCTTCAACTTCTTTTTCAAGTCCGTGCTCTGCAATGTATTTTTCACACTGCTGGTCGATGGCGGCATTCATAAAGAACCCGAGCAGCATCGGAGCTGGACCATTAATGGTCATACTCACAGAAGTCATGGCATCTGCCAGATCGAATCCTGAATACAACTTTTTGGCATCGTCTAAACAGCAAATAGAAACACCCGCATTACCAATTTTACCGTAAATATCTGGTCGATGGTCGGGATCGTTTCCGTACAGTGTTACCGAATCAAAAGCTGTAGACAAACGCTTAGCAGGCAAGCCTGCACTCACATAATGAAACCTGCGATTAGTTCGTTCCGGCCCACCTTCCCCGGCAAACATTCGGGTAGGATCTTCACCAGTTCTTTTGAACGGATATAGTCCTGCGGTATATGGGAATTCTCCAGGCACATTTTCTTGTAGCAACCACTTGAGCAAATCTCCCCAGGCTTTATATTTAGGTAAAGCTACTTTTGGAATTTTGGTATGAGAAAGCGAATCGGTATGAGTATCAATTTTGATTTCTTTGTCTCTTACTTTAAAGGTGTACACCTCGTCGGTATATTTTTGAACAACATTGCCCCAATCCAATATTTTTTCCCAGTTGTATGGATCAAAGTCCATCTTGACACGGTCGAATTCCTTCTTCAGCAAACCTACCAAAGTTTCATTGTCTGAAGTGGCCACCTCTTCCAATTGTGTTTCTTCAATGCCATTTTTATCAAGTTCTAATTTTGTATCGGTGACACTTTCAAGGGTTTTGAAAATCCCGTAAAGCTTTTGAGCCACTTCTACCTGTGAGTTCGCCTTCTGATCGTAGGCCCGATTGTTTTCTGAAATTTCTGAAAGGTAACGGGTTCTGGCTGGTGGAATGACAAATATTTTTTCTGACATTTCATCAGAAATCTGATAATCACTCTTAAGTGTTGTTGATGTTTTTTCTGACAACTGATCCATGATTCTCTTGTAAAGAATATTCATGCCTGGATCGTTAAATTGAGAAGCGATGGTTCCATATACTGGTAAAGTATCTGGCTTAACATCCCACAGATTGTGATTGCGCTGGTATTGTTTTTTGACGTCACGCAAAGCATCTTTAGCACCACGTTTATCAAATTTATTGATAGCCACCAAATCGGCAAAGTCCAACATGTCGATTTTCTCCAACTGAGTAGCTGCTCCAAATTCTGGTGTCATGACATACAGCGACACATCCGAGTGATCGAGAATTTCTGTATCACTCTGACCTATTCCCGAAGTTTCTAAAATAATTAAATCATAGTTAGCCGCTTTTAAGACTTCTACTGCCTCCTGCACATATTTGGATAAAGCCAAGTTGGATTGTCTTGTAGCCAATGAACGCATGTATACTCTTGATGAGTTGATCGCATTCATACGAATTCTATCTCCAAGCAAAGCACCTCCAGTTTTACGTTTAGAAGGATCCACCGAGATAATCCCGATTTGTTTGTCTTCAAAATCCACTAAAAATCGACGAACTAACTCATCGACCAATGAAGATTTGCCGGAACCCCCAGTTCCTGTAATTCCAAGAACGGGAACTTTATTCTCATTGTTTTTCTGAATAGATTCAAACACCTCTAAAAATTCGTCGTGTCTGTTTTCAGCTAAGGAAATTAAACGTGCTATGGTATTGACGTCTTTATTATCTAAGTTTTCTTTGGTCTTTTTTGGAGCTTTTAGCTCAGGTGTTTTAAAATCAGCTTGTTTGACTAGGTCGTTGATCATACCCTGTAATCCCATTTCGCGTCCATCATCTGGAGAATAGATCCTAGTAATTCCGTGCTTCATCAATTCCTCGATTTCTTCGGTCAGGATGACTCCTCCTCCACCACCAAAGATTTTGATGTGCCCGGCTCCTTTCTCCTGAAGCAAATCATACATGTATTTAAAATACTCATTATGCCCACCCTGATAAGACGTCAAAGCAATTGCGTTCACATCTTCTTGTATGGCGGTATTGACGACTTCTTCTACACTTCTGTCATGACCTAAATGAATCACTTCTACGCCGGTAGATTGGATGATACGACGCATCACATTGATGGAGGCATCGTGGCCATCAAATAAAGAAGCTGCGGTGACTATTCGAATTTGATTTTTAGGAGTATATGGTTTTTGTTGCTGCATTATAAAATTGAATTATAAATAATTTTTATGGCGTGAAATTACGAAATATTCAATTTAAACTCATTGATTTAAGCTTCTAATAACGAAAAAATAGAAGGTTGTCTTCAAAAGTCTCTATCTTTACAATAGATCTAAAATTCATTTCTATGAAACGATTTTTATTACTTATGCTAGTTTCTATTTCATTGAGTTCATGCGCAGAACTTGAACAGATTTCTAGAGAGATGACAAAGTCTGCCGGGGTTACTGACCAACAAATAGCCAATGGCCTACAACAAGCACTATCCAAAGGTGTAGATGAGCAAGTTTCCAAATTGACTGAGGGAAATGGATTTTATAATAATGATTTGGTGAGGATCAAACTTCCTGAGGAATTATCTAGTGTGGAGAGCACCATGAGAAGCTTAGGTTTAGGTAATTTAGCTGACGAAGGCATCAAGGCACTTAACACGACCGCTCAGCAAGCTGTTAAAGAAGCGACACTCATTTTCTTATCTGCGATACGCGACATGACATTTGAGGAAGCCAGATCTATTCTGCTCGGAGAAAATTCAGCAGCAACGTCTTACTTAAGAGATAAGACACAAACAGAATTGTATCAAAAATTTGAGCCCATCGTACGAGATAATTTTCAGAAAGTAGGCGCCGATCAAATATGGAAAAATGTGATTGAAAAATACAATCAGGTGCCTTTTACCTCTAATGTAAATCCAAATCTCACAGACTACGTCACCAACGAAGCCTTAAAGGGCGTTTATAAAATGATTGAACTGGAAGAACAACGAATCAGAAATGACGTTAGGGAAAGATCTACAGATCTATTAAGACGAGTTTTTGCGCTTCAGGATTAAGTCGCTTGCAATTGTAATTTAGTATTGTTCTCCAGACTTTTAATAAAATCTATCACTTTGGAATTAAACACTTTTGGCTGTTCAACATTCACCACGTGACCGCAGTTTTTGATGACAAATAATTTGGCTTCTTTATGAGTTTCAGAAATTTTTCTAACCGCAGGTAGAAACAAATAATCTTGTTCACCCATCATGTAAAGGGAAGGTATATTGATCGCTTTTTGCCTAAAGAACTTGAGCAAAGGATTTATTTCAGAAGTTAGCTTAAACCATCTGATGAATTCTTTCTGGTATAATTTTTTAGCCTCGTTCACGAAGAGATTTCTTGATTTCTTATGATTCCTTCTAGGCATTATTATGAAAGCAAATAATTTGTAAAGAATCATATAAGGCACAACCGATTTGAATATTACTCCAACATTCATTAAAAACCTGGACCTCACGTTCATTTTCATAATAGCTCCGCCCATGATCATGCTAGAAACGCGATTTGGATAGTTCTCAGCTAAGTTCCTTATTAAAATGGTACCCAGAGAGATACCTATGAAATGAGATTTTTCAATATTGTTGATATCTAAAACTTCAACTATATCGCCGGTAATAGCATCGAAAGTGTAATTTTCATCAAGCGAATCCTGCAATTTTGGATTTGAATTGCCATGACCTCTAAGGTCTAATAGTAAAACATTAAATTGAGATTTAAAGGCTCTGAGTTGCTTAAACCATATGGAAGAACTTCCACCAGCACCATGCACAAAGGTAACCCACTCTATGGAGTTTTCGTGACGATAAACTGAATGGTGTATCAAAGCTTTCTTTTTGTAAATATACACAGGATAATCGTTAAAACTAAAATGTCCTTAAATACTAGTAAAATTTTATAAGTTGTCCCTAAGCTTTAAGAAATAGTCAAAGGCTTGTAAAAGCCTGGAACCGTACCAGCTAAAGTATTCGCCATCCACAATTTTAATTTTTTCCGCTGGAATTTTGAATTCTAACTTATGTTGATCTTTGAAGGGAAATGGCTCCGAAGACAAGAAAACATAATCGACCGCTACTAGATTCTTAATATCTACCTCAGGATATCTTGGAAGTTCTTTATATACATTTTCAAAATTATTAAGTTCCAACATATAATTGATAAATGTTGAGGCACCAACAACCATCCAAGGATCTCTCCAAATGAAGTAAGCTACTTTGAGTTTAGGTTGCTCTTTACTTTTTCTTCGGAATTTGATAAAGTTAGTTTCAATGCTGTCAACAAGTTGCTTGGAGTTTTCAGGGATCTTAAAGATTTCGTCAATATCTCTTATCAACTGAAGCAGATCTTCGATCTTATTGATATCACTTACATAAACTGAATGGTCTTCTGTTAGTTTCTCAATGACTTCTAACTCGTTCTCTTCTTTATTGGCTAAAATAAGATCTGGCTGTAAACTTTTGATTTTATCAACCTTTACGGTTTTAGTTCCACCTATGATTTCAGCCGTTGATCTTATATCTTCAGGATGAACACAAAATTTGGTCACTCCTACCAGTTTATCTTTCAGTCCTAAATCTACAAGCATTTCAGTAAGACTAGGAACCAAACAGACAATCCGGTTTGGAACAGAAGTTTTGTGAAGTGACCGCTTTAGTTGATCTTTCATTAGCCTTTATAAATGATATCCAATTGCCCTAAAATAAAAAACCCTGAATTAAATTCAAGGTTTTTTGTGGATTTTGAAAAAAACTTACGTTGAAGGTGCCCATGATGCACAAAGCATTCCTGGGGCAGCTTTACTTGGATGAGCGCAAGAATCTGTTTCATGTTTCTTACAATTGGAACAGCTTCTTTCGTTTTTCAACTCTGCCTTCATATTAAATAAGTCACAAGTATATTTTTGAGATACCAAGACTTCGTGTTTACTGCAAAATGTCTTTTCAATT
Source organism: Psychroflexus longus (assembly GCF_020164595.1). Lineage (GTDB taxonomy): Bacteria > Bacteroidota > Bacteroidia > Flavobacteriales > Flavobacteriaceae > Psychroflexus > Psychroflexus longus. Next base: position 58,756 of record NZ_JAIQZE010000014.1, read on the forward strand.
AAGTTGGTGCAGTTGCTACAGTTATTTGCGAATCTAATGGCCATAATGTTTAGTTTTTAAGTTATTATCAAAATTTTCTCTAATGTATATAGGAAATACATTAAAGCTGTTAATTACAACTCAAACTCTTACAATACGTTATTAGACTGATTAAAAATAAAAAGCACCTGTTAATTAAAACAGGTGCTTTTGTAATTGCGATAAAAGTTAGAATTTATTTGACTTGGTCGACTACGGCTTTAAAAGCTTCAGGATTGTTCATAGCTAAGTCCGCAAGAACTTTTCTATTCAATTCAATGTTGTTAGCTTTTACTTTTCCCATAAATTGAGAGTAAGATAAACCGTGCAGTCTTGCAGCAGCATTAATTCTTATGATCCAAAGTGATCTAAAATTTCTCTTCTTGGTTTTGCGGTCTCTATAAGCATATAACATTGCTTTTTCGACTGCATTTTTGGCTACTGTCCAAACATTTTTACGACGTCCGTAGTAACCTTTTGCTTGCTTCATTATTTTTTTACGTCTGGCTCTGGAAGCGACAGAATTTGTTGATCTTGGCATATTTTAAAGTTTTTTGTAGTAGGCAGTTTAATAAACGTTTTGTGAGCCTAACTCCATGGATTAATAATTAACCTTGTTTACTTATTTTAAGCGTAATTGAGTTTTGATGCTATGCTCATCAGCTTTGTCTACTAAACCGCTGTGAGTTAACTTCAATTTTCTCTTTTTTGACTTTTTAGTCAAAATGTGACTTTTGAATGCATGTTTACGTTTTATTTTACCTGTTCCGGTAAGTTTAAAACGCTTTTTAGCACTCGACTTTGTTTTCATCTTAGGCATCTGGAATATATATTAAGGATTATCGCAATTATTTTTTGGAAACTGGAGCAAGAATCATAATCATTCTCTTACCCTCCAGCTTAGGCATTTGCTCTACTTTAGCAAGATCTTCAAGATCCTGAGCAAGTCTTAAGAGCAAGATTTGGCCTTTATCTTTAAAGACTATGGAACGGCCTTTAAAAAACACAAAGGCTTTTAATTTAGCTCCATCTTTAAGGAACTTCTCTGCATTTTTCTTTTTGAATTCGTAATCATGATCGTCTGTATTAGGACCGAAACGAATTTCTTTTACAACGACTTGGGTAGTTTTCTGCTTGAGCTGTTTTTCTCTCTTTTTTTGTTCATACAAGAACTTCTTGTAATCCATAACTTTACAAACAGGAGGGTCTGCTTTTGGAGATATTTCAACTAAATCCAACTCCTGCTCTTCGGCCATGGCCAAAGCTTCTTTGAGCGAATAGATATCTACTTTTACATTTTCACCAACAACTCGAACTTTTGGAGCTCTTATCTTGTCGTTGATTTTATGAGGATTTTCTTTTATCTGCCTCGGTGCCTGTCTTGATTTTTTTCTACGTATTGCTATGGCTAAATATTTTTTTAATTAAACTTCGAATTTATAAATTTCATTTTCTATTTCAGTTTCTAAAATTTTGGCAAAGCTTTCTATTGGCATTTCACCTAAATCATCTCCCCCATGTCTTCTCACAGAAACCGTTTCGTTATCTACTTCAGCTTCGCCTATTATCAACATGTAAGGAATCTTATTCATCTCGGCTTCCCGGATCTTTTTACCCATGGTTTCACCTCGATTATTAATAGTAGCGCGAATTTCGTGTTTTTTAAGTAAACTTAAAACTTTTTTAGAATAATTTTCATATTTCTCACTGATTGATAGGATAGTAGCCTGTTCTGGCATTAGCCATAATGGGAAATTTCCCCCAGTATGCTCTAACAAGATGGCTATAAATCGTTCTAAACTTCCGAAAGGCGCTCTGTGTATCATTACGGGACGGTGCATTTCGTTGTCACTCCCTTTATATTCTAACTCAAATCGCTCTGGCAAATTATAATCTACCTGAATAGTTCCAAGCTGCCACTGTCTTCCTAATGCATCTTTTACCATAAAGTCCAATTTTGGACCATAAAAGGCGGCCTCTCCAGTTTCCACTTTATAATTTAGACCTTTTTCTTCTGCTGCATTTAAAATAGCAGCCTCAGCTTTTGTCCAGTTTTTATCAGATCCTATATACTTTGAAGGATTATCTGGGTCTCTTAAAGAAACCTGAGCTGTAAAGTTTTCAAAACCTAAAGAGTTGAAGACATAGAGCACAAGATCGATTACTTTCTTAAATTCTTCGTCCAATTGCTCGGGCATACAAAAAATATGTGCATCATCTTGTGTAAATCCTCTTACCCGTGTAAGACCATGAAGCTCTCCGCTTTGTTCGTAACGGTAAACCGTCCCAAACTCTGCATAACGCTGTGGTAAATCTCTATAACTCCAAGCCTGTGAGTTGAAAATTTCACAGTGATGAGGACAGTTCATAGGCTTCAAAAGGTATTCTTCACCATCCTGAGGAGTTTTGATAGGTTGAAAGCTATCCTCTCCATATTTCTGATAATGACCTGAGGTCATGTATAATTCTTTCTGACCAATATGTGGAGATATCACTTGTTGGTAGCCAGCATTTTCTTGTGCATCTTTCAGGAACTTTTCAAGTCTGTCTCTCAGAGCTGCACCTTTAGGTAACCACAATGGCAAACCCTGACCAACTTTTTGAGAAAAAGTAAACAGTTTTAATTCTCTACCTAATTTTCTATGATCTCGTTTTTTGGCTTCTTCAAGTAGCTCTAAATATTCTTTAAGTTCTTTTTGCTTAGGAAAAGAAATTCCATAGATCCTCGTTAACTGCGGATTATTTTCATCACCTCTCCAGTAGGCTCCAGCGATATTCATCAACTTGATAGCCTTTACAAAACCGGTATTAGGAATGTGTCCACCTCGACATAAATCTGTAAAATCATCATGATCACAAAACGTGATTTCTCCGTCTTCAAGATTTTCTATCAATTCTACTTTGTAGGGGTTATTTCTGGTTTTGTAATATTCTAGAGCATCAGCTTTTGAAACTTCACGCATTTCAAAATCATGTTTCCCTCTTGCAAGCTCAAGCATCTTGGCTTCAATTTTAGGAAAATCATTTTCAGAGATGGATTGATCTTTAAGATCCACATCGTAATAAAAACCATTATCAATTGAAGGGCCTATCGTCAGGTTGATTCCTGGATATAACTTCAGTAAAGCCTGTGCCAAAATGTGCGAAGATGAATGCCAGAAAGCCTGCTTCCCTTCATCATCATTGAAAGTCAGAAGCACCAAATTACCATCTTGATTGAGTGGCATGGTGGTTTCTACAATTGTATCATTGAATTTTGCAGAAATCACATTTCTAGCTAAGCCTGAGCTTATGCTTAAAGCTACTTGAAGAGGGGTTGTTCCTTCCTCATATTGCTTTACACTCCCATCTGGTAAGGTAATATTGATCATTAGTTTTAATTTTGAACAAAGATACTATGTTAATATTTCTTTGCAACATGAAATCTTGTTTGTTTGATCTCACATTGATACTCGAACAATTAGTTTTAAAAGAAAAAAGCCACTTATCAAAAGTGGCTTAAATCCAAAATATTTAAATAATTTTATTTGATCATTTTAAAGCTTCTTTCGACGAAATTTGTTAATTCTTCACCCTTTAAAAGGTTCTGAGATAGCAATGCCAAGTCTAAAGATTGCTTGATTAAGCCTTCTTTTTTAGAACCCTCTTTAGCTTTCAGGATTTTTGAAATCAGTGGATTATTGGTATTAACGACCAAATTATACATTTCTGGCATATTACCCATTCCAAACATTCCGCCGCCACCTGTTTGCTGCATCTCCTTCATACGACGCATGAACTCTGGCTGTGTAATCATAACTGGGGCAGAATCAGAGTCTAAAGCTTCAAGCTGGACTGTATATTTTTCTTTAGGCACTACAGTTTCAAAACTTGCTTTTACATTTTCTTTTTCTTCATCTGAAAGCTTAGAAACTTGTTCTGTTTCCTTTTTTATCAAGTTATCAACGTGATCACTATCTACTCTTACAAAAGAAACTTTTTGCTCATTTTCTTGTTCGAGTTTTTGAATCAAGTGAGAAACTATAGGAGAATTTAAGAGCAATACTTTATATCCCTTAGCTTCTGCCCTTTTGATGTAACTGTGTTGTTCATCTTTATTTGAAGCATAAAGTACTACTAGCTTTCCTTCTTTATCTGTTTGTAATTCAGTGATGTTATTTTTTAACTCATCAAAAGTGTAATATTCATCTGAAGTCGTTGGATACAAGGCAAATTTTTGAGCTTTTTCAAAAAATTTGTCTTCAGACAACATTCCGTATTCGATCACAACTTTGATATCATTCCATTTCTTCTCGAAATCTTCTCTGTTGTTGGTGAATAACGAATTCAACTTGTCTGCTACTTTCCTAGTTATGTAACTAGATATTTTCTTCACTGCACCATCTGCTTGCAAGTAGGATCTAGAAACATTCAAAGGAATGTCTGGAGAATCGATAACACCTTTCAGCATGGTTAAAAATTCCGGAACAATGCCTTCCACATTATCTGTTACAAAAACCTGATTCTGATAAAGCTGAATTTTATCCTTCTGTATAGACAAGTCATTTGTCAATTTAGGGAAATAAAGTATTCCTGTAAGATTAAATGGATAATCTACATTTAAGTGAATATGGAATAAAGGCTCTTCAAATTGAGTAGGATATAATTCTCTGTAAAAAGAGTTGTAGTCATCTTCTTCAAGTTCGGCAGGCTGTTTAGTCCATGCAGGATCTGGATTATTAATGATATTGTCAACCGTTACCTTTTTGGGTTCTTCGTCTTCTTTGGCATCTTCAGCCTTTGGAAGTTCCTTTTCCTTAGTTCCAAACTTGATAGGGATAGGCATAAACTTATTATACTTTATTAAAAGCTCGTTTATCCTATACTCTTCAAGAAATTCCTTTTCATCATCATTGATGTGAAGAATAATTTCAGTTCCACGATCTGTTTTATCAGATTCTTCTAAGGTAAACTGAGTAGTCCCTTCACAAGTCCAATGCGCTGCTGGTTCATCTTTCCAGGATTTAGTTTTTATCTCAACTTTGTTGGCAACCATAAAAGCTGAGTAAAAACCAAGTCCAAAGTGACCAATGATGCCCGTCTCCTTAGCATCTGAATCTTTATATTTTTCCAAAAATTCTTCAGCACCAGAGAAAGCAACTTCGTTAATGTATTTTTCAACTTCGCCCTTTGTCATACCAACACCTTCATCTATAATGTGAAGAGTCTGGTTGTCTTTATCAATTTTTATTTCAATTTTAGGTTTACCTATATCGATTTTCGCTTCACCTATTCTTACCAAATGATTCATTTTAAGCGTTGCATCCGTTGCATTGGATATCAATTCTCTTAAAAATATTTCGTGATCGCTGTAAAGAAATTTTTTGATAAGTGGAAAGATGTTTTCCACTGAAACATTAATATTACCTGTAGCCATAATTAAAATTTATTTACAACACTTATATCAAAGGAAATACCGTGTATCAGATTCTGACAAACTGACAGAGCACAGCACATTTAACAAAAGATTTCGTTTAAAGTTGAAGTTTGAAGATTAAACAATAATTATATTTGTATATAAAATTTTTACTATGGCAACTAAACCTAAAACCGAAAAAAAATTATCCAAAATAGATATCATAACCTTTTACATGGATCACGTTTTGTTACATGAACATGTACCTAAATCGGTTTATAAATTTGCTAAAGATCATAAATTTGAAGAGAAGAATTTTTATAAATATTTCGGAAATTTTGACGCTTTAAGAGAAGGAATTTGGGAAACCTTTTTTCAGAATGCGCACTCATTAATGTCGAATAATGAAGAGGTTGCAAATTATGGTAGCAGAGAAAAAATGCTCACTTTCTTTTACACTTTTTTTGAAATTCTTTCTGCCAACAGAAGTTATGTTCTTTATGTATTGAATGAACATGGCGACCAGATGAAAAATATGAAGCAGCTCAAAGGGCTTCGTAAACATATTAAATCTTTTGCAAAAGACTTGATTGAAGATGATAATGATGAAAAAGCGTATTCATTTTTGAAGCGAAATGAAAATATCTATTCTGAAGGTGCCTGGATACAGTTTTTGTTTTTACTTAAATTCTGGAAAGATGACTCATCACCAGATTTTGAAAAAACAGATGTAGCCATTGAAAAATCAGTCAATACCATTTTTGATGTTTTTGACAACACACCCCTAGAGAAAGTTTTCGATTTTGGAAAATTTCTTTACAAAGAAACAATGAAATAATACATGAAGACAATTGATAAAATTCCAACTGGAAAATTTAGTAGAACCTCAAAATTAATTGGAACAGGAACTAAAGTTGGTGCTAACTATTTAAAATACTATTCAAAAAAAGCTTTTAATCCTGAGTTAACCAGAGATAGCTTAGATGAAGATAACGCATCTGATATTTATGATGGGCTTAAAAACCTAAAGGGAAGTGCCCTAAAGGTTGCGCAGATGCTTTCCATGGAGAAAAGCTTATTACCAAACGCTTATGTTGAAAAATTTAGTTTGGCTCAATTTAGTGTTCCACCATTATCGGCTCCATTGGTGAGAAAAACCTTTAAAAAATATAACGGAAAATATCCTGAGGAGATTTTTGACAAATTCACATCAGAATCTGTAAACGCTGCAAGTATAGGTCAAGTCCACAGAGCAGAAAAAGACGGAAATAAATACGCTATCAAAATTCAGTATCCCGGTGTTGCGGATAGCATAAGTTCGGATCTAGCAATGGTCAAACCAGTTGCAACTAGAATGTTTAATCTGAAGGGAAAAGATTCTGAAAAATACTTCAAAGAAATTGAAGATAAACTGGTAGAAGAAACAGATTACATACTTGAGGTTGAGCAAAGCAAGCGCATTTCTGAAGCGTGTGGTATGATTCCAAACTTGAAATTTCCTAAATATTACGAAAATTTTTCCAGCGAGAGAATCATAACGATGGATTGGATGGAAGGGAAACATTTAAGTGAGTTTGTAAAGCAAGATTTTTCTGAAGAAGTAGGAAATGAAATTGGTCAAACTCTTTGGAACTTCTATATGTTCCAATTCCACAAGTTAAAAGAAGTACATGCCGACCCTCATCCAGGTAACTTCTTAATTGATAAGGATTACAACCTTATCGCTATTGATTTTGGTTGTATTAAAAACATTCCGGATCAATTTTATACACCTTATTTCGAATTAGCAGTTCCTAAGAACATAAATGATCCTAATTTTTTTCTAAAGAAATTGAGAGAATTGGAAATCATAAGGCCAGATGACACTGAAAAGGAAATTAAATATTTCTCAGCGCTTTTCCATGAAATGCTTAGCCTGTTTACAAGTCCTTTTCACCAAGAAACTTTTGACTTTGGAAGTGAAGAATTTTGGAATCAAATTTCTGGATTGAGTGAAAAGTATAGTAGTGACAAAGAATTAAGAAAGATGAATGGTAACCGAGGAAGTCAACACTTCCTTTATATCAATAGGACATTCTTCGGGCTTTTTAATCTGCTTCATGATCTAAAAGCTAAAGTTGACATCAACGATTACAAGAAATACATGTAAGATATTCAAGATTATTGGTTAGGTTGGTTGGAAAACGCTCTTTGAAACTTAGTAAAAGAGCGTTTTCTTTTGCTTTAAAGATTACGAAATAAGCGATAATACGTATCTTGCATTGTTAAATAATTAAAAAATATGTATCAATCAAAAATAATAGGTTTAGGAAAATATGTTCCTGATAATATAGTTACTAACGATGATTTGAGTAAACTCATGGATACTTCAAATGAGTGGATCCAGGAAAGAACAGGAATACAGGAAAGAAGACACATCAAAAAAGGAGATGGAAATTCAACAGCTATAATGGGGCTGAAGGCTGCTAAGCAAGCTATTGATAGAGCAGAAATCAATAAAGATGAAATAGATCTTATTGTATTTGCCACGCTTAGTCCAGACTACTATTTCCCTGGGTGTGGAGTTCAAATTCAAGAGAAACTAGGTATCAAAACTTGTCCAGCATTGGATGTCAGAAATCAATGCAGCGGTTTTGTTTACGGGATATCTGTTGCAGATCAATTCATTAAAACAGGAATGTATAAAAATGTTTTAGTCATAGGAAGTGAAAATCACAGTGGAGGTTTAGACATGACCAATCGAAGCAGACATGTCTCTGTCATATTTGGTGATGGTGCCGGAGCTGCAGTTTTAACAAGAAGCGATGATGAATCTGGGATTTTATCCACGCATTTACATTCTCAGGGAGAGTACATAGATGAACTTTCTTTAAGAGGACCCTCAACAGAAAAATGGGTGCCAGAAATTATTGCTGAGAATCCACAAGAAGATATTCCCTACTATCCGAAGATGAATGGACAACTTGTATTCAAAAATGCAGTGGTAAGATTTTCAGAAGTCATTAATGAAGGTTTAGATTTCAATGGATTGAAGAAAGAAAACATCGACATGTTCATTCCCCATCAGGCTAACTTAAGAATCTCTCAATTTATTCAAAAGAAATTAGGCTTAGAGGATACCCAAGTTCATAATAACATTCAAAAGTACGGAAACACCACAGCTGCCTCTATTCCAATTGCACTGACAGAAGCCTGGGAAAAAGGAAAAATCAAAAAAGGCGACTTGGTGGTTCTTGCTGCTTTTGGAAGTGGTTTCACATGGGGAAGTGTTATCATACGCTGGTAGAGATTTATTAAAAACTTTTATTTAGACCAAAAAAAGGTCCTGTGAATACTATTCACAGGACCTTTTTTTTAACTATAAATTGATGCTTACATCTTAAGCTTATCTTTTTGTTCAACGTCTTCAGGCTTTTTATCAGCTAGATCAATACCTTTTTTCTTAACAGAATCAAACATAACTGGTGTAGCAATAAAGACAGAAGAATAAGTACCTACAATTACCCCAATGATAAGGGCAAACATAAATCCTCTTATGCTATCACCTCCGAAGATAAATATAGCTACCAATACAACAAGAGTTGTCAAAGAGGTGTTGATTGTTCTACTTATCGTTGAACTTACAGCCAGGTTGATTAGTTTATCCATTTTCCAGGTTGGATGCTCGTTGAAGAACTCACGAATTCTATCAAACACAACAACCGTATCGTTTAAGGAATAACCAATTACAGTGAGGATCGCTGCTATAAATGCTTGATCAATCTCTAAACTGAATGGTAATACATTATATAATAGAGAGAATAAGCCTAAGACTATTATAACATCATGGATGACTGCGGCTACTGCACCAAGGGAGAATTGCCATCTTCTAAATCTTATAAGAATATATAGGAATACTACTATGAGTGATCCTATAATGGCATAATAAGAAGCAGTTTTAATATCATCTGCGATAGTTGGCCCAACTTTCATTGAAGACATTATCCCGAATTTTTCGTTGGAACTGTTATCGCCAATTTTAAATTCATCTATTGTAATTCCACTAGGCAAATACTCTTTTAAGCCATTGAATAAAATATTTTGAATCTCGTCATCAATGCCTGTTCCTTCTTCTTCAATTTTGAAGTTGGTAGTAATTTTTAATTGACTAGAAGCACCGTATGTTTTTGCCTCAACACTTTGCAGTTCCTGAATTAAATTGGATTCAATTTCTGAAGGATTAACCGGCTGATCAAATCTTACTGTGTAGGTTCTACCACCTACAAAATCAACACCTTGATTAAGACCCTTGGTAACTAATGATCCAACACTTATCAGGATAGCAATTGCTGAAATGATGTAAGCTACTTTTCTTTTCTTCAAGAAATTTATATCAACATTTTGGAACCAATTTTTAGTTAAGCTAGTAGAGAATGGCAAGGATTTTCCTTTTTTACCACCTCCAGCAATGAATAAACGAGTTAAGAATATTGCGCAAAATAAAGAGGTTACAATACCTATAAGTAAAGTGGTTGCAAAACCTTTAATTGGACCCGTCCCAAAGGTTAATAAGATTAAACCGGTAAGACCTGTAGTGATGTTCGCATCAAGAATGGAGGATAATGCATTTCTAAAACCGTCGCTGATGGCTTCGGCTTGTGTTTTACCTTTGGCTATTTCTTCTCTGATTCTTTCGAAAATAAGGACATTCGCATCTACCGACATACCAATGGTAAGCACGATACCTGCAATACCAGGTAATGTAAGTACAGCTCCAAGTCCTGATAAAACCCCGAATATGAATAAAATATTTACTACTAACGCAATGTCAGCATACAAACCAGCTTTACCGTAGTAAAAGATCATATATAATAAAACGAATATTAGAGCGATAGCAAATGAAAGTATACCACTATCAATTGCTTCCTGGCCTAAAGAAGGACCTACGATTTCGCTTTGAACAATATCAGCTGAAGCAGGTAATTTACCAGCTCTTAAAACATTCGCTAAATCTTGTGCTTCTTCAATAGTAAATTGTCCAGTAATTTCACTCCTTCCTCCGGAGATAGCTCCACTAGAAACACCAGGAGCAGAATAAACAATGTTATCCAATACAATAGCGATTTGAGTACCTTGGGCTGAAGCTTTACCGGTCATATCTTCCCAGATTTTGGCTCCACGACCATCCATTTGCATACTCACAGCAACTCTACCTACTTGATCATAAGTTTGCTGAGCATCAGTAACAACTGCCCCACTCAAAGGTGGATCATCGTTACTATTCCCTTTCAATGCGTATAATTCAATGACTTCAGAGTCTTTAGGTGGCTTTCCCCATGCAAATTCCGCATATCTTTTATCTGAAGGTAATTGTGATTTTACCTGAGGCATAGATAAATATGAATTCACCTTAGCAGTATCTTTAATCGCAAAATAAGCAATGACTGGACCTTGTGGCTGACCTGCAGACTGGACTAAACTAAGAAGCGGATTTGATTTTGTAAAATCTTCATCAGTATCATCTTCTGTGGAAAGTAACCTTTCTAAATCATCTTCATCTGTAGTTTCTTGACCTTCTTCTGAAGTTTGCGCTTGGTCTTCTTCAGACTTAGCGTCTTCTGCTTTCATGTTCTCAGCAACGATTGCATCTGCAGTCACTAAAAAGTCAGAAAGCTCATTGGCTTTATACACTTCCCAAAATTCAAGCTGAGCAGTGCTTTGTAGAAGATTTTGAATTCGGCTTATGTCCTTTGCGCCAGGCAATTCAATAAGAATCCTCCCAGATTCACCTAAACGTTGAATGTTTGGTTGCGTTACACCAAACTTGTCGATACGCTCTCTTAAAACTTCAAATGCTGAAGTAACGCTTTCGTCGATTTTTCTATTGATGATTGGCCTAACCTGACTGTTAGTCATATCGAAGCTAATTTCATCTGCAAGTGCTTTAGTTCCAAAGATATCTGGTGAGGCCAGCTTTGCGCCCTCGATGTTATCAAAAGCTTCAAAAAACAATTCTAAATAGCTATCTTGACTGTTTTTCCTGGCTTCTTGAGCATCTCTTAAAGCTTGATTGAAAGCAGGGTCTTTTGAATCATTAGCAAGACCTTTTAAAAGATCCTGAACAGATATTTGAAGTATTACATTAATACCACCCTTCAAATCCAAGCCCTTGTTAAGCTCTTTATCTTTGGAGGTATTGTAAGTAATACCAGCAAAAATCGGCTCATTACCAATAGAGTCAAGGTATTTATCTACGATAACTGCTCGCTTTTCAGTGAAGTTTTCTTCACCTTCAGAAATTTGTCTTTCTGCAAAAGCTTCTGCTTTTTCTTCAACATTGTTAGCTATGAACGTAAATGACAATTGGTAAATACTTACCAAACCAAATAGGATAGCAAATAGCTTTATGAGTCCTTTATTCTGCATTTTTAAATTATTAGTGCTGTTATAAAATCAGGCAAATATAGGTTTTCGATATAGAAATGGCAATTTTTTTATTAAAGATAATTTTAACTTTTGAAAGCCTATTTTACCCCTTAAAAAGGTACTTGTGATTCAAAAAAACAGACCCGACAAATGTCGGGTCTGTTTTTTTTTATAAAAGTTTGAAACTATTCCAAAAGACCATTTGTCTTTCTTACTGCTTCTGCACTTTCTTTTAGTTTTGCTTTTTCTTCATCGTTAAGATCGATGTCTACAATCTTTTCGATTCCATTTTTACCAATGATAACTGGAACTCCAATACATATATCATTAAGTCCGTATTCACCCTCTAAAAGCGAAGAACATGGGAACATTTTTTTCTGATCACAAGCTATGGATTGAACTAAAGAAGAAACCGCAGCTCCTGGTGCATACCAAGCGCTTGTTCCAAGTAATTTCGTTAAAGTTGCACCTCCTACCTTAGTATCTTCAGACACTTGAGAAAGTCTTTCTTCAGAAAGAAATTCTGTCACTCTTACACTATTACGTGTTGCTAAACGAGTTAAAGGTAACATTCCTGTATCACTATGACCACCGATGACCATACCATCCACATCAGATGCTGGACATTCTAAAGCTTCGCTTAGTCTATATTTAAACCTAGCACTATCTAAAGCACCACCCATTCCTATAATTCTGTTTTTAGGCAGATTCAATTCTTTGTGAGCTAGGTATGTCATCGTATCCATTGGGTTACTCACGACGATTATAGTAACGTCTGGTGAATGTTTTACCAATTGTGACGCGACATCTTTTACGATACCAGCGTTGATTCCGATAAGTTCTTCTCTTGTCATTCCTGGTTTCCTAGGAATACCAGAGGTAATTACTGCAACTTGAGAATCTTTAGTCTTGGAATAGTCTCCTGTTGTTCCTGTAATTGTTGTATCAAAACCGTTAAGTGTTGCTGTTTGCATCAAGTCCATCGCCTTTCCTTCTGCATAACCTTCTTTAATATCTAAAAGAACGACTTCTGAAGCAAAATCTTTAATTGCTATATACTCTGCACAACTAGCACCTACGGCACCAGCACCTACTACTGTAATTTTCATCTTAAATTTATTTTATAATTAATATTTAAATTCCAAAATTGATTCCAACATTCAATGTATTGAATTCCTGAAAACTATAATCTATATTCAACCTAAAAAAGGCCAATGTGAGCTTGGTTCCTAAGGTGGCTCTTAAACCATTTACTGAAGAATCCAATCGGATTGGATCTGTAATTGTTTGACCTTCAACTTCCGCGACTCCCGTTTCAATCGTATATTCTCCCCTCAATCGAGTGTCTGCAGATCCTGTGACAGCTCCCAAACTTCCATAAAAATTGATAACCGGAAGTTTTGTAGACACCAGCACGGCGTAATGCCAGGAATTAATATCTGTAGTTATGCTTTGATTGGTGGCTGATATCAAACTAGATTGTTCTGAAAATCTATACTCTCCCTCAAATTTATTGTAACCTACAAAGCCAGAAATTGCGATTGGTAAAACTTTAAAACCTGGTATCCAGTCTGTAAATTCATGTTGAAATCCAGCCCCATAGAATTGTGAAGTCACATCTTTGTTTTCAATTTCAGGAAGGAATCTCAATTTCAGTTCGGTACTGAAAGGCAGGCCTACACTTCCTTGCAAAATAATATTGGGCAAATATTCTACATTTTCTGAAGCCAAACCTTGTGGCAATGTGATTGAGCCCAATTCCTGGCCTCCCTCTACAATATTCATGGTCACCTCTGGTGAATTCTGTCCAAAAACAGTCCCTACTTGTTGAGTTGAAGGACCAGATTCAAACCTCAGGAAGTTATAATCATTTTCGTTTATAGCAAAAGAAGTATTCTTATTACCAATCTGTGAAACACCACCAATGATAGAAATTTCAAATCCGCCAAGATTTTTAACTTTGGCTGTATTATACCATCCATTAGCCAAACCAAAGATGATGGCATCGGATCCAGGCCTGGTGTATGCGTTTGCAAATCTATTCGCATCTTCGAAGCCTGATGAAAGAAGGTTTCTGATTCCATTTTGTGAATAAGATTCCACAGACAAAACCGATAAAAGAATCAAACAAATAAGCTTTAAGCTTTTCATCCCTTTGTATTAAGCATCAATATTTGCGTAAACAGCATTTTGTTCGATAAATTCTCTTCGTGGTGGCACTTCATCTCCCATCAACATAGAGAAAATTCTATCTGCTTCTGCCATATCATCAATAGTGACTCGTCTCAAGATTCTATTTTCAGGATTCATAGTGGTATCCCAAAGTTGCTCAGCATTCATTTCACCAAGACCTTTGTAACGCTGAACGCTTACTCCTCCTTTATATTCGTTTGCAATTTCATTTCTTTCTTTCTCAGACCAGGCATAGCGTTTTTTACTTCCTTTCTTAATCAAATACAGGGGAGGTGTCGCGATGTAAATATGACTCGCTTCAATTAACTCTTTCATGTATCTGAAAAAGAATGTAAGGATAAGTGTAGCAATGTGACTACCATCGACGTCAGCATCACACATGATGATGACTTTATGGTATCGTAATTTTGAGAGGTTTAGGGCTTTGGTATCTTCTTCGGTTCCAATCGTTACACCAAGTGCAGTATATATGTTTTTGATCTCTTCATTTTCAAACACTCTGTGTTGCATTGCTTTTTCAACATTCAGAATTTTACCTCTTAAAGGCAAAATGGCCTGAAAATTACGATCTCTACCTTGCTTGGCAGTTCCGCCCGCAGAATCTCCCTCAACAAGGAAAACTTCACATGCATTTGGATCTGTTTCAGAGCAATCAGAAAGTTTTCCTGGCAAACCTCCACCACTCATCACAGTTTTACGCTGAACCATCTCACGCGCTTTTTTAGCGGCATGTCTGGCTTGAGCAGCTAAAATTACTTTTTGAACTATGGTTTTAGCATCATTAGGATTTTCTTCCAAGTAAATTTCAAGCATCTCTGTAACTGCTTGAGATACTGCTGAAGTTACTTCGCGGTTACCTAATTTGGTTTTGGTTTGTCCTTCAAATTGTGGATCAGCTACTTTTACAGAAACAATAGCTGTAAGTCCTTCTCTAAAGTCATCTCCGGTAATTTCAAATTTCAATTTGTCAAGCATTCCAGAGTTATCGGCATATTTTTTTAAAGTAGCCGTTAAACCTCTTCGGAAACCAGACAAATGGGTACCACCTTCGTGTGTATTAATATTATTAACGTAAGAATGCAGATTCTCACCGTAAGAGTCATTGTAAATCATAGCAACTTCTACCGGGATGTCATTCTTTTCTCCCTCCATAGCTATAACATCCGTGATAATTGGATCACGATTAGCGTCTATAAAACGAATAAACTCTTTTAATCCTTCTTCAGAGTAGAAGGCATCAGAACGGTACTCTCCATTCTCGTTCTTTTGACGTTTGTCAATCAAAGAAATTTTAATACCCTTATTTAGAAAGGCCAACTCCCTTAAACGCTTGGCTAAGGTTTCATATTTGAACTCGACTGATTCTTTAAAAATCTCATAATCGGGCTTAAAAGTGATTTCAGTTCCTTTCATCTCTGTATCACCTGTAGATTTTACAGGATAATCCACTTTTCCACGGGTGTATTCTTGTTCCCAGATTCTACCATCCTTAAAAACTCGTGCGTGAAGTTTTACGGAAAGTGCATTCACTACAGAAACTCCTACACCGTGAAGACCTCCAGATACTTTATAAGAATCTTTATCGAACTTACCACCAGCACCAATTTTGGTCATGACTACTTCCAGTGCCGAAACACCTTCCTTCTTGTGCATGTCGATAGGAATTCCACGACCGTTATCCATAGTCGTTACAGATCCATCTTCATTTATGATCAAGTCAATCTTATCACAATAGCCACCCATAGCCTCATCTATAGAGTTGTCTACCACCTCATAAACCAAGTGGTGAAGACCTCGCTCTCCTACATCTCCTATATACATGGATGGACGCAATCTTACGTGCTCCATACCCTCTAAAGCCTGAATACTATCAGCCGAATAATTGTGTTTTTTGACTTCTTCGCTCATAATTTATTATTAGATTAACAACAAACAAATATAGTAAATCGGATGTGTTTTTTGAAGTTTTTAACGCTATTAAATCGATTATGTTGGAGCTAAAATCCTGAACGGTGTTTTTTCTTAGAAATTGTAAAATCAGCCTGAAAAGCTATTTCTGTAACACTATAAATATTACTTTAACAAGAATTAAACTCATAAAGAGGAAACTTAGATTTAAACTTGTTTAAAATTTTAGACTTATGAAATTATTTAACGTGTTTCTTATTTTAAGCTTAGTTACACTTACTACGACAGCTCAAGAATTTAAGGATCTGGACAAAAGTCCAATGGATGCAGTGATCACCAGAAATCAGGACAATTCTCCACTGGCAAGAATTATTTATAGCAGGCCTAAAAAGAACAACCGCGAAATTTTTGGTCAATTAGTTCCATTCAATAAAGTTTGGAGGACTGGAGCCAACGAGGCTACCGAAATTACATTTTATGAAGATGTCCTCTTTAACGGTGTTGAGGTTGAACCAGGCACCTATTCATTATACACCATACCAGAAAAAGACAAATGGACTATAATTGTGAACGAACAAATTAATGTTTGGGGAGCGTATAGTTATGATGAATCTTTAGATCTTTTGAGAACTAGTGTACCTACACGAAATACTGCTGCACCGGTAGAAGATTTTTCAATCACCTTCAAACCTGCTGCAAATGGCTCTGACCTTCTAATGGGATGGGATGACACTTTTGTAGAAATCCCTATCCGGAAAGCTGAATAATAATTCAGATTAATTCCAAAAAAATCCCAGTCTTTTGATCAAAAGATTGGGATTTTTTGTTCTCATTTGCTTTAAAAATTTTCTAAATCTAATTCAGGTGATTTTTTACTGAATTTGTTCTTAGAAACTTTAAATCTTTCTAGATAAAGACTGGATCATCAAGTTAACTCATGGCCTCAAGCAATGTATCTAAAAGCATTAAAAAAACAGAATCAAATTCAGAATAAATTCAACATTGAAAAAACTTATTTCATAGACTCCAAAATCTCTTTAACGTCTTTTTCGGTAGTATCTGGATTGATAAAACAAAATCTTGCACAGGTGATTTCTCCTTCCTGTGAATTCCATTTGGTGGGAGTGACTAAGGCAAATCCGCTATCGTGGTTGGTGTAAGTCCATTCCTTATAATCTTCTGCAGTCCATCCAATTCTCGAAAATAACACGCAGGAAAGTCCTGGCTCACGAATTAGCTCTACATGTGGTAATTGTTCGATTTGCTTAGCCGCATTATTTGCCAATTCCAAACCTCTTTCGATAGCTGTGGTGTAACGATCTGTCCCGTGCATAGCAAGAGAATACCATAATGGAAGACCCCGAAGCCTTCTGGTTAATTGAATTTGATAATCTGATGGATTAAACCCCTGGGCACCTTCGTCTTTAAAAATATCCAGGTAAGCACCTTTTTGGGAATGAGCATTTTTGGCCAACTCCATATTTTTGTAAATAATGGCTCCACAATCGTAGGGAGAAAACATCCATTTGTGTGGATCAATAGTTACACTATCTGCTCTTTCAATACCATTGAAAAGATGTCTTACAGAAGGTGCGGCCAAGGCTGCTCCACCGTAAGCAGCATCTATATGAAACCAAAGCTGTTCTTTTTCCGTCACCTCTGCCACTCCGTCTAAATCATCGATGATTCCAGCATTTGTAGTTCCACCAGTTGCTACAACCGCAAACAAGCGTTTTCTATCGAAATCTGATAAACTTTTGATTTCTTTCTCCAGGCATTCTTTAGTGAGTTTATGCTCATCATTGTCATCTACAGTTATAATATCCGCATCGATAACCTGAGCCATAGCTTTTACAGAGGAATGCGCACCGCTTGAAGTAATTATAAGTCCTTTCAGCTTTTTGTTGTCATCGTTGATGGATCTCCAGTATTCTCTTGCAGTAACTATTGCTGATAGATTGGCTGCTGTTCCACCGCTAGTGAAAACTCCAAAAGTTCCTTCTGGCATTCCTGTGAGAGAAACCAACCATTCCATAGCTCTGTTTTCGCAGAAAATTCCGCCACCACCAGTCATCCAGTATGCGCCGTGAATACTAGCCGCAGAAGTGACAAGATCAAACAAAACCGCTGCCCGTGTTGGTGCAGCAGGTACAAATGCGAGATGTCTGGGATGATCGACCGGGACAGACGCTTTCACCAAAATGTCTCTGAATAATTGAAAAGCTTTCTCTCCTCCTATCCCTTCTTTAGTCACCGTATCTCCGACAAGTTCCAATAATTCATGCTCCTGTTTTGGTTTTCCTAATTCGGGTGATGTATTTGATATTCTATTGATCGCATATTTCATGATATCGAGTGTCATCTCGACAGTCTCCATATCAACAGCGTGCATGCTCTTCATAGTTTATGATTTTGTGTTATAAATAGTTAGTTCCAGACAGAGAAATTCGAATTGGAAAGGATTTAGTTCTTCCATTAATTTTGGAATAAGTTCATCTCCGTAATCCAAATAAATTTCACTGAAATTGAAAGTTCTCTCTTGTAAGGATTGGTTAGGAAACAACATGCGTTGTAATTCCAAAACGCGTTCGTTTTCATCTTTTAGCTTTCGCTTTTGAGCTTTTAGCAGTCGTTTTTCAAGATGATCCAAACCGTTTTTTTGCTTTTTCTCTTGCGCAGCCACTGCTCCGTAAAACGATTGATCTGTTTTTTCAGCTAGCTCATATAAATCCGTAAACTGCTTTTCTAAAATCTCTTTTTGACTTTGAAAATCGATATCAATTGAAGAATTTTTCTTGGTTTGCTTAGCTTCTAAAGCATCAGGAGTCAAGAATAGATCTTTGATTTCAGTGTCCAATTTTTTAAGCTTTTTTGCTGTTTTATCAGAATATAATAAAACTGAATTTCTTAACATCAGTATTGGGAAAGTGACGGATTCTGCTTCGTATAAAGATTTTAGCTCCAGCCAATATGCCAATTCTCCGCCACCTCCGATGTAGGCCAAGTTTGGAAGAATCACTTCCTGATAAAGCGGTCTCATGACAACATTTGGCGAAAATCGCTCAGGGTGTTCATCAACAAAATCTAAAATTTCTTGTTCTGAAAAGCTTAATTCTGAATCGATAACTAGATACCTATCATCCTGTTTTACGATTCTTTCCCTTATGCTTTCATGCATATAGAATAAGTTGATTTCTCTGGGATTGACCTGAATATTGTAGCCAAGATCGGCTAGTTTATCAGCTTGTTTTTCGGTTTGACGAAAGGCAGTATGGTATTGCAAATCATTTTTGATATGCTTAGTAAACATGGTTTTCAATATAGCATCGTCGGCATCTAGAACGACAAGGCCATACTCTCCAAAAAGCTCATTGGCCAAAAACTGAGTGGCGCTGGCTAAAGTCTCATGTTCAAGGTATGCCACTTTGAAAAGCCCCTTGAGATACTCAGCATTGTCACTTTTTCCGAATTCTTTTTCAATGGTTTTGGATAACTCCTCCAATCCATAAGTTGACAAGTGACCTACTGCTCCTTCTGCATCCTTTTTCCATTCTAATTTATTTTGCTTGAAATTGAAAAAATTGATTTCATCAAAATCATGATCTTCTGAAGCCATCCAGTAAATGGGAACAAAATTGTCGTCAGGATATTTTTCCTTGAGTTGCTTAGCCAAATTGATGGTTGAAACAATCTTATACAGGAAATAAAGTGGTCCAGTGAATAAATTCAGTTGATGACCAGTCGTAACTGTATAAGTAGAATTCTCTATAAGTAAATCAATATGTTGCTGTGTTTCTTCTGAAGTTGATAACGACTTGTATTGATTTGTCAACACTTCAACTAAACCCTTTCGATTATCTTGATCATAAGATTTGCTCTTCTCTTCTATTTGTGCTTTAAAATTATCAATAGAAGGAAATCTATTGTAAAATGGCTTTAAATTTTTCTTTTCTTCGATGTAATCTGAAATCAAATCAGTAAAAAAACCTGTGGATCGAAAAGGTAAACAGTCAGCCATGTTTTAAGAATTTAGAATACTCGCAAATATAGAGGAGGCATTTTAAAAAGCTTTAAAAGATAAGTTAATTCAAAATCGCATCTACAGAGACTGGTTCTCCATACAAATCAAAATCGCCGGCATCTGTAATTTTGATTTCAGCAAATTCTCCAGTTTTTAAATAATGAGTTTGAGCATCGATTAAAACTTCATTATCCACATCTGGGGAGTCAAATTCAGTTCTTCCAACAAAGTATCCACCTTCTTTTCTATCGATCACACATCTGAAGGTTTCTCCGATTTTTTGCTGATTCAGTTCCCATGAAATCTGAGATTGAATTTCCATAATTTCATTGGCACGCTTAATTTTGACATCTTCAGGTACGTCATCTTCAAGGTTATAAGCATGCGTATTTTCTTCGTGAGAATAGGTAAAACAACCCAGTCTCTCAAATCTCATTTCAGCTACCCAGTCTTTCAATTCCTGAAAATCTTCTTCAGTTTCCCCAGGATATCCAACAATCAATGTAGTTCTGATAGCCATGTTAGGCACTTCCCTTCTGAATTTGTAAAGTAGATCAGTAGTTTTTTTATGGGTGGTTCCTCTTCGCATGGATTTCAACAAATGGTCTGAAATATGCTGAAGCGGTATGTCTATATAATTACAAACTTTGGGTTCTTCTCTTATGACGTCGAGGACGTCGGTTGGAAAACCTGTTGGAAATGCATAATGCAAACGGATCCATTCAATGCCTTCTACCTTTACAAGTTCTTTGAGTAATTCTGCCAGGTTTCTTTTCTTGTATAAATCTAAACCGTAATACGTCAAATCCTGGGCGATCAAAATCAATTCTTTGACACCTTGCTTTGCTAGATTTTTAGCTTCAGTCACCAAATCTTCGATAGAGGTAGATTTATGTCCACCTCGCATTAACGGGATGGCACAAAACGAACAAGGTCTATCACAGCCTTCAGCAATTTTCAAAAAGGCGTAATTCTTTGGGGTCGTCGTCAAACGTTCACCTATCAATTCATGCTTGTAGTCAGCGCCGAGTGCTTTTAGTAGAGCTGGAAGTTCAGTAGTACCAAAATATTGATCAACGTTTGGAATTTCCTTTTGTAAATCTGGTTTGTAGCGTTCCGATAAACATCCTGTCACAAAAACCTTCTCAACTTCGCCATTTTCTTTCTTTTGAACGTAATCTAAAATCGTGTTGACAGATTCTTCCTTGGCATTATCAATAAAACCACAGGTATTAATCACCACAACATCTCCTTCAGTTTCGTGTGCAACCTCTTTACCGCTAGCTTTAAGCTGACCCATTAAAACTTCAGAATCGTAAATATTTTTACTGCAACCTAAGGTAACAACGTTGATTTTATTTTTTTTGATTGACTTTGTTCTCATGTATTTTAAAATTGAATTGCAAAGATACGATCTCTGAAACTGACTGAAGATGAAGTTGCCTTAAAGCTTAACTAAAAGACTAGATATAAATAATTAAAGATTAGGCTATTGTGTTATGAACCCAAAGTATTAAATCCTGTTCGTAGTACCGCATAGCGGATATGACGATAATACTTCCAATAGCGTAGAGCCAGTTTGTAGAGTTAGTTTTAAGAAAATAAAATCCCAGAAGTCCCAAAAGCACAATTGGTGATGCTACCAGCAAGTTTGAAGCAATCCAACCTCCCTGAAAGATTGCTGAAAGTTTTAGAACTAAAAAAAATGCAGAATAAATCACAATGATTTTGGTGATGATGAGTTTATTCTTTGCTGCTGAAAACGGCTTTGGTCTTTGCTCAGTCATGTATTATTTATTTGAAAAAAATGAATCGACAAATTCATACTTATTAAAAATCTGAAGATCATCTACCCCTTCCCCTACTCCAATATATTTTACAGGAATTTTGAACTGATCACTTATTCCTATTACAACTCCACCTTTTGCAGTCCCGTCTAGTTTTGTGATGGCAAGTGCTGTAACTTCGGTAGCCGCTGTAAATTGCTTGGCTTGTTCAAAAGCATTTTGACCTGTAGACCCGTCTAAAACTAAAAGCACCTCATCCGGGACATTAGGAGTAACCTTTTGCATTACTCGTTTTATTTTGGTCAATTCGTTCATTAAGTTAACTTTATTATGCAGTCGCCCTGCAGTATCCAAAATAACAACATCTGCATCTTGTTTTACAGCGCTTTGTACGGTATCGAAAGCAACTGAAGCAGGATCACTTCCCATTTTCTGCTTTACAATCGGAACACCAACGCGGTCTGCCCAAATCTGTAATTGATCGACAGCAGCAGCTCTAAAGGTGTCACCAGCTCCAAGAACCACTTTTTTGCCTTTCAGTTTGTATTGTTTTGCAAGTTTGCCAATGGTCGTCGTTTTTCCAACACCATTCACACCAACAACCATGATCACATAAGGTTTTTTACCTTCTGGCAGTTCTAAACTTTCAAGTTCTCCGTTTTCGGATTCACTCAATAAGCCTGCAATTTCTTCTCTCAATATGAGATTGAGTTCGTCTGTACCGAGGTATTTATCCTTTGCTACCCTAGCTTCTATTCTGTCAATTATTTTGATGGTCGTAGTTACACCAACATCGCTGGAAACAAGAATTTCTTCAAGATCATCTAAAACACTTTCGTCTACTTTTGATTTACCGGCAACCGCTTTACTCAGTTTACCAAAAAAGTCAGATTTAGATTTTTCCAAACCTTCATCTAACTTTTCCTTTTTCTCTTTTGAGAATATTTTTTTGAAAAAACTCATTATTTATGTTATCAAGATTAGGACTTAATTCATAACAAATATAGACAAAACAAAAAAGCCCTCGCATGATTAGCGACGGCTTCATATATAATAAAGTCCTAAATTTAGTTGCTCTTTAGGAAATCATTGACTTCCTCTGGATTCATTATTTTTTCTACAAATACATAAGCTCCAGATTTTGGTGATTTCACCATCTTGATAGCTTTTGTAAGTCTTTTTGTTCCCGTTTGTACTGTACCAACCGATTTCTTTGCCATAACTTATTTAATTTCTTTGTGAACAGTCATTTTCTTCATGATAGGGTTGAACTTTTTAAGCTCAAGTCTATCTGGAGTATTTCTTTTGTTCTTTGTTGTAATATATCTTGAAGTTCCAGGAAGTCCAGAATCTTTGTGCTCTGTACATTCCATTATAACCTGAACTCTATTGCCTTTCTTTGCCATAATCTTAATGCTTTATAATCTCTTATTTAGTCAAGAATCCTTTAGCACGAGCTTCTTTCAAAACAGCGTGAATTCCTTTTTTATTGATGGTTTTTAAGATTGAAGTTGATACTTTAAGGGATATCCATTTATCTTCTTCAGGGATGTAAAATCTCTTCTTAACCAAGTTGACGCTAAATTTGCGTCTAGTTCTATTTAATGCGTGGGAAACGTTATTTCCTGACAATGCTCTTTTTCCAGTAAGCTCACAAACTCTTGACATTATATATACTTTTAGATGTTATTAAAAACAGGTTGCAAATTAACGACTTTTTTCTGAATTAGAAAAAATAAATTTTACTGATTTTCAATTTTTCGAAATGACTTCATAAATCAACTCTAAGGCTTTGTTTACGGCTTTCTGTGTCACACGCTCGCGATGTTTACCAAATTGAAATTCATGAACTTGTGTCTCTTCCGGCGTGGAAATAGCTATAAAAATGGTTCCGATTTCTGCATTGCTATCACCTTTAGTGGGACCGGCATTGCCAGTTGTCGCTATAGCAAAATCCGAATTGAACATCGCTTTGGCTTTAATGGCCATTGCTTCTGTAATTTCAGAACTTACGACAGAGTATTTTTCAATCAGTTCTTTAGAAATCTTTAAAACACCACTTTTTGCCGAGGTGGCGTAGGTCACAACAGAGCCTTTAAAATAAGAAGATGCCCCTGGAATTTCAGTAAATTTTGCTGCCAATCTTCCTCCAGTACAACTTTCAGCAGTAACTAAGGTTTTGCCTTTAGTCGTAAAAGCTTCAGCGATGCGTTCTTCCAAAGTTTGCTCATCCTCATAACCTTTTATGATGTCTCCGATGATTCGATTCAAGCTTTCTACTGCAGAGCTCAAACCGTCTTTCAGGACTTGTTCATCTTCTCCTCGAGCACTCAACCTCAACCGAACTCTCCCTAGACTTGGCAGATAAGCCAGCTTGATATAAGGAGGTAATTCATTTTCCCAATCTTCAATTCGCTCGGCAATGGCACTTTCACCCAAACCATAAGTCAAAACTGTTTTATGAATGATATAAGGCGTTTTAAATCGATCTTGTAATCTCGGCATCGCCTGTTCTGTCAAAATGGATTTCATTTCATAAGGAACACCAGGCATAGAAATATAGACCACTCCATTTTTTTCGAACCACATTCCTGGCGCGGTGCCGTACTCATTATGAAGTGTAATCGCCTGAGAAGGAATCCAGGCTTGAGAGCGGTTCGCTTCAAGAATTGGAGTATTGACGTATTTTTTGAAAATATCTTCTACATGATCCAACACCTTTTGGTCCAACACCAACTCATCATTAAAGTACTCACAAAAAGTATGTTTGGTAATATCATCTTTAGTCGGGCCAAGGCCTCCAGTGATGATGATAATATTAGACCGCTTTGAAGCTTCTTCAAACGCATTTAAGATATGAGTCTTTTCATCTTCAATGGAAGTGATTTGATAAACGTCTACACCAATTTTATTGAGTTGTTTGGCGATGTAGGCTGAATTGGTGTCTATAATCTGGCCAATAAGAATCTCATCACCAATCGTAATTATTTCTGCTTGCATAATTTATTTAACTTGAATTGAAAAACACGAAGACTCTTCAATAAAGCCTTCTAATACATCACCTTCTTCAACTCTTCCTACTCCTGAAGGTGTACCAGTGAAAATAATATCTCCAATTTTGAGCGTGAAATATTGAGACACATAAGCGATAAGCTCGTCGATTTTCCAGAGCATTTCTGAGGTAGATCCAGCTTGAACTATTTCTTTATTTTTTTCTAATCTGAATGAAATGTCATTGAAATTTTCAAGCTCTGACTTAAGAAACCAGCGTTCTCCAATCACAGCTGCACCATCAAAGCCTTTAGCTTTTTCCCAGGGCAAACCTTTATCTTTCAATTGATTTTGAATATCTCTGGCGGTAAAGTCAATCCCTAAACCGATTTCGTCATAATACTTATGAGCAAATTTAGACTGAATGTGCTTTCCAACCTTTTTGATTTTGACCAATACTTCAACCTCATGGTGCACATCATCAGAAAAAGAAGGAATAATGAACGGATTGTTTCTTAGTAAGACCGAAGAATCCGGTTTCATAAACACAACAGGATGATCTGGCTTTTCGCTATCTAATTCAGAAATATGTTTAGCGTAGTTTCTACCTATACAAATCAGTTTCATAACGGTATAATTTATTTAGTCGCTAATTTCCTCAGCTTAATCGCTGTCAGGACTTTTTTGGTATAAAGTGGAAAGTCTGAATTTTGGATCCAACCAAAATAGCCGGGTTCTTTCTCTAAGACGTCTTCTACCTTTTTACCTCTATGCTTTCCAAAACCGAAGACTTCTTCATCTTTTTTATTCAAAACAATAAAGCCTGCCAAATCAGCAAACTTCTTGTGAGCGCTGTAGGTCGATAACCATTTGGTATCATTTTCTAAATCTGGATAACGATCGAGCTGAGATTTCAAAACTTCGTAAGTCGCATTTGTATCTGCTTCAGCACTATGGGCATCAGTCAGGTCTTTATCACAATAGAACTTATAAGCTGCCTCCAAAGTTCTTTTCTCTTTCTTATGAAAAATGGTTTGTACGTCAACTGCATTAACCTTCTTTAAATCAAAATCAATTCCTACTCTCAACATTTCTTCGGCAAGCAATGGAATATCAAACCGATTACTATTATAACCTGCCAAATCACAACCTTTAATCATCTGATTGATTTTTGGTGCCAACTCATCAAATTTTGGTTCATTGACTACATCTTCATCGCTAATGCCATGAATAGCAGTAGTTTCTTTTGGAATTGGTATTCCTGGATTCACCTTCCAGGTGTAACTCTCTTTATTATTGTTTTCAAAAACTTTGAGAATTGAAATCTCAACAATTCTGTCTTTTGAAATATTTGTACCTGTCGTTTCAAGATCAAAAAAACAGATAGGACGCGTCAACTTTAATTCCATTATAGATATTTTATGCAAAGTTAGTATTTGAAGCCAAAGAAATCCTGAATTAACTAAAATTTGAAATAATTGCCTTAGGCTAGGCAAAAAAGTGTGTCTTGAAATTTCGAAAAAAAAGATTAAATTACGATCAAATCAATCCAACCATAGATGTCTTTAAAATTTGTATCCTATATAAGTTCCCAATCTCGCATAATGACAAAGCAAAGTATTGAGGATTTCTTATTTCAGGTCAGAGATAAAAATAAGCGCTTAGCAATAACTGGTATTCTTTTACTTATCCAAGGAAAATTCGTTCAATATATAGAAGGCCCAGCTGAAGAAATTGATAAAGTATATGAATCTATAAGTAAGGACAAAAGGCACACTGAAATGATTATGCTGGATTCCGGAAGCTTAACAGAGCGTCAATTTAAGGACTGGTCTATGGCTTATAAGGAAGTGGATGATAAACAGATCAAAGAAATTGTAGGAAAAGAAGATCTTCACCTGGAAGATGTTTTCCTGAATGGTAAAGACATTAAAAATCACCCTGTATTGACAGTATTGTACGATTTTGTAAAAACACTTTCAAGCTAAAAAACCTCCGGAAAATTGCTTTCCGAAGGTTTTTTATATCTATACCCTGAGGTTTATTAGATTAAATAGGGTCTCAACTGCTCTCGACGAGACACTTTTATTTTGAACTACTCTTTTCTTAGTATAACCGCTTCAGCTTTTTCTGAAATGGCTTTAGCATTTAAGCCATATTTATCAAGAAGCATAATTGGCTCTCCGCTTTCACCAAATGTGTCTTCTGTAGCTACAAATTCCTGAGGTGCAGGATGATGAAGTGCCAAAGTTCTGGCTACACTTTCTCCAAGTCCTCCAAGCATATTATGCTCTTCTGCAGTCACAACACATTTTGTCTTTCTTACTGACTTAAGAATAGCAGTTTCATCAAGTGGTTTTATGGTGTGTATATTGACCACCTCGGCTGAAATTCCTTTTTCATCCAATTCCTTTGCCGCTTCTAAAGCTTCCCATACCAAATGTCCAGTTGCTATAATCGTTACATCGTTACCTTCAGTGAGTGTTACTGCTTTTCCGATTTTAAAGGTTTGGTCTTCTGGAGTGAAGTTAGCTACTTTTGGTCTTCCGAATCTTAAGTAAACGGGACCGTCGTGCTCGGCAATCGCGATGGTCGCTGCTTTGGTTTGATTGTAATCACAGGTATTGATAACAGTCATCCCTGGAAGCATTTTCATCAAGCCTAAATCTTCTAAAATCTGGTGAGTTGCACCATCTTCCCCTAATGTTAAACCAGCGTGAGAAGCACAAATTTTAACGTTTTTCCCTGAGTAGGCTACAGATTGTCTAATCTGATCATAAACCCTACCCGTAGAAAAATTGGCAAAAGTACCCGTAAAAGGTATTTTCCCACCAATGGTCATTCCTGCGGCAATACCAATCATATTCGCTTCAGCAATCCCTATTTGAAAAAATCGGTCTGGGTGATTGTTTTTGAATTCGTCCATTTTGAGAGATCCTGTCAGATCTGCACAAAGCGCAACTACATCTGGATTGGATTTGCCAAGTTCTGCCAAGCCTGCTCCAAATCCAGAACGTGTATCTATATTTCCTGTGTTTTTGTATATTTTCATTATTGTGTGGTCTTTCTAGTTTTTTTATTTAATGAGAAAAGCTTTTTAGTAATCTCCAAGAGTTTCAGGGTTTTGAGCTAAAGCTGTTTCAAGTTGCTCATCATTCGGAGCTTTACCATGCCAAGCATGAGTTCCCATCATAAAGTCAACACCATTCCCCATTTCAGTTTCCATCAAGATCACAACAGGTTGTTTCTTCCCGGTCAGGGATTTAGCTGCTGCAAGTGTATTCTTAATAGCTTCAATGTCATTTCCTTCTTTTAGTTCTAAAACTTTCCAGTCGAAAGCTTCAAACTTTTTTTTAAGATCTCCAAGTGGCAAAACATCATCTGTCGCCCCATCGATTTGCTTTTTATTGTAGTCTATCGTAGCGATAAGATTATCAACTCCTTTGGAACCGGCATATAAAATCGCTTCCCAGTTTTGACCTTCTTGTAACTCACCATCACCGTGGAGGCTATAAATAAGATGTGAATCCTTGTTCATTTTTTTGGTAAGGGCAGCTCCAATTGCGACTGACATTCCTTGACCTAAAGAACCTGAAGCAATTCTTACTCCAGGAAGACCTTCATGAGTTGTGGGGTGACCTTGAAGTCTTGAGTCGATTTTTCTAAAAGTTTTAAGTTCTTCAACCGGAAAAAATCCTGACCTTGATAAAACACTGTAGAATACTGGTGAGATATGACCATTGGATAGAAAAAACAAGTCTTCATTTTTTCCATCCATATCGAAGTCGCTGGAATACTCCATAACTTCTTGATAAAGTATTGAAAAGAATTCTGCACATCCTAATGAACCTCCAGGGTGGCCAGAATTGACTTGATGAACCTGACGAAGAATGTCTCTTCTGACTTGTGTAACAAAATCTTGCAAATGTTGTGTTGTTGACATGAGATATTTAAGAATTTTAAGTTGCTCAAAAGTAAGGATTTATTATAAAATACCAGTCTGTAGATTTATCAATCCGAATATACCTCAGCTGAATTAAAAGTTTGATAGAGTTGAGTATATTTGCTGGCTATTAGAATACATATGAAATTTGAATTACTAAGTAAAGACCCTAATTCTAAAGCAAGAGCAGGAAAAATTACAACAGACCATGGCGTTATAGAGACGCCTATTTTTATGCCTGTTGGTACCATTGCTACTGTAAAAGGTGTTCACCAAAGAGAACTTAAAGAGGAGATAAATCCAGACATTATTTTAGGAAACACCTATCACCTTTATTTACGTCCAGGAACTGGCATCTTAAGAAAGGCTGGTGGACTTCATAAATTTATGAATTGGGATAGAAATATCTTAACCGATAGCGGTGGTTATCAGGTTTATTCACTTTCGGCCAATAGAAAAATTAATGAACAAGGCGTAAAATTTAAATCCCATATAGACGGCTCTACTCATCTTTTCACTCCAGAAAGTGCTGTTGATATTCAGCGAGAAATTGGAGCCGATATTATTATGGCTTTTGACGAATGCACGCCTTATCCTTGCGAGTACAGTTACGCGAAGCGTTCCATGCACATGACGCATCGCTGGCTCGACCGTTGCATGACTCACATGAAAAAAACGTCACCACTCTATGGTCATGATCAGACTTTATTTCCAATTGTACAGGGAAGTACTTATAAAGACTTAAGGAAACAATCTGCAGAATACATCGCCAATGTTGGTGCGGAAGGAAATGCGATTGGTGGTTTGTCTGTTGGAGAGCCTGATGATGAAATGTATGCCATGACAGAAGTCGTTACCGATATTTTACCAGAGGATAAACCGAGATATCTTATGGGAGTGGGAACACCATCTAATTTATTGGAAAATATTGCTTTAGGTGTTGACATGTTTGATTGTGTAATGCCGACAAGAAATGCCAGAAATGGTATGTTATTTACTTCTGAAGGTACCATCAACATCAAAAATAAAAAATGGGAGGACGATTTTTCCACTCTTGACCCGGCAGGCTACACCTGGGTAGATACCGAATACACTAAAGCTTATGTAAAACATTTATTTTCCGTAAAAGAACTGTTGGGAAAACAAATTGCTACCATTCACAACTTAGGGTTTTACCTTTGGTTAGTAAGAGAAGCAAGAAGACAAATACAAGCTGGAACATTTAGAGCCTGGAAGGACGTTATGGTTAAAAAACTATCGGTAAGACTATAATTTTAGATTTTGAAAATAATTGACTGGTACATATTAAAGAGATACTTAGCCACTTTTGTTGCGCTGTTACTCATGTTTATTCCTATAGGAATCATCGTCAATTTATCAGAAAAGATTGATGAAATTACTGAAAATGAAGTGCCCTTGGAGGAGGTCTTGGTCTTTTATGGAAATTTCACTATCTACTTTGCCAACTTGCTTTTCCCTATTTTTCTGTTTCTTTCCATCATCTGGTTCACCTCCAAATTGGCCAATAATACTGAAATTATAGCCATATTAAGTTCAGGAATTTCCTTTTGGCGGTTTTTGAGACCTTATATTATAGGAGCAACATTGGTCTGCGGAGTTGCTCTGATATTTACGATGTACCTGGTGCCGAATGCCAGTCAGGGTTTTAATGAATTTAAATATCAATACTTCAAAAGAGGGAAACAATCACAGCAAACTCAAAATGTTTACAGACAAGTGAACGATGAAGAGTTTATTTTTGCAACAAATTTTCAGCCTAGCACCAGAACAGCTAGAAATTTCACTTTAGAACATTTTGAAAATAACGAAATGAAATTCAAAATTTCAGCCTCCAGATTAAAGTTCAATCCTGAAGATTCAACATATACGCTTAGCAATTTTGAAAAGCGGATCATACAAGATAGAGAAGATATCATTTTGAGAAAATCTTCTATTGATACGGTTCTCCCTTTTGAATTTGACGAGCTTACTCCTGTGGAATATATCGCAGAAACTTTAGATTATGGAGAACTAAAAGAATTTATAGAAATAGAAAAAAGAAGAGGTTCTGCAAATATAAGCAGCTATCAGATTGTAGCTTATAAACGCTGGAGTGTTCCTGTCTCTGCATTTATATTAACTATTATTGCTGTATCTGTATCAGCAATGAAAAGACGGGGTGGCATGGGCGCTAATCTTGCGATTGGAATCGTGATTGCTTTTGGCTACATATTTCTGGATAAGGTATTTGGTACCATTGCTGAAAAGTCAACATTTTCCCCACTCCTGGCGGTCTGGTTTTCAAATATTTTATTTGGAATTCTTGCCATTTACCTTCTTTTCAAATCAAAACGCTAATCAGTAAATTTGAGATAAACAGATATATCTTTCATATATTTGCCAATTAGATTTTAAAGAAATACACTGTATTCATGGAATATTTAGATTTTGAATTACCTATAAAAGCACTTCAGGAGCAATATGAAAAAGCTTGTGAAATCGGAGAAGATAGTGAAGTAGATGTCACAGAAACCTGCAAGCAAATAAAGTCCAAACTTGACAACAAGAAGAAGGAAATTTATTCCAATCTCAATGCATGGCAGAGAGTTCAACTTTCCAGACATCCTAGTCGACCATATACTTTAGACTACATCAATGCTATTTGCGGTAATACATTTATGGAATTGCACGGAGATAGAACTTTTGGCGACGATAAAGCGATGATTGGTGGCTTAGGAAAAATAAATGAGCAAAGTTTCATGTTCATAGGACAGCAGAAAGGTTACAACACAAAAACACGCCAGTATCGAAACTTTGGTATGGCCAATCCAGAAGGTTACAGAAAGGCTTTACGTTTGATGAAAAAAGCGGAGAAGTTTAACTTACCTATAGTAACTCTGGTGGATACTCCAGGAGCTTTTCCAGGTCTTGAGGCTGAAGAAAGAGGCCAAGGTGAGGCTATTGCAAGAAATATCATGGAAATGAGCCAGCTCAAGGTTCCAATTATTGTAATTATCATTGGCGAGGGAGCCAGCGGTGGTGCTTTAGGCATTGCGGTTGGTGACACAGTGATGATGCTTGAAAACACATGGTATTCTGTCATCTCTCCAGAATCCTGTTCTTCTATTTTATGGAGAAGCTGGGAACATAAACAAACAGCTGCGGAGGCTTTGAAATTGACAGCCACCGACATGAAAAAGCTAAAAATTATAGATAAAATTATCAGAGAACCTCTTGGTGGTGCACATAGCAACAGAGAGAAAACTTTTGAGATTGTAACGAAGTCTATATTGAGTGAATTTGATGAATTGAAAAAGTTTTCCCCAGAAGATTTGATTGAAAAAAGAATGCAAAAATTCATAGACATTGGAGTTTATTCTGAATAAACCCTACAAAACATAATCTCACATAAAAATCCAGATAATATTTATCTGGATTTTTTTAGTTATCCACAATAATTTGAGGTTATCCACACCGCATTGTGGAAAAGCCAGAGTGTTAAGCTGAACTATTTTCTCCAAACTTCATAACCTTTTATTTACATTCGTAACATGGAAAACGCAACTCAATCTTCATATCAAACCAAGCCGAAAGGCGATGTTATCAGTCTTCAAAAAGGAAAAATACCACCTCAAGCCATTGATCTTGAGGAGGTTATACTAGGAGCGATGATGATTGATAAAAAGGGGGTTGATGAAGTCATTGACATTCTTCACCCCGATGTATTCTACAAAGAAGCCCATAAAAATATTTATGAAGCCATTATCGTGCTTTTTGAGAAAGGAGATCCTATTGACTTATTAACCGTTTCCACAGAATTAAAGAAGTCCAAAAAGCTACAAGCCTCTGGAGGTGAATATTATCTGATTCAATTGACTCAAAAAGTCTCCTCTTCTGCCCATATTGAATACCATTCTCGTATTGTTCTTCAAAAATATATTCAGAGATGTTTGATAAAAATTTCCAACGAAATTATAGAAGAATCCTACGACGAAGGAACCGATGTTTTTGACTTACTTGATCATGCTGAATCTAAACTTTATGAAGTTACCCAAGGAAATATAAAACGCTCTTCTGAAACTGCCCAAAATTTGGTGATGCAAGCCAAAAAGCGAATTGAAGAAATTTCAAATAAAGAAGGATTGAGTGGAGTTCCTTCTGGTTTTACAGATTTAGATAAATTAACTTCTGGATGGCAACCAAGTGACCTGGTGATTATTGCAGCTCGTCCTGGTATGGGTAAAACTGCTCTTACTCTTACGATGGCAAGAAATATTGCAGTAGGTCAAAATATACCTGTGGCGTTTTTCTCGCTTGAAATGTCCTCTGTACAACTGATCACCAGGCTTATTTCTTCTGAAACTGGATTAAGTTCGGAGAAACTGAGAACCGGTAACCTTGAGCCTCATGAATGGGAACAATTGAACGTTAAAGTAAAGTCTCTCGAACAAGCGCCTTTATTCATAGATGACACCCCTTCACTTTCTATTTTCGATTTGCGTGCAAAGGCCAGAAGGCTTTCATCACAACACGGCATCAAGCTTATCGTTGTGGATTACCTGCAATTGATGACCGGCGGCGGGTCTCAAAAAGGAGGAAACAGAGAACAAGAGATCTCCACGATATCCAGAAACCTGAAAGCATTAGCGAAGGAATTAAGCATTCCAGTTCTTGCACTATCACAACTTTCCAGAGCTGTAGAAACCAGAGGCGGTACCAAGAGACCTTTATTAAGTGACCTTAGAGAGTCTGGGGCCATTGAGCAAGATGCGGATATTGTATCTTTTATTTACAGACCAGAATACTACGATATTGATGAGTGGGACGATGATACACAATCCCCTACACAAGGTCAGGCTGAATTTATTATTGCTAAGCACAGAAATGGTGGCTTGGACAACATACGATTGAAATTTATTGGTCACCTTGGTAAGTTCGAAAATATGGATAATTTCGATTCCCCTTTTGAAATCAATTCGAGCATGAATTCTGGCAAAGCAGACTCCCCGTCATTCCCTAATGCTGAAGATGTGTTCGGCTCCACACCTCCTAACCAAAATTTCGGTAATGAAAGCGACGATGAAGTACCCTTTTAGAAAGAAAAAATGAGAGTTTTAATTTTCATAGTGATGTTATTGATGGGTTGGAACGGACATTCCAACTTTATTTTGATCCCTATGGATTTTGAAACGCAAGACAATCATCTTAAAGCCTATGGAATTTCCTACTGGCTTTTAGAGAAAAATCAAAAAGTACAATGGCTTCTTAACTATAGAGGCGGTTCTTTTCTCTCTCCTTATTCTGAAGAACTCAAAAGAGAATGCACCATAAGAGGTGTCTCTTTTGAAGTGATTTCAGATTCAAAATCAGAAAAAATTTTAAAAACGATAAGCAGCCCGTCTCAAAATATGGAAGCGGTGCTACTTGAAAAGGCACCAAAAATTGCCGTTTATTCTCCACAGGGAAATGCGCCCTGGGATGATGCGGTGACCATGGTTTTGGAGTTTGCTGAAATTCCTTATAAAACGATTTATGATAAGGAAGTTTTAAATGATGAGTTGCTTCTGTACGATTGGCTTCATTTGCATCATGAAGATTTTACAGGCCAGTATGGCAAATTTTACAGAGCCTACAGATCTGCACCCTGGTATATCGAAGAGAAAGAAGAAGCAGAAGCACTGGCTCTGTCACTTGGATACGATAAGGTTTCTGAAGAGAAACTTGCTGTAGCTAAGAAAATAAATGAATATGTCATTGGCGGTGGGTTCATGTTTGCCATGTGTAGCGCCACAGATTCATTTGATATTGCTCTATCAGCAGACGGAGTCGATATTTGCGAGCCTATGTTTGATGGAGATGCTTCTGAATCAGGATATCAAAACAAAATAGATTACTCTAAAACTTTTGCATTTACCGATTATGTTCTGGAAAGGAACCCAATGGTGTATGAATATTCTTCTATTGACATGACAGAGAAAAGGAATATTCCAAAATCTAAAGACTACTTTACTCTGATGGATTACTCTGCGAAGTGGGATCCTATTCCTACAATGTTGTGCCAGAATCACACCGCGGTTGTAAAAGGTTTTATGGGACAAACTACGGCTTTTAATCCCACTCAGATTAAATCTAATGTGCTAATCATGGGAAAAAATAAGCTTAACGACGAAGCTCGATATATCCACGGTATAAAAGGGAAAGGTTTTTTTACGTTCTATGGAGGACACGATCCTGAAGACTATCAACATCGGGTTGGTGATCCTAAAACAGAGCTGGAATTGCATCCAAAATCACCAGGCTACCGCCTTATTCTCAACAATATTTTGTTTCCTGCTGCAGAAAAGAAGAAGCAGAAAACTTAAATTTCTACTCAAATATTTTTTTCTTTCTGAGTTCAAAGTTTTGACCCAAGTAAACTTTTCTTACCATTTCATCACTTGCCAGATCTTCAGGATTTCCATGTTTCAAGATACCACCTTCGAACATTAGGTATGTTCTGTCTGTAATCGCTAGTGTTTCCTGTACGTTGTGGTCTGTGATCAGAATACCAATGTTTTTATCCTTAAGCTGAGCTACGATTTTTTGAATGTCTTCCACTGCCACGGGATCTACACCAGCAAATGGTTCATCCAGCAAGATAAATTTTGGATCTGTGGCGAGTGCTCGAGCAATCTCAGTTCGCCGTCTCTCACCACCAGAAAGTAAATCTCCCCGATTGGTTCTAATGTGATTTAAACCAAACTCACTGATCAAAGATTCCATCTTTTCCTCGCGTTGCTTTTTGTTCAGGTCAGTCAGCTCTAAAACGCTCATGATGTTGTCCTCTATACTCAGTTTTCTAAAAATAGAAGCCTCCTGAGCTAAATAACCGATACCATTTTGAGCCCGCTTGTACATAGGATATTTGGTAATATT
The DNA here is from genome assembly GCF_020164595.1 of Psychroflexus longus. Lineage (GTDB taxonomy): Bacteria > Bacteroidota > Bacteroidia > Flavobacteriales > Flavobacteriaceae > Psychroflexus > Psychroflexus longus. The sequence continues at coordinate 94,332 of NZ_JAIQZE010000014.1, forward strand.
CGTATCATCCAGATAAATATTTCCGCCGTTGGGCTTTATTAAGCCGACAATCATATAAAAAGAAGTGGTCTTCCCTGCTCCATTAGGACCTAGAAGACCAACAATTTCACCCTGAGTAACCTCAACGCTTATGCCCTTGACAACTCTTACACCTTTATAAGATTTAATAAGATTATCTGCTCTTAAAGTTGCTCGATTTGAACTCATAACTTGATTTTTCTGGAAGATTTCACACCAAAGATAATCATCTCAACAACACCTATAAGCATGATAGAATAAGCTAAAAGTTCTATACTTTCTTCGGAAGCATCCTTTACAGGTCTCATAAAGTCTCTCAATTCTACTATCTTCTCGCCGTTTTCTGAAATCACATATTTGTGGTGTGTATCTCTTAGTAAATCGATCCACATTAACTTACGCCCATAAAGTCTTGAAAAGACATGAAGTATAACAAGACCTGAAAAGAAAAAGGCAAACCCATAAGTTTTTGAAATAGAAACGATTTCTAGAATTAGTTTTTTCCAATTCTTTATAAGCATGATAATAACAGCTATAACAATCACAAGTGAAATCACTTGCCAGGCTTTGTCAAAAAGCTGAGTGTTCAGCCAGAAATCAAACTCTCTTACAAAATGAACTCCCAGAAATCCAGCAAGTGTTAAATTAAAAATTTTAAAGTTCTTAGCTTTTGAAGAAAATCCAATAAGTAGTAAGGAACTAATCAGTAATAGTACTTCTTGAGTAATTTCAATTAAAGAATCTTCCTTCACTTCACCTTCTGCGAAATCGAATTGTATAGCCAAAGACATCAAAAACATAAGACCTGCATATGCAAAAAGCCTAACAATAAGTGGATATAGGGGTTTCATAGGTTTAATTTATTCTGTTTTACCAAATTTATTTTCTAAAGCTTCCCAATATTCAAAAGCTCTTCTCAGATGAGGAATAACTATTGTACCCCCTACAAGTGTTCCAATACTCAAAGCTTCGACCACTTGTGCCCTTTTAAGTCCTTCTTTATAAGATGATTCTAAGTGATATTTTACACAGTCATCACATCTCAACACCAATGAAGATACTAAACCTAAGAGCTCTTTGGTTTTAACATCCAAAGCACCTTCAGTAAAAGAATTGGTGTCCAGATTAAAAATCCGCTTCAAGACCTTATTGTTTTCTTCTAAAATCTTACCGTTCATCCTAGCTCTATAGGCCTCGAATTCGTCAACTAAATCAATCATAATTATTTATTTGTTTTTTGCTTTTCTTGTTTACGTTGTTTTCTTAATACTAGTTTTGAAATTAAAATACTGATTTCATACAAAATCAAGACTGGAATCGCCACGATTACCTGACTGGCAATATCTGGCGGAGTAATCAATGCGGAAATGATCAATATAAAAACCAATGAATACTTCCTGTTTTTCTTCAAAAATTCTGGTGTGACCAAACCAACTTTAGTAAGGAAATAGATAATCACTGGTAACTCAAATATAAGTCCGCTTGCCAGCACAGAAGCCCTTACAAGTCCTATATAACTACTAAGGTCAAAGTCATTGAACACAACTTCACTCACAGTATAGCTACCCAGAAAATTTATGGATAACGGAGTGATGACATAATATCCAAATAATACACCCAGCATAAATAAAAATGAAGTCACGAAGATAAAACCTCTACCAGATTTTTTTTCTGAAGACTCCAGTCCTGGAGCAATAAAGGCCCAAAACTGATAGATGACATAAGGAAATGAGATGATAAAACCAGCTGTTATCGATGTCCAGATGTGTGCACTGAACTGCCCCGCCATAGTTCTACTTTGTATCCTAAAAGGGAGTTCGTCAAAACAGAAACTTTCCTGGAGATTGAGATATTCTGAAATAGTACAAAGTAAGCTATAGGTGTAAAAATCGGCGTTTTTTGGACCAAAGATGATCACGTCGAAAATGAAAGATTTCATTGCGAAAGCTATTGCACCAGCGATTAGTATTGCCAACACGGCCTTCAATAAATGCCATCTCAATTCTTCAAGATGATCCAAAAATGACATATCATTTGGATCCTTTCTCGTCTTCGCTTTTTTTGCCATATTAAATGATGCCTTCTTTTACAAGATTATGAAGATGGACAATTCCAGCATATTCTCCAGAATCTACAGCTATAAGTTGAGTGATATCATTATTTTCCAAAAGCTCCAAGGCATCTATTGCCATTGCTGAATTTTTAATGGTTTTAGGGTTTTTAGACATGATATCCTTAGCCTTAAGTTTGGTGAAATCTTCTGTGGAACTTAACATTCTTCTTAAATCACCATCAGTTATGATTCCAACAACTCTTCCGTTTTCCAAAACTGCAGTAACCCCCAGCATGTTTTTAGAAATTTCAACAATCACATCTTTTGTGGTCGTTTCTGGAGAAACCTGAGGTTTCATGTTTTGTGAAGTAATATCTCTCACTCTTAAGTAAAGGGTTTTCCCTAAGGACCCACCAGGATGAAATCTTGCAAAGTCATCACTGGAAAACCCTCTCAGCTTGAGCAAACATACAGCTAAAGCATCTCCGAGTACAAGTTGTGCAGTAGTACTAGTGGTTGGTGCAAGATTATTTGGACAAGCCTCTTTGTCTACATAAGAATTCAAAACGAAGTCTGCTTGTTTTCCTAAAAATGAATCCTTGTTTCCTGTAATCGCTATGAGTGTGTTTTTGAAATTTTTAATGAGTGGTGCCAATACTTTAATTTCAGGAGTGTTTCCACTTTTTGAAATACAAATTACTATGTCATCTCTCAGAATAGTACCAAGATCACCATGTATAGCATCCGCAGCATGCATAAAAACAGCTGGTGTACCTGTAGAATTGAGCGTAGCTACAATTTTGGTAGCTATAATTGCGCTTTTGCCGATACCCGTTATTACGACGCGGCCTTTAGAATTGTAAATAGCATTTACAGCATCAGAAAAAGAGTTATCAATTAAATTTTCAAGATTTTCAATAGCTTTGGACTCTATGTGAATAATTTCCTTGGCATAAGACTGTATTGCTACATCTTTCATAAAATACTATATTTAACAATTGCGCGCTCTTAAAGAATGCGTATATTTAATTTTACAAAGGTAAATAAAACATAATAGTAACTATTCAATTGGAACAAATCAATTTACATCAAGAATTAAAGAAATACTTCGGCTTTAGCGAGTTCAAAGGACTTCAAGAAAGCGTTATAAAGAGCATCATTGCCAATGAAGATACATTTGTGATAATGCCTACTGGAGGTGGTAAATCTCTGTGTTATCAACTACCAGCTTTAATAAAAGATGGAACTGCAATTGTGGTTTCTCCTCTTATTGCTCTCATGAAAAATCAAGTGGATGCCATAAGAAACATTTCAGAACACGAAGGTGTTGCTCATGTTTTAAATTCATCGCTAAACAAAACGCAGGTCAAACAAGTAAAAGAGGACATTTCCAACGGTATTACAAAGTTGCTTTATGTTGCACCGGAGTCTCTTACCAAAACAGAATACATAGACTTTCTGAAAGATGAAAATATTTCATTTTTAGCCATTGACGAAGCGCACTGCATTTCAGAATGGGGTCACGATTTCAGACCAGAATACAGAAATCTTAAAAATATAATTGAACGGATAGGTAGCGACATCCCCATTATTGGCCTGACTGCAACTGCTACCCCAAAAGTTCAGGAGGATATTCTTAAAAACTTAAGAATCCCAAATGCCAACACCTTCAAAGCTTCTTTTAACAGACCGAACCTCTATTACGAAATTCGGCCAAAAACAGATGAAGTAGATTCTGACATCATCAAATTTGTAAAAAAGAATTCTGGCAAAAGTGGTATTATCTATTGTTTGAGCAGAAAGCGAGTAGAGCAACTCTCTCAAACGCTTCAGGTTAATGGCATACAGGCCGTTCCTTATCATGCCGGATTGGATGCGAAAACAAGAAGTAAACATCAGGATATGTTCCTGATGGAAGATATTGATGTTGTAGTGGCGACCATAGCTTTCGGGATGGGTATCGACAAACCAGATGTACGATTTGTTATACACAACGATATTCCTAAAAGTATTGAAAGCTACTACCAGGAAACGGGAAGAGCCGGAAGAGACGGCGGAGAAGGTCACTGTATCGCTTACTACAATCATAAAGACATTGAGAAGCTAGAAAAATTCATGAGTGGTAAACCTATCGCTGAACAGGAAATTGGTCACGCCCTCCTTCAGGATGTTGTTGCTTTTGCTGAAAGCTCTATTTCTCGAAGAAAATACATTCTTCACTATTTTGGAGAAGAATTTGACAATGAAACGGGTGAAGGCGGTGATATGGACGATAATGTGCGGTATCCAAAAACCAAGAAAGAAGCCAAAGAAGATGTCGAGCTTATTTTAAAAACAGTAAAAGAAACTGGACAACTTTTCAAATCCAAGGAAATTGTTCACACCCTTACAGGTAAAACGAATGTGCTTATAAAATCTAATAAGGCAGATACTCTAGAAATTTTTGGAGCTGGAAAAGATAAACCAGCCAGTTATTGGACAGCCTTATTGAGGCAAGTAATCATATTTGGATTTCTTAAAAAAGAATTGGAGTCCTACGGCGTTGTAAAAATACGTCCTGAAGGAGAAGAGTTTTTAAAAAGTCCTACTTCTTTCATGATGACGGAAGACAATGACTTCAGCCAAGCTACTAGCACCACATCTTCACAACCTACTGGAGGAACCGATGAGAAGTTGCTCAAAATGCTGAAAGATTTACGTAAGAAGATTGCTAAACGAAAAGAAGTTCCACCTTTCGTCGTTTTTCAAGATCCTTCTCTTGAAGATATGGCTTTAAAATACCCCATAAATAAAGAAGAACTCGTCAATATTCATGGTGTTGGTGAAGGAAAGGCTAAAAAATTTGGAAGCGAGTTCATTAATCTTATTCAAAACTATGTAGAAGAGAATGACATTTTAAGACCAGATGACCTGGTAGTTAAAAGTACAGGTGCCAATAGCGCCAATAAGCTTTATATTATCCAGAATATTGATAGAAAACTCCCACTCACAGACATTGCTCAAGGTAAAGGGTTTGAGATGAAGGATTTTATCAAAGAAATGGAAGCTATTGTCTTCAGTGGCACCAAACTCAATATCGATTACTGGCTGGACGATCTGTTGGACGAAGACCAACAGGAAGAGATACATGACTATTTCTTGGAAGCAGATTCAGATAGTATCAATGAAGCCATCGATGAATTTGATGGTGATTATGATGAAGAAGAACTAAGGCTCTATAGAATCAAATTTATAAGCGAAGAAGCAAATTAGAAGTAATCCAATTTTAAAATATTACAAAAAACCCCAACTTGAATAAAGTTGGGGTTTTTTGTAATATTTTATGTCCCGTCCTAATATAGCGATACACTAAAATCAAGTGTATATGGAATCACCAACAAATAAAGGGTATGTAAAGCGAACCCAAAAAGATTATTCGCTTTCTTTTAAGCTTCAGGTAGTCGA
>NZ_JAIQZE010000015.1 GCF_020164595.1 Psychroflexus longus
AGTGATAATTTTAAAAAAAATAAAAACTTTTTTAATGAACGAAAACTAATTAATTTCAGGAGGGCAAAACTACAACTTATCTGACATCCTCACAAGCAAAAATAAATAAACATTATCTCAACTCTATAATTGTGTTATCCTCTCAGTACCTCAATTAGCGGGGCGCAAAACTACAACTCTTTTCAATAACCAACCAAACTTTTGCGAAGGTTTTTTTTAAAGGTTTTTGTTTAACAAACATAACCGGCTGAAATACCACTGCTTAACCGAAAAAATATTTTGTAAGAAACCACAATATTGGCACTCCTTCTACCCATAGAGAAGTGTAGTAAAACGAGTTTTGGCGATTTGCCTTCAACACAAGTACTATGATGATGAAATGCATTAATATATATATGTATGAATCCAACATCAAACAACTAAATAAAAACATTGAAAGCAAAAGGAAACTTAATGCAAGGATTTTAGACCTAAATACTCCTAAAACCTGTGGTAAGGTTTTGAGATATATTTGATCTAATCTTAAATCCCTTATTTCAAAAGGAATGATAAGCGCTACAACAATCAAGAATCTACTACATATATATAGTAACTCTTCAGTAGAAAATGAATTCAAAATAATTTCAGAAGAAATCAATGGCAGAATAGCTGTTGTACCTGACCAAACTATTGCGATTATAAATATTTTTAAACCACTTACGTCTCTCAAGTTTTTTGCACTAGGTGAAAATGGAAGTACATATAATAATGTAAGCGTAGTTAATCCAATAATGAATAAAAAAGCATTGATATCAAAATACAATAAGAAGAAGATGACAGGAATAACAGAGAAAGCAGCTAAAGTATATATAAGTTTTAGGCTATTACTTATTTTATAATTTGGACTTACAAGTAATGGAATGTACTTCACGAATGTATAAGCTACAATCGTTGAAAAGAAAACAAAAGCAAGTACATGATATTGAATATCTAAATCAAAATCCAAATAAGTGATACAGGTGAAGGCAAGAACTGCAAAGGCAACGTGAATGCTTGAGTTGATATAAAGCCTTAAGAGTTTTGATAAAAAAATCACATCGACAAAAATAGAGATTTTATGGAATATATTTTTATTGAAAAGTTAACTATAGTGAATGCGTCTTAAACTATTGTTTCATTATAAATAATGTATTTTTGTGTGCAAATTTTAAAAATCTTTCAATGAATACAGAATCATTTTCATCAAGACACATAGGTCCTAGAGGTGAGAGGATAAAAGAGATGCTTAACGAAGTAGGCGCAGAGTCCCTAGGTGAACTTATCTATGAGACCATACCGAATGATATTAAGTTGGAAAGGAAATTGAATTTGCCAGAGCCACTAACTGAATTTGAATTCTCAAATCACGTACAAGCTTTAGCCAGTCAAAATAAGGTATACAAATCCTACATTGGCTTAGGTTACCACCAAGCAATCCTTCCAGCAGTTATTCAAAGAAATGTATTTGAAAATCCAGGCTGGTATACTGCTTATACTCCTTATCAGGCTGAGATCGCTCAAGGTAGACTTGAGGCTTTATTGAATTTCCAAACCATGGTTTCTGATTTAACAGGTATGGAATTGGCTAATGCTTCATTACTCGATGAATCCACGTCTGCTGCAGAAGCAATGACTTTATTATTTGCAGTGCGTTCGCGAGAGCAAAAGAAAAATAACATTGTCAAGTTTTTTGTTGGAGATAATGTGCTACCACAAACCTTAGCATTGCTCAAAACAAGATCTGAACCTTTGGAAATCGAATTAGTAGTGGGCAATCCAGATAAATTTGATTTTGATGAAAGCTATTTTGGAGCATTGATACAATATTCTGGAAAACATGGAGAGATTCACGATTACCATGAGTTCACAAGAAAAGCACAAGCCAATCATATAAAGGTAGCAGTTGCTGCAGATTTACTGAGTTTAACACTCTTAGAAGCACCAGGAGACTGGGGTGTAGATGTTGTGGTAGGGACTACACAGCGTTTTGGAATACCACTAGGTTACGGTGGACCACATGCTGCCTATTTTGCTACTAAAGAAGAATATAAAAGAAACATTCCTGGAAGAATCATTGGTGTCACCAAAGATATGGATGACAATACTTCACTTAGAATGGCTCTTCAAACTAGAGAACAGCATATAAAGAGAGACAAAGCGACTTCCAATATCTGTACCGCTCAAGTTTTACTTGCGGTAATGGCTGGAATGTACGCTGTCTATCACGGACCAAAAGGTCTAAAGTTTATCGCCAATAAAATCCATAAGAACACTGTAAGCTTAAGTGAAGGATTAGAAAAACTAGGGTTTTATCAAGTCAATGAATTGTACTTTGATACCATTTTCATTAAAGCTGATGCCAAAAAGATAAAAGACATTGCTGAAAGAAAAGAAGTGAATTTCTATTATCCTGATGCTGAAAGTGTATGTATTTCTATCAATGAAACAACGTCTATTCAAGATTTAAATGAGATCCTGGATATTTTTGAAGAGGCTTCAGAAAAAGATAAAGAAGCAATCAAAGATTTATCAGATAGCATTATTGATGTAAGCGAGTTGAAAAGAGAAAGTGAGTTTTTAACTCATGATGTCTTCAACAGCTATCACTCAGAAACTGAATTGATGCGTTACATTAAAAGACTGGAAAGAAAAGACTTGGCATTAAATCATTCTATGATTTCTTTAGGATCCTGCACTATGAAGCTAAATGCTGCTTCGGAAATGCTACCGCTTTCCAATCCACAATGGGGAAATATCCACCCCTTCGTGCCAAAAAATCAAGCTGCAGGATACCACGAAATACTTTCAAAATTAGAAGATTATTTAACTGAAATCACCGGATTTGCTGCTACTTCCTTACAACCAAATTCTGGTGCACAAGGAGAATATGCCGGCTTAATGGTCATTCGTGCATATCACAAATCCAGAAATGAGTCCCATAGAAATATTTGCTTAGTTCCCTCCTCTGCGCATGGTACTAACCCTGCAAGTGCAGTGATGGCTGGAATGAAAGTCGTTGTGATTAAAGCCACGGACAAAGGAAATATTGACATTGACGATTTAACGGCAAAGGCTGAAAAACATAGCGATAATTTAGCTGCATTGATGGTCACTTATCCTTCTACTCACGGAGTGTTTGAGTCTGACATCAGAAAAATTACGGCTTTGATTCACGAACACGGTGGACAAGTTTACATGGATGGTGCCAATATGAATGCCCAAGTTGGATTGACCAGCCCTGGCAGAATAGGTGCAGATGTTTGTCATTTGAACTTACATAAAACTTTCGCTATTCCTCATGGAGGTGGTGGACCGGGTGTCGGACCTATATGTGTGGCCAAGCAACTAGCTCCATTCTTGCCAAATAATCCTTTGATTGAAACTGGTGGAACAGAAGCTATTTCTTCAATTTCTGCTGCACCTTTCGGATCTGCATTTGTTTGCTTAATTTCTTACGCATACATAAGAATGCTGGGGGAAGAAGGACTAAGAGAATCCACCGAGTATGCTATTCTTAATGCAAATTATGTTCAGGCAAAATTAAAAGGTCATTACAAAACCTTATATTCTGGAGAAAAAGGAAGAGCTGCTCACGAAATGATTATTGATTGTAGAGATTTTAAAGACTTTGGTATTGAAGTAAAAGATATTGCTAAAAGGCTTATTGATTACGGGTTCCACTCACCTACTGTATCTTTCCCTGTTGCTGGAACGATGATGATCGAACCTACAGAAAGCGAAAGTAAAGCTGAACTTGACAGATTTTGTGAAGCGATGATTTCAATAAAACAAGAAGTGGAAACATGTGATAAGGATAATCCTAACAATGTTCTTAAAAATGCTCCTCATACTATTGCAATGCTAACAGCTGAGAACTGGGAATTTGACTACAGCAGACAAACTGCTGCCTTCCCACTTCCCTTTGTAGCCGAGAATAAATTCTGGCCTTCGACAAGAAGAGTCGATGAAGCCTATGGTGACAGAAACTTAACCTGCACTTGTGCTCCAATTGAAGCTTATATCTAAATAGCTCAATTATTTTTATAAATTATAGCCTCAAGTTATTTAATTTGAGGCTATTTTTATATCAACCCAACTCTTGTAAGATTATGACTTTATCTGAAACTGAGAAAGGACAACTTTTAGATTTCATCAAATCGCATTATGTCGATTACCATGATGTAAGACTTCTTATAGCAAGAGACCTTGAAGATGATATCGTTAAACGAATGCGAGAAGATGAAGAACTTACATTTGAAAATGCAGTTAAAGAAGCCTATAAAGTATACGGCGTTATTGGTTTTTCTGATGCATCTGAAGATTACATGAAAAGAATAGATAAGTACTTCTACAAAAAAGTAATCCTAAACATATTAAAAGATGAAGCGTCGACACCAAAATTTTGGCTCTTATTGATTCTAAGTTTTGCTGTCATACAGACTATGTTAATGTCACTTATCGATTCGCCTTTTATCTTGGCTGGAGGTTTTTTAGTACTGGTCATTGTAGCTTTGATTGTCTTTTTTAGGAAGTTCCATCTCGAAATGAAAGCTTTGAAAGAAAATAATGACTTTTATTATGTGCATCAGCTTTTGGCCTCAGGTAATTCTATCATCTTTCCTATTTCATATATGCCACTTTTAATTGCTCCTCACGTTGGTAGACTGGCTGAAGATGAATTCTGGTCAATGGCTATATTATCTGTTTTCGCAACAATTTCAGTGATAGGATTTTATCTATTGTATCTTAGACTCTATAAAGAACGTCATAGTATTTTAGAGAATTATAAAGATGACTTCCTCACTAAAAAAATATGACAACAAACCTCAAGTTGCCTAAATCAAATTCAGAATAAATTTTGAAAGCGTTTAAAAACAATTAATTTTGACTCTTACTTTACAATTTAATTACATTAAATGTACCTTGCAAAAAATTTATATTGAACATGAATGCTATAAAAATCGTTGGTGTAGGGAGTTATATTCCAGAATTGATTAAGAAAAATGAGGATTTTTTAAAAAATAAATTCTTCAACCAGGATGAGACTGCTTTTGATGCTGAGCCTGAAGTGATCATCAAAAAATTTAAGGCCATTACAGGAATTGAAGAGAGAAGATATGTAGACGAAAAATTGAAAACTTCTGATATTGCTACGTTTGCGGCAGAAACAGCCATCAAGGATGCAGATATCGACCCCGAAACTTTAGACTACATTATTGTAGCGCATAACTTTGGAGATGTAGCTCATAATAAACAACAAGCGGATACTGTTCCTAGTTTAGCTTCGAGAGTAAAAGAAAAGTTACAAATCAATAATCCAAACTGCGTCGCTTACGACCTTTTGTTTGGCTGTCCAGGATGGATAGAAGGCTGTATTCATTCCTACGCATTCATGAAAGCTGGCATGGCCAAACGCTGTTTAATTATTGGAGCCGAAACACTTTCTAGAGTTGTAGATCCCAATGACAGAGACAGTATGATCTACGCAGATGGTGCCGGCGCTACCATTTTCGAACAAAAAGAAGGAAATGGTGGTATTTTGGCTCACAAGACGGCGACCTACGCCAAAACTGAAGCTAACTATATCTATTTTGATAAATCCTTTTCTCCAGAAAGAGAAGACGATAGAGCATATATTAAAATGTATGGTCGCAAGATTTATAACTTTGCCTTGTCAAAGGTTCCGGAAGCTATGAAGTCCTGCCTGGAGGAAAGTGGAAAATCTATAGACGATTTGAAAAAAATCTTCATCCATCAAGCTAACGAAAAAATGGACGAAGCCATCGTCCAAAGGTTTTATAAACTCTTTGATAGAGAGACTCCTAAAGATATCATGCCAATGAGCATCGATAAGCTAGGCAATAGTAGTGTCGCTACCATACCTACGCTTTATGACATGTTTTTGAAAGGAGAATTTGAACATGATAGTTTAAAGCCCGGAGATACAGTTATGTTCACGAGTGTTGGTGCAGGAATGAACATCAACGCGATAGTCTACGAAATCTAGTCTATTGATGTACGAAAACACTTATCCTGAAAAGCGATTCAATATAACTTTAGAGTTTTTGAAAAAACATGCTCCACCTCCATCTAGGATTTTAGATTTGGGTGTGGCCAATCCTTTTTCTGAAATGATGACTTCGGAAGGATATGATATTAAAAACACTAAAGGTCAGGATCTGGATGTTGATCAAAGTCAGCTCAAAGACTCTTCAGCTGAAATCACAACGGCATTTGAAATTTTTGAGCATTTATTATCGCCCTTGGAGGTATTAAAAAGTCTGCAAAGCGAGTATTTATTTGCCAGTGTTCCACTGAAACTCTGGTTTGCGAAAGCTTACCAAAGCAAAACAGACCCTTGGGATAGACATTACCATGAGTTTGAGCAATGGCAATTTAATTGGTTGCTTGATAAGGGAGGCTGGGAAATTATAGATTCTAAAAGTTTTACCCATCCCATAAAAAAAATTGGGATTAGACCCATATTGAGATATTTTACGCCAAGGTATTATCTTGTCTTCTGTAAAAGAAAACCCTAAACTTTGGATATCGCGATCATCATACCTGCTTACAATGAGGAGAAGTTTATAGAAGAGTGCCTTGATTCTCTTTTGAATCAGACACACTCAGCAAAACAAATCCTTGTCGTTGATGATGGCTCAACCGATAAGACTTCAGAAATACTTGATCTCCTTTCTGAAAATCACACCAATGTCAGCTATGTTAAAAGAGACGATAGCCTGAAGCATAGCCCTGGAAGTAAAATTGTAGACGCCTTTAATTTTGGCCTAAAACATTTGAGTATTGATTATGATGTCATCTGCAAATTTGATGCAGATTTAATTTTTCCAAGGGATTACCTTGAAGTATTAGCCAAAGCCTTCCAAGAAAACCTAAAGCTAGGCATGTATGGAGGATTTTGCACAGTAGAAAAAAATGGAGATTGGAAAATTGAGCAACTTACCAACTCCGACCATTTACGTGGAGCGCTAAAGTCCTACCGCAAAGCATGTTTTGAAAGGATAGTTGGGTTAGTTCCGGCTATGGGTTGGGACACTATCGATGAAATGAAGGCTAGGTTTTACGGATGGGAGGTCAGGACCAATCCAGGCCTGTTGGTCAAACACCTTAAACCGACCGGCCAACATTATAAAAAAGATTTGCCCAAATTATTCGGTATTTCTTTATTCAGAATGAGATATAGTTGGTCTTTAGCTTTTTTGACTTGCTTAAAAATGGCTAAAAATAAATCGGATTTTACTTTTTTTCTGAAATCTATGAGATCGTATCTTGAAAGTAATCCCAAAAAAAACACCTTCCTAGTCAGTGACGAAGAAGGTGAATTTATTAGAAACTATAGATGGAGAAAGATTAAGGAGCGCTTAATCTAAAACTTCAGTAATTACAGTTCCTGTAGCTCCGTTGGGTAATTCTATTCCAAGTAGAGCAGAAATGGTTGGTGCAATATCTGGAATATAGTATCTATTGTAAGTTTTACCGGATTTGATTCCATTTCCATACATCAACAATGGTGCTTGTGTATCATAACTGTTCCCACTTCCATGAGTTGAACCTTTTTTAGAATAAGAAATAAAGGAAGGATCTAAAGCGAAAACTACATCTCCACTTCTTTTCTGATGAAATCCATTCGCGATTAACTCTGCAGAATTTCCGCTAAAATCACTATTTTCCAAAGTTTCTCTAGTGTAGACTTTGTCTATATTTTTGTATTGAATCAAAAAGTGCTTCACCTCATTTTGAGCAGTCACAAATTCAGCATAGGTTTTAAACTTAGAGTAATCTAAAAATATTTGGTTGTTGTAAATACTTTCAATAACATTATCTAATCCAAAATTTGAGCTTAAGTAACTCTCGAGAGCATCACGCATTTCTCCAAACTCAAAATAACCCGCAGGGATTTTTTCATCTTTTAAAAACTGTGGAACATGAACCGCTCCATGATCTGCGGTTAAGAACAATGTATAATTTCCTTTTCCTACTTTTTCGTCAAGGAATTTCAACAGTTCTGCTACACTTTGATCCAACCGTACATAAGTATCTTGGATTTCTTTAGAATTAACACCAAAATTATGACCCACATAATCAGTACTAGAGAAACTCAAAGTAAGAACATCTGTAAACTCGTCCTTGCCTAATTCTTCATTAATGATAACTTCTTTTGCAAAGTCTAATAACAAGTCGTTCCCGAATGGGGTTGGTCTTATAATGCTATAATCATCATTATCCTTGGCTAATTTTTTAAGATCGTAAGGAAAAGTAGCCTCATCTTTAGCCTTGAAACCATTTTCATAATTATTCAGATCTGATCCACTTTCTATATAAGTAGATATGTCATTATATGTATCCCACTCTTTGAGGTAACTCTTAGCAACATCAGAAGAATTGAATTTATCAACCCAATTTGGCAGCTTATCCATATAGAAATCTGAGCTGATAAAATGTCCTAAATCTCCTCCAACAAACCAATACGCAGCATTAGCGGTATGTCCGGCAGGCAGGATTGCACCTCTATCTTTTATAGAAACCCCTATCGTTTTGCCTTTAAACTGAGTATGAAGACGGTTTTGATCTGCAAAACTTGTTGTCAACATTCTATTGGGTGACATCTTACCATCTCTATCATCAGGATCTATACCAATTCCTGAAGCATTTGGATCTGAGGCGCAATACACCCTTGTTTTATCAACTTTATTATACCAATTATTGGCAACAATCCCATGATTCATTGGACTTGTCCCTGTAAAAATAGAAGCATGGCCGGGTCCGGTATAGGTAGGAACATAATCAAAATGAAAGTTTTTCATTTCGAAACCTTCTCTCTGCAGACGTTTGAAACCGTCTTTGGAATAATGTTTTTCAAATTTTGTTAAATAATCGTACCTCATCTGGTCAACAACTACTCCAACCACAAGTTTTGTAGAATTTTTGTCTTCTTGTGCAAGCACTTGAACTTGCGCTAATAATAAGAACAGAATAATGATTTTGAATTTCATATAATTTATAATTTTTTACAAAGATAAGGTGTTATGTTAGTTTCAAGTTTATGCTTGGGTTAAATCATATCTTCAAGTTTTTATTCTATTTTTATCAAAATTTCAAAAAGGCTTAAAGCAAATGCTAATAAATTACATAAAAAGTATTGGTCAATACTTCATCATGATTTATGAAACTTTCAAAAGGATGACCAAAACTTCCGAATTGAGAAGACTTATTCTGCAAGAACTTGATGACCTTATCGTTAGTTCACTGGGTATTGTAGTCTTTATTTCATTTTTTATTGGGGCAGTAATTGCCATACAAACTGCTTTAAACTTTTCAAATCCATTTGTCCCAAAATCTCTGATTGGTTTTGCAGCCAGACAATCTATCATATTGGAATTTGCCCCTACTTTTGTTGCGATAATCATGGCAGGTAAAGTAGGTTCTTATATCACTTCAAGCATTGGAACTATGCGAGTTTCAGAACAAATTGATGCTTTGGAAGTGATGGGAATCAACTCTTTGAACTATCTCGTATTCCCAAAGATTGTTGCCATGTGTATGTTCCCTTTCGTCATCGGTATTTCAATGTTCGTCGGAATAATTGGTGCTTATTTCGCAGGAGTTTATGGAGGTTTTCTAAGCGCTGAGGAGTTTTTAACTGGTTTACAGGAGGATTTTATTCCTTTCCAGGTGTTCTATGCATTCCTTAAAAGTTTCATATTTGCTTTCATTCTGGCAACCGTTCCATCATTTCATGGATACTACATGAGGGGTGGTTCTCTGGAAGTAGGTCACGCAGCTACAACCTCTTTTGTATGGACTAGCGTTATTATCATTTTTATGAATTATTTCATCACCCAATTATTACTCAGTTAATATGATTAAAGTTAAAGATTTATGCAAATCCTTCGGAGACCTAGACGTGTTAAAAGGGGTGAATGCTGAATTCGAAAAAGGAAAAACCAATTTAATAATCGGTCAGTCGGGTTCTGGAAAGACTGTATTTTTAAAATGCTTACTAGGGCTAATTAAGCCAAATTCTGGAGCCATAGAATACAACGGTAAAGCTTATAAAAGTTTAACCAAGGAAGAGAAAAGAGAAATTAGTACTCAAATGGGTATGGTCTTTCAGGGTGGAGCTTTGTTTGACTCTATGACAGTTGGAGAAAACGTGGTTTTCCCTCTGAAAATGCTGACAAAAATGAGCAGGAAGGATAGAGAAAAACGTGTGGATGAAGTTTTGGACAGAGTAAATCTTGGAGATATTCATGATAAACTACCTTCTGAAATAAGTGGAGGTATGCAGAAAAGAGTATCGATTGCCAGAGCTATTGTCAATAGACCTAATTTTTTATTTTGCGATGAACCAAATTCTGGTCTGGATCCCAGAACAGCTTCTGTTATTGATAACCTTATCCAGGAAATCACTCATGAATATGACATCACAACCGTTATCAATACTCACGATATGAACTCTGTGTTCGAAATTGGTGAAAAAATAATTTATCTTGAGAATGGTATTAAAGCATGGGAAGGCAATAAAGACAATATATACAAGACAGATAATGAAAAACTTACAGATTTTGTATACGCATCAAATTTATTCCAGAAAGTTAGAATTGCTCAGAGAAGAGGTCTTTAATTTATCGACTGGACACTTATATTGTCAAGATTAAGCTTGTAGGATAACCAATCTTCGAGTTGTTTAAGTTTCTTTTGCTTTTCTTCTGAATTGATCTCAGGCTTCCACTTTATACTAAATGTTGGTATCGTATCCAGATTTTCAAAGTTGGATTTTATGACATCAGCAAAACTCACTTCAGCTACTTTTTCATAATTCAACTGAATCTCCTGAGCCAAACGATCAAATCTCACGATTCTATTGCTTTTCTGCATAGATCTCAACTCGTATTGAAGATTTTCAATCTCAGCTTTAGACTCGGCAAGCTCAAGAGAATCCCGTTTTTTCAGCTCAGACATAAACTGCAATTGATTGAAATTTTCGGAATTTTCATTCTGAAGAACCCTAAGCTCGGTATCCTCTAAATATTCATAGTTGTTCATCTTGTCCTTCCAAAGTGTGATCACTTCTTTAGGAATTTCTTTACCTAAAAAAGAAACATCAATAGTTGGTGAAAGTCCGGAGTTGTAGGTGATGACAGTTGAATTCTTTTGAAGAAAAGATTGCTTATAATTCATCAATTCTTCCTGTATAAATTTATTAGCATCATTAATAAAGTAAGACTCCTTCAGTAGATTATAAAATAAATATACACTTGGGATCATGACAATTATAGCAATGGAAGAAGCGATTTGAGCAATCCTTCTTCGTCTCAAAGAATTTGCATATTTCACTAGTGGAAATCTCAAAAACTTAGAAACCACAAAAGTAGATAAGGCTATAAATATGGTATTGATGGTGAACAAATACATCGCTCCACCAAAAATGCTCATATCCCAAACAGCTAATCCGTAGCCAGCAGTGCACAATGGAGGCATTAAAGCTGTAGCGATAGCAACACCCGAAATTACGGTGATAATTGTTCCTTTTTTGGCTTTAGCAATGATAAGCGCTAAACCACCAAAAATAGCGACTAAAACATCAAGTATAGTCGGATACGTTCTTGCTTCGAGTTCTGGAGTAAGCTGTGTGAGTGGGGACAATTGAAAATATAGAAATGCAGTCACTAGACTAAGTCCAACCATCACACCAAGATTGATTAATGACCTTCTCAGCGCATCCACATCATTGATGGCTACAGAAAAGCCAAGTCCTACTATCGGTCCCATAAGAGGTGAGATAAGCATAGCGCCAATAACAACTGCCGTACTACTTACATTAAGCCCAACGGAAGCCACGATTATTGAAAAAATTAAAATCCAAGCATTATGTCCTTTGAAAGGGATATCCTTTATGATAGCTTCTGTAGTAGCTTCTCTATCGGTATCATGTGTGATATCCAAAAGCTCGTAAAGAAATTCTTTTATATTAAAAAAGGAATGCTTTAGGCTAGTTTTTACCTGTTTTGAGGATTCAGAATTTGAATCATTGCCAGAAGGATTGGTAGTATTTTCAGTCATCTTTTAGCCGTAATGTTTACCAAATTTGTCCATTACTAAGTTACGTATTGTTTTGATTTCCTGCTCATCTTGCTTTGGTAGAATCACAAGTGAATCTTCATCTTCAACAATTATATAATTATCCAAACCTTTGATAACAGCAACTTTATCTTTGGAAGTCCTCAAAATGGTGTTGGAAGTCTCTATAAAAATAGATTGGGCATTGATACTCACATTTTCATGTTCATCTTTGGGAAGCTGATTGTGCAAAGAGCCCCAGGTTCCAAGATCACTCCAATCAAAAGAAGCCTCAATGACACCCACATTTGTAGCCTTTTCCAAAATTCCGTAATCGATAGATATGTTTTCAAAGCTTGGATAATGTTCTTCTAGAAATGAAATTTCAGCCTTAGTGTTTAATTTAAACAGTGATTTTTCAAAGATTGTAAACATCTCTGGTAAATAAGCCTGGTATTGATCTATAATGTAAGAGGATTTCCAGATAAAAATCCCAGCATTCCATAAGTAGTTTCCGGATTTTAGAAACGATTTTGCAGTAGGATAGTCTGGTTTTTCCGTAAACGTTTCAACCATTTTCACATGGGCAGACTCTTCATTTTTGAATCTTATGTAACCATAACCTGTATTTGGAAATGTAGGTTTGACTCCAAGTGTCATTAATAAATCTTCGCTGGAACAGGCTTCAAATGCTTGGTTTACGTCTTTTGTGAAAGCCTCTTCATCTTCAATCCAGTGATCGCTTGGTGCGACGATCATTCTGGCCTTAGGATTTTCCTTATAAATTTTTAATGCCGAAAGCAAAATACAGGGAGCTGTGTTTCGCATAGCAGGTTCAGCAATGACTTGATCTTTGTTAATTTTTGGTAACTGTTCGTTGACTAAATCAACATATTCTGAATTTGTTAAAATCAAAATTTGAGTAGAAGGAACTATCTTACTGAGCCTTAAAAAGGTTTGCTGAAGCAGAGATTTTCCTGCCCCCAGCATATCATGAAACTGCTTAGGATAGGAAGTTTTGCTGACAGGCCAAAACCTTGAGCCAACTCCTCCTGCCATAATCACAGCATAATTGTCCTTCTTGTTCATATCATTTATTTTAAAAGATCAACCTCTGCATTGGGTTGAAAAACATAAACTTTTCCAGTATTGATTTCTTGGCACTCGTACCTTTTGCGAATTCTTTTTCCTTTCTTGAATTTCCTTCCATTAGGGATTTGAAAGATACTGCCAAAAGGGATTTCAAATATAAAATTTTTCTCATTAGGTCTATCGTATTGCTTCAATGCAACTGATAGTCTAGCATCCGTATCACTACTGGCAGTTGGATTTTTAAAATGTCTGGCCAACTCTGGTAATACATCATTGGGAAATATCTCGGGGTTTAAAAAAGGCAACATCAGTTTCTGAAATGTATGCTTCCATTCTGTACCGTGAGGAAGAATAGAAAATCCATAGGTCTTAAATGCCAATAAATGCGCCACTTCATGAACAATCGTCAATAAAAATCTATATTTATTTAAATTGGAATTAACCGTTATTTGATGGAAACCATCGGGTTTCAATCTATAATCTCCATGTTTGCTTTGTCTTTGGTTTACAATCTTCAGTTGAATTTGATAAGCTTTGATCATTCCCATGATAGGAACAACCGCACGCTCGGGCAAATATTTATGAAGAGTGTCTTTCATTAAAATTTATGGAGTTGAACTAGAGACCTGCAATAGCTTACCATTATAAAATTTCTGTCCATTGACAGAGAAATCCTTGATATATTGAGCCATTCCCAAAGCTGAATTGGGTGCTTGCAAACCTGGAAAAGCTTCTTCAAGCATTTCAGTCTGTACGGCTCCGAGTGCCAAAACATTAAAAGAAGGTCCGCTTTCTTTATATTCTTCAGCAAGTAATTCAGTTAATGTAATCACTGCTGCTTTACTTGAACTGTAAGCTGCTAAGCCTGGAAATTTCATGCTACCCTGCACACCACCCATGCTACTGATGGTAACTACATGTGTTGATTCTGTCATCAAAGTCATCAGCTTGTGTGTCAAATCAAAGACAGCAAAAACGTTGGTTTCATACACACTTTTTACATCTTGCATGTTTGTGTCCTTGAAGTCTTGCTTCAAAAATTGACCAGCGTTGTTAATTAGAATATCAACAGATTTTACTTTCGATTTAATATTTTCAGTGACATCAGCAACATCAGAAGAATTATTTAAGTCACAGGAAAAAGCAAAAACATTCTCTAAGTTCAAACTTTTTACCGGCTTGTCATTTCTTGACAGTGCGAAAACGGTATGTCCTTCAGATGCAAAAAGTTTTACCAGTTCAAATCCAATACCTCGGCTTGTTCCAGTGATAACAATAGTTTTTGACATTAGTTAAGATTTACTGTAGTTTCAGTTGAATTAATAAGTTGTAAAACACCAGGCTTTAAGTCATCTATTAACTTAAGGTAAGCTTCTACATCTAGTTCCCCAAACTCATCGTTTACATGATGGTAGTATTCATAGTTGGTGAAATCGAATGTACAAATGGTATGAGAAGGCACACCAAAGACTTCAAAGAATGGGTAATTATCACTCCTTTTAAAAAGCCCATATTGAGCAGCTTCAGGTAAAAAACCTAAAAATTGCTCTTCACCATCATAAAACGCATTAAAAACTTCTGCCAAGTTTGAGATTTCGTATCCTGTAACATAAGCACGGTAATCTTTACCTTCCATTTGAACACCAAGCATCTCAATATTGAACACTACGTAAGGTTCAACATCCATATCTTTCATTTTGTTCGCCAAATGTTTTGACCCAACAAGACCTTTTTCCTCTGCAGAAAACAATGCAAATATGACATCTCTCTTTAATTGCTTATCTGCTAAAAATTGGGCTAGCTCCAAAACAGCAACAGTTCCAGAAGCATTATCATTGGCTCCATTTGCAATGCTATCTTGATCTATCGCTTCAATATGTCCAATGTGATCGAAGTGAGCACCAATAATAAGTGGTTTCAGGTCCGATTGTTCTTTTGATTTAACAACTCCTACCACATTGTAACCATCAACACCTTTAAGATCAAAAGAATCTCTATAAGTTTCAAAGTAAGGGTTGATATTGAAATCTTTAAATGCATTTTCAATATAAACTGCAGCTTTTTCAATTCCTTCTGAACCTGTATCTCGTCCACTTAATTCATCTGAAGACAAATATTTTAAAGCAGACGTCGCAGAGTAATCAAATTGTGTATTTTCTGGCGTATTGGAGATTTCTTTTTTTTCTCCTTGTGGTGAATTCTTACAGGAGAAGGCTAAAAGTGAACCTATACAAAGGGTTAAAATAATTTTTTTCATAAAGTGAATATATAAAAAACTGCCTTTACAGACATCTTAATAGTCTAAAAAGGCAGTTGATTAATTTATTGTAAGTAAGTCTATGCAAGCATAGTTACTGGATTTTCTAAATAAGTTTTCAAAGTTTGTAAAAACTTAGCTCCAGTTGCTCCGTCTACAGTTCTATGGTCACAAGCTAAAGTAAGTGTCATCGTATGACCTACGACTATCTCTCCTTTTTTGACCACAGGCTTTTCAACTATAGTTCCTACAGAAAGTATGGCTGAATTCGGTTGATTGATGATACTTGTAAATTCAGTAATTCCGAACATTCCAAGATTAGATACTGTAAATGTGCTTCCTTCCATTTCGTTAGGCTGTAGTTTTTTGTTTTTAGCTTTACCAGCTAAATTCTTTACATTACTGCCGATTTGTGTTAAGCTTTGCTGATCTGCAAACTCAAGAACTGGAACCAAAAGGCCTTCTTCAACAGCAACAGCAACCCCTACATGAATATGTTTTGCAATTTTAGTTGCATCACCATCCCAGGATGAATTAACTTGTGGATGCTTTCTTAGCGCCATTGCAGAAGCTTTGATCACTAGATCATTAAAAGAAACCTTGACGTCTGGCATTTCATTGATATAAGATCTCGATGCCATAGCATTCTCCATATCTACTTCAATATTGAGATAATAATGAGGAGCAGAATTTTTGGATTCTAATAAACGCTTAGCAATTGTTTTTCTCATTTGAGAGTTCTTAACCTCTTCAAATGATTTTTCACCAGCTGGTGTATAAATTTCTGCTACAGGCTGAGGAGCAGCCTCTTCCTTCTTAGGCTGCTCTTTTTTGGTTTCAGTAGCTTTTTCTTCAGCGGGTTTTTCAGATGGTTTGTAATCTTCAACGTCTTTTTTGACGATGCGACCATTATCACCAGATCCACTTACTTTTCTTAAATCTATACCTTTATCTTCTGCTATTTTCTTAGCCAATGGAGACGCTAGTATTCTTCCGTCTGCGTCAGTATTATCTGCATCTTCATCGCCGGAAAGGTCTTGAACACTTGATTCACTTGAAGAACCTTCAGATTTAGTTTCTTCAGACTTATCGTCCTTTGAAGATTTATCTTTTGGCTTTTTCTCTGAATCCTTTGATGAAGACTTCCCACCGGACTTTAAGGATGCTAATACTTTATCCACATCTGTTCCATCTGGACCGATAATCGCTAATACATCATCTACTGGAGCAGAATCACCTTCGTCGATACCTATATAAAGTAACTTCCCAGAATAGAAAGATTCAAATTCCATTGTCGCTTTATCAGTTTCTATTTCAGCTAGAATTTCACCTTCCTCTACATCATCACCAACAGATTTTAACCAAGTCGCTACGGTTCCTTCTTCCATAGTGTCGCTTAAACGCGGCATAGTGACTACCTCAACATCATCAGGAATTCCATCACCACTTTCTGTATCTTCATCTGGCTTTTCTCCATCAGAATTGTCTTCGCCGTTTCCATCTTCTTCCTTAGACTTTTTGTCATCTTTGGATTCAGACTTCTCATCTTCACCTTCTTTGGAAGGATTATTATCTTTAGCTCCTTTGATAAGATCGTCAATATCCTCACCTTCTTCGCCAATAATAGCTAAAAGTGTATCTACAGGAGCACCTTCACCTTCTTCTACACCTATGTGTAATAAAACACCATCGTGGAATGATTCAAATTCCATGGTAGCTTTATCGGTTTCAATTTCAGCTAAAATATCACCTTCTTCTACCTTGTCTCCTTTTTGCTTTAACCATTTTGCAACGACACCTTCTTCCATGGTATCGCTCAATCTCGGCATATTTACTACTTCAGCCATCTATTTATAATTTGTGGGGAATGAAAGGATAATCTTCTTGTTCATACACAACGTCATACATGACGTTTTTATCTGGAAAATCAGACTCATCAGCAAACTTTTCGCATTCGCTAACCTTTTCTTTAACGCTCTTATCAATTTTCTTGATATCGTCTTCAGTAGCGTATTTTTTATCTAGCAATATTTTCTTAACCTGAGAAATTGGATCTATTTTTTGGTATTCTTCGACCTCATCTTTCGTTCTGTATTTTTGCGCGTCACTCATAGAGTGGCCTCTATATCTGTAGGTTTTAAGATCTAAGAATGTAGGACCCTTACCTGCTCTTGCTCTAGTAATAGCTTCGTCTAATGCCTCTGCAACTTTAGTAGGATTCATAGCGTCAACTGGACCACAAGGCATTTCATAACCTAGACCAAGTCTCCAGATATCTTCGTGACTAGAGGTTCTTTTTACAGAAGTTCCCATCGCATAGCCGTTGTTTTCAACACAGAATACAACTGGAAGATTCCAATTTACTGCCATGTTTAAGGTTTCATGAAGAGAACCTTGTCTTGCAGCACCATCACCTAAAAAGCATAAAGTCACCGCGTTGGTATTGAAGTATTTATCAGCGAAAGCTAAACCTGCACCCAAAGGAATCTGTCCTCCAACAATACCGTGACCTCCAAAAAATCTGTGTTCTTTCGAAAAAATATGCATCGAACCACCCAGACCTTGAGATGTACCTGTCTTTTTTCCGTAAAGTTCGGCCATTACTCGTTTAGGGTCTACACCCATTCCTATAGGCTGTACGTGATTTCTATAGGCAGTGATCATCTTGTCTTTTTCCAAATCCATCACATGCAAAGCTCCAGCTAAAATCGCCTCTTGCCCATTATATAAATGAAGGAAACCTCTTACTTTTTGTTGAATATATACTTGAGCCAACTTATCCTCAAACTTTCTCCAAAACAGCATGTCTTCATACCATTTTAAATAGGTTTTTTTCGTTATTTTTTTCATGTACAGCTTAATTTTATTGCTCTTCTTTATAAAAATAGAATTACAAAAGTAATACTTTATGTAGGAATTGAAAATACTTTAGTGAGTATTAACTCTAAAGAAATTTATTATCGAAAGCTAGTGGTAAAATATCCAGTAAGGCCCTGACGTGTATAACTTTACCTTTTGTACCTGTGAAGTAAATCTCAATAGGTTCATCTTGTTTTTGTTCATATTCCGCTATGGCTTGTCGACATGCGCCACAAGGAGCTATCGGTTCCAGCACATCGTGTTTTTCTGATGTTGCAGTTATTGCTATAGCCTTAATTTTCTGGTTTGGATAATTTGCTCCAGAGGCATAAATAGCAGTACGTTCTGCACACAAACCAGAAGGATATGATGCATTCTCTTGGTTGCTTCCTTTCACAACTTCTCCATTATCTAAAATAAGCGCGGCCCCAACCATAAATTTTGAATAAGGCGCATAAGCAGAATCCCTTGCATTCACTGCGCTTTTCATTAATTTTTGAATGTCATCTGGAAGTTCTGTTACAGAATCGTAAATTTCTATTGTTGTGTTTATCTGCTTTTGTATCATGAACCAATTTTCTTGGAGACAAAAAAAGCATCAATGGAATTGATACTTTTTTTGAGATTTATCACAAATATAGAGTTAATATTCAATATAAGCTTTATCACCAATATTAAAGGTAACACCAAATCTTAAAGTCCCTTCCAAAGGATTTTGAACGGTTGAAGTTGAAAACAAATAGGAAGCGTCAATATTTATGGTGGAGTATTTAAATCCTGCTCCCATCGTAACAAATTTTCTGAAACCTTTATCCTTAGATTCATTGAAGTAACCTAACCTTAACGCAAAACTGTCCTCGAACCAATATTCTGCACCAAGGGCCCAGGTGATCTCTTTAAGTTCTTCAGAAATACCATCTGGAGCATCTCCCCAGGAGGAAAAAATTGCACCAAATTCATTTTCTCTTGTATAATCTAAAAACGCTTGCTGTCCTTCTGGAGTTAAGTTTCCACTACCATCTGTATCAAATGCAGGTGGCGTTGGAACTAATAATTTATTGACTTCTAAATGCACACCTATAGTGTTGGAAGCATCTAAAATAAAATCAAAACCAGCTCCAGCTCTAAAGTTGGTAGGCAGGAAGTTTTCCTGCCCTACGTCATCATATTTTATTTTAGGGCCAATGTTGCTAATGGATAATCCACCTCTCCAGCGTCCATTGAAGTCTTTATAAAATTTCTCTTCACTTCTGTAAAACATGGAAATATCTGCACCAAAACTACTCGCTGCAGAAGCATCTGCAATACCAGTAGGAATTCTCAGGTTAGAATTGATATATCGTCCTGTGACAGCCATAGAAAATACCTCACTTAAACGCAGGGAATAACTTAAATCCACAGCAAATTCATTTGGACTGGCAATTCTTGGCACCTGCTGAGCTGTTGATCTAAGCTCTACTTCACCAAGTGCAAAATATCGAATGCTGGCAGCAAAAGCACTTCGTTCATCAATTCTGTTGAAATAAGCAAGGTTTCCTATATTAATGTCGTTTACAAGCTCTCTTAAATAAGGAGTATATGATAAACCTATTCCAGATTTGGTTTCAGAAAAAGCATACTTAGCCGGATTCCATTGTTGAGAAAAGGCATCTACTCTCGTAGCTACGCCCTGATCGCCCATACCCGAAGATCTTGCATCTGCAGCTATCAATAAGAAAGGAATACCTGTGGTAATAACACGACGATTGTCTTGTGAGAACGAATTTTTAGAACAGAGTAAACTAAGTAAAAGGATTAGTATGTATGGTTTCATGTTAAAATTTGAATTAGCAAATATATGTAATTTATAAAATGACGAGCTTTTCATATTTTTCGGCTTTTTGATTAGTTAACGTGGATTTTACAGTAAGCTTGTATACATAAACCCCTTTTCCAATTTTATCTCCAAAATCATCCCTACCATCCCAACTCATATCTCTAAATAAAAACCCATTTGTGTTGGCGATTTGGTTTTTGGTCCATACCAACTTACCAGAGACTGTAAACACCTGTACCATGACTTCTAAGGGTTCAAAAGGACGGTTATGATTAAACCAAAACTCAGTATAATCAATAAACGGATTCGGGTAATTTAGAACTCTTGTTATTTTGAGTTCGTCATCCCCTGCAACAATAAAACTGATTTCCTGTGTTTGCGAATTGTTGTAAACATCCCATGCTTTAATGCTTAAAGTATGTTCACCTTCTTCTAGATCTCTGAGTCTATAAAATACTTCACCTTTTCTAAAATCATCTTTGTTGGCTTCGTAGTATTCGTTTAAAATTATCGGATTAGCCTCATCACCGTCCAATATTGCTACAATATCGTGACCTATACCTCCCGCAGTATTAATTCCGTTTTCGTCTTCAAGTAAAGCTAATATGTAAGGCTGGTTATCTGTAATACCACCATTCACAAAGTTCTCATCATTCATATATAAGTTAATGAGTGGTCCTTCGTTATCTTCTGGCGCATTTTCATTAAGACCACCAACTAGTATTGAGGTGTTGAAACCACTATATTCTTCAAAGCCTGAGAGGCTCGACGAATAGAAGCTCACCCTTCCAAAATCTACAGGAAGACGAGTGTCTTTAGGTAAAACAAATTCAAAATCAAATCTTCCATTTTCAACACTAGCTTGACCTCTAAATAAATTTTCACCCAAAGTGGTAAAATCTAGGATTGCCAACTGCCCATTTATTCTTGTGCCATCATTTCCAAGCGTTTGCCTTTCTATTCTTTTATCAAAAATCGTGACGGATAAATCTCCGTTGAAATCTTGAAGCCTCTGGTTATTAGCATCAACAATTTGTCCTTCAAATTTATATTTACCAAGCGCCTGTAAAGTATCAGAAAATTGATTGATAGAAGTTTCGTTTATGGTTGTTAATTCAATTCTTGATTTTGGTAATGGTAGTCTCATAACCGGGTCACCTATAAAAAACACAATCCTTTTACCATTTCCAGAAAGTTCTTTTTTAGCTCTTGCTACAGATTGAGCAATTGTCTCATCGTTGTTTACAAAATCAAAAAGATAGGGAGCGAATGCCTGGTTAAAGTTAACCCCAGCAGTCACTGTTATAGCTCGTGTAGTTGTGACCAATGAGGACGCTCCTCCATTTTCATTCCAAAAGGTAAGTTCCCCTCCTGTCATTCTCAATGGATTATCAAACTTTGTGAATTCACAAGTCACCGTCACAAAACAGGTATATCTATCTGGATTTCTCCAATTTTGAACATTGGTTTGAGTAACAATTCGTTCCTGCGCCAGTCCGTCTTCACCTCCATGGCCAAAATAATTGACCACCGAGGCTCCTAATTCTATAGCATCCGAAATAGCGTTGTTGACATCGGGATAACGATCTCCTCCAGCACCTGTAATCTGCTGAAATGCATCTGAATGAATTTTTTTGACATTGACCGTTGGTTTTTTTTCTGAAATTTCATCCCCCAATTCATCAAGTCTTTCCTGATTTCTAAAATCACTAACAGTGTTAGCATCATCGGAGATCAGTACAAAATTATTCCTCCATTGTGCGTACGATTCTTTTTGCTCTGAGGATATGATTTTGTCTACCATAGCATTAGCCCGCTGTGGAGTGTCTGCCAAAATTCTACCAACAGCTAAGTCCATTGAATTAGCTGGCCCCATATTACCTTCATCCGGTTCCATCATAGTGTAAAAATCATCTGACATAAAAGAGGACACTGTTGTAGAAAAACTTCCTAAACTTTGGAATGTTGGAACAATATTGGTGTTCCCTTGCAATCTGTTTTTATAATCTACAGAAGCATCACCAATCAATCCCAAAAACTTTATCCGTTTATCTGTAGACGAAGCATTGTCATAAATATATTTAACCAGATTTCTTATAGCACCGATATCTTGTTTTCCAGAATTAAACTCCTCGTATATGTCTTCAACAGCGAGGGTTTTTACAACGAGTCCATCATTATCTCTCCTGTATTGAGCCAGACGATTTGCTGCCGAAAGAAAACTAGATTGGGTAATAATTAAATAATCTAAATCCTGAAATTGACCTTGAGTGTTTCTTAATATAGTTCCCTTGATATTTTTATTGGCCACTGAAGTATTGCCAGGCTCAACTTGAGGTTGTAGTAATGAAGAAGTGACTACCTGAAATTTTCTTTCAGAACCTAGTGGGCTTTTGAAAGAAAAAACAGAAGCTTGATCTTGGTTTGATACAAAAGTTGGATTGATAGGATCTGTGATTTCCCAAATTTGAGTGACTTCCAATGCATTTTGAATAACATATTCACCAATTCCAGGTAAAGTCGCTACCTCGTTATTTTTAAATTGAAATTGCTCCTCATTTGCAATCAATTCTCGCCTAGCTTCAACAGAAACAAAGTCAAGAAAACCAGTCGCTCCTGGGTTTCCATTTTTGTTATATGTCAATGTAATTGCAACCTCATCTGAATTTGAAGGAACCTGGAATTGACGACTATTACCTCTTGAAGGTAAATTTGCAGAAGTTTCAAGAATTAAAATATTGTTGACTAAGTTATCATTTACAGATATATCAAAAGAACTCCTAACGGGAGAAATTGCTCCAACTCTGACATCTAATTGAACCGGTTGATTTTGAACTAAATTTGGAAAATTGAATTCATAGGTTCTTTCGGTCTCAATATCGAACCTATCACCAAACCAACGTCTGCCCACTAAAGACAAGCTGGTTTCATCGATCTCATAAAATTGATAATCATCAAACTCAGTTATTGTAGTTGAGGGGTTACCCGCAGGCTGATTTAACGCCATTATTCTTTTGCCTCCTCCAGATTCGACGGACAAATAATAATAAGACCTATCTGCATAGAGATTTAGGTTGGTTTCATTTTCTTCACTCCAGGCCTCTGTACTCGTCGCATAAAACAATGCATAATCTCCAGGGTCGAAAGTGCCATCACCCCCATCAAAAACCTGAATAGATATCTCTGGCGGATCATAATATTGATTGTCTTGATTTACAAGAGGAAGCATACCACCACCATGACCAAATATTTTCAAGTTACCAGTAGGAATGGATGACGCATTTATACCAAGAGTTTTCAAAAATGAAAAATTCAGGCGATGAACTCCGGTTTCTTCAACATAGAATTTTTTGATTTCACCAGAAGCGAAAATTGAATTGGTTATTGCAATTGTATTTTTATTCAAATCAGAGTTCTGTTCAAAAGAAGTTTCTGAATTTCGATCGGAGACTACATCAAAAGAAATAATTTTCTGTAAGCTATTGTTTTTAAAGAAAAAGGGGTTGAGTTGAATAAGAGTTTTTTGACCTTTATCTCCTGCAACCCTGGAAAAAGAATACTCTACCTTATTTGGGATATTCTGAATATCATCTTGAATATCTTCAGAAACAGCTTCTGTGATTATATTTTTGAGGGTCAAGGAGTTGGAGCTAACATCAATAAAGTGAGTATATACTAAAAAAGCTTCATTTGGGTAATAGTTGAAATGAGATATATCTAATTGATTGAAATCGATTTCACTTGTGTTTTTTTTAGCAATATTATTGTCATTACCCCAATTTATATTAACTTTACCAACCTGTGCTGGACTTATTACGTAAGTAAATACAAATATCAGAAAGAGTAGAATTCTCATTTAAATACAATTGAATACAAACTATAACGTTGACTAAACAATGATAGTATATTAAAAATAGAATTGAATCATGTCAGAAAAATAAATTTTCGGAATTGAAAATATTCTTGTTAATACAGCGTTAATCATTATATTGCACACAAATTTTGGATTAAAATCGAAATTATGATTATGAAAAACTTCGTTAAATCATGTATGCTTGCATCCTTAGCTATTGCTATGACAAGCTGTAATAACTCGAGGGATTACAAAAGTAATTCAAGAGCTACCGGTTGGGATTTAAGCGGTAGAGATGGAGGGGTAAGCTACAAAACTGACTACGAAGGTCAGGAAGCTGGTCCAGGATTGCTTTTTGTAGAAGGTGGCACATTTACAATGGGTAGAGTTCAAGATGATGTGATGCACGATTGGAATAATACACCAACTCAACAACACGTTCAATCTTTCTACATAGACGAAACAGAAGTCACCAATGTAATGTACTTAGAGTATTTGGACTGGTTAAAACAAGTATTTCCACCAACTGAAGAACGTTATAAAAATATTTATACTGGCGCATTGCCAGATACTTTGGTCTGGAGAAATCCGTTAGGATTTAACGAAAACATGGTAAATAATTATTTAAGACATCCTGCTTTTCATAATTATCCTGTTGTTGGGGTAAACTGGATTCAAGCTACTGAATTTAGCCAATGGAGAACAGACCGTGTCAATGAGAAAAGGCTTGCAGACAAAGGTTATACATCCAGAGATGCTTATAAAAACTCAACTGCTGAAAGTGTGTTTAATACAGAAACTTACCTTAATGCTCCAAATCAAGTCTATGGAGGAAGTGATTCAATTACTAGAGGAGGAAGAGAAACCGATAGGAAATTAAGAAATAATCCAGACAGTACAAATGTTTATGTTCAAAGAAAAGATGGAGAGCTGCTTCCTGCTTACAGACTTCCAACTGAAGCAGAATGGGAATATGCTGCTTTAGGACAAAGTTCTTTAAGAGATTATAATTCTTACAGAGGTAGAAAAAAATACCCATGGGATGGACAATATACAAGATCTGGAGACAGAAAAACCATTGGCGATCAACGTGCTAATTTCAAGCAGGGTCAGGGTGATTATGGTGGTATAGCTGGCTGGAGTGATGATGGTGCAGATATTACTGCTGAAGTAAAATCATATGAACCTAATGATTATGGTTTATATGATATGGCAGGAAACGTTTCAGAATGGGTAGCAGATGTTTACAGACCTAGAGTTGACAATGAATACAATGACTTCAATTACTTTAGAGGTAACGTTTATACTAAAAATGCAATTACTGAAGATGGTAAAGTAAAAGTACTTACTGCAGATGAAGTTATTTATGACACCTTAAGCAACGGAAGAATTGTGGCAAGAAATACGCCAGGTGAAATTGCACAAGTCAGTATTGGTGATCAAGAAACATATTTGAGAACTCAATTCTCAAAAAGTGATAACGTTAACTTCAGAGATGGAGATAAGTCTTCATCAAGATATTACGAAAAACGTTCAGGAGATAACGAAGTCAAAAAGATGTATAATTCTCCAGACAATAAGGTAACACTAAAAGATGGTGAAATAAACAGACGTTATGATGGTTCATCTGACAGAACAACGCTTATCGATGACAATGTGAGAGTCTATAAAGGTGGATCCTGGAGAGATAGAGCATATTGGATGGATCCAGCTCAAAGGAGATATTTCCCACAAGATATGGCAACAGATGATATTGGTTTTAGAAATGCAATGTCAAAAGTTGGATCAAAATCCAATAAAGGCAGAAGAACAAGAAATTAAATTATAACCAACTAACTCTTTTAAAAAAGCTCTAATTTTGTATTAGAGCTTTTTTTATATCCACTTATGAAAAATATATCAGATCTGTATTCAAAATTTCTAGAAAGCAGCGGGATTTGTACTGACACTAGAAAACTTCAGAAAAATTCAATTTATTTTGCTTTAAGAGGTGATAACTTCGATGGAAATGAATACGCCGATCAAGCATTAGAAAAAGGAGCATTACTTGCAGTTGTTGATGATGAAAATCAAAAAGGGAGTTCCAAAGTCATCGTTAAAGATGTTTTGCTCACTCTACAAGAACTGGCTAATTTTCATAGAAAACAAATCGATATACCCATACTGGCGATTACTGGAAGTAACGGGAAAACCACTACCAAGAAGCTAGTCCTAGAGGTACTTTCAAAAGAATTTAAAGTAAAAGCCACTGAAGGCAATCTTAACAATCATATTGGAGTTCCTCTCACCTTGTTATCCTTTACGGCCGAATTGGATTTTGGAATCGTTGAAATGGGTGCAAACCACCAAAAAGAAATTGAATCCTTATGCAATATCGCAGAACCTAATTACGGTTACATAACCAATTTTGGCAAAGCCCATTTGGAAGGATTTGGAGGCATAGAAGGTGTCATAAAGGGAAAATCTGAATTATATGATTACCTGATTGAAAACGATGGACTCATTTTCTTTAATAGAGATGATGAAATTCAGGTAGAAAAAGCAATACAACATAAAAATTATAGCATAGGTGAAAAACCGCTTTCAGACTGTCAGGTAGTCTTAATTGATGCTCAGCCGAATGTAAAGGTTGAATACTCAAACTTATGTATACAAAGTAAACTGATTGGCAGCTACAACTTCAAAAATATTTCTGCAGCAATTGGCATCGGTCGATATTTTAGTGTTGATAAAGACAAAATAAAAGACGCCATAGAAGATTTCAAACCCGAGGAAATGAGGTCTCAGATCATCAAAAAAAATGGAAAAGAAATCTTACTCGATGCTTACAATGCAAATCCCACGAGCATGAAAGCTGCTTTAGAAAGCTTCAAACAAATAGAAGGAGAACACAAGACTGTGATATTGGGCGATATGTTTGAAATTGGCGAAGATTCTATTAAAGAACATCTTCATATTTTAGACACTTGCCAGCATCTGGGATTTGAAAATATTCTAGTCTGTGGAGAACAGTTCTATAAGGTATCTTCAGAATTTGAGAATGTGATTGGTTTTGAAAAGACAAATGACCTTCAAAAGTTCATTGAAGAAGACAACTCTAAAATTTCTTCAACAATATTAGTCAAAGGCTCACGAGGAATGAAATTGGAAAGTATCATGGATGCCCTCTAAATCTCATATAAAAGCACCTAAAGTATCTTTTAAAGAGATAAATACTATTGCAATTCCTGCAATCATTGCTGGAATAGCGGAACCCCTCATATCATTAAGCGATATTGCTATAATTGGTAATGTTGAGAACAATGCCGTTGAAGCTCTAGCTGCCGCAGGCATCGTTGGTTCCTTTTTATCGGCCATTATTTGGATACTGGCTCAAACCAAGACTGCTATTTCTGCTTTAGTTTCACAACACTTAGGTTCCAACAGACTTCACGCTGTTAAAACCCTAGTTCCACAAACCATATTACTGAACTTTCTACTGAGTTTACTTATTTATTTCATCACCGCATTTTTTGCTGAATTGATCTTCAGCGCCTATAATGCTGAAGGCTTGATTCTTGACTATACCAAAAGTTACTACAGGATAAGAGCTTTAGGCTACCCCTTTACACTTGTCACTTTTGCCATCTTCGGAGTTTTCCGAGGTCTGCAAAATACATTATGGGCTATGAAATGTAGCCTCGTTGGTGGTGCTGTGAATATAGGTCTGGATTTTCTATTGGTTTATGGAGTTGAAGGATTTATACCTGCCATGCATCTTGAAGGTGCGGCGATTGCAAGTGTAATTGCACAAGGGGTAATGCTAGCTATGGCTCTGTATTTTTTTATTAAAAAGACTCCCTTTCATCTAAAACTTAGCTTGAATCTTAACCCAAATTTGAAGCCTCTTATCTCAATGGCCTCCAATTTATTTTTGAGAACGCTCGCACTCAATTTCGCCATTTACCTGGCAAACTCTTATGCTACAGATTATGGTAAAAATTATATAGCTGCACAAAGTATTCTGATGAATATTTGGTTGTTTTTTTCATTCTTTATTGATGGTTATGCCAATGCGGGCAATGCTATTGGGGGCAAACTTCTTGGAGCAAAAGCCTATAAAAAGCTTTGGAACTTGAGCAAAGACATCAGTAAATATGCAGTAATCATAGCACTAATATTAATGGGGATCTGTGCATTATTTTATGATGAAATAGGTCTTATCTTTAATAAAGATGAACAAGTCTTGCTCCTATTTTCTTCCGTTTTCTGGCTTGTATTGTTGATGCAACCTATAAACTCCATTGCATTTATGTTTGATGGAATTTTCAAAGGTCTTGGAGAAGCAAAATACTTAAGAAATGTATTGCTCATTGCTACTTTTCTTGGCTTCTGGCCCACTCTACTCATACTGGATTACGTAGGCTTAAAACTTTACGCAATCTGGATTGCCTTCTTTGTCTGGATGCTCATCAGAAGTATCGCACTTGTTGTCAAATTCAGAAGGAAATATCTAGCTGCTACTTAGAGAATTAAGGCTATTACTTTTAAAAACAGTTTAACACAAACTTATTCCTTACCTCCTCTTATTTCTACTACTTTTAAAGTATGGCAAATTATAGAAAAGGAATAGTCTTTAAAACTTATGAAGAGACCACAAGTTTATTCGATAAGCTTCTGGATATTTTCATGGAATTAATAACACATACTTCAGGAGATTTTGATGAAGCGATAGATTGGTTAAGAGAACTTGATAAAGCATACGAAATCACTAATGAAGATTACACGATCGACGATTTTATTGAGGATCTAAAAAGTAAAGGATATATCCGTGAAGAAATCAAACCAGATGGGAATTCTGGCGTGAAGATTACCAATAAAACAGAACAGGCGATTAGAAAACATGCCTTGGAGCAGATTTTTGGTAAACTCAAAAGAAGTGGATCAGGCAAACACAAAACTAAGCACACTGGACTTGGTGAAGATAAAACAGGGGATTTAAGAGATTTCCAGTTTGGTGATGGATTTGATCAAGTTTCCATGACCGAAAGTTTTAAAAATGCACAAATCAACCATGGAATTGATGAGTTCATGATGTCAGAAAACGATTTGGTCGTTAATGATACTCATCACCAAACACAGATGAGCACTGTTCTTATGATCGACATCAGTCATAGTATGATTTTATATGGAGAAGACAGAATTACTCCTGCAAAAAAAGTAGCTATGGCACTTGCAGAAATGATCACGACAAAATATGCCAAAGACACTTTAGACATCATCGTATTTGGCAACGATTCCTGGCCTGTGAAAATTGGTGATCTGCCTTATTTGCAGGTTGGTCCATATCATACCAACACAGTTGCTGGTTTACAGCTAGCCATGAAGATTTTAGGTAGAAAAAGAAATGCCAACAAGCAGATCTTCATGATTACTGATGGAAAACCAAGTTGTTTAAAACTCTCTGATGGAAGTTATTACAAAAACAGCGCGGGTCTCGATGAAACTATTACCAAGAAGTGTTACAACATGGCTGCTCAAGCCAGGAAATTAAACATTCCCATTACCACGTTCATGATTGCGTCTGACCCTTACCTACAAAAATTTGTAAGGGAGTTCACAAAATCTAACCAAGGAAGAGCTTACTTCTCCGGACTAAAAGGTCTTGGCGAAATGATATTTGAAGATTACGAAAACAACAAACGAAAAAAATTATAACATGCAATTAACTGCTCTCAAGACACTTGGGGAATTAAAAGATAACAACTACACATCTAGATCTATAAAAGATGAGTTAAGAAACAACCTGATTTTCAATTTAAAGAATGATAAAAATTCGTTTGAAGGTATTTATGGTTATGAACATACAGTCATACCACAACTGGAGCAAGCGATTTTATCAAAACATAATATAAATCTTTTAGGTCTGAGAGGTCAGGCTAAAACAAGAATCGCTAGACAACTCCTTAATCTACTCGATGAATATATACCAATTGTAAAAGGATCTGAAATTAATGATGATCCCTTTCACCCCATTTCTATATATGCTAAAGAACTTATAGAAGAGAAAGGAAATGATACTCCTATCAACTGGCTACACAGAAGCGAGCGTTTTGCTGAAAAATTAGCCACTCCAGATGTTACTGTAGCTGATTTGATCGGTGATATTGATCCAATAAAGGCTGCAAACTTAAAGCTTAGCTATGCCGACCAAAGAGTGATACATTATGGAATGATTCCCAGGGCTAACCGATGCATTTTTGTTATCAACGAGTTACCAGATTTACAAGCCAGAATTCAAGTTGCTCTGTTTAATATTCTACAGGAAGGTGATGTTCAGATTAGAGGATTTAACTTAAGACTGGCGTTAGATCTTCAGTTTGTATTTACAGCAAACCCTGAAGATTACACCAATCGTGGCAGCATTGTAACTCCTTTGAAAGACAGGATTGGCTCACAAATCTTAACCCATTATCCTAAAGATATTGAGATTGCAAAGCAAATCACTAAGCAAGAAGCTAAACTTTCTCAATTTAAAGAAGATAACATAATTGTCCCAGATTTAGCCAGGACTTTATTGGAGCAAATTTCAATTGAGGCTAGAAAAAGTCATTATGTAGATGCCAAAAGTGGAGTAAGTGCAAGACTTAGCATTACAGCCTTTGAAAATTTAATGAGTACAGCAGAACGCAGAGCGCTCGTCAATGGTGATGAAAAAACATGCTTAAGATTAAGCGATTTCAATGGTATAGTTCCAGCTATAACTGGTAAAGTAGAATTGGTTTATGAAGGCGAAGAAGAAGGAGCTGAATTTGTAGCACAACAACTCATTGAAGCAGCTATTCTGGAATTATATCCTAATTTTTTCCCTGAAATAAAGAAGCTAGAGAAGCAAGATGAAGTTCAGTCGTATGACGAGATTCTAAAATGGTTTCTGGACAACGACGACATTCAATTTTTTGAAGATGACTCTAATGCTGAGTATGAATCAGCACTTTCGAAAATTAAACCTTTAGCGAAAATGCTCGATAAGTACGTCTCAAATTATGAGCCTGACGAAAAATTCTTTTGGATGGAATTCATTTTATGGGGATTGTCAGTTCATAAAAAGCTAGATAGAAATCAAGTCGATACACAACTTAATTTTGGAGATTCTCTTGGAAATTTCATCAAGGGACTTTGAATTTTAGATTAAAATTAAACCCATGCAGACAACAGTAACTAAACCGGAAAGTAGCAATAGCGAATCTTACAGTCCATTTGAATTTACTGAGTTTCTACAGGAAAACTGGTTCTATATTGCTTTATTAATAATTGCAATTGTATTGATCATAAAATATTCTAAGTCTTCAAAAAACAAGGAAAAAGATTAAGGTAATCTTTGATAGCTAGCTTAGGCTTAGATACATTTCCATTTTGTTATATTTAATGATTCTGAAAAGAGTAATAGTTAAAAATCATATTTATGTATCAAAGTGAATTACCTAAGCCTTCAGGTAGCAATAGTGAATCTTATAAACCTTCAGAATTCTCTGAGTTCTTTCAGGAAAACTGGATTTATCTGGCTATACTAGCGGTTATCATCTATATTGTCGTGATGTATGCTAAAATTTTGAAAGATCGAAAACAAAATAAGGAGTGATGATTTATAAAAATCTTTAATTAAAAAAGTCTGTGTAGAAGTACACAGACTTTTTTGTTATCGACCTTTATACTGAAGAATTGTTCAGAATAAGATCACAATTATTGCTTTACAACATCCCCGTGTTTCATGACAAAAATTACATTTTCCAATGTTGAAATATCGTCCAATGGATTTTTATCAACTGCAATGATGTCGGCCTTTTTACCTTTATCAATAGATCCATAGTGCTTATCTACCTTTAGTAACTTTGCGGATACAAGTGTAGCAGACTGTATAGCTTCCATAGCTGGCATACCTACCTCAACCATATACCCGAATTCTTTAGCATTCAATCCGTGTTTAAACACTCCTGCATCCGTTCCAAAAGCAATTTTAACTCCCTTTTTGTAGGCTTTCTCGAAGGTACCCTGAAGTTTTGGTCCAATCGCTATAGCTTTGGGCACGACAAGATCTGGATAGTAACCTTCAATTTTAGCCATTTCGGCAACGCTCTTACCTGCTGTAATTGTTGGGACGAGATAGGCGTCATATTGCTTCATTAATTCCATAGTTTCCTCAGACATCAAGGTACCGTGTTCTATAGTTTTAATACCGGCTTTAATAGCACGTTGCATCCCTTCATCTCCATGAGCATGGGCGGCAGTCAGCATCCCATAGTCATTTGCTGTTTCTACAATGGCTTTGATCTCATCTTCAAAAAACTGTGGGTTAGATCCGCTCTTAGCGACACTTAACACACCTCCAGTTGCAGTTATTTTAATGACGTCAGAACCGTTTTTATATCTCTGTCTTACAGCTTTCCTAGCCTCTGAAGTTCCGTTGACAACTCCTTTTGATGGACCAGGGCTTCCCATTAAAGTTGCTTTATAGCCATTGGTAGGGTCGGCATGACCTCCGGTAGTCGCTATGGACTTACCAGCAGAATAGATGGTTGGCCCTACCACAAATCCTTTATTTATTGCGTCCCTTAAACTTGTATTCACTCCAGTTCCACCAAGATCTCTTACCGAAGTAAAACCGGCCATCAAAGTAGTTTTAGCGTGAACCTGGGCTTCATAGGCAACATCTGCTTCGTTCAACTTGAACGGTTTTATGTAATTGTCTTTTGATGTTTCAGACTCAAGATGCACGTGCATATCAAACAATCCAGGAAGTACCGTTGAAGAGCTTAAATCGATTAATTTTGAACCCTCTGGAACATTAGTAAAGCCGTTTTTGATCTCTTTTATGAGGTCATTTTCAACAATTATTGTTTTTTCTGACAACACTTTTCCTTTTTCCACATCAACTATGTTCCCGCAATAGATATAAGTTTGCTGAGCTGAGAGCAAAAAACTGAAAAATAGAAGACTAAATGTGAATATTGATTTCATATGATTTTGTTTTCAATAAAAATAGGGAAATAATTCAGTCTAAAATTATTACGCTCAACAAGTTTGTGAGCTTTGTCTATTTTATACCATTTACACATAAAAAAAGACTACTAAAAAGTAGTCTTTTAAAATTTATAAAATAAAACGCTATTAAAAATTATTTCATAGTTTTCACTTGATCGAGTGCCGATTGAACTTTTTTTCTGTGATTTTCTAGCACTGTCTTTGTAGAGATTGGGAGATCTGCTTCTTTTAGGATTTCATTGTAATCTTCCAAAGCTTTTTTCTCACCTCTAATAGCTTCTTCTAAAATCGCTTGATCGCTGTTACTCGCAAACGTGGATTTTAAATTCATCCATACCCGGTGAGCGTCGCCTTTTACACTTGTACCCTTATCAGGTTTTGAGCCGAAAGATCTTATCTCTTCTTTTATTTCATGACCAAAATCGTATCTATCTGTCGCTCTATCTTTAAAGAATTCTTTAAGATGACTACTTTCTACATTGTCTTTGGCAGCAACATATCCAGCTTCCGCATCATAGTTCTTCTCTAATAAATCATTAAGTAAATTTGATATCTTATCTGTATACTTCATATTAAAATAATATTTTTTATTTCCTATAATATAAATATATAATAGAAGATGTTTAAATATTATTTAGTGTTTAACACTCGGATTAACAGGTTTTTATAGTTGAAAGATTTGAAAAATTGTAAATGAATTTTGATTTTCATTACTTTCTTAGAGTTCTAATTCCTAAATAACCTCCGACGACAAGTCCTACTGCTATGAGGCCGTTTATTGGTGCTGCTGCTCCACTATCATCAACATCAGTACCTCCGGTGTCTTCAAAGCCTATATCCCCGAATTGGGCATAATTAAGTTTGGGTGTTAATAAAAGTATTATGACTGACACTAAAGCTATAAAGCGTGAAAAATTGAATTTCATATATTTATTCTTTAACCAATTTGAGAGTTGTTTTCCCTTTATTTGTTTCTATTTTGATTAGATAAATTCCTGTATTAGAATTAAAGTCATTAATCTCTATTGTAGACTGACCTTTAAAATCCCTTTTATAAACTTGCTGACCAAGTATATTATAAATTTCTACACCTGCTCCCTGGGCCAGGTCCTGACCGCTTATCTGAAAGCTGCCTTTAGTTGGGTTAGGATAAACATTTAAGCGTATTAATTCTTCATCTACAGTAGATAAGTTAATAGGATCAAGCACTAAACTAAACCGATTTGAAGCTAAAGATTCTGGAACGGATTGATCAATCATAAAGTTATAGGTATCGTTAGCCTTTGTGATCTCAATCATCTCATTCAAGTACTTGTCTTCTATAAACAATTTAGTGTTTAAGTTGCTCGTCAAATCAAACTTCAACACATAAGATTCCTTTGTATATTGATTGATGAATAATTGCAACTTCTCCTCACCCACAGGAAAAGGTCGTCTTTCAATAGCTGAATACTGATTCCCTTCTACTCTCACTAAATTTTCGTCAAGGTTGCCAAGTTTTGGAGAGTCATCTTTAGCAGTTACACTATAAGAATCATTAAAATTGATACGAAGCCCATCTGACGGTGTATTCCCTTCAGCAAAAGAATCGGCATCAAACAACATCACATTGATATATTCTTTTTCAGAGAATGATTTGGTGGTTGTCTGAGCTGGATTTACATTTTTATCAGTTTCCTGAAAATTAATTGATGCCCCTCCTTCAGCTACAGTTCTGACAAAAGCTGCCTGCATAGGCTGTATGTATTGATTTGCATCTGAAAATTTATCACCTGGATTAACTGTATTGGGGCTAAGAGCATTATCTCCAGTTGCTGGATCTATGGTCACATAAGCCCCTCTACCCGTTGAACCGCCTAAAGTGGGATCCCAGATATAATATTCTGTAGTTGAAAGGTTTGTAGAATTTGTTAATACAGAATACATATCAACTTGAGCCTGATAAGGATTACCTATAATACTTAGTTTATCTATATCTCCAGATAAATTTGATTCTAAATTACTTCCTATCAATAACTCACC
The DNA here is from genome assembly GCF_020164595.1 of Psychroflexus longus. Lineage (GTDB taxonomy): Bacteria > Bacteroidota > Bacteroidia > Flavobacteriales > Flavobacteriaceae > Psychroflexus > Psychroflexus longus. The sequence goes on from NZ_JAIQZE010000015.1 coordinate 35,020, forward strand.
AGTTGTTCTTAAACGAGTATCAGTAGGAGTTGATTCATTACTAATTACATCTATGTCTCTACCACCTCTTATCATCAAACGGTAAGGAACTCCTGCCACTAACGTTTGAGGTTCTGTTTCGGCTACAGAATTCCATTGCCTGTTTATATTGTCAAATTGAAACATCGAAGGGTTGCCTGAGGGCGTGTAGTCAAAACCATTATTATGGGAATTATCGGTTTCACTTACCTTGCTACCAGTTATATGAGTCCCGTATCCAGGACTCGGGTCGGCTAAATAGTTGCTAGCACCTTCCTGCCAGTTTGCCCGAATGGATGATGAAGTATTAACTGAAGAGGAAATCAATCTAAAAGCTCTTCTTGCCGGATAGCACTGCTCTACTACGACATCTCCACTAATGCTTCCGTTAACAACCTCAGCAACCTGAGCAGTTTTTGGAGGTGTTCCAAAATCACAAAGCAGCTTTAAATTTCCATTAGATTGAATAGTACCAGAACTCACTTCTACCAAGTCTGTAATATTGAGTTCACTATTTAGGTTTGGTCCACCTGTTCCTGAATTCTTAACGTGACTAACTGTATTATCAATAAAAGCACCGGAAGCTACAGACTGACTTCCTGCTCCGGTAAATTCTATAACTGCAGCACTTGCATCGATGATACCGTTTGTTTTGGTAAGGTGACCACCAACCTTTAAAGTTTGTGTGCCAAGTGGCACATCACCTTCAGTTAGATTGAGGTCTCCTTTTACTTCAAATCCGTCAACAATAGTAAAGTCTGCATTTGCTACATTGAGTGTTAAGTTACCCTGGTGAACATCATTCAGAAAAAGTCCAGATCCTATTGTAGTTGTAGTAGGACCTCCAGCCAGCTCAATTGTGCCGCTTCCTCCCAGACGTCCGTTGGTTCTATTTAATAAGCTGCTTAAGATTAAATCTGCTCCGGAAGCCACTTTAAAACCACCATTAGTCAGATTCAAATCACTCACCTCCAGACTTGCAATAGTTGATGTTACCGCATCTGTATTGTCAACGGTTACAGTTCCTAAAGACAGACTTGATAGCAACCCTGACTCAATATTCTGAGTACTGCCTAAAAAATTGAGGACAACTGGTTCCAAATCCAGTCCTGTAGATTGATTGACCAGTAAATCACCGTAGATGTCTAGAGTAGCTGGCAAGACCGTAGTTCCAGTTGAGGATAAATCTAAAGTATGATAACCACCAATTTCCGTTATAGTCTGGTCAGTTCCAGCATACCGAATCGTATTTGGCTGGGTAATCGCATCTACACTTGCTCCTGTATTAAGTGAGAAACTATTAAGAATTTCTATTTCAGCATTAGATAAAACATCAAGGTTGGCGTTATCTGAAACGACTAAATTATAAAAAGCAGCCGTACCAGAAATCGTCGCTGTGGATGCAGTTGCATCATCCAGCAAATGCACTGTACTTTCACCTGGATTTATCGTGCCGTTTGCGGAAATCGTACTAAAATTGATTCCACCACCACCTTCGTTAGGTCCACCATAAAGATAAATATTTGGAGCTCCTGTTATGTTAAGCACACCTGTACTGGCAATTTCTATTGTCCGCATTCTTACTTCACCAGTGGTAACTTCTGTGGATGATGGCTGAGAATATCCACTAGTGGAATTTATAGTTGGATTATAGGCTGCAACTGAAGGCTCAGGTATAGTTACATCTGCTGTTTCATCCGGCACACGACTTCCGTTCCAATTGGACAAAACATTCCAGTTGGTGCCAGAAGGTGTATTATCAACTGCTCCTATCCATACATAATCTCCTTCGCTTTCTTTTTCTGAAAGCATCCAGTACTTAGTGAAAGTAGTATCATCTTTTTCAGCCAGATAGAAGACAGAATGATTACTCAATTCTACATAATTTTCAGTACTGTTGAAACTCGTTCTGCCATGCTCGTGAGGGGTAACCCCATTATACGGCAAATGGTGATCCCAGGTGATGAGATCTGCTTCTGGATTTTCATTTAACTCCCCATCCTGGTAGGCAAAGCGCACAGTAAATCTAGACTGAGGTGAACCACCTTCTCGTCGTATTTGATATAGCCGCTTTACTGTATTACGACTGGCTGTAGTCCCATTGATCTCTACAGTTCCACTATTATCAACATGCTCACCATAATCACCTCTGGACACAAGCATGGTTACAGCCGTTGGAATAGCACTGCCCCCTACAGAACTGAAGGAGAGCCTGGTGTTATTATGTCCGAAATCGTAAGTTGTGTTTTCTACAAGACTTGTACGCCTTATTTTGCCAGTCACATCCCCAATACCTACTGTAGAAGCTGAAGCACCCATGGTCAAAATATAGGAATCCAAATCATTGAACGGCTGTGTGCTGTTTTCGAAATTAGCACTGCCGTATGGAGTTTGAGCATAGCCCGTATAATCTCTCACCAATTCCAGCAAACCATTAGTCGCATTTGGATTGGCTACTTCTAAATTGAGTATTCCATTAATTGTAAAATCACGGTCTGCAACAATACCAATAGGATTTGAGATGGTAAAATTCTCTATAATATCTACAGTCGGCACTTCATTTGCCATAGTCACTGCACTGGTATGGTCACTGTAAAGCAAGTTGACGCTAGTACCAAAGGAAGTAGGAGCTGCATTTAAAGTTCCGCCTGTACGTTCTATAGTTGCTCCTGTAGCAATATTCAGTGCATTTGTTCCTTTATTTAAAGTACCACCCAGCAATCTAAGCCTGTCAGTTACGGTCTTATTTGTACTTAAATTTACTCAATTCGTACTTGAATTATTTATAGTTAACACATTTCCTTTGTTCTGCAAACCAACATAGCCAGACCTGGGATCAGCTATTTCACCTGAGACTGTATTTTGCTCTATACTTCCAGCATATTCTTCTACGATGTAAGTGCTACTGGTTGCAAAAAAGAGCTTTCTGGCAAGAGTTGATACATTTGAAGTTATCTTAAGATGTTGAGGGTTTGCCTGAGTTCCATTTCCACTCATATACAATCCAGAATCGTTCAATCCGCTATTAGTGTCATTTATCACTAGCCCTCCATTGACTTCCACATCACCTTTGCACTCAATATAAAGTGCAGAATTATTTTTGCCATCCTGATACCTCAACTCCCCTCCGTTTATTCTGAAAAGTTCATTTATACGGACTTCAAGTTGTGGGTTGTTTGAAAAAGTTGTTCTAAAAACGCCTCCAGCATTTAACTCAAATACATCAATATCACCAGCAAAAGTTGTATTTGAATTTTCTGGGATATTGACTAAGAAGTTACCGTGGATTATTATGGCTCCAGCCAAATTAAAACCATTGGTTTGGCTTGTTACATTATATACAACAAACGTATTAGGCTGTATAAAAACAGTACCAGAAAATGTAGCTGACAAAGGATAATCTGTTGCAGTGTTCCAAGTGGTTCCATCGTATTTTTCCCAGGTACCTGCATCTAGCCAGGGCTTTGGATTTTGTGAAGTACCACCTACCGACCTATAATCACCTGCTTGCTGGGCATAACCATTAAAGCCCATCAAAAAGATAAGTGAAATTAATGTGAAGGCCTTCATGTGTATTTGTATAATCTGGAGTAAATGTTTTTTCATAGACTATTATTTAGGTAAACTTTTTAATTGCGCTATAAGCAATTTAATTGCAAAAATAACAAAATACAAATATATAATTCACTGAAAGTCAATAATTTTTATAAATATTGCCTATTGATTAAAAATAAATTGAATCTCAGTTTAACAAGAAGACAAAGTTTATAGCTGAAGTTACAAAGGCTGAATTCAGCAATTAAAAAATAATTTAAAGCAGAGCTTCTCCAAAACTAAAAACAGACAGTTTGACGCTTAAATAGTTTAGTGTATTTAAGAAGGTTTCATTAGAAGCTCACTAGAAGTCATCTTCACCATTTAGTAAAATAAAGTACATTAAATATTAAAATAATGTACTTTATTTATTTAATTAATGTACATTATTTGCATTAAACCTCAAGAGCTTTTTATATTTACCTCAACACTAAATGAGGAGTTTCTCAGGTGAATTAATAACTAAGTGCTTATGAATGATTTTATAACCTGTACCATCTCCAAACGAGGGAATGGAGTGAAAGCTGATCCTTCTGCAAACTACCATTTAAAGGCAGTTTACAACAGATCGATAGGTATGGATGAACTGGCAAGGCGCATCAGTAATAAATGCACCCTAAATACCTCTGATGTAATAGGATGCTTAAATGCGCTTAATGAGGAAATCCTCTTTCAGTTGAAAGATGGAAATAAAGTTGACTTAGGCTGGCTGGGGTCATTGAAAATAGGCCTTGAAGCCAAAGCCCATTCTTCTCCAATCGACTGTAAAGTGAGTGACATCAAACGCGTAAAAATCAATTACCAGCCCAACAAAAATTTAAAACGAGAGCTTAAGCATACGACAAATTTCAAGATTGATCCCAAGGCTAAATTAAAGTATATAGAACCTTAGGGTCAAAGTTACTTTATCGATTGAGCTGCTGTACATATCAGGCTTTGTTTGCTCCTCCTCAACTCCGATAGTTATCGGGGCGAACCTTGGTTGTATTTATATAGTAATTTTATTCTCATCTCAGGATAGATTTTTAAATTCTGAATATAGAGTTTGCTTTTCATCTTTTTGATATGCTTCTCAACAGCTAAAGCTTGCATTTTAGATGCACATTCTATCTTTAAAAACAATTCCCAATCCTTAGCATTTGAGGTGAATTTATGTGATTCTGCTTGTTCATGAAACGCCATCCGCTGCTCAATATTTGAAGTATAACCAATGTAGAACCTATTTAATTTTTTAGAAAATAAAATATAAACAAGGTGCTTCATCCTAAAGGTTTATGTAAAACAAAAAAGCCCGATACTTTCGTATCAGGCTTTATTTGCTCCCCCTCAAAGACTCGAACTTTGGACCCTCTGATCAATCCCGCACGTGCGGGACTCTAACCAACTGAGCTAACTTACCGGTAGGAATGAATTCAGGCTCTAAAAGCTTTAGAAGTAATTGTCTACTCTTTTGCTTTTTAATAAATTTTTCGACAGACTCTGCTTCGTTTCGTGAAGATCCTGCTTCAAAGACAGCTTTTAAAACCCAAGGTCTGTATTTTGACGTAAATGTATGGAATGAAGAGCTGTTGTGTTTCTCTAATCGTTTCCAAGGGTCAATTGAAGATCCTGTGTAGTATTTATCAAACTTTTCTGAGTATATGATATAGAAATAAAACATTGGCATCGATAACAAAAAAGCCCGATACTTTCGTATCAGGCTTTATTTGCTCCCCCTCAAAGACTCGAACTTTGGACCCTCTGATTAACAGTCAGATGCTCTAACCAACTGAGCTAAGGGGGAATTTATATGATGTAATGAACTGTTGTGTTTTGCGGTTGCAAATATAAACCAATATTTAGTTTCACAAAACGTTTTTTTAAAAAAATGTTGAAATAATTACTCTCCTGTCAGCCAGCGATAGACGTCGTTTCCATTGGCAAACAAGACCAAAGCTATAAGTATAAAGAAACCAATCATTTGGGCATATTCCATCACTTTTTCATTAGGCTTACGCCCGGAGATCATCTCATAAAGCAGGAACATGACATGCCCACCATCCAAAGCTGGAATAGGTAAAATGTTCATGAATGCAAGAATAATCGAGATAAACGCTGTAGTGGTCCAGAAGGCTTTCCAGTCCCAAGCATCAGGAAACAAACTTCCTATGGCTCCGAAACCTCCTACTTGTGTAGCTCCTTTCTTAGTAAATACATATTTGAATTGTGCGACGTAATCATGGAGTGTCCAGTAAGCAAAATCAAATCCAGCACCTATGCTTTCTCCGAAGCTGTAAGACTTAGTTAAAATGTCATCTGCGCTTATAGCTGAAGTAATGACTCCTATAAGACCATCTTCATCTGCTGTAACGTTTACTTTACCTAGTCCTTCTGTAGCCAATTCTCTATCCAGTCCAGGATTTTCCTGAGGGGCACTCGTATAAGTTACCTCAACAGGAACACCTTTATTATCTTGTATTTTTTTTCTGAATTCATGCCAGTAATTGATCTTTTCACCATTAACGGAGGTAATCATATCTCCTTTTTTAAGCCCGGCCTTATCTGCAGGAGAATCTGCCAATACGCTATCAATCATAGGTTTTTTAATCGGAGAAAATGGCTGAAAACTACCGGATTGGAACAACTGCTGACCCATATCCTCAGGAATCGATAAGGTTTCTGAATTACCAGTTGGGTGCTCAACTTCTACTGTACTCACATCTCTGAGCAATAAATACTTATTGATGTCGATCTGACTTTGCAGAGGTTCTCCATTAACGCTTAAAATTTTGTCACCATCCATAAAACCGTAATCTTTCATAATTTCGGCGCTTTCAAGACCGTTATCAAAAACTTTTGGAGACAAATAGTTTTCACCATAAACGAAAAGAACCATCATATAAATGAGGAATCCTAATACGATGTTGACAGTCACACCGCCCAACATAATGATGAGTCGTTGCCAAGCTGGCTTACTACGAAATTCCCAAGGCTCAGGCGGCTTCGCCATTTGCTCTCTGTCCATACTCTCGTCGATCATCCCAGATATTTTCACATAACCACCAAGTGGTAACCAGCCAATACCATAAACCGTATCACCAATTTTCTTTTTGAAGAGTGAGAACTTCACATCAAAAAACAAATAGAATTTCTCTACTCGGGTTTTAAAGAGTTTTGCCGGGATAAAATGACCTAACTCGTGTAATACAATAAGTATAGATAAACTCAAAAGGAGTTGAACTGCTTTGATAAAAAATGGATCCATTAATTAGAAATTTTCAATCGCAAAAGTAATCTTTTATCGGTGCATAAAAAATTTTTGGCCCCCTACCCCGCATAGTTAACAAATAATTGTAACCAATGACACATCACAGGAGGAGCATTCGAGTTATTTTTGCAAAACATTACACAACTATGCTTAAGTTTTTTGCTAAATACAAGTTTTTCTTTGTGGTGATGCTCATCCTTTCAGCGATCATCATTTCCTTCATATACAACCAGTTAAAACCTACTCCCAAACTTCCTGTTTTTCAGCCAAGCATGGTGACTGCAGATCTTGTGGATACGACGGTCCAGTACATTCGCAAATACCATAAAGTCAAAGATTTTAAGCTGGTGAACCAAAATGGAGATACTATCACTCAGGAAGATTATGAAGACAAAATCTATGTCGCTGACTTCTTTTTTACCACCTGCCAGAGTATTTGTATAGACATGGCTAAGAGCATGCAAACACTCCAGAAGGAGTTCAAAAATGACGGTGACATCAGGTTGCTTTCCCACTCGGTAACGCCTGAAATTGATGACGTTCCCCAGCTAAAAAAATATGCAAAAGAAAAAGGAGTTATCGACAGTAAGTGGAACCTAGTGACTGGTGACAAAAAACAAATCTACAATCTGGCGAGAAAAGAATATCTGGCTTCCAAAACCGAAGGCGATGGAGGACCTTACGACCTTGTGCACACAGAAAATTTTGTACTGGTGGATAAGGAAAAACGCATCCGCGGATTCTACGATGGCACCAACCCTGAAGAGATAGAGAAACTCATCGAGGATATCGATATCCTAAGGTTGGAATATCTGCCTGAGGAAAAGTAATTTTTCTTCGGAATTTACCTCTGCAGAACTCTATATTTTTCGACAATAAGCTTTCTTGGCGTAGTAAACTTAGAAGTAAGCGCCTGTTGTCGATAAGTCTTCAATACTTACGTTTTCACTGATGAAAACCATTCACCTGAAGTCTTGTCTTTACGCTCTAGAATATTAACCTAAAACTATCTTCACAAATTAAGCTGGTTATCACAAAACTTTAAGTCCAACGGATACAAATTCAGAATAAATCCTCTAGAAGATTCTTTTTAAAACCTCTTCGATATCGATAAGCATAATACTGAAAACACCTAAGACGATGACAAATTTGAGAAGGTTGTGTAAGACCAGATAGTGGATTTTCTGCTCCGACCGCCACAACTGAAATAGAAAGATGATGAGCAGCACCACACACAAGAGGAAGTAATAATCCATGTAACCTGAGTCGAAGTATAGTACGAGGATAAGCGCTGGAATGATGGTGGAAATCACCAAAATGGAAATAAGTCGCTTTGTGAAGGTCACATTATATTTCACCGGAATTGTCGAGTAATCTAAAGTGAAATCACCCTTTAGATTTTCCAGGTCTTTGACGAGTTCTCTTATGAGGATGATAAAAAATAGGAAAACCGCATGAACGATAATTACTTCTTCAAAATTTCTGTAGTACACAAAAATGATGAAAAACGGCAATATGGCTACTACTCCGGCAGTGAGTGTTCCTAAAAATGGATAGCGTTTGAGCTTATGGGAATACAGCCATAAGATGAAAATATAAATAGAGTAAAACAAAACAGCTTTGAAACTTACGTAGCTGGCGATGATGACACTGAGAAAGTTGAGTGTAAAGTAAACGCCCAGTTTTGTCTTCTGACTAACGTAGTTGTCAAGTAGTGTTTTTTGAGGTCGATTGATCAAATCCTTTTCGGAATCGTAAAAATTATTGATTAAGTATCCCGAAGCGATGGCTAATGCTGTTGATATTACGATTAAAAAAAGATTGACATCCAATACAACTTGCCTGATAGGAAGATGATGTGCCATAATGAATATGGAAGCCAGGTACTGGGCAATAATAATGATAAGAATGTTATAACCGCGAATAACGGAGAACAAACTCAAAAATTTGAGCCAAAGGCGTTTGTTCTCTCGAGACATGAATCAAAGGGTTTTTAGAACGTATAAACCACTTCTAGCTTGTGATCTTTCAGGGCTTTTTTGGCTTTTTCAAAATCTTGAGTGAAACCCAAAATATAACCGCCACCACCAGAGCCACAAAGTTTTAGGTAGTAATCGTTTGTTTCGATACCTTTCTTCCACAATTCATGAAATTGCTTAGGTATCATAGGTTTGAAATTGTCTAAAACAACATTGGAAAGATGCTTTATATTTCCAAATAGCGACTTGAAATCGCCTTCCAGAAAGTTGTCTACGCAGGCGTCTGTGTGTCTTACAAATTTATCTTTCATGATATTTCTGAAACCCTCCTGCTTCATATTGTCCATGAAAATCTGAACCATTGGAGCCGTTTCTCCCACTATGCCACTGTCTAATAAAAAGACAGCACCATTCCCGTTTTGAGTTTGAGATGGAATTCCTGCAGGTTCAATATTATCTTTGGAATTGATAAGTATGGGTAAGCTTAAATAGCTATTGAGTGGATCCAAACCTGACGATTTCCCATGGAAAAAAGATTCCATTTTAGAAAAAATAGTTTTAAGCTTCAGAAGTTTATCCTTGGATAGGTTTTCAAGAACTGTGATTTTATCAAACGCATATTTATCATAGATAGCGGCTACCAGTGCTCCACTACTTCCAACTCCGTAACCTTGTGGGATACTGCTATCGAAGTACATCCCTTTGTCAAGATCCATATTCAATGAATCTAAATCAAAACGAACGGGTGTGCTTCTTTCTGTATTCAATCCCTTCAGATAAGAAGAAAAACGCTTTAATTCTTTATTGGACTTAAGAGCCTTTTCATCTGGATTCTCGTCAACCTTTAAAGCTCCGTTGTAGAAGTTGTAAGGGATAGACAAGCCTTTGGAATCTTTAATAATACCATATTCTCCAAATAATAAGATCTTGGAATAAAATAAGGGTCCTTTCATAGATGTTTCTTTAGGATAAAATCAATCTGTTCTGCAAATATTAATGATTATTAAGAGATAAATAATGACAATTATGAAAAAATATCTCTTCTATAAATTAATACTTACAAATTTAATTTATTTTGTTGAACTTTAATTCAAAACTTTCAAACAAAGTTAAAACTGAATTTGATCATGAATTACTTTCTCTCCCTGGCAAAATTGAATTAAATCTTCATTGATAAATTTTCTGACCCTGGCAGATGAAGCATTAGGATAGAGCAAATGAACGTTAGCTCCAGCGTCGAGCGTAAACCCGACCTGGACTCCTTCAGATTTTCTAAGTTCCCAGATTTTATTGATGACTTCTAAAGTATTTGGTTTCATCAGGATGAAATAAGGAGAGCTTGTCATCATCATCGCATGAAGTGACAACGCCTCAGATTCTACCAAAGCAAAAAACTCGTCAAAATTACCTGAGGACAAAATAGATTTCAACTTTGAAATATTATCATCTGCTTGTTGAAAACGTTGTTCTGCAAAAGGATGTCCATGCATCAAGTCATGGCCTATGCTACTGCTGACTTGTTTTTGACCTTCATCAATGAGTAAAATTGAATCCTGAAACGCTCTGAAATTAGCATGTACCTCATACGGATAATCAATTCCAAAAAAGCTGGAGCTACCTTCTATGTCTTGGTGCTTACCCCAAACGACTAATTTACCACCTGTGCTTCTGCAGGCGCTACCCGATCCAAGTCTTGCTAAAAACGATGTTTTTTTCGAAATAAATTCATCTGTAAGTTCGGGTTTCACTGAATTTTCCATCGCCATAAAACATTTTGAAAGAGCAGCCATTCCGCTGGCAGATGAAGCTATCCCGCTACTGTGTGGAAAGGTATTTTTCGTATGAATCTCAAATTCAAAAGACTTCAAAAAAGGCGTGTAGGTTTCTATGCGCTTTAGAAAAGTTTCAATTTTAGATTTGAATGCCGGCTTTAATTCACCATCCAAATACACCTCAAAATGAAACTGGTCATCTGCCTCAATTCGTTTCTTTAAAACAACCTCAGTTTTGGTTTTACAATTGTCGAGTGTATAACTTATAGATGTATTTTTGGGAAGTTGCTCACCATATTTTCCCCAGTATTTCACGAGTGCAATATTGCTCGGTGCTTCAGCTCTATAGGAACCTAAGTCTGGCAATAGTTGAGGTGTTTTATAAATAAAGTCTTGAGTATTCATTTTTTTTGATGTTTGAGACAAATATAAGTAAGCGAGATGTTCTGGAATAGATTGTAGATCTTGAAAAAAAAATAATATTTTGCTTATTAGAAAAATACCCATGAAAATAAATACAGTAGTAAAGATCTTAATTGGAGTTGTAGTCTGTTTAGGCATTGGTTTTTTAGGCTCAATTGCCACACAAACCAGCGTTAACACTTGGTTTACAACTTTGGAAAAGCCTTTTTTTAATCCACCAAGTTGGCTTTTTGCCCCAGTGTGGACGACGCTTTATATATTGATGGGTGTAGCGGCCGGACTCGTTTGGAATAAAGGATTTCATCACCTATGGGTAAAAACTGCGTTATACCATTTTGGCTTTCAGCTTGTTTTGAACGCCTCTTGGTCTGTTGCATTTTTTGGGTACCAGTCACCACTTGTAGCTCTTTTTATCATTATAGCACTTATCGTCCTGGTTTTAATCACCTTCAAGTGGTTTAAGATTGTAAGTAATACCGCTGCTTATTTACTTATCCCATACATCCTTTGGATCGTTTTTGCGGCAGCCCTCAATTTTGAAATTTGGAGGCTAAATTAAGATGAAACTGTTCCTAAGGCAAAAAATTGATTTAGATTGGGTTGGTCGCTTCCGCCTGCTGGCTCTAAAGTGATTCCAAAGCCCTCAGATTCTGGAATGTTATTCAACTTAAAAATTTTGTTACCTGAAGCATTTGCTTCAGCCAGGAGCCCGATACTACTAGGAGTCAATGGCTCAAATTTAAGTGACCAGGCTTGATAAACCATGCCTTCCGGCGCTTCTGGCAAACGACTAATATCAAGAATTAATTCCCCTGATTTTTTATCATAAAATGCTGCAACTGCAGAATTAGGAGCGTTAAGCTCATTTCCAGGCAACGTCAATTTACGGGTTCCAGGCTGCGTCATTTGTATAAGCAAGTCCTCGAGTTTCTGAACGTTTTGATTGGAGTTTGCTACCTGAATCTCTTTGGTTTCTAGTTGTTCATTAACAAAATTAATTTGCTCTTCGAGGTCTTGATTCAATTTCATCATCCATAAAATACCACCTAAAAGCAATATGGCAGCAGCCCAGCCAAAGTAGGAATAATTGGACGTTATGATTTTCACCTTAGGTTTTAGAATTGTAGATTTATCTGTAATTCTTCTCAGAATCTCTTTCTTAATGGAAGGATTAACACCCGAAGAAGTCGCCTTAGAAAGTTCTATCAAGGTTTTTTCAATAGCTTTTACCTCGGCTTGCAATTCCGGATCTTGAGCAACATCTCTGGCAACTTGAGCTTGTTCTTTTCCAGAAAGCGTTCCGTAAACGTAAAGTTCAAGTAATCCGGATTCTATATATTCTTTTGTAGTCATAATTATTGTAATGTATCTCTTAATGAATTCAAGCAAGTTCTATTCCTAGATTTTACAGTTCCCAATGGAATTTCTAAAGTTTCTGAAGCTTCCTTTTGAGTATATCCTTTAAAGAACAACAAGTCGATCAATTTCACGCATATAGGCTTCAATTTATCTACAAATTTTTTGATTCCATATGCATCGCTTATACTATCTAAATCCATATCGTCCTTTATAAAAAACGAAAAATCATCAAAATCTGAATTTTTACGTTTATTCTTATAGGCTTTAGACCTTATTTTATCTATTGCAGCATTCCTGGAAATATTCAAAAGCCATGTAAAAAAGCGACCCTTTTCACTGGAATACGAGTCTGATTTCTCCCAGACTTTGATAAACACATCCTGTAGCACTTCCTCTGCTATCTCAGCATCTTTTACTATAGTATTGATAATTCCGAAAATATTTTCAGAATACATATCGTAAATCTGGGAAAAAGCGACTTCATTTTTTTGCTTTAACTGTAAAATAAGCTCATCTGGTTGCATCCGAAATTTTTTCTAAATCTACCTTTTTTAATTTATTATGCAAACCTAGTTTAATCCTCAATTTTATAAAAATCTAGCTTACAGATATTTACGAAAATAAGTTAATTAAGGTTTAATTGCTTATGAAATAAAGCCGAATATAAAACGACTAACCTTTAAAAATGTATTTTCGCGACCTATGAATAAAGTCCGTGTTATCATCCCAGCCTACAATGAAGAAAGCTCTATAGCTAAGGTCATAAAAGATATACCTTCACATATTTCTGAAGTTATTGTCGTTGATAATAAGTCAACAGACCTGACGTCAAAAAATGCGAAAGAAGCTGGGGCAACTGTTCTATACGAACCGCATATGGGCTATGGATATGCCTGCTTAAATGGACTTTCCTATTTGGAAAATCTGGAAGATATCACCGATATTGTAGTTTTTCTTGATGGAGACTACAGCGATTATCCCGATGAGATGGATAAAATCCTCAAACCAATTATTGAAGAGGATATAGACTTAGTGATAGGTGCCAGAGTAAAGTCAAAGCGTGAAAAAGGTTCCATGACATTTCCTCAAATTTTTGGTAATTGGTTAGCTACAAGTTTGATGCGCTTATTTTTTAATTCGAAATTTACAGATCTAGGACCTTTTCGAGCCATTAACTATCAAAAGCTTTTAGATTTGAACATGGAAGATAAAACTTATGGCTGGACCGTGGAAATGCAACTAAAAGCTTTGAAGCAAAATTTTAGCTACACTGAGGTTGAAATGAATTATAGAAACAGGATTGGAACATCCAAAGTTTCCGGAACCATGAAAGGAGCCGTTATGGCAGGAGTAAAAATACTAGGTTGGATTTTTAAATACACTTTCAAATGATTTTAGATTACATCATCGTTGGACTTTACAGTTTTGCACTTCTGGTGATTCTTATCTACAGCTTATTACAACTTCAGCTTGTAGTTAACTACAAGAAAGCGAAAAAACAAAAGGTGAAACCTGTTGCTTATCCAACTCAATGGCCAAAAGTGACAGTCCAACTACCCCTTTACAACGAAAAATATGTAGTAAAACGCTTACTTGAAAACATTTCAAAACTGGATTATCCTTCATCAAAACTCGAAATTCAAGTTCTTGATGACTCTACAGATTCTTCCAAAGCTTATACCGAACAACTCACTAAAGAGCTAGTAGAAAAAGGGATCAATGCAAAATATATCCATAGAGCTAACCGTAAAAACTTTAAAGCTGGTGCACTCAAAGAAGGTCTGAAAATCGCTGAAGGCGATTTTATCGCTATTTTTGACGCTGACTTTTTACCTCAACGCGATTGGTTAAAGAAAACCATACCTCACTTTAACAAGCCTAATGTAGGCGTCGTGCAAACGCGCTGGGGTCATGTTAATAGAACCTATAGCATTCTCACCAAAATCCAGGCGTTCGCCTTGGATTTTCATTTTCTTATTGAACAAGTTGGACGATCCTTTGGTGGTCATTTCATCAACTTCAACGGAACAGCGGGGGTTTGGAGAAAAACTTGCATTGCAGATGCGGGAGATTGGCAGGGTGACACTTTAACGGAAGATCTGGATTTAAGTTACAGAGCTCAGCTCAAAGGTTGGAAGTTCACCTACCTTAAAGATGTCGTGACCCCCGCAGAGCTTCCTGTGGTTTTGAGTGCCGCAAGGTCACAGCAATTTCGCTGGAATAAAGGAGCTGCGGAAAATTTTAGAAAAAACTTCAAATCAGTGCTTCAAAGCAAAGACTTGAGTTTTTTATCCAAACTGCATAGCTGTTTTCATTTGCTCAATTCGAGTATGTTCTTATTGATTTTACTTGTCGCCATCCTAAGCATTCCCATCTTATACATCAAATTCCAGCAAGGGTCTTGGGATGTCGTTTTTTATATTTTGGCAGCTATGGGGATCAGTACTGTGTTTTTTATTTACGGCTACTGGACGAGCTACAAAGAGATTCACAACCGAAGTTCATTATCAATCTTAAAATTTATAGGTTTGTTTATTACCTTTTTTTCAATCGCGATGGGGCTTTCTGTTCATAATACAGTAGCGATTCTGGAAGGACATTTCAATAAAAAGTCAGCTTTCATCCGTACCCCAAAATTTGATATTTCTTCGGATACCGACACGTGGAAGGGCAAAACCTACATCAATAAAAAACTCTCCATCCTTAATGGTATTGAAGTTTTATTATTTGGCTATTTCATTTACGGACTTTATAGCGCTTATTTAACTCAGGATTTTGGATTAGTCATATTTCACCTAATGCTTGTGTTTGGTTTTGGATTCATATCCTTCAAAACCATTTTCTCTAATGCTTGATGAGATCTGAAGCTATGCATACTTGGATAAAGATTTTAAGCTTCATTTTGCTCTGCTTAGTCTATTACTGGATAGGTTATGAATTGGAAAGATCTCAATTCTGGTTACTCTTTTTCTCGTATACGTTAGCCTTTGGTCTTTCCTTCTATCTCTACAGAAGTGGGATAAGACTAAGCTATATGATTTTATTAAGTTTTCTATTGAAGTTCATTTTCCTCTTTTCAATCCCGGAATTATCTCAGGATTTCTATAGATTCATTTGGGATGGAATGCTCAACAACCAGGGTATCAATCCTTATTTACATCTGCCTAAAGAACTTATGGAAAGCCATACAATCGAGAAGGAAGACTTTCAAAGACTTCTTTATGATAGAATGGGAGAGCTAAACGCATCAAATTACTCTACTTATCCGCCTATTGCACAAATGGTTTACACATTAAGTTATGCTATAGGACAGTCCAATCTTCTCCTAAATATTATTGTCCTAAGACTTTTTAATATCGCTGCAGAAATTGGCATCGTTTTGTTTGGACTTAAGCTATTAGCGCATTTGAAGTTACCCAAATCTCAAATTTTATTTTTTATTCTCAATCCTTTGGTGATTTTAGAATCCACATTCAATTTGCATTTTGAAGTGGTGATGTTATTTTTTCTGGCTTTAAGTTTTTACTATCTATATACTTCAAAAGTATATTTATCGGCTCTGGGGCTTGCAGGAGCCATCGCTTCTAAAATGCTTCCACTGATGTTTCTTCCGCTTCTTTTCCCTTATTTCAATAAGAAGTTGAAGGTTTTTAATCGGGAACAAATTTTAAATTATCTGAAATATATAGCCATACTGGTGATCTGCCTTATCATTACTTATAGCTTTTTCTGGACTCCTGAAATCCTTTCCAAAAGCTTTAAGACCTTGAGCTTATATTTTACTTCTTTTGAATTTAATGCAAGTATCTATTACGCATTGAGAGGGATTGGCTATTGGTGGACGGGTTATAATCAAATTGAAATTATTGGAACCTCATTAACCATAGTAACTCTACTCATGATACTTTTTCTTTGCTTTATACATAAAAGAATTGATCTCCAAAAACTAATGAATTATATGCTTTTTGCAGCAACTGCTTACTATTTACTGTCAACAACTGTACACCCCTGGTATCTCATGTTGCCCTTGTTTTTAAGCCTTTTTACAACATATAAATATATGCTAATCTGGAGTTGGCTGGTATTTTTAAGTTACTCAGGCTATAAAATACATGGAGTGGAAGAAAATCATCTATTGATCACAATAGAATATGTAGTTGTTATTGGTGTGATGTTTTTAGAGTTCAGGAAAAGAGATAAAGTCAACTACTTGGAAGTTTGAGCTTTCTTAGATTTCAAAATAAAAATTCCGAAAGCGATTGCAAACAAAATCAATATATAAATATGATCGTCTATTGGAGTGGGAATATCACTGACATTACCTCCTGGACCTCCTGGATTGGGTGGTTGAGCGATTGCTGCAACCGCACCTAACAGGAAAAAAAGTATAGATAAGATTGATTTTTTTATTCTCATAAATGCACTCTGGTAGAGTTCAATTAATTAGCAAATTTAAGTCATTGAAATTTAGCAACTCTGTTTTTCTGAAAAAAATTTAAACTAAAGCAACTAAACGATATAATTTCATGTATCTACGGCATATACATCAGAATGGTTTAAATTGAAATTAGTTATTTTTGTTTAAAAGTTAATTATGAAATACTATATCCTCGCCTTTCTGTTTTTGAATATCAACTTCAAATCAATTGCTCAAGATAACAATAAAATTGAAATTATTGCAATTATCGAGATACTAAATGATAGTTATGCGGTTATTGATACAGATACAATCCCATTAAATTCTACACTAAAAAAAGTAAGTCAACTTTTCAATGAATCTAATCTCAAGCAGAATGATATTCCTAGTATTACTTTAGTTGTAAATCCTTCTGTTTCCGAAAATAGTATAGAAAATATCAAATACCAGATCAGGTCTACTCCTATTCAGCTAATCAACCTTCAGCGAAAGATAATTACCAATTACGATGGTATTGAGATCAATCAAAATGTATTGGATCAATACAATTCTCTTATATCCTATTGGAATGATTTGCAGCCCGAAGACAGATTTTACAGAGATAACGACTTAAAATTTGTTGAATCTGTAGCTTTAAACATGACTATGGACCAACGCATCAGAAACGAAAAACTACCAGGCTATTTGCCTTTTGTGAAAGAGGAATCAAAAACCTCACATTTATCTATGCTTGATGAAGATCCAAGGCAAGCTTACATTTATGTATATAAAAATGACACCTTGGATAAAGACACAGCTCACAGTAATTATAACGACATTCCCTATGTTCTAAAAAGGAGAATCCTCAACGAAGAAAATGTTAATGTAATTGAACTTATTGAAGATTAATTACCCTTTAATCTAGTCCATAGCTCAGAGAAAAGTTCTTTGGCATCTCCCCTGTTTTTAGGTTCTTCTGTGATATTTAACTGATTCCCATTTACCTCTTCTAATTTATAGGTAAACGCAAATCGTTTAGATCTTGGATTTAGACTCAATAGTCCAAACCGGAGGTCATTCAGAAATAAATCGCCTTCATTTTCAGAAATAGTATACCAACCCTGAGTTACATTAATCAACCTTTCTAAGTTTTCATACTCACGTAAATGATCAATTTTTTCATGACGTTTAGGATAAACTCTAAACTCAATAGATTTTGTATCAAAAATAGAATATTCACCTATAAGAAAGTTGTTTTCGGTTTTTACGTTGGCTGACCAAAGTAAAGTATTGAATGGAGTTGGTTTAGTTTCTATTTTGGAATATGAAATGTTTTGATTTTGAAGGGCGTCCTCAAATTTTGAAAACGTAATGCCTTTCATGACTAAAGTGACCAGCAAATAACTTGTACTTAAAATTAAGCCCAATCTGTTAAGCTTCATTCGCTTTACTGAAGTTCTATTCAATCGAGAGGCGGCAATAAGACACACTAAAAACGGAAGTGTATACAAAGGATCTATCACAAAAACTGACTTAAAGGCAATTCTGAGATCCAAAGGCCAGAATAATTGCGTACCCCAAGTGGTGAAGCAATCCAAAAGCGGATGCGTAAACAAGCCCCAGAACATAAGTAAGGACCAACCTTTCCAAGTGGCCTGGCTATGGATTTTGGAAATGATAAATCCAAAAATTGGTGCTGCCAAAAGTGAAAAGACCAAGGAGTGAGAAAATCCTCTATGTATTTCCAGCGCCGTGACTGTATCGTAAAAGTTGCCTACAAAAACGTCCAAGTCCGGTATGGTGCCAGCTATAGCCCCATAAACCATGGCTTTATTACCAACCTTTCGCCCAAGAACAACTTCTCCAACCGCAGCTCCAAGAACTATTTGCGTAAGAGAATCCACTAGGCCGTCACAAATTGTATGGTTTCTTTATGCAATTGTTTTAATAAAACGGTTTTGTCTTGTTCGATGCGTTGTATCGCCACATCATCATAATGCCTTATTGTGAAAAGGGATACTCCCTTTTGGTGATCAACTTTAAATTTGGCTTTGAGAATCTCAATCAATTTATCTACGTTTTTGAATTTGTTATCCACACAAACTGAAAAACTAATCGCCGAGTTCTGAATCAAGTCCACCTTAATTTGATGTTTATGAAACAAGGCAAAGACTTCACTTATATTTTCTTCCACAAAGAATGAAAAATCCAAAGTGGATAGTGATAAGAACACTAAATCTTTTTTAACGATATAACAGGGTAATAACGGATTGAGCAATTTGCCCTTCCCGACTTTAGTACCTTGGTCTTTTGGATTGTAAAAAGACTTTACAAAAAGTGGAATTTCTTTCTGCTGTAGAGGTTGCAAAGTTTTAGGGTGAATGACAGAAGCTCCGTAGAAAGCTAGTTCAATCGCCTCTTCGTAAGAAATTTGCTCTAAAAGACTGGTGTCATCAAAAACATTTGGATCACCATTTAGAACACCGGGGACATCTTTCCAAATGGTCACATTCTCAGCATTGAGGCAGTAAGCGAAAATTCCTGCAGTATAATCGGATCCTTCACGACCTAAAGTAGTAGTAAAATTATTGGAATCAGAACCTATAAATCCCTGAGTGATGCTTAACTCATCTTCGTTAATATGATTCAATATTTTTTGCTGAGTATTTTCCCAGTTGACGTCTGCATCTCTGTAAGTACTATCGGTATCAATTAGATTTCTGCAATCGTGCCAGACATTTTCAATGCCTACAGATTTCAGGTAATAACTCACAATACTTGTACTTATCAATTCTCCAAATCCAACCACTTGATCGTAAACAAAATCATAGTTAGGTGATTTATTTCTATCGAAAAAGATTGAGAGCTCATCAAAAAAATAATTGGTCTTAGTATAAGCAGGATGTGAAATCGATTCAAAGAGGTCCTCCAATATATCGTAGTGATCCTGTTTCAAAGACGATATAGCTTCAGGCAATTCTTTGCTTTTCTCAAAATATAATGAAATAATATGCTCCAGCTTATTGGTTGTCTTACCCATTGCTGAAATAACAACAACTTTTTGTTTTGGATTTGTAGTTTCCAGAACTTTCGCCACATTTCTTACTCCCTTTGCATCTTTCACAGAAGCGCCTCCAAACTTATATACTTGCATTTTTACGCTTATTAATTTAAATTATTGATTTGATCTTCTCCTAATTGAACAGTTCTCCATTCCTTAAAAACCGTTGCTCCATACTTTTCATAAAAGTCAATAGCATTGGTATTCCAGTCGAGAACCACCCATTCCACTCGCTTTATTTTTCGGGTTTTGGCATACATAATTACAGATTCGAATAAAGCTTTACCCAACGATTTACCACGCATAGGTTTTGTAACGATGAGATCTTCCAAATGAACGGTTTCTCCCTTCCAGGTAGAAAATCTTGAATAGAATAAAGCCATACCCATGACTTTAGAATCTACTTCTGCAACGAAACATTTATAAATAGCTTCCTCACCAAATCCATAACGGTACAAATCCTCTAGAGTAACCTGTACAGCGTCGGGTTCATTTTCGTAAACTGCCAGTTCCTGGATGAGTTCCAGCATATCTTCCAAGTCCTCTGATGTTGCAAATCTGATTTTAAAATCCATAACTCAGTATTTTGGAGTAAAAATAATCAAGTAGTAACAATAATGACGGTATTTGACAACCACTTTACGATTTTTTCTATTTTTGCCAAAACTACAACGTTTTCGTTATGAGAAATACCAATCAAACTCTAGGTGAGTTTATTATTGAAAATCAAAAATCCTTTAAATATACCTCTGGCGAACTTTCCAGACTGATCAACTCCATAAGACTAGCTGCCAAAGTGGTCAACCATGAAGTCAACAAAGCTGGGCTTGTAGATATAGTCGGAGATTACGGTGGTAAAAACGTTCAGGGTGAAGACCAAAAAAAGCTGGATGTTTATGCGAACGAAACCTTTATACAAACCCTCATCAATCGAGAAATTGTTTGTGGAATCGCTTCAGAAGAAAATGATAATTATATCACTATACAGGGAAATAACAAAGATCACAAGAACAAATATGTCGTATTAATGGACCCTCTGGATGGGAGTTCAAATATAGACGTCAATGTTTCTGTGGGAACCATTTTTTCAATTTATCGAAGGGTGACGCCTGTAGGTCAACCTGTAGAAATGGAAGATTTTTTGCAACCTGGCAACCAACAAGTCGCCGCAGGCTATATCATTTACGGAACGTCTACTATGCTGGTTTACACGACTGGTCATGGCGTCAATGGGTTTACACTCAACCCTGCAATAGGTACCTATTATTTATCACATCCGGATATGAAATTTCCTGATGATGGGAGAATATATTCGATCAATGAAG
This sequence comes from Psychroflexus longus, assembly GCF_020164595.1. Taxonomy (GTDB): domain Bacteria; phylum Bacteroidota; class Bacteroidia; order Flavobacteriales; family Flavobacteriaceae; genus Psychroflexus; species Psychroflexus longus. Next base: position 56,194 of record NZ_JAIQZE010000015.1, read on the forward strand.
GAAATTACATTCACTTTCCGCAGGGAGTAAAAGACTATATTAAATACTGTCAAAACCAGCGTGATGAGGATCCTTACACTTCAAGGTATATCGGTTCTTTGGTGTCCGATTTTCACAGAAACATGATTAAAGGAGGAATTTATATGTATCCAAAAAGCTCAAGTGCAGAGAAAGGAAAATTGAGGTTACTTTATGAGTGTAATCCTATCGCATTTATTGCAGAACAGGCCAATGGAAAGGCTTCTGACGGGTTCCAGAGAATTATGGACATCAAGCCAACAGAGCTACATGAACGAGTACCTTTCTTTTGTGGGAGCAAAAAAATGGTTGAACAAGCTGAATCCTTTATGAAAGCAGCTCATCCAACTCAATAGATTATAATGCTTTAGTAATCTTCAGATTCTATGTAATGAAGGTAAAGGTCAAATGAAAAATTATTTGAAAATAATTTCTTAGACTTTTCTAAAATAGCCTCTGCTTGTTCATCAGAATAGCCAAGTCCTACTGCGTACTTAGAAATCAGGAATTCTTCAGCTTCGTCCATTACATTATCAACGTAAATAATGCGAAGAAGATCGAATAAGAATTCCAGGCGTTGGTTTTTAGAATTGATGGCATGAACAGGAAATGAAGCCGGGTTTTCTAATATTCGTTCGTAATCTTCTTTGGACACATCAAATTTCTTTGAAAAACGTTTTAAGAGTTTTTCTTCTATGGGCTTGATGTCACCATCGATGGCTGCAAGGTTGACAAGATTTGCGAAATGATTTAATTTCGTTGAGTTCCTTATGTTTTCGTAAAAATCTTCTTTGGACATTTTCTAATTGTTTATAATTATAAATATAATATTAATTTCGCGAGAAAATTCTGGATACATTCATTTTTGTAATTTGCATAAATATGAAGAAAAAAATTATTGGCAGGCTGGATAAGGCTAACTTTCCTGAGTTAAATCTGAAAGACATTTCTATCAAAATTGACACAGGCGCTTATACATCTTCTATCCACTGCGAAAATATCGAAGAAAAAGGAGATGGTTTACATTGCATTTTTCTAGACCAAGAACATCCAGAATACGATCATAAAGCCTTTGTCTTCAAAACTTATAATAAGATAAGAGTAAAGAGTAGCAACGGTATTGCCCAAAGTAGATATGAAATAAAGTCTAGCATTGAAATTTTTGGTAAAGTTTATAAAATTTCACTTTCTTTGAGCAATAGAAAAGAAATGAAACACCCGGTTCTTCTAGGCCGTAAATTTTTAAATAAAAAATTTATTGTAGACCCAGAATTACAAAATCTATCTCATAACACTCATCACCATGAACATTAAAATTTTATCGAGAAATCCAAATCTCTATTCTACAAAACGCCTAGTTGAAGCTGCTAAAAAAAGAAAGCATGATGTACAAGTTATTGATCCACTTAAATGTGACTTGGTAATTGAAAAGCGTAACCCCAACATTTACTACAAAGGTGAATACATTCTAGACACAGATGCTATTATACCTCGTATTGGTGCTTCTGTAACCTTTTATGGTACTGCAGTGGTAAGACAGTTTGAAATGATGGGAGCATTTAGTACCATAGACTCCGAAGCTTTGGTAAGAAGTAGAGATAAATTAAGAAGCTTGCAAGTGCTTTCCAGAGCTAAAATTGGATTGCCTAAAACAGTTTTCACCAACTACTCCAGAGATGTAAATGGTGTCATACAACAAGTTGGTGGAACCCCCTTAGTCATTAAACTTTTGGAAGGAACTCAGGGATTGGGAGTTGTGTTGGCAGAAACAAAAAATGCTGCAAAATCAGTTATTGAAGCGTTTAATGGATTGCAGGCAAGAGTCATTGTACAGGAATTTATCAAGGAAGCTAAAGGTGCAGATATACGTGTTTTCGTAGTTGATGGGCATGTAGTTGGAGCGATGAAGAGACAAGGAAAAGAAGGAGAATTCCGTTCAAATTTACACCAAGGTGGATCTGCCGAAGTTATTGAACTTTCTGACGAAGAGGAAATAGCCGCTATAAAAGCTGCAAAAGCCATGCGACTTGGTGTTGCAGGTGTTGACCTTCTACAAAGTTCCAGAGGTCCATTAATTTTGGAAGTTAACTCTTCACCAGGTCTTGAGGGTATTGAAAAAGCTACTGGAAAAGACATTGCCAGAAGCATTATTCAATACATAGAAAAAAATGTCTAATGCCTCATATAGATTCTAAAAATGTCCTTCACATCTTGGACAGGAAAGTCTATCCTGGTGAAAAAGCAAGAATAAATTTCAATACAGCCAAGCTCTACACGACTACTTCTGTGGAAGTTCCTGTGATTATACAGCGAGCAAAAAAATCTGGTCCTGTTCTACTCATAACGGCAGGTATCCATGGAGATGAAGTGAATGGAGTGGAAACCGTAAGACAATTTATTTCCAAAGGGATCAACAAGCCAACAAGAGGAACTGTTATTTGCGTGCCAGTGTTAAATGTATTTGGATTTCTCAACATGACCCGTGAGTTTCCAGATGGAAGAGATCTTAACAGAATGTTTCCCGGATCCAAAACGGGCGCTTTGGCCAGTAGATTTGCTTACCAATTTGCTTCTGAAATATTACCCGCTGCAGACTACTGCTTCGACTTCCATACAGGTGGTGCAAGCCGGTTTAACGCCGCGCAAATTCGAATCGATAAAACAGATGAAAGGGGGGAAGAGTTGGCTAAAGTCTTCAATGCGCCATTTACTGTTTATTCTTCAACAATTAAAAATTCATACAGGATGACTTGTGTGAAACACGGGAAAACAGTCTTATTGTTTGAGGGAGGTAAATCTAAAGACAACAATAAAGAGATTTCAAAACATGGGGTGGATGGGTTAAAACGCATTATGAAGCATTTTGATATGCTAAAATCAAATTTTGAAGTTGAAGATCCCGAAGAAGATACCAAATTTATATCCAGCACATACTGGATGAGAGCAAAATACAGTGGATTGCTTCATATTAAGATTCCAATTGGTAAACTCGTTGAAAAAGGTGAATTTATTGCTACAATTACAGATCCTTACGGGAGCTTCAGGCATAAAGTAAAAGCCAGTAATAACGGGTATATTATCAATGCTAACCAATCTCCTATCGTTTATCAGGGAGACGCTATTTTCCACATTTCCAAGGAAATTAAAAATGAATAAAGGGGACCTAAGAAAAAAATATATCAATTTCAGAAAAAAACTTTCTCTTTCTGAAGTAGACGATATGAGCCTTAAAATAGCGAATCAGGCTTTACAGCTGGATATTTGGGATTTTGAATTTTACCACTTATTCCTAAGTATTTCCAAGCAAAAAGAAATAAATACGGAATACCTATTACAAATCATTTTTGGCAAAGATGCCAATGCTGTCGTACCTAAAGTAAGGGGAGAAATTCTCGAGCATTTTTTACTCACAGACACTACAAAACTGAGACTGAGTAAATGGGATATTCCTGAACCTGTAAATGGAATTAAAATTGAACCCAGTCAAATTGACGTTGTATTTTTACCATTATTGGCCTACGATAAACAAGGCCATAGAATTGGATACGGTAAAGGTTTTTATGACAAGTTTCTTTCGAACTGCCGGCCTGAAAGTTTAAAAATTGGCTTGTCTTTTTTTGAACCTGAAGCAGAAGACATAGAAGTTTCAGACCACGACATAGCACTTGACTATTGCATCACACCAGAAAGTATACACAAATTCAAATCAAACTAATCACACCCACATTGACCAGAGCCGCAAGCTGTGCTTTTACTTTTTGACTTGAAAAAGAATTTCTTTACCAGATAGCTCACCGCCAATAAAAATATAATAAGTACAAATATCTCCTGTAACATAGTTTTATTTTAAAATTTGAAAAGCAATTAAAGCGACCACATAAGCAAAGCCGGACATACCAAACAGTTGTATCATAGGCCATTTCCAGGTTCCCGTCTCCCTTTTCACAATAGCCAAAGTACTCATGCACTGCATGGCAAAGGCGTAAAACAACAACAAGCTAATTCCACTTGCAAAAGTAAATAATGGTCCACCAAGTATAGGATTGGTTTCTGCAGCCATTCGACTTTTTATGGTTTGCTCATCTTCATTCCCAACACTGTAAATAGTCGCTAGAGTTCCTACAAAAACTTCCCGTGCTGCAAATGAACTTATAATCGCTATGCCAATTTTCCAGTCGTAGCCAAGAGGAGTTACAGCGGGCTCTATGGCTCTACCGGCATATCCAATGTAAGAATTCTTGAGCTTGTAAGAGGAAATTTCTGTTTCTAGCTCTTGTGCTGTCATTTCTGAATGATCGATTGTAGAGGTTACGATTTCCTCCGCATTATCGAATCTATCTGTAGGACCATAACTGGCCAAGACCCAAAGTATAATAGAAATGGCTAAAATTATTTTTCCAGCTCCAAACACGAAAGATTTAGTCTTTTCAACTACTGTAAATGCCACATTTTTAAAAATCGGTAGTTTGTAATTTGGCATTTCTACCACAAAATAAGATTTGAAATCTACCTTAAGCATCTTGCTCGCTAACCAGCCTGAAGCAACTGCAGTCACAAAACCAAGTAAATAAAGAAGCATCAACGTAATAGCTTGATAATTGAAAATACCCAGCCAGCGCTCATCTGGAATCACCAGACTGATGATAATTAAGTACACAGGAAGTCTTGCAGAACAGGTGGTAAAGGGAACGACCAAAATTGTAACCAGCCTTTCTTTCCAACTTTCAATATTTCTTGCTGCCATCACAGCGGGGATAGCACAGGCCGTACCAGAAACCAGAGGCACAACACTTTTCCCACTCATTCCAAATTTTCGCATGATTCGATCCATAAGGAAAACGACTCGACTCATGTATCCAGTCTCTTCCAGAATAGATATGAATAAGAACAAAAAGGCAATCTGAGGAACAAAAATGACAATTCCACCAATACCTGGAATAATACCTTCAGCAATGAGTTCGGTAAGCATTCCCGCTGGCAAATTTTGTTTTACAAATTCACTCAAAAAGAGAAAGCTCTCATCAATTAAGTCCATAGGATAAGTGGACCAGTCATAAATCGTTTGGAAAATCAAGAATAAAATTGCCAAAAAGATAACATACCCCCAGACTTTATGAATCATCAATCGATCAATTTTCGCCCTGAGTCCTGTTGCCAAAGCCAAATCCTTGGTTAAGGTTTCCTTTAGCGTATTATTGATAAACTGATACCTCTTGATGGTCTCCTTTTGCTGAAGTCGTTTTATTTCTGAATCTGATTTCGGTTTAAAGCCGCTTTCAGATGGAATCCTTTTTCTGTTGGTTTTACCAAAGTTCACATCCTGAGTGATTACCAACCATAATTTATAAAGATCTTGGTTAGGATATGCCTTTCTTAAAGAATCAAAATAGTCTTTATCTATTGCTGAAGCGTCCAAACAAGGATTCAAAGAAATTTTATTATAATCTATTATGGATTGTTTTAGACTATCAAATCCCTTATTTTTTTTCGCACTGATTAAATTGACTTTAGTATTCAGGCGCTTTTCGAGAAGGTCGATATCAAGTTCAATTCCTTTTCTATCCATCCGGTCAGCCATATTTATAGCCAAAATGGTTGGTAATCCAAGGTCTTTAATTTGTGTAAATAAGAGGAGATTTCTTTTTAAGTTTTCAATATCACTAACGACGACCACAACATCTGGATAATCTTTATCATTTTTATTCAGCAGTAATTCGACAACCACATTTTCATCCATAGAAGTCGCATTAAGGCTGTAGGTTCCTGGTAGGTCCATAATGTGGGCTTTCAAATTTCTTGAAAGCTTAATTATAGCTTCTTTTTTTTCTACAGTGATTCCCGGATAATTACCAACCTTCTGGTTTAATCCTGTAAGATTATTAAAAACTGAAGTCTTGCCTGTATTCGGATTGCCAACTAAAGCAACATTTATTTGTTTACTCATCCTCAATAAGTTCTACGTTGATGAGCTTGGCAGTCTCTTTTCTTATCGATAAGTAAGTATCATTGACATTGAGATAAAGCGGATCTTTAAATGGTGCGATCTGTATAAGTTCTACATGATTTCCTGGCAAACACCCCATCTCCAAAAGCTTAAGAGGAATATCCTGAGAGGTCATTTCTCCTATAATAGCTTTCTGTCCCTTCTTTAAATTGGCTACAGTCATCATCTATTTAGATTAATTTTAAACAAAAGTAAGAAGCTTTTACGTAAATCTGGAGTAATATAGAAATATTTAAAATTCACTCAACAAACCTGAATAAAATGAGATTGTATTTTTCAAAAGCTATTGTAAAGCCTTAAGGAAAAAATTACCTTTGCCGCTTACTAAAACAATTGATAATGCTGACAAAAAACGTAGTTGAGCTTCTGGAAAGTGATCATATTTTACAGGAATATAAAGTAAACGGATGGGTAAGAGCGTTTAGAAGTAATCGCTTTATCGCTTTAAATGATGGGTCCTGCCTGGATAATTTGCAGTGTATTGTAGATTTTGAAAACACTGACGAAGAAATTTTGAAAAGCATAACTACTGGAGCTTCTATTTCGGTTACCGGGACATTAAAGGAAAGTGAAGGAAAAGGTCAGCGTGTTGAACTTGATGTCAAATCAATTGAAATTTTAGGAAAAGCAGATCCTGAAGATGTAAAGAAAACAATACTTCAGCCAAAAAAACACTCTTTGGAAAAACTAAGAGAGCAAGCTCATCTCAGAGTACGGACCAACACCTTTGGAGCTGTCATGAGAGTAAGGTCAAAACTGGCTTTTGCGGTTCATCAATATTTTAATGAAAACGGATTCTATTACGTCAACACTCCAATTGTAACAGGAAGTGATGCTGAAGGCGCTGGTGAAATGTTTAAAGTTACGAGTTTAAACCTTAAGGACATTCCAAAAAATGATGCAGGTGAGATTGATTTCTCCAAAGATTTCTTCGGAAAGGAAACCAACCTGACGGTAAGTGGACAACTTGAAGCCGAAACTTATGCACTCGGACTTGGAAAGGTGTATACGTTTGGACCCACCTTCAGAGCAGAAAACTCCAATACTTCCAGACACCTTGCTGAATTCTGGATGATAGAACCAGAGATGGCATTTTGTGATTTGGAAGGAAATATCGATTTAGCTGAAGATTTTATTCAGTATGTGTTGAATTATATTTCAAAACATTGTCAGGCTGATTTAGAGTTTTTAGAGAACAGACTTCTTCAAGAAGAAAAGTCTAAACCAGAAAAGGATAGATCTCCAATGCCACTTAGAGAGAAGATTGATTTTGTATTAAAAAACAATTTTAAAAGAGTCTCTTATACAGAAGCTGTTGAAATCTTGAGAAATTCAAAACCAAATAAGAAGAAGAAATTTAACTACATTATTGAAGAATGGGGCGCTGACTTACAAAGCGAACACGAGCGGTATTTGGTTGAAAAACACTTTGGTTGTCCAGTTGTTCTTTACGATTATCCAGCCGATATAAAAGCATTCTACATGCGCCTGAACGATGATGAAAAAACAGTAAGAGCAATGGATGTTCTCTTTCCAGGTATTGGAGAAATAGTAGGAGGTTCTCAAAGGGAAGAGCGTTATGATGTCTTACTTTCCAAAATGAAAGAAGGCGGTGTAGACGAAAAAGAGCTGTGGTGGTATCTGGAAACCAGAAAGCTTGGAACCTGTAAACATTCTGGCTTTGGTCTTGGGTTTGAACGTCTTGTGCTTTTTGCTACGGGAATGTCAAATATAAGAGACGTAATTCCTTATCCAAGAACTCCTCAAAATGCAGAATTTTAAATCCAAAACCTGCATCGAAACTCATGTAGTTGAAAACCTAAAAGAAAAAATACGCTTACAGGAGTATGGCTTAAATATTTTTCAATCTATTCAAAGTAAAAGTGCTCTTAAAAAAACACTTAAAAAAGAGCTCATCACTCTTGATGGACACATCGCTAATACCTCAAATTGGATTGAGAATGGACAGGTTTTAAAACTTTATGCTGAAGAAATTCAAGTAAAGAAAAAGATTTTCAATCTAAAACTTGAGGTTCTGTATGAAGACGAATTCCTGGCAGTTATTCACAAATTAGCCGGTTATCCAACCAATGGAAACTATTTCAAAACCATTGAGAATGCTTTACCGTTCAACCTAAAGGATAGTCTGGAAAAAGATAAACTTCCATTTCCGCAACCAGTCCACCGATTGGATAATCCTACCTCTGGGATTTTGTTGATTGCAAAAACACAATCCACAAAATCACTTTTATCGGTTCTTTTTGAAGATCATAAAATTCAGAAAAAATATTCAGCCATTGTAGAAGGATCTCTTGATCATGAGCAAGGCGAATTCAATAAAGACGTTGATGGAAAACGAAGCTTGACAAAATTTCAGGTTAAAAAAGTATTTCAAAAGGAAGGTAAAGTTTACAGCTTAATTGATATGTGGCCTGAAACAGGAAGAACTCATCAGCTCCGGATTCATCTTTCTTCGCAAGGAAGTCCTATCGTGGGAGACACTATTTATGGAGAGAAAAATAAAAAAGGGAGTCTCATCCTCCATGCTAGCTCACTGAAATTTGTTCATCCTAAAACTCAAAAAAGATTATTTATTGAAACTGAGTTACCACATAAATTCGTTAAATTTATTGATGGCTTGAAGTAAAATTTTAGATTTGATTAATGTAGAATTAATTGATCTAAAATAAAGTTCAGCATAAACCATTGACTCAGAACCATGCTAAAACAAAGGCTTAACCTTAAATTATCCCAAAAGTTATCACCGCAACAAATACAGTTGATGAAGTTGATACAGCTTCCTACTTTAGCTTTTGAACAAAGGGTAAAGCAGGAATATGAAGAAAATCCAGCTCTAGATGCTGGAAAAGAGAAAGATGAATTTGAGGACGAATTCAAAAATGAAACAGATGTAGATGAACGCGATGTTATTGAAACTGAATTTGATGTTGATGATTATTTAAGCGACGATGAAATCCCAAATTACAAGCTAAAAGCCAACAATTACAGTGCAGACGATGAAGACAAACAAGTGCCTTACGCCTCTGGAACTTCATTTTCACAATATTTAAAAACTCAGTTACAAACGTTTTCATTTAAAGGCGATCAGGAAGAAATTGCATTTTTTCTGGTAGGTAGCGTGGATGACAGTGGATACATTAGACGTTCATTGGTTGATATTGTTGATGATTTGGCTTTTACTCAAAATATATACACAGACGAGCAAACTGTCGAGAAAACATTAAAAATTGTACAATCTCTGGATCCGGCAGGGGTTGGTGCCAGAGACCTTAGAGAATGTTTACTTATTCAATTACAAAGAAAAGACAAGACGGAGAGTGTAGATTTAGCCTACAGGATTATTGATGAAGCTTTTGATAAATTCAGTAAAAAGCATTACGACAAACTGATTCAGAAATTCAGCATTACAGAAGAAAAACTGAAAAAGGCAGTTGAAGAAATAGAGCACCTTAATCCAAAGCCAGGTGCATCATACTCTGGCAACAGCAAATCAGTCGAACATGTTATTCCTGATTTTGCAATTCATATTAAAAATGGTGAATTGGAATTAACCTTAAACGGAAGGAATGCTCCAGAAATGCATATTTCCAGAGATTATTCCAATATGCTGAAAGGCTATAAAGAAGCTAAAACCAAAACTAAAGAACAGAAGGAGGCCGTTTTCTTTATCAAACAAAAATTAGATTCTGCTAAATGGTTTATTGACGCCATTAAACAAAGACAGGAAACTCTCTACTCGACGATGTATTCTATTATGATGCATCAGGAAGAATACTTCCTTTCTGGCGATGAGAGGTCTCTAAAGCCTATGATACTTAAGGATATTGCTGAAAAAATAGATATGGACATCAGTACTGTGTCTAGAGTAGCTAATAGTAAGTATGTTGAAACGCCTTATGGTACGTTTCTGATTAAAAGTTTTTTTTCGGAATCGATGAAGAATGAAGAAGGCGAGGATGTCTCGACTAGAGAAATCAAAAAGATTTTGGAAATGACGATTGAGTCTGAAAACAAGAAAAAACCGCATACAGATGCTAAATTAGCTCAAATACTAAAAGAAAAAGGCTATCCAATCGCGAGAAGGACCATAGCAAAATACAGAGAACAGTTGGATGTGCCTGTTGCAAGATTGAGAAAAGAAATATGAGGTTTGTAGAAAGAGGCTCAAAGTTACTCTCTGTCTTAGGACATCCACTATGGATGCCTGTAGTGGGTTGTTTATTTTATTTTTATGCCATCCCAAATTACTTGGACCAGCAAATTATAACCGCCAAACTCGTAGCAGTGGTTATCCTCACCATTTTCTTACCTATAGTATTTTTATTTATTGCAAAAAACCTGAGACTGATAAAGAACTACACCCTATCTGATGTGAGGGAAAGGCGTTTCTTTATTATGTTTTTTATACTATTAGTTCTCATTTTACTCAATAATATTCTGGACGTTTACAATTATCGAACGCTATTTTACTTCTTTTCTGGGATTCTCTTTTCAGGCATTATATCGCTCCTCTTCAGCATGTTTAGGGTGAAAATAAGTTTACATGCTTTGGGAATAAGTGGGCTTGTTTGTTTTATCATTGGTCTAAGCCTATCTTTCCAGGAACCTATGATATTTTCAATTAGCCTGTTTATTATTTTTCTTGGACTTGTAAGCTCATCCCGACTTTATGAGCGAGCACATACCTTTCCTGAAGTTTTAATAGGTATAGTAGCAGGAGTTTTACCTCAAATGTACTTTTTTAGTTACTGGGTTTAGGTTTACAGAAAGAAAAAAACCAGCCCAACTTTTATAGGTTTTATACCAACGTCCTCACCTGTGACTTCCATCTGAGAATCTTCAAACAATGGATTTAAACTTGCATCTACGAAAAAATTAACTGCCCCATATCCAAATGTGAGTTTTAGATTTGTTCTGAAATCATTTAAACCATCAATAGATCTAAATTCATAACTTTCTTCTTGACTGCGGAAAACAGACTTTGAACTTATTACATATCCAAAGGTCACTCCTAAGTAAACTCTCCAGAACGACAGTTTATCAACTTCAGAAGTTCTCCATCTCAACTCTAAAGGTATTTCAACAAGGTTGGTGGTGAAACGATTGGTATCGTAATTCACCTCAGGATCCAGTACAGAAAATCGATCCTGCATCACTTCTCTGGATATTTTTAAGGTTTGTCCGAAGGTATTAAGGTTTAAACCTAAACCTACACCTAGCGAAAGATTCCTTCTTTTGTTGATAGGCATATCACGAATGAACCCAAATATAAGGCCTCCGGAAAATCCAGATTGTTCTACATTTTCTGGAAGATCAGTTAAAAAATTAAAACTAAACCCAAGGTAGAATTGATCTTCTCTGTAGAGAGAATCAGATTCGTTCTGTTTGAGCCATGAAAGATCTTGTGCCTCTGTAGCACAGAAATAAAGCAAGAAGATACTTAAATAAATTATTTTCATCAAATATTAAAAGTAGGGAAAGTTAATCAGGTTGAAGCAAATAAAAAAGGCACTCTTTGAAAGAGTGCCTTTAATACATTATAATTTAGAAAACTTACTCAAGATTGAGCTCTGCTGCTCCTTCTTTAGTTGTATAATTGATTTTTAATGCCTCAGCTTTACGCAATTCTTGCTTGATATCAGATACAAGTCCCATATTAGTTTCTTTATCAACTTTAAGAGCTGTCGTCAATTTATCTTGCAATTCTTCGCGTTTAGAAAGACGTTCTTCTTTAATAAATTGCTGAACGTCATTTACACTTGCGTACTTATCATTCAATTGTATCCTAGCCTCTGTACCAAAAGTTTCCTGATATCTAGGTGATGGTTTTCCAGCATAGATATACATGATTAAGTTTTTCTTATCTAACTTTTCAACCTGGTCAGCAAAAGGTAGAATATTTTGAACCTTAAGTGATGTATCCCTCATTACGGTAACAACCATAAAAAAGAACAAAAGCATAAAAACAATATCTGGTAAGGATGCAGTAGAAATCGCAGGAGTCCCGCCGTCATCTTTCTTTTTAAATTTTGACATAAGTTTTTAGTTTTATTTTTTAGGTTCTGCTTCAGATAACTTCTGAGGATACATTTCCTTTATAACACTGATTCTTTCTTTAAGCTTGTCTTTATCTCCCAAAAATTCGGGATCATTAAAGGTAGCTTCCATTTCAGTAAAATCCATATTATAAAGTCTGTTCGCTTCTCTATCCCTCAATTCATTATAGGCAGCAACAAGCTCATTTTGAACAGCTATGTATCTACCATATTGGGTCTTTCTGTCATTTTGTAAAGAAATAACAGCTTTTACTGGATTATCAGAAGATTTAGGGTCTTTAGCTCCCTGACAATAATCACAAGCTTCATCACCTGTTCCTCCTCCATTGTCAAGGAAGTCTATTGCGGCCTGTCTCAAATCTCTAAATTCCATTTTCTCATCCTCAACAAATAAATCACCACTGGAATTTACAAGAACAATAAAAATATTACGTTCTTTCAAAATAGGTGGCTCTTCTTCTGAATCGTCAATTGGAGGTAACTTCCTAGTAATTCCGCTATCTGTTTCAATGGTAGTAGTCACCAAGAAAAAGATAAGCAAAAGGAAGGCTATATCCGCCATGGATCCAGCATTTACCTCTGGTGCTGATCTTTTTGCCATAATTATTTAGTTATAATTTTTCTAACACTCGATAAAAGCATTGCTAATACCGCTAAAGCTGCTAATATATAGAAAGCTGTCAATCCAGTACTTACCCATCTAGAGCCACTAGCAGATAGCATATCACCATCTCTTAAAGCTGTTTCTGTACCACTAGACACTGCGTATGAAATCACAATGACTAAAATAAAACCTCCCAAGGATATAAGTGTTTTCTTGACATTACCAGTAAAAAGAGCTTTTATAGAAAAGATTAATACTGCAAGTATAGTAATTGCTAATATCACGTAGGAAACATACATAAACGGAGCTAGTACGCTTGTCTGCATTGCTGCATCAGCTTCTATCGCATCATCTCCAGCATTCAGGATTCTCACAAAGAGAATAGCCCCTACAACACCAAAGACAATTTTTATAATATTAAATATTTTATTCATATTGATTATTTGTTTTTGTGTGCAACTAAGATATCGATAAGAGTAATCGAGGCATCTTCCATATCATTTACGATACTATCAATTTTAGCGATAATATAATTGTAAAACACCTGAAGTATAATAGCAACTATCAAACCAAATACAGTTGTTAATAAGGCTACTTTAATACCTCCAGCTACCAAAGATGGCTGCATGTCGCCAGCTGCTTCAATCTTATCGAAGGCTTGAATCATACCAATAACTGTTCCCATGAAACCAAGCATAGGTGCAAGTGCTATGAATAAAGATACCCAAGAAACATTTTTTTCAAGCTGTCCCATTTGAACACCGCCGTAAGCCACTACAGCCTTTTCTGAAGCTTCAATACCTTCATCCATTCTGTCGATACCTTGGTAGTAAATTGAGGCTATAGGTCCGCTTGTATTTCTACAAACTTCCTTAGCGGCTTCTGCTCCACCACTCTTCATTGCTTCTTCAACACTTTCAGCAAGTTTCTTTGAGTTGGTTGTCGCTAAGTTTAAGTAAATAATTCTTTCAAAAGCAATCGCAAGTCCAAGAATTAAACAAAGAAGAACGATACCCATAAATCCAGGCCCACCTTCTATGAAACGCTTCTTTAATTCTTGGTGAAAACCTACACTTTCTTCAGCTTCTTCACCAGACGCATCTACATCATCTTGTACAAAATTCACAGCTGCTTCAGTAAAAATATCAGAAGAATTTGCTGCTGTTAAAGTTGTGTTACCAACCGCCATGATGGCTAAAATAGTTAAAATTGAAAATAATCTTTTCATTGTTGTCTGTCTTAGAATTAATAATTAGTGTTTAATGATTTTTAGTTTTAAAAAAAGCAGAGAGGAAGGGATTCGAACCCTCGGTTCCGATACAATCGGAACATACGCTTTCCAGGCGTACACCTTCGACCGCTCGGTCACCTCTCTTTATATTAATGAACGATAACTAATACTTAGCAAATAAATAAAAAAAAATACTTTTATAGCAGGAATTGAACGTTAATTTTTAATTCATTTCCCCTCGTAAAGAGGTTTCAAATATAGTTTTAAATACTTTTGGACCAAGATTTTTGTTCAAAAGATACATCATTTTTCCTACAGCCGCCTCTGTCGTTATGTCTCCACCACTTATTACACCAAGCCTTTTTAAGCCTTCACTCGTAGCATACTTTCCCATTAATACAGCTCCACCAACGCATTGAGTGACATTTACCACATAAACGCCTCTACCAACAAGACCTTTCAAAAGATCTACAAACCATTTATTTGTTTTTGCATTCCCACTGCCAAAAGTTTCTATTATAATTCCCTCTATATGAGGTGTATTAAAAATATGATGCAGTGTATCGTAATTTATACCAGGAAAAAGCTTCAGGATTAAAATATTATCGTTTAATGATTTATGAACAACCATTTTCTTCCTCATATTGGGCTTCAACAGTTTCTCGTAATTGATTTTCAGGTTAACTCCAGACTCAGCTATTGGTGGAAAATTTGCAGATTCAAAGGCTTCAAAATGCTCGGCATTAACCTTTGTCGTCCTATTGGCCCTGTAAAGCTTGTACTCAAAATAAAGCCCAACTTCTTTGATCACAGTTTTGCCTTGCTCTTTTAGACCGGCAAGCTGAATGCTGGTGATCAGGTTTTCTTTAGCGTCTGTTCTTAGATCTCCTATCGGCAGCTGAGACCCCGTGAAAATGATTGGTTTCTTTAGGTTCTCAAACATGAAAGAAATTACAGAGGCTGTGTAAGACATGGTATCACTGCCGTGCAGCACCACAAAACCATCATAGTCCTCAAAATTTTCTTCAATCAAATTGGCCAGCTTTACGTAATCGGTTGTGTCCATATCTGAGGAATCGACCGGCTCATCAAAACTTACAGTACTGATATCATGCTCCAACAGCCTCAATTCAGGGATATTGGATAGCAATTCATCAAAATTGAAAGCCGTTAGCACTCCGGTTTCAGGATTTTTGATCATTCCAATGGTTCCGCCTGTGTATACTAATAGAATTCTGGACATATAGTAAAGAGTATTAAATTCCGAAGACGTCTTTGGAATTCTGTGTGGTTTGCGCTGCTATTTCCTCAAGACTGACCCCATATAGATCTGCCAGTTTTTCGGCAACCTTTAAGACATAAGCGCTTTCATTACGCTTTCCTCTATAAGGTTTTGGTGCCAAATATGGAGAATCGGTTTCTAACACGATGTGTTTTAGGTCAATTTCATTTAAAAATTGATCGATTTTTCCATTTTTGAAGGTGGCAACACCTCCAATACCTAGTTTCATATTATAACTAATAGCTTGCTCAGCCTGAGCTTTGGTTCCCGTAAAACAGTGAAAAATGCCGTATAAATCTTCACCTTTTTCTTCTTCCAGAACTTCAAACACCTCATCAAAAGCTTCTCTGCAGTGAATCACAATAGGGAGCTTATATTGTTTTGCCAGCTGAATCTGCCTTTTGAAGGCTTTGCGCTGGGCTTCATAAAAAGTTTTGTCCCAGTACAAGTCGATGCCTATTTCCCCAATAGCATAAAAGGATCGCTTCTGAAGTTGTTCTTCGATGTGCTGAAGCTCCTGTTCTACACTTTCTGAAACGGAAGTAGGATGCAAACCCATCATCAAAAATATATGATCGGGAAAAGCTTTTTCCAAATCATACATGGCCTGAGTGGTTTCTGAATCGATCGCTGGAATAAAAAACCGCTGGATGTCATTATCTATAGCCCTCTGGATGACTTGGGTTCGATCTTCGTTAAAAGCTTCAGAATATAGGTGCGTATGTGTGTCTGTAAGTATCATGGGGCAAATTTATTTAAAACGAAACTTTATATTTGCCGAAAATTCAACAAATGTCTTCTTTAAAATCCTTTCTGAAAGAGAAAAACTACAAAGTGCTTAAAATGAACAGCACCGAGACCAATCACTACGAGTGTAAAGTCTTCATTAATGAAGTAGAAGGCAGCTTTATTATAGACACTGGTGCTTCGAGTTCCTGCATAGACTTTTCTTACGCCGATCACTTCAACTTATTTTCTGAAGACAGCAACATTAAAGCGGCTGGTGCAGGCGCTACCAATATGCTTACCCGAGCGTCAACCAACAATAAGATAAGCATTGGCAAATGGACCAAAAAGAAAATTGATCTGATTTTATTTGACTTATCCCACGTCAACAAAGCTTTAAGTGATCACGACGCTGAACTTGTGCATGGCATCATCGGTGCCGATATCCTAAAACGCGGCAAAGCGGTGATTGATTATAAAACAGATTATTTGTTTTTGAAGTAGATAAAGGTTATTTACTAAGAACCTATGTACTCGAAAAAAATTCATTCTAGAAGAATAAAAACTAATAGGCGAATTTTAAAGATGTTTAGACCTCACAGGTTTAAAAAACTTGTGAGGTCTTGTGATCAATACCTAGCTTTAATATTGGTCTTCACCTATACAACAAACAACTAAGTAATACTTATAATGTTTATCCCAAAAACATTAATCCAACTTAACCCCTTCAGTGTATCATCCTCACCAAGCTGTATCATTTAAGCCAACTCAAAGCCCGTAAGCAATGTATCGAAACTCGTTAAAGTTAACGTGAGCAAATTCACCTTATAAAAAGTCGGCAGTATTGTGCATAAAAAACCCTGAAGCTTTGAAACTTCAGGATTATAAGTTGTGTGAAAAGGATGTTTAGCTTAAAGCTCAAGTGCTTTTTCTACGTTGCCATCCATCAAGTATTCTTTTGGATTTTCCAATGCTTCTTTGATCGCAACCAGGAAGCCCACAGATTCTTTTCCGTCGATGATTCTGTGATCGTAAGATAGAGCCACATACATGATCGGACGAATTTCTACTTTGCCGTCAATCGCTACTGGTCGATCCACAATATTGTGCATTCCTAGTATTCCGCTTTGCGGAGGGTTAATAATAGGTGTAGATAACATGGAGCCAAACACGCCTCCGTTGGAAATGGTAAAGGTTCCGCCTGTCATTTCATCGACAGTAATTTTACCATCTCTGGCACGTAAAGCCAAACGCTTCACCTCTTGTTCTACACCTCTGAATCCTAGATTCTCCACATTACGCATCACAGGAACCATAAGACCTTTCGGACCAGATACTGCAATACTTATGTCTTTGTAATCGTAAGTGATCATTTCCTTACCATCGATCATGGAGTTGACCGCTGGGAATTTGTCTAGCGCACGAACAACGGCCAAGGTAAAGAAGGACATAAAGCCTAAGCTTACACCATGAGCTTCCTTAAATTTCTCTTTGTATTGAGCTCTAAGATCGAAAATAGGTTGCATATCGACTTCGTTAAAGGTCGTCAACATCGCCGTTTCATTTTTGGCACTTACCAAACGCTCTGCTACTTTTCTACGTAACATAGACATTTTGCTTTTGGACTCGCTGCGTTTTCCTGGTCCAGGAGAACCCATCGAAGGTTTACCTTCTGCATTCATAGCATCCTCTTTAGTGATTCTGCCATCTCTGCCTGTACCTTTTACGTCTTTGGAATCAATATTTTTCTCGTCCAATGTTTTCTTAGCCGCTGGAGATGGACTTCCAGTTGCATAAGTTTCTTTGGAGTCTGAAGATGATTTTTCTTCTTTCTCCTTAGAAGATGAAGATTGCTCCTCTTTCTTTTCTTCTTTTTTGTCCTCAGATTTTTTATCTTCTGAAGCGTCTTTAGATTCAGATTTATCTTTTTTATCCTCACCGCCAGATGGCTTTTTGGCATCTGTGTCAATTAAGCAAACGACTTCGCCCACCTGAACTACATCGCCTTCCTCTGCCTTCAAAGTAATGATTCCTGAAGCCTCTGCAGGCAACTCTAAAGTCGCTTTATCACTATCAACTTCAGCGACTGCCTGATCTTTTTCTACGTAGTCTCCGTCTTTAACTAACCATTCTGCGATTTCAACCTCGCTAATTGACTCTCCCGGTGAAGGGACTTTCATTTCTAAAGCCATAATATTATGTGTTTGGTATCTTAATTTTTACTTTTATAATCTCTTATGTTATTATCTTTTGAAGGATCGAATACATAATCGATAACTCCTTCATGTCTTTTCTTAAATCTTGCCTGACTACCTGCTGCAGGTGAACCGTAAAAACGTCTGCTACATACTCTAAAGTCCTTCATCTTATGATATTGGAGCAAGAAGTGTGTGTAAGCACCCATGTTTCTTGGTTCCTCCTGAGCCCAGACGATGTCCTCGGCATTCTTATATCTCTTGATTACTTTATCTATTTCTTTTTCTGGAACCGGAAACAATTGTTCTATTCTCACTAAAGCAACATCCTTTCTCCCCTCTTCTTCTCTTCTTTTCTTTAGATCAAAATAGAATTTACCTGAACAGAATACCAATGTTTTAATGTCTTTTACTTTAGCTTTGGGATCGTCAATAACCGTTTGAAAACTTCCTTCGGCCAGATCTTCTTTAGGCGAAATCACCTCAGCATGTCTTAACAAGCTTTTGGGTGTAAAAACGACGAGAGGTTTTCTGTAATCGGTTTTCAGCTGTCGTCTCAACAGGTGAAAGTAATTCGCCGGAGTTGTACAATTCGCCACAAACATATTGTCTTTTGCACATAACTGAAGATACCTTTCCATTCTTGCTGAAGAATGTTCTGAACCCTGACCTTCATACCCGTGAGGTAATAGCAAAACCAGACCATTCTGAGTTTTCCACTTGTCTTCTGCCGATGATATGTACTGGTCAATCATGATTTGAGCCCCATTACTGAAGTCTCCAAATTGCGCTTCCCAGATGGTCAGAGTAGAAGGACTTGCCATGGCGTAACCATAGTCAAAACCAACAACTGCGTATTCTGAAAGTAAAGAATTGTATATATAGAAATGACCTTGATCCTCTTTTATATTATTGTGAGGTACATATTCTTCTTCGCTGTTTTCTGTCTTGATAACGGCATGTCTGTGAGAGAAAGTTCCTCGCTCAACATCCTGTCCTGAAATTCGTACATCGTGACCTTCATCAAGTAAGGTGGCGTAAGCTAAAATTTCGCCCATCGCCCAGTCCAGTTCGTTCCTCTCGAAGTACATGGTATGACGTGCTTTTATGAGTTTTTTGATCTTCCTCATAAAGTTTTTATCCTCAGGCAATGTCGTGATGGCTTCTGCCAATTCCGAAAGTCTCTCTAGGTCAAACTTAGTGTTTACAGGCTCAAGCATTTTTTGCTTGTTGGCAGGCTCATAACCTTCCCACTCTTCTTGAAGGATTTTAGAAACTACAGATTTTTCTTCTTTTTTGGAAACTTCGTATTCTTCGTTAAGTTTAGACTTAACTTTTTCTTCCAATTGATCCAGATATTCTTCATCAATAACACCTTCTTCCATCAATTTATCTGCATAAATGTCTCTAGGGTTTTTATGTTCTGAAATCGCTTTGTACAATTTTGGCTGAGTAAATTTTGGTTCATCACCTTCGTTATGGCCATACTTTCTATAACCTAACAAATCAATGAACACATCTCTTCCAAACTCCATTCTGTATTGTAATGCAAAATTCATTGCATGAACAACCGCTTCAACATCGTCTGCATTCACATGTAATACTGGAGATAAAGTCACCTTAGCAACATCTGTACAATAAATGGATGATCTTCCATCAATATAATTGGTAGTAAAACCGATTTGATTATTGACAACAATATGAATGGTTCCGCCCGTCTTATAGCCATCCAGCTGTGCCATTTGCACAATCTCGTATGCAATTCCCTGTCCAGCTATAGCAGCATCACCATGAACCACGATTGGCAGAACATTTTGTTCTTCTCCAAGGTGATGGTCATCCTGTTTTGCCCTTGCAATACCTTGCACTACAGAACCAACAGTTTCCAAATGCGAAGGATTTGGAGCTATGTTTAAATTGATTTCTTTATTTGAGTCGGTTTTACGGACAGACGTCCACCCCAAGTGGTATTTTACATCGCCATCAAATCCATCTACGTCATAATCTTTACCCTCAAACTCGTTGAAGATATCCTTAGCGCTTTTACCGAAGATATTTACTAATGTATTGAGTCGGCCTCGATGAGCCATTCCCATTACAAATTCTTTTACCCCCATATCTGCAGCACCTTCGATAAGGGTGTCCAAAGCGGGAATTAAAGATTCGTTACCTTCAAGTGAAAAACGTTTTTGACCAACATAACTTTTGTGAAGAAAACTTTCAAAAGTTACAGCCTCATTGAGTCGTCTCAGAATATTCTTCTTCTGCTTTTCAGAAAAATTGGTTTTATTTTGATTTTTATAAATGTGATCTTGTATCCATTTAATAACTTCAGGATTTCTGATGTAAGCATATTCCACACCAATTGAATCACAGAAGACATTTTCAAGAAAATCTATGATCTGTCTTAAGGTTGCTTTACCGATACCGATGATTTCTCCAGCTTCAAATTCCAGATCTAAATCTGATTTTGATAAGCCAAAATTTTCAATATCTAGTTTGGGTGAATATTTTCTACGTTCTCTTACCGGATTCGTTTTTGTAAATAAATGACCTCGATGTCTGTAGCCATCGATAAGATTGACGACCTGAAATTCCTTCTGGACATTTTCAGGAACTTTAACTTCCTGGGTTTCTTTGGTTTCAGCGTCTTTTAATTTTACTGTAGTTGCAGAATCCTCAGATCCACCTTCTTCAAACCCGGACTCTAATCCAAAATCAAAACCTTGAAAAAAGGCTCGCATACTTGGTTCAGTGGCATCGGGATTTTGTAAGTATTGATTATAGAGGTCGGCTAATTGCGATGGGTGCATCGCATTTAAAAATGAATATTTGTCCATATTGAAATTACATCTTGTAATGTGTAGTTACAAAATTACGATTTCTATCCAAAACAGGGCTTCTTTGAATTAATTTTATAAATGTGCAGCCTTCAAGAGAAATATCTTAAACAAAATCTTTACATCCAGATGTAACAATTCTCAAAATAAGAAGGTAGTTCTTCTGAATGATTTATTTTAGCGAAAAAAATTGATGCTGGATTTAGAAGCTTACAAAACCTCTTTCATGTCTTACATGGAGTCTCGACTCCCACAAAAAGAGCCAAGAAACCTTTACGAACCTATTGAGTATATTCTTCAGCTTGGAGGTAAGCGCCTAAGACCTGTTCTGGTGTTGATGAGTGCAGATATCTTTGGCGGTGGCCTGGAAAAAGCTATGGATGCTGCTCTGGCAATAGAAATTTTTCATAATTTTTCATTGGTTCATGATGATATTATGGACGATGCGCCCCTTAGAAGAGGTAAAGAAACCGTGCATGAAAAGTGGAACGTCAATACCGGAATTTTATCTGGGGATGCAATGCTGATCAATGCCTACCAATTGTTTGAAAATTATCCGGCAGATCATTTTAAACCATTGGCAAAATTGTTCACTAAAACTGCTATTGAAGTCTGCGAAGGCCAACAATACGATGTTGATTTTGAAGAGCGAGATGACGTTACTATCGATGAGTATCTGAAGATGATAGAATTCAAAACCGCCGTCCTCGTAGGAGCCGCTCTTAAGATGGGAGCCATCGTTAGTGATGCTTCTGAAATCGTTCAAGACAAAATCTATGAGTTCGGCAGATTGCTTGGCATCGCCTTTCAAATTCAGGATGACTATTTAGATACGTTTGGAGATCAGGCTGTTTTCGGAAAACAAATTGGCGGTGACGTTATTGAGAATAAAAAAACTTACTTATTTCTGAAAGCACTCGAACTTGCAGATTCCAGCAGTGCTGATCAACTAAGGCATTTATATACCATAGCACCTGAAGATCCTTCCAGTAAGATTGAAACTGCCAAACAAATTTTTGAGGATTCTGGCGCCAAAGCTGCAACTACTGAAAGGATAAAAGCATATACCGAAGAGGCGTTTAAACATCTGGAACAGATGGAAGTCTCTGAAAAAGGGAAAGCATTTCTAAAGGCGTTTGGGACAAACCTCATGAATCGGGAAATGTAAATGAGTCTTCCTCAACAGCTTTCCGACATCATCAGTGCACCAGAAAAACATGCTGAAATCTGGGAACAGTTAATTCTACAATTAAATAAGGACCTGGCTCTGGTGGGACTGACAGAAATTGAATTGCAAACTAATATTACACCAGACGAATTATGGCAGGGTCTTAACCCTATTTTTTCTGATTTGATTCACCAAAAGACTTCAAGTTTTATCCACCTGCTTTACAGAATCGATATTCATGAAAATGAAATACAGCGATTAATGGCTAATGATGATTTCCTGGATCGTCTCATACACAGAGTGGTGGAACGCAGCTACCAAAAAGTGTATTGGCGTTCAGTCTATAAATAAAACTCTGCTTTAAACACCGTTTTGGCTTGACCTAATATATAAACGCTATCATTTTTCATTTCTAACTTGAGTTGACCTTTACGCTCCGAAATTTGTTCTGACTTCAATTCATTTTTACCCAGAACTTTTGACCAGTACACCCCGAGCGCACAATGTGCAGAACCTGTTACTGGGTCTTCCAAAATGTTCAAATTGGGTACGAAACATCTGCAAACAATATCTCTTTCTTCTGACCTGCCTGCCTGTGGCACGTAGGCAGGATTTGACACTGCTGTAAAAATACATTGACCAAGACCTAAACTTTGTAGTTCACTTGCGTTGGGCACAAAATTATGAAGTTCACCTTCAGTTTCCAAAACCAGCATCGTCCAGTCGTTGGTCACTTCAAAAGCCTCTTTGATATTTAAGCCTAGAACCTCAGCCCAGTTGGAAGTTGAAATGGGTGTCAAAGTATATTCCGGAAATTTCATTTGGTAGCCTTCTGAAGTAAAGCTAATTTCCAATTGATCTTTTGGCGCCTGAAAAACAATTGACTCCGATTTCGATACTACATCGAGCTCATACAAAATATGAGCTGCCGACAAGGTCGCATGGCCACAAAGCGGCACTTCAGCCTTGGGAGTGAAAAAACGAATCAGAAAATGATCCTCTTTTGGCAATACAAAAGCCACTTCGGACACATTCATTTCCTTTACAATGTTTTGCATGAGGTCTTCTTCCAAAAATACATTTTCCAGAAGCATTACCCCTGCTGGGTTTCCCTTAAACTTCTGGTTGGTAAACGAGTCGACTTGATATATGATAGACATGATTGCTTTTTGATGTAAACATAAGAATTTTTAAAATCTGTAGATATGGTTCTCGATTTCAAAGCTTGCCCTCAGAAATAGTTGAAGGATTAAGACTTAGAGAAGTGAATGATTCTCGACTTCGCTCGAACTTGAAACATATAATTAAAGGGAAGATGTCAGGGCTAAAGCCTTTATTGTTTAAAATTTAAAATAAAGGGCAGCACCCTGACATCTATATCGCAGTAACTATCATTCAAATGAAACAGCAGAAAAGGAAACCAAAACTTTAACAACTATCCTCATAGTTAAACTAAAATAATAGTTTATATTCGTGGTAAAATTTATAAAACCATGAGACAATTAACAAGAGCAGAAGAAGAAGTTATGCAGCTGTTATGGCAAAAAGGACAAGCCCGAGTAGCAGAAATTATTGAAGACATGCCCGACCCAAAGCCCGCCTACAACACCACCTCTACTATTGTAAGGATTCTGGAAGACAAAGGCTTTGTAGGACATGAAAGAGCCGGAAGAGGTTTTAAATACTATCCTTTGGTCGATAAAGAAACCTACCAGAAAGCCTCGATGAAGAAAATGGTCAATTCTTACTTTGAAGGATCGTTTAAAAATATGGTTTCTTTTTTCGTCAAAGAAAAGAACATGAGCGCCAAAGATTTGGAAAGCATTTTAAAAGAACTTGATAAAACCGAGGACTAATGTGGTGGTATCTTCTCGATGTTATGCTATTTCAAGCTTGTTTTTTGGGGCTGTATTTGCTCTTCAAAAAAGAGACCTTTTATTCGCATAACCGGATTTATCTGCTAGCTACAGCACTACTTTCGTTTGTAATTCCTTTGCTAGATTTTAGCATTTTTAATCTCAGTTTTGGTAATGCAACCGCTGAAGTCGATTCTATTTCTCAATTTCCTGATTATTATTTCATGGGAGATGAAGTGAACGTAAATGCTTCAGTAGAAAGCACTACACAGGAGACGTCCACATGGAGTCTAGATTCCATTCTTAAATTCATCTATCTTATAGGTATTAGTTTTTTCGTTATCAAATTCAGTGTAGGTTATTACAAGCTGAAAAAACTGACTAGAAAAGCAAGGTTTGAACGTTACATCGATAAAGTGAAATGCTACAGACTGATAGCTTCTGAAAACGCTTTCACCTTCTGGAAATCGATATTTATAGGTGATCAAATTCCTGATTCGCAGCGAGAAAAAATTACAGCACACGAGCTGGAACATGCCAAAGCCTTTCATGGTTTGGACCTTATCATTTCCGAAATTTTACGGTTAATATTTTGGGTAAGTCCAGCTCACCATTGGCTGAAAAAAGAATTGATGCTGGTGCATGAACTCCAGGCCGACAAAGTAGCCGCTAAACACCTCAACAAAAGAGATTATGCACAAAGCTTGCTCAACCAAGCTTTTGGTACCGAAAATCTAGAATTTTCGCACTCATTTTTTAACCATTCTCAATTAAAACAACGACTTATGATGTTACAAAAGAAAAACTCACGTCCGCAACACTTATTAAAATACCTGCTGATTTTACCACTACTAGTCTTAATGCTAATCTACACTTCAAATTCGGTAGAAGCACAAGAAAAGAATCAGCAAACAACAGAACAGACTGAAATTGAAAAAACAGACGATAAAATAGGCGACGTCCCATTTGCTGTAATAGAAAGTGTTCCCGTGTTTCCTGGCTGTGAAAACTTAGGTACAAATAAGGAACGTAAAGAATGCATGAGTAAAGAAATTAGTCAGTTTGTCAACAAAAATTTTAACACTGGATTAGCAAAAGATTTGGGGCTTACAGGAGTCAATAGAGTTTATGTTCAATTTAAAATTGATAAAACCGGAGAAGTTACCGATGTTGCAGCGAGAGCTCCTCATCCCGATCTAAAGGCTGAAGGTGAGAGAGTAATTAATGAACTCCCTAAAATGAAACCTGGTGAGCAAAAAGGTGAAAAAGTAGGTGTGTTATATTCTTTACCGATAACTTTTCAGGTTAGTGAAATTAATTCTGATGATAAAGAAAGCCAAGAGCCTATAACTGAGATAAAAAGAGTTGAAGAAAATAAAGTCAATAGAACTGGAGATGTTCCCTTTTCAGTAATAGAAGAAGTTCCAATATTTCCTGGTTGTGAAGGATTGAGCTCAAATGAAGAGCGCAAAGAATGTATGAGCAAAAAATTAAGTCAGTTTGTAAACCAAAATTTTGATGTAAATCTAGCTGAAAACTTAGGCCTAACAGGAGTTAATAGAGTTTACGTACAATTTAAAATAGATAAAACCGGAGAAATTGTCAATGTTGCAGCAAGAGCGCCACATCCTGACCTCGAAGCAGAAGGAATTAGAGTTATTAATAAACTCCCTAAAATGCAACCTGGTAAACAGAAAGGCGAAAATATTGGGGTATTGTATTCCTTACCAATAACTTTTCAGATAAGTGAGAGCTATTCAGAAAAGAAAGATGATCAAGAGGTAATTACCGAGATAAAAAGAAATGAGGAAAATAAAATCAATAAAATAGGTGTCGTTCCTTTCGCCGTTGTTGAAAATGTTCCTGTCTTTCCAGGTTGTGAAAGCTTATCAACCAATGAGGAGAAAAGAGAATGTATGAGTGATAAGGTAAGCAAATTTGTAAACAAAAATTTTGATAAAGGATTAGCAAAAAAATTGGGACTTAAAGGCACTACTCGAGTATATGTTCAATTTAAAATTGATGATGCTGGTAAAATAGTAAATATAAATACCAGAGCAGCAAGACCAGAACTTGAAGCTGAAGCAAAAAGAGTAATCAAAGAATTGCCTGATATGGAACCAGGTCAACATGAAGGTAAAAATGTAGGTGTGCTTTATGCTCTACCTATAACTTTTTAGGTTAATGGATAGAACTATTAAATTTAATTTCATCCTTTTACTTGTGTACTCCTTCGGGAGTGCACAAGTCATTTATGCTCAAGACCTGGACAGTTTATATGCTGTTGGAGAATATTCAAAAATCTTAAAACACTTTGAAATAAATTCTGCACAAAGTTACACGGATAAAATTCTCAAAGCAAAAAGCCTCCGAGCCAAAAACTTCAGCGAAAAAGCAATTGATAGCTATCATGATGCACTTATGGACAAGAAAGATCAACCTATTGATCAATTCACTTACGCTAAACTCTTAAAATCAAATTCTCAATACAAAGAAGCTGATAGCTTGCTAACTTTACTCACCTCTAACTATCCCACCAATCCCGAATTCCTATATCAACTTGGCTTAACCAAAGCCGAACTCAAAAATAAATCTGAAGAACTAAGTTTTGAAAATGCCTTAGAGCAAGATCCCTCTCATCAGGGAGCAGCCTATGAGCTTTCTAAGTTTTATTTCAGAATAAAGAGTTACGAAAAAGCAGAAACTATTAGTCTGGATGCGCTTCAATTCAATTCTGAAAACAAGAAAATAATTGGGCTTTTAGGTCAGATTTATTATGCTCAAAAGAAATTCAAACTTGCGTTAGAGCAATTTGAAAGTCTTGAGAGCTTAACATCACCTCCTAAGTTTGTTTTACAAAAAATGGCGATTGCATACAACAGTAGCAATCAACTCGATAAGGCTATTGAAAAATACAAGCAACTGCTAAGAATTGAGCAAAGGAGCAGTAAATACCATTTGCAATTAGCCCTGCTTTATGCTAAACAAGAAAACTACAAAGAATCGGAGTATAATGCCCAATTGGCTATTCTTTATAAAGACGTCAGCCTAAGCGGTGAGCGCTTTACCAAAGCCATTGCTATGAAAGAAAATGGAAAATTGAAAGCAGCTATTAAAGTGTTTGGACTTGTGATCGAAGAAGCTCCGATGTTTGAGCGCGCTTATGTAGAAATGGCTTTGACGGCTGATCGACTTTATGAGGATGTCGACGAAAAGCTGTCCTTTTATGATCAATATGAAAATCAATTTGGGGATTATGAATATGCTGAGTTCAAACCCTTAATGTACAGAAGAATTACAGATTTAAAAAGGGAGAAACATTTTTCAGGCGAGTAACTAAGCCCCATCCTATTACTTTATAAACGTCCGGCTTCTTCACGCCGGATTTTTTTCCGTCTTCCAAAGTTAAACTAAAGTGAAACTTTGGAAACTTTACTTGTATAAAAAGTTTCCATGTGTAGTTTTGCAACCGGAAATGAGAGAAGATATATTACATAAGGCAGGAGATTTATTTTTGGAATACGGGTTCAAGAGTGTCACGATGGACCATTTAGCCCAAGAGCTGGGCGTGTCCAAGAAAACCATCTACGAATATTTTAAAAATAAATCAGAATTAGTAGAGCAGGTCGCATACTTCATTCGTGATAAAATTCATGCTGAAATTGATTTGGTACAATTGAAAAACCTTGACCCCATCGAGGAAATGATAGAGATCAAACGCGTGGTGATGAAACGACTTAAAAATGAAAAAACCTCTCCTCAGTTTCAGTTTCAGAAATACTATCCTAAGATTTATGCCAAGATGCGAGACTCTCAAGTCTGTAAAATGGAGGAATGCATTGGGAAAAATATTGAACGCGGTGTTAAAGAGAATTATTACAGACAAGACATTCATAAAGTGTTTACCTGTAGAATTTATATTGCTGGCATGCTTAACCTGAAAGATGAAGAGCTTTTTAAGGACAGTCAGCTAAGCCCAAAAGAACTATACGAACAATTTCTCAAATATCATTTGAGGAGTATTACAGATACCAAAGGATATAAACGTTTATTAGAATTAGAAAAAAAACTCCAGGAATGAAGAAAATAATTTTAGGTTTATGCCTGGTCTGCTTTTCGGCAGGTTTTGCGCAAGAGACAGAGCAAAAGCCAAAAAGCTACCAATTCACATTACAAGAAGCGATAGATTTTGCTATCGATAGTAGTTATGCTACTATCAACGCTAGGCGCGACGTGGCCATTGCCTTAAAGCAAAAATGGGAAACCACTGCCGATGGTCTTCCTCAACTCGACGGGGCCGTGAGTTATGATTATAATGCCATTATTCCACAGAGTCCAATCCCAGCCGAATTCGTTGGCGGAGAGCCAGGAACCTTTGTTCCCGTAGCTTTTAACACAAGACAAACCATGAATGCTTCTGCGACTTTAAATCAGTTGATTTTTGACGGATCATACATCGTTGCTTTGCAAGCAGCCAAAACCTTTTTGAAATATTCCGATAATGAAGAAACACGAACTAAGCTTGAGGTCAGAAAAGACGTGATAAGCGCTTATGGAAATGTATTGCTTACACAAAATTCTATTGACATTGTGGAAAGTAACCTTGAAACAGCGGAGAAAAACTTATATGAAACCCGTAAGATTTTTGAAAATGGCCTGGCCGAAGAGGAAGATGTTGAACAATTACAAATTACATATCAGCAATTGCAAAGTCAGTTGAATAATGCCAAACGTATGAGGGACATTTCAAAAGAAAGCCTCAATATGGTATTGGGTTTACCCATTAAGACCGAAGTCATTTTGCTGGAAGATCTTGAAAATCTAGCCAACAGAGATGCGCTTGAAGCTGAAATTATGACGGAAGATTTCAAAGTTGAAAACACTATAAATTTCAAAATCGCAGACAACCTGGTCAAACAGCGTGAGCTGGAAATGAAGCTGGAAAAAAGTAAAGCTTTACCTACGCTTTCAGCATTTGCCAATTACGGTCAAAACAGTTTTGGGGAAGATTTTGAGTTCTTTTCTTCACGTGCAGATTGGTTTGAATTTTCCACCATCGGGGTGAGACTAAATGTTCCCATCTTTAGTTCGCTTCAAAGAAGCGCCAGAACCCAAAAGGCTAAAATTGAAATGGAAAAGGCCGAAACGCAAAAAACTCAGGCTATTAATCAGATCAAACTTCAACTCAATAACGCCAAAAGCAATTTTGAATTTGCTGTAGATAACTACGATCTATCCAAAAAAAATCTTGAACTCGCCGAACGTATAGAACATAAGAACGAGGTCAAATTTAAAGAAGGAGTTGGGACAAGTTTTGAACTTCGTCAAGCTCAACAGCAACTCTATACAGCTCAAAACGAACTTTTACAGTCGATGCTAGACATCATCAACTCAAAAGCAGAAATTGAAAAAATCATCAATACTCCATTCACGAACTTTGAAAAGTAAACTCATGAAATATCTATCCTACTACAGCATTTTGTCATTAATCATTTTAGTGTCTTGCGGACCCAAAGAAAAATCTGTTGAAGATGTTATTGAAACTGGATCCAAGTCAGAAATTGAGCAAAAGCGAGGAATTCTCAATAAAGATATGTTGGAATTGAAAAACAAACTCAAAAAAC
This sequence comes from Psychroflexus longus, assembly GCF_020164595.1. Classification (GTDB taxonomy): domain Bacteria; phylum Bacteroidota; class Bacteroidia; order Flavobacteriales; family Flavobacteriaceae; genus Psychroflexus; species Psychroflexus longus. The sequence continues at coordinate 85,819 of NZ_JAIQZE010000015.1, forward strand.
TGGATGAGAGGTTAACTCAATTTGAGGAAGACTATGACTATGCCTTGGTTGAAGCTATGGAACTAAAGCCTAGAAACTTTAAGCACTATATAAAAATCCAAGGGGAAGCAACTACAGACGAAAACATACTAATTTATCCAGAGTTTTCTGGCAACTTGAAGGAAGTCTATGTTAAAGAAGGTGAAGAAGTCAAAAAAGGACAAAAACTAGCTAAAATTGATGATGGAGGTCTTTCCAGTCAATTGGCAGAAATGAAAGCGCGAAGAGATTTGGCGAAAACCCGTTTCGAAAGACAGAAACGCCTTTGGGATCAAAATATTGGGTCAGAAATTCAATTTTTGGAAGCTGAAACTGCTTTTGAGCAAATTAACAATTCCGTGAAGCAAATGGAAAGCCAACTCAATAAGTCTATCATCTTCGCCCCTTTTAATGGAAAGATCGACGAAGTTATTACTGACCAAGGTCAGGTGGTTTCACCAGGACAAACTCCTATTTTCAGAATATTGAATTTGGGCCAAATGTATGTGAGTGCCAATGTGCCTGAAAACTATGTAGGGAGTATAAAGGTTGGGACAGAAGCTATTGTGAAATTTGGATCTTTAGAAAAAGAATTTCAAAGCCAAGTCACGCAGGTCTCCAGCAATATTTCTGAAAGTAATAGAAACTTCAGAGTGAGAGTTGCTATTCCAGACCAAATAGAATTTGTGAAGCCCAACCTCATCGCCACCATAAAACTGAATGATTATGAAGCGAATGATGCCATTGTGATTCCAGAAAATATTTTAAGAGAAAATGCACAGGGAGAGTCTTTTACGTTTTCTCTCTCTATGGAAAACGACAGTTTAGGTTCTGCAAATTTAAAAAAACTGAAACTTGGCAAACATTATCAAGGTGAGATTGAAGTTTTAGAAGGACTGGAAGCTTCAGAAATAGTGGTAACTGAAGGAGCCAGAACAATAAAAGAAGATGAGAAAGTAAAAGTTTTAAACTTTCAAAAGAACTAATTAATGGCTAAGAAAAACACTTACAAAGAATTTGGTATATCGTCCTGGGCGATTGATAATAAGATGACTGTATATGTGATTATCGCAATCATTTTGATAGGCGGAATCATGTCTTATTACAGCATGCCTAGAGAGGACTTTCCAGAAATCGTAGAAACCAAAATTTACATCAGCTCAGTTGAGCCTGGAACTTCTGTTGAAGATATTGAAAAGTTCATCACAGAACCTCTCGAAGAGGAATTCAAAGATGTAAAAGGAGTAAGAGAAATCACCTCGACAACGATGCAGGATTATTCAATAGTTATTGTTGAGTTTGAGGAAGATGTTTTAGTGCAGGACGCCAAGCAACTCATAAAGGACAAAGTCGATCAGGTAAAATCTGAGACTGCCTGGCCAACTTTGGACAATGGTGCTAAAGTAGAGCCTAATGTGTTTGATCTCAATTTATCCGAGGAAATTCCCATTTTGAATATCAGTTTCACAGGTAATTTCAATAAACAAAAACTAAAAGATTATGCGGAGCATCTTCAGGATAAAATTGAGTTGCTACCTCAAATCAAAGAAGCGCAGATCCGCGGAATAGATGATAAAGAAGTAGAAGTTGCTGTGGATATTTATAAAATGGCTGCGATGCAGGTTAGCTTCAATGATATTATCACGGCTATTCGGAATGAGAATAAAACTATTTCTGGTGGTAATATTGTTTCCAATGGTATAGAGAAAAACATAAGAGTCTTAGGTGAAATCAATTCCCCTGAAGAGCTTAACGACATTATCATAAAAGATGACGGAGGTGAAATCTACCTTAAAGATGTAGCGAAGGTCAATTTTCACACCAAAGATCCTACAACCTTTGCCAGAGATTATGGCAACCCTGTAGTTATGCTGGATGTGAAAAAAAGATCTGGTAAAAACATGATTGAGGCTATTGAGGAGATCAAAGTTATTGTTGAAAATGAGGAGAAATCCTACTATCCTGAAGCCTTAAATATCAGTTTATCCAATGACCAGTCGATCAAAACTGAGAATCAGGTGAATGACCTGGTCAATAATATCATCTTTGGAGTATTACTTGTCATCATTGTTTTGATGTTTTTTTTAGGATTTAGAAATGCACTTTTTGTCGGAGTAGCCATCCCTATGTCCATGCTATTATCGCTTATCATACTTTCAGGACTTGGATTTACGCTCAATACCATGGTTCTCTTTGGACTTGTCATGGGTCTGGGGATGCTGGTAGATAATGGAATCGTTGTAGTTGAGAATGTGTACTCACTAATGGATCAAGGAATGAGCAGGACCGCAGCCGCAAAACAAGGTATTGGAGAAATTGCATGGCCTATTATTGCCTCTACGGCAACTACATTGGCAGCCTTCTTCCCGCTTGGGTTATGGCCTGGAACTATAGGAAAATTCATGATCTATTTCCCTATTACACTTTCAGTTGTGTTGGGTTCTTCACTGTTTGTCGCATTGATCATAAACGCAATGCTCACCTCCGACTTTATGAAAGTTGAAGAAAAGAAACTGAAAAATAAGCAAGTGATCCGATGGAGTTTAATCCTACTTGCCATTGGTGTTGTATCGTTGGCTTTAGGTTTTGTAGCAGATATTGGGGCTCTTAGAGGTCTGGGAAATCTGGCCATTTTATCTTCAGTTTTACTATGGGTTTACAAATTATTTCTAATAAAAGCCATTTATTATTTTCAATTTAAATCCCTTAAAAAACTTGAAAATTTTTATGAGAAAACTTTAAAATACGCCCTCTATAAGAACAAAGCTTACTTAGTTTTCTTCGGCACTATTGGCATTTTAATTCTATCGTTTGTCTTTGTAGGAATCGTTCAGCCTAAGGTTTTATTTTTTCCAGAGAATCAGCCTAATCAAATCATGGCTTACATCGAATATCCTGAGGGCACAAGTATTCAGAAAACCAATACTCTCACCAAAAAAGTGGAGCAACGTATTTTCGAAGTTATAAGCAAGTACGAAGATGAAGATGGTTATAACTTTATGGTAGAGTCTGCCATTTCACAGGTTGGAAAAGGATCTGGGAATCCAAGAAATAATACCGGGCAAGTCAACGAAATGCCACATAGAGGAAAGGTAACGCTTTCTATGAGAGAATTCAGGTTGAGACGGGATGTAAAAAGTAGTAAAGTCCTTGATGAGGTGAGAGAGGCCGTTCAAGGGTTTCCGGGCGTTTCCATTATTGCTGAAAAAGATGAGGCTGGACCCCCTGCTGGCTATCCCATAAACATAGAACTGAGGGGTGAAGATTACAACCTTATGCTTGCAGAGGCTAAGCGAATGAATAAATTCATCAACGAAACTGGTGTTGAAGGGATTGAGGAATTGAAAATTGACATCAATAAATCTAAGCCTGAGCTTGATGTTTATGTTGACAAAGCTAAAGCAGGTAAACTCGGTATATCTTCTGCACAGGTAGGGCAAGTGATAAGGCGTTCCATATTTGGAGAAGAAGCTTCAACCTACAAGGATGATGAAGATGATTACCAAATCAATGTGAGGTTCAATGAGGAGCTGAGGTATGATGAGAATGCAATTTTCAATCAGCCGGTAACCTTTAGGAACAATAGAGGTGAAATCATTCAAACTCCTATTTCAACTTTAATCGAAACGAAACCAGCTTCGACTTTCTCTTCGATTAAAAGAAAAGATTTGAAGCGTGTAATCACTTTATACTCCAATGTACTTGGTGGTTACAACGGAAACGAGATTGTTTCTCAACTAGAGAAAGAATTGGAATATTTTGACCTGGATGAAAGCATTAATTTCAAATTCACCGGAGAACAAGAGAAACAAGATGAAAATTTAGATTTCTTAATCAAAGCACTCTTGATTGCTGTTGGAGGCATCCTATTGATACTCGTGGCTCAGTTCAATTCCATATCTAAACCTATCATTATCTTAACCGCGGTTATTTTGAGCCTGGGCGGAGTATTCTTTGGAATTGGAATTTTTCAAATGGATTTTATCATCATTATGACAATGATGGGAATTATTTCTTTAGCGGGAATCGTGGTCAATAATGCAATTGTTCTGGTGGATTACACTCAAATTCTAATTGATCGAAGAAAAGAAAAACTAGATATCGAGGATGATCAGTTGCTGACTAAAGAGCAATATTTTGAAGAAATTGTTGCTGGCGGGAAATCTCGTTTACGTCCAGTGTTGCTAACCGCTATCACAACTGTTTTAGGGTTAATACCACTAGCTGTGGGTCTAAATATTGATTTCTTTGGCCTTTTTGTGGATTATGCTCCTAGTATTTACATCGGTGGAGACAATGTTATTTTCTGGGGACCATTAGCCTGGACGGTTATCTTTGGATTAATTTTCGCAACGTTCCTGACCTTAATTGTTGTTCCCGTGATGTTTTATCTCAACGTGAGGGCTAAATTAAGATTTAGAAATAAATCATTAACTGTAAGTAACTCATAACGAAAGATTTGGTAAATGATAAATTTTGAATTAATTTTAAGTAAAACCAATTTCAGATGACCAAATTTGGTAAACTCATTGATGAACAAAAACCAACCCTACTCACCTTCTTCGCCGACTGGAGTGAGGATTGTGAGCATATCCATGATCGACTAAAGGATGTAAGTGCAGCTTTGGGGGATCATGCTAAGCTTATAAAGATTGATGCTGAAAAAAACAGTCAGCTGACTGAAGCTTTGAAGGTTAAAAAACTTCCAACGTATATGCTTTACAAGCAGGGGGAAATGATATGGAGGCAGAGCGGTAAGCTGGAAGCAAACGACCTCATTATAGTGATTGAAGACAATTCTTAAGACGGAAAAAGAAACTTTAAAATAATCCATTTTAGTTTTGCCAAAATCAAAAATGCAGTTATATTTGCAACCGCAAAACGCGCAAGTTCTTAAAAACATATTGGAGAGGTGGCAGAGTGGTAATGCAGCAGATTGCTAATCTGTCGACGGTCAAACGTCGCCAGGGTTCGAGTCCCTGTCTCTCCGCTGAAACTTTTAGATGTAGCGAGACCCATCTAAGTATAAGTTTATTCACCATACATCAATCGGGGTGTAGCGTAGCCCGGTCATCGCGCCTGCTTTGGGAGCAGGAGGTCGCAGGTTCGAATCCTGCCACCCCGACCAAGAAAAGCCAGTAATCTTTTGATTACTGGCTTTTTTATTTATGAAATTGTCCCGTCCTAATATAGCGATACACTAAAATCAAGTGTATATGGAATCACCAACAAATAAAGGGTATGTAAAGCGAACCCAAAAAGATTATTCGCTTTCTTTTAAGCTTCAGGTAGTCGAAG
>NZ_JAIQZE010000016.1 GCF_020164595.1 Psychroflexus longus
TTTCTTCGACTACCTGAAGCTTAAAAGAAAGCGAATAATCTTTTTGGGTTCGCTTTACATACCCTTTATTTGTTGGTGATTCCATATACACTTGATTTTAGTGTATCGCTATATTAGGACGGGACAAAGTTTAAATATAAAAAGCTGTTCACGAAAGTGAGCAGTTTTTTTTGTTTTACCGAATACCGAATATTCGACTAATTCAAAGCTTCATAAACAATATACCCAATTCCAAAGCAGACTAAAAAGAACAAACAAATTCTGGAAAATAGCAAGTAGCCTGAGCTCATCATGATCTTGTTATTCTTGTTTGTCATTAATTTTAGATTAAACCAGGCTAAAACTGGAGAGGCCAGAAATGACAATCCTGAAGCAAAATCTACTAAAACGGTAAATGTACCTTTCAAGACATACAGAATTAAAAGTGCTACCGCTGGAATTACAATGATAAATAGCCGATAGGTATTGAGTTCTTTTGGACTTTGATTGTCCTCTTGTACCAACTTGGACATCACTCTCGGAAATGCATCAGTCACCGTTAGAGTCGTGCTGAACATCGTGATAAAAGCAATAAAAGCAATTAGAACTCTGCTCCATTCTCCTAAGGTTTGTGTGTACATTTCGATTAACTGACCTGAAAAAGCAACACTGCCAGATGCAAAACTGATATTGCTGCTATTCATGAGGAAAAGGCCCATCATAAAAAACAAAATGCCAAGTAAAGTGGCTGAAATGTAACCCAGATTAAAATCAAATCTAGCTTCTCTTGAATTGGTTTGATGGTGAGTTTGGTTTGCTTTTTCCTGCATCCATATGGAATGCCATACCGAAGCATCAATTGGAATAGGCATCCAGCCCATTAAAGCTATGACAAAACCAACACCGCTAAGTGTCCATAATTCTGGCGATTTATTAAAATTGATACTTGAAAAATCAACTTGAAAAGCGGCAACAACCACCGAAAACAAAGTACAAACTGTCAGCAGACTGATCACAATTTTCATTAAGAAATCCAGCTTTTTGTACTTTCCTATTAATAATATGAGGATACAAAAAATCAACAGAAGAAGACTCCACGTGAAATTTGACCAGCCAAATTCAAATAGATATTCAGCTAGACCAGCAGAAACTATTGTGACTGCAGCTTGGATAATGAACATCGTAGATATGGTAATCAGTGCAAAAACTTTAAGATATCTTTTGCCAAGCGTTCTGTAGCCGTCAATCAGATTTTTCCCTGTAGCAGAGGCATATCTTGAGCCAAATTCCATAAAGGGATATTTGGTAAGACAAGCAATCAAGATTGCAAAAATCAAAACTACTCCATAGTCAGCGCCTGCACGTGTGGCCTGGACCAGATGTGAAACTCCAATAGCAGCACCAGCCAGAAGAAAACCTGGTCCGATATGTCTTAATAAATCTTTCAAAGGCAAAGATTTTAGTAAACAATCTTATTACAATTTCTTGAATGTTCTTCAATTTCAATAGTCAAATTATAAAATGAAACTACTGTTAAATATTACAGCTAATTTTAATTACTTTTGTAAATCAAACGAAATTCAACGATGAGCCAAAAATTGCTTCTTAATGCAAAAGAAATCAATATTATACTTCAACGTTTAGCTTGTCAACTTGTTGAAAATCATAAAAATTTTGAAAATTCTGCACTCATTGGCATTCAGCCTAGAGGTAGCTTTTTGGCAAATCGTCTTTATGACATACTAAAAAAAGATTATGGCTTGACTTCTTTAAATTACGGGAAGCTAGACATTACATTTTATCGTGATGATTTCAGACGTGGAGATAAGGTCTTGAAAGCCAATGAAACCGACATTGATTTTATCGTTGAAAACAAACATGTCGTCCTAATAGACGATGTTTTGTTTACAGGAAGAAGCATACGTTCTGCATTAACTGCCTTGCAGTCTTTTGGAAGACCCTCCAAAATCGAATTGTTGACGCTTATTGACCGACGATTTAGCAGGCATTTACCTATCCAGCCAGATTATAATGGAAGAAAAGTCGATGCTATCAATGATGAACATGTGAAAGTTTGTTGGAATGAAAATGATGGAGAGGATGCAATCTATTTATTGAATAACTAGCCCTAAACCATGAAAGAACTTAGTGTTTCAAATTTACTAGGAATCAAATACCTCTCTGCAGAAGACCTTCATCTTATTTTTGAAACTGCAGATCAGTTTAAAGAAGTTATCAACAGACCCATTAAAAAAGTGCCTAGTCTGAGAGACATTACCATTGCCAATCTCTTTTTTGAAAACAGTACACGAACCCGATTATCCTTCGAATTGGCAGAAAAAAGACTAAGTGCAGATGTTATCAACTTTTCTGCTTCGTCCTCCTCAGTTTCCAAAGGAGAAACCCTTATAGATACGGTCAATAATATTTTGGCGATGAAAGTAGATATGGTGGTGATGCGTCATCCCAATCCTGGTGCTGGAGTTTTTCTTTCCAAACACGTCAACGCAAGCATCGTTAATGCCGGTGATGGTGCCCATGAGCATCCTACACAAGCCCTTCTGGATGTTTTTTCAATAAGAGAAAAATATGGAGATATATCAGGCAAAAAAATCGCAATAGTTGGAGACATAATGCATTCCAGAGTAGCCTTAAGCAATATTTTTGCACTTAAAAAACTAGGCGCAGAAGTAAAAGTTTGCGGTCCCAATTCTCTGATGCCAAAACACATTGAAAGTCTAGGTGTGAAAGTTGAGTCAAACTTGATCAAAGCTTTGGAATGGTGTGATATTGCGAATATGTTACGGGTTCAGCATGAGCGCATGGAACATTCTTACTTTCCAAGCACAAGAGAGTATGTTCAGCAATATGGTGTCAATAAGGCGTTATTGGAAACTTTAAGCAAGCCGATTACTATAATGCATCCTGGCCCGATCAATAGAGGAGTGGAGATCACAAGTGATGTGGCAGACTCTGAGCACTCAATCATTCTCAATCAAGTAGAAAATGGAGTTGCCATTCGAATGGCTGTGATGTATTTACTAGCTTCAAAAATTAAGAACTATGACAACTGAAGAAAAAGATAATTATATAATCTTACATGACGAAAAAGACGATGTAGAAGACTTCGCCAATTACCTCACCAGAATACAGGATCGATTCAAAGATCAAAATGTTGTTATTGATATACAGAAATACGGTGAGTTAACATTAGATCAACTTTTGATGTTTCTCAAACTTTCGTTTAATCACAGAAAAGGAAAAAAGTCTTTGGTCATCGTAAACGATACTATTAATATAGATTCAGTTCCGGAAGAAATCCACGTCGTACCGACCCATCAGGAGGCAGAAGATTTAATTGGTCTTGAAGAAATTGAACGCGATTTGGGATTTTAATATGATGAAACTCACTATCTTAGGCTGTCATTCTGCAACACCAAGAGCAAATGCACATCCTACCTCTCAAGTTCTGGATATCAATGGAGAATTTATGCTTATCGACTGTGGGGAAGGAACTCAAGTTCGTTTGAGAAAGCATAAAGTAAAATTTTCTCGCATAAGTCATATTTTTATCTCTCATTTACATGGAGATCATTACTTTGGACTGATTGGTTTGCTATCTACATTCAGTTTGTTGAGCAGAACTACAGAATTACATATTTATGCTCCACAAGGTTTGGAAGAAATCATAAAACTTCAACTCAAGCTGAGTCATGCTTTTACCTCTTATCCTTTGATATTTCATCAGTTGGATTCCAGTCATCCTGAATTGATTCTCGATAACGATAAACTTACTGTTGAAACCATTCCGCTTAAACATAGAGTTTACACCAACGGATTTTTATTCAAAGCAAAGCCTGGAGATAGGAAACTCTTAATTGACAAAGTTCAGAATCTAGATATTGATAAAGTTTACTATAAGAGTATTGTGAAGGGCAAAGATGTAACGACCAAATCTGGTGAACTCATAAAGAATGAAGAATTAACCGAAGATCCTAAACCAGCTCCTAGTTATGCTTTTTGTAGTGATACGATATTCAAGCCAGACATTGTTCCTCAGATTAAGGGAGTAACTTTACTTTATCACGAATCCACTTTTTTGGAAGACCAGGAAAATTTGTGTGATAAAACAAAACATTCTACTGCAAAACAAGCAGGTATCATCGCTCAAAAAGCTGGTGTTCAGAAATTAATTTTAGGGCATTTTTCTGCACGTTATAAGAATTTATCCTTGTTTGAAGAAGAAGCAAAAATTGTTTTCGACAATGTTGAGAATGCTGAAACCGGTAAAATTTTCAGGTACGAATAGTCTCAATCTTTTCTGAATTCAATTGCTTCTGAAGCTATTATTTTCTAATTTGCTAACATGGAAAATAAACTACACGATTATAGAAAATCCTATGAAAAATCAAGTCTAATCCGTGAGAATCTAGATGAAAATCCAATTCAACAATTTAGAACCTGGTTTTATGATGTCGAAAAATCTGGAGGTTTGGATGAAGCTAATGCGATGACTGTTTCAACAATTGGTGAAGATGGTTTCCCTAAAAGTCGCGTTGTTCTTTTAAAATCTTATGATGAAAATGGCTTTGTTTTTTATACTAATTATGAAAGTGAAAAAGGAAAAGCCCTTTTGAATAATCCACATACGTGCTTGTCCTTTTTCTGGCCAAACACAGAGCGACAAGTGATCATAAAAGGTAAAGCTGAAAAGGTTTCTGAGGATGTTTCCAACAATTATTTTGCATCCAGGCCCAAAGGGAGCCAACTTGGCGCTTTGGTTTCCAATCAAAGCAGTGTTATCAAAAATAGAAAAGTATTGGAAGATGAATTGGAGGCTTTGGAAAAGAAATATGCCAACGAAGAAGTTCCTCGACCGGAGAATTGGGGTGGATTTCTGGTAAGACCAGAATCTATAGAGTTTTGGCAAGGTCGTCCGAACAGACTACACGACAGATTTAAATTTACAAAATCAGACTCTGAGTACGATTGGAAGATTGAACGTTTAGCTCCCTGATATGAAGCGATTAATTTTTGTAAGACACGGTAAGTCCTCATGGGATTCTCCTGTTGAAGATAAAGAAAGAAAGCTAAAAGAACGCGCCTACAAAGATGCAGATCATGTCATCTCCGCTTTTAAAGCTCATTTAGATTTTTCTCTTGAAGTATTTTCAAGTCCTGCGACTCGGGCACTAAAGACGGCTAAGCTTTTCAAAAATCAACTTGATATTGAAGATCAACATTTTCATGTCATCCCGCAATTGTACACTTTTGACTCTGATGAGGTTCTTCAGTTTATTCGAAATATTGATGATGGCGTTAATAATGTAATGTTATTTGGTCATAACCCAGCTTATACAGAATTGGTCAATAGGCTTGGTAGTTTGCAAACTGATAATCTACCCACAACAGGATTGGTTAGTATTATCTTTGAAATCGAATCCTGGAAACAAATTCAAAAAGGAGAAACCCATTTATATTTATTCCCAAAAAATTTACGCTAATGCGAGAAAATAAATATGGCAACAGAGAATTAAGTTGGTTAAAATTTAATCAACGCGTTCTTCAGGAAGCTGCAGATCCAAGTGTACCTCTTATTGAGAGGCTTAGGTTTTTAGGTATTTTCTCTAATAATTTAGATGAATTTTTTAAGGTGAGATACGCAACAGTAAAACGTATTGATCTGGCTGGGAAAGCAGGCAAAAAAGTTTTAGGTGGCTTTAACGCTGGACGTTTGCTCAAAGAAATCACGCAGATAGTCATTAAAAAGCAAGCGGAAAGTTTGGAGATTTTAGACTCTATACAAAATCAGTTAAAGGATCATGATATTTATGTCATAGATGAAAATGAGGTCACTTCAGAACAGGCTAAATTTTTAAAAGAATTTTTTCTTCAAAAGGTGAGCCCCGCACTAGTCACTATCATGTTAAATGATATTGATAAAGTTCCCAACCTAAAAGATTCCAAAGCTTATTTGGCTGTAAAGATGGTACAATTTGAAAAGGACCGACTTACAAATCGGTATATTTTGATTGAAATCCCTTCAAGCATAGAACGTTTTGTAGTTATCCCATCAACAGATGGAAAAAAGTACATTATATTGCTGGACGACCTAATCCGGTATAACTTAGATGTTATTTTTAATATTTTTGACTATACAAGCATTTCTGCACACATGGTTAAAATCACCAGAGACGCGGAATTAGATCTTGAAGGTGACCTTAGTAAAAGTTACATCGAGAAGTTGATGGAGAGTGTCAAAGACAGAATTGAAGGAGATCCCGTACGTTTTGTTTACGATAAGGAAATAGAGCAGGATACTTTAGATTTTCTATTAAAGAAAATGGAAATTGATACTACTGATAGTCTAATTCCAGGAGGAAAATACCACAACCGACGTGATTATATGAACTTTCCAGACCTTGGGGCTAAACATTTGCTTTACGATAAAATTGAACCTCTGCCAATTCCAGGGTTGGAGATTCAAGGGAGCTTGTTGGAGAAAATTTCAAAAAAGGATTACCTTCAGTATACACCCTATCAAACTTTTTCTTATACCGTAAAATTCCTGCGGGAGGCCGCTTTGGATCCAAAGGTAAAATCCATAAAAATCACCATTTATAGATTGGCATCGGTTTCGCATATTGCCAGTTCGCTCATCAATGCAGCAAAGAACGGTAAGCGTGTGACAGTTTCCATAGAACTACAAGCACGCTTTGATGAGGCTAACAACATTAAGTACGCGGAGAAGATGGAACGCGAAGGCGTGAAACTTATCTTTGGAGTTACAGGTCTTAAAGTACATTGTAAGACTTGTATTATTGAGCGCCTAGAAAATCAAAAGATAAAGTACTACGGATTTATTAGTACCGGAAATTTTAATGAAATTACCGCTAAAATTTATACCGATTATACACTGTTTACAGCTCACCAAGGCATACTAAAAGATATTGAAAAAGTCTTTGATTTCTTTGAAGTTAATTATAAAATAAAAAGATATAAGCACCTTATAGTGTCTCCACATTATACCCGGTCAAAATTTTCAGATTTGATTGACCAGGAAATTTTCAATTGCAAAGCTGGTAAGAAGTCTGGAATTTCGATAAAAATGAATAGTTTGTCAGATTATGGAATGATAGATAAGCTGTACGAAGCTAGCAGAGCTGGAGTAAAGATAAGGTTGATAGTAAGAGGAATTAATTGTCTTATTCCAGAAGTAAAAGGGATGAGTGAAAACATACAATCTATAAGCGTTGTTGATAAATTTCTAGAGCATCCTCGACTTTATATTTTCGAAAATGAAAACCATCCAAAAGTGTTTATCTCTTCGGCAGACTGGATGACCAGAAACATAGATCATCGAGTTGAAGTGACCTGTCCCATATACGATGATGATATAAAGCAAGAACTTATTGAAACTTTTGAAATTTGCTGGAAAGACAATGTAAAAGCTAGAGATTTTGCCTCCAAAGAAGATAATTCTTACAGGAAAAAAGAAGGTAAAGATTTCAGAAGTCAGTTTGAAACTTACAACTACTATAAACAGAAACTTAAATCAATAGATAATAAACAATAAATATGTTATCCATCAAAAAATTTGCTGCAATAGATATTGGTTCCAATGCTGTGCGATTACTTATTTCTACAGTAACAGAGCCCGATAACAAACCAGTAACTTTTAAAAAAACATCGCTAGTTAGAGTTCCTATAAGACTAGGACAGGATGTGTTTACAAAATCTTACATATCTGATGAGAGCACAGAACGAATGATTGATGTTATGAAGGCTTTCAGTCTTTTGATGAAATCTCATAGAATTCATGCTTATAGAGCCTGCGCGACATCTGCTATGAGAGATGCTAAAAATGGAAAAGCGGTGGCAGAAAAAATTGCTTCCGAATGCAAGATTGATATTGAAATTATAGATGGTTCCGATGAGGCCTCCATCATTGCAGCTACAGATTTGCATACTTTAGTAGATGATAATAAAACTTATCTGTATGTCGATGTAGGTGGAGGAAGTACTGAGTTCACCCTATTTTCTGAAGGAAAAACCATCGAATCTAAATCCTTCAAACTTGGTACTGTTAGAATATTAAACAATACGATTGCTGAAGATGTCTGGAGTGAAGCTGAGCATTGGGTCAAGAAAGTTACCAGGTCATATTCAAGAATTGAAATGGTAGGTTCTGGAGGAAATATCAATAACATCTTTAAGTCGAGCAATAAAAAACTCGGCAAACCTTTGTCTTACTTTTACTTAAGCTCATATTACCAGCTCTTAAACTCTCTCACTTTTGAAGAGCGAATTTCTGAATTAAGTCTTAATGAGGATAGAGCAGATGTAATTATACCTGCGACAAAAATCTATTTATCAGCTATGAAGTGGAGTAAATCAAAATCTGTACACGTACCTAAAATCGGCTTAGTTGACGGCATTGTAAAGTCCCTTTATCAAAATTCTAAACTTGTCAAAGCCTAACTATAGTCTTTGACAAGTTTTTAAAAAAGCAATAGAAACTTTATTAGATTATCAATCTTTTGATAATCAAGTTTAATTTAAAACATCTAAAGTTTAAGTAGCAAAGTTTAAAAACTATGCGCTAATTTTTTCGCATGTAATTATTTCTCAGGTGGATATTTTTCTAAGACTTTACCCACAAGAATTCTGAAGAACTCTTCTCGTTCTTTTCCTTTCAGATTTTCATTAAATCTTGCTTCGACTACACCTTGCCAGAATAAATCATTGGTGAGGCCATCAGCAAATTCAACGGTTAATGCAATACTGCGTTTCGTATTTTGAGGGGATACAGTTCCACCTATTCTTCCATTATAACCGCCAATTCCAATGCCAAAATTACTATTGGAGGTTTGATTGAAAACTTCCGCATAAAAGTTGACTTTAAAATCTGGAATCAATTTATCCTCAAAGCCTTTTGTAATTAAGGTATCTTGTATGGTGTTATATACTCTGTCTTCGTCCAGTTGTGACAATCCAGAATTTTCAATAGCATAAAATGCAAAACTTTTATATTCCTTAAAATCAACATCGGAAGCGTAATCTGTGAAAACTTTAGTGGAATTACAGGATGTTAGTAATACTGAAAGTAATATTAGACTAAGACTTGCTTTCATTTTTTATTGAAATTTAAAAATTAGATTCCAATAAGAAATCCTTTTTAGCTAAACATTAAAGGTCTTCTCTCATTTTTTGAACTTTGACTTTAAGTTCATTCATATAGTCAAGAACTTTATTTTGTAAGCCCTCATCTTTCACACCAAGTATTTGAGCTGCAAGTATTCCTGCGTTTTTCGCTCCATTTAACGCAACAGTAGCTACTGGGACACCACCTGGCATTTGCAAAATTGATAAAATTGAATCCCATCCATCTATAGAATTGCTGGATTTCACAGGAACACCAATAACAGGAAGAGGAGTAATTGATGCTACCATACCAGGTAAATGTGCTGCTCCACCGGCGCCAGCTATAATGACATCAATACCATTTTTATGAGCGTTTTTTCCAAAATCCATCATGTATTCTGGAGTTCTATGCGCAGATACGATATCAACTTTGGTTTCAATTCCAAATTCTTTCAATATATCTACCGCATCTTGCATGACCGGGAGGTCACTTTTACTTCCCATGATGATCGCAACTTTATTCATAATCAGGATTTTTTGGATATGACCTTAATTTTTGATTTTACAGTTGCAGCGATTGCTCTTGCTTCGCTGATGTCTGAATGTATAATGTTCACATGTCCCATTTTTCTGAATGGGCGTGTTTCTCGCTTTCCGTAAATGTGCGGAGTAACTCCCGGCAGCGCCATGATTTCTTCAATACCTTCATAAAAGACATCTCCAGTATAATTATCGTCACCTACCAGATTCACCATCACAGCATTCGTTTTACTCTCAGTGCTTCCCAAAGGAAGGTCTAGAATTGCTCTTAGGTGTTGTTCAAATTGATTGGTGAAACTCCCTTCGATGCTAAAGTGACCGCTATTATGTGGCCTGGGCGCAACCTCATTGACAAGAATATCATCATTTTTTGTAACAAACATTTCAATTGCGAGGAGTCCAACATGTTCAAATTTACTAGAGACTTTTCGGGCTAGTTCTCTAGCTTTACTTGCTACATCTTCACTGATCCTCGCAGGACAAAGCACATATTCTACTTGGTTTGCTTCAGGATGAAATTCCATTTCGACGACTGGATAGGATTTGATTTCACCAGAAACACTTCTCGAGACAATGACCGCTATTTCAGTTTTGAAATCCACTAAATCCTCTGCAATGCATTCTACATCTGGAAGGTTATGGATAGCCTCCTTAGATTTTATAACACTTACACCTTTGCCGTCGTAACCTCCGGTAGCACTTTTCCAAACGAATGGAAAATTTATATTTCCTTCAGAAACTCCTTTTTTAAGGGCAGTTAAGTTTTGGAAAATCTGAAATTGAGCCGTAGGAATCTGGTTGTGGTCGTAAAAACTTTTTTGTGTGGCTTTATTCTGAATTTTTTGTAATGTGGCCGCTGATGGATATACCTTTTTACCTAAAGCTTCCAGGTCTTCCAGAGCTTTGACATTAACGGATTCAATTTCAAAAGTAAGGAGATCCACCTTTTTTCCAAAAGCCATGACTGTGTCATAATCCATAAGGCTTCCAACTTCAAAATAATTGCAGGAAACCCTAGATGGAGCTTCAGGATTGGGGTCCATTACAAAGGTTTGAATATCAAATTTCCGGGTGTCATAAAGCATCATTTTGCCCAGTTGACCACCTCCTAAAATCCCTAATTTAAAATCTGAAGAAAAATAATGTGTCATCAGACAAAAATAACAGATTTAAATACTGTTGTGT
Source organism: Psychroflexus longus (assembly GCF_020164595.1). Lineage (GTDB taxonomy): Bacteria > Bacteroidota > Bacteroidia > Flavobacteriales > Flavobacteriaceae > Psychroflexus > Psychroflexus longus. The sequence goes on from NZ_JAIQZE010000016.1 coordinate 10,849, forward strand.
ACTATTTTTAAAATAATTTCAACTTTGAAAAGTTTATAGTAAAGCAGTTTCGTTTTGATTATTATTGTATAAATCTTTCTTCATGAAATTTTTCGAGAATACCGTCAATGTTAGGCTTTTTATTCTTTTCACTTCTATAATTGTCATTGGCGTTGTGGTTTGGAATATCTCTGTTTTCTATGAGGGGGTAAAGAACGAAGAACGAGAGAAAATGAGAATTTGGTCTTCAGCTCAAGCTTCAGTCAACAAGGCAGGGGAGGAGCAGGATCTCAATTTGGAATTGGAAATATTAAACACGATAAACGATATTCCGATGTTTATCGTCAACACCTCCAATGGATTTCAAGAGGTGAATAATATTCCTGAAGCAATTGCAAGTGATTCACTGAAATTGAGGCAGTATTTTGAGTCTATTAAAAATCAAAATCAGCCAATAATCATAGACTTGGGGGAAGCCGGAAAGCAATACCTGTACTATGGAGATTCATCAATTCTCACAAAAATTAAATACTATCCGTTTATTTTATTGCTCATCATTTTTCTTTTGCTTGGACTCATTTACCTGTATTATGTAACCGCAAAAAACAGTGAGAAAAATAAGCTTTGGGCAGGAATGGCAAAAGAAACGGCACACCAAATAGGTACTCCACTATCTTCTCTTGTGGGTTGGATGGAAATTCTAAGATCGGAGAATGTCAATCCTGAATATATTCTTGATATTGAAAAAGACATCGATAGACTTAAAACGATAACTGAACGGTTTTCCAAAGTAGGTTCAAAACTGACTTTGGAACTTTCTAGTCTCAATAAAGCTGTTGAAAATTCATTTAATTATTTAAAAGACAGAAGTTCTAAGCTCATCCAATTCTCTATAGAATTACCCGACGAAGACCTTAAGTGCAAATTGAATCCAACTTTACTGAGCTGGACTATAGAAAATCTTACAAAAAATGCAATAGATGCTATGAAGGGTCGTGGAGATTTAAAAATCTCTCTCTTTGAAGATAAGAATTATTTCAAAATTCACGTCAATGATACGGGAAAGGGAATTCCATCCTCAAAATTTAAAACCATCTTTCAGCCTGGCTATTCTACCAAGGAACGTGGTTGGGGTTTGGGATTATCGCTTTCCAAGCGTATTATTGAAGATTATCACTCTGGAAAAATCAAAGTATTATCTAGTTCTTCAGAATCTGGTACGGTCTTCGAAATAAAGCTGCCTAAAGATTAATTTTCAACTTTGTGTTTATCTTCATTTAGGGTTTTCCATAGCAAATCTTTCAACGCCTGTAAGCCTAGCTGTGCAACAGAAGAAATGAATACGTGAGGAATACCATCAAAAGCGTGTTCTATTTCTTCGGCCAATTCAGTCTTGAGCTCGTCATCGAGTAAATCTGCTTTTGAAATTGCGATCACTCTCGATTTGTCTAAAAGTTCTGGATTATACCGTCGTAATTCGTCAAGCAAGATTTCATATTGCTCTTTGACGCTAGGAGCATCTGCAGGAATAAGGAATAACAAAGTTGAATTTCTTTCAATATGCCTTAAAAATCTGTAACCCAGACCTTTTCCTTCGGCAGCTCCTTCGATGATCCCTGGGATATCTGCTACAACAAAGGTTTTGTAATCTCTGTATTGAACAATTCCAAGATTGGGTTTTAGCGTTGTAAACTCGTAGTTGGCAATTTTAGGTTTGGCAGCAGTTATAACAGAAAGTAAGGTGGATTTTCCTGCATTTGGAAAGCCTACCAGACCTACATCTGCAAGGAGCTTTAATTCAAGAGTGATGTCTTTTTCTTGTCCCGGGATTCCTGGTTGAGCAAACCTTGGTGTTTGATTAGTGGAACTTTTAAAATGGGCATTTCCTTTTCCGCCCATTCCACCTTCCACGACAACATACTCTTCATCATGCTCTGTCATTTCTTTGATGACTTCGTTTGTGTCGGTATCTCTAAGAACAGTCCCAAGAGGAACTTCTATATATTGGTCTTCACCGTCTGCACCAGTACTTGTTTGTTTGCTTCCATGTTCACCATGGGTGGCTTTTATGTGTCTTTTAAATTTTAAATGAAAAAGAGTCCATAAATCCTTATTAGCTTTAAAAATGACATGACCACCGCGACCACCATCACCACCGTCAGGACCACCTTTAGGAATGTATTTTTCCCTTCTCAGGTGAGCGGAGCCTTTTCCTCCGTTTCCAGATTTTAAATGGAGTTTGATGTAATCTACAAAGTTACCTTCTGTCATAGTATTAAGCTAAATGCTTTAGTTTTATAAAGAATCTATAACCTTACTGATGCGACCTGTAATTTCCGGAATGGAACCTACACCATCTACACCATAGTATTTATCTTCTTTTTTGTAAAATTCTTTGAGGACTTCAGTTTCCCCATAATATACTTTTATTCTATTGCGAATAATGTCTTCGTTGGCATCATCTTTTCTGCCAGATGTTTTTCCGCGTTCCAAAAGGCGCTCGACCAAAACTTCATCTGGCACCTCCAAAGCAATCATAGCATTGATTTGAGAATCTTTGGATTCCATCAATTCGTTTAAAGATTGAGCTTGAGCCTTAGTTCTTGGAAAACCGTCAAAAATGAAACCTTTACTGTCGAGGTGTTCTTCAACCTTGGCATTCAACATTTTGATGGTCACCTCATCTGGCACTAAATCGCCTTTATCCATATAGGATTTAGCTAATTGACCAAGTTCAGTTTTGTTTTTGATATTGTATCTAAACAAATCTCCTGTCGATATGTGTTTTAGACTATATTTTTCTTTAAGATTTTCAGCTTGAGTTCCCTTGCCTGCTCCCGGAGGACCAAATAACACTATATTAATCATTGAGCTTTGATTTTAGTTGATATATTTCAGAAATGTTTCTTCCTAATCCGTTGTAATCCAAACCGTAACCCACTATAAATTTGTTTGGGATTTCCAATCCAATGTAATCTATATTGAGAGATTTTTTATAAGCTTCAGGTTTAAAAAATAAGCTTACAATCTTGTAGGAGGCAACTCCTTCATTTTTAAGAACTTCGACAATATGCTCCAGAGTATTACCAGTATCGACAATATCTTCCACGACGATGACATCTCTTCCTTTCAAGTTACCAGCTCCTAGTAATGTATTGACTTGACCTGTTGATGAAGTACCTTCATAAGAAGCTAGTTTGGTGAAATTTACTTCACAATCGCCTTCATAATATTTCATCAAATCCGATAAAAACATAAAAGCGCCGTTGAGTATTCCCAAAAAAACCGGTGTTTTAGAATCGTAGTCTGCAGCTATCTGTTTTGCAAGCCTTTTTATAGATTCCTGTATCGTATTTTGATCAAGATAGGGCTCGAATTCCAAATCATGAAGCTTTACCATTGTCATAAATTTATGAAGGGCAAATATAAGGATTCAAAAACTATAAAGGATACTCATAAAACTAAAATAAAAACTCCCAGATCTAATTGAAAAAATGGGAGTTTTTGATTTGTAATAAAATAAAAAATAGTTTTACCTAAAAACGTAGGTTTTCTCTTGTCCATTTGGACTTAAGAAAGTGACGAGCATCGGATCATTGGAATCCTTATTATTGATAATGGTTTTCACATCATCAATAGAATTCACTTCTTTTTCATTTATTTTTGTGATCAACAGACCACTGATGTCGCTTTTAGTGAAACTGTCAGGCAATACTTTATGAATAAGTACACCAGATTCAGCTCCGTATTTTTTCAAATCTTCTTCCGAAATTTCTGTTACTTCTACACCGATATCTTCAATGCGGTATACTTTAAAGATATCTAGAGTAACATCAGTTTTTCGCTCTACATTGTCCCTCAAGTAGGTTATCTCAACCGTTTCTCCAGGATTTTTTGAATTTAAATAACCAGTCATATCCGCAAACTTTCTAATCTTAATATCATCTATAAATTTGATAATGTCACCTTTTTTCAGTCCAGCTTCATTTGCTCCACTTTCCGGGTCAACATTGGCGATGTAAAATCCTTGCGAGTTCTCTATATTCAATTCTTTAGCAATCATACTGTTCAGGTCGCTACCTCTTACTCCTAAAATTGCTCTTCTCACGTTTCCAAATTCAATTAAATCCTCAACAATCTTTTTGGCATTGTTACTAGGTATTGCAAAAGAGTAACCTATAAAAGAACCTGTCTGAGAAGTGATGGCAGTATTTATACCAATGAGTTCGCCGCGTGTATTCACTAAAGCACCTCCACTATTCCCAGGATTCACAGCTGCATCTGTTTGTATGAAAGATTGGAAATTATTATCCGATCTCCCGAGGTCCCTTGCTTTTGCACTTACGATTCCTGCAGTAACTGTAGAAGTAAGGTTAAATGGATTACCAACAGCTAAAACCCATTCACCAACTTGAACCTCATTGGAATCACCAAAGATTAAATAGTCCAATTCAGTAGCATCAATCTTCAAGAGAGCAATATCGTTATCTGGTGAAGTTCCTAGGACTTCGGCAACATAAGTTTTGTTGTCATTGAGAGTGACTTGTACTTCAGAAGCTCCTTCAATAACGTGATTGTTGGTTACGATAAGTCCATCTGGACTTAGGATAACTCCAGATCCAGCGCCCCTTATTGCTTTTCTTGTTTCTCCGCTCCCATAGCTATAGTCAAAAGGACTTCTGGATTGTCTATAAGTAGTAACATTTTTTACGTGAACCACTGCATTTACTGTCTTTTTTGCTGCTTCAGTAAAATTTAATTCAGAGGGTTCTTCACTATAGGAAGCTAAGTGAGAAGTTGACTTCAAATTTTCTTTTTGCCATGGAATTTCATAGCCCTGGCTAACAGTTTTAGATTCTTCTTCAAAAAATTTGTAACCGCCAATACTTAGTACACTAGCGAATAATGCAATCGATATTAATTGAACATTTTTCTTCATAATAACTTATTATTTTATGATTAAAATTACTTTCAGATAATCAATTCAAAATTATATTTAACCCATTTTTAACCGCTTTACTTCCTTTATTAATTCACTATATTTGCGGATTCTAAACCTAAATGATGGCTTTACATTTTTATAAATACCAGGGCACGGGAAACGATTTTGTTTTAATAGATAATAGATCTTTGAATTTCAAAAACGATACCAAAATTATAAAGAAGCTTTGTGACAGGCGTTTTGGTGTAGGAGGAGATGGACTTATCCTTTTGGAGGAATCATCTATGGAAATGTGTGATTTCAAAATGGTCTATTTTAATGCAGATGGAAATGAAAGTTCTATGTGTGGTAACGGAGGTAGATGTATTGTTGCCTTTGCAAAGCAACTGGACATTATAAATACCGAAACTACCTTTGAGGCTGTTGACGGACTTCATTCTGCTATAATAAAAAAGGACATCGTTAATCTTAAAATGGCGGATGTTCCTACTGTCAATTTAAGTCGTGAAGCCTCATTTTTAGACACTGGTTCACCTCATCATGTGACTTTTGTAGATGATATTTATGATTTTGATGTGTTTACTCAAGGTCGTCGAATAAGAAATTTACCAAACTACGAAGGGATAAAAGGCACAAATGTCAATTTTGTTCAAGTGTTGGATGACATGGTGCATGTAAGGACTTATGAGCGAGGTGTTGAAGACGAAACTTTTTCTTGCGGAACTGGAGTTACAGCCGCCGCAATCACTGCCAAAATGTCAAATAAGATTGATAAGTTGCCTGTAAAGGTTATCACTAAGGGTGGTGACTTAGAGGTGGATTTTGAAATTGAAGGCCCTAACGCAGTTAAAAATATCTGGTTGAAAGGACCTGCAATATTTGTTTTTGAAGGAGATTACCATGGTAAAGCTTAAAAGCACACATATACTATTAAGAGCCCTTACACCAGAAGATTTAGATTTTTTGGAGTTGGTTGAAAATGATGAAGATCTTTGGTATTTAAGTGACACGTTACAACCTTTTTCCAGACCCATATTAAAAGAATATTTAGATCATTCACACAAAGACATCTACGAAGTAAAGCAAATGCGACTGGTGATTGCGCTTCATAACAAACAGCCTATTGGCTTTATTGACCTTTATGACTTTGATCCCAAAAATAAACGAGCAGGTTTGGGCATACTGATTATAGAAGACTATCAGGCTAAGGGTTATGGTACTGAAGCTTTGGAGTTGATGATAGATTATGCGTTTGATATTTTAGATTTGCACCAATTGTTTGCTTCAATTATTGAAGAAAATACCAGAAGTTTGAAGCTTTTTAAAAGCTTTGGATTTGAAGAAGTTGGTTTGAAAAAAGACTGGAGATACAACTCTGGTAAATTTCAAAGTGAATATTTATTACAAAAAATAAATCATGTACATTAAAAAAATATTAGTGGCAGTTTCTGTTGTTGGACTACTAGTCCTTGGAGGAGTAAGCCTGTATATCTATAACGTCATTTTCACACCTAACACATCTTTTGAAACTGATACAACATCAGTTTATGTTTCTACTGGAAGTACATTGCAGGAAGTGGTCAATCAGTTACATCCTTTGCTGAAGGATACCGAAAATTTCATTACTGTGGCCAAAAAAAAGGGATATGCATCCAATGTGAAGCCCGGTCATTTTGTTTTAAAAAAAGACATGAACAATAATGAAATCATAAATACACTGAGATCACGAAATATTCCAATAAAGGTAAGCTTCAATAATCAACACAGGTTGGAGAATTTAGCAGGCAGAGTCGCTGAACAGATAGAGGCTGACAGTCTAGAACTCCTGCAGGCAATGCTATCGGATGAGTTTTTAAATTCTAAGAATATCACGCCGCTGGAAAGCATGAAGTATTATATTCCAAACACCTACGAATTTTATTGGAATACATCAGGTGAGGAGTTTCGGGATCGAATGGTGAATTATTATAACGAATTCTGGAATGAGACGCGAGTCGCTAAAGCAGATAACGTAAATCTTACGTCTGTTCAAGTGATGTCTCTGGCGGCAATTGTTCAAAAAGAAACAGCAAAAGTAGAAGAACGCCCAAAAGTTGCTGGTGTTTACCTTAACAGGTTGAAAAATGGCATGAAATTACAGGCAGATCCAACGGTGATTTTTGCAATTCAAAATGAAAATCAGGATTTTGAGACGCCAATCAAACGAGTACTTTATAAAGATTTAGAATTGGATTCTCCTTACAATACCTATAAATATAAAGGCGTACCACCTGGGCTTATCGCTATGCCAGATGTTTCCTCAATAGAGGCTATTCTCAATGCAGAAACTCATGACTATCTCTATTTTGCAGCAGATCCTGAAAATCCAGGGTATCATAAATTTGCTAAAACCTTGTCACAGCATAATAGAAATGCAAGAGTTTATCAGAATTGGATAAACAAGCAGGAGATTTACAGATAAATTATAAGCTAATAAAGTAAAAGGCCTTAAAATCAATTTTTAAGGCCTTTTATAGTTTTTGAATTTAAAAGTTTCATCTTAAACTCCCACAGCGTACATCTTTTCACGCTGCTCTTTTATCTTAGGATCCGACATGTATTCATCAAAGGTTGAGAATTTATCTATGACTCCGTTTGGTGTAAGTTCAATCACACGATTTCCAACAGTTTGAGCAAATTGGTGATCATGAGTCGTCAATAAGATATTACCCTTGAAGTTACTAAGCGAATTATTGAAAGCTGTAATAGTTTCTAAATCCAGGTGATTGGTAGGTTCATCGAGGATAAGGACATTAGCTCTCGTCATCATCATCCTGCTTACCATGCATCTTACTTTTTCACCACCAGAGAGAACATCGCAGGTTTTTAAGGCTTCATCACCGCTAAATAACATCTTACCCAGAAATCCACGAATGTGGACTTCTTCTCGCTCTTCTTCAGTTTTAGCCCATTGTCTTAACCAGTCTACTAGTGAAAGCTTACTTTCAAAATACTCGCTATTATCATTGGGTAAATAAGAATGATTGGTGGTTACTCCCCATTTATAAGTACCTGTATCAGGTTCAGCTTTACCATTGATGATTTCATAGAAAGCAGTTGTAGCTCTGGAATCTTTAGAATAGATAACGACTTTATCGCCTTTGTTGAGATTAATATGGACATTATTAAATATTGTCTCACCATCAATACTCGCCGATAAATTTTCAGCATGAAGAATTTGATCTCCTGCCTCTCTTTCCTTTTCAAAGATAATGGCTGGATATCTCCTGTTCGAAGGTTTTATATTTTGGAAGTCAAGCTTATCAAGCATCTTCTTTCTCGAAGTAGCTTGTTTGGATTTAGCAACATTGGCGCTAAAACGCTCAATAAATTGTTGTAATTCCTTTTTCTTTTCTTCGGCTTTTTTATTCTGTTGCGCTCTTTGCTTGGCGGCTAGTTGAGAGGACTCATACCAGAAGGTGTAATTACCACTATAGTGAGTAATTTTCCCAAAATCAATATCAGAAATATGAGTACAAACCGCATCAAGAAAATGACGGTCGTGAGAGACTACTATTACTGTATTATCAAAATTTGCCAGAAAGTTTTCTAACCAGGAGATGGTTTCATAATCCAGGTCGTTTGTAGGCTCATCCATTATCAATACGTCTGGATTTCCGAAAATAGCTTTGGCTAAGAGCACTCGTACTTTTTGTGTACCATCAAGATCTTTGACCAATGTATAATGGGCATCCGATCCAATACCAAGATTGGAGAGTAGGGAAGCAGCATTACTTTCTGCATTCCATCCGTCCATCTCTTCAAATTCAACTTGCAAAATTCCAACGCGCTCTCCATCAGCATCATTAAAATCTTCTTTCGCATAAATTTCATCCATCTCTTTTTTGATCTTGAAGAGAGGTTCATTACCCATCATCACCGTTTCCAGGACATTATAGTCATCGTACATCGAGTGATCTTGTTCCAATACGGACATGCGTTTGCCTGGTTCAAGGTGGACATGACCAGAGGTAGGATCCATTTTTCCAGAAATGATGTTTAAAAAAGTAGATTTACCAGCACCGTTTGCACCAATAATTCCATAACAGTTACCAGTAGTGAAACTGGTATTGACTTCGTCAAAAAGGACTCGTTTACCAAATTGGACAGAAAGATTTGAAACTGAAAGCATAATATAGCTGAATTTTTTGCAAAAGTACTCATTTTATCATAACTGGTAAAGGATTTATAATCCTGCTTTTTTAACGGTGGCTTAACATGCTTAAAGTCTTGGTAAAGCTAGTTTTGTGATATTATATACATTATATGAGATACTTATTTCTTTGTATTTTAATAATAGCTTCGGCCTGTTCTAAAGAACAAGATAATGATCTCACTTTTATTGGTGGCCGGGTAGTGAATCCCAATTTGAATTATGTTACTCTTGAACATAACGATACAATAATTGATACAATACCTCTGGATTCCAGAAATAATTTTGGTTATCGATTCCACCAAGAGAAAGAGACTGTTTACACTTTTAAACATTATCCTGAAAGTCAAAATGTTTATCTTAAGCCTGGAGATAGTTCTGTCCTGAGGGTGAATACTCTAGAATTTGACGAATCATTAAGCTTTGGAGGAAGTTCCTCAGTAGAAAATAATTTTCTTGTTGACATGTTTCTTTTGAATGAACAAGATAATGATTTGATCTTATCCTATTATAAAATCACACCAGAACAGTTTATTGAAAAAACAGATTCTATATTAATACATCGCCTCAGGAAATTTGAGAAACTGAAAGAAAATTCAGATTTTACCCCTTATTTTCAAAACATAGCTGAAAGCACAATTGAATATGAATATTATGACATGAAAGAGCGCTATGCGTTTTTAATGAAAAAATATGTGCCTAGTAAGTTTGAAGAATTTCCAGAAGATTATTTCGATTACAGAAAAGAAGTGAATTTTAATAATTCTGATTTAGTCTCGAATTTTAGTTACATGAGATTCTTAGACAACTATTTAAGGAACAGGTCTATTGAAATTTGTGAGACTGATAATAGAGATTGTTTTGATTTGAATGATCATCAAAACTTAAAGCGCAGATTGAACCTTGTTCATGCTATATTTAAAAATGACTACTTAAAGTCTAATTTTTTTAACCGATTAATCAGACGGGAAATAGTTTTTTCTCAAACCGAAAAAGAGCTTAAGGAGACCTTGAAAATTATTAAGAAGTTTGATCTCCCACCTTTGAATGAGACAGAATTACACCAACTCACTCAAATTCAAAGTAAATATTTAGTCGGGAAAAATTTAAAATATATGAATTTTAGAACACCTGCAATGGATACTGTTCAGCTTCATCAAGTTTCTCAGTTGGAACCAACGGTCATGTACACCTGGTCTGCTTTATCGCCCGAAAGTAAAAATAATAATATGAACAAGATAAAAGAACTTCGGGAGAATTATCCGGACATAAATTTTATCAGCATCAACCTGGATTTTCAGAACCCTAACCTGTGGACTAATGCATTAAAGCGCTTTAATCATTTCTCACAAACCGAATTTCAAGTCATTTCTGATGTTCCTCCCAATACTTATGGTTTCTTCAGAAACTATCTTAACCGAGTTTATGTGTTGGACAAGGACTATACACTTACCAACAATTCCTTAAGTCTTTTTGATCCTGAACTTGAGAAGCACATTCTAAACGTGCTTGGTAAGAATTAAGATGTAAAATATTGATTTTTAGGTTTTTATTTCAATTTGAATGCTGTAAATTATCATTTTATTAAAGCGGTTTTTTATACATAAAATAAACCTACCTTTGCAGACTTAAAATTATGCCTTTTTATGAATATCAAGAACATTGCGATTATCGCTCACGTTGACCACGGAAAAACAACCTTGGTGGACAAAATTATGCACCACTGTAAATTGTTTCGTGAAAACGAGTCGACTGGAGAACTTATTCTGGACAGCAACGATCAGGAAAGAGAACGTGGAATTACTATTGTATCCAAGAATGTCTCTGTCGTATACAAAGACACAAAAATAAATATTATTGACACTCCTGGTCACGCCGATTTTGGTGGTGAAGTAGAGAGGGTCTTGAACATGGCCGATGGTGTTTTACTTCTGGTAGATGCCTTTGAAGGACCAATGCCACAGACGCGTTTTGTGTTACAAAAAGCCTTAGACTTAGGTCTTAAGCCATGTGTTGTCATTAACAAAGTAGACAAGCCAAACTGTACTCCAGACGAGGTGCATGAAAAGGTATTTGACTTGATGTATGAACTAGGAGCCGAGGAATGGCAATTGGATTTTCCTGCGGTTTATGGTTCTGCTTTAAACAACTGGATGAGTCATAGTCCGGATGAAAAAACAGAAAATATTGAGCCTTTGCTTGATATGGTGTTAGAACATGTTGAGTCTCCTAAAGTTAAAGAAGGAAATACTCAAATGCTGATTACCTCTTTAGATTTTTCTTCCTACACGGGTAGAATAGCTATTGGTCGTTTGCATAGAGGAGTTTTGAAGGAAAATATGCCAGTTGCATTGGTAAAACGTGATGGTTCTATTACCAAAACACGTATCAAGGAACTTCATACGTTTGAAGGTGTTGGAAGACGTAGAGTCGAAGAAATACAAGCGGGAGATATTTGTGCTATAGTAGGTCTGGAAGGTTTTGAAATCGGTGATACAGTAGCTGATATCGAAAACCCTGAAGGCTTAAAATCTATCGCTATAGATGAGCCAACGATGAGTATGTTGTTCACCATCAACGATTCGCCATTTTTTGGTAAAGATGGAAAATTTGTGACTTCCAGACACATCAAGGATCGTTTACACAAAGAACTTGAGAAAAACTTAGCACTAAGAGTAGAAGAAACAGATTCTGCAGATAAGTTCAATGTTTTTGGACGTGGTGTTATGCACTTGTCTGTTCTTATAGAGACGATGAGAAGAGAAGGTTATGAACTTCAAATTGGACAACCACAGGTAATCATTAAAGAAATCGATGGTGTAAAGTGTGAACCAGTTGAAGAATTAACTATCGATTTACCTGAGAATATTTCTGGAAAGTCAGTTGAAATGGTGACCTTACGTAAAGGTGAAATGCTTAGCATGGAAGGAAAAGGAGAAAGAATGACTATTCAGTTCTTAATTCCTTCCCGTGGTATTATTGGATTAAGAAACCAATTGATGACTGCTACAGCTGGTGAAGCTATTATGGCTCACCGTTTTAAGGAGTTTCAGCCCCTGAAAGGCGATATTCCACAACGTCAAAATGGATCGCTGGTATCTATGGAAAAAGGGAAGGCAATTCCTTATTCTATTGATAAATTACAAGATAGAGGTAAGTTTTTTGTAGACCCAGGTGAAGAGATTTACGAAGGTCAGGTTATTGGTGAAAACTCAAGGTCTGATGATATGACTGTGAACATCACCAAAACTAAAAAGCTATCCAACGTTAGATCTTCTGGTGCAGATGATAAAGCCAAAATTGTTCCAGCTAAGAAATTCTCTCTGGAAGAAGCTTTAGAGTACATACAAAAAGACGAGTACGTCGAGGTAACTCCTCATTTCTTGAGAATACGTAAAATCTATTTAACAGAAACAGACCGTAAGCGTTACAAAATCATCTAGAGTAAAGTTGATTTTTATATAATAGAAAAGCCTGTTCGTTAACTTGAACAGGCTTTTTTAATGATCCTAAATAAAGGGCTTATTCCTTTGGTGGAACATAAGGCAAAGAGGACTGGTGAGAGGCTATCCTGATCTTTCCAGATTTGTCTTTGACGTATGCAAAAGTGTATTCAACCTTTACATCACCATTTCCGTCCTTTGGAGTAAAGTAATAATTACCCATAGCTATAGCCATTCTGCAGTTATTATTGATGATGCCAACATTTTCCCACTTTACATTAGTATAGGGTTTGATAGCAAAACCTGAATCTTCCGGATAGGCAGGATTATCTCCAACAAAGTAGGACTTTGCAGAATCAAAGCTGTTTCTGAATTGAGAAACAGATGCGAGGGTAGGTTTGAAGAGCACACTACCAAGGTCATATCCATACATTTCCTGTATGAATTCTGCAGCTTCAGTTTTGTAATCTCCACCATCGGTGTAGACCTTGCCTATTCTCACAATTCCATCTGCCCATTCTCTTTGAGCTTTTACTACCTCATACTCTGTAATACATTCTTTAGAGTAAAGCAGTACATCTTCATTTAAATTTACAGATGGTTTTTCTTTCATTTCATTATTTTGCTGCCTCTTTGTGGAATTATTTTCACAACTAGTGAAAAAAATTAGGCTTAAGCCAATGAATATAAATTTTAAAGTATTTTGTTTCTTGATTTTCATTTTTCTAAAATTTGATTTTTTTTACCCTTTATTAATTTGTAATTGGATATTTAATAAGTATTCCTATTTCTATTATTTATTTTAATTGAAGCCATATTTATATATGTAGAGGTTCCTGATTGTAAGCTATTTCAGCTTTCTAATCAGATCTCATTAAATAAGAGCTAATGTTTATTTTAAAAAATTTACAACTCCTGAATCCATATCATACACAGCTCCAACAATTTTAATGTCTCCATTTTCTTCCATTTCTTTCAGAATTGGACTTTTTGCCCTTATTCCCTCAATTGTATGGATCACATTACTTTCGCATACTTTAGCAACGAACTCTTCATTTTTTGAAGTTCGGTCACCTTCATATTGTACTTTGTCAACAGAAGGCTGAATTTTTGAAAGCATTGCAGTGATATTGCCTAATTTCACATCATCTATAGCTGCTTTAATGGCTCCACAATGTTCGTGACCCATTACTAAAATCAGTTTTGAGCCAGCTACTTTGCAGCCAAATTCCATACTTCCCAATAAATCCTCGTTCACAAAGTTTCCTGCTACTCTTCCCACAAAAATATCTCCGATTCCTCTATCAAAAACATCTTCTACTGGGACTCTACTGTCTAAACATGAAAGCACAACTGCTTTTGGAAACTGGCCTGAAGCACTCCTTCTTACCTGTTCGGAGTGGTCTCTTGCTGTAAGGTTATTATTGATAAAACGTTTATTACCTTCTATAAAAGTGTTTAGAATATCATCTGGAGATAATGCATCCCTTTGTTGTTGAGTTAAAACTTCCTGAACAAGTGGTTTTGTTTTTTCTACCTCAGGAAGATTTTCAGTTGCTGATTCTTCTGCTTGCTTGGTGCAGGCTATCATTATTACTGCGATAAAAAACATCGCTAAAACTTTAATTTTTTTCATCTTTTTAGTGTATTAAATTTTATTATTTGATAACAGCTTTTTGATCAATCAAAAGTTTAGATTTTGATGTAAACTAAATTGTAATTGATTCTTGGTCCAGGCCTCTGTCTCCTGTCGCATCCAGCCAAGTTGAAGTCTCGTACTCTTTGTCAGGACATATCCCAAACCAAAGTAGGTTCTGTTTCTGTCAAAAAGTTCCACGTCAGAATTTCCAGTGTTTCGCTCACCATTGATGAATAGCTCATTGTAAAATGCTGCATACAGAGTTTTTGGAACCAATTCTTTCGCATTTAAGGCTACATTTACAAATAGGTTGTAACGCAATCTGGTTCTGAACTCCTGATCTTCTACCCACCGTTGTTCATACCTAAACCTGTGGACGAGATGAACCCTCCGAAGTATTTTCTGATTGATAAGCGCTTCCTGATAAATTCGATTTTCATTAACTGTTGAAGTACTTTCTCCTGGTGTTCCTGTGGTAATATTTGCAAACCCAAGCGTGAAGAGAACAGGTGAATCGTCTGGTCTGTAAGTCACCCCAGATCTTAATAACAACTGCTCCAAATCGCCGATGGTATTCCAATTTCTGTATTGAAAATCTCCCTGAATGCCAAAGTTGGAATTCTCAAGATTGACGTTATAGAAATACATATACCAGCTACCAAGTTTTGATTCTTCGACTTGGGCATATGTACATGACGACAAGACAAGACTTACCGTCAATAAAATATGTTTCATTGAATTTATATTAAGTTAATTATAGTTTTTACAATTAACCTAAGGTTTCAGGAGGGTCTATTTCTTGATCAAGATGGATCTGATCAAATGTGAGTATATAAGATTTCCAGACTTTTAAAGTTTCTGGAATAATATTAGATTCTGAAGACGAGTTTTGGAAGGTAATCACATATTCTTCAACTAAGGTGTTGTTCTCTTCAATATCAAGAACAATAGATGTTTCAATTAAGTCCATGTTATAGTAATCAACTTGACTCGAAAGAAGTACAACACCTAATATGAATACGATTATCTTCATTTTAAAAATTATTCAGAAATGATACTAGCTTTTTGCAAATACTGATCTAACTATAAATAATATTTAACTATAAGTTTTAAAATATTAATTGATATTAATAATAATGCCTTCATGATATTACTCGGCTGTGTACCTTTCCTTTTCTATGTTTTTTAGAATATTGTACTATCTTTTCAGAAAAAAGAGTTGCGGATAAACTTAAAAATTCAAATTGTGATGAAAACTGAACTGCAGCTGATTTTTGGTCCAAACTTCAGTTTCTTGTCGCATCCATCCAAGCTGAACTTTAGAGCTATTGCTTATGATGTAGCCTAAACCAAAATAAGTCCGGTTCCTGTCAAAAAGCTCTACATCGCCTGGTCCTGTATCGCGTTCTCCATTGATAAATAATTCATTGTAAAAGGCAGTATAAAAAGTTTTTGGCAAAAGCTTTTTTGAATTCAATCCCACATTAATAAATAGATTATATCTAAATCGAGTTCTGAAGTCCTGATGTTCTACCCAGCGTTGTTCATACCTAAATCTGTAAGTAAGATGAACTCTTTGCAAAATCTCCTGACCGAAAAGCGCTTCCTGATAAATTCTACTTTCATTTATTGTTGAAGATTGTTCTCCAGGTGTTCCAGTAGTTATATTGGCATAACCTAAAGTAAATAAAACAGAAGAATCATCAGCTTTATAAGTGACTCCAGATCTCAGCATGAGCTGTTCCAAGTCTCCGATGGTATTCCAGTTTCTGTACTGAAAATCACCTTGAACCCCAAAATTGGATTCTTCAAAATTGACATTGTAAAAGTACATGTACCAGCTTCCGAGTTTGGATTCCTCTATCTGAGAAAAGGCATTAAACGATAGAAAAAGTCCAAGACTAAGGAGAAAATATTTCATTTAAATGAGGTTTGATTTTGAACAAAAACGAATCGGCAAATTTAGACAAACCACGAGGTTTAAAAGTCTAAAAGGCCATCAAACATCAACTTAATGTCGTCAGGCAAAATGATGAGATCATCTACAAACTCAATATCGGTTTTATAAAAATTGGCTTCAGAAATAATACTTGCTTTCTGAGCTTTTAAGCTCATCTGGAAAGATTGAAGCGCATGCTCTCCTCTCGGGGCTTTAGGGGTGAAGGTGATAGGCAATACTTTTTTTCCAAACAATTCGCCGGAATCTGTCAACCATTCCAGCATATTTTTAAGCACTGCAGGTATGTTGTGGTTGTATTCTGGCGTAGAAAATATGACAAGGTCAGCATTCACAATTCTATCGCGAAGAAGATTGATTTGTTCAGGCATGCCCGCGTTAAGTCGTTCTGGCGTAAATAAAGGAAAATTATAAAGTCCTTCATAGACTTCTATCGTGTGGTTTTCAGATAAATGCTCTGCGATAGCTTTTAAAAATTTGACATTGCTACTAGCCTTAGAAGCAGAACCTGAGATGCATAAAATCTTCATTTTTTATGTTGAATATAAGTAATTTCAGAACTTTAGAGACTATTATCCTATCCAAGTTTTAAAGTCTTTAACACGCTCTCGACTTACAATAACGGGTTGATCTAAAGCCTTAAGATTAATTTTGATTCTACTCGTAGAATAACTCACCATGTCTTGAATCGATTGATAATGAATAATGTGGCTTCTGTTTATTCTGAAAAAATCCTTTGGTGAAAGTTTGGGTTCAAGTTGGTTGAGCGATTCATCGATGACATAATGTTTACCTTCCAAAGTGACCAGAGAGGTGGCTTTATCTGAACTTTCAAAGCAAGAAATTTCATCTGCTGAATAGGTTTTAAGCTTTTCGCCTACCTTGACGGAAAAACGTGTTTTGTAAGTTTGCTCATTTTGTGGTTGAACCAACAAACTTTTCAAAAGTTCTGCATCGATAGATTGAGAAAACTTGCGTTTCTCATACTTTTTTAAAGCAGATGTAAGCTCAATAGGGTCAATAGGTTTTAAAAGATAGTCGATGCTGTTGATTTTAAATGCCTTTAAGGCATATTCATCGTAAGCCGTGGTAAAAATTAGATCTGCTTCAATATCAACCTTTTCAAATATTTCAAAGGACAAACCGTCACTCAGTTGAATATCCAGAAAAATCAAGTCCACTTTAGGTTGTTTTTGAAACCAGTCGATGGCCTCTTCTACAGAGTGCAATTTCTTTAATATTTCATACTGAAGTGCAGAAAGCAATCTCTCAAGTCGTCTTGCCGCTGGCTTTTCATCTTCAACTATAACTATTTTGCTCATGAGTTCTAAGTTTTAATTAAAGGTAACTTTACAGTAAATGTGTTTGATTTCTTCTCAATTTCTATTAGAGTTTTAGTGTAAACTTCAAATCGCTTTTTGATGTTGAGCAAACCAATCCCACTTCTTTCAGAATTAGTCGCTTTAGGACTGACATTATTTTGGATAACTAGATAATCTTCAGTCTTATAGATTTTGATATGTAAGGGATTCTTTTCTGTTACTTTGTTGTGTTTTACAGCATTTTCAATCAAGAGCTGTAATGAAAGCGGCACGGTAAAATCAGATTCGTCTGAAACATCAATACTGTATATCAGACTATCTTCAAATCGAGTAGATAATAGATTTAAATAGACTTTGGCAAAATCCAATTCAGAAGAAATACTTACCAAATCTTCCTGCCTTTGGTCTAAGACGTAGCGATAAACTTTGGACAGACTGGTGGTAAATTCAGTAGCTCGTTTTGGATCTTCTTCAATGAGTGATGCTAAGACACTCAGGCTGTTGAACAAAAAGTGAGGATCTAGCTGATCTTTTAGCGCTTTGTGCTTGGCTTTGGTATGTTCTATAATTTCCTTTTGAGCTCTCAATTCTGCATCGGCTCCAAATCTATAGAAGTAATAGGCGTGAAAAGCTAAACTGACTATGATAGCGATGAGTACAGCAAAGACATAACTAAATACACTTTCATTTTCTAAAAACCGCTCAAATGTATGGCCGTAAATCCAAACACTATGAACGATTCTCGCTACGAAAAAACCAAATACTGAAACGATAACTGTGCCTGGTATTCCTATAATAATCAAGGCTTTAGGTTCTTTACGCCACGAGAATTTACTTTGTATGAACGTAATAAATACAATATTAAATATGCCAATAATAAAGGCATAGGCAAAGTGACCTAATATAGCTTTATAATTTGTAAGATAGTTGAGCGACCAGCCAACAGCTATAAAATTGATGAGGTGAATGAATAAGGCGATCAGGGCAGATATCCAAATGAACTTTATCAGTGTTTGTAAAGAAGTTTCTTTCATGACTTATCTTTTGAGTCAAAAGTAATTTGAAAGATACTCTTTAAAATTATTTTTCCGATGAGTCGATGAATTTGAAAGATGAATGGAAGTTTGGCTTGAATTTGACATAAAAAAAGCCCCAGAGATTATCTCTGAGGCTTCAAATTCAACTTAAACTTTATTAATGTATTTCTAGAATTGGTAACGTAGAGCCAAAGCAATATCAAAATCCAAGTCGTTGTTATAATTTCCAGAACCAATCTCGGGTCTAAAGTCCAATGCAATGAGTAAGGGGATATTGAAATTATACTCGATACCAATATTACCAGCACCAAAGATAAAGACTTCATTGTCATCATTGAAATCATCATTGCCATAGCGTTCATCATAACTCACACTACCAAGTCCACCACCAACACCGACAAACCAATTGAATCCTCCTTCAATGTTCCAGACCCATTGGTATAAACCGGTCAGTTTAAAAGCATCAAATCTATCATTGTTTCTCCATCCTAAATCGATTTCCAGACGGTTATTATCTCCTAACGCATTCTGGTAAGAAATCTCTGCTCCATAACCATTATTTCCTCCAAATCTTAATCCAATAGCATGTTCAGCAATAGATTGCGCCTGAGATTGAAATCCGAAGGCAACTATGAAACACACAGCAATAAGTAACTTTTTCATAACTAAATATTATATTATTCTAAGCAAATTTAAGCTTAGTAAGTCTTACTTATACGTATGTTAAGCCAATGTTAAGCCAATTATTTGAGAGCTTTTCTGAGCATTCACTGAAGACTTTGTTTTTCAATTTTAAAAAGTTCTAAATCTAACGCATAAAAAAAGCGCATCCGTTTAGATACGCTTTTTTTAAAATCATTTTTTGACTTAAAACTCAAAAGCTACATAAGCTTGGAATGTTGAGTTTCTTGCTTCCAAACCGGGAAAAAACTGTATGTCATCACTTACTATATCTTGTAATCCATAGTAATAACGAACTCCTATAACTAAAGGAGATAGGTTGACATTCGCACCGACAGCTAGACCATAATCGAAATCTTTAAAATTATCGGTACTAATATCATCTGAGAATTCACCGAAGCTATTTTCTCCAGAAATATTGGCATCAAGCAAGTAAGACGCATAAGCTCCACCTTCTATGAACAGTAAGTCACCAAATCCAAGGGAAGCCAAAATAGGTAATTCTAAGTATCCTAAACCTAATTCTAGTTCTCCACCATTGCCTTCAAGTTTAGCTCCTTTGCCAGAATAGCCAAGTTCCGCTTGAAGATAGAGTACTTCATCTATCAAAGGACTTCTGGAGTATATTCCAAAGTTGAGTCCTGTTCGTAAATTTTCATCATCTACATTTTCTGTAAAAAAGTTGGATAAATTCAGTCCACCTTTCACCCCAAAGACATTTTCTTGTGCTTGTGTAGTAAATGCCATAAGGCCTAAGGCTAGAGCATAAGTTAATTGTTTCAATCTTTTGTTCATCTTGAAATAGTTTAAGCCTTGTTAAATTTAAAAAGTGAGTTTGAAGTCAAAGACTTCGATAATAATTTAATTACTTGGCAGAGTTTAGCTTATCTGAGTACCATTTTCATCAAATTTTAGGATCTCTATGGTATCCTCGCAATTGAAATAGCAATTGAAGAAGCTATTATTTTGAAAATTTATTTTCTGAATCTTAATGATGTTCTCGGAAAATTCCGCGTATAGTCGTCCAAGATCAGTATTCTTATAATCAAAATCCAAATGAGAGATATTTTCTACCTCTACCTGTTCCACTCCTTCAGGAGTATTTAGAAATAATTGAGATGTGCCAGCACTTGTAAAGTTCGCTACGTCTTCTATTAAATCAAAATTCTCTTTCATAATCAATGTTTACTTTACAACGGCAAATTTATAGACTATAGTGTCCAATAAAATTTCATTTAATTTTAATTTGTGAAGAAAATTCTACTTTTCTTAAAAATATCGTAATAGCAATGGTCTTTGGTTTTCCGTTGCGAGTTCAAATTCAACCGTTTTGTCTTTAGATCGTGAAACACTAAAGGACAGACGATTAGAATCTTTACCTTGCCCTTTTTTGATTTAAGTTGAAGATTGTTTTTTAAATGAAAATGAACGGATTTTGTTATGACCAAAAATGACAAACAAATTTTGTTTAAAGTTTCTAAGCTTAGGATAACAAAAAATTGGCAGTAAAGCCTTTTATATGTTTTAGTTTTGAAATAAAAGAATGTTTTTACTTTTTGCATATTTATTTCTAGCTCTATTCGTGTCTTTTTTATGTTCGATAATGGAATCTGTGCTACTATCCACCAACCGCTCCTATCTCATTGTAAAAAAAGAAAATGGACATGTGTGGGCCAATTCATTCATGTCTTACAAAGAAGAAATCGATAAACCTTTATCAGCCATTCTTTCCTTAAACACAGTAGCTCATACCATAGGTGCAGCTGGAGTAGGAGCCCAGGCAGTAAAAGTATTTGGAGACGCTTATTTCGGGATAGTATCGGCAATTCTTACACTTTTGATTTTAGTAGTTACCGAAATTATTCCCAAAACCTTAGGAGCAAGATATTGGAAACGCTTAAGCAAAATATCATATCAGATTCTTCGAGTTATGATTTTCCTGACTTATCCATTAGTCATGATGTCCTCAGTCATTACAAAGATGTTGTCCAGCAATAAAAATGAAAAATCTACCAGTAGGGAAGAAATTGCTGCATTGGCAAGTATTGGTAATAAAGAAGGACTGTTCACTGAAAAAGAAAACAAAATCATACAGAACATCTTAAGACTTAAGAATATAATGGTCAAAGAAATTATGACCCCTAGAGTGGTTGTGATTACTGAAGATGAAGATACCACTTTGCAGGAATTTTTAAAAAACCAGAAATACACCAAGTTTTCCAGATTGCCGGTTTACTCAATTAGTGAGGACAATATAACCGGTTGCGTGTTCCGTCAGGAACTGCTGGAAAAGCTTGCAGAAGGTGAACAGAAGCTTCAGCTTAAAGACCTTAAACGTGAAATTAGTGCCGTTTCCGGCACAATGCCTCTTTTCACTTTGTGGGAAAAACTCTTAGAAAACCGAGAGCATATTGCTATTATCGTTGATGAATATGGAGGCATGGACGGGATCGTAACTATGGAGGATATTATAGAAACGATTTTGGGTCTGGAAATCGTTGATGAAAAAGATAGCGTTACCGACATGCAAAAATATGCCAAGGAATTGTGGAAGAAGAAACTTGAAAAGAAAAACAGCTTTTTAAACAGAATCGATAAGAAACTCAAAAACAAAAAAGAGTAAATTCGATCACTTTTTCTGATCTAAGTAGCATAGCAAAATCTTTATTTATAAGTTTTTATAGCTTCAGTTGCTTCTATAATGTTATAATCTTTCCAGTAATTAGTATCGTATTTTTCAACTTCATCAATAAGAATATACTCATCAAAACTCAGTGAGTTAAAAAGATCTGGTGATATCGATTGATATTCTACTCCTACATATTCTGTAGTTTCCATCAAATTGTATTCTAGTTCAAAGGCCAATTTCAGTTGTTTTCGTTGACTTCGATCAGGGTTGTTTTCTTTGAATGATAAACTACGACTGATGTAAGCATAACTTCCGTCGGTTTGCTTGATGTATTTTGGATAATAGGTATTATCGTTATTTCTGGTAAATATTAAAAATCCACTATCTACAAAACTATTTACTTTTATACCGAGTACAAATTTCAGGTTGACATTCATCGCTTTTTCTCCTTCATCTAAATCGTAGTTGTAACTTACCATACCGAAATCTCTGGTGTTGATGTAAAGATTATCAACATATTTTCCTTTCCATCTCCATGGATTTGGTGAAAACTTAATATGATAACAAGGCTCGCCGTAAACTTTGGTAACTCCCATAAGTTCGTAATTATAATGCTTGGTTGAAGTAAGGAAATCCTTATTAAATCTTGTCGCTTTGTTTTTGTAACTCTCTCTTCGCCAGCTGTTTTTATGGTAAACAGTATCAGGTAATTTGAGCTTATCATTTTCTATATCTTCAATCAATTCATTAAGTGACACATCTTTATCTATGGGAATTATACCGGTTTTTACTTTAAAAGAATATGGAGATTTTAAGCTTTTCATCAATTCGAAGAAAACTTCTTCCTGTATGTCTTCAGTATCAAATGTTGTCTCTCTATTGATTAAATTGAGTGCCTTTTGGTACTCATTGACTAAAGTG
The DNA here is from genome assembly GCF_020164595.1 of Psychroflexus longus. Taxonomy (GTDB): domain Bacteria; phylum Bacteroidota; class Bacteroidia; order Flavobacteriales; family Flavobacteriaceae; genus Psychroflexus; species Psychroflexus longus. The sequence goes on from NZ_JAIQZE010000016.1 coordinate 33,591, forward strand.
TCTTCGAGAGCATAAATGTTGATTAAGCGTTCACGGTAGGATTTGGAAGACTTTGAAGTGATTTTATTCCCCAGGTCCTCCATGTTTGCGTTCATCTCTTTACGTTCTGATTTGCTGAGGTAGGATGCTTTTTAATATCTATTCCAAAAGTTTCAGCTTTGTAGTCGTCATTCGATCTTAAAAACACCTGAACTTTCGCATTGCTGAGTTGATGATTTTCTTTAGCATTGGCTTCAAATTTTTCAAGAATCTCTTCAGCAGTCAATTGCTTATCAAACAATAATACCTCATCCAACTCGTAAGTTGCAGGCTTTAAACTGATGATTTGGTTTTCTTCAAAATCTTTCAAAAGTATTTCAACAGATTCAAACCCCATAGATGAAAATAAGATTGGCGTTTCTTCTGAAGTGGTTTTGCGTTGAAGAACAAAATAACCTTCTGCATTGGAAATGACACCATAATTGTCTCCAAGTTGAACGGTCACAAAAGGAATTCCTTGTTGATTGCTGGCTTCCACCACACGCCCTCGGAGGCTTTGTGCTGAAAACTGAATACTGATTAAAAGGAAGAGAGCGAGAGTAAAGCTTGATTTCATAAGATTGATTTCTAATGAGACGCTTTGGTTGTGAGATTGTTACACAATTAAATTTAAGATGAAATCACTTAATTTAAAACCTTTCTAAAGTTTGTCGAAACCAAGGCTTAGTCTTTTATTTAACAATTGTACACTTAGGTTACTTAAGTTTATAAGTATTTTTGGATTTGAAAAAAGTCTAAAAATCTATTGATCACACAATCAATCGTTTATTAAATCAGTTAAAAAACAATTAACTTTACACTTAAGTATATTTATCAAAATTTCACTTCTCATATGAATTGTAATCTCCGTTTAAAATCGTTCCTCAAGTATATTTTTATCCTGGTTTTTGCTTTGTGCCCCTTTCAGAAGCAATCGCTTGCACAAACTAATAATTTGAATTCTGCAACTCAGCAGGACCTTATTCCAGATTCTTCATTTCCTCTGGCCATAAGTGGTCAGGTCACCGATAAATTATCTGGTGAGCCTTTACTTGGAGTATCTATTATAGCCATGGGCACAGTAAATGGGACAACTACAAATTATGATGGAGAATTTGAAATCTATCTTGAGGAACCTACTCCTGGACTTACATTTTCCTACATAGGTTTTAAAACAGAAGAAATTTTATTAAAAAATACCGAATATCTTGAGGTCAAGTTAACAAGTGATATCAATGCTCTGGATGCAGTGGTCGTCACTGCATTAAACATTAAAAAGTCCAAAGAACGTTTAGGTTACGCTACACAAAAAGTAGACGGTGAGTCTCTAGTTAAAACTCAGGAAGCCAATGTGATATCGAATTTAACTGGTAAAGTTGCTGGTTTGACGGTTTTTAACTCGACTGATTTCTTTGCCAATCCAGGATACAGCTTGAGAGGTGAACGCCCATTAATCGTGATCGATGGTGTTCCCAACACGTCCACAAATCTTTATGAGCTCAATGGTAATGATATTGAATCCATAAACGTTCTAAAAGGCGCACCTGCTTCAGCACTTTACGGCTCCATTGGTAGAAATGGTGCTATCTTGATCACTACTAAAAGAGGAAATACAGACGGAGGCTTGCAAGTAGAAGTATCTTCCAATACCATGTTTCAAACTGATTTTTTAAGAGTTCCGGAAAATCAAAGCCAGTATGGGTCTGGACGTAACGGAGTTTACAAGTACACAGATGGAACCGGCTCAGGTCAGGAAGGTAGTGGATTTTCCTGGGGCCCTCGTTTAGACAGACCAGATCCTTCAACACCAAGTGGTTTTGTGGAGCGTGTACAATACAACAGCCCTATTGATCCGGTTACGGGCGAGAGAGTCCCTTTGCCTTGGGTTTCCAGAGGACAAAATAATCTGGATAATTTTTTTAGAACCGGAGTGATAAGTAATACAACTTTAGCCGTTACCGCAGGAAATGCTGAGCGAAACATTAGAGTGTCTGTTGGTAATCGCTATCAGCGTGGTATTGTTCCCAATACTGATTTGAACAACTCGAATTTCAGTGTATCCGGACGATTTAAACATAAAAAACTTACCGTAGACGCGTCTCTAAATTACAACAAACAACAATCTGACAATATTCCTGAAGTCGCTTTTAGCTCCCAAAGTTTCATTTACAACCTGGCGCTATGGATGGGAGCAAACGTGGATGTAAATGATTTGAAGGATTACTGGATCCCTGGGCAGGAGGGTTTTCAGCAAAGACACTACAGTACCAGTTTTTACAACAATCCTCATTTTTTGGCTAATGAATTTAACAGAGGATACTACCGAGACGTAACTTATGGCCAGGTGTTTCTAACTTATGATTTAGCCAAAGATTTAACGATTAATATGAGAAATGGATTCAACTATTTTTCTCTTGATCGAACAACCAAACAGCCCATCAGTTTTGTGAGAGACTTCAACAGAACCGATGGTAATTTCTCACAATCCTATAATTCCGGCTTCGATTTCAATACTGATGTTTTCATGAATTATAGCAAAGTGTTTTCTGAAGATTTTAATATACAGTCGACTGTTGGGGTGTCCAATCTTTACAGAAGCAGTACGGCTTCCAGTGTGAGCACTAACGGACTCAACGTTCCCGATTTTTATAATATTTCCAATTCTAGAAACGCGGTACAGGGCAGTAATTTTGAATCCGAATCCAGAATCAGTTCAGCTTATGCGACCTTAGATTTAAGTTTTTTCAATTCAATCTACCTTGGGTTCACTGGAAGAAACGATTGGGTGACCACCTTACCAAAAGAAAATAATTCATTCTTCTATCCGTCTGTTTCTTTGAGTTACGTTCCCAGTAAGATGTTTGATTTACCTGAAGTCATCTCTAATTTAAGAGTAAGAGGAAGTTGGGCTGAGGTCTCCAATGGTGATTTTGGAGGAACCTATTCTCATATTGCCGCATATAATAGCGGGCTAAACTGGCAGAACAATGCTTCACTTGTTTTTCCTGGTAATTTGATCAGTCCAGATTTAAGTCCACAGACCTCTTCAGCTTTTGAAGGAGGCTTGGTGGTTGGTTTTTTCGAAAACCGATTAAGCTTCGATACCAATTTCATTTATGTAAGAAATTTCAATAACCTCACCAATGTTCCAATTTCAGTTGCTTCCGGATTTTCTTCAAGATTGATCAACGCCAATGAATTTGAAAAAAAGGGGTTTGAATTGGTCACTCGCGCAAGTCCGATAAAGAATAAAACCTTTGGCTGGGATGTCACTTTCAATTTGAGTCAGTACAGAACCTATATCAGTGAAATCGACAATCAGGAAAATATTGGTCAGCTAAGAGAAGGCGATCGGGTGGATAAACTGTTCACCACCGTGTGGCAGGAAACTCCAGATGGACAGCCCATTATTGGAAATAACGGAATAAACATCAGAGACCCATTCAACAGGCATATCGGTTTTAGAGATCCGGATTGGGTCTATGGTTTCCTTAATAACTTCAGGTACAAAAATTTCAATCTTTTCGTAGGAATTGATGGTAGAATAGGAGGACTGGCAGAAAGCAGAACCTTGAGAAATTTATGGTGGTCAGGCTCTCACCCAGGTTCGGTCAATGAATATAGGGCAGCCTCAGCTAGCGGGGTAAGCAATTATGTAGCCGATGGAGTTGTTGTGGTTGGAGGAGATGTCCAATACGATACTGAAGGAAACATCACTAGCGATACCAGGCAATATGCTTCAAACGAACAGGTGGTGAATTATGAAGATTACATGACTACTTACCATTCAAGAGCTTACGGGAATCACTATTACGATATGTCCTTCCTAAAACTTAGAGAAGTGAGCTTAAGTTACAATTTTCCTTCAAAGCTGCTGGAAAATACATTTATAGAAACCGCAACCGTATCCCTTATAGGAAGAAACCTGGCTTTGTGGGCGGAAATTGATTACCTCGATCCAGATTCTGGTACAGACCAGAACATGCAAACGCCATCCATGAGAAATTTCGGGATTCACCTCAATGCTAAATTTTAATTAGAAAAACGACAACACATGCAGTTCAAGACCTCATATTTACTTTTAGTTTTCGGTTTACTTCTTTTAGTGAGTTGCCAGGATTACGACGAATTTCAGAACGATCCCAACAGGACAACTCAGGCTAATCCGGGATTGTTGCTTACCAACATTGAAGTGAGCACCCTAAATTCCATAGATCTAAATGCTTCTATGGCCTCCAGACATTTGGTCAATGTCAATTTGGTTGAAGATTCTCAGTATTATGGCTGGGACAGAGCAAGCTTTGGGTTTTATAACACATTGAGACAGGTGAAGAAAATGGAAGAGGAAGCAGTAAATTTCCAAAACCAAAACTTCACAGCGATAGCCAGATTTTTTGAGGCGTTCATCTACGAGCAAATCACAAGACAATTTGGAGATATTCCACAATCGGAGGCGATGCTAGCCGAGTCTGGTAATTTTCAACCTGTTTATGATCCGCAGGAACAGGTGTATCTCAGGATTTTTGAATTGCTGGAAGAAGCTAACTCTCTGCTGGAAGTTACAGGACCAGCTATCAATGGCGATGTTGTGTTTAACAATGATTTACTCAAGTGGAAGAAATTCATCAATAGTTTTCATTTAAGAGTCTTGATGAGCTTATCTGTAAGAGAGGACGATCCTAATTTAAATTTACCTTCACGGTTCAACACCATTTATTCCAATGCTGGGGTTTATCCAATTATGGAATCTACAGACGATAATGCCTTTTATTCCTATTCCGAAGAAACAGGAAATGTTTATCCGTTTTGGAGAAACGCTTCTATTACAACTTCCTATATTTTGGAAGAAACCTTTGTGGAAAGACTTAAAACTTTTAGTGACCCACGACTGTTTGAAATGGCTTCGCCCGATAGTAATTCCAGTGACGACGATCCACTTTCATTTGATAGTTATTCAGGACTTCTTGGAAGTGCTCCTCTTAACGCTAACGTGGCCAGACTTACCAGTGGAGAAGGTTCGTCGCTAAATAGCCGTTATGTAGAAGATGCTGAAGCCGAGGTTAACCTTTCACTAGGCTTCGCAGAGTTAAATTTTATCTTAGCGGAAGCCGCTCATCGCAATTGGATTCCTGCAGATGCCGATGGCTTTTATGAGGCGGGCATCAGAGCATCCATGGACTACTATGACATAGACGCCAATCTGGTCGATAACTATTTAGCTCAACCCATCATTACTTATCAGACTTCAACAGGTTTGGAGCAAATTCTGACGCAAAAGCACACAGCTATGTTCTTGAATTCAGGTTGGGAGCCTTTTTACGATAACAGAAGAACAGGTTTCCCAGAATTTAATGTGGATGGCGGTGGAATCATCAATGAGGAAGGTGTTCCCAAACGCTGGATGTATCCTTTTTCTGAAATCAATCAAAATGTAGACAACCTCCAGCAAGCGATTCAGCGTCAATTTCCTCTGGGGGATAATGTAAATGCAGTAATGTGGTCAATTCAAAATTAAAACTTATGCGACTCTTTCAAATAAAACCTATTTTTTTCGTACTTCTGAGTTTGATCTTACTAACCTCTTGTAGCGATGATGATTCGGTAGCTTTGGTAAGTTTTTCTTCTCCAGATGTAGAAGTGGTGACAGATACACTCCAGCCGGTAACGATCAATTTTGATATTTCACCGGCTTCTCCACAAGCTTCCAATATAAGAATCATCGCCCCTCAAAATACCTACGGAAACCTTTTTACCACTGAGCCGCCGCTTAGTGGTGGAGAAATAAACATTCCGGTGAGTGCCGGAGCAACCTCTGCAAGTTTTGAAATGATTCTGATAGAAGAAGGGATTCGGTTTGATGGTTTTGCTCAGGAATTTGAAATCATTGCTGTTGGTCCCGGACTTGCCACCAATGAATTTGACGGAAGATATTTAAGCTTCAATCTAGTCAACGAGCGTGTGCAGGAAGACGATTTACCATTTATAGAAAACTTTGGAGTTTGCGGGCCCAATGGAAGTTTTGAACTTCCTCCGGACGGGTGGACGATCATTGACGTTGTTCAGAATTCTTTTGGCACTGGTGGTTTCTTTTGCTACACTGGACAAGGAGTGACTGGAGTGGGAACCAACCCATTTACGCCAGCTGGAGAAGCCACCTCTGGAGATGATTATTCTGAAGCCTGGCTCATTTCACCGAGCATCAGCCTGGGCGGGGCAGAAGATCCTAAATTAAGTTTTAATTTTGACAGGCGTTTCGACGCCCCTATCGATGAAAATACCCTGGCTTATGGGCTTCAGATTTCGACTGACTATGATGGTACTAATTTCGAAACCGCCAATTGGGAGGTCTTCCAGCCTGCACTCGATGCCATGGTAGCCAATAATCCTGGTTCTGATGATATAAGCAATACGGGAGAATTGAGCCTTGCTCAATACGAAGGTGAAGACATTAGCATTGCTTTTATTTATAGAGCTGCAGACGCTTATTTTCAAGCGACTTCGATAAGAATTTCCGATGTTGTGGTGGAGTAGAATGGAGTGAATTACGAGACCAAGAATAAACATACTTTTTGGTAATCTTATCCTTTTCTGCATTCACTGATTCTATTCTTTTTTAGTTATTGCAAATAACTAAATCATAATCCGTTACATTAGCACTATGGAATTACTGGACTTTAAAGTTGAAGGCCAATTGAAGTTAGACGACTTTCCCACTCAGCTCGATCATAAATTCAGCAATAAGTCTTTAAAAAAGCAGCTGAGGAAAGAGAGACGAGAACTTGGGAAGATGCAGAACACGCTCTATGCCCACGGTAAATATTCAGTTCTTGTTTGTATACAAGGAATGGATACTTCAGGGAAAGACAGTTTAATCCGTGAAGTCTTCAAAGACTTTAATGTGAGAGGAGTGATTTCCTACAGTTTTAAAAAACCTTCAGAAAGAGAGCTGAACCATGATTTCTTATGGAGGCATTACAGAGCCTTACCAGCCAGAGGTAAGTATGCTGTTTTTAACCGATCGCATTATGAAAATGTGCTTATTTCAAGGGTTAAGCCAGAAATAGTTTTAAATGAAAGGATTCCACATATCAATTCTCTAAAGGACATTACACCAGAGTTTTGGAACAAACGGCTGGAGCAAATCAATAATTTTGAAAAGACCATTCATGAAAATGGGTGTATTGTTTTTAAGTTTTTTCTTCATATTTCTAAAGGTGAACAGAAGCGCAGAATCTTGAGAAGACTCAACAAACCCAGTAAAAACTGGAAGTTTTCACCAGAAGATTTAAAGGATCGAGAGCTTTGGGATGATTACACCAAATATTACGAGCAGGCAATTTCTGAGACTTCAAAAGAGCATGCCCCCTGGTACATCATCCCTTCAGATTCAAAGCATCATGCAAGATTACTCGTGGCCAGAACTATAAAAGAACGCATGGAAACTTATACAGATATCCAAAACCCAAGTCTCCCCGAAGCGCTTCAGGATCAGATTTCGTATTATAAACAGCAGTTGAAGGATTCTTAGCTGCCGGCTTCGATATATTTCGGTTTTTATCAATGAGCCGCGATTCTCCTACTGAGGCGGGCAGGCTTAGCCATAAGAGCTAAGGTTGTATATCTAGCCTACCTGAGTTTCTTTGGCAGGCAAGGCAGGCTCCGTTACCAGGATTGACTTCAGTGAGATTTCAGCAAGCATACTAATGGTTTTTAGTTAGTCCTCGAAGTCTAGGTGTCTTTCTAAGATGAGTAAATTGTTTTTTAAAATTGATTTGCGTTATTAGCAAGCCTACTACAATAACGGTGAGACCTAGAATGTCCCAAACCAATATCGCATCTCCAAACATAAGCCAGGCCATAAACATCGTCACTGGTGGCCCAAGATAGAATAAGCTCGAAAAACTTGTAGCGCTCATGCGTTCTATCAGCTTCCAAACGAAAGTGTATGCAAGAAGTGAAACACCAAGAATGAGCCAAACTTGAGTGAGGATAAATTCAGTTGTCCATTCAGTGACTAAATTTTCGAAAAAAACAGCCGGAAAAAAGAGGACAACAGTTGTACCCAGACCTTGATAAAACAGGGATAGGCCTGAAGGTAATTTATTTACGCTTTTATTTAATTCCATATTGCGTTGGAATAAACTCGCCATTACCATAGCAATTATCGAACCTAAGGGGATAAGGTAACTAACCACTGATGTAGAATTTTCTATATCAATTCTATAGGCAACACTTAAGACGACTCCCAAAAAACCAATGCTTAACCCCAGCCACTGTTGAATGGAATTACGTTCTCCAGTAATCCTACCCGATACGGAGCCTGTGACAAGGGGTTGTAATGAAATGATAAGCGCAACGATTCCAGCAGGCACACCATTTGAGATGGCAACTAATGCGCACGTAAGCCAAACGCCATGTGCCAATATTCCAATCAGTAAATTGGGTTTAGCTTTCTTCCATGAGACCCATTTAAAACGTCCTCTTATGTTAAGATAAGTCCATAAAAGTAGTGTTAATCCCAAATAACGCCAAAAAAGCAGAGTATAAGGGCCTGCAAACGGCAGACCATATTCAGCGCCAACAAATCCTGAATTCCAAAAAATCACAAACCCTACAACGAGTAAGACAGTCTTTTTAGTCATAATACAATAATTTAAAGCAGCAATTAATCAAAGAAATTCAGGAATTACCTTAAAAAAATATTTTCTTCGGAGTATAATAGTTAATGTTTAATAATATTACTGCAGTATTCTGATTTTTGAGACTTGGCAGATTTTGATTTGAGCTTGTCTGTATTGCTGCTAAAGTCAGGCGGGCTATACGATAAGAGTTCTTGTTGGTCCTCGTCAATTCAAAGGATGCTTTGGACTTTTTTTAATAAAAAATCATTTTGAGTACTCGACTTTACCAAAAGTCATTAACAAAATTTAAATGATGAAAAATGCTGGCTTCGATACATTTTGGCTTTATTCATTGCGCCGCGATTCTCCTACCGTCGAATCACCGCCAGCTAGGGTTGGTCAAAAGTTAAAGGTGAATGGTCAACAATGAGCAGAAGATTCAGGAGTCACGAAATACGAAACACGAAACACGACTTGTTTACATTACTTCCCAACGCCATCTGTCGGGACGCCCCTCTGCCAGGGCATTCGGGCAAGCCCGCCTGATAAGGCATTCGGGCAGGCCCGCCTGAGTGATTGTTTCGGACAGGCTTTTTTGGAATTTAACACTCGCCATCTTTGCCTAGCCCTAAAGGGTGGATGGCATCGTAGATTAGCTTTGACCTGTCTACCTGCAGGCAGGTACAATCCCAACGAAAATACCGGTATTACTTGCCTCAATGACTTTGCCGGGCAGGGCCTGCCTGAATGAATTCATTCGGGCAAGCCCGCCAGAACGAATTCATTCGGGCAAGCCCACCTGAACGAATTCATTCGGGCAAGCCCACCTGAACGAATTCATTCGGGCAAGCTCATTTGTCGAGATGGAAACCCAACTTACAATTAAATAAGAATTTCTTTGTATTTGATGATCACTCTCAATACATTTGAGATTCACACAGGGGTGCCTTAAAATAAGGGCTGAGAATATACTCTTAAAACTGATCTTGGTAATGCAAGCGTAGTAATGAATGATAAATCATACACTTATGGATAAATTGACATTGGCTCTGGACTGGACGCCTAACACCATTCACACTGGATTTTTTGTAGCACTTGAAAAAGGTTTTTACTCAGATTTAAACTTGGACGTGCATTTGAGATCGCCACAGGTCGATAGTTATGAATCCACACCAGCAAAATTATTAGCCAACAAAGATGTTGATTTTGCCATTGCACCTTCCGAGTCAGTGATTTCTTATCAAACTCTGCCCGATAAGCCCAATTTGATGGCCATTGCCGCCATTTTACAGGAAGATACAAGCGCGATTGTCACTCTCAAAACTTCAGGGATCGATCATATGAAACAGCTGGACGGAAAGAAATACGCGTCCTATGATGCGCGTTTTGAAGACACGATTATTTCGCAGATGATCAAAAATGATGGTGGAGAAGGTAAGCACATCAAAATCACTCCAGAGAAACTAGGCATCTGGGATACGCTACTCAAAGGAGAAGCCGATGCGACCTGGGTGTTTATGCCCTGGGAAGGAGTAGAAGCTCAAAGAAAAGGAGTAGAGCTCAATGTATTTCAGCTCCAGGAGTATGATATTCCTTATGGCTATTCTCCTGTATTACTCAGTCATCCGGAAATTCTTGAGGAAAAGCAAAAGGCGATGATCAACTTTTTGGCAGCCACTGCAAAAGGTTTTCAGTGGGCCGCCGAAATCCCGGACGAAGCTGCCGAATTGCTATTGCCTCACGTCGATAATAAGGATATGGAATTTTTAAAAGAAAGTCAGCGTTACATCAGTAAATATTACCTCACTGACACTAATCAATGGGGAGAAATGAAAGCTGAGCGTTGGAATTCTTTTGTCCATTGGTTAGCTGAAAATAAATTGATTGATAAGGATGAGAAAAATCAATTGGATCAACAACTGCTTTTTACGAATGAATATCTAAACGAGTAAATTTTAGTGATTGATTTAAGTTAGAGTTTGTGCTTGATGACTTCTTCAGTTCGATTTCTTTGACTTCTTTTAGGCAAAGAATTGTATCGAGAACTCATTCTAACTAATTCATTTTTCTAAACTTTATTAAATGCTTTAAGATTTAAGACTTCTCGATACAATCCGAACGAAAATGTTGGGATCACCCGCCTGAATGACTTCGTCGGGCATGCTCGAAGTGACAAGTTTCCCGAAAACTCTTCTGAGCGAAGTAGAAATCAGTAACAACAAACAAAGATTAATTTCATAATGAAGTTGATCTAAAGTTCGTATATTTGCGAACAGATTAAAGTTATGCAACCTACAAAAGAACTACTTTCAGAAGAATTATTACAAACTGCCAAGTTTGCTAAAGCACTTGGTCATCCCATTCGGTTAGCGATTTTGGAGTTGCTTAATTCTCAGGCCTGTTGCTTCCACGGTGATATGGCCGAAATCTTACCAGTAGCTAAGTCAACCTTATCTCAGCACCTGAAGGAATTGAAAAATGCTGGTCTTATTCAGGGAAACATTACTTCACCTACCATTAAGTATTGCATCAATCGTGAAAACTTCGATTTAGCCAAAAAATTACTTTCTTCAGCCCTCAACTAATTTTTTTAGATCTTTGATCGTAGTTTTACGAATTGCGAATTATTGTTCGTATATTTGCGAACAATTAAAAACGTAAGACTTATGAAATCTATAAAAATTCTAGGAACAGGTTGCCCAAAATGTAAAACCATGTTCAACAATGTCAATGAAGCTTTGAAAAACAAAGGCCTTGACGCCAATGTTGAAAAGATCGAAGACATTCAGGAAATCATGAAATACAATGTGTTATCAACTCCTGTTTTAGTGATCGACGAAGACATCAAGGTCAAAGGCAAAGCCGCCAGTGTTTCAGAAATTGAAAGCTACCTTTAGTAGTATGGATGATATGATTTGAGGATTCGCTGATGATTTGTTTGCTGATTTGAAATCAGAATCTATACCTGGAGTAAGTACAATTCAAACAAAATGCAATAAGAAATGAAAGATCAAGAAATTAAAAATATCTGCCCAACGACAACTTCCAAGCTTGAAAATGAGGGAGCCCTATTAGTGGACGTAAGAGAAAATGAGGAGCTTGAAGAACTGAGCTTTGATGTTCAAAATCTACTTCATGTGCCATTGAGTGAATTTGAAGATCGCTACACTGAAATCCCACTAGATCAATCTCTAGTGATGGTCTGCAGGAGTGGAGCCCGAAGTCTTAAAACGGCTTATTATCTGATCAATCAGGGATATCAGGAGGTGAAAAATCTGGAGGGTGGTATTATCAAATGGGCTGAAAAAGGTTTTCCTGTCAAAGGAAGCCTAGCGCAAGTGAAATCAGCCTCAAGCGATTGTTGCAGTTCAACCGACTGCTGTTAAACTCAAAGTTATGACCAAAGCACTATTACTTTCTTTAAGCTTTATAATTTTAAGCCTGACCTCGGCATATTCGCAAACTGAACTGGATACTTATCTCACTAATTTCACTTATGAGAGCCGAAAAGAGATGAAGATTTCTTCCAAAGAAATTGTTCAACTTTTACTCGAGGACAAAGCGATTTTAGTAGATATCCGCTTTGAGGAAGAACAATTGGCCTGGAGGATGGAGTATGCTTTAAAAATGCCTTTGCCCACTTTACCTCAGCGGTATTCTGAATTGCCTAAAGATAAACTTATTGTGGCTTCCTGTCCGCATAAGGACCGGGCGATCATGGCGATGATGTATCTGAGGAGTAAAGGTTATCAAGCCGCTTATCTCAAAGATGGATTATTAGGACTAGCTGAACACCTCCGAGGTGATCGGGCTAATGAATTCATCAAAAATCTTAAAAATTAATATATTATGTTCGAATGGACACAAGCTTTCGCCGACTGGCTGATTTATAAGGTGTTCAACATTGCTCCAGACTCCAGTCTTGGTGAAGCCTTAAACTTTTTTGTGTACGACACCATTAAGATTTTGGTGCTTCTTTTTGTGATTGTGTTTATCATGGGAGTGGTTAATATGTATTTCCCTATTGAACGTTTAAAGAATTACCTGAATCGAAAAAAACTTTACGGTTTAGAGTATTTGTTAGGTTCTACATTTGGAGCCATAACGCCCTTTTGTTCTTGCTCTTCTGTACCTTTATTTATTGGTTTCGTTCAAGGAGGAATACCACTGGGTGTGACCTTTTCCTTTCTGATTACCTCACCCTTGGTGAACGAAGTCGCCATTGCTATGTTCCTTGGTTTATTTGGCTGGAAAGCGACTTTAATTTACGCTGGATCAGGTATCATTTTAGGAACTTTGGGCGGCTGGATTTTAGGGAAATTCAATCTGGAGCCATTACTGTCGGATTGGGTACAGAAAATTCTGAATAATTCTGAAGCTGATACTGAAGAATATCAAGATGATTCCAAACAAAGCCTTGTGCAGCGTTTACCAGATATCACCAAAGAAGCCTGGGATTTGGTCAAAGGCATTCTCATTTACGTCATTATTGGTATTGGAATAGGGGCGGCGATGCACGGTTATGTGCCCGAAAATTTCTTTGCAGAATATCTGGGAAGCGGCGCCTGGTGGACCGTTCCGCTGGCAGTCCTTCTGGCGGTACCGATGTATGCCAATGCCGCAGGAATTGTGCCTGTGATTCAGGTTTTTGTCGCCAAAGGCGTGCCGCTGGGAACCGCTATTGCTTTTATGATGGCTACTGTTGGTTTATCTATTCCCGAAGGGACCTTGCTCAAGAAAGTGATGTCTTGGCAACTGATCGCGATTTTCTTTGGGGTAGTCACCCTGTTCATCATCTTATCCGGATTCTTATTTAATATTTTACTCTAAAACTCAAGACCTATGACGTCTCATTTTACAGACTTATGGCTCGAAGCCCGAACCCGATTCTCCAATCTAGTAGAATCCATTTCAGAAGAAGATTTGAAGAAAACCCTGGGCGACGGGCCTAATTCACTCGGATTTTTAATCCGACATATCGCTGAGGTTGAATTGCTATTTGCCAAAAACATTTTTAAACTGGATGGTGTCAGAGTTACTGCTAAAACCATCATCGACGGTAAAGACACAGGTAAGTGGACTGATTTAGATAAGCTTAAAGACATGAGTAACTACGCTTTTGAGCAGCTCAAAACAGCCATCGAAGCTCAGGACGATAAGGCCTGGGAAAGTGAAGTGAGCACCGACGAGTTTGGCACGAAAACCCTGGCGGAGGCTTTTGGAAGGGTGACTTCCCACACCGCCTATCACGCCGGTCAGATAGCGATTGTCCATAAATACGGAACTATCAAATAAATGACAATGAAATCATTGAGTTTTATAAATTCTACATATCTAATCATTTTTATAAGTACCATCATGGTTTCATGTTCAGATCCCTCCGCTCAAATTGATACCTCCAAAGCCCCCGCTATAAAGGTAATTGATACTGACTTTTCCAAAGGTCAGCTTAATCATGTTCAAGATATACAACTGGATGATTTAGTAAAACTTCACGGGCATTTATGCGATGGTTTGGTTGTAGGGTATCTGGGTCTGCATGAAGCTTTTAAAGAGTTGTACCCCGAAGGGCCTGTCGATCGTACCAACACCAGAATCATCAGTAAGTCGTCACCATGTTTGACGGATGCTGCCATGTATCTCACTGGAGGAAGGTATCCATACAATACATTTTATGTGGATAATTCTATCGATGGAATTTACTACTTACAAAGACTTGATCACCAAAAAGCGCTAAGTGTAAGTTTAAAGGCAGGAGTAAAACCAGAAGAAATAGATAGTCTTGGACAACTCGCCATCAAAGAGCGATTGAATCTTGAAGAATTAAACCATTTGAAACAGATAGAAGATGAGTTTAGTGCTGTTTTGTTAAGTACCCCTGCAAAGGAGTTATTTGATGTTGAGGTCATCACCGATTTTCAATGGTCACCTCGTTCTAAACATAACTATCCCAAAACAGATATTATAAATAAAAATGTAATGGAGTAATTGTTTTAGGATGGAGTATGACTCAAGCTATGTTAGTTAGATCCTTGTCAGTTCGAGTGATTTGTGGAGCGGTAGCGAAACGAATAGTATCGAGAAATCGACTTGATGGTTGTATTTTTTCCAATTACTTCATGTTTTAGTATAAACCCAGTTCTCGATACAATTTTATTCCATTTCATTTCATAAAATCACTCGAACTGACATTTCGAAAACTCGACTTAACGCGGACATTTTTTTTGATAAGTATTTATGTTTTACGAAAGTACTTCTCGATACAATTTTATTCCATTTCATTCCATAAAATCACTCGAAGTGACATTTGGAGAACTCCACCTGATGGAAACATCTTTTGAGAGGTGTTTATGCTTTTAGGCAAACTTCTCGATCCTTGTCAGTTCGAGTGATTCGTGGAGCGGCAGCGGAACGAATCTTATCGAGAACTTGACCCAACGCAAGACTTTTTTCTAGTTATTCCATGCTTTGATAATAAACCCAGTTCTCGATATATCCGCCTGAGGCGGACAATCGAAGTGACATTTGGAGAACTAGACTTAACGGAAACAATTTTTGAGGATATTTATGCTTTTAGACAAACTTCTCGATACTATTTACTTGCTCTTGTCGAGCAACTAAATCACTCGAAGTGACATTTCGAGAACCCGACCTGATCCAAAAGTGATTTAATCAATCCTCAAATTTCTTTTTAGCAAGATTTGGTAAGTCTTCAAACTGACCATCAATCAAAGCTTGTTTTTTAGCTTTTGACCATTTTTTGATTTGCTTCTCCATAGCGATAGCTCTTTCAACTTCAGTGAATTCAGCATAATACTTTAATTCAACTGGCCTTCTATCAAAAGTATAGCTTCCAAAATGCCTACCGCTTTGATGGTCTTGTAACCGCTTGTCTAAATTTGAAGTTATACCAGTGTAAAATGTTTGATCAGAACAAAGGAGGATATAAACACAATACATAAGTTAAATTGATTTATTTAAAATTAATAAATTTCTATTTAATCTTTGAGTAATGTCAGTTCGAGTGATTCGTGAAGCGGTAGCGAAACGAATAGTATCGAGAACTAGACCTGACGCAAGACTTTTTTCTAGTTATTTGATGCTTTGATAGTAAACCCAGTTCTCGATACATCCGCCTGAGGCGGACACTCGAACTGACATTCGGAGAACTCGACCTGATAGAAACATCTTTTGAGAGGTGTTTATGCTTTTAGACAAACTTCTCGATACTATTTACTTGCTTTTGAGGAGCAACTAAATCACTCGAAGTGACAGCATTTCTCGATTCTTGTCAGTTCGAGTGATTCGTGAAGCGGTAGCGAAACGAATAGTATCGAGAACTAGACCTGACGCAAGACTTTTTTCTAGTTATTTGATGCTTTGATAGTAAACCCAGTTCTCGATACAATTTTATTCCATTTCATTTCATAAAATCACTCGAACTGACATTCGGAGAACTCGACCTGATAGAAACATCTTTTGAGAGGTGTTTATGCTTTTAGACAAACTTCTCGATACTATTTACTTGCTTTTGAGGAGCAACTAAATCACTCAAAGTGACAGCATTTCTCGATTCTTGTCAGTTCGAGTGATTTGTGAAGCGTCAGCGAAACAAATTGTATCGAGAACTCGACTCAACTTGAACAATTTTTTGATAAGTATTTATGCTTTTAGACAAACTTCTCGATACTATTTTCTTGCCCTTGTCGAGCAACTAAATCACTCCTTTAGATTCGTTTTTTATAAAATGATTAAATTAAAAACGGAAAAGATACACTACCAAAGCACTCTAAGTTCGCAACTTATACTTCGATTTAGATCTTTTCCATTTTGATATAAACTCAAAT
>NZ_JAIQZE010000017.1 GCF_020164595.1 Psychroflexus longus
TTTCTTCGACTACCTGAAGCTTAAAAGAAAGCGAATAATCTTTTTGGGTTCGCTTTACATACCCTTTATTTGTTGGTGATTCCATATACACTTGATTTTAGTGTATCGCTATATTAGGACGGGACATTTAATTTAAATAAAAAACCACGCTGATTAGCGTGGTTTTTTTGTTTGATTCTAAAAACTTAAAGTTAGAAGTTGTCGGATGAAATAACTACAAACGAGCTTGGCTCATTGTTGGTAGAAATATCTTCTGCTGTTATAATTATCCTAGAAGGTTTATAAGCAGTAGTTGTACTTAAAGAACCTTTTCTTGTACTTGAAAACATCCCACTTGACATGTTTAGCTTTCCAAGGTTTTTGGTTCCTCTTGCGGTTTCAATCCACACTACATACATCTCCTTTGGTGGATTTAAGCGTTCTGGATCGGTTAAGTTTTCAGCCTTCAAATCAATCTTGTAATTGTCATTCCCATCCTGCTTAACCTTTGCAGAAATGTCAGCCCCTGGAACAATTTGAGAAACTGGAAAATTGACTTTTGTGCCACAAGATGTGATAAGGATTAATGCAAAAATTGATAACGTTAAGCTAATTTTATTTTTCATGGTTTAATATTTATGTTATAATTTAATTTACAACAATTATACGCCCTATCCTAATATTCATAGTGTTTTATAAAATTTATTGCTTTTGTAATTTCAGATGACATAATTCTGTCTTCTTTTACAATTGGCACTTTTTTTCTAAACGCCTTCAAAATAGATTCAACAGTCGGGGAACTTGTCATTGGTAATCTAAAATACATGGCCTGAGAGGCGTTGAAAAGCTCTATCGCTAGAATTCGCTCCACATTATCTACAATCCTATTGAGCTTTGTCACAGCGTTTGCTCCCATACTGACATGATCTTCTTGTCCATTGGAAGACACTATAGAATCAACACTTGCAGGAGTACATAACTGTTTATTTTGACTTACAATACTTGCTGCCGTGTATTGAGGAATCATGAATCCACTATGAAGTCCAGGAGAGCTCACTTGAAAAGTAGGCAAACCCCGTAAATCAGAAACGAGCTGATAAATTCTTCTTTCAGAAATATTACCAATTTCACTTACTGCTATAGACATTACATCTGCTGAAATAGCTAAAGCCTGGCCATGAAAATTTCCTCCAGATATAATTTTATCTTCCTCTACAAAGACATTAGGATTATCGGTTACACTATTGATTTCTGTTAATAAAGTTTGCTCAACATACCGCAAAGCATCTCTAGTTGCACCGTGAACTTGAGGGACACATCTGAATGAATAAGGATCCTGGACATTTTGTTTTTGATTTTCTGCGATCTGGCTTCCTTTAAGCAACTCCCGTATTTTTTCTGCAGTTTCAATTTGCCCCTTATGAGGTCTAACCTGGTGGACCAAATCGTCAAATGGTGCCATATTACAGTCAAAAGCATCTATAGAGATGGATGCTATTTTGTCCGCCCATTTCATTAATCGCTTAGTTTTTAAAACATTTCTTAGTAAATACGCACTCATAAACTGAGTACCATTGAGCAAAGCCAGTCCTTCCTTTGACTGAAGCACTAATGGCTCCCAGCCAAATTTTTGTTTTAAAACTGAAGCCTTTTTTAATTTCCCATTTATGCTGACTTCCCCTTTTCCCAGAAGAGGTAATGCCAAATGTGCTAAAGGAGCTAAATCACCAGAAGCCCCTAAAGAACCAAGCTCAAAAACCAACGGCATTACATCTTCATTATAGAGTTGTATAAGCCTTTCCACAAGCCCCAGTGAAACCCCAGAATTACCATAGCTTAGAGATTGAATTTTCAGCAACAGCATTAATTTCACAATCGAATCATCAACCTTATCACCAAGCCCACAAGCATGAGACATCACCAGGTTTTCCTGTAAAAAAGTAAGTTTTCCTTCACTTATTTTGATGTTACATAAAGATCCAAATCCAGTATTCACTCCATATATAGGGTATTCACTCTCTTTTTGCTTTTTGTCCAGATAGGCTCTAGCATTACTGATTTTGGAAACTGCTTCTTCGCTTAGTGCTAGCTTATAATTTCCATCTATCAAAGTTTGAATTTGAGAAAAGCCGAGAACTGTGGAATCTATATAATGGATCTGTGACATCTAATTATCTTTTCTCAAAGATAATATTTAAGAATTGTTCAACCCTTTAGTTTAGAGAAAGTATAACCAAAATAGTTGATAAGGTCTGAAGCTATTAAGCTTTCTTCAGAAGTTTTATCAGAAACCAAATCACCAGCAAACCCATGAATGTATGCTCCCAAAACTGCAGCATTTAGGCTAGAATAACCCTGAGCCAATAATCCAGTGATAAGACCAGTCAAAACATCACCACTTCCCGCTGTAGCCATGCCAGAGTTACCAGTAGAATTTACAAAAACTTCATTTCTGTAGACACATAATGTATAAGCATCTTTTGCTAAAACTATAAGATCATGTTTTTTAGAAAGTTCTTTAATTTTTTCTAATTTTTCAAAATCATCTTTCCAGCTACCCACCAATTTTTGCAATTCTCCTGGGTGTGGGGTTAGAATAGATTT
Organism: Psychroflexus longus; assembly: GCF_020164595.1. Taxonomy (GTDB): domain Bacteria; phylum Bacteroidota; class Bacteroidia; order Flavobacteriales; family Flavobacteriaceae; genus Psychroflexus; species Psychroflexus longus. Next base: position 2,584 of record NZ_JAIQZE010000017.1, read on the forward strand.
CTTCGGAATTTTATGTAACACATCTTTATGTTCTGCGATTAGGTTTAACGCATCTGCATCAATTACTAAAGGTTGAGTGGAATTTTCTAACCATGATTCTAAAGCTTTCTGAGCATGATTTGATTTCCCAATTCCTATACCAATACCAACAGCATCAGGTTGAAAATCCAGATCTTCATAACTTATAAAATTCTCTGATTTATTGTTTATCAACATGGCTTCAGGCAGATACTGAAGTAAAGCATCATGTCCTCTGCTTGGCATCATTACGCTTGTTTTGCCTACTCCCGAGCGCATACAAGAGGAAGCCGAGAGCAATACACTGCCGAGCATAAGTTGACTGCCACCCACTATTACTGCATGGCCGTAAGTTCCTTTGTGAGAAAATCTGGATCTGCACTTCAAAAGTCTTTTGGCATAATTCGAGTCAATAAAAACAGTTTCAGCAGACATTTGCTCTAGTCTTTCTTCACTCAATCCAATATTTATAATTTTAATATCTCCTACAAAACCTGAATAATCTGGAAGATAAAGTGAAAACTTAGGAGTTTGGAACGTAAGAGTAATATCCGACCTAAAGACTTGCTCACCTTCCTCTGGTGATTGGTGCATGTACATTCCACTTGGCACATCAATGGCGAAAGTTTTAGGAGAATTTTCTTTTACTGACTTTATTAAGTTTTGGACAAAATCTGGCATTGGTCTATTGAGACCCACTCCAAAAATGGAATCAATGACGATATCTTGCGAGTCAAAGCTAGGAAGTTTTGAGTTTTCATCAATTTCTTCGATTTTACACTTCGACTGCTTTTTTAGCCTTTCAAGATTTTTTTGATTGTCTTCTGAACGTGATGATGTAAAATTGACAAGATAAACATCAACATCATAAGCATCCTCTGCTAAAAAATAGGCAATCGCTAAGCCGTCACCTCCGTTATTTCCTGAACCAGCCAGGATTTTGATTTTTCTAACATCTGAAGTAATATGAATCTTGAGTTCTTCATAAGCCATTCCTGCCGCTCTTTCCATGAGTTCCCATGAACTTATATGCTGTTCTTTACAACTAAACTGATCTAGATCTGAAAGTTGAGAGGCATTTAAGATTTTCATAGAATTATATTTTAATTAGAGTTTATGCTGTCTCTTCTCCCATTCCCAGGCATCATTCAAAGCTTGTTCTAAATTCCTTTTGGCTTTCCAACCCAAAACATCATTGGCTTTACTTGTTTCCGCATAAGCTGCAATAACATCTCCCGGCCGCCTATCTACAATTTTATAATTTAAATTTTCTTCTGAGGCACTTTCAAAAGCCTCTATGACTTCCAAAACAGATGATCCAACGCCAGTTCCAACATTGAAAACTTCATAACTATCTTCTGCTTTAGAAGATAGTAAACGTTCAAGTGCGACAACATGGGCTTCTGCCAAATCCATCACATGAATATAATCGCGGATGCAAGTTCCGTCTGCTGTTGGATAATCATTTCCAAACACAGATAATTGTTCGCGTTTACCGATAGCTGTTTGAGTAATAAAAGGAACCAAATTTTGTGGTGTACCCATAGGCAATTCTCCAATTTCTGCTGATGGATGTGCGCCAATAGGGTTAAAATATCTAAGTGATATTGCTTTCAGCTTGCCGTTTGCTTTACAAGTATCTGTAATGATTTCTTCACCAATTTGTTTTGTGTTTCCATAAGGAGACATTGCTTTTTTTATTGGAGCATCCTCAGAAATAGGAAATCTTTCAGCTTCTCCATAAACTGTACACGAAGAACTAAAGATGATATTCTGTTTTGGTAAGTTTACTAGATTTTGAAGCAAATAGGTAAGCGCTGCTATATTGTTTTCATAGTAAAGTAATGGATTTTTAACACTCTCTCCTACTGCTTTTGATGCAGCAAAGTGAATCACACCAGCAATATCCTGATGTTTGACGAAAAACTCTTTTAAACTGAGCTTATCTCTTAAATCTAATTTTTCAAAGTCTGGAGATTTTGATGAGATGTTTGTAATTCCTTCAAGTACTTTCAAGGAAGAGTTTGAAAGATTATCTATAACAACTACGTCGTATCCTTTATGCTGTAAAGCGACTACAGTATGTGACCCTATAAAGCCAAGTCCACCTGTTACTAGTATTTTCATTCATTAAGATTGTTAAAATTTACCTGCAAAATACAAAAATTACAAGGCTCAAGCATTGTAAAGCTTACTTTTGAATAAAAAAATAAATGTCACAAAACGACACATCGATTAAGATTTTTAGATGGGTAAGCATTTTAGAAGCTATCTCTTTTTTGCTCCTTCTTTTTATAGCTATGCCGCTAAAATACATTTGGGATATGCCAGAATATGTAAGAATTGTAGGTATGGCCCACGGTATTCTTTTTATACTTTATCTTTTTGGTGGATATTGGATGTTTGAAAAACTTAACTGGTCCGTAAAGGTACTGTTCATCGTATTCTTAAGTTCTATTTTACCTTTTGGTCCATTTGTAGTAGAACGTAAGTATTTGCCTTAATTAGTACTCATCATCATTCAATCTATCTTTGACAAATTCAACCTTAGTTTTTCCATGAGGTTTTGCGTTACCATTTTCATCTAAGCTTACCATTATTATCTTATCCACGATAATGATAGTTTTTCTGGTCATTTTATTTCTGACTTCGCATTTTAGGGTAAGCGAGGCATTTCCAAATTTTACGACTTCTATTCCTATTTCTACAATGTCACCTTGTCGAGCAGAGCTTTTGAAATCAATTTCACTCATATATTTGGTGACTGTCTTTTGATTTTCCAATTGAATGATAGAGTACAATGCTGCTTCCTCATCTATCCAAGCCAGGAGCTTACCTCCAAACAAAGTTCCGTTGGGATTCAGATCTTCAGGTTTTATCCATTTTCTTGTGTGAAATCTCATAAATATTGAATTTTAGTTATTTAAATTTTAATGCATCTTCTATAATTTCATAATGATCAAAAGCTAATTCAGGTAGATCTTGAAAATTAAACCAACGTGCTTCACCGGCATCATCATCAGCTTCAACCTTAATTTTATAATCAATCACTGCAAGGAAAGCAAAAGTAATCGTCCTGCTTCTTGGATCTCGATCTTGTTTATCATAGTAACCCAAAAATTTCATTTGATCGGAGTTCAAATCTAGATGTGTTTCTTCTTTTAATTCTCTTTGACATGCTTTAACCACGAGCTCATCAGCATTAACAAAACCACCTGGTAATGCCCAGTGATTTTTAAAGGGTTCGTTTTTTCTTTTAATTAATAACAAATTCAGCTCTTGATTTTCCTTTGAAAATATTACAGCGTCTACAGTAATATTAATAGGTTGTGATATTGACATTAGTAAAATTTAAAGTATGAATATCCTTGTTTTCACTTTATTAATTTTTAAAAAAAAAGAATAAATAAGCATAAAACATTCGTAAGATCTCCTTTTTTTAAAATAAAAAACCCTTCAAAAATGAAGGGTTATAATTATAAAATTGTGTTTTTACAATTTATGATTTTGGCATTACTACAGTATCAATAGCATGTATTACTCCATTAGAAGCGTCAACATCTGTGATTACGATAGTCGATGTGTTACCATTAGCATCAGTTAGAATAACATTTTCACCATCTAGGCTTGCTGTTAATTCTCCACCTTGTACTGTAGGTATTGTAAAGCTTCCTCCGTTATCGTTGATAGCAGCTACTACATCTGCTGCCAAAAATTCACCAGAAACAACATGGTAAGTTAAAATTCCAGTTAATGCATCTTTGCTTTCTGCTTCTAATAAAGAAGCAACTGTACCTTCTGGTAATTTTGCAAAAGCATCATTGGTTGGAGCAAATACTGTAAATGGGCCTTCACTGCTAAGAGTTTCAACTAGTTCTGCTGCTTTTACAGCAGTTACAAGTGTACTGAAATCATCATTTCCGGAAGCAACTCCAACAATAGTTTGTTGCTCTTCCATTGCTTCATCTGCAGAAGTTTCAGCTTCCATAGTAGTTTCTTCTTGTTCAGTTTCTTTTTCTTTACTTTCATTGTTTTTGCATGAAGTAAAAGCAATCATAGCAATTACGCTTAGACTTAAAAATAATTTTTTCATAGTAATTCTATTTGTTTATTGTTCAAAAATATTCTAAAAACAATAAACAATATTAATATACGTTATAATTTTTTGTTAATTAAATTCAATATAATCAATACTTTTGAAGCTATATAGGCGTTTTATTTCAAGTTAAAAACCTAGTATATTTTAAGAGTTTTAGAGTCCTCAATTAAACTTGATATCCATTTTCATCTAGATTTTCTTTGTAAATACTAAACTTTCTAATTTTTAACGCAATTTTCAGTGAACACTTAAAGAGATAGTGATTATTAAAATTTCAGAATGTAAACAGATCATTAGATTGAAAATCATAATTGAATTTTAGGATGCAATTGTTAACATTAATTTATGCGATTTTAGTTCGGTTGAAGCCGAACTAAAATTACATTTGCCCGATGAAATTCACAGATGATAATTTATTAACCTCCAATGTAAAACTCATTAAAGAGTTGAGTGAGCATTTTGAAAAAGAGCATGACCTGCCCCCTTTAGCCTCGAGGATATATTCAAATTTAATTTTATCTGAAGTGGAGTCCCTTACTTTTGAAGAAATAATAAAAATTACTTCTGCGAGTAAAAGTTCAGTCTCAAATCAACTCAACTTTTTAATTGAAGAAGGTCGCGTCGATTTCTATTTTAAAAACGATAAGAGAAAACGGTATTTCAAAACCAACCAGGACTATCTGAAAAGAACACTTGAATTACATTTAGAAAAAATTCAAAGAGAAATAACAATGCTTAGCAAGATCATATGTTTTAAGAAAGATCAGGATTTCAACAAAACCCGTGTCGGAATTTTTAAAAATCACCTTGAAAGTGAAGAAAAAAACATAAAAGCAACTATTGAACAGTTAAAACAAACGAGCAATAATTTAGAACATGAAAATTAAATCATTTACACTAATAAGCATATCAGCGATTTTATTAACCGCTTGTCAGGAGAAGGGAACTCAACAAGCACCTCCTCCTCCACAACTCCCTATTATAGAAGTTGAGACTGCAGACGTAACTACTTATTCCGAATATCCTACGCAATTAGAAGGTATTGTAAGTAGTGATATAAGAGCAAAAGTATCTGGATATATTACTGATGTATTAGTGGAAGAAGGTGCTCCTGTGAAGAAAGATGAAATTTTATTCAAACTGGAAACAAGGAGCCTAAGTGGAGATGCATCAGCAGCAAAAGCAAGAGTAAATGCAGCGCAAATTGAAGTTGAGAAGCTAAAACCTCTGGTAAATAAAAATATTGTAAGTCAGAACCAATTGGAAACAGCTCAAGCTCAACTTGAATCAGCTAAAAGCGATTTCAGAAGTGTTACTGCCAATGTGGAATATGCCAATATCAAAAGTCCTGTAGATGGATTTGTGGGAACTATAAATTACAGAGATGGAGCACTAATTAATCCTGCTGATATGCTTCCACTCACAAGAGTAGTGAAAACAAATAAAGTTTTTGCTTATTTCTCATTAAATGAAAAGGATTATTTGAATATGGTTGACGATTTTAATCAAAATTCAGAAAAACCATCCGATTTAATTTCTTCATTCCCTGAACTTATTTTGATTTTATCTAACGGCCAGGAATACCCTATCAAAGGTAAAATCACAAGTATATCCAGTCAAATCAATAGACAGACTGGAACCATTAGATTCCGAGCTACGTTTGATAATACTGATGCTTCATTAAAAGACGGACTTACGGGAAAAATTAAAATACCTAGAAAAAGTAATAATGCTACTATTGTGCCAAGAGTTTCTACGTTTTCCAGACAAGGAAAGGAATTTGTATTCAAATTCAACGAGTCAGATTCTACAGTTACAGAAAAAGCTATAGATGCTGAAAGAGCAGATCCATATTTAGTCGTTAAATCTGGAATAAATAAAGGAGACATTATAATAGGGAGTGGTGTCAATAAAATTAAGAATAATGATAAAATTATTCCGACAACCTCTACGATGGATTCAATTGTAAACTCATTTGATAAAGTCTTTAAATAGAAATTATGCTTAAAACATTTATAAAAAGACCAGTTTTATCTACAGTTGTTTCTATCATCATAGTTATGCTAGGATTACTAGGTATACAAGAATTACCAGTAACCCAGTATCCTGATATTGCTCCTCCAACGGTTCAGGTGACAACGAGTTTTCCTGGTGCCAATGCAGAAACAATTCTGGAAAGTGTCATAATTCCAATTGAAGAACAGATTAATGGCGTGGAAGGAATGACTTATATCACTTCCTCGGCTAGTAACGATGGTAGCGCAACAATAACTGTATTTTTTGAACAAGAATACGATCCGGATATTGCGGCTGTAAACGTTCAAAATAGGGTGGCTAGAGCAAATTCAGTATTACCAGATGAAGTTCTAAGAAGTGGAGTGATAACAGCAAAGCAGCAAAATTCAGCTTTACTTTATGCAGCTATTTACTCTAAAAACGAAGATTACTCTGATACTTATGTTCAAAATTATCTTAATATAAACATAAAGCCAGAATTGCAACGTATCAACGGTGTTGCCAATGTTTCTGTTTTCGGTGGTAAGGACTATTCGATGAGAGTATGGCTAGATCCCGAAAAAATGGCCAATTACAATATTAATGCTACAGAAGTAATTGCTGCCATACGAGAACAAAGTCAAGAGGCAGCAGCTGGCTCTGTAGGACAAAATGCCGGAAAAGCCTTTGAGTATGTAATCACATATAAAGGAAGACTTAAAACCTCGGAGGAATACGGTAATATCATTTTAAGAACTTTTGATAACAATCAATTTCTAAGGTTGAAAGATGTAGCGAAAGTAGAACTTGACGCTTTTTCATACAATGCATTATCCAGAAGTAGTGGTTATCCTGGAGTCAACTTTGGGATTTTTCAAACTCCAGGATCTAATGCTCAGGAAATTATTGAAAACATCTATGACAAGATGGATGACCTAGAGAAAAACTTCCCTGAAGGTGTTGAATATCTTGTTAACTACGATACTAATGAATTTTTGACAGCTTCAATTGACAAAGTACAGGAAACTCTCATCGAGGCCTTTTTATTGGTTTTTCTCGTTGTATTTCTATTTCTACAAGATCTTAAATCTACTTTGATTCCTGCAATAGCAGTTCCTGTTTCTATCATTGGAACCTTCTTTTTCCTGAATTTGTTTGGATACTCCATCAACCTTCTTACACTTTTTGCACTTCTGCTTGCCATTGGTATTGTCGTAGATGATGCAATTGTTGTTGTGGAGGCAGTATATGCGAAACTTGAAGACGGAGCAGAAAGCGCTAAAGAAGCTTCTATATCCGCCATGAGTGAAATAAGCGGAGCAATTATATCCATTACCTTGGTCATGGCTGCTGTATTCATTCCGATTACTTTTATTAAGGGTCCCGCTGGAGTGTTCTACGAACAGTTTGGAGTTACCCTTATAGTAGCTATTGTCATTTCAGCAATCAACGCTTTAACCTTGAGTCCAGCTTTATGTGCTTTGTTTTTGAAACCACCAAAAAAACAAAAGGACAAACCTAATTTATTACAGCGGTTTTACAACGCATTCAATGCTGGGTTTAATGCTATACTAAAAAAATATGTGTACTCGCTAAAATTCTTGGTAAGACAGAAATGGATCACTTTACTAATTCTTGTTATAGCAGGTGTTGCTATTTATTTCGCGAATGAACTCACCCCAAAAGGCTTTGTTCCTACTGAAGACAGAGGTGTTGTATTCATGAACATGGAATTACCCGTGGGCACTTCTCTGGATAGGACATTTCAAGCTACAGAAGAAGTATATGAGAGAATTCAGAAAATAGAAGGTATTAGAACCGCATCTTTGATCACAGGACGAAACTTCTTCTCTGGAGCTGGTAGTTCTTACGCTCAAGGGTTCATTATTCTCGAAAATTGGGAAAAAAGAACTAATGATGCTACACAGATAGACGCAATTGTAGGAAAATTGAATCAGGTGACTTCTTCCATAGCAGATGCAAAAATTCAATTTTTCACACCTCCTAGTGTTCCGGGATATGGTGCTGCAGATGGATTTGAAATGCAGTTACTCGACAAATCTGCCGGTTCATTGGATGAACTGGATAATACAGCCGACAAGTTTGTCGGAGGATTGTTTCAACAACCCTCCATAGCATTTGCCAATAGTTCTTTTAGTACAGATTTCCCTCAATATGATTTGAATTTGAATGTGCCAAAAATAAAAGCTAGTGGTTTAACTGTAAACGATGTCATATCGACTATGCAATCGTACTTAGGAGGATTTTTTGTGTCTAATTTTTCAAGATTTGGCAAGCAATATAGAGTTTTCGTACAAGCACTTCCAGAAGACAGAGAGAATAAAGAAAGCCTGAATAGCATTTTTATAAGGTTGCCTTCCGGTGAAAATTCACCGGTCTCAGAATATGTAGATTTGAAAAGAGTTTATGGTCCGCAGGTAATTAATAGATTTAATCTTTACAATGCTGTCACTATAAATGGTAGTGCTATTCCGGGATTTAGCTCTGGAGATGCAATAAAATCCATCAGAGATTTAGCAGGACAGCAACTAGGGAACGATTATGATATCGCCTTTTCTGGAATAACTAGAGAAGAAATTGCAGCTAGTGGACAATCCATCATCATATTTGCATTGAGTATTCTATTTGTTTACTTCTTTCTAGCAGCACAGTATGAAAGCTATATGCTGCCCTTTGCTGTTATATTGTCATTACCGATTGGAGTTGCAGGAGCATTTTGGAGTACGAATCTGGCAGGTCTGGAAAATAACATTTATTTTCAAATTGCATTGATCATGCTTGTAGGTTTACTAGCCAAAAATGCAATTTTGATTGTCGAGTTTGCGATCCAACGGCGTAAAGACGGCATGAGCATATATGACGCTGCTTTAGACGGAGCAAAAGTAAGATTAAGACCTATCTTGATGACTTCTTTTGCTTTCATTTTAGGATTGCTTCCCCTTGTCCTTGCAACAGGGGTTGGAGCTCAGGGAAATAATTCAATCGGTACTGGTGCTGCTGGAGGACTTCTGGTTGGGACTGTCATTGGAGTATTTGTCATTCCAGTGCTTTTTGTTGTTTTCCAATGGTTACAAGAAAAAGTAAGCCCATCTAGCAGAGCTCAAATCGAAAAATCTCAATCTCAAATACAAGAATCTAAATAGATTATGAAATATATCATTAAACCCTTTTTCGTAATTATAAGTTTATTGACTCTACACTCTTGTTTTGTAGCCAAGGACTATGAACGCCCAGAGGAAGAAATCAACCCAGTTAATTACAGAACAGATCAACTTCCTAAAGATTCTATACCAGTTTCGAAAGTAAGTTGGAAACAGATGTTTACAGACTCCATTCTTCAGAATCACATTGATGAAGCTCTTGAAAACAATCAGGATATAAGAATTGCATTGCAACAAATTAACATTGCAAATTCATATTACAAGCAAGGAAAGGCTGGGTATTATCCAACTGTAAATATGAATGGTAGCTACACCTATCAAGAATTGGCACCAAACTCTCAATTTGGTAGTTTCTTTTCTTCAATCGATCAATATGAATTAAATACAAGTCTTTCCTGGGAAGCCGATATCTGGGGTAAAATCAGAAGTAATAAAAGAGCTGCTCAAGCCAGGTATATGCAAACTGAAGCTGCGCACAAAGCGGTAAAAACAGATTTGATTTCAAGAATAGCCTCAGGTTACTATCAAATCTTAGCTCTGGATGAGCAAGTAAAGATCACTGAGCAAACCTTGGAAAGTCGAAAAAAGAGTCTTGAAACCAGTATAGCTTTAAAAGATGCAGGGAATCTCACATCGGTAGCAGTAAATCAAACTGAAGCTCAGGTATACGCAGCAGAAGCCCTTCTCCTCGACTTGAGAAATAATATTAAGCTTTTGGAAAACACGCTTTCGATCCTGAAAGGACTATCACCACAAGACTTTGATCGCAGTAAATTTTCATTACAACAAATTAATCAAGAACTTACTACAGGAGTAGCATCAGATCTTCTTGAAAACAGGCCTGATGTCATTGCTGCAGAATATCAATTGATCAACGCTTTTGAATTAACTAACGTTGCCAAAAGTAGATTTTATCCATCTATTACAATTTCAGCAACGGGTGGTTTACAAAGTCTGGAGCCTTCAGATTTTATTTCAGCAAACTCTTTATTTCTGAACTTAATCGGTGGTCTTACCCAACCTATATTCAACAGAAGACAAATAAAAACTGAATATGAAGTTTCCCTAAGTGAGAAGGAACAAGCTTTACTCAATTTTGAAAAAACTTTATTAACTGCTAGTCGTGAAGTTTCTGATGCCATACTTAATTATCAAAATGCTAACCAAAGGATCGATATTAAAACCAAAGAATATGATGCTTACCGGAACGCCTTAGAGGATTCCAAAGAATTGCTAAACAACGGATTAGCCAACTATCTTGAAGTCTTAAATGCTCAGGAAAATGCTTTGAATACAGAGCTTGAAGTCAGCAGAACACGTTTAGATAAATTTAATGCCATAGTGGAACTTTACAGAAGCTTGGGAGGTGGATGGCAATAGACATTAAAAATATATATCTTTCATTAGACAAACCATTTCTGATCAATCTTCTGAAATGATCGAAAGTTTTTTGAGATAGTTTACTAAAAACCTAAAAGGTTCAAACATAAAAAAGCCGAGCTTATGCTCGGCTTTTTAGTAATATCTTCAAAAACTTTATTCTCCCATCTTTTCCATCAAAGCTTGAGAAAGTTTTTTGTAAGTTCCATTTTCTAGACGCTCTCTGATAGCAGAGAATGCTTTCAAAGTCAAATCTATATCTTCCATAGTATGCGTTGCTGTAGGAATCATTCTAAGAAGAATTAATCCTTTTGGGATGACCGGATAAACAACGATAGAGCAGAAAATTCCGTGGTTTTCTCTTAAGTCTTTTACCAACGCCATGGCTTCCGGAATGCTTCCTTTTAGATAAACAGGAGTTACACAACTTGTCGTTGTTCCGATGTCAAATCCGTTTTCTTTAAGTCCATTTTGAAGTGCATTGACATTCTCCCAAAGTTTATCCTTAAATTCTGTTGATCTTCTCAATAACTCAAGTCGCTTTAAAGCGCCTTCTACCAATGACATCTGCAATGATTTTGCAAACATCTGAGATCTCAAGTTGTATTTTAGGTAATCAATTATTTCTTTATCAGCTGCAATAAATGCTCCAGTACTTGCCATTGACTTAGCAAAAGTGGCAAAGTAAACATCAATTTGGTCTTGTACACCTTGCTCCTCTCCTGCTCCGGCACCTGTTTTACCAAGTGTTCCAAATCCATGAGCATCATCAACTAGCAATCTGAAATTATATTTTTTCTTAAGTTCTACGATTTCTTTCAATTTTCCCTGCTCACCTCGCATTCCAAAAACACCTTCAGAAATAAAAAGTACACCACCACCGGTTTGTTCAGCGATTTTTTCTGCTCTAGCCAAGTTTAATTCAATGCTATCAAGATCGTTGTGTTTGTATGTAAAACGTTTACCTAAATGTAATCGCACACCATCTATTATACAGGCATGAGCATCAACATCATAAACAATAACATCATTTTTACCAACTAAAGCATCTATCGTAGATAAAATTCCCTGATAACCAAAGTTAAGAACGTAAGCTGCCTCTTTACTTACAAATTCTGCCAATTCGTTTTGTAATTGTTCGTGCAAGTCTGTGTGACCACTCATCATTCTAGCCCCCATAGGATATGCACTACCCCACTTCTTCACAGCTTCTTCGTCTGCCTTTCTTACTTCTGGATTGTTGGCAAGACCCAGATAATCATTAATACTCCATGTTATGACCTCACGTCCTTGAAATTTCATTCTATTGCTGATTTGTCCTTCCAATTTTGGAAATACAAAATAACCTTCAGCCTGATCAGCCCATTTACCTAAAGGACCTTTATCTCTATAAATCTTTGCGAATAAATCTTTCATTTTAATGTTTTTTTGTTAACAAAATTACTCATAATCATTTAGTTAATATTTGTAATGTGGGCGTTTTTTAAATTGCTTTTGTTTTGTTCATCATCTAAACCAGGATAATTAGTAAACCCTTGTTCTTTCATCCAATCATCGGAAAAAACTTTACTCATATATCTAGAACCGTGATCTGGAAAAATTGCTACCACTTTGCTGTTTGAATCAAATTCTCCTTCACAATTTAATTGTTTAATACCCTGCATGACGGCGCCGCTTGTATAACCAACGAACATACCTTCTGCTTTGGCAATATTACGAGCCATATAAGCACTATCTTCATCGGTCACTTTCGTGAATTTATCTATACTGCTAAAGTCAGTAGCTGTAGGTATCAAATTTTTTCCCAGACCTTCTATTTTGTAAGGGTAAATTTCACTCTTATCCAGTTTTCCTGTCTCATGGTATTTCTGAAGAACAGAACCAAAAGCGTCAATTCCTAAGATTCTAATATTGGGATTCTTTTCTTTAAGAAATCTTGCAGTACCAGAAATTGTTCCTCCTGTTCCGCTACAAGCAACTAAATGCGTAATTTCACCTTCTGTTTGAGCCCAAATTTCAGGCCCAGTAGTCAAGTAATGAGCATCTATATTCAAATCATTGAAATATTGATTGACATAAAATGAGCCTGGAGTTTCTCTATGAATTCGCTTTGCTACTTCGTAATAAGATCTTGGATCTTCAGGAGCCACATTGGAAGGACATACTGTAACTTCTGCCCCCATAGTTTTTAAAAGTGAAATTTTATCCTTAGAAGATTTAGAGCTTACAGCAAGAATACATTTATAACCCTTAATTGCTGCTACCATTGCTAGACTGAAACCAGTATTCCCAGAGGTGGTTTCAATAATTGTATCTCCTGGTTTTAAGTCACCATTTTCCTCGGCTTTCTCGATTATGTATTGAACAATTCTGTCTTTAGAAGCTAATCCAGGATTTTGAGCCTCATACTTGGCTAAAAATTCTCCTTGGAAATGTTGAGTTATGTTTTTTAATCTAATTAAAGGTGTGCAGCCTATCAATGATAATAAGCTATCGTGAACATTTAAATTTTTATGCATAAAGCCTGCGTCTTTCACGTAAATGATTTATCTAAAATAAATAACAGATTGCTAATTTACGTATTTTTTTACGATTACCCCTTTATTTGCTCTAGATCGAAGATAAACACATAGTCTTTTGCTAATTCTTTTAAAGCCTCGAAACGTCCCGATGCACCACCATGACCAGCATCCATATTGGTCTCGAAAAATAACTTGTTATCATCCGTTTTCAACTCTCTCAATTTAGCTACCCATTTTGCAGGTTCCCAGTACTGGACTTGAGAATCATACAGACCTGTTGTGACTAATAAATTAGGATAAGCTTTTGCTTCAACATTATCGTATGGGGAGTAAGTCTTGATGTAATCATAATATTCTTTATCATTAGGATTACCCCATTCATCATACTCTCCGGTAGTTAATGGAATGGTTTCATCCAGCATAGTCGTCACCACATCTACAAAAGGGACAGCAGCAATCACCCCATTATAAAGCTCTGGAGCCATGTTGATAACAGCACCTACTAAAAGCCCGCCAGCTGAACCACCCATTGCGTATAGATGATCTGGAGAAGTATATTTTTGGTCGATTAAATATTTAGAAACGTCAACGAAATCTGTAAATGTATTTTTCTTATGAAGTAATTTTCCTTTTTCATACCAATCTCTACCCAAATATTCTCCCCCTCTGACGTGAGCTATCGCGTAAATAAATCCTCTATCCAATAATGATAATCTAGTGGATGAGAAGTAAGGATCCATTGTTGCTCCATAACTTCCATAACCATATTGTAAGAGTGGATTTTTACCGTTTCTTTTGATTCCCTTCTTGTAAACTAAAGACACTGGAATTTCAGTCCCGTCATCAGCCGTTGCCCATATTCTTTCTGATATGTAATTATTCTTGTCAAAATCAGGATCTTGTACTTCTTGTTCTTTTAAGATTTCTTCGGTTTTTTCTACCATATCAAATTCTATAACCGATGAAGGTGTCGTTAAAGAATTGTACGAATACCTTAATTTATCAGTATCAAAATCTACGTTGGTAACAGTTCTGGCTGTGTGAGTTTCACTAGTAAATGGCAAATAATAATCTTCACTTTTATCCCATTTTTGAACTCGAATTCTCGTCAAACCATTGTAACGCTCGCTAGTCACAAGAAAATCTTTAAAAATATCAATTCCTTCAAGTAAAACCCCTTTTCTATGTGGAATTACTTCTTCCCAGTTTTCTTCCGAAGTAGAATCAACAGTGGTTTTCATTAATTTGAAATTCAGCGCATCATCTTTATTGGTTAGAATATAAAAATGATCTTCATAATGTGCTAGATCATATTCTAAGCCTCTTCTTCGTTCTGAAAAAACTCTAAATTCATCATCCGGAGTATTTGCATCCAATATTTGATACTCATCAGACACAGTACTCGAAGAACCGATTATTAAGTATCTTTTAGATTTAGTCTTATAAACATACGCATTGAAAGTTTCGTCTGATTCTTCAAACACCAATTCATCATTTTCAACATCATCTCCAAGTTTGTGTTTGAAAATTTGATTGGACCTCAAGGTCTGCTCATCCTTTCTGGTATAAAACAGGGTTTTATTATCGTTGGCCCAAGTTGAACCACCTGTAGTGGTTTCAATTTTCTCTGGAAGAATCTCTCCTGTCTCTAGATTCTTAATTTGAATGGTATATTTTCTTCGACTCACAGTGTCAATTCCAAAAGAAGCATACCGATTATCTGGACTCACACTCACTCCACCAAGACTGAAATAAGCATGACCGTCTGCCATCGCATTGCAATCAAACATGATTTCCTCTTTGGCGTCCATACTTTCCTTTCTGCGGGTATATACAGGATAATCTTTTCCTTTTTCGTATCTCACTTGATACCAATATCCATTCAATTTATAAGGAACTGAAGAATCGTCTTCTTTGATTCTTGACTTCATTTCCTCAAACAATTCATTTTGAAAAGCTTTCGTATGGGTGGTGGACTCTTCGTAGTATTTATTTTCAGCATTTAGGTAATCGATAACTTCCGGGTTTTCCTTATCGTTCATCCAGTAATAATTGTCTACCCGACTATCGCCATGAATTGAAAGTGTTTTTGGTTTTTTTTCCGCAGTGGGTGACTTTAAATCTGTATTTATCATCTTCGAGTTTTTATTTTTGCAAGAAGTCGCAAATATAATGCTTAAGGCAAGAACAGGGATTAATAGTTTCATAAGACTGGTTTTAATTTATACTGAAATGTTTTTAATTAGGCCACACAATATAGTAATTTTGCAAATCACTTAAATACAAAAATATGTTTGGAGATATGATGGGTATGATGAATAAGATCAAAGAAACCCAAGCTAAAGTAGAGGAAACCAAAAAAAGACTGGATAGTGTGACAATGCTCGAAAAAAGTAATGATGAACTTTTAAAAGTGAAAATTACAGCTAATCGCGAGATAAAATCTATTGAAATTGACGACGAATTACTGCAAGACAAGGAGCAGCTCGAAGACTATTTAATACTCACTTTAAATAAAGCTATTAAAAAAGCTGGAGAAGTCAACGAAGCAGAAATTTCTGCAGTTGCAAAAGACGGTTTACCAGATATCCCAGGTCTAACCAGCTAGATAATAGCTATATCTAGGCCTTAAGGTGTTATTTAAGGTGCAAGATTTAAATGAAGTCATTAATTAACTTTAATGACTTTTTTTGACTTCCTATTGGTCGCCACCCAACCAAAAGTAAAATTAATCAACGGCCCGTAACCACTGGCTACACCAATACCATCGTAGTATCCGATTCCAAGTTCAATATTAGAATTGAATCCCTTATCATTTGACCGTTGGATACCATACATAAGGCCGTAAAAAGCTAATGAAAATCCCTTATCTCCATCTAAGTTATTATTAAATTGCAAAGGTTCCCAAAAAACGGTTCTAGCTGGAGCGATATAATTTGCAGAATTGCCAACTACTTTTTTACTGTAATCATATCTTGTTTTGAAATTGTGGTAGTATCTCACACGAGTATGCCAGGCTATACCAAAGGAATAACCCTCCTCATAAGAAGCCAGTCCGGGAGTAAAACTGGTAGATACACTTACATTTTTAAACAATCCCAATTCGTAACGAATTCCAGGACTTATAAAATTTAATGTAAGTTGATGTCTTTCCAAATTAGGTGCTCCATCCCAGCTTTCAACAAATTGCTGTGCTTTAGTTGGCAAACCAAAAAAAAAACAACCCGGAAATTAAGGATACTTTTAAATTCATTTTATTGATCATAAAACAAATATCAACTATTTCTGAAATTCAACAGAGAATTACAAATCATTTTTCAAAACCTAAATTCGATTTGGTTAAATGAATTTTACACTAAAATCATATATCCGCACGTTTAGTTTTATAAAATATAAGTTAATGGTTTATGTTTCTAAATCAAAAACTATATTTGCCATAACAATATACTACTGGATGAGATTTACATCATTAATTTTAATTTTACTAACCATTACGACCCTAACGTCTTGTATCAGCACCAAAAGACTTACCTATTTATCTGAAGACAAAGGAACTGAAGCTGATAGTTTGATTTCATTTCAGCAAATGCAACGTCCGTATAGAGTTCAAATTAACGATCTCTTGAGTATAAGAGTCAAAGCATTAGATCAGGAATTAACAAGTATGTTCAATCCTATTGGTGATGCTGAAAATTCTACAGCAACTACAGAAGAAAGGGCTTATTTTGATGGTTTTCTAGTAAATAGGCATGGTGAAATAAGAATTCCAACATTAGGAAAAATAAAAGTAATTGGTCTTACTTTAGAAGAAATAAGACTTAAACTTGAAGACATGCTTCTAAATGATTATTTCAAAACTGAAGCTAATATTTTTATAACTGTAAAATTAGCTGGGCTGCGTTACACAACACTTGGAGAAATTGGAACTGGAAGTCAAGTCATATATAAGGAGCAAGTTTCCATAATGGAAGCTATTGCAAATGCCGGAGACATTACACTTTATGGAGACAGGAGAAATGTAAAAATATTAAGGCAATATCCAGAAGGTCAACGAATTCACAGAGTAGATCTTACTAAAATATCGGCAGTAAATTCACCTTTCTACTATATTCAACCTAATGATTTAATCATCGTTGACCCATTGCCACAAAAATCATTGGGTATTGGTGAAACAGGTTTTGGAACATTGGCCACTGTATTCTCTCTACTTACTGGAATTACAATTTTACTGATAAGATTATAATGGACGAAGAATTCGAAATAAATGAATCTACTGGCTACTTTGACTTTAAAGGTTTTATAGTCAAGATTTTCAGCTATTGGTATTTATTTGTAATAAGTATTCTCATAGGAATGAGTATTGCTTATTTCATCAATGTCCGCAAACAACCCATTTATCAAATTGAAAGTTTAATCACAATTAAAGACGATCAAAACCCGTTTTTTACTTCAAATACAAGTTTAACTTTTAACTGGGGTGGCGTTTCAGATAAAGTCAACACAACTGTTACCACCTTAAAAACCAGGACTCACAACGAAAAGGTCGTAAACAGACTTCGGTACTACATTCAATATCTTGAAGACGGAAAGTACCAAAAAGAGGATGCTTATGGTAAAGTTCCTTTCGTTGTAATGGAGGATAGCTTAAAAGCTCAACTTATTGGAAGACAAATGACCATTCAGTTTTTGGATGATACCACTTTTGAACTAAGTTTGAAGTTTGAAGATGAAGAACCTGGAAATCTTAGCTTTTATGATTACACCTCAAAAGAACAAGAAAGTGTTTTCTCCAAAAAAGAAGATTACAAAGCTATTTTTTCAACTTCAGAGTATGTCGACTCACCTTATTTCAAGGGAAGGATTTTAAGAAATACATTACCTGTTAATGAAGGTAAGCCCTATTATTTTCAATTCAATAATTACTATTCTACAGTAAAGAAATATCAGGGCATCAATGTTAGCCCAGAAAACAAGGGAAGTTCTATCTTAAATTTATCCTTAAATGGAAATAACAAAGAAAAACTTGTTGATTATCTAAATACTACAGTGCAGGTACTGAGTGAAGATATGCTTAACAGAAAAAATTTATTCGCCACCAAAACGATCAGGTTTATTGACAGCAGTCTTACTGAAAAATCTAAAGAACTCAAATCTGTTGAGGAAGAATTAAATCAATTTAAGATCAGTAATGACATTATAGATTTGACTGCAGAAAGCAGTGAAATCAGACAAAGACTTACCAATCTTGACTTAGAGCAAAATGAAATCCAAAGGCAATTGGACTATTATAATAGGCTTGAAGACTACCTGAGAAGCAGACAAAATTATCAGGAAGTTCCTGCTCCTTCTGTCGCAGGAATCGATGAACCTAGTATAAGCTCTGCTGTCGGGAAAATTGTTGCACTTTCTGAACAAAGAAGCAAGTATGCTTATTCACTGAAAACTGATGCTCCGATTTTTGATGATATAGACAGACAAATCAATGCAACGAAGTCTGTATTGCTTGAAAATATCGATTCTTCCAAAGAAATCTTGCAAGAACAGTTGGGAACGGTCAGAAAAAACGTTGCAGACCTGGAGCGTCAGATCCGAAAATTACCTAAAGAGCAACAAGATTTACTTAAAATTGAAAGGCGTTATACAATTAGTGAGCAGACTTACAGTTTATTTTTAAGTAAACGAAATGAAGCTGGTCTTATCAAAGCAGCAAATGTAAGTGATGTCCAAATTATAGATAAAGCCATGGATACTGGCGGAGGTAAAATTGGACCAAACACTGAACTCAATTATGTAATGGCCTTGCTGATTGGAAGTTTCGTGCCCTTAGTTTTTGTGTTTTTATTAGTTTTTCTTGACAATAAAATAAACAACCCTAAAGATATCAATAAGTTGTCCCCAATACCAATTCTTGGTGTTGTTGGAAAAAGCAAAACAAGCAGCAATCTTGCCGTATTTTCAAAACCTAGATCCGCTATAGCTGAAAGTTTCAGAGGATTGAGAACGAGTATGCAGTTTATCTTTAAGCAGAAACACATTCAGGGAAATAAAACTATTCTTATTACATCTTCAGTAAGTGGAGAGGGTAAAACATTTACAGCCATCAATATGGCTTCTGTTTTTTCCATGAGTGGTAAAAAAACACTGCTTATAGGCCTTGATTTAAGGAAACCAAAGATTTTTGAAGATTTTGATATCACCAATGACGTGGGAGTTGTGAATTATTTGATTGATCAAAATTCAATTGAAGAAATTACACAAAAAACAAACTATGATAATTTAGATATAATGGTTTCTGGCCCTGTACCACCTAATCCATCCGAATTGTTAATGGTGGATAAAATGGAAGTTTTATTCTCTACACTTAAGGAAAAATACGATTGTATCATCATGGATACTCCACCTATTGGTTTGGTTTCTGATGCTCTTAATTTAGGAAAATATGCAGACGCTTCTCTTTATTTATTGAGACAGAATTATACTAAAAAAGCAATGCTGAGCGTCATCAATGAAAGGTATGAAAAAGGAGAAGTGAAAAATATCAGTTTTGTTCTTAATTATTTTCAGCATAAAGCTAAATACGGCTACGGTTATAATTATGGCTATGGTTATGGCTACGGTTACGGGCATTATGGGAATGGATATCTGCAAGTTGAAAACAAACAATCGTTAAGAAAAAGAATCAAAAGAAAAATCAAAAAAATATTTAATAGATAAATTAAACCAACATGAATCATCCTAAAATAGCAATAATTGGTCTTGGTTATGTAGGCCTCCCACTGGCTGTTGCATTTTCAAAAAAATACACTGTTATAGGCTTTGATATCAATCAATCTAGAGTAGACGAATTGAATAGTGGTAAGGACCATACACTCGAAGTGTCTGATGAAGATTTAAAAGAAGCTTTAGCTAGTAACACTTCACCAGCAATGAAACTCTCGACAGATGCTGAAGCTATGAAGGAGGCTACAATTTTTTTAGTCACCGTTCCTACTCCAACAGATAAAAACAGACAACCGGTGCTTACTCCCTTAATAAAAGCAAGTGAAACCATTGGTAAAATATTGAAGGATGGTGATATTGTTATTTACGAATCAACTGTTTATCCTGGCGTCACTGAAGAAGTTTGCGTGCCTGTATTGGAACAATATTCAGGTAAAACTTTCAATAAAGATTTCTTCGCCGGATATTCTCCGGAACGAATTAATCCTGGAGATAAACTACACACCGTTACTACAATACTAAAAGTCACTTCGGGGTCTACACCTGAAATAGCAAAAAAAGTTGACGATTTATATGCTTCAGTTATTACAGCTGGAACACATATGGCTAGCAGCATCAAAGTTGCTGAAGCAGCTAAAGTTATAGAAAATTCACAGAGGGATATTAATATTGCATTTGTTAATGAGCTTTCCAAAATTTTTAGATTATTAGACATTGATACAAATGATGTGCTTGAAGCCGCTGCGACCAAGTGGAATTTCATTAAATACACTCCTGGTCTTGTTGGAGGACATTGCATTGGTGTGGATCCTTATTATCTAGCTCAGAAAGCCTTAGAAGTTGGTTACAATCCTGAAATTATTTTATCAGGAAGACGAATGAATGATGGCATGGGTAAGTATGTGGCCAATGAAGTCATTAAGCTAATGCTCAATAAAGAAGCTAAAGTTAAAAATGGTAAAGCACTTGTACTGGGTATTACCTTCAAAGAAAACTGTCCGGACACCAGAAACACCAAAGCGATCGATGTTATTGAAGAATTGAAATCTTATAATATGCATGTCGATGTCTGTGATCCCTGGGCCAATAAAGAAGAAGTAAAGACTTTATTCGGCATTGACATACTTAGGTGTAATGAATTGAATTCTACTTACGATAGTATTATTCTTGCTGTGTCTCATAGTGATTTTCTAGAGCTAGATTTATCTGCTCTCAAAAATGAAAAAGCAGTTGTGTTTGATGTTAAGTCTTTTCTACCAACAGATAAAATAGATGGAAGGTTATGATGTATTCTAAAGCTTATCATGATAACGATATAAGCAATATTAACTTTTTAATTACAGGAGGCGCAGGATTTATAGGATCCAATATAGTCGAGTATTTATTGAAGTTTGGAGCGAAGCATGTTCGAGTATTAGATAATCTCTCAAATGGATATAAAGAAAATATAACTGAATTCGAATCCAAATCCAATTTTGAATTTATTAAAGGTGACATTAGAAAATTAGCAGATTGTGAAAATGCAGTTGAAGGAATGGATATCGTACTCCACCAGGCAGCTCTAGGTTCTGTTCCAAGGTCTATTGACGATCCTATAACAAGTAATGATGTAAACGTTTCCGGGTTTCTAAACATGCTTGTCGCTAGTAAAAATTCTGGTTCTGTAAGTCGTTTTGTTTACGCCGCCTCAAGTTCTACATATGGAGATAGCCCTAATTTACCAAAGGTGGAGCATACTATTGGCAAACCTTTATCCCCTTATGCAGTTACAAAATATGTCAACGAACTTTATGCTGATGTATTTGCCAAAACCTATGGCATGGAAATCATCGGTTTACGTTATTTTAATGTTTTTGGACCAAAACAAAGTCCAGAGGGAGCCTACGCAGCCGTCATTCCTTTATTTATGAAGGCGTTAAAAGATAAAAAAACACCAACTATCAACGGCGATGGAGAACAAACCAGAGACTTTACATTTGTAGAAAATGCTGTTCAAGCCAACTTAAAAGCGGCGTTTGCAAAAAAGGAGGCTGCTAATCAAGTTTATAATGTTGCGTTTGGGGAGCGAATTAGCCTGAATGAGCTTTGGGCAACTTTGCAAAATGCTGCTGATACTGAACTTGAGGCCAGTTATGGTCCTTCTAGGCAAGGCGACGTAAAAGATTCTTTAGCGGATATTGATAAAGCTAGAAAATTGTTAGGCTATGAGCCTGAATTTGATGTTCAAAAAGGATTAAAAGTAACCTGGAATTATTTTAAAGAATAAAAAACACATAAACTGGAAACTTATAAAGATTCAGCTTGAAATATATAAAAACAAAAAAACCTGCCTTTCAGCAGGTTTTCTCAATCAATCAAAAACAAATTTTTAAAATTTTAAACTGATATCTAGATCAAATTCATCATAAATTGTTTTGTCTCCCAAATTATCGAAAAAGGATCCAGAACCATATCTTACGTTATACTTGGTTCTATCAATGGTAAGATTTGTTGTAGCTGTATTGCCATTCATTTTTAAGTCGAATGCAATAGGATTTGTTTCACCTTTAATAGTTAAATCTCCAGAAATTCCATAAACATCTCCTTTTTTAGCTACAGTTGTAATAACAAATTTTGCAGTTTTGTGATTTTCGACTCCAAAAAAATCATCAGATCTTAAATGACCCATTAAGTCATTCCTGCTATCACCTTCTAAATCTGTGACGTCAATAGTGGTCATATCTGCAATAAACTCACCACCAACCAATTCATCATTTTCCATTAAGAAGAAACCTTCTTTTAAGTTGATCGTTCCTTCATGAGAACCAGTAAGTTTCTCACCTACCCATTTGATAGTACTTGCTTCAACATTAATTTTTTTCTTTTCAACGGCAGTAGTAAATGCTACTAAAGTAAAGATTGCTGTTAGCGCTAAAGCGCTTTTTAATACATTCATTTTCATGGTTTTAAATTTTAAGATTTGTGTTTATATTAAATTCTTGTAAATAATTCTTCTTTTGATTTTCTTACCTTCTTTTCATTCTGTAATTCATCTTTCTCACTTCTATACCCTATTGTTGTAAGTGCAACAGACTTTAAATTTTTAGACTCAAGGTGAAGTAGCTCATCAAACTCATCTGGGTTGAAGCCCTCCATTGGACATGCATCTATTTTTAATTCCGCTGCTGCAGTTAATAAATTACCTAGAGCAATATAGGCTTGACGTGAAGCCCAGACTTCTTTCATTTCTTGTGAAAAGGTCAGAACTGAATTTTGAATCATCTCTTTAAGACCGTTAAATTCTTCAACTGGCTTGTTTCTAGTTTTGCTATTGTTCTCGATAAATTTGTCAAGGTATGCCTGATCTATATCAGTTCTATAAGCGAATACCAATAAACATGATGAGTCTGTAATTTGCGGCTGACCGAAAGCTGAAGATTTGAGTTTATTTATTACTTCTGGATCTTTTATCACTATAACTTCATAAGGTTGCAATCCATATGATGAAGCAGATAATCTTATAGATTCAAGTAAAATTTCAAGATTCTCATCAGATACTTCTTTTTCAGGATTGAATTTTTTTGTAGCGTAACGCCAGTGTAACTTTTCAATATAAGTATTCATAATTTTTATTTTAGTTTTAAGTTCTTAGTTTATTTAGTAGAGTATTAAGCTGTTTTAATTCATCTTGAGATAAGTTTCCTGTCAGCATGGACTCAGATTCATCTACTACTTCGTTTATGATTTCCAGAGCTTTCTGACCTTCTTCAGTAATCATGATATCAACTTTTCGCCTGTTGGATTCACACTGCTCGCGTTGAACAAAATTTTTCTTAATCAATTTGTCCACAAGTCGTGTTGTATTACTCATTTTGCTTATCATCCTTTCCTGGATGGTTTGAAGAGAACAAGGATTCCCTTTCATACCCTTCAGGATTCTCAAGACATTGAATTGCTGAGTAGTAATATCGAATGGTTTCAAACTAGATGTAATTTTATCTGTAATCCAATTTCCAGTATAGAGTAAATTAAGCAAGGCTCTTTTACTCTCTGGAAGTTGTTTAGAAATTTTAAGTTCTTTTTCGATTATCATGTACTTACAATTGTTGTAGATACAAATGTATATTCTTAATCCTCTGCAAAAATTAAAGACTTTGTTAAATTTTACCGAAATAATTTATTCATAATTAAGGGTGAAATCGCACTATATGTAAGGATTATTGTATTTTTACATCATAAATATCAAATTAAAGAAATGGAAAATTTAAATGAAGAAAAATGGGTAGAAGGATTAAAGACTTCCAAAAACTCTGAAATTATAGATGTAAGGACTCCAGCAGAATTTAATGAAGGCTATATAGAAGGTGCTAGACTTATCAATATCCAAGATACTTCCACATTCATGAAAGAAGTTGAGCAACTTCAAAAAGACAAAGATTATTATGTCTACTGTAGATCTGGTCGTAGAAGTGAGATGGCTTGTCAGATAATGGAAAAAGCTGGAATTGAGAATGCGTTTAACCTTGAAGGAGGAATTATTGACTGGAGTGGTGAAGTAAAAAGATAATAATGAGAATTTTGGTAATATTTTTTTTATTGAGTTCTATTATGTCTTGTGAAAATAAAAGTGGAGCTACGCTTTTAACTTCTCAGGAGATGAAAGAGCTTATCACTTTGGACTCTGTTCAATTGATTGATGTGAGATCTCTTGAAGCTTTTCGTGAGGGACATCTAGAAGGTGCACAAAACTTGGTTTATGATGATGAGTTTGTTCAAAAAATTAAAAATTTAGACAAAAACAAACCAGTAGCCGTTTATTGCAGAACAGGAAGACGGTCTGAAGAGTGTTCAAAAATTTTAGAAAAAGCTGGATTCAAAAAAATATACCAACTCAAAGGGGGCTTAACTCAATGGGAATTTGAAGATGAGCTTGTAAGAGATACAATAAGCCAATAATATACCTTACAAACTTCAGAATACGTTATTATTCATCAGAAAAAAATATATTTGCATAGATTAATATACCTAAAATATGAAATTTATAATTTCCAGTACATATATGTTGAAAAATCTCCAAACACTTGGAGGCGTAATCAACAATAACAATACGATGCCAATTTTGGATAATTTTTTATTCGAATTGAATCATAACTCACTTAAGATTTCAGCATCGGATTTGGAAACAACGATGAGTGCAAAACTTGATGTCGAATCGAGTGATGAAGGAGAAATTGCAGTACCTGCCAGATTGCTTCTAGATACGCTGAAGTCGTTCCCAGAACAACCATTGACTTTTCATAAACTAGACAACCATACTATAGAAATCAGTTCTGAGCAAGGCAAATATGCTTTAGCCTACGCTAATGCCGAAGATTTTCCTACTCCTGTCAGTATAGAAGACGCAAGTCAGACTGTTTTAGTTGGAGATATCTTAGCAACAGCAATCAACAAAACTATTTTTGCTACTGGTAACGATGATTTAAGACCGGTGATGAATGGTGTTTTTTTCAGATTTACTGAAGACGCTTTGATTTTTGTCGGTACAGATGCTCATAAGTTGGTGAAATATTCCAGAACAGATATCAAAACTGATAAACCAGCCGAGTTCATTATGCCCAAAAAGCCTCTCAATTTGTTGAAGGGAGTTCTTCTTGGCAGTGAGGAAGATGTACAAATTGAATTTAATGAGTCGAATGCTAAATTTAGCTTCGAAAATGTTGAATTAACTTGTCGTTTGGTAGATGGGAAATACCCAAATTATGAAGCTGTAATCCCCAAAGAAAATCCAAACGTTTTGACAATTGATCGCTCTTTATTTTTGAGTTCAGTAAGACGTGTGTCCATTTTCTCGAATAAAACAACACACCAAATCAGATTGAAAATAGCTGGAGCAGAATTAAACATTTCTGCAGAAGACCTTGACTACTCCAATAAAGCTGAAGAACGCCTGACTTGCGATTACCAGGGAGACGATTTAACGATTGGTTTTAACTCCAAGTTTTTAACTGAAATGTTGAACAATTTAAATTCTGACGAAATAAAAATCAAAATGAGTTTACCCAACAGAGCAGGAATTCTTACTCCAGTTGATGGGTTAGAAAATGGCGAACATATTACTATGTTAGTCATGCCAGTGATGCTCGGTAATCAATAAGTCATTTCTATAATATCAAATACAAAAAACAGCCTCCACTTAGGAGGCTGTTTTATTTTAACAAACTAAATCATATCATTTTATCAACTTAGCTTTAATCAGAGTTTATTTAATTAATTGAAAAATTTGATGCTTAGCGGATAATGAGTTGGATTTCTATCATTGGCTTTTATAGCATTAACAATTGGAAAAATTAAAGTAAGTAATGCAACACCGGCAAGAATCACAAAACCAACCAGAATTAACATTAATGGCACTGCAACCAAAGCAGCCAAAAACATGGTCAATTGGAAATTTAGAATTTGCTTTCCTTGCTTATCCATGTGCTCTATTTTATCTTTTTGAGTTAACCAAATCACTAAAGGGACAATGAATCCACCAAAACCTGTAAATAGGTTGATTAACTGTGAAAGGTGGAGGAAAAGCAACATTTGACGATCTTCTCTCAATATAGGGTCTTGATATACTTCCATAATTTCTTTTTTTAATTAGACCTTGGGTCTTGATTTATGT
Organism: Psychroflexus longus; assembly: GCF_020164595.1. Lineage (GTDB taxonomy): Bacteria > Bacteroidota > Bacteroidia > Flavobacteriales > Flavobacteriaceae > Psychroflexus > Psychroflexus longus. The sequence goes on from NZ_JAIQZE010000017.1 coordinate 29,146, forward strand.
TACATAAATTAACAATTAAATCTTAAATAATAGACTTAAGTTTCAATTCTATTAGAAAAACAATTCAAATTAAAAAACAGGCTGTAAATTTGTAGCATGATAAATAAAGACACCATTGTTGCACTTGCCACCGCATCTGGAAGTGGCGCTATTGCTATTATACGTATAAGTGGAGAAAAGTCTCTTGAAATTTGTTCTCCGCTTTTCTATGCTAAAAATGGCATTTCAATTTCAGATCAAAAAAGTCACACCTTACAGTTAGGAACTATTAAAAACGGCGAGCGTATTTTGGATGAAGTCTTGGTCAGTGTATTTAGAGGTCAACGCTCCTATACTGGAGAACCTACCGTTGAAATCTCTTGCCATGGAAGTTCATTTATCCAAAAGGAAATCATTCAATTATTAATTCAAAAGGGCTGTCGCTCCGCTCAACCAGGTGAATTTACCTTAAGAGCATTCCTTAATGGAAAAATGGATTTAAGTCAGGCGGAGGCCGTTGCCGATTTGATTTCCAGCGATAATGCCGCCAGTCATCAATTGGCCATGCAGCAAATGCGTGGCGGTTTCACCAATCAATTACAGGAACTGAGACAAGAACTTTTAGATTTTGCCTCTTTGATGGAACTTGAACTCGACTTCTCTGAGGAAGATGTTGAATTTGCCAATCGGGAGCAGTTTCAGGCTTTAGTTTTAAAAATTCAGAAAGTCCTCTCTCGGCTTATTGACTCTTTCGCTGTAGGAAACGTCATTAAAAATGGAATTCCTGTGGCTATTGTCGGAGAGCCAAACGTAGGAAAATCTACTTTACTCAATGCATTGCTTAATGAAGAAAGAGCTATTGTAAGTGAAATTGCAGGAACTACCCGCGATACCATAGAAGATGAGATTTCTATTGGTGGCATTGGCTTTAGATTTATCGATACGGCTGGAATTCGGGAAACCAAGGACACCATTGAAGGTCTTGGGATTGAACGCACCTTCGAAAAAATTAAGCAATCGCAGGTCATTATCAAATTAATAGACACTCCAAAAGTTTTTGATCATAAGCATCAACTCATTGTTAAAGAGTGGGATCGCGTCAAAGAAGACATCACTCAGCTCAAAGAAGCCTTTCCTGAGCGTCCTTTCCTCCTACTCGCTAATAAGGCGGACCTGCTTACCGAGAAGAATAAGGAACAACTGAGAACAGACTTTAAAGATTTACTTTTCATTTCAGCCAAAGAAAAAACAGGGATAGAAACTATCCAGGATCAATTATTAAGCTACGTAGATGACGGCGCTTTACGCAATAATGATAGTATTGTCACCAACTCCAGGCATTACAATGCCCTGCTGCTGGCTATGGAGGAAATCAACAAAGTCCAGGAAGGCCTGAATCAAGGTTTGACCACTGACTTACTCGCTATCGATATTCGTCAGGCCTTATATCATTTTGGTGAAATTACAGGGGAAGTCACCAACGACGAACTTTTAGGAAATATATTTGCGAATTTCTGTATCGGAAAGTAATATACTTTCCTTTAATACCTAACTAGCTGTTTTTATTTACTTTAAAGCTATTTATTTTCTTTTATTTGTTGCTTAACTTCTCTTTTTAAGCTATAATTGTTGTCTATTCGTTGCCTATTTAGTGGATTTGTTGCCTAAAATAGCCAACTGAGAAACAAGGATAAATCATGCACCATATTGCCCCATGTTGCACCTTATCTTTAAAAGTAGCACCAAATATGAGTACCAATTTACACATCCCGAAAACTTGTGAGTACTGTGGAAATCTTTTCACAGCACGGACAACTGTAACACGATATTGTTCTCACAAATGTAACAGAATACACTACAAGCAGATCAAAAGAGAACAAAAGGTCAAAGGAGCTTTAGCGGAAACGCATCAAAAGACTTCAATACCTCAACCTTCAGCAAGTAATCCAGAAAACATTTCAAACAAGGATTTTTTAAGTGTTTCAGAAGTGTCCAAACTTATAAGGATGAATAGATGGACCATCCAAAGAATGATCAAACGAGGACAGCTAAAAGCAGTTCCATTTGGTCGCAAACATATTGTTTCAAAAGTCAGATAGAAAACCTCTTTAATCAATAGCCTTATGAAAGTAACATTAAGAGAGCGCGAGAAAAACGGAAAATAGCCTTGTACCTTGATTACTACCATAAAGGCAAAAGAAAAACTGAGTATCTAAAATTATACCTGTCTCTCAATCCAAAGACGAAGGCTGAGAAAAACCTCAACAAACAAACCCGTGAGCTTGCTAAAACAATATGTGCTCAAAGACAAATCGAGATACAAAACGGACATTACGGATTTCAGGACATTGAGAAATTAAAGGGAAGTTTTACTACTTACTTATCTGCATTGGCCGATAAAAGAAATACCAGTCTTGGCAATTACGGAAACTGGAGCAGTATGCTCAAGCATTTAAAAACCTTCCATCCTTCAGATATTAGTTTCGATCAACTTAATTCAAATTTCGTTGAAAGATTCAAAGAATACCTAGACAAAGAAGCGATTGGAAAAGCTAAAAAACCACTTTCCCAAAATTCAAAATACTCCTACTTCGGTAAATTTACCTCAGCTTTAAAACAAGCGGTAAAAGATGGGATACTCAAGGTAAATCCTGCTACTAATGTAAAAGGCTTCAAACAGGGAGAACCACAAAGGGAATTCCTTACCCTTGAAGAACTACAAAAAGCGGTAAATACAGAATGCGAATTGCCAGAATTGAAAAAAGCATTTATCTTTTCCGCCCTTACCGGGCTTAGATGGTCAGATATCGAAAAAATGAAATGGTCAGAAATTCAACATTCTAAAGAAATGGGATATTACGTTAGGTTTACTCAAAAGAAAACTAAGGGAACAGAAACCTTACCTATCTCAGATCAAGCCTACGGATTACTTGGAGAACCTCAAGATAAAGACGAGTTAGTTTTTAGAGGTCTTAATTACAGTGCTTGGTCAAATCTTAAGTTACAGCAATGGATGTTGAAAGCTGGAATTACGAAAACCATCACTTTTCATTGTGCTAGACATACCTATGCTACACTTCAACTAACTTTAGGAACTGACATTTACACAGTCTCAAAACTTTTAGGGCATAAAGAATTACGAACCACTCAGATTTATGCTAAAGTAATTGATGACAAAAAGCGTGAAGCGTCTAACCGCATCAAACTGGATTTATAATGAGTAGAGATTTATTTTCCGACCTGTTATACATTGATGTAGGCTTCCCCCAAAACCGAACTGTTTAAAATAAGAATTATTTTAATTAAATTAGACAGTATTATGAGACGAAGTAAATTTTCACCACAGCAGATTGCTAAGATTTTAAAAGAGTTTGATACGGGTAAAA
>NZ_JAIQZE010000018.1 GCF_020164595.1 Psychroflexus longus
TTCTTCGACTACCTGAAGCTTAAAAGAAAGCGAATAATCTTTTTGGGTTCGCTTTACATACCCTTTATTTGTTGGTGATTCCATATACACTTGATTTTAGTGTATCGCTATATTAGGACGGGACAGTTTTAATAATTTAAAAAGCCCTTAAATCTATAGATTTAAGGGCTTTTTTGTTTGATCTGTCAAGAAAATTAAATACTTCTTTCAGTATCAAAATTCTCTATATATTCTTTCATTCTTTGAATAAATTGACCTCCAAGAGCACCATTTACAACTCTATGGTCATAGCTATGTGACAAGAACATCTTATAGCGTATTCCGATAAAGTCGCCCTCTGATGTCTCAATAACTGCTGGGACTTTTCTAATAGCCCCTAAAGCCAAAATACCAACTTGTGGTTGATTGATTATTGGTGTACCCATAACGCTTCCAAAAGTTCCTACATTGGTCACCGTATAAGTTCCACCTTGCGTTTCATCTGGCTTGAGCTTTCCATTACGTGCTCTTCCTGCTAAATCATTTACTTTTTTGGCCATGCCAAGCAAGTTGAGTTGATCTGCATCCCTTATTACAGGAACTATCAAATTGCCATCTGGCAAAGCAGCAGCCATTCCCAAATTGATATGTTTTTTCATGACAATCTTATCGCCATCTACCGAGATATTAATTTTAGGGAAATCCTTAATGGTTTTAGCAACAACTTCCATGAAAATAGGAGTGAAGGTTAGTTTTTCACCTTCTCTCTTTTGAAATTCATTTTTATGTTTATTCCTCCAATTCCATACATCGGTAACGTCTACTTCAATAAAAGATTGAACATGAGCAGAGGTTTGAGTACTAGCAATCATATGGCTAGAAATTAATTTTCCCATTCTGCTCATTTCTATAACTTCATCTTCAGCATTAATATTTACCGGTGTACTTGCTTTTGGTATAGGCTGAGCCTTTTGGTTTGCTTCAGGAGCTTTATCCTCTGTTGCAGTTTTAGATTTAACTTGTTGTGAAGATATTTTGCCTTCTTTCTTATTTTTAACGTAAGAAAGAATATCATCTTTAGTCACCCTTTCGTCCATACCAGTACCTTGAATGGCTTCAAGTTCATCGAAAGAAATATTTTCTTTTTCAGCAATATTTTTGACCAGAGGGGAATAGAACCTAGATGAATCTGAGTAGTCTGCTTTCGTTCCAGCAATATTTTCAGCTTGTTTTACACTGTCTTCAACTACAGACGCAGCTTCTTCGATCTCTTCAGATTCAGCTACAGAGTCATCTTCAGTATCATTATTAGAATCCTCTTCGCCTTCAACTTCTATAATGGCGACAACCTCTCCAACTTTCACGACATCGTCTATATCAAATAACTTTTCCACCAAAACGCCGTCATATTCACTTGGAACTTCAGAGTCTACCTTGTCTGTTGCAATCTCTAGGACCGCTTCATCAGCCTCTATAATATCGCCGACTTCTTTTAACCAACTAGTAATTGTTGCCTCAGCAACGCTTTCTCCCATTTTGGGTAATTTTAATTCTTTTTTTGCCATATATGTAACCTAAAAGGTGTTTTTGTAATTCAGATTGCAAATTTAGTAAAATTAAGCTAGTTATATTCCTAAGTTGTTACCTTCTTAACTAAGGTCAATAACTTCGCCTTTCAGATACTTACTTTCGCTTCCTATCATAAAATTATAATTTCTCGGTTTTATTCTGAAAGCATTATTCTTAGACTTAAGATTAGTCATGGTATTTATGCAATCTCTGTATTGTAAGTAATTAGAGTCAATTATGATAAATGAATTTTCTAATTCTAATGTTATTTTTGAAGCTACCTTTATTTTAGAGTTCAACCGGTTCGAAACTTTATTTCTTAAACATTTACTTTCAGAAACAAGAAGAGTTTCTTTAAATTTTTGTTTTCTATTTTTTATAGATTTGAGCTTTACTTTCTCTAAAGTCATAGTTAGTTTAAGGATCTGTTTTACCAGACTAAAAGATGTTTTATAATTCTTGAAGTGCTTTTTATAGAAAATGTACATCGCTTCATAGAATCGATTAACATAGACTTGGTCCTTAATTGTACTTTCACCTTTAAAATGCAAGACTTTTACAGAACCCAAATAGTAATTTTGAAAGCCAGCCTTGAGAATCCTGTAACTCAAGTCTATATCTTCTCCATACATAAAATAATCTTCATCAAAACCTCCAATGTTATGGTATAACTCAGTTTTCATGAACATAAATGCTCCCACTAATATATCAGTAGGTCCTTTTTCTTCTTTTTGTAATTTAGAATTATAATAGGAGGAAGAGTTTCCGGTAAGTTTCTTTAAAGCAACTCTTGGTGTAGGTATATTTCTTTTGCTTTCTTCAAGAAATTCACCTGATCCATCGATCAATTGAACACCGACAGCACCGGGATTTTTTATTTCCTGATAATATTTCAGAAGTTTTGTAAAGCAATCTTCAGGTACGACCGTATCTGGATTTAAAACGCAAAGAAATTCACCTTGTGCTTTTTTAACACCTATATTATTTCCTTTTGAAAATCCAAAATTCCCCGTATTGCTTATCAACCTTACTTCAGGATAGTTTTCTTCTACCAGTGCGCAACTCGTGTCTTGAGAATTATTATCAACGACAATTATTTCAGCTTTAATATTTTCTATTGCCTTGCTAACACTGTCCAGACACAACATTAAATGATGTGGTACTTTATAATTTAGAATAACAACAGAAAGTTTCAATAAGATTAGTTTTTTAATGAATTTTCGAATGGAACTCTTTGTAAAATACTTCTACCTAAAGTAATTTCATCTGCATATTCCAATTCATCTCCTATTGAAATTCCTCTGGCTATTGTAGAGGTTTTTAATTCGAGTTTTGAGGATTGTATCTGTTTATAAATATAAAAGTTGGTTGTATCACCCTCCATAGTGCTGCTTAATGCAAAAATAATTTCTTTGACCTTACCTGTTTTTACTTTGTTTACTAGAGTTTCTATATTCAATTGATTTGGTCCAACCCCGTCCATGGGACTTATTTTACCTCCTAAAACGTGATAAATTCCTTTGTATTGTTCTGTATTTTCAATTGCCATCACATCCCTTATATCTTCAACAACACATATAATGGATTGATCTCTAGATTGGTCTTTGCAAATACCACAAATATCTTGGTCTGAGATGTTATGACAGCTTTTACATTGTTTGACTTTAGTTTTTAGATCAACTAAAGCGGTTGCAAGATCTGTGGTTTGAGCTTGCGGTTGCTTCAAGAGGTGCAAAGCCAGTCGAAGTGCAGTTCGCTTACCTATTCCCGGTAGCAGCGAAATCTCTTCAATCGCCTTTTCAAGATACTTTGATGAAAATTCCATACTGAGCTAAAATACAATTTTGAGTCTTCTTTTTACAAAAATCTTAAGTAAACATTTGTATTTTCGCCTGCCAAACTGAAATATATGCAGGCATACCAGATTTTACTTCTAGTTTTAGCTTATTTTGTTGTCCTTATTTTAATTTCATTTTTAACCAATAAAAGCGGAAGTAATTCTGAGTTTTTTCAGGCCAATAAACAATCACCATGGTATCTCGTTGCTTTTGGGATGATAGGCGCATCACTTAGTGGCGTAACTTTTATTTCAATTCCCGGAACAGTAGCCTTCAGTAGCTTTAGTTATTTTCAAGTTGTACTTGGTTACACAATAGGGTATGCTGTGATTAGTCTAGTGCTTATGCCTCTATATTACAGGCTTAACCTTACTTCCATTTATACCTACTTAGATTCGCGTTATGGTAACCGTGCTTACAAGACAGGAGCTTCCTATTTTATTCTTTCAAGAATAGTGGGAGCTAGTTTCAGGCTTTTTTTGGTGGCAAATGTACTTCAGCTTATCGTTTTTGATGCCTTGGGCATTCCTTATTATGCAACGGTGAGCATCACTATTTTATTGATCTGGCTCTACACCTTCAGAAGTGGGATAAAAACTATAGTATGGACAGATACACTACAAACGCTATTTATGCTAATAGCTTTAGGGATCTCTATCTATTTCATTTCAGATGCTCTTCAGGTTGAAAGTTTGTGGAATTATTTAGGAACGCATGATAACTTCCAGATTTTCTTTTTTGAAGATTATAAAAGTTCAGATTTCTTTTTCAAGCAATTTATATCCGGAATGTTTATCGCCATAGTTATGACAGGTCTTGATCAAGACATGATGCAAAAAAACTTGACTTGTAGAACCCTAAAAGATGCTCAGAAAAATATTTTTTGGTTTACGCTCGTTTTGACTGTGGTCAACTTTTTATTTTTACTCCTCGGTTTACTGCTCACTGATTATGCTGATTTAGTTGGAATTTCAGAAACGAGGGATGATCTGTTTCCAGCAGTTGCAACTTCTGGTGTACTAGGTGTAGCTGTAGCAGTCACTTTTATACTAGGACTTATTGCTGCGGCGTATTCAAGTGCAGACAGTGCATTAACTTCGCTTACGACCTCGATAAGTATTGATATACTCAATATCCAAGATAGATATTCTGCAGCCTCTCAAACCAAAGTTAGAAAATATATACATGTTCTGATTTCTCTTGTTCTTATTGCTGTGATGATGGTTTTTAAATATGCAATCGCAGATAAGAGTGTCATCAACAAGTTATTTGAATTTGCTGGATACACCTATGGTCCACTCTTAGGACTGTACGCTTTTGGATTGTTTACTAAATGGAGGGTTAAGGATCGATGGATTCCAATCATAGCTATTTTATCACCTATCCTTTCTTATATAATCAGTAGTTTGAGTTTAACTTTTCTCAACTTTGAATTTGGATTTTTTATATTGATTTTGAATGGATTATTAACTTTTCTTGGCTTAATATTGATTTGTAGCAAGAAGAACCAAAGTACAAGCATTTAAAGTTTTGATTCCAGCTTTTTCAAGTTTATTTTGAAGATCAAAGTTTTCTGTACCAGGATTAAAAATTACTCGCTTAGGACAAAGTTCAAGTAAAAAGTCCTCGTATTGTTTTTGATGATTGGGATTTAGATATACTGTAACAGTATCAACTTCTTCATCTGTTGAAATTTTAGTCTGTATCTCAATACCTTTCACTTCCCCTTTTCGTTTGCCAAGGGCAATCACATCTTTGTTATTCTGTAACAAAGCACGTATAGCTTTATTTGAATATCTACTTTGGTTTTCTGAGGCGCCTATGACAAGAGTTATGCTTTTCATTCCTTTTTATTTTTTTGTTGAACGATGCTTGACTTTTGATTATCAATGTGTTAAACTGTGTTAACGATTGTAACAATAGAGACTATTATGCGTTTAAATAATAAAATATTGTTTGTTTGGATTAGCCTCTAGTAAACTCATTTTATTAAAAAGGTAGTCTTTAAGATTACCTTTTTTAGTATAACATAATTTGATTACCTCTTTCAAGAGATAATTCATCAACAGATCCAGCATGTAATTCAAGAACGTAAATTGAAGGCACTTCAGAAGGAATAAGTTCTTCTGAAAGTGGAGTAGTGTTTAAATTGAAATCTACAATTTCCAGGTTTTTATTAAAATAAATTAAGTCAAGTGGGAGGTAAGTGTTTTTCATATAAAATGAAGGTCTCAGCTCTTCAGTTTCATAGATAAAAAGCATCCCTTGTCTAGATTCCATCTTTTTTCTATGCATTAATCCCGTTTCTTTTTCATAATCAGATTTAGCTAATTCAATTTCAAAAACAGGAGATAATGTGTCTTTTCCTTTGATAAACTTTAAAAGTGTATCATTTTTAAATTGTATTTCTCTCGTAAGATTTTGATCTTGTTTCTTCTCCGGTTGACAAGATATTACATGAAGCATCAAGCTTAACCCAAAAAATATTTTAAGCAACTTCACCGTTTTGTGATTTTTGATTTGAAAAATAAATAATTCCCAACCCGATTAGAATCATAGGAATACTCAGTAATTGTCCAGTGTTGAATAACCAGTCTGCTCTTTCCGCTACTTGTGGCTCTTTGACATACTCCACCAAAAATCGAATTGTCCATAGCAAAGTGAAGAAAATACCAAATAGGACACCTTTCTTTTGTTTGAGATTCGTTTTCCAAAAGAGCAGAGATAAAATCCCGAAGAGAATTAAATAAGAAACCGATTCGTATAACTGAGCGGGATGTCTGGGGAAGCTTTCACCTAATTGAACAAATACGACTCCAAAGTCTGAGTTGGTTGCCTTGCCGACGATTTCAGAATTTAAAAAATTTCCTATTCTTACAAATACAGCGCCTAAAGCTACGGGAATTGTTATTCGGTCAAGAATCCAAAAGATGGACTTTTTAGTCACATTCTTGCTATAAAAGTACATTCCAATGGCAATGCCAATAGCCGCACCGTGACTGGCAAGACCTCTAAAACCGGTAAATTCAATATTAGGAACAAAGCTTACAGGTAGAAAAACCGATAGAGGATCTTCAAGAAATAATTCTGGCTGATAAAAAATAACGTGACCCAACCTTGCTCCAGCAAGTGTAGAAATTATGGTGTAGATAAGAAGCTTATCTAACTTTTCTAATGAAATACCTTCATGAATAAAAATTCGCTTAGAAATGTAAAAGCCACTAGCAAAAGCAATGAGGAACATTAAACTGTAATATCTGAGGGTAAGAATTCCGAGATCGATTCCTAAAGAGGGATCCCATTGGATAGCTTGGAACATGCTTAATTTATTTAGGGGCTAATATACAGATTATTGAAATGTTCAACTCTTATCTGATTCTTTTTTAGACTTCGGGACTGGATCAAAACCAGATTTTCCCCAAGGATGACATTTTGAAATCCTTACTGCACTAAGATACAGGCCCTTTATCAATCCATGGGTCTCAAATGCTTCAAGAGCATAATGTGAGCATGTGGGCTGAAACCTGCAACTTGGCCCTAAGAGAGGGGATATGATCCATTGATAAAGCTTGATGAGAACTAAAAAAGGAAAGATCAATACTTTACGCCACATCGACTAAGATTGAATCTCAAAAGTAGTTCCTTCTCGACTGTCTTTCAACTCTACTTTCATTTCTAAAAGTTTGTCTCGTATCTTATCACTGGTTTCAAAATCTTTATTGAGCCGGGCATGGTTTCTCATCTCGATCATGAAGTGAATAAGCTCTTCAAAATCACTTGTATTGTCTTTTGACTTTGAATTATCTTCTGCATCTTCAAGACCCATGACATCAAAGATGAAGTCTTTCATAGTTTGACCTAGCAGATCAATATGTTCTTGGGTGATTTTGATTTGTTCTGCTTTCGCCAAATTAATTTGCTTAACAGCTTCAAAAAGGTGAGCAATTAAAATCGGACTGTTAAAGTCGTCATTCATCGCTTCATAACATTTGTTTTTCCATCCTGAAACATCAAAATCTGAAGACTTTGAGGCCTTAATTGACTTTAAAGTTTCAAGACTACCCATTAACTTATTGAATCCTTTTTCTGCGGCAGATAAAGCCTCATCGGAAAAGTCAAGAATACTTCTATAGTTGGCCTGAAGCATAAAAAATCGAACGACTGGTGCTGTATACGCTTTAGATAAATTTTCATTTTCTCCTGTAAAAAGTTCTCTAGGCAAGATATTGTTGCCCGTACTTTTAGACATTTTCTTACCATTTAATGTTAGCATATTGGCATGCATCCAATAGTTAACAGGATCTTTTCCAGTGGAAGCATGGCCTTGAGCAATTTCACACTCATGGTGCGGGAATTTCAAATCCATTCCCCCACCATGAATATCAAATTGATCTCCAAGATACTTGGAGCTCATTACGGTACATTCCAGATGCCATCCTGGAAAACCTATTCCCCATGGTGAAGGCCAGCGCATAATGTGCTGAGGTTCTGCTTTTTTCCAAAGCGCAAAATCCTGAGGATTTTTTTTATCAGATTGGCCGGTAAGTTCTCTGGTGTTTGAAATGAGATCCTCAATTTTTCTTCCGCTTAATTTTCCGTAGTGTTGAGACTCATTATATTTCATAACGTCAAAATAAACGTTCCCTTCAACTTCATAGGCCAGTCCTTTATCAAGGATGGTTTTTATAGCCTCAATTTGCTCAATGATATGCCCTGTAGCTGTAGGCTCAATACTAGGCGGTAGATTGTTAAATTTCTCAAGGATTTGATGAAAATCAACACTGTACTTCTGAACCACTTCCATGGGCTCAATCTCCATTAATTTAGCTTTCTTAGCAATTCTGTCTTCTCCTTCTTCACCATCATTTTCCAGATGACCAGCATCTGTGATATTTCTTACATACCTAATTTTATAACCTAAATGCTTTAGGTAACGAAACACCAAATCAAAAGAAATAAAAGTCCTGCAATTTCCTAAATGAACATTGCTATATACAGTAGGACCGCAGACATACATGCCTACATAGCCTTCAGTTATAGGTTTAAACTCTTCTTTTTCTCCAGAAATAGAATTATAAATCTTTAAAGATTGATCCTCGTATAAAGCCATTGGTTAAAATTTAGTTTCTAAATTTATATAGTTGAGAAGCTCTTTTCTCACATTCTCGTCTTTGAATTTTCCTCCAAATTCGCTAGTTACAGTGCTGCTTTCTATGTCGTTGATCCCTCGGCTGTTAACACATAGGTGTTTGGCATCGATGATACAAGCCACATCCTCAGTTTCCAAAGCTTTTTGTAGCTCCTTCACAATCTGCATTGTAAGTCTTTCTTGGACCTGTGGACGCTTGGCGAAGTAATTAACGATTCTATTCATTTTCGAAAGTCCTACAACTCTTCCACTAGATATGTAAGCAACGTGAGCTCTTCCAACTATTGGTAAAAGGTGATGTTCGCAAGTAGAATAAACTGTAATGTTCTTTTCCACGAGCATTTCACCGTATTTGTAATTATTCTCAAAAGTTGATGCTTTAGGTTTTTTCTCCGGGTCCAAACCACCAAAAATTTCGTTCACGTACATCTTAGCCACTCGTTTGGGAGTTCCCATCAAGCTGTCATCTGTCATATCCATACCCAATGTATGCATGATTTCATGGACGTGGCCTTTTATTTTTTCAATCTTTTCATCCTCTGTCAACTCAAAAGCGTCGTTCCTTACTGGGTTTTCGTAAGATGTAGCTATGTGATTATCGCCGATTTCTTCTGTTAATTCTTTATTTTTTTGTTCACTCATTTCTTAAAAATTAGTAACCGCGAAGATAGCCTTTCTTTATTTTTTGACACTCAAACTTTTTTTCTTTGTATAACTTTACCTTATAAATTAACTAAGCTTTTGTATTTATTCTGAATTTGAATCTTTTTAATAATGTAAAAGTGAATTTACTTTAGCCTTAGGAAGAAGTTTTCTGCCTTCAAGGAAGTCCAATTCAATGACAAAATTGATATGAACAAGTTCACCTCCAAGTTTTTCAATAAGCTTACAAGCAGCAGAAGCTGTACCTCCTGTAGCAAGTAAATCGTCATGAAGTAAAATTCGATCGCCTTTTTGAATAGAGTCTTCATGTATTTCAATCGTATCACTTCCATATTCTAGATCGTAGGATTGAGAAATGGTTACAGAAGGAAGTTTCCCTGGTTTACGAATAGGTATAAACCCTACTCCAAGCGCTTTGGCCAGAAGCATTCCAAATAAAAATCCGCGAGACTCTATGCCAATGACTTTATCAACAGTTTTGTCCTCCAGGCCTTTTATTAATTCCGAAACTGCAAAAGCACTAGCTTTTGGGTCCATAAGTAGAGGAGTAATATCTTTGTAGGAAATACCTTTCTTGGGAAAATCTTCGATAGTTCTGATATAATCGGTGAGTTGCATGATAATTATGATTTTATATTTGGTAAAAGTATAAAAAGAAATATATTTGCACTCTCAAAAGGCCACGTGGCGCAACTGAATAGCGCATCTGATTACGGCTCAGAAGGTTGCAGGTTTGAATCCTGCCGTGGTCACTCTTAAAAACCCTAAACCCTTATTATATATAGGTTTAGGGTTTTTTATTTATATTCATTTGTCCACATTTTTGACCACATCTTATGAAACCAATTTATAATGATAATTTGAATAAAAATAGAAATGAAACATTTTTTTTGTTTTATAAGACATTACTTGACAATGAATTTCAAAGTTTTAGTGAAATAGAGTTATTTTCAAAAGAAGTCTATTATCATAATACTGATTCAGAAGATCTTTATGTTGAATCAAAAAGTTTATTAGAATACATCAAAGAGACTCTTGAAAATGATAATGATATAGAGTTATCTAAAAAGCTCTTAATAATATTTCCTTTCTATTTTTTTATTAAAAATAAAGACGATGAAAAAAAACAAATCGTTGAAATAATAAAAGCAAATAAAAAAAGATTTAAAAGGTGTGAGCAAGTTATAGAGCTATTCAAATTTTCTTTCGACGTCAAAATTCTTCACGAGGGATTGAATAACTTGAAGAATGAAGTGTATATTTTTAATTATCCATACATAGTCACACAAATTTATAGGATCTTACTTGAATATGCTTTTTTGACTTTATCAAATACTATAAAATTTGGTGATAAGGATACTGTTTTAGATTTAGTTGATGATTTTTCAAAAACATCAATAAAAACAAACTTAAAAAAGCAAGATAGACTTTTCCTTGACTTTTTTTATAATAATATAGCTGACGAGAGCGAGAAGCCTGAAGAATATATTAAGCATAAAGATTTATTTCTTAAAGACAAATACCTTCTTAAAATTCTATTTTCTGCTATATATTTTAATATCAAAAAAGACCAATCAGCTTTGTCAAATAAAGACAGGAACAAAATTCTAAATAAAATTTTCCATCATTTGATAACTAATATTTTTAAAGATTTACGATTAGCTGAAAAAGACGATATAGATATAATTCGTAAGCTTAAAAACACAATTGTTTATCTTGACAAATAGATCTTTCAAGTTTAATAGCATCATTTTATACTTCCCCAACCCTTTTATACAATCACAAAGGTTTTTGAACTAACATAAAAAATCTTTTATCACATGATTAATAAGCTTTCTGAAGCTCAGCTTGTAAGCTTAATTAATAACTACCACTATTTGAAGCATATTTCAAATGCCCTCATACGAAATAATATTGACATTTAGAGACGAAAAGTGAAATTCCCAAATATAATTCTCGTCTCTAAAAAATTCTTACCCTATCTAGATTGCATCGTGATTTAAAAACACTAATTGCGATGAATTATATAACACGTAAAAAAGCCTCCCAGATTTTATCTGTCAGTGTCAAGACTATTGACAGATGGATAAGAAGTGGGAGAATTTCTGCTTTCAAACCTTACGGTAGTTCAAAAGTTCTAATCGATAGAGATAGTCTTACTAAAGAAAATCTACAATCAGTTAAATCAATATTTAAAAACAATTTTTAATATGGGAAAATTCATATTTAAGAAGCGTTTTAAGAAGAGGTCTAAGAAAGACCTTAACACCATCAAAAGAGTAGGGTGTCTCAAAGAAGTGTCTTCTATAAGCGTGTTTCAAAATGAATCGAACGGAGTTTTCTATGAAATATCAGATGTGCAAAAACAACGTTTCAAAAGAAACAAGCTAATTTCTCATTTTTTCGAAAAGTTTAGTGATAAAAATAAATTCCAACTTTTTGAATTTGGCTTACCGTATGACATAAGTCAATCTATAAGTCCAATTACTCAAAAGCTAAAGAGAAGATGCGAAACAAATGGCATCCAGCTACATGGCTATATCTGGGTTTATGATGTGGGTGAAGAAAACTTTGGACAACATTATCACTTGGTATTAGCAACGAGTCCCTTTATAGATAAAAAATATCCTGATGCATTAAAAATGAGTTTTAAGAAAAAGAATATACATGGCGCCTTTGTTAGAAATGCAAAGCACCTAGAAAGGTACTTAAAGGGTAAACAGATTTTTGAACGCGGATATAGAAAAAGGTTGTTTGGAAAATCGAATAGCCTAAAATTCTAAAAAGTTGATCATTAATTAAAATAGATAAAAATGGAAACAATTAGAAAATGCCCCTTTAGTGGCAAAGTTTTTAAGCCAAGGAGAAGTAATCAAAGATTTGCTTCAGGAAAAAATCGAATAGCATATCATAACCGAAAGTATCGGGAAAAGAGAATGCCCCTTGAACGAATGAACCAGAAGCTATTCTTCAATTATAGTAAACTAGAAATTATTCTAGGTGATAATGAAGAAGCATATGTGAGTGTAAGAGATCTAAAAAATAGTGGATTTGATTTCACAGTTTTTACTCAATTCATCGATAATGATGATGAAATCTATTTCGGACTCTATGACATGGTTTACAAAAAAGTTGATGATAACAAATTATACATTAAAAAAAATGGAGCCAATTAAAATATATGACTTGAACACTTCCAATATAGAAAAAGTGTTTAATCATCCAATTCACCTAAAAAAAGAAATGAATAAGAATGACATAGTATGGATTGGAATAATTCTAATCGTTGTATTAACCTCATCAGCTTATCTAATAAAATTAAATAAAGATGAAAATGAAAAAAAATAGTTTAGCAGAAAAGACAAAAGAAGATTTAGTAAATAATATTCTAAACAGCCAAGTCGTAAAAATTGCAAAATTTACAGCTGTTGGATTTGGTGTCATTTATGGCTTGGGATATTTATTCAAAATACTTGCTTTTACGAAATCAAATTTCAATGATTTCAAAAAAACATTCTAATCATAAAAATAGAGTACACTCTGATTTGGGATTGATAAAATCTACAAAATCAAGGTTAACACCTAAAATATTGATGAAAAGATCACAAAATAAGAGTTGAATGCGTACTAACCTAAAAAAGTGACAAAATGAAAGTCCTATATACTAGAACAAGCACAGTTGAACAAAATTCGGAAAGACAATCTATAAAGTCCTTAGATCATGATCTATTAGTTGAAGATAAATGCTCTGGTGCTATTCCATTTTTTGACAGAGAAGGTGGGGGGCGAATATTTTCCTTACTAGAGTCTAAAGAACTAAATGAGCTGGTCGTACATCAAATTGACCGATTAGGCAGGAACTTAATGGATATTCTAACTACTATCAAGGTATTCAATGAAAAGAAAGTAAATATTCACTTTGTTCAACAAGGACTTAGAACACTAAATGATGATGGAAGTGAGAATGATATTTCAAAAATGGTTATCTCCATACTTGGAGTAGTTGCTGAAATGGAACGAAAAATGATTCGTGAGAGACAACTAGAAGGAATAGCTATTGCCAAAGCAAAAGGGAAATACCAAGGACGGTCTAAGGGTACTTCCGAGGATTTAGTTCGCTTTTTGAATAAGCCAAAAAATAAAAAGGCAATTGAATTAATTAAAAAGGGATATAAGAATATTGAAGTCTCAAAAGTTGTGGGTCTTCATCTTAATACTATAACAAAAATTAAAAAGATAAATAATTTAAAAAAATAAAAAAATATGTATTGTAATCTAAATTTAGAAACAGGTTTAACCAAAGGACTCACAGCTTATTTTTCTCATAGCTTATCAACTTATGGGACTAAAAATGAAAAAAGAATATTTAAATTTTTGTCTAATGAACTCCAAATGGAAGTATTATGTCCAAACCAACACTTAGGTGATTTAAAATACCTTTCTAATTACGCAGAAATTGCGTCTGAAGTAGATATTCTGTTTATTTGGAGTGAATCTAATGATATCGGTTTATCAAAAGGATGTTTCGATGAAGCTAAAGCAGCAATTGAAAAAGGTAAACAATTATTTCTAATAGAAGTTCATGGAGACGAATTGCATCTTAGATGGATTTCTAACTTAATAAAAGAATTTGAGGGAAATTTAAATGATTACGGTATAGTCATATGTTCTGAAGCTGAAAAGTATAAATTGAAATAATTATTTTTTAAAATAATTATTGTTTTCTGAAATTAAATTCGAACTTTTAAACAAATAGCTCTAAACTTTAAGAGCCTACTACGTTTCTTCCTTATCTCCTTAATAAATTATCTATTAAACGATTTTTTAGAACAGTATTAAAGCCTCTAATATTTTAAAGAAATAAAAATAGAGTTTTTCAGAACTTTAAAAAGATAGGCTATAAAAAACATGAAATTATATTCAGTTTTATATTTTTGAGGCGCTAACAAAAAAAACTTTTATGAAAAATATTTTATTATTTATTGCCCTTATTTCAACAGTAACTTACGGTCAAAAATTATCTTATCAAGATATCGAGGACTCCAATCGAAGACCAAGTACTAGAAATGTCTCTGAATATATAAGTAAAGATGGGATTTCTTTCAAGGAAGGAGAAACACTGACAATAGGAGAGCCATCAGGTGATCTTGATAGATATGCATACATTATAAAGATGGACGCTATCGGGTCAATCGAACCTGTTGATATTACAGCTAGGGATTGGGTTTCGGAAATCATTAAATTCAAAATGGATGGAAGTAGAAGGCAGGGTTGGGAAATTGTTGCAGTTACAAAAACCAAACTTGGTCTAGCTAGATATTATATCGATCTTGAAAGTGCTATCGAATATGGGGAAATAAAGACTTCCTTACTCAGTAGAGAAGATGCTATTGATAAATTAAAAGAAGCTAAAGATCTTTTGGATCTAGAGATGATGACACAAAAAGAGTATGATGCTCTAAAAGAAAAATTGACGCCAATAATTATGGATAAATAATATAACAGCGTTCTTGTATTAATTTTAAAACCCTCATATACTAAGTTTATTGGGGGTTTTGTATTATGGGTGACAATTTAAATAAGAAGGCTAAACGACTATTAATTTAAATACCCATATCCATTGCATTTATAACATATACCATTATCAACATAACTGTATTGCGGTAAATATCTTGTGCCTTTGCATCTAGTACATGGCTTTCTAAATTTGTAATTTATCCCTTTTGAATCGTAAAATGGGATTTGATTTGACTCATGTATAATTTTATGACATACATTACATAAAGTAACGTATTCTTCGTTATTTTGATCCCAGATATCTTGATTCTTTCTATAACATTTATGATGAACATGTAAAGACTTAGTTAGTTTTGCATATTCAATTCTTTCTGAAAAAGGAGTAAACCATATGCCTTCTAAGTCCATTTCAAGTGATGAATCATTCGCCTTTCTTTGTGCGTATTTCTTCAGTGATTCATTTACTGTTTCAGTAAGAAAAAAATTCGTCCTTGTATCTTTTAATAGGGAACCCTGAAATGGATATTCAATTTTCTTTTTTTTTACTAAATTAATGATCATAGAGTAATTCTCTGTACTCTTTAAATTGTCCTCAGTTAAATAAGTTTTACAATAAAAAACAAGACCCAAGCTTTCAAACCTTACTATATTAGGAAGAATTTTCTGGTCTTTTTGAAAAGTCAGTTTTGAATTTTCAAAAGTTTTTTTCTCTATAGTTAAAGATGGAGTTAATGTTTTGTCATTCTGTAAGAAGCCACATCTCTGACAAGTTTTATTGTCTCTAGATAAAATTTCATTTCTTTTTTCCTTCCATTCATCTGTTTTAAGTAGTAAATTATAGTTCATTTATTCAATTTTAATTTTATTCAATTACACAGTACTTTTTGAGACGATTCTAGCTTGATTTATCATCTTTATTGTTATTTAAGTTGGCATAAATAGGTTATAAAAGCATATTCAAACTTCGGTATATTCTCAACAAAGAACTTATCCATTTCATCCCAACTATCTTCATTGAAAAGATTTACGTGATCAATTTCAAATTTAATTCTACTCATTTTATTATCTGGTAATTCTTCCCATTCTAATTGATTTTCAAATCGATTTTCTATTTCATCTTTATGACTTAATAATTTTTTGAAATAGCGTTTATTCCTTTCTTTACTCGACGATCCCAATGTCAATTCAATTCTTGCTAAGCTTTTGGTAATAACCATAGTATAAGCAACTCCTGCAGTTCCAGCACCAGTACTTAACCAATGGTCTTTTGTTGGGTTTACATTTTCAAAAAGATGAGTGTTTTCAAGCTTGTTTAAAACTCTTTTCCAATATTTATTACGCACAACGTGCCTATTAGCTTTAAATGAAATTGGATTGTTATCGCTATATTTTATAATAAGCTCATCTTCTAAATCATAAAGGGTAAGAAGTTTTTTTAAGTAATTGAATTTTGTTTTGCTATCAATATTAAATTCAATCTGATAGCCATTAGCAATTTGGCTTGGTGATCTAAAGTCTTTTTCATTCTTAGATATTTTTATAATATCTTGATTCTCAATTAAAAGTTTTGGATTTTTCAGTAATAGTGATTTAACAACTTCAGAATACATAATCGAAATCGCAGATTCATCAAACTTTGTGTCTTCAAAAATAAAGTAGTCTAGTTTTTTTCCAGTAGGGTTACCAGCTTCAAAAATATTTACTTCTGAACCCTTTTCTTCCTCCTCAGGTAATTCTATGTCTGGATATTCCCAAATTTTCAAAAAACGACTATAAATGAGTTCAAAACGCTTTTCATAGTTTTCTATAGACCATTCATCTACTGTGTTTAAAAACGAGTTTAACCAGAGTCTACTAAATTGATAGCCTTGTTCATCATTGTTATTGTTCATCACTTTTTTAGCACTAAAAGATTTGTTGCTCAAAGCTCCGTTATTACCAGATAAAGTCAAATTTGCTATCGTGTTAAGGTATCTTTCTTTGAACATGAAAAAATCTTCTTGGCTTAAACTATTTGACCAGTCTGGATTTGAATTCTGTGGAAAAATATGCTCAATTGAAATGTTAGGATTGCTTGTATCAACATACTCTTTATTATTGAAGTTTTCAAGCAACTCAAACATATAACTTCTATTCTTTGTTTGAATATTATATAAATCTTTATCCTTTAGAGCTGTTTTTACCTCTTGATTATTAGGGAACTTTCCGCTACCTCTTTTTTTGTAAAGTGCTAGCACAACAGATTCATAATAGTCCTCTGTATCAATTTCAGAATACAAAGTCATAAATACTTTATTTAGAGCATTTGTAGGCAAGCCAACTATAAATCTTCGCCAAGTATAAGATTGAATGAGTTTGAGTATCTTAATTAGAATATCATCGCTTATAATTCCATTGTCGGCATCTTCAAAAACTTGCAAAAGAAAAGGGAAAGCTACATTAATTTCTAATCTTGAAATATAGTTCAATTCTTTTCTAATGTTATCGTTTTTTACCGTCTGGGGATTTGCTAGTTTTTTATAATGAACAGAGAAGGATTTTATGTTTTCAAGTTCTTGCTGATAAGCCTCATCTTTGTCTTGATACATCTTCTTAAATTCTTCATAGACTTTACTTTTCTTAGGTATTTTTTTCTTCTTCAAAGTCAAGTAATCTCTAATATACTCAGATACTAATGATTTCTGCTTTTGTATGTCTTTTGCATTTTCCTCAATTGGATTCCAGATTTGATTATAGACTTTGTCCTGTTGTTTAGGTGGTAAATCCATCAGGATATAGTTCCTAATCAAATCTGATTGAGACAAATCTAAGCCTGTTGAGTTAAGACTTTCAAAGATTCTTTGAGGATCATCTTTGTCTCGTTCTAAAGAAATTTCGACAAAGATCAATTTTCTTAAACCATCTAAGATTGACTGGAAATTTGATTCATTTATTTTGGATTTAAAATAATTGAAATTTTCTATAACATTGGAATAAGCATCAAACTCCTTCTCAGTAGCGTTCATTATAGCTTTAAAAGCTAAGGAATTAGTATCGGTTTGTTTTAATTTAAGTTTGCTGGATTCGTTTTGAACATATTGATTGGTTAAAAACATGTTGTAGAGCTTCTCAGCTTCATGCTCCTGATTTGTTTCTTTGGAAAAACGGTATAAAGCAACATATAAAATATTGATTGTTGTAAGCCGTTGCTGGCCATCAATAATGACTAGTTCCTTCACTTCTCTTGTGCTATATGCACCTTCGTGGATAAACACTATACTTCCAATAAAATGTGAGCCACTTTGTTCTTTAGCTACATCGATTATATCATCCAATAATTTATGACATTCACTTGTAGACCAGTCATAGTTACGCTGATAAACGGGTATAACAAATTGAACATTTGGCGCTTGAAGGAAGTTGTTGATTGGTAATTGAGTTGCTATCATAATAGAATTTTGTTGTCTGTAGGATTGTTTTTGTTTAGTGGCTATTGATCATGCGAAGTTTTAATTTAAAGAGATTTAAGTTTTTGGATAACTTGATCATAAAATTCCTTATATCTATCATTTTTTATTGATTCACATTCAATTGGCTCAGTTGTAACTCCTAATGATTTTAAAACCTCAATCTTAGCTGAATTATTTTTTCTTTTTACTAGCTCTTTTGTTAAGTCTGAATTTGTTAAAATATCATCTATATTTTTAATTTTTATAGAATTGAATTTTTCTTCAATATTTATAAAATTAGCATAGTAAAAATAAATTTCGTTTGTAAATCCTTTCCTTTTTCGATATTGTAACAACCACCATAAGTGAGTTTCACTAAAATCTAGACCAAAGCCAATAATGTGAACATTTGCATTAAGAAAAAAATATGGCCAATGATCTTCTGAACATTTTTTTTTATTTTTCACTGTATCTACGATCCTACTTAAGTAATTTGAATAACCGTCAAACCCAATAAGAATACTTTTTTCTTTAAAGTTTTTAGAATTATTTTTATGATTCCTACAATCCTCTAGCTCTCCGTGTATATGCCAAATCTTTTTATTCAACTTATAGGACCTTTTAAGACTATTTACAAGCTCTGTTCTATCGGTGACAAAATCTTCTTTTTTATTTAAAAAATCACTATCTAATGCCATTTCAAAACCATAATCATAGTTTGTAGTAAGTATGTGATTTATATTCTCTAATCTCATAAACTTTTCGTGATATTCATTATGCCATTTTCCTTCGTTTTGTTCCAATAATTCAAAAAAAGCCGTTTTAATGCTTTGTTTCAGATTTTTAAGTTTGCTATCGTAGTCATTCATTCCACTCTTCATATTCGACATTTCTTCAAAGCTTAGTGGAAATGGTTTAAGAGGATTATTTAATTCTACTTGAATACCATATTTCACTTTTAACTTGTGCAACAGTTGCCCCCAATCCAATGAGTTTTCTCTATCTACAAGGTTTACACCGTTTCCAATTAGAAGTACATTTTCCATTCTTTATTGCTTTATGTATAACAAGTTTTTAATTAATTTAAAACCTAAAATTATTCGTGAAGTTTCCCCCATGTTTCTATATATGTCGTCTCTTCAATTGTTAAATCCTTGAAAGCTTTTTTACTGCTTTTAGATGAGTTTGCTAAGTATAAAGCTAATTTTGAACTTAGTATCAAATTAATCTCTACTGATAAAACACACTCTTCTTTAAGGCTTTGAATATTAGACTTGTAATAAGTATTAAATTGTCTATCGCTAATATGTTCAGCATGAGCATAATTAGAATAAAGACTCCACATGTCAGAAATTCTTGATTTATTTAAGTCACTGCGTTCAAAAAGCTGTTCTTTTTTGAACATAATTGCATAACTAGGTTTTAATAATTTATTTCTCTCTTTAACACTGGTAGCTTTTTTGTATTGAGCTGATTTTATAATTTTCTCTGTAGTTTCGCTTATTTCTATTTGAACTTTTTGGTATTGTTTTTTTGCAAAATCTGAATCATAAGCAAAACTTGCTTGTTTTCTAAGTCCGTGAAGCTTATAGACAGCATATCTTAGATTTTTTTCTTCAACAGTAACATTATCAAAAAATAAATAGAACATTATTAAGTATGATTCTATCTGCATCCTTACAATGCTTTTAATTGAAAAAATATCAATAATATTCATGTTATGACCAATAAGTTCAAAGCTTAAACCATCTAAAAGCTTAATTATACTATGATTTGCGAGACCATATCTGAAAAATTTATTTTCAAGTTCAGAATTGTGAAATTCTAGCTTTTCTCCACCATCAAAAAGACTTTGAGTAAGCTTAAAAATAGCACCAGTGATTATTTCTAATCCTTTAGTATTCATTTTTAAATCTCTTTTATTCGAAGCTTCAAAAATCTTTAATAGATATTTCCTATAATCTTCTTTTTTGCTCAATACTTCATAATTTGAATTATCATTAGCCTAACTATTCTCCACAATCTCAATCTCCTCATCAGTCAACCCATACAGCTCATAAACCATCTGATCTATTTCCTTATCGGTTTGGTCAATTTGGGATTTAAGTTCTTTTGCTTTTTGTTGTTCTGAAAGGAAATACTCTTCCCATTCTGCTTCCTGGGAGAGACTGAGTTTAATCTTTTTCTTTTTAAGTTCTTTAATGAAACCCGAATAGCTTAATTCATTCCAATTTTGAAGTTTTTTAGCTAATTTTTCTAATTCTTCTGGAAATTGTCGTTTCAAATTTCTTAAAAGCTTATTTATCAACTTAAACAAATTCTTTGTTTGATTTAATTGATTATTTGCTAAATCTGTAAATTCGAAATTTATCAACTTATCAACAGGAATGCCAAATGGTTCAAGATACTTTGTTTTGAAATAAAAATAACCGCCACTATATTCTGAACTTGTATTCTTTATAAAATACCATAATAGTTTACTGTTTAAAATCACAAGTAAATCTAGAGGGTTCAAATCTTTTTTAGGCACTATTAAGTAGCCACCAGCATCAGCATAGACATTTGTTTCTTTTACTGTAAAATTTGGATAATTTTGTAATTGAGGAGTGATTAAATAATCTTTTTCAAAAATAGAAATTTCTCTAGCTCTATGTAATGAATACCAATATTTAGGATTTGTTTTATATCTTATTTTTTTATCAGTTAAGTGATCTCTAAAATTTGTTAAATAAGCGTATGTTTTAGGAAAATTATTCCTGAAATCAACCTCTTCGATAGGAATTGTCTTGTTATCCTCATCTAATAAGTGTGGATAAATTACATACTTATTAGATTTTAAAGGTAGATATCTATTTATGTCTTGACCTTTCAAAACTTCTTTTAATAATCCAGATTCTAATTCGATAGACTCATTTAGAGCTTTTGAAAAGCCATAAAAAATTTCATCAACAATTTCGCCTTCCACCATGAATATATCATCACCTGTAGTGATTAAACCTTGATAAATACCCTCACAAATGTCTTTTAATTTATCATTGTTAGAAATCTTATTAAAGATTGAAGTTTCAGTTTCACTTTTTAAAAGCCAAGCTTTATCACTTAGGCTTGAATAGTTTATAGTTTCAAATTTTATTTGGTCATTTATATTTAAGGGATATGTTTTAGAATATCCGATTTTTTCTGATTCCTTTGAAAGAGTAATTATACATGTGTAAGTTGAAGCATCTGCAAATACTATTTCAGACCCAAAATGAACAATATTTTCAACAGCCTTTCTTTCCACTAAAAATTTTCTAATTCCAGTACCAAAATCTGCTACGAGAAATTTATGAGGTAATATGAAAGATACATTTCCTGTTTTATTTATAAGATCATAAGATTTCTCCATGAATAAGGCATACAAATCGTATTTTCCTTTAGCACTTTCATACTTATCCTCAAGATATTTAGTTTGGTTGAAATAATTTTCTTTCAAACTTTGAACCCTTACATAAGGTGGATTTCCAATCACCACATCAAAGCCACCTTTAGCGAAAACTTGTGGAAATTCCTTTTCCCAATGAAAAGCTTTGTCGCCAGCGACTTCAGGATCATCTATTAAAGAGTTACCGCATTTTATGTTATTACTTAGGTCATTAAGCTTACGGTTAGGTTGCGCAGTTCTGAGCCATAGTGACAACTTGGCTATTTCAACAGATTCATTATTAATGTCAACGCCAAACAGGTTGTTTTCTAAAATGCTGTTTTCCACATTAGGGAACACCAGGCCACCACCCATGAGTTTGGTTTCCAGTTCATCAAGATACTGGTGTTCTGCTATCAAATAGTTGAGTGCTTCACTAAGAAACGCTCCAGAGCCACAAGCAGGATCAACAACAGTTAGTTGTAACAACCAATCTCTGTAGGTATTCAGTTTTTTTAATAAATCCTTTTTGGTCTTCGTTTGTCGCTTAATGTTGTAATCTTCTTCAACTAGATTCGCTTCTGTTTTCTTTTCCTCGCAAAGCTTTCCAATGGTATTTTCAACAATGTATTTGGTGATATATTTTGGGGTATAAAATACACCATCCTTTTTCCGTTTAGAGATCTTTACTTTAGAGGGATTCTCTTCAAGCTGAGTTTGAATTTCTTCAATCTCATTCAGAGAGTTTTCAAAAATATGTCCAAGGATGTTGACATCTACTTCACTGGCAAAATCATATTCGGATAGTTTAAGCGTGTATTTATAAAGCAAGTCATCATTAATGGTAATTTTGTCTAAAACCTCATCAGGTCTAAATAAACCACCATTGTAGGGGTAAACATCATATTGCTTGCCTTTATGTCCTGTGTTGAGATAACCAAAATACTTTTTGAACCGTTTATAAAGTGGTGAATAAGCATCCATCTCTTGAAGTTGCTTCCATTGCTTCAGTATAAGTCTAACAGAATTTGGAGGGAGTAAGTGTCTATCTTCAGCAAAGA
The DNA here is from genome assembly GCF_020164595.1 of Psychroflexus longus. Taxonomy (GTDB): domain Bacteria; phylum Bacteroidota; class Bacteroidia; order Flavobacteriales; family Flavobacteriaceae; genus Psychroflexus; species Psychroflexus longus. The sequence goes on from NZ_JAIQZE010000018.1 coordinate 22,608, forward strand.
ATAAAAATAGAAAACGATCCAATAATTTCTGTGATTTTTTAAAAAGCAGTAGAGGCTCATATTTAGGATTAAGCTCTACTAAATTGTTATACAATTCCCTTTTGAAAACGCTGTAGTCTTTATATAGCTGTTTGGTGGTAATATCCTCCTGATTGTGAGAATCATTTTTAATTTTCTTGGGAATATCTCGCTTGATGTTTTCATAAGCCAGACAAAGATAAAGCAAGCTAAAGTCCTCTTCAGTCAGTTCAAATAAATTGAACATTTCATGCTCAATTGCATTATCGATGTAAAATCTGATTTTTTCAAAATTGGAAGTGATTACATAAGTACAACTAGACTGGTTGTTTTTGTAACCAAAAGCCTGAGCTTCAATTTTACTAAGATCTGTTGTGTTGGTGCCTTTTAGTTCAATGACTCCTACTACCTTATCATTTACAATAATACCGCCATCCGCTTTTTTGCTGTCCTTGACATTTTTAAGTTCGGTGGTCAAGTTAAAACCTACAGTTGGGTTGAGTGTGTAACCCAGAATCTTTACAAACAAATCCCTTAGAAAACCTTCCTGATATTGCTCTTCTTTAGAATTTCTAATGTTCTCTTGGAACTCGGAATCAAGAAATCTGGTTTTATAGGCTTCCCACTTTTCTTTTAGTAAACTTTGATCTTGGGCATTGATGTATTTCTGTATAACTGTACTTTGGAATAACCCCATAGGATAAAGAAAGTTTAAGAATTAGATTGGAGCTCTAAAATAATAAACTTATTGAGTAAATACAGGATTGGATTTTTATTTTTAAAATAGAGTTTGAACAATTAAAAATATGAGGCAGCTAATAAATGCATATTTAAGAGCTAGAGGTTAAAAGGAATGGACTAATGTGTTTTTTGAATTTTGATTTAGATACTTACACTCATTTTTAGATTTTAGTGTGAGCCAAAACTCTGTCTTGTAAATTTTCAAATATGATTACTTGTTGCAAATTGTTGAAAAACTGTTAGAATTATTATTAATTCCAGATTAATAGAAGTTGAGCTTTTTAAGCTAATTTAATCTCAAGAATACTTGTAAAACTCACTTTTAAGTAAAAATCTTTTCATTTTTGTTATGTGCTATTGGCATTAGTTTTAAAAAGCTTTATGTCCTTTTTTTACAAACAATAAGTTCATCATTGTTTTCGGAATTACAATTGAAATCAAAGAAAATATTCCTAATACTATAACGAATATTTGATTAATTAAAACAATAGGAATATTGTGATACAAGAATTCTAAATTATAATAAAAATAATTAACTGTTAAAAAAAGTAAAGAAAAGAGAAATGTTAAAGGTGCAAATGCCAAAGGAGATGTTCTTATTCTATATAATATAAAGATTTCTGTAATGTTATCTATAAACAACTTAAGCTTTTCAACATCTTCAAATTTTTCTTGTGACTTAAGTAAGGAAATTAAATTTCTCTCAATAAAGTTTGGACTTGGTGTTAATAGAAGATTGTAGTTTTTATAAAGTTTTATATATCCTTTTATAAACTTATCTAGAATCAAAATTTCTGCAGTAGTAAAAATTGTTTCAACCTTTCCACACCGATGAATTCCAAGAACATCAATAAGCAAGTCTATTAGACTAGAAAAATTTTCTGTTATTGTTGTTTTAGGCGATACCAATTCATAAATTGATACTTTCGATAAAACTTTTTGGTCGATGATTTTAGATTTAATTTCTAAATAATGCTTAGAAATTTCATTTTCACATTTACATCTTAAATTTTCGTCCTTTTGGCCCGACAAAAACTTATCCAATCTGTTAAGAATCTCATTTTTTAGTTGGCGAATTCTTTCACTTGAATTTTCAAAATATATTGCCAGTTCGTCCGTAGTATATTTATCTAAGTCATTTAAGCCATAGGAGTAACTAATAATTTTGTGAAGCTTATCATCATCAAGTAGATTTAAGTAATCATTTATTGTTTCTTTAAAAACTTCAATAAATGATTCACTTTCGATATCCTCAAAATCTATTGGTAAAATGTATTCTCTCGTTTTACTTAGTTGGAGGTCTATTAAACTATTAATATCTTCATGGATAGTTTCCTGAAAATCTTGTAATTGCTCAATAACGGTTGGTCCGATTCCTCTTATCTGAGAAAACTCCTTTAGGTCAATATCCATTACTTCTTTTGCCGTAGAAATATTTAATATTTTAAGTTTTTTAAAAAGTTTCGAAGGAATTAATTCTAAAATGTATTTAATCTCTATTTCTGATTGGTTCATTCTGTTTTTTTATAAACGCAGCATAACGGTCACAGTTATGAGTAATTGCATGGGTTAGTGATTAACTTCGTAAGTCCACACCAAATTGGAAATTCCGCAGGAATTTCCAAAGCAGGCGAGAACAAGCAATTACTTATAGCCATTTTTACCAACTGGTTTTTATTCTTTAGTATTATTAAATTCATCTCCATTTACGATGAAAATAGTTGCGTGTTCGTTTCCATTTTCATCGTTATAGGTAATGCGCATTGTTAAGCCTTGAATCACATCTGGGACTTTTGGTTCTATTCTTTCGTCAGCTTCTGTAGATGTACCTTCAATAAAATCTTCGAAACTCGCCTTTAGTTTTAAATCTGCATAAGGTGGAAGATTGTTCACTTTAGGCAATTTATCTAAATGGTTAAACTCTGTTCCGTCGACTTGTTCAATTTTCACATTGAATGCAGGATGTTTAGAATTATTGAATATGGCAATATGGAAGTTCCAAACTAAATCCCAAAATATTATTGGTTTGTCACGACCAAGTACAATTTCATTACCATATTTCTCTCTATTTTTAGAACTGTAACCTCGATTCCACCTTTGACTATTTGCCCAAATTAAGTCAGCTTCCAAATAAGGTCTTTCTAAGTCAAGTTTGACTCCGCAAAGTTCTTTGTTCATAATGTCCTCCGCATCTTTTTTCCAATCATTTAGTAGTTTTATAGGAAATGCATCAGGGTCTTTATCAATTAATGTTGAGCAATTAGTACAAAGCCAAATTCCATTATCGATATCCTTTCTTTTTTCAGGTGTAAGAGCGCCATCATATCTTGGACCTCCTGCTGATGCAGCTGTTATATGTGCAGCAACTCCAACTACTGTAGCTTTGTCTTTATCCGAGTTTGGTCCAACAGTATGTTTTCTGCATTCAGGATTTGAGCAAATATATCCAACTCTTTTAGCGAGGATGTCTACTGTTTTTTTCGTGAAATCGTCTCTATTTAATGCCATTCGGTTTAACTTGTTGGTAACGGTCGGGCTATGAGCAGTTGGGGATTTTATGCCCTAACTTTTCAGTTTAGCACTGACTTTTATTTTATTACTATCTTTTAATTTAAATACCTAAACCCCAATTGCTTATAGCCTTTGTTGGCAACTGGCTTTATTCTAGTTTTCTTTTGTTAATTGGTTTATTTACTTCATCTGCGAAATCAGGATTAGTTTGTATGCGTTTTCTCAATTTTTTATGAATAGAATTCAAAGTAGCATCTTTTCTATATGACTTTGGTAAATGCTTCATCAAGGTTTTGTAATGTGTATCCAAAATTGCAAGTATATCAAGGTTTGATAACTTTGATTTATCAACCAATTCTTTAAACCTATCAAAATCAATAAATGAATCGGAAGCGAGTATTGATGAAACCAAAAAAAGTTGAAATTCTAAGTTAAATTCTTCTTCATCTGTAGTTTCGCTATCCAAAAGTTTTATATTATCATCAAAGTACTCTGCCATTGGTTCTTTTAAAGTAATTGACCAATTATTGTGTTTAAACCAACCTCCAAAAATTTGCATTAGACCATAAGTTGAAAAGTTTTGCCAAAAAATTAGGTCTTTTCTATCAGGAGTTGCTTCTGCTTTAGAAACAAGCTTTAAAATCTCACTTGTATTTTCCAATCCTCTTTGAATACCCTTTTTTCGTTGTTCGATTGGAGTGTTGTATAAGGCTTGAAGTAACTTTCCTAGTCCTCCTGTATTTGATATGTATTCAGCAAGATTTTTAGGTTTACTATTTTCAAGCACTTCTTCAAGAAACTTAGGTGAATCTTTAGCCATCCCTGCGTAAAATATTGCTACATTTTGCCACCATAAATTATTGAACTTGTCAATAAATAATTTTCTGTCAGATTGTCTATGATGGAAAATTTCGTAAGCGGTAAAATACTCTTGAAATGATTGGTGTTTGAAAGATATTTCGCCTTTATCATTAATAAACAGAAGTCCTATTTGGTCAAGAATTTCCTCAAGCACTTGACCTATATCAAACTTTTGCCCTCTTTCTGTTGAATACTTTAAAATCAAATCTTTTAATTCAGATTTCGAAATACTTGATTTTAAATTAGTGTGTAAATCCTTAGCAACATAGCACAAAATTCTATGTTTTATGCCCACTTCAATGAGTTCAGTTGTTTCAGTTGAAGTTGTTTTTCCAATTAAAAGATTGACAAATAATTCATATAAGTCAGTGATTGTTGCAGGTATTTCAATTTCTTTTTCATCAAACAACATTGTGATTAAAGCAATTGTCAAAGGTGTTTTTGGAAGTTTTTCAAGAATTTCAGAATCTTTAAGTGACTTCAAAAGGGATTTTGATTTAATCAAGTCTTCACTAAAATAATTACTTAAAAACAATTCAATTTGTTGCCTATTTAAGTCATTGACTTCCATATATCTAAATCCAATTGCTTCTGAATTATGAAATAAGTAATCAGAAGGTCTAGAAGAACAAATTACTTTTATGTTTGGAAACTTTTCATTGAAGTCGGCTACTGACTGTAAAGCCTTTTCTTTTGATTCTTTTTTTGCTAATTCATCAAGGGCGTCAATAAATACAGCACAATTTTCTGTTTTTATAATTGCTTTTGAATCAATTCCTAGGTCAACATTCCAATCTTTATTAAAATAACCCTCTATAGCAATTTCTAAGTCAAAGTCAGCTTGTTCAATTTCTTTAAAGGTCAGAATTATAGGATAAAAATCCTGATTGTTCCTTAGTGAATTTTGTGTAATTATTTCATTTGAAAGAGTCTTAAAAAGCGTAGACTTACCGCAACCTGGTTCTCCAATGATTAATGAATTATGTGGTAGGTTGATAATGGTGTCAGCCTTTTTGCTTATCCATTTTATTGAACCATCTTCATTGGTAATTCTTTCTGATAGCTTCGGTTCAATCATATTATTTAAAAGTTTTTCAACTTTTTTATTATCAATGCTCAAAGACTTTATGGTATTGTCAGTTTTAATCCTTTCTTGAAGCCTTTCAATATATTTTTTGTATTGCTTTGAACCTCTTACCCAAAATTTAGGATAATACTTGTCAATGAAGTAGATTAATTTTTCTCCGTCCCAAAAATCAATATTAGCTCTTTCATCATTGTTGCTGTCAAAAATTTTATCTTTTGCTCCTGATGAAAAATGTTCGTTGGTAATTATTTTTACTTTATTAATTGGGATTTTTTTTGTTTGCTCTAATGATTTATAAGGGTATTTAAAACATTCGAAAACTTGATTTTCTATTTCTCTAACCACTCCTGTAGAACCTGATACTTTACCCTTTTTTACAACAAATGCAAACCAATCCTTTTTGTCTTCTATTTCATCCAAATATGAACAAACTAAGTCTTTTCCAAATTCAGGTTTATTACCCTTTTCGTGAGTAACTTTTACGTCAGAAAAACCCATTTCAGGCAATATTTCTTCAAGTATTGAATGAATTTCTGTTTCTTTCTTTATGGAAGTTAAGAAATTAAGTTTTTCCTGTTTACTTTTCATTTGTTGTTATGTTTTTTAGCTTGTTGCCAACTCGTTATATATTGATAAAAATACATGTTTATTTGAAACTGTTATGGGATAAACGCATGTTTTTAAAATATTTCTATGACATATAAATAGGGTAACCCTTTCAATAAAAGAATTACCCTAATTAAATCTATTTCTTTTAGCCTTTTTAATTAGAAGGAGACAAAAATAAGAATAGAAACAAAAGCTTTGATAGTCATCCTCATTTTCAACGCTTATACGTTCCTTCAATTAATTAAAAAAGCTGTGCTCGGCGGCTTGCATCGCCCTTCTTTTTAAATCAGCTTTAATGTAATTATAAAAGACTTTTTCCGACTTATGACCTGAAATAACCATGATGTGATGTGGAGGCATACCTGCATTATAAGCATTAGTGCAAAAGCTACGTCTACAAGTATGAGTGGATATATATTTCCACTTTGGCTTTTTCATCTTTTTCTTTATTCCACCTTCTGTTCGCTCCAAAATAAAATCACTACTTATCTTTGCTTTCTTAGCAATGCTCTTAATTAATTTGTTGATCGTGTTTTGATGAACGTAAGGAGGAAAATCACCATTCCTCTTATTTAGAATGTTCTTAACTCTTGAATTGATAGGAATGTAAACCTCACCCCCTGTTTTATTTTGTTTAACATATATGAACTGTTTAGTTCCATCATTTCTAAGAATTGGATTTTTTAAAAAATTCATTAAATCACCAACTCTTAAACCTGTAAAACAACCAATTAAAAATACATCTCTAACAATTTGTTCATCCTCAGAGTTCAACTCGAGATTATTGATGGATTCAAGTTCTGATTCATCGAGATAGGGATGATTTATTTCTTCTTTGAATTTTGCAAAGTAACGTTTCTTAAACTCATTATTATTATGCACGCCTTTATCGAAAGCATAGCCTATTATGGTCTTAAGCTTTTGAATGATCGAGCCAATGTAATTTGTAGTGTATTCTTTGTCTTTTCCGTAAGACACAAAATCATTGTAAAATTTCTCATCAATATCCTGAAAGCAGAAATTTTTAAGTTTTTTGGTTTCAAGAAATTTAATCAAATAGTTTTTACTATTTCTATAGGTTCTTAATGTTCCTGATGTTAGTGGTTTATTTGTAAATGGAGAATTATTAACTGCATAATACTCTATAAACCATTCGAAAAATTCGACGATATTATTAGTATTACTAATTGTCTCATCGTTATTTTCAGGCTCATTATTAATTATTTTCTTTATAGCATTAGAGCAACCAATTTGAGTCAACTTTTCATTTTTTATTAACGTTGTAATAGATTCTTCAATTTCTTTTTCAATCTCTTTAATTCTATTATTAATGTAAGTAGAGTTTGTGATATCATTTGGCACTTTTAATTTGCACCTTGAAGAATCCCAATATTTTTCAGAACCTCTTCTAAAATCCAATCCAGTAGACATTCTATATCTAATATCTCTTCCGTGTCTCAAATCCAATAAAATTGAATTTGTCTTTTTACCTTTTCTTAATTTAAATTTGATCGTCATTTCCTTAATTTTTAACGTTAATAATTGTTTCTGAAAATTAAGAATGTGGTCAAAAAACACTAAAAAGTTTGCCCACATGTTTGTCCACATGTGTCCTTTTAAGTCCTTCTTATTGTGTTAAAATGAGAGAAACGACCTAAAAAAAAGCCCAAAAAGCGTCAATTTCAGTCCATTTAGCTAAAAAAATAAACTAAATGAGATTCTGCCGTGGTCACTTAAAAACCTCCCTTAAATACTAAAATTTAAGGGAGGTTTTTCGTTTTAAGCAGGACATAATTTTCTAAGTTTGATTGATGAAAAACCTTTATTTTTTTATATTTCAATAAAAATAATATGGCGAATTCTGAAAATCTGTACACGGATGATAATCCTGAAACTTCCGTAGAAGGTTTAGGGTTTAAGGACGAATCCAAAGCTATTGAAAGTGTCCAAAAAGTAAAGCAATTAGTGGCTACTGATAAAATAAGTATGAATCATGCCAAGCAAATTTGCGTGACTATGGAACAACGATCAAAGCATCATCCTCATCGGAATGAAGATATGAAGGCAGCTGAGGTGGTCTCGAGAGCATATTTGCAGGAATTAAAAGATTAACTCTATAGTTTTGTCTCGTCCTAAATAACCGATACAGATTATTAGACATTAAATTTATAATTTAAACCTTAACGATGCTAGCATCGTTAAGGTTTTTTGATTTATACGATTTTCTTTTGAGTTTGTTTTGCTTGT
>NZ_JAIQZE010000019.1 GCF_020164595.1 Psychroflexus longus
CTTTGACCTAAGGTCAGTTGTTTGTATTTTTTCATGCAAGATCAATATAACTATTGAACCTAAAATACTGCGGGCTAGCCCGCAGTATTTTAAACTTACATGTTGCACTTATAACTTGAACTTAGAATACTTTTTTATTCCATATTCTTCAAAATCGAAAAACTGATACCATCAGTATCAAAATTCTCCTCTATTTCGTGAATTTGATCGGGTATGATTCCTCTCAAGATCAAGATGACTCCAAATACAATCAGCAAAAAACTGATTCCTTTTTTAAAAAGAGTAATTCGTTTGGGAGTGAGTTTTTTGTTAAGCTTTTTTGCTAGAAGAATTTTGAAGATATCTACTACTAAATAGGTGATAATGATGGTCGTAAAGAAGACAATAAGCCTTGATCCATCCATTTCTAATGAAGGTCCAAAAATAATAAGTAAGCCCAGCCAGAACCCTAAAACCCCGATGTTGATAAAATTTAGCAGGAAACCTTTCATTATAATCCCAAAAATATCTTTGCGCTTTAGTTTTTGAACTTCAAAATCTGCCTTAGTATAAGTTGCTCTTTTGGCCTTGATATAAGCAATAACCCCATAAATTGTAAGAATACTCCCTCCAAAGATAAAAAGAGCCGGATCATCTTTTATGCTTCTTAGCAATTGATTGGTACTAAAATAGGCTATAAATATGAATACAATATCTGCTATAATTACACCCAGATCAAAGGCAAAGGCAGCTTTAAACCCCCTCATGGCAGCAGTTTCCAGCAAAACAAAAAAAGCTGGACCTACCATGAAAGCTAAAAAGAAACCCAGAGGAATTCCAGAAAGTATGTCTTGTAACATTAAGAATTATTCAATTTTAAATCAAAGTTAAGGAATTGAAATTAATATGACTTTCTGATGTCTTTTAGGTTCAATTGTAAGCTTGTATTGCCGTTCCACTCATTTTCTTCAACAGTAAATATAATATCTACTTCTGCTTTTGAATCCAACAATGATTTTTTCTCTCCAAGACCAAACCCTATCGCAGATATAATGATTCTATTCTGAACCAAGTTAGCCTTCAAATGCGACCCATCTTCTCCTAAAGCTTTTACAAAACCTGTTGCAGTCACATTTTTGGAGATAAAAGTGGGTTTCATGTTGCTAGGTCCAAAAGGTGCAAATTGTTTCAAAATTCTTATGAATTTCGACGTGATTTTTTCAAAACTTATCTCAGAATCAAATTTAATTTCAGGGATAAGTAACTCCGGATCAATGCTTGATCTTACAACGTCTTCAAACCTCTGCTTAAAACTTTCGAAGTTTTTTTCTTCAATCGTCAAGCCTGCTGCATATTTATGACCGCCAAATTGCTCAATATATTCTGATGAACTTTCTAAAGCATTGTAAACATCAAATCCTTTTACCGATCTGGCGGAAGCCGCTAGCTTTTCTCCACTTTTAGTGAATACTAAAGTTGGTCTATAGTAAGTTTCTGTAAGTCTGGAGGCTACTATGCCAATTACTCCCTTATGCCAATGAGACTGATAGACTACAGTGGTGAAACGGTCTTCTTCTTTTTTTTCTTTTATAATTTCGAGAGCTTCTTCAGTAATCGATCTATCCGTATCCTTTCTGTCAGAGTTATATAATTCGATGTCTTTCGCGAGCTCTTTCACCTTTTCGTAATTGGTTTCACAAAGAAGTTCAGTAGCCAGGAGTCCGTGCTTCATTCTTCCGGCAGCATTTATTCGTGGACCTATCATAAATACCACATCGGTAATGGTCAGTTCCTTCTTTTTTACATTTTCTAAAATAGCTTTGAAGGCAGGGCGTCTTTTGGAGTTGATAAGCTTTAAGCCATAGTGCGCTAGTATTCTATTTTCGCCAGTGATGGGAACAATATCAGAACCTATAGCCGTTGCTACTAGATCCAAATACTTATAAATCTCTTTTTGAGGTTTTTCAAGTTTAGTTTGCAAGGCTTGCATCAATTTAAAACCAACGCCACAACCGCACAATTCGTCAAATGGATAATTGCAGTCGTCTTGTTTAGGATCCAAAACAGCAATAGCATCCGGAATTTGATCACCTGGTCTGTGGTGGTCGCAAATGATAAAGTCTACACCTAGATCTTTGGCATATTTTACTTTATCAATTGCTTTTATGCCGCAATCTAAAGCAATGATAAGGTCAATTCCTTTCTCCTTGGCGCAGTCAATCCCCTTGTAAGAAACTCCGTAGCCTTCACCGTATCGATCTGGAATGTAACTTAGAACTTCAACTCCTAGACTTTTTAGATAGGAGGTGAGGAGGGCGACACTTGTTGTTCCGTCTACATCATAATCTCCAAAAACCATTATAGGTTTCTCTTCAGCAAGTTTATTTAAAATAAAATCACAAGCTTCATGCATTCCTTTCATTAGAAAAGGATCATGTAAGTTTTCTAAACTTGGTCTGAAAAAGTTCTTGGCATCTTCATAGGTTTCAATACCTCTTTTTACAAGAAGCTCAGCAATTGGTCGGTCAACTCCAATGGATTCTTGGATATGGTTTATTTTTGAAGGATGCCCTTCTTCGATTAAAGTCCAGCGCATAAGCTATTAGTTCTAAACAAGTTTTTCAGTAAATGGAATTTCTGAATTTAATATTTCCAAAATTAAAGTTTCCAATTCAATTTTGAACTCTGTTGCTACTTCTTTCAAATTTAAACTAGAATCTGAACACGTCATGAAACCTGTTTTAAGATTTTTAAATGAAATAATGCCAGCTTCAGCATTTTCATCCAAATTGTCTTCTTTCAAAAGTGCATAAAACAACACTTGAAATGCTTTCGAATATTTATAATCTTCAGTAAAATCAATCCAATCTTTAGGTATTTTAAGCTGTTTTGCCTCGACTTTACCTGTTTTATAATCAATGATTCTGATTTTATCATTAAACAAATCCACTCGGTCTACAGTTCCTTTCAGCTTGATTTTAAAACCAACTCCATCTATGTCCAAGTATTTATCGCCGACTTTTTCTAATTCTACAATTTCAATTTTATTTCTCTTCACGTCCTTTTTTTCCTGAAGAAGAAACCTTTTAATCTGTTGTTTGGCTATTTCAAAATCTATAAGATTTTTCCCATGTCGTAAAGCTTCCTCCTGAAATTTCTTTTCAAAAAGCATCGTTAGTGTTTTTGTGTAATTGTTTAGCATCCTATCTACATCATTTTCTGTCAAAACCTTACCTCTGTAATCCCTGTACATGAGGTCGAGGCAGTCATGGATGACTGTACCTAGAGTTTTGTAAGAAATGTCTTCTTCAATTTCATCTAGCTCTTTCAGTCCCAAAACATACCGGTGATAAAAATCAATCGGATTTCTAATATAGGTTGTAAGAGCTGAAGGAGAAATACCGCTGAGAAACAAAGACTTTAGATGAGCCATTATTTCCGGAGTCTTTTCTACATGCTGTAGAGATAATTTTTCTGCTTCTGTGTTTGATCCTACGGCATAACTTCTAATCGAATGTTCTGGCATTCTAAAGGTTTCCACTTGTGTGAGAAATCTACTTTTCTCTGCTTTTTCTATACCAGAGGTAGAGTTATTGTAGGTGAAGTGGCAATTGTCAGCCCGTTGTATTAATCTGAAAAAGTGATAGGCATAGATAGCGTCCTTTTCCTTATAGGTAGGAAGTTTATATGCTTTTTTTAAGTCAAAAGGGATAAAGCTATTCTGTGATTTTCCGGAGGGTAAAACACCTTCATTGACCGAAGTTATGATGATGTTTTTGAAATCAAGAACCCTCGACTCCAGCATTCCCATTATTTGAAGTCCTTCGTATGGGGACCCTTCAAAGTCCAATGTTTCAGAAGAAAGTGTATCCAGATATATTTGATAGAAAATCCTGATATCATTTATCAAATCAGATTCAGATAATAAGTTTCTTAACTTGTTAAACAGCTTTTTGAACCCAAATAGATACTCAAGTGATAATTTTTCTTCAAGAAAATTTAGTTTAAGCAATTCTATAATTTCAAGGCAATTATTCAGAAATTCATCAACAGAGATGTCTTGGCTTTTAATACTCAACCTGAGTATTTCACCTAAAGAGCTATTTAGTTTTTCTACATCACTCAAAAAATCCGTTTTAGACTGAAATACAGTATTGTTTTCGTTTAAATTTATTTTGATAGACTGAATGTCCTCATTAAATGACTTCTTAAGTGCTGGATGTTCAATTAACTCAAATATTTGCTTGTAGTGCAACTCAGCTTGATTTGAAGTTTTTATACTGAAAATTGTATCAAAAAAAGAAGCAAAGCTGGTAGCCTCCAATGGTAATCCCATCGTTACATTGACCGCTTTTATGTTTTTGGGTAAAGAATTTAGAATAGGCTGTAGTAAGTTTTCATCACCCAGTATTAAGGCAGTTTCTCCCAATTCTTGGTCAGGTATTTTGGAGAGAATATCCCCAACAAGTTTGGCCTGACCTATTTTTTTTGGAACACCGTAAAGGCTGATGTTTTTTTTATTTCTGAAGTTGTTACTCGATGTCTTAAATTCTTTAGAAGAATAAAACGGCCAGTTTTTGGAGTAAGTTCTCATAAACATTCCTGCGGAATTATCCTTCAATAAATGAGTGTCAATATCCCAAAATACATCGCCTCTTTTTTCCGACAGGATGTATTGGAAGATAGTTTCCTCACAAGAGTTAAGAGCATTGAATCCTATAAAATAAAATTGACTGTTGTTTGAATCGATAAAGCTTTTGATTTTTGATACGGCCTCTTGATAAGCCATACCTTGGTAAGCTTTATTTTCTGCTTTTAGTTTTGCTTTTAGTTCTTTATGGTATTTAGGCAAAGTTTCCCAGAACTCGATATAGTTCTTTACTAGTTCTGTTTTGATTTCTGAGTTTGACCAATGCTCTAGATCTTTAATAGCTTTCAGGTTGCCAAAAAATTGTTCAGAGTCAATTTGATAACGATCTATTTCATTAAAATCTTGAATAATAGATTGTCCCCAGTTGTACACTTGCTCAAGAGGTTCTTGTTTATTAGGATTAGTATTTTCTTTATAAATATCATAGAAATGGAATAGTGTTTCCAAATTATCTATGAGACTAACTTCCGATACCTCTTCAATAAATTCTTCAATACTTTTGATTGGAGGCAATAGAAAACTTTCCTTTTGATTTTGCAAAAGCTCTTTTGAAAAGGCCTGAGCTGCTCTTCGGCTTGGTAAAACAAAATAGTTATTGTGAAGGCTTTCAATCCTGAATTTTGAGACCACTTCCGATATAAAACTTTCCATAGATTAAAAATAAAAAAACACCCCAAACAGGGGTGTTTTAAAAATTATATTTTGAAATTAATTATTTCTTTAAGTTAATTTCAACTCTTCTATTTTCTGCTCTACCAGCTCTTGTGTCATTACTAGCTACAGGTCTTTTTTCTCCAAAACCAGCAGATGACAGTCTGAACTCATCTACGCCATTTTCTACTAGATATGATTTTACAGCCAATGCTCTAGCTTCTGATAGTCGTTTATTGTTTTGATCACTACCGACGCTGTCAGTGTGTCCTTCTACTGTAAACTTAGCATTTGGATATTCATCTAAAATTGAAATGATAGCCTTTAATGCTTCTTCAGAATCTGCAGTAATTGTTGTTTTACCAGTTGCAAAGTTGATAGTTTTAGCATACTCATTTAATTCTTTCTGAACTTCTTCAGTAACTTCTGGACAACCATTGTTTGCTTTAGTACCAGCTACATCTGGACACATGTCATCTTTATCTAATACGCCGTCACCATCTGTATCTGGGTAAGGACATCCATTATTTTCTTTTGGACCTGCCTCATTTGGACACTCATCATTTTTGTCTGCAACTCCATCGCTGTCAGCATCTGGACATCCATTAAGAGCTTTAGGGCCTGCTTCATTAGGACATTCATCTTTAGGATCTGCAATACCATCACCGTCAGTATCTGGACATCCATTAAATTCAGCTAAACCTGCAGTGTCTGGACATTCATCATCTTTATCGACGATACCATCACCATCAGAATCTGGGCATCCATTAAATTCAGCTAAACCTGGAGTGTTAGGGCATTCATCATCTTTATCATATACGCCATCACCATCAGTGTCTGTACCACCAAATGAGATAGTAATACCAGCTGAATGCTGGAAATAATCGTAATTGTCATCTTCAAAAGCAGTAGCATAAGTAGATTTAACAGTAAAGGCTATATTGTCATTAAACCAAAAGTTGATACCTAAGCCAGTGTCAAATGTTGATGCGCCACTGTCATCAAGCCAATAATATCCTGCCCCAATACCTAAGAAAGGATCAAAAAATTGAGTATTCAACAAATGCTTAAAATTATATTCAACACCTGCGCCTAAATTATAAAAACTTAAGTCATCAGCAGGAACACTCCCTAGTCGATCAATTTGGTTAATAGAACCACTTAATCTTGCAGAAAATCCATCGCCTACATATCTTTTAACTTCAAGATAAGATACTGATGGAAGAAAATTCCAGTTATCATCCAGATTAAAATATTCATCAAAAATTTCTCCACTACCTATCACTCCAGGTGAATTATCGTTTCCAGCAGCATAGAAATCCACTGCGTTTGTACCGATAACTACAGCCCAGGGGTTGTTTTCATCTTGTGCTTGCGTAGTTGCAACTCCCAATGTGAGTGCAAATAGCAAAAAAAGTTTGTTCAATTTTTTCATGTTTTTTAGTTTTAGTTTAATATAAGTCTTTCAATAGTAAACAAATGTAAAATTAAAAATGCTAAATACATTAACTTTCAATAACTTTTAAGTGTTTACCTACCTTTACAAAGGCTTCAATAGCAGTGTCAAGATGCTTTTTATCGTGAGCAGCCGATAATTGAACACGTATTCTTGCCTTTCCTTTTGGTACTACAGGGTAAAAGAACCCGATAACGTAAACACCTTCTTTAAGCAGCATTGACGCCATCTCCTGGGATAGTTTAGCATCGTAAAGCATTACTGGAACAATTGCAGATTCTCCATCTATAATATCAAAACCTGCTTCTTTCATTTGTTTTTTGAAGTATGCTGTGTTTTCTGTAAGTTTTTTTCTTAAAGTATCATCTTTCTTAATAATTTCAAACACCTTCAAAGTTGCGCCTACAATTGAGGGAGCAAGTGAGTTTGAAAATAGATACGGCCTGGATCTTTGTCTCAAGAGATCAATTATTTCTTTTTTACCGGTTGTGTAACCACCCATAGCTCCTCCAAGGGCTTTACCGAGAGTACCGGTAATAATATCTATTCTATCTAAGACTCCTTTTTCTTCCAATGTACCTATCCCTTTCTCTCCAATAAACCCAGTGGCGTGACATTCATCTATCATTACTAAAGCCTCGTAAGTGTCGGCAAGATCACAGATGTCGTCTAGTGGAGCGACCAATCCGTCCATAGAGAAAACACCATCAGTAACGATTAATATATGTCTTGCTCCGTCTTCTCTGGCCTTTTTAAGTTGCGCCTCAAGATCGTCCATATCTCCATTTTGATATCTATATCTTGCCGCTTTGCATAGTCTCACACCGTCAATCACAGAAGCATGGTTGAGGGAATCAGAAATTATCGCATCTTCCTTGGTAAGTAGTGGTTCAAATACTCCACCGTTAGCATCAAAACATGCTGCGTAGAGAATGGTGTCTTCAGTGCCATAAAAGCTTGCAATTTCTGCCTCAAGCTTTTTGTGTATATCTTGAGTTCCACATATAAATCTTACGCTGGACATACCGAAGCCATGACTGTCTAAAGTATCTTTTGCTGCTTTAACCACTTCAGGATGAGAAGAAAGCCCTAAATAATTGTTGGAACAAAAATTAAGAACGCTTTCCCCTGAGTCCAAAGTGATTTCCGCACCTTGTGGAGAAGTGATAATTCGCTCTTTTTTATAAAGTCCTTCCTCTTCAATGTTTTGAAGTTCTTCTTTGAGTTGTTTTTGTAATTTATTAGAATACATATAATTCAATTTTTTGCAAATTTAAACAATCTTTACTTCAATGGAATTGTTTATGTATACCAGCAACTTCTTCTTAACATTATATTCTAAACTACTTAAAGCTTCAGCATATTCATTGATTTGGTGTATATGCTGATTTTGTGGAGTTCCTGTTTTATAATCTATTAAGAATGCTTCTTTTCCTTTTAGGTTCACTCGATCTGGCCTTAGGAGTTTATTTTGAAAATAAATGTCTTTCTCATTCCAGACTTCGTAGTCGCCCTTAAAATACTCTAGTAAGTCTTCATGAGATAGAATCATATTCAATAACTCTTTATAATAAATTTCTTCATCTCTCCCGATATAACCTTGTTCTAAGTGCTTAGTAATTGAGTATTCAGAATCTTCAATACGTTCAATTTTTGATAAGATGGAGTGAATTATATTTCCCTTGTCTAAAGCTTCTTCAAGCTCTTTATTCCATAACTTCCCTGCAGTTGTAACTAGGTTGAGATTCAGGTCTGGAGATGGAGAATGAAATTTTAATTCTTTATTCTCAATACTATCATCTGTATCGTGTTCTTTCTTTGGATATGAGGTTTTACCCCAGTTATATTCGGTATCTGTTTCAATTTCTATATTTTTTGTCTGTTTGATAAAAGACATAAAAAGACCAGAAAAAGTATTAAGCTTTATGCCCCCATCTTTAGTTCTATCATCTTCAGAAATAATAAAAAGTTCCTGTGCTGCTCGGGTGAGGGCCACATAGAGAATATTTATGTTTTCCATTTCTAAATTATTAATCAGATCGAGATAATTTTCAGAATAAAGAGGATGGTCAATATCTTTACCTGGCTTGGTAATTAGCGCAAATGGAAGCTTGTATTTTTTAGGTAGAGTCACCCAAAGATGGCTGTTTAAGGTGTAATCTATCTGTTGTTTGGCATAAGGGAAAATGACTACGGGAAACTGTAAGCCCTTGCTTTTATGAATTGTCATGATTTGTACAGCGTTCTCATTTTCAGTACTGATAATACTTTTTGATCCTCCCTGAAGCTCCCAGTAATTTAAAAACGCATTAATACTGCCTTGCGTTTTCATTGTAAAATCAAAAATTTCATCGAGAAAAAACTGTAAGTAAGCGTTTGCATTTTTATCCAATTCAAGCTTGTGAATTAAATATTCTACAGCATCATAAAATGGTAGGGAATGGAAATAATCTGGATTTATGTAATACCCTAATTCATTGATACTTTCCCAAAATACCTCTTTATCTTTATTGAGTTTATCCTTCAAAAAGATGAATTGTTTTTCTGCTGAAAAATCAAGTCGTTGGGTAATCACTTCCAGAACTTCTGCTTTTGAAACTTCATCCAGGTCATCATTTAAAATACTCAAAAGGTTGAGAATTAAACGAACTTGTTTATCAGAATTGATGAGTAAAGTTTCTGAAGAAATTATAGGGATTTGATGTTGATTCAAATATTCCGCAATGGCAATTCCTTCGTTTTTCTTTCTTACCAGAATGCAAACATCACTGAGTTTATAGCCTTGTTCTTTTTTATTGCGGATTATTTTTAAAACTTCTTCCGGATAAACTTCATTTCTTTCTTCATTGGTCTTGGCTTCTGTAAATTTCAAATTGACAAAGCCTTCTGAAGTTTTTTTAGCTTTTTGTAATAAGCTATTTCCGCTGAAAAGATTTTTCAACCTTTTATCATTTAGAAATTGTCCGACATGTTCAAAAAAACGATTATTAAACTCTACAATGGCTTTGCTACTGCGGTAGTTGGTGTCCAGAGTCTCAAGTTCAGGCTTCGTGGGAAACGGAGAGTTTCCTTCTGATAAAGCAATAAATTGATGAGCATCTCCCCCACGCCAGGCGTAGATGGATTGTTTTGCATCCCCAACAAGCGTTATACTTCCAGGAATTTCTCCTTCAAACAGAGAAGCTAGAGCATTTCCTGTGAGCGGGATTAAATTTTCCCATTGCATGCGAGAGGTGTCTTGAAATTCGTCTATAAAATAATGCTGAAATTTCTCCCCGAGACGTTCAAATATAAAGGGTGCAGGTTGCTTTTTGATCTCATCACTTATTTTCTTGTTGAAGTCTGAAATCAACATGATGTTCTCTTCTTTCTTGATAAGTTCCATTTCCTTCCTTATAGCTCCAAGCAAGGATAGTTGAGTGATGTTTCTGTAGATTTTTTCAAAAAACTTCCTGTCTGAAAATAGCTTTTTACCCCCATGAAATTTTTCAACAATAAAATCTTTCATCGAGAACACAAGCTGCTTTTTGTCTTCCGTTTGTTTTTTGGTAACGTAGGTTTCTTCGTTTTCAATATTAAGTTGCCAATTTGAACCAAAAGCTATTTTTGGGTCATCCTGGCTCATTTTTTCAAAATGCTTGGGGATTGAGCTTCTGCTAAAATCCTTAAATTCAAGACTTTCAGCGTTCAGTTTCTGTAAGAATTCATTTCCGATGGAAATTAGCTGATTGGTAATGGATTCAATGTCTTCTTTCAGTTGTTTTTTTAATTCAGTAAAATCCTTCAGAGTGAAATCTTTCAGGGAATTCACATAAACTTCATCCTTTTCATTTAGCAAAAGGCTTGAAGCTTCAAAGATATCCTGGCTTATATTTCCGCTTTTGTCATCATTTACTTTTTCAAGGGCAAAATCAATTAAAACCTCTGTCAATTCCTTTTCCTTCCCAGCTTTTTCAATCACTCGCTCTACGGCTAGCTGCAGAACCTGCTTAGCATCCATTTCAATGTCAAAATTCGTAGAAAGTCCAAGGTCTTTAGCGAATGTTCTTATAATTCTATGCGTAAAAGCATCTATTGTAGAAATTTCGAAAGCCGCGTAATTGTCCAGTATTTCTTTTAAAATGAAATAAGACTTCTTCTGAATTTGATCCGAGTTTAAATTTGTATTCTTTTTTATTAACTGGAACATGGCGTCATTTTCCAAATTCGCATCACTTTTTGAAAAAAGAGTGAGATATTCCATAATTCTAGACTTCATTTCACCAACTGCTTTGTTGGTGAAGGTAATAGCCAGAATATTTTGAAAACTTGTATTCTTAGGAGATGAAAGAAGTAAACTTAGGTAGCGTTCAGCAAGTTTAAAGGTTTTACCAGAACCAGCAGAAGCACTGTATATAGTGAAATTTGAAGAAGATTGCATTCTGAAATTTTACAGTAAAGGTAATAAAACTAAGCGTATTGTTTATTTCAAAAAGCAAGTGTTGAACCTCAAATGATATTTTGTTTTAAGTAAATAATAACACCAAATAATTCCAAACCAAAGTCTTAATAGTTACTTTTGATATTAATATATTAACAAAAAACATAGATTATGGCTTTTGAATTACCAAAATTAGATTACGCTCACGATGCTCTTGAGCCACATATTGATAAAAAAACAATGGAAATTCATCATGGGAAACACCATGCTGGATATACCAGCAAATTGAATGCTGCAATTGAAGGCACCGATTTGGAAGGTAAAACTATAGAGAATATATTAATCAATTTAGATTTATCAAACACAGCTGTCAGAAATAATGGGGGTGGTTTTTATAACCACAAATTATTCTGGAAAGTTATGTCACCAGATGGTGGAGGAAAACCTTCTGGAGAATTAGCTAAAGCTATTGATGAAGCATTTGGATCTTACGATGCTTTTAAAGATGCATTTTCCAAAGCAGCAGCTGGACAGTTTGGTTCTGGTTGGGCTTGGTTAACTGTCCATAACGGAGGCAAAGTTGAGGTTAGTTCAACTCCAAATCAAGATAATCCATTAATGCCAAATGTAGCTCATGGTGGAACACCAATTTTAGGACTTGATGTTTGGGAACATGCTTACTATCTAAATTATCAGAACAGAAGACCAGATTATATTGATGCATTTTTTGAAGTCATCAACTGGGAAGAAGTATCCAAGCGTTATTCAGAAAACAAATAAGTTTCAGAATATAAAATTTCAAAACTGCCCAATTGGGCAGTTTTTTTTGCTTTAAACCAAATTCAATTTTATTCTTTCCAAAACTTTTTCCGGCTTGATATCATGCATCACTTTCTTGTAAGCTTTTACTTTTTTATTGCCATAAATGGAAGTAGGTAAAAGTGGATACTTTTTCAGGTCTGGTAAAAGTTGCTGCTCTTTAGTTTGACCAAATGGCGCAAATCCTGCGTAAGGGTGAGTCGCCCCCCAAATAGTAACGACATCGACTCCAAACATTGCTGCCAGGTGACCATTTCCACTATCCATGGATAACATCACATTTAAATTTGAAATCAATTGTAATTCTTCAGAAAAGCTAAATCTTCCAGCCACATTCTCACAATTATCAAAATTCTCGGCCAGCTCGTTTAATTTTTTGGCTTCTTTCTTTCCTCCTCCAAATAAGAAAATGTGTAAATCTTCTTCTTCATTCAATTTAGAAATGACCTCTTTCATCAATTTGAATGGATATTGCTTAGGAGAATGTGCTGCAAATGGCGCTATTCCAACCCAATTTTTGGAGTCGTCTAAATTTAATTGTGATTTAATTTCAGCCGAAAGTAAAAGCTTTGAATTTGGTATTTTGAAGTTTTGGTCCAGAGGTAAGTTTAGCTTTTTAAAAACGTCTGCATAGCGCTGATGAGTTGTTTTTAGTTGCTTAAGAATTTTATTTTCGGGTCTGGTCAGAGCTTTTTTTTCTGTTCGACCCTTATCTATTCTGAAATAATCGTGGCCCAGAATTTTCAGAAAACCACATAATATCCTGGATCGTAAAACATTGTGTAAATCTGCAACAGAATCAATGTTGAGTTTATGAAGTTGCTTTGCAAGAATCCATAAACCAGAAATGCCCTTATGCTGAATTTTAACTTCAGCTTTTACCACATTTATATCGTCTATATGTTCAAACAAGTGCGCAAAAAAAGGTTTAGTAAGAACTGTGATTTTAAGTTGTGGATAGGTTTTCTGAAGCTGAAGAATGACAGGAACCGTCATAGCGACATCACCCATTGCAGATAACCTTATGATAAGAATGTGGTCTGGACGCTTCATTTTAGCGTTTGCTTCTCAATACTGGATTCATTTCATCATCGTTATACATCTTCATCTGCTTATATACTTTCATATATTTATCACCGACTTTGATGTCTTCTAGAAGTTTATCTATGGCCAGTGATAAGTCTTTTTGCTGTTCCAGTAATACATTGAGTTTTGCTTTACAGGCCATCTGGTGTTTCTCAGAAGCGTCAGTTCTGTTGGCTTCCTCGTTCATGTGGTATATTTTCAAAGCTAAAATCGAAAGTCTATCTATTCCCCAAGCTGGGCTTTCTGTATTGATTTTTGCATTTGGTTTTGGTTCAATGGTATCAAAAAGATCTAAGAAATAACTATCAATATATTCTACAGTATCTGTCCTGTCCTGGTTGGAGGCGTCAATTTTTCGTTTCAATACTAATGCATCTTCAGGGGTAATGTTCGGATCACGGATAAGGTCTTCGTAGTGCCATTGTACCGTATCTATCCAGCACTTTCTGTAGAGTAGGTGCTCGATAAGCGTTTCTTTTTTATCAAAAGGATTGCTAAACTCTTGGTTTACGTCATCTTTTATATGGTAAGTTTCAATAACACTTTGAAATATTCTATTTGACTTTTCTGAAAACATGATTTTTTATTTTGTGTGTATGCAAATATACCAAGTGTTTTTAAAACAGACTTTCATTATTGAAACAGCCTCATCAATATAATGCTGAAAACAGAACTCCAGTTATAAAGAAAACATAAAGAGATTCTTTTATCCACTTTTTGGTAGACTTGAGTTGAAAGTAGTTTCCTATTAATATCGAGAGTGGCAGTATGAGATAAATTGCATCTACAGCCAGGGGTGAGCCATTTGTCATCAGTATTCCTATTGAAACGAGCATAAAAAATAATATCACACTTAAACTCTCACTTTCATGAAGTTTTGCCCGGTTGTAAATACCAGGTAATTGAAAAATTATCCAAAATAATACCAATATTAAATACCCCAATAGAACTCCATATTTGAATGAATCAAAAAACGAATCCACACCATTGAACTTTGGCAGATAGGTAGAAACATTAATCCATTTGTCCTCTAAAATCAGGAAATAGGAGATATGTAGAATAAAACCAACGGCCAGTCCCACAAAAGGAATGATAAAATGTCTGTAATTTTGAGAGGCATACATGATGACCCCAAAATATATAACCAATAAGAATAACCAGTGAAAGGGCTCAAACCAAATTGAAATTGAAAGCAATAGGCCAGAATCAAATATCTTCTGCTTAATGTTTGTATTGGTTTTTAGACTTAAAATTCTTCGGAAAGCGAGTAGCAAAAAAAAGTAGCTAACTATAAATTGACTAGACCTTAAGAGTTCTGGAAAAGCAATTATAATTAAAGTAAAACTCGACACTCCAAATGTATGCGGGCTATGAATCTTATTGCGCTTCACAATAAAATTCAGAATAAAAACAACCAGTAAAAAAACCAGCAAAATTCCAAGTTTACTGAAAATTAATTCAGCATTGAGATTTACAGATGTTGAAACAAAGTTTTCGATTACAAAGGCCACAGCAAATAATATGCTCAGAATTGCAAAAGCGATGGGCTTTGATTGACTAAAAAACCTTGTTAGCATGGTCTAATTTATTACTTTTGCAAAGTAAATATAATATAACAGAGACATGAAGGATTTTTTTGAAGGTATTGCAAGTTTATTTGAAGATGTTTTGTTTTTACCTTTAGATCAGCTCAGAGAATTACAAGATGATTCCTGGTGGGCTGCAAATGGCTTAAACTTCTTCTTTATATTTATCGTTTTTGTTGCCTTTTTATACTGGATGAAACAGTTGAAAAATTTTGATGAAAACGATCAAGAAGATAAAAGCGTAAAAGCTCATACATTCTTGGGAAAAGATGCTGAATTAGACTAAGTCCTTTCCCAGGTCTTTTCTGTAATACATTTCACTAAAGCTAATACGTTCTGCATTACTGTATGCTTTTTCAAGAGCATTCTCCAATGAGTTTGCAGATGCAGTAACCGCAATGACACGACCACCGTTTGTAAGAAACTGGTCGTTTACCTTTTTGGTACCTGCATGACAAATAAATACCTCTGGATTTTCATCCACTTTATCTAACCCTGAAATAACTTTCCCTTTTTCATAAGCTTCAGGATAACCACCAGAAACAAGCATAACAGTTGCGGCATAATCTGAGGCAAATTTTAGTTTGACATCTTTAATTTTACCCTCCGCAGTTTTTGACAAAACGTCCAATAAATCATTTTTAATTCTTGGAATAACTACTTCGGTTTCAGGATCCCCCATCCTTACATTATATTCTACGACAAAGGGTTCATCTCCTACTTTCATAAGGCCTATAAACAAAAAGCCTGTAAAGTCAATATCTTCTTTATGTAGGCCATCAATGCTTGGCTTGACGATTTTTTCATCCACTTTTCTCATAAAAGCCTTGTCTGCAAACGGAACGGGAGAGATGGCTCCCATGCCACCGGTGTTGAGTCCAGTATCTGCTTCTCCAATGCGTTTATAATCCTTCGCATTTGGTAATGTTAAGTAGTTTTTTCCATCAGTTAAGACAAAAACACTTAGCTCGATTCCGCTCAAAAATTCTTCTATAACCACCTTTTCTGATGCTTTTCCAAATTTGTTGTTGGTCAACATATTCTCTAACTCGTCTTGTGCTTCAATAAGATCTTCCAAAATTAAAACACCTTTTCCTCCGGCAAGGCCATCTGCTTTCAAAACATAAGGAGGTTTCATCGTTTTTAAAAACTCTTTTCCAGCCTCCAGGGCTTCCTTATTAAAACTTTGGTAAGCAGCTGTTGGAACCTGGTGCGATTTCATGAACTCCTTAGCACGCTCCTTACTTCCCTCCAGTAAAGCTCCGCGTTTTGAGGGGCCAATGATTTTCAAGCCAGAAAATTCCTCTTTAGTATCAAAATAATCTTTAATCCCTTCTACAAGCGGTGCTTCAGGGCCTACAATGAGCATGTCAATCTCATATTTTTTTACTGAATTTGCCACGTCTTCAAAATTGAGAATATCCAGATCAATATTCGTCGCACAAAGCAACGTCCCAGCATTTCCGGGAGCCACAAAAAGCTTTTTGCAGTCTGCGCTCTGTGAAATTTTATGAGCTAAAGTATGTTCGCGTCCACCGCTTCCAAGTATTAAAATGTTCATGAGATTAATTGCTAAGATTATGCTTCAAAAGTAAATGTTTGTAAATTGCTTCGCTAATGAAAGCATCGAAAATACTGTGAACCGTTTTAAAAAAATTTTAAGTCTGAAGGGATTTCCAATATATAAAGCTCAAAAAGAACTTGAGGCTATTTTGAGTATTTCTGAAGGTGATTTTCAAAACTTTAATGAAAAGAGAAAACAAAGTATTTTAGATTTTCATCTAAAGAATAATTCCAATTATTCTCAATTTATTAAAAAGACGCATTACAATACGTGGGATGAAATCCCTGTAATGACCAAAGCAGACTTACAAAAATCTTTGAAAGATCGATTGAGCAGAGGGTATAAGGCTTCCAAAGTCTTTGTCAATAAAACGTCAGGGTCTAGTGGACATCCCTTCATTTTTGCAAAAGATAAATATGCGCATGCCTTGACTTGGGCACATATCATTTGGTTATATCAACAACACGGTATAGACATGAATTCTTCCTTTGAAGCTAGGTTCTATGGAATCCCAAAAGATGCTGTAGGCTACAGAAAAGAACGGCTCAAAGATCTTTTGGCCAACAGGCATAGGTTTGATATTTTCGATTTATCCGAAAGTAATCTTCATAAGTTTTTGGATTTATTCAAAGAAAAACCTTTTGATTTTATCAACGGTTACACAAGTTCTATCGTTCTTTTTGCCAAGTTTCTAAAGGGACAAAATGTGGTTCTAAAGGCGGTTTGTCCAACTCTAAAGGTTTGTATTACAACCAGTGAAATGCTTTTTGAAGACGACAGGCAGCTGCTTGAAAATCAGCTTGGTGTGCTAATTGTTAATGAATACGGTGCCAGCGAACTCGATGTGATTGCTTTTGAAAATCCAAAAGGGGAATGGCAATTAAACAACAAAACGGTTTACGTTGAGGTGGTCGATGATCATGGTTTTGCTCTTCCGCACGGGCAAGAAGGCAATATTGTGATTACCTCTTTATACAATAAGGCTCATCCATTTATTCGGTATCAAATTGGTGATAGAGGTGTCATTGATGAAAATTCAACTGCTAAAAATCCTATTTTGAAATCTTTAACTGGTAGAACTAATGATTTCGCAATATTGCCAAGTGGTAAAAAAGTTCCGGCGCTTAGTTTTTATTATGTGACGAAGTCTGTGATTGAAGACTCCGCCTTTGTGAAAGAAATAAAGATCATGCAGAAAGAGTTGTCCAAATTTACAATTCAATACAAAGCTGAAAGTGAACTGGATCAAATTCAAAAGCGAAAGATTATAACTGCTGTTGAAACCTACTTGGAAAAAGGATTGGACATCACTTTTGAAAGAAAAGATGAGCTTGATCGCTCAAAAAGTGGAAAATTAAAGCAGTTTACTTCCCAACTGGATAGTTGAAAAACAACTAAAGACTTCAATTGTTTAGCATAGATAAGATCAGAATTAAAATTTAAAACCCATAATATTTGCAACTTAATTACGGAAATCAAGACTTTATAATGCACTCCAGCGGTTCTCTTTACTGGCCATCGAGAAACATTCTATTTGTAGCCGATGTTCACTTTGGCAAGGTTGATCATTTTAGAAAAAATGGAAGTGCTTTACCCAGTCGAGTGGGCCTGGAGAATTTCAGAAAACTAAATTTAGTTCTGGATGAATTTCAGCCCGAAGAGGTTATTTTTTTGGGTGATTTGTTCCATTCTACCCAAAACAAGGATTGGGATAGATTTGTTGCCTGGGTAAAATTGCGAAAGGAAAAACTGGTGCTTATTATTGGAAATCATGACATCATTCCTCAGTATCATTTTGAAGATCTTGGAATAAAAGTCTTGCCACATTTGGTAGATGAAACTTTATTTTTGTCTCACCATCCCGAGGAAAAAAATGGTCTTTTTAACATCTGCGGGCACCTTCATCCTGGATATAGATTGCGGGGAGAGGGGAGACAGCAATTGAAACTGTCTTGTTTTTACAAGAAAAAGCAACAACTCATTTTACCTGCTTTTGGAGCATTTACCGGACATTTTTTAATCGAGCCGCAAGACGATGAAGATGTGTTTGTAGTATCCGATGATTTAGTGATTTCAATCAGATAAAAACTAGAGCTCGCCATTCCATTCTTTATAAAATTGATCTAGAAAATTCTCCATGAAATCATGCCGTTGAGTCGCAATTGCTTTTGCAGTTTTTGTATTCATTTTATCTTTTAGCAATAAAAGCTTTTCATAAAAATGATTGATCGTTGGTGAGTTGGATTTCTTGTATTCTTTTTTACTTTGGTTTGGGTTTGCAGGAATGTTAGGATCATAAATCGGGTTGTTTTTGAAGCCCCCAAAGTTGAAAGTTCTTGCAACTCCTATAGCGCCGATGGCATCTAGCCGGTCCGCATCCTGAACAATATCGAGCTCAATGGATTGAAAATCAGTTTGATTATGACCTCCCTTGTATGACACGTTGTTGATGATCTTGACCACATGATCTATTACTTCCGGCACTACAGCTTGTGTTTCCAGAAAAGCCTTTGCTTTCTTAGGACCTATTTCTTCGTCTCCACCGTGAAATTTAGAATCTGCAATGTCATGTAATAAACTGGCTAATTCTACTACAAACTTATCGGCATTTTCGTTTGATAAAATGTTTTTGGCGTTGTTATAAACTCTTAAAATGTGAAACCAGTCGTGACCACCTTCTGCATCTTTCAGGGTGTCTTTTACAAAAAGCTTGGTGTTTGAAATAATTTGTTCTTGATTCATATATTAATCCAATTGAACTTTTTCTGTAATCTGTTTTTGTAAATGTGCGATAAGTTCAGCAGCTTGATAATTCTTTACTTCTAAGGGTTGTAAAACTTCAAGTTTTAAGAAAGCACCGATTCCAATTGGAAACATACCATAGCGTTGAAGTTTCCAGGAGTTATTAACGCAAACTGGGACTACAATAGCTTCTGGACAAGCTTCAAAAAGTGTTTTTAGTCCTTTGTAAGCGAATTCTTTTGGAACGCCAGTTTTACTTCGTGTTCCTTCTGGAAAAATCACCGCTGCTCGCTTGGTTTCTGAAATGTATTCCCCTAATTTTTTGATCTGCCCAATTGCTTGTTCAGCATCTTTCCTGTCTATCAGAACCGAACCTCCATGTCTTAAATTATAAGAAATACCGGGGATACCCTTGGACAATTCTTTTTTACTAATGAACTTGGGATGCAATTGTCGCATGTACCAAATAATTGGAGGAATATCAAACATGCTTTGATGATTGGAAACAATGATGTAAGGTCTGCTTTTATCGAAAGTAAATTTATTTTTGTACTGAAATCTGGTACCTACAAGATTTAGGCAGCGCAAAAGAAAAAAGTTGAAGATATCAACGCTTTTTTTATGAGCCTGATATCCTGCAATATTGAATGATAACCATTGTATAGTATGAAAAATTACAAGCGTTAATCCAAAGAAGAGATAAAAAATAACAGAAAGCGGATATGAAATAATCTTTTTCATGCGTAGGTTATAATTAACGTTCAGTTTACTAATCCAAAGTTACTTATTCTCTATCAGTACTACTTTCAGTTTTAAACATAAAAAAGCCGCTTTTTTGTAAAAGCGGCTTTTTTTAGACTTAAAGTCGATTAGCAATGCTCATTATAAGCATCCATCAAGTTGTCTGCAATCATTTCTGCAGGTCTACCTTCGATGTGATGTCTTTCTAACATATGAACCAATTCTCCATTTTTAAAAAGTGCCATCGATGGCGAACTTGGAGGAAAAGGAACCATTTTGGCTCTTGCTTCGTCTGTAGCTTCTTTATCTACTCCAGCAAAAACTGTAACTAAGTTGGTTGGTGTTTTTGCATTTTGAAGTGATTTTATAGCGCCTGGTCTTGCGTTTGCAGCTGCACAGCCACAAACAGAATTTACTACTACCAATGTTGTTCCTTCCTTAGCTAAAGCAACATCAACATCAGCTTTGCTTTTTAACTCATCAAAACCCACAGCAGTTAATTCTTGCTGCATTGGTTTTACTAATTCTGGTGGGTACATATATCTCGTTTTTTTATTTATACTAATTATAAATACAAATGTATAAAAATGTCTTTTATCTCGTTTGTTCTTAACATAATGATTTCAATTCTGTTGGCTATCGTTTTATCTTTCTTAAAAACTATAGTAATTTCAACTTAAACCATTTGATGCTTTTATATTTGCAGTTAAAATAATTTGATTTGAAGTGGATTGGTGCCATTCTTGGCTTTTTTTATATGCGTTTCGGTGGTGCTATTATAGGCTTTTTGATAGGTTCTATTCTTGACAGAATATTTAGAGGCTCTTCTTCAAACTCTGGTGGTTTTGGAAAGATATTCCAAGATCAACAAGACCAGGTTTCTCCAGGTGATTTTGAACTCAATTTACTTTCTTTATCCTCTTTGGTGATCAAAGCAGATGGTAAAGTTACTCAGCAGGAAATGGATTATGTAAGAATGTATTTTGTACAAGCTTACGGTAAGGAAAGGGCTAACGCTACTTTTAGAACGTTTAACGAGGTTATTAAAAGTCGAGAAGTATCTGTTGACAGAATTTGTGAATATCTAAGACCACGCGTTCGTTATGAAGTAAGACTGCAAATTCTCCATTTTCTCTTCAATATCTCCAATGCAGACGGACACGTTTCTGAAGCAGAGTTAAGAGTTTTACTGAATATCTCTCAAAACCTTCGGGTTGCCCATTCAGATTTTGAAAGCATCAAAGCAATGTTCTTCAAGTCTGCAGATAATGCC
Organism: Psychroflexus longus; assembly: GCF_020164595.1. Classification (GTDB taxonomy): domain Bacteria; phylum Bacteroidota; class Bacteroidia; order Flavobacteriales; family Flavobacteriaceae; genus Psychroflexus; species Psychroflexus longus. The sequence continues at coordinate 20,969 of NZ_JAIQZE010000019.1, forward strand.
TATAAAATCTTAGAAATTGATAAGTCAGCTAGCGATACTGAAGTCAAAAAAGCTTACCGAACGATGGCTAAGAAATTTCATCCTGACAAACTGCAACATATGGATGAGGCTTATCAAAAAGGGGCTCGGGAAAAATTCAATAAAGTTCAAGACGCTTACGAACGCATCCAGAAGGAAAGAGGCTTATAAGTCAGCTAGCTTGGGTCAATTCGATAAAATACTCCCTAAACTTTCGACTTTGAAAAATGTTTTTTTAAATATTATATAAGTCATGCTGTGTTCAACCCATTAGTGCAACACACTTGTTTTTTAGTTCTTCAATAGGGTTATTATAATTAAACTTTCTAATCGGTCTGTAATTTAGTAATCTTTCTACTTCTTTTATTCTTTGTTCTGATAT